>NZ_SAUZ01000001.1 GCF_004022215.1 Paenirhodobacter populi
CAGGCCGATCTTGACGCCTGGCTCGTCCACCACAACACCGAACGACCCCATCTCGGATATCGCAACATGGGGCGCAGACCCATCGAAACTATCATGTCATTCGTTAGCCAAGAAGGTTAAGAAGACACCTGATGGAACAGGGGAACGCGGCGTGAAGTGAGGAAATCATGGCTGTCTCGGCGGCCGTGCATGATGCTTGACATAGTATGTCATAGGTACTTCCAGATAATCTGCGAGCGCGATTATTTTGAAGGGATGCTCAAATGGCAGCCGGGGAAGTTAAGACATCACCGCTTCTGGACTATTGCGCGGACGCAGTAGCTGCTCTCAGCGCCCAGTACGATATGACGAAGGTCTTGGGGTACAACGCAACCATGGGGGCCGCCCGAGAGAGTTTGATCCAGAATTTTCTGGTCGACCATCTTCCTGAAATGACAAGTGTGGTCAGCGGGGTGATCGTGGATGCAAAAGGAAATCGCTCGAAACAGCAGGACATAGTTCTGATGTTGAAATCGATGCCGCGGTTGCGCTTCGCGAGCGGCGATGACCTGATATTTCAGGAAGGTGCAGTCGCAACATTTGAGATTAAGACTTCAATTGACACTTCGGGAGTCATCAACAAAATTGGCGAGAATATTCAAAGCGTACGAACTTTGAGTTCTACCTCGTTGGAAGGTGTGAGAATAGGCGATCTTTCGTGGCACCACGACCGCATACTTACTGCCGTCCTCACCTATAACGGCACAGAACTTTCGACGATCGAGGAATGGCTGCATAGTGTTCCTATAACCGATAGACCTGACCTTTACCTCGATCTTTCAAAGGGGATTTTGCTGAAGAACGATGGGTCCTTCGCTCCGGTCGAGCAAAACGACTCCGAATACGTTATCATCGATAGCGCGTCGATCGGACTCGCGCGCTTTCTCACCATATTGGCAAGAATAACGGCTGTAGTTCAGCTACGTGAAGTGAAGTGGGAGGAGTATATCGGCTGATGGATGGTATTCGCCTCCGAGCGTGACTGCGAACCACTGACAGTCCGCATCAATACCAGTAATCGGAAAGCCCCTACAGCGCGATCTTGAGCAGGAGGTCGCGCTGCATCTTCAGTGGTGCGCCGTCGCCGTAGCGCTGGCGCTGCAGGGCGTGGCCAAACAGGTCGCGCGGATCCGCTCGTCAAAACCAGCTGCGAGCATCCGGTCCTCGAAGCTGTGCCGCAGGCCATACATCGTGTGCTCCGGCATGTCTTCGAGCAGGCCTTTCTCCCGCAGGTATTTGCTGACCGTCGCCGAGAGCGTCGCGGAATTGGCCCGGTAGCGGGGGAAGCCGTTCGGGTGTTCCCTGAACGCCTTAAGGCAGACGCCGACGAGCGGGATTTTCCGCCGCGAATGCGCGTTCTTCAACTGGCGGCCGATCGGCTTGATGCTGATATACGGCACCTCGGCATCCAAGACGATGTGCTCCCGCAGCAGGCCTGCCGCCTCGCTCGGCCGATAGCCGGTGTTCACCATGCCGAGAAGGATCCGCGCGCCTCCGGGTTGAGGCCGTCCAGTGCGCCGGGCGCGAGGAGACTGTCGCGGATCCACTCGACCGGGAAGGGGCGGCGGTGTTCCTTGTGGTCATCCGGGATCGCGAGGCCGTCCGTCCTGAACCGCAGTTCCATATCCTCGACGCGTGCGACATGCTTCAGCGTCGAGGTCAGGTGGATGAAGTCCTTGTTGGCGCTGTTGGGGGTGAGGTCGTCCTCCTCCATCTTTTCCAGCCACCAGTTGCGGAAATCTACCAGATCCGCCGTGACGATCGCGCCGACCTCCATGTCGCCCTTGACCTTGATGAAGTTGGCGATGGCCTTCTTGCGCGGGTTCTCCCACCGACGCACCTGATCCGCGCTCTTGCCGCGGATCTTGTTCCTTCGTGACTTCCCAGTATCGCTTCAGCGCCTTGCTGACGGTCAGCTTGGGCGGATTGACGGTGCCAAGCAGCGCGTCGGCCTCCATGAGGTCGGGCTTTCCCGGTTTTGAGGCGGCCTCGACAGCCTCGATACGGGCGAGCAGATCGGCGACGGGCAGGCGGGCGACATCCGATGCCATGAGGTATCGGTGGCCGCGCACGGCCGCCAGCTCCTTCGCCGCCGCGAACCGCGCTTCTGCATCGGCGGTGTCACCGTGCAGCCGCGCTTCCCATGCCTCAATGAGTTCATCCCAGATGCGCGGGGCCTTCTCCTTCGCCACCACCAGGTTGTCGGTCGAGAGCGATATCTTCACGCAAGTCCGGTCAACGACCGCAGCGTAGCGTGTCGGAACGCGCCGGCGCAGGATATACTTTCCGCCTCGAAGGACGATCCCTTCCACGATTCGCGCTGTGCCCTGTTTCGTGACCCGACTGGATGTCTAGGCATTATTCGCCCTGATTGGCCCTGAAGGGCAAGTATACAGTTTGCGACTCTGAATGTATCCCAAATCAGGATAGACCAACGCACCCATCTGATTTTTTATTTTGAAAAGTCTTTTAAAATCAATATGTAGTGGCGATTTAGGGGGCGAAAATATGGCGGACGGGAAGGGATTCGAACCCTCGAGACGGTTCCCCGCCTACACACTTTCCAGGCGTGCGCCTTCGACCACTCGGCCACCCGTCCGGGGCCGGGTTTATCCGTATTTTCGGGGGCAAGACAAGGGGCCAATCCATCGGAAGTGAAAATAATCCGGGGATGAGCCGAGCTTCTGCTGGATCGCTCAGGCGGCAGTGATCCTGCTGTTTCGCAAAGCAATTTTCGACGTGGCCCGAGGCAGGGGGTGAAACTGAAAAGGCCGCCCCGAGGGGGCGGCCATGTGGTCCTGCCTGTCGGAAGGATCAGATCTCGTCGAGGGCTTCGATCGCCTTCTGCAGATCTTCCTTCGACACGTCCTTGTCGGTCACATCGGCACCGCCGACGATGAAATCGACAACCTTGTCTTCAAAGATCGGGGCGCGCAGTTGCTGTTGCATCTGCGGGTTCTGCTGGACGAACTGGAAGAACGCCTGTTCCTGACCCGGATACTGGCGCGCCTGGTTCAGGACGGCCTGGGTGAATTCCGCATCGGTCACCTCGATGTCCTGCTTGCGGCCGAGCTCGGCCAGCAGCAGGCCAAGACGCACACGGCGTTCGGCGAGCTTGTTGTGTTCATCCGACGGTTCGATCGAGCCGTGATTGTGGTCGTGATCTTCCGGATGCTCTTCGTGGTAGAGCTGGTGGGCGATCTGATGGGCTTCCGCCTCGACCAGCGAGGGCGGCAGGTCGAACTTCACCTTGGTGTCCAGCACGTCGAGCAGGTTGCGCTTCAGCACTGCGCGGGCCGCGCCCTTGAATTCCGCTTCCAGACGTTCGGCGATCTGCGCCTTGAGGGCCGCCAGATCGTCGGCGCCGAACTTCTTCGCCAGTTCGT
Source organism: Paenirhodobacter populi (assembly GCF_004022215.1). GTDB lineage: Bacteria > Pseudomonadota > Alphaproteobacteria > Rhodobacterales > Rhodobacteraceae > Rhodobacter > Rhodobacter populi. The sequence goes on from NZ_SAUZ01000001.1 coordinate 3,426, forward strand.
CATCGATCGGGGTGTCGACCGGGGCCTTCACCGCCTTGACCGTGGTCTTGAAGGTCGCTTCCTTGCCGGCAAGGTTCTTGGCGCCGTAGTTTTCCGGGAAGGTCACCTTGACCTCGACCTCGTCGCCCGCCTTGGCGCCGGTGAGCTGGTCCTCGAAGCCCGGGATGAAGGTGTTGGAGCCGAGCACGAGCGGGTAATCCTCGCCCTTGCCGCCCTCGAAGGCTTCGCCGTCGATGAAGCCTTCGAAGTCGATCACGATCTGATCGCCTTCCTTCGACTTGGTGCCCTTCTTGCGGTCCTCGAAGGTCTGCGCGGTCTTGGCGAGGTTCTTCAGCGCGTCCTCGACGGCCGAATCCTCGGCCTTCACGACCAGACGTTCCAGCTTCACATCCGACAGATCGACGTCCGGGATCTCCGGCAGCGCCTCGTAGGAAACGTTGACCACGACGTCATCGCCTTCCTTCCAGGTCTCGCCGCCGTCCATCTCGACCTTCGGCTGAAGGGCAGGGCGGTCGCCCGTCTTTTCGAAATGTTCCTTCATCGCGCCGTCGACGGCTTCCTGCATCGCGTCGCCCAGAACGCGCGCGCCGAAGGTCTTCTTCAGCATCGGCAGCGGCACCTTGCCCTTGCGGAACCCCTTGAGCTCGACCTCGGGCTGGGCTTCCAGAAGTTTCTCGGTGACCTTCGCATCCAGCTCGGAGGCGGGGATGGTGATGGTGTAGCCGCGCTTCAGGCCTTCGTTCAGCGTCTCGGTGACCTGCATGGGGTGTCCTCATAAGCAAGGCGCGCCTGCGGGCGCGCGTCAATCCTGAATTTCAGGCGCCCTTCTATTGTCGCGGGCCCCGGGAGGCAAGGCGAAAAGCGGGCGCGGGCGGTACAAGGCGGGCGAAAGCGCCGTATCCGGCTATATAATATATAGTGTGTGATCCGCATTCCGTAAGGTCACCCCCGCCCGGCGTTCCTGCCGCCGGGGCAACGTTGCCCGGACGACGGGCGGAATTGCACTTTCGGTCAAAATCTGCTGCTGTCCGGATGCGGCGGATGCTGCCGCGGGGAAGAGACGATGCGCCCGGCGCGGCTTGATGACGCAGGCTTCAGGTCGGATTTTCCTTGAACAGGGGATGTATCTTTGGCTGGATTGACAACAGCCAGAGGGGGGCGCAATCCGGCGGGGTCTATCGATCCCGTGCGGGTTGGGTGCGGTTCCAAGTCTGTCAAGGGGGGATGAGATCGAAAACCTGTCACAGATTCCGCGACAACCTGTCGCACGTTGTTCCTTTGGCACGATCCCGGGTGCGGCAGTTGTTGCGTCCTCGCCGGCATTCTGCCATAGCATCGCCATCATGATCACGACCCGGTGTGCCAGTCGCGTGCACCGGGTTGATCCTGCCCCAAGAGGCCCGATTTGTTGAAACTCCCAAAATTCCTCCTGATGCTGCCCGTGGCGGTGTTGCTGGCGGGGTGTCAGTACGACGTGCTGGTCCCCACGGGATGGGTCGGCGCGCAGCAGCGTGACCTCCTGCTCATCTCCGTTCTTCTGATGCTGATCGTGATCATCCCCGTGATGGTCATGGTCGTCTACTTCCCCTGGAAGTATCGCGCGACGCGCAAGGACAATTCGGACTATGAGCCGGATTTCTCCCATTCCACGAAGATCGAGGTCTTCGTCTGGGGCGTGCCGATCCTCATCATCCTGGCGCTCGGCACCTATACCTACATCTATACGCATCGGCTGGATCCCTATCGTCCGCTCGATCACGTCTCGTTCAATGAAGAGCCCCTGCAGATCGAAGCGGTGTCGCTCGACTGGAAATGGCTGTTCATCTATCCGCAATACGGTGTCGCCACGGTCAACGAGATCAAGATGCCCGTCGGCCGTCAGGTCGAATTCCGGCTGACCTCCTCGACGGTGATGAACACCTTCGTGGTGCCGAAGCTGGGCGGGATGATCTATTCGATGACCGGCATGCAGACCAAGCTGCATCTGGTCGCGGACGAACCGGGTGTCTTCGCGGGCCGTTCGGCGCATTATTCGGGTCCGGGCTTCTCGGGCATGTCGTTCAACGCGACCGCGCTCGGCACCCCGGGCGACGAGGCGGGCAACGACGCGCTGTTCAACGACTGGATCGAAGAGGTCCGCGCCCAGGGCACCGACCTGACCGACGAGGCGTTCCTGCAACTCGAGAAACCCTCGATGGCCGATCCGGCGCGTCCCTCGGTGCCGATGCCGGTGACCTATTACCGGACCGTTTCGGACAATCTGTTCGACCGGATCGCCGGCATGTGCGTCGAGCCGGGCAAGGTCTGCATGTCCGAGATGATGATGCAGGACCGCGCAGGCGGCGGCGGCGAGGCGGGCCTCGGCGACAAACACAGATACGAATACGACAGCGAGCGGGCCGTCGATGGTTTCGGCAATGCCATGCCGCCGCAGGCCGCGCCTTTCGCGCCGGCCCGGCACGGCGCCGCCGGGCACGACCATGTTTCCGCTGTCGAAACGGAAGGGCACACCAATGGCCAATGACGCAATCAATCCCTATCTGGGGCCGGTTTCGCCGATTTTCGGCCGGCTGACCTGGGACTGGATCCCGTATCACGAACCGATTCTGATCGGCACCTTCGCCGGTGTCGCGCTCGGCGGTCTCGTGGTGCTCGCACTGATGACCAAATTCCGGCTCTGGGGGCCGTTGTGGCGCGACTGGGTCACCACCGTCGACCACAAGAAGATCGGGATCATGTATATGGTCCTCGGCTTCATCATGTTCGTGCGCGGCTTCGCCGACGCGATCATGATGCGCGCGCAGCAGGCTCTGGCCGCGGGCGGGGCGGAAGGCTATCTGCCGCCGCACCACTTCGACCAGGTCTTCACCGCCCACGGGGTCATCATGATCTTCTTCGTGGCGATGGCCTTCATCACCGGCATCATGAACTTCGTGATGCCAACGCAGATCGGCGCACGAGACGTGGCCTTCCCGTTCCTGAACAACTTCTCGTTCTGGATGACGGTGGCGGGCGCGCTTCTGGTGAACATCTCGCTGTTCATCGGGGAGTTCGCGCGTGTCGGCTGGCTGGCATTCCCACCCTTGTCGGGCAAGGATTTCTCGCCCGGGCCGGGGGTCGACTATTACATCTGGGCGCTGCAGATCGCCGGCGTGGGCACCACGCTGTCCGGCATCAACATGATCACCACGATCTTCAAGATGCGCGCGCCGGGGATGAAGCTGTTCGACATGCCGGTCTTCACCTGGACCACGCTCTGCGCGAACTTCCTGATCGTCGCGGCGTTCCCGGTGCTGACCGCCACGCTCGCGCTGCTGACGCTCGACCGTTATGTGGGCACGCACTTCTTCACCAATGACCTTGGTGGGAACCCGATGATGTATATCAACCTCATCTGGATCTGGGGTCACCCGGAAGTCTACATCCTGATCCTGCCGATCTTCGGCGTCTTCGCCGAAATCGCGCAGACCTTCTCGGGCAAGCCGCTGTTCGGCTACAAGACGATGGTCTGGGCGACGATCTCGATCATGATCCTGTCCTTCCTCGTGTGGCTGCACCACTTCTTCACCATGGGGTCGGGGGCGAACGTCAACACCTTCTTCGGGATCGCGACGATGATCATCGCCGTGCCGACGGGCGTGAAGGTGTTCAACTGGCTGTTCACGATGTACAAGGGGCATGTCCGTTTCGAGGTGCCGATGATGTGGACCATCGCGTTCATCATCACCTTCACCATCGGCGGCATGTCGGGCGTCATGCTGGCGATCCCGCCGGTCGACTTCCAGCTGCACAACACGCTGTTCCTCGTTGCGCACTTCCACAACGTGGCCATCGGCGGCGTGGTGTTCGGCGTCTATGCGGCGGTCGCCTTCTGGTGGCCGAAGGCCTTCGGCTTCAAGCTGGACGACCGCTGGGGTCACCGTTCCTTCTGGCTGTGGGTCATCGGTTTCTATCTGGCCTTCATGCCGCTCTATGCGCTTGGCCTGATGGGCGCCACGCGCCGGGTCAACGCCTATCTGGACATCGGCTGGCAGATCTACTTCGTGGTCGCTGCCGTGGGCGTGGTCTTCATCCTGGCGGGTATCCTGTGCGGCTTCTACGGCATGTTCTATTCGGTCATGCACCGCAAGGAACTGGCCTGCGGTCCGGACCCGTGGAATGCGCGGACGCTCGACTGGGCGACCTCGTCCCCGCCGGCGCCCTACAACTTCCCGCAGACGATCCATGTGCGCGGCCTCGACGAGTTCTGGCGCATGAAGAAAGAGGGCTTCAAGTGGTCGACCCACTATCAGCCGATCCACATGCCGCATTACACCGCGGCGGGGGTTCTGCTGGCGGCGGCAAGCCTGGTCTTCGGCTTCGCCATGGTGTGGTGGATGTGGTGGCTCGCTGCCCTGTCCTTCGTCGCCATCCTGGTGATCGCCATCGGTCATACGTTCAACTACAACCGTGACTACTACATTCCTGCGGAAGAGGTTGCGGAGATCGAAGCCAAGGGAGCAGCCGCATGAGCGTGACCCAGACCACTTCCCTCGGCGGGGCGCACAGCCCCGCCCATGAGGAGCACCATCACGAGAGCCCGACGCCGATCGGCTTCTGGATCTACCTGATGAGCGACTGCATCATCTTCGGGACGCTCTTCGCCACCTATGCGGTGCTCGGCTACAGCTACGCGGGCGGTCCTTCGCCCAAGGACCTGTTCGAACCGGGCTTCGTGCTGATCGAAACCGCGCTGCTGCTGATCTCTTCGGTCACCTTCGGCGTGGCGATGCTGCGGGCCTCGGCCGGGCAGCTCGGGTCGACCGTCAACTGGCTGATCGTCACCGGCCTCTTCGGTGCCGGTTTCATCGCGATGGAAATCTACGAGTTCAACCACCTGATCCATATCGGGGCGGGTCCGGACCGTTCGGCCTTCCTCTCGGCCTTCTTCGCGCTGGTCGGCACGCACGGGCTGCACGTGACCTTCGGTCTCGTCTGGCTGATCACGCTGACGGTTCAGTTGAAGATCCACGGGCTGAACGAGGCGAACATGCGCCGCATGGGCACGCTGAGCATGTTCTGGCACTTCCTCGACCTGATCTGGATCGGGGTGTTCTCCTTCGTCTATCTGGTGAGGATCATCTGATGTCCGATCATTCCAACGCGCATTCGCACGGCACGATGAACCAGCTGATGACCGGCTTCGCCATGGCGGTCGTGCTGACGCTGGTGCCCTTCGCGCTGGTCATGTCGGGCGTCGAGATGGACCGCACGCTGCTGATCGGCATCATCATGGGTCTTGGCGGGGTGCAGGTTATCGTCCACCTCGTCTATTTCCTGCATGTCAACTCGAAGGTCGAGCAGGGCTGGACCCTGACCGCGACGATCTTCGCGGTGGTCATTCTGGGGATCGTTCTGGCGGGCTCGCTCTGGGTCATGCACAACATGAACGCGAACATGCTGCCGATGGACCATGACGCGCTGATGGGCGGCCAAGGCATCGGCCTGTCGCCCGAGGTCGATCATTCGAACATGCCGGGCATGGATCATTCGACCACCGGGAACTGATCGTTCCCGCACGCATCACGAACGGGGCCGGAGCTTCCGGCCCCGTTTTCATGACCGCACCCCGGGGAGGGACCATGACCCATTCGCCGCGCTGGCCGCGCCTTGTGATCGTCACCCTGATCGCCGTGATCGGGATTGCCGGATTTGGCAGTCTCGGCATCTGGCAGGTGAACCGCCTGCACTGGAAGCTGGATCTGATCGCGCGGGTGGACAGCCGCATCCATGCCGATCCGGTTCCCGCGCCCGGCCCGTCGGACTGGCCGGATCTGACGGCCGAGAATGCCGAATACCGCCGGGTGGAGCTGCACGGCACCTTCCTCAATCAGGACGAGGTGCAGATCTACACGCCTTCCGACTGGGGGCCGGGCTACTGGGTGCTGACGCCGCTGCAACGCGAAGACGGCACGATCGTGATGATCAACCGCGGCGTGGTGCCCGAGGCGTTCCGCGATCCCGCCACCCGCCCGGCGCCCGAGGGCGAACAGACCGTCATCGGCCTGCTGCGCATATCGGAAAGCCATGGCTGGCTGTTCTCGCGTCAAAGCGATCCGGCGGCGCGGACATGGTATCGGCGCGACATCGGCTCGATCACCCAGACGCTGGGGCTTGCGAATGCGGCGCCCTATTTCGTCGATCAGGAACTGACCGACCCGCAGGGCTGGCCGCGCGGCGGGCGCACGGTGGTCAGCTTCCGCAACAGCCATCTGAGCTATGCGCTGACCTGGTTCGCGCTGACGGCTCTGGTCCTTGGTGCCTGGGTTCTGGTGATCCGCAGCGAATTGCGCCGCGACGACCGCGCCGAAGAGCCCTGAGCCGGGGGCTCAGCGCTCCTCGTCCGGGCGGGTCAGCGTGACCGGGGCGATCCGCGTCGCGCCACCCATCGGGCGCGGTCCCGGCACGTTGCGCACATGTTCGCGCATCAGCGTCATCGCGCCCGAACCGATGATCAGCACCATGCCCACGAACATCGGCATGTCGACCGTATCGTCCCAGATCAGCCAGCCCAGCAGGATCGCCCAAAGCATCTGGCTGTATTGCGTGGTCGAGATCAGCGCCGCGGGCGCCAGCCGCGCGGCGTGCATCAGCAGGATATTGGCGAAGGCGGCCAGCAGCCCGTAGCCCGCCAGCATCAGCCATTCCACCCCGTCGGGCCAGCGGAACGCCGGGAACGAAACCACCCCGCAGACGATCACCCCGCCCATGATCCCCGCACCGATCAGCGACAGCCGGCGTTCCTCGGGTACCGCCCGATAGGTGACGATCGAGATGGCGCCGGCCAGCCCCGCGAACATCGCGCCCAGATGGCCGATGGTCAGTTCACGAAAGCCGGGCCGCAGCACGATCAGCACGCCGATGAAGCCGATGGTCACCGAAAGCCAGCGCCGGATGCCTACCGGCTCCTTCAGCCAGATCACGGAAAACACCGTCACGAAGGCGGGTTGCAGGAAGATCAGCACGAAGGCCTCGGCCATCGGCAGATGGGTGAAGGCGGTGACCGAGCCGATGATGCCGATCGGATAGGCAAGGAAGCGCAGCAGCCACAGCGGCCGATTGACCGTGTGGAAGATGTCCGAAACCCTGTCGCCCTTGCGCATCACGAAGGGCAGGGCGGTCAGCCCGAAGACCGCCCCGATGAAGGCGGATTCGTAAGGCGGCAGCCGCCCCTCGATCAGCTTCACGCAGGCATCGGAAAAGGAAAAGGCGGCAAAGCTGGCGAAGGCCAGCAATACCCCCGGCAGCACCGTTTCTACGGTGGCGGAAGACGTATCGGGACGGGACATGACGGATCCGGGATCAGGGGAGGGCCGGGGGAGGCCGGCGGTCGTGTGGTGGATTGGGGGAGGTGTCGTGGAGCACGTAATGGCGCGCGGCGGAGGATCCGTCCAGCGGGCACGGATCCTCGGGGATAGGACATGGTGTCGCGGTCGGGCTCAGCGGCCCTTCCAGATCCAGCCGCCGCCAAAGATCCGGCTGCTGTCGGTGTCGTAAAGGACGCAGGCCTGACCGGGGCTGACGCCTTCCTCGGGGGAAAGCAGCTCGACCTCGGCCTCGGTGTCGCTGATCGGGCGCAGGATGGCCTCGCGCGGCGGGCGGGTCGAGCGCACCTTGACCGACAGATGCCATTCCGCGCGCGACATCATCGGCGCATCGCCGAGCCAGTTGATCTCGCGCACCGGGATGATGCGGGTGGACAGCGCCTCCTTGGGCCCAACGACGACACGGCGGTTGTCGGCGTCGAGCTTCACCACATAGAGCGGATCTTCCAGTCCGCCGATGCCAAGGCCACGGCGCTGGCCGATCGTGTAATGGATCACGCCGCGATGCGTGCCCAGCACATTGCCCTGCAGATCGACGATCTCGCCCGGATCGGCGGCGCCGGGGCGGAGCTTTTCGATCACGCTGGCATAGTTGCCGTTCGGCACGAAGCAGATGTCCTGACTGTCGGGCTTGTCGGCGACGGGCAGGCCGTATTTCGCCGCCAGCGCCCGGGTTTCCGCCTTGGACGCCAGATGGCCGAGCGGAAAGCGCAGGAAGCCGAGCTGTTCGCGCGTGGTGGAGAAGAGGAAATAGCTCTGATCGCGGTTCGGATCGGTGGCGCAATGCAGCTCCGGCCCCGCGGCGCCCATCCTGCGCCGGATGTAATGCCCGGTCGCCATGCAATCGGCATCGAGGTCGCGCGCCGTTTCCAGCAGGTCCTTGAACTTCACCCGCTCGTTGCAGCGGATGCAGGGCACCGGCGTCGCGCCCGCCAGATAGGCATCGGCGAATTCCTCGATCACCGCCTCGCGGAAGGTGTTTTCGTAATCGAGCACGTAATGCGGAAAGCCCATGGTTTCCGCCACGCGGCGCGCGTCGTGAATGTCCTGCCCGGCGCAGCAGGCGCCCTTTTTCGCCAGCGCCGCCCCGTGGTCATAAAGCTGCAGGGTGACGCCGACGACATCGTAGCCTTCCTCCTTCAGCATCGCCGCCACGACGGAGCTGTCGACGCCGCCCGACATGGCGACGACGACCCGCGTCTGGCCCGGCGGTTTCGGCAGGCCAAGCGAGTTCAGCGGCGGATCGAGGGGGAAGTCCTTGCTCATCGGAGGCGTCCTTTGTCAGACCCGCAGCAATATATGAAAATGCTATCGACTCTCAAGCCCGCGTTTCATCGCTCGTTAAGTGCCACGCGCGCATTTTGACGCCCACCAGGGGAATTGGGGGTGCGATATGTATCTGAAGAAAGTGGATGGACCAAGGTCCGTGACCTTGCCGGATGGCACGATCCTGACGCGGGCGGACCTGCCTGCGCGGGACACACGGCGTTGGGTGGCCTCGCGCAAGGCGGTGGTGGTGCAGGCGGTGACCCACGGTCTGGTCTCGCGCGACGAGGTTCTGGAACGCTACGGGATCTCGGAAGAGGAATTCGAGCTGTGGACGGAGGCGGTCCGCAAGCATGGAGTTCAGGGCCTGAAAGTCACAGCCATTCAAAAATTCAGGCAACTTTAGGTTGCGTGAATGATTATTTCTGCGAAAGTAACCAGGTATTAACTAATTGCGTCCGAATATAGGGTAATTACCTGATTAACGCGGAGTTCCATTATGCGTATTTTGTTGGTGGAGGACGATCCGACTGTCTCCCGCAGCATCGAGCTGATGCTGACCCATGCAAATCTCAACGTCTATTGCACGGATCTGGGAGAAGAGGGGATAGATCTGGCCAAGCTCTATGACTATGACCTGATCCTTCTGGATCTCAACCTTCCGGATATGAATGGTCTGGAAGTCCTCCGCCAATTGCGTCTGGCGCGTGTGGAAACACCCATCCTGATCCTGACCGGGGCCGACGATACCGAGAACAAAATCAAGGGCTTCGGTTCCGGCGCGGATGATTACATGACCAAGCCCTTCCACCGGGAGGAATTGATCGCCCGGATCCATGCGATCATCCGCCGGTCGAAGGGGCATTCGCAATCCGTCATCCGCACCGGAAAGATCGCGGTGAATGTCGATGCGAAAACCGTTCAGGCCGGTGGAAAGTCGGTTCATCTGACCGGCAAGGAATATCAGATGCTGGAATTGCTGAGCCTGCGCAAGGGCACCACGCTGACCAAGGAAATGTTCCTCAATCATCTCTATGGCGGGATGGATGAACCGGAATTGAAGATCATCGATGTCTTCATCTGCAAGTTGAGAAAGAAATTGTCCGAGGCGACCGAAGGGGACAATTACATCGAGACGGTCTGGGGTCGGGGCTATGTCCTGCGCGATCCCGAGGTGGACGGCCTCGGCCGGCGGATCGCGGCCTCGGCGTGAGCTTGCCCTCTGGACGACCCCTGCGGCTGATCCTATTCCTTTGGAACAGCCGAGGGAGTGCCCATGACCGACAATACCACGCCGACAAACGACCTCGCCGTTGATCCGACCGGCGCGGTGGGCGCCGATGTCTCGCAGGTGACGCGGGAGGCCGTCCCGGCGGAAATGTCGCGGCTCGCCACGGCGATCGAGGCGGCGAACACCGCCTATCACACGCTCGACGCGCCCGAGATTTCGGATTCCGACTATGATTCGCTCAAGCAGCGGCTGATCGCGCTTGAAGCCCGCTTCCCGGATCTTGCCCGTCCGGACAGCCCGACCCGCAAGGTCGGCGCCACCGTCGCCGAGGGTTTCGGCAAGGTCGTGCATGAAGTCCGGATGATGAGCCTTGAAAACGGCTTCTCCGAAGAGGATGTCCGCGATTTCGACGCCCGCGTGCGCAGCTATCTGGGGCTCGGCCCGCAGGATCCGCTGACCTATACCGCCGAGCCGAAGATCGACGGCCTGTCCCTGTCCCTGCGCTATGAAAACGGCCTGCTGGTGCGCGCGGCGACCCGGGGCGACGGCGAGGTGGGCGAGAATGTGACCGAGAACGCCCGCACCATCGCCGACATCCCGCATCGCCTGACCGGCGCGCCCGACCTGCTTGAGGTGCGGGGCGAGGTCTATATGGGCCACGCGGATTTCGAGGCGCTGAACGCCCGGCAGGCCGAAAGGGGCGAAAGAACCTTTGCCAACCCCCGCAACGCCGCCGCCGGGTCGCTGCGCCAGCTTGATCCCAAAGTGACGGCGGGGCGGGCGCTGCGCTTCTTTGCCTATGCCTGGGGGGCGCTGTCCGCGCCGCTCTCCGACACGCAACTGGGCGCGATCGCGCGGTTCCGGGCGCTCGGCTTTTCGACCAATCCGCTGACCGTCCTGTGTTCCGGTCCCGACGAGATGCTGGCCCAGTATCGCGTGATCGAGGAGCAGCGCGCCACGCTCGGCTATGATATCGACGGGGTGGTCTACAAGGTGAACGACCTTGCGCTGCAACGCCGGCTGGGGTTCCGCGCGACCACGCCGCGATGGGCGCTGGCGCATAAATTCCCCGCGCAACTCGCCTGGACCCGCCTTGAAAAGATCGAGATCCAAGTCGGCCGCACCGGCGCGCTCAGCCCCGTGGCCCGGCTGATGCCGGTGACGGTGGGCGGCGTGGTCGTGTCGAACGCGACGCTCCACAACGAGGATTACATCGCCGGGCGCGATTCCCGCGGGGAACAGATCCGCGGCGGCAAGGACATCCGCGAAGGCGACTGGGTGCAGGTCTATCGCGCCGGCGACGTGATCCCCAAGGTCGCCGATGTCGATCTGTCGCGCCGCCCGCCGGATGCCGTGCCCTATGTCTTCCCGACCGAATGCCCGGTCTGCGGATCCGCCGCGATCCGCGAAGAGGGCGATGCCGTGCGCCGCTGCACCGGGGGGCTCAACTGCCGCGCGCAGTCGCTCGAAAAGCTCAAGCATTTCGTCTCCCGCTCGGCCTTCGACATCGAGGGACTGGGGCCGAAGCAGCTTGAGATGTTCTTCGGCGACCCGATCCTGTATATCCGCGAACCCGCCGACATCTTCACCCTTGCCGCCCGCGACGCCGAAACGCCGCTGCGCCAGTTGAAGAACCGCGACGGCTGGGGCGAGAAATCGGCCACCAACCTGTTCCGCGCGATCGAGGACCGCCGCCGCATCCCGCTCAACAAGCTGATCTTCGCGCTTGGCATCCGTCATATCGGCGAAGAGACGGCGAACTTGATTGCCCGCCATTACGGCAACTGGGACGCGTTCATCACCGCCATGCATGCCGCCGACGACCCCGAGGGCGCCGCCTGGACGGAGCTGATGGCGATCGACGGCATCGGCGAAACCACGGCGCGCTCGCTCGTCACCTCGCTCAACCATTCGGTCGACCGGCCGGCGATCGAACGGCTGATGGTGCATGTCACGGCCGAGCCGGTGGCGCAGCGGACGGCCTCGGGCAGCCCGGTTTCCGGGCTGACGATGGTGTTCACCGGCACGCTCGAACGGATGACCCGGGCCGAGGCCAAGGCCCGGGCCGAGGCGCTTGGCGCCAAGGTCGCCGGCTCGGTTTCGGCCAAGACGGATATCGTCGTCGCCGGTCCCGGTGCCGGGTCCAAGGCCAAGAAGGCCGCCGATCTGGGCATCCGCGTGATCGACGAGGACGAATGGCTCGCCCTCGCGGGGGAGACATGAGCGGGCGCCCCGTCCTTCTCTTTCCGCTTTTCGCCGGCGTCGACTCCCTGCCCGGTATCGGCGCGAAGACGGCGCAGGCGCTGGCGCAGGGGGAGATCACGCGCCCCCGCGATCTGGCCCTGACGCTGCCCTACAGCGTGATCGACCGCCGCCCGGTGCGCAGCGTCCGTGGGGTGCAGCCGCCCGCGGTGGTGACGGTGGAGGTCACGGTCCTGTCGCACAGTCCCGCGCGGCGCAAGGGCGGCCCTTCGCGCGTTCTGGTGCAGGATGCCGAGGCGGACTTCGCGCTGATCTTCTTTCACGCGCGCGGCGACTATCTGGAAAAGACCCTGCCGGTGGGGGCGCGCCGGATCGTCTCGGGCCGGATCGAGGCGTTCGAGGGCAGCTTTCAGATGGTCCATCCGGATTATATCCTGCCCCCCGATCAAGCCGCGAGCCTGCCGCGGTTCGAGCCGGTCTACCCCCTGACCGCGGGCGTGACGCAGCGCCTGATGGCGAAGGGGGTCGAGGGGGCTTTGGCGTTGCTGCCCGCGCTGGAGGAATGGATCGACCCGGGGCTGAAGGCGCGCGAACACTGGCCCGACTGGGGCGCGGCGCTGCGGGCCGCCCATGCGCCCGAGGGGCTCGAAGACATCGCCCCCACCGCGCCCGCCCGAACGCGGCTGGCCTATGACGAGCTTTTCGCCCATCAGCTGACCCTCGCGCTGGCCCGCCGGTCCGAGCGGCGGCTGAAGGGGCGGGTGACACGCGGCGACGGGCGGCTGCGGGCGCGGGTTCTGGCGGCGCTGCCCTTCCGTCCGACCGGCGCGCAGGATCGTTCGGTGGCCGAGATCACCGCCGATATGGCGGATGGCCGGCGGATGAACCGGCTGCTTCAGGGCGATGTCGGATCGGGCAAGACGCTGGTGGCGCTGCTCGCGCTGCTGAACGCCGTCGAGGCGGGCGGGCAGGGCGTGATGATGGCCCCGACCGAGATCCTCGCACGTCAGCATCACGAGGGGCTGGCCCCGCTGGCGGAGGCTGCGGGCGTGCGGATCGAGGTGCTGACCGGCCGCGACAAGGGGGCCGAGCGGGCGGCGAAGCTTACCGATCTGGCCGCCGGGCGGATCCATATCCTGATCGGCACCCATGCGGTCTTCCAGAAGGACGTGGAGTTTCACGACCTGCGCCTTGTGGTGATCGACGAACAGCACCGCTTCGGCGTCGCGCAAAGGATGGAGCTGGGTGCCAAGGGCGACAAGGTCGACGTGCTGGTGATGACCGCAACGCCAATCCCGCGCTCGCTCGCGCTGGCGCAATATGGCGACATGGATGTCAGCCTGCTTGACGAAAAGCCGCCGGGGCGCAAGCCGGTGCGCACGGCGCTGATCCCCACCGACCGGCTGGGCGAGGTGGTCGAGCGTCTGCGCGCCGCCGTCGCCGCCGGGCGGCAGGCCTATTGGGTCTGCCCGCTGGTCGAGGAAAGCGAGCGCAGCGACCTCACCTCGGCCGAGGATCGGTTCCGCGCGCTCCGCGCCGCCTTGGGCGAGGGGATCGTCGGGCTGGTCCACGGGCAGATGCCGGTCGCGGAAAAGGACGCAGCGATGGCGGATTTCGTCGCCGGGCGCAGCCGGATTCTGGTGGCGACGACGGTGATCGAGGTGGGGGTGAACGTGCCCAATGCCTCGATCATGGTGATCGAACGGGCCGAGATCTTCGGCCTTGCGCAGTTGCATCAGTTGCGTGGCCGCGTCGGGCGCGGCGCGGCGGAATCGACCTGCCTGCTCCTGTATCAGGCGCCCCTGTCCGAAGGCGGCGCGCGGCGGCTGAAGATCCTGCGCGAGACCGAGGACGGCTTCCGCATCGCCGAGGAAGACCTGTCCATGCGAGGCGCTGGCGATGTGATCGGTACGGCGCAATCCGGCCTGCCGCGCTTTCGCATCGCGGATATCGAGCGTCAGGCGGGCCTGATGGCGATCGCGCAAAGCGACGCCCGCGCGCTGCTGGAACGCGATCCGGGGCTTGAAACCCCGCGCGGCAAGGCGGCGCGGGCGCTGCTGTGGCTGATGGAGCAGGACCGGGCGTTCCGTCTGCTGGACGTCGGTTGAGGGGCCCGCAATTAACGAATCCTAAGATGTTCCTAAAAAGTTCTTGATCGACTCGGGGAATCGTGAGAACAAACTGGCAACAAGCATCACGGAGGTTTCGGAAATGCACAAGGATCTGCCCGCCATTTTCACCCCTCGGCCGGGGAACTTGCTGCACGACGCGCTTGGCGCGCTGTCGATCTGCGTGACCTTCGTCGGTGTTTTGTATCTGCCGGGCCTGTTCTAGGTCCGGGCTCTCTGCCTCGCGCTTTCCGCCGCTCTGTCCCGCGGCCCTGTCCCTGTGAAAGCGCTTCCTGCCGCCATCTTCGGATGGCGGCTTTTTCATGTCCGCTCGAGGGCTTCGAGCGTCGCCTGCGGTGCCAGCAGGATCGAGGCATGGCGGTTCGGAAAATCCTTCGCCGGGGCCAGCGCCGCATAACCCGCGAAGGGCGGCGCGGGGACGGGACCGCCTTGAAGCATCGCCGCGAGTTCGGTGCAGAGCGTGGCGATCTGGTCGCGCGAACAGCCGATCACCGCCTCGCCGAAGATCGCGGCCGAGGCCTGACCGAGCGCGCAGGCCCGCACCGTCTGGCTGAAGGTCGCGATGCGCCCGTCCTGCGTGGTCAGCGCCACGGCCACGGTCGAGCCGCACAGCGGCGAGCGGCGCTGCGCCTGCGCCCCGGGCGCCGCGATCGGATCGGTATGCGGGATCGCCGCCGCCAGCCCGAGGATCCGCTGCGAATAGAGGCCGAAAAGATCGCCGTCGCTCATCTGTATCTCCGCGCTTTTCACCGCTGGCGTGGCGTCATAGATAGGTCCGGTGCAGCCAGGAGGAAACCCCCGATGACATTCGATCCCGCCAGCCTGAACTATGACGCCCACGGCCTGATCCCGGCGATCGCGCAGGATCATGCGACGGGCGAGGTGCTGATGCTCGCGTGGATGAACGCCGAGAGCCTGGCCGAGACCCTGCGCACCGGGCAGGTGACCTACTGGTCCCGTTCGCGGAAGGAGCTTTGGGCAAAGGGGGCGACCTCGGGTCATGTGCAAAGGCTGGTCGAGCTGCGGCTGGATTGCGACCGCGATTGCCTGCTGCTGCGCGTCGATCAGACGGGGCCTGCCTGCCATACGAACCGGCGGAGCTGTTTTTACACCGCGGTGCGGGAGGGCGAGGAGGTCGAGATCCTCAAGCCCATGGCCTGAGTTCTTGCGGAGGGGGCGCAGGGGGCCAGCCCCCTCTTTGCGCTGACGCGCAAATTCACCCCCGGGATATTTATGGAAACACGACGGGCAGACGATGTGAGCGGGGCGCGCTATAGCCCGATCATGCGGCGGATGTCGGCGGGGGTGGCGCCCTCGGCGCGGTAGAGGGCGATGGCGCGGGCGTCGTCGCGTTTGGCGAGCCGCTTGCCGTTTTCGTCGCGGATCAGCGGGTGGTGGTAGTAGACCGGGACGGGCAGGTGCAGGGCGTTCTGCAAGGTGACGTGGATCGCCGTGGCCTCGAACAGATCCTCGCCCCGCACGACATGGGTGACACCCTGTGCCGCGTCATCGAGCACGACCGAGAGGTGGTAGGAGGTTCCCATGTCCCGCCGGGCCAGAACGACATCGCCGACCTCGCGGATCATGTGGTCGCGGGTGATGGTCTGGTGGCCGTGGTGCGCCTCGCCGGTTTCGTCGAAGTGGCAATCCGTCGCGATGCGATCCATGTAAAGGCGCAGGGCGGCGTCGGGCAGCGGCTCGCCGGGGCGCCGCGCGCCGCTGGCGCGGCAGGTGCCGGGATAGACCACCCCGTCGGGGCCGCGCGGGACGCCCTCCTGCGGGGCGGAAACCGCCGCCTCGATGTCGCGGCGGGTGCAGGAGCAGCGGTAGAGCAGGTCCTGTTCCCAAAGCTCGGCGAGGGTCTGGCGGTAGATGTTCAGCCGCTCCGACTGCCGCATCACCGGCCCGTCCCATGTCAGCCCGAGCCAGCGCAGGTCGTCGTAGATCTGCGCCTCCCATTCCGGTTTCGCGCGGGCGCGGTCGATGTCCTCGATCCGCAGCAGAAAGCGCCCACCCGACGCGCGGGCCATGTCATGCGCGCGGATCGCGCTGTAGGCATGACCCAGATGCAGGGGCCCGGTGGGCGAGGGCGCGAACCGGGTGATCACCTCAGCCTTGTCCCGCAAGCCATTGGCTGAACGTCTCTTTGGCGCGATCGGTATAGGCCTTGTAGCGGTCCTTGCGGCCGCGCCGGCCACCCTTTGCCTCGATCGGCGGGAACAGCCCGAAATTCACGTTCATCGGCTGGAAGGTCTTTGCCTCGGCCCCGCCGGTGATGTGATGCACAAGGCTGCCCATGGCGGTGTCCGGTCCCGGCGGGGGCAGGTCGCGCCCCAGAATTTCCGCCGCCGCCATGCGCCCGGCCAGTAGGCCCATCGCCGCGCTTTCGACATAGCCCTCGACCCCGGTGATCTGCCCGGCGAAGCGCAGGTTCGGGCGCGCGCGCAGCCGCATCCGGTCGTCCAGAAGCGTGGGCGAGTTCAGGAAGGTGTTGCGGTGGATCCCGCCAAGCCGCGCGAAACTCGCGTTCTCCAGCCCCGGAATCATTCGGAAAACGGCGGTCTGCGCGCCATATTTCATTTTGGTCTGAAAGCCGACGATATTGTAGAGCGTGCCGAGCGCATTGTCCCGGCGCAGCTGCACCACGGCATAGGGCTTCACGTCGGGCTGATGCGCGTTGGTCAGGCCGATGGGTTTCATCGGGCCGAAACGCAGTGTCTCGCGCCCGCGTTCGGCCATCACCTCGATCGGCAGGCAGCCGTCGAAATAGCCCGCCGTCTCGCCCTCGTGGAAGGCGGTCTTTTCCGCCGCCAGAAGCGCGTCGATGAAGGCCTCATACTGATCCCGGGTCATCGGGCAGTTGAGATAGGCCTTCTGCTCCTCCTCGGTCTCGCCCTTGTCGTAGCGGCTTTGGCGCCAGGCGATGGTCTCGTCGATACTGTCGGCATAGACGATGGGCGCGATGGCGTCGAAGAAGGCGAGGCTTTCGGCCCCCGTCACCGCGCGGATGCTTTCGGCCAGTGCCCCCGAGGTCAGCGGCCCGGTGGCGATGATCCAGTGCCCGTCGGTGGGCAGGTCGGTGATTTCCCCATCGGCGAAGGAGATCAGCGGATGCGACCGCAGGGCGGCGGTGACCGCCTCGGAAAAGGCCTCGCGGTCCACCGCCAGCGCGCCGCCGGCGGGCAGCTGGTGGCGATCCGCCATCTGCATGATGAGCCCGTTCGCCACCCGCATTTCCCAATGCAGCAAGCCCACGGCATTGCGTTCGTCATCGTCCGAGCGGAACGAATTCGAACAGACCATTTCCGCGAAATTTCCGGTCTGATGCGCGAAGGTGCCGACACCCGGACGCATCTCGTGCAGCACCACGGGCACGCCCATCGCGGCCGCCTGCCAGGCGGCCTCCGATCCGGCCATGCCGCCGCCTATGATGTGAAGCGTTTCCATGGGCGGGTGATAGCCTCCCGCCCATGCTGTTGCAATCGGTCCGTAACCCGCGTCAGTAACCGGGCAGGATTTCCTGCAGGCCGCGCCCGCCGAAGGTCACGCCCTGTCCGGGGCCGAAGGTCGCCTTGACGCCAAGCGTCAGGAACACTTCCTTGTCGGAATTCTTCGGATCGGCATAGCCCAGTTCGCCGTTGACCGCGTAGCCGGGGGCGAATTCGTAGCTTGTCGTCGCGCTCAGGCGCGGCATCCCCATATCGGTGTTCAGCGTGTCGAAGCGGCCGCCGACGGTCAGCTGGTTGGTCAACTGGTAATCGCCGCGCAGGCCGACGCCATAGCCGTCTTCCTTCTCGCCGTCGAAATACAGGCCATATCCCTCGACCGCGATCGGGCCGAGCGACTGGCGCGCCTCGAAGCCGTAGAATTCGCCGCCGTTGTCATGGCTCAGCCAGTCCTTGCCGACGAAGCCGCCGATGGCGGTGTCGGGGCCGGCGTGGAAGATGCCGTGGCCGGTGAAGGTCGTGCCCTTCCAGTTGGCGAAGCCGTAGTAGCGCTGCGCCAGATCGCCCTGAAAGGCGAATTGCGGGGTGATGGCGAATTCCAGCGCGCCCCCCAGCGTCGCCTTGTGCGCGTCGCGCGCATCGGCATCGCCGAAGGTGGAATAGTCGAGACCGATCTCGGCACTGGTGATCTCTGCCTGCGCCATGCCGGGAAGCGCAGCCGTGGCGCAGAGCGCCCAAGCAAGAGCCTGTTTCATCGTTTACCTCTTTTGCGGGCCGTCTGATGCGGCTGTTCTGCTCTGCCCGCGGGGCCGGGGCCCCGCGGGCGGTTCTCATTCTTCCTCGCCGTCGTCCTGTTCGGCGATCCGGGCGACCGAGACGACTTCCTCGCCGGGGGCGGTGTTGAAGACCTTCACCCCGCCCGCCGAGCGCGACCGGAAGGAGATGCCATCGACCGGGCAACGGATCGACTGCCCCGTCGAGGTGGCAAGCATGACCTGATCGGTCAGGTCGACCGGGAAAGAGGCGACCAGCGGCCCGCCGCGCATCGATTTCTCGAAGGCGGTGACGCCTTGGCCGCCGCGACCGCGCACCGGATAGTCGTGCGAGGAGGTCAGCTTGCCCAGCCCCTTGGCGGTGATCGTCAGGATCAGGTCCTGCGCCGACAGCATGTCGTCATAGCGCTCGTCCGACAGGGTGCCCTCGGCGACGGGGGCTTCGTCGTCGGTCTCGACCTCTTCGGCCTCATCGGCGCCATGTTCCGCGCGGTAGCGACGGACGAAGGCGGCGCGTTCCCAGGGTTCCGCCTCGAAATGGCGGATGACGGACATCGACACGACCTTGTCGCCCTCGGCCAGCCGCACGCCGCGCACGCCGGTCGAATCGCGGCCCTTGAAGATCCGCACCTCCGGCACCGGGAAGCGGATCGCCCGCCCGCCCGCCATGACCAGCATGATGTCGTCGTCTTCGGTGCACATGCGGGTGTCGACCAGCGTCACCCCCTCGGGCAGCTTCATCGCGATCTTGCCGTTGCGCTTGACGTTGGCGAAATCGGACAGGGCATTGCGGCGCACGTCGCCGTCGGAGGTGGAGAAGAACACCTGATAGCCGTCCCATTCCGCCTCGGGCGCATCGACCGGCATCAGCGAGGCGATGGTGACGCCCTGCGGGATCGGCAGGATGTTGACGATCGCCTTGCCCTTGGACGTGCGCCCCGCCAGCGGCAGACGCCAGCATTTCAGGCTGTAGACCATGCCGTCGGTGGTGAAGAACAACAGCTGCGTATGGGTGTTCGCCACGAAGAGCGTGGTGACCACGTCGTCTTCCTTGGTCTGCATCGACGCAAGGCCCTTGCCGCCGCGCCGCTGCGCGCGGAACTCGATCAGCGGCGTGCGCTTGATGTAGCCGCCCGAGGTGATGGTGACGACCATGTCCTCGCGCTCGATCAGGTCCTCGTCGTCCAGATCGCCGGCCCAGTCGATGATCTCGGTCCGGCGCGGCACGGCGAATTGTTCCTTCACCTCGCGCAGCTCGTCCGAGATGATCGCCATGATCCGTTCGCGCGATCCGAGGATGTCGAGGTAGTCGCGGATCTTGCCGGCCAGTTCGACCAGTTCGTCGGTGACTTCCTGCACGCCCATCGCGGTCAGCCGCTGCAGTCGCAGATCGAGGATCGCGCGCGCCTGCACTTCGGACAGGTTGTAGGTGCCGTCCTCGTTCATCTCGTGCAGCGGATCGTCGATCAGCCGGATGTATTCGGCGATCTCATGCGCGGGCCAGCGCCGCGTCATCAGCTTGTCGCGCGCCTCGGCCGGGTCTTTCGAGGCGCGGATCGTCGCCACCACCTCATCGACGTTCGACACGGCAACGGCAAGGCCGCACAGGATATGGCTGCGCTCGCGCGCCTTGCGCAGCTCGAACGCCGTGCGCCGCGCCACGACTTCTTCGCGGAAGGTGATGAAATGCGTGAGGAAATCGCGCAGCATCAGAGTTTCGGGCTTGCCGCCGTTCAGCGCCAGCATGTTGCAGCCGAAAGAGGTCTGCAGCGAGGTGAAACGGTAAAGCTGGTTCAGCACCACATCGGGCGTCGCGTCGCGCTTGAGTTCGATCACCACGCGCACGCCGACCCGGTCGGATTCGTCGGCGATGTTGGAAATGCCTTCCAGCCGCTTGTCGCGCACCAGTTCGGCCATCTTCTCGATCA
Source organism: Paenirhodobacter populi (assembly GCF_004022215.1). Classification (GTDB taxonomy): domain Bacteria; phylum Pseudomonadota; class Alphaproteobacteria; order Rhodobacterales; family Rhodobacteraceae; genus Rhodobacter; species Rhodobacter populi. The sequence continues at coordinate 23,765 of NZ_SAUZ01000001.1, forward strand.
TCGCCGACTTGTTCACCTGATAGGGGATTTCGTCGACGACGATGGCATGGCGGTCCTTGCGGACCTCTTCGATATGGGTCTTCGCCCGGATCAGGACGGAACCGCGGCCCTCCAGATAGGCCTTGCGCGCGCCCGAGCGGCCCATGATCTGCGCCCCGGTGGGGAAGTCGGGGCCGGGGATGATCTCCATGATCGCCTCGGTCGACATGTCGGGATTGTCGATCAGGGCAAGCGTCGCGTCGATCACCTCGCCAAGGTTGTGCGGCGGGATGTTCGTCGCCATGCCGACGGCGATGCCGCCCGCGCCGTTGACCAGCATGTTCGGGAAACGCGCCGGCAGCACCGTGGGTTCGCGGTCCTTGCCGTCGTAGTTGTCCTGAAAGTCGACGGTATCCTTTTCGATGTCGGCCAGCATGAAGGCGGCGGGCTTGTCCATCCGCACCTCGGTGTAGCGCATGGCCGCCGGGGAATCCCCGTCCATCGAGCCGAAGTTGCCCTGACCGTCCAGAAGCGGCAGCGACATCGAAAAGTCCTGCGCCATCCGCACGAGGGCGTCATAGATCGCCGCGTCGCCATGCGGGTGGTATTTCCCCATCACGTCGCCCACCGGACGCGCCGATTTGCGATAGGGCTTGTCCGAGGTGTTGCCGGTTTCGAACATCGCATAAAGGATGCGCCGGTGCACCGGCTTCAGCCCGTCGCGCAGATCGGGGATCGCGCGGGAAACGATCACGCTCATCGCGTAATCGAGATAGGCAGTCTTCATTTCCTCGGCGATCGAGACGGTCGGTCCGTCATAGGCGGGCCGTTTCGGTCCCTCGTCCAGGGTTTCCGGCGGATCGGGAATGTCGTTCACGCGGTTGCTCGTTTTTTCTGGATATTGTTGTCCCGACTTATAACCCCTCCAACGTCTTGAGCGCAATCGTCAAGGCGGCAGGTGCGGGGGGTGGCGCGGGGTTCAGCGCCGGGCAAGCCAGAAAGCGCGCAGCCACAGCGCCGCGAAGACCAGCGAGAAGAGCGCGTTCAGGTTCGGCATGGTGACGCCGAACATCTGCCAGGCGATCTCGTCGCAGCGGATGACGGGGCTGTTCTGGATATGGGCGAGCAGGTCCGCGGCCGACATCGACCCCACCGGCGCCGCCGTGCAGGTGTCCGGCCCGGCGATCAGGTGCCGCTCGACCAGCGAATGGTAGATGCCCATCCCCGCCGTCACCAGCGCCGCCAGCGCGCCCAGGAGCGCGGTCACCATCGGCAGCCGGAAGATCAGGATCGCCACGCCGAGGATCGCCGCTACCAGATGCGGCCAGCGTTGCAGGATGCACAGATGGCACGGCGCATAGCCGAGCGCCTGAAAGATCAGCGCCCCTACCAGGATCGCGGCCGAGCCGAAGGCTGCGGCGGCGACCAGCAGGCGCGACGAATTCAGGACGGTGACGATCAACGAACGAAGGGTCACGGGATCAGCCTTTCAGGAAATACCATGCGGCGATCAGCACGATCAGGACCGCCCCGGCGATCCAGGCCATGCGCTTTTCGATGAAATGCGCGATGCTGGCGCCGTAGCGCGACAGGAGCCAGCCGAGCCCGTAGAACCGCGCCGACCGCGCGACGATCGCCGACAGGATGAACAGCACGGGATCGAAGCTGATGACACCCGCAAGGATCGTCACCACCTTCATCGGCGGCACATGCGCAAGCCCCGATGTCACCAGCATCGCAAGGATCGCCAGATCGCCGGTGGTGCCCTGCAGCCTCTCGAAGCTGTCCATCTTGCCCATGGCTTCCAGCATCGGCCGCCCGATCATGTCGAAGGCGTAATGGCCCAGAAGCCAGCCGAAGATCCCGCCCAGCACCGAAAACAGCGAGGCGATGAAGGCGTAGTGCCACACCCGGTCGGGCCGCGACAGGCACATCGGCACGAACAGCACATCGGCCGGGATCGGGAAGAACGAGCTTTCGACGAAACTGACGCCGCCGAGCGCCACATCGGCGCGCGGATGTCCCGCGAGGCCCAACGTCCAGTGATAGAGCTTGCGGAACATGCACTTCCCTCCGTTTGCCGTTGCATCGCCTCTTAGGGCGGGCGCGTCAAGCCGATCAGGCCTTTTGCCCGCCGCCCGGGGGCGCTAATCTCGGTTTCGTGAGATCGGATGCCTGTCCGGTTTTTCCAAACACGGAGGATCGGCGATGAAGTGGCAGGGACGGCGCGGCAGCGGCAATATCGAGGACCGGCGCGGGCAGGGCGGCGGCGGCATGCGCATCGGCGGCAGCGCCGGTCTGGGCGTTCTGGCGGTGGTTCTGGTCGGCTGGTTCTTCGGCGTCGACTTGACGCCCCTGCTGACCGGCCAGCAGGACGGGCAGGTGGTGCAGACCTCGGGCGAGCTGACCGAGGAGGACCGCCAGATGGGCGATTTCGTCTCGGTCACGCTGGCCGATACCGAAGAGGTCTGGGCGAACATCTTCGAAACCCAGCTCGGCCGGACCTATACGCCCTCGACGCTGGTGCTTTACAGTCAGGTCACGCCGTCTTCCTGCGGCACCGCCTCGGGCGCGACGGGGCCGTTCTACTGCCCCGAGGACAAGAAGATCTATCTGGACACCGATTTCTTCGCCACCCTGTCGCGGCAACTGGGCGCGCAGGGCGATTTCGCCGCCGCCTATGTCATCGCGCATGAGGTGGGCCACCACGTGCAGGACGAACTCGGCATCCTGTCACAGGTCAACGCCGTCCGCGCCCGCAGCTCCGAAGCCGAAAGCAAAGCGCTTTCCGTGCGGGTCGAGCTGCAGGCGGATTGTTTCGCGGGCGTCTGGGCGCGCCATGCGGCGGAACAGTTCGGCTCGCTCGACGAGGGCGACATCGCCGAGGCGATGAACGCCGCCTCGAAGATCGGCGACGACACGCTGCAACGCAACGCCGGCCGCCGGCCGATGCCCGACAGCTTCACCCACGGCACCTCGGAACAGCGGCAGCGCTGGTTCGCGGCGGGCTTCCGCACCGGCGAGATCGGCTCCTGCGACACGTTCTCGGCGCAAGGTCTGTGAGCCGGGGCGGGAAATTTGCTTTGATTTCTGCAAAACCCGCTTGTAGACAACCCGCATGAGGGGCCAGCCGCCCCAAGACGTTCAGCGGTCCCGTAGCTCAGCTGGATAGAGCAGCCGCCTTCTAAGCGGCTGGTCGGGGGTTCGAGTCCTCCCGGGATCGCCAATGTCTTTTAATGCCAACGCGGCATAAGAATGCACACTTTGGCCGTTTTCATGCACACCCCTGTCAAGTGATATTTTCGAGATCAGAACCGTGGCTGCGCAAGCCGTCCCTAGCGGCCTTGCCACCTGGTCGCCGAACGTCGCTTTGGAGCCCATAGCGGTCATTGGCATGTTGAAGGCAAATTTCCCTGATGCGCTCACACGATGGTAGCCGAGGCAACTTTTAAGGCCATTCTATGTCGATATTTCTGATGAAGTCCTCAAGCCCGGGTTGCTCTTTGCAGTTCTCAAACCGGTCACCAGACTATGTTGATGTGACTATCGAAACCCCAAATCTGCGCGCTATGAAGCGTGTTTTCATCTACGACTACACCTCGTCCGGCGGTTTTGTTGAATATTTTCAGATTCTGGCAGGGCACTCGCGCCGTTGGGAGGGTGAAAAAGCTTGGGAAACGTTAGAGGGAGAACTCCATCTGGGGGCTACCTGCGATGCCTGGGGCCATGTTCAACTGGAGATAGTGCTGCGGGACTACCAACTCGACTGGTCGGTTAGGTGCAGTTTACTCTTCGATTTGGGAATGCTGTCAGAACACGCAAGTGATGCTGCAAGCTTCATGGCTTCGCCACCGAACTGATGACCACTTCGTCCCGCATAGCCACCCCCTCCCAGCATGGAGTGCATGCTTATGCCGTAACGGTATCTGTGTTCAGAACCGATGGCGGCTGTGCAGGTTGCGCCCGTTCACGAAGGCCGCGGCGATCAGCAGGGCCAGGAGGGCGAGGACGCCGCTCCATCCCAGCAGATCCCAGCCCAGCCCGCCAAGCGTTCCGGCGATGCTGGCGCCGACGTAGAACGAGATCTGATACATCGAGGTCGCCTGCGCGCGCGCCGAATGCGCCGTGCGCGCGACATAGCCCGTCGCCGTCGAATGCGCGCCGAAGAAGCCCATCGTGAACAGTAGCGTCCCCACCGCCAGCACCGGGAACGCCGGCGCCGCCGTCAGCGCAAGGCCCAAGGCCATCACCGCGATCGAGGCCAGATGCGCCTTTTGCGCGCCGTAGCGGTCGCTCATCCGTCCGGCAAGGATCGCCGCATAGGTCGCGGGCAGGAACACCAGCGACACCAGCCCCACCGCCGTCTGGCCCAGATGGAACGGCGCGCCCAGCAGGCGGAAGCCGATATAGTTGAAGAAGGTGACGAAGGCCCCCATCAGCAGGAACCCCGCCAGAAAGGCCGTGGGCAGCCCCGGCGTATGCAGGTGCAGCCGGTAGTTTTCCAGCGTCTGCGCAAGGCTCAGCCGCGCCGGGGTGAAATGCCGCGAGGCGGGCAGCCACAGCCACAGCAGCGCCGCCGCGATCAGCGACAGCACCCCGACCGTGGCGACGGGATAGTGCCAGTCCATATGCTCGGCCGCGACGCCGACGCCGACCCGCGAAATCATGCCGCCGACCGAGTTCCCCGCCAGCACCAGCCCGACGGCGCGGCCAAGGCTGTGCGGCGTGACCTCTTCGGCCAGATAGGTCAGGTTGATCGCGGTGATGCCGCCGAGCAGCAGCCCGATCAGCGTGCGGATCACCAGCAGCACATGCCAGTTCGGCGCAAAGGCCAGCGCGATCATCAAAAGCCCGGTGGAGACCATCGAGAACAGCATCACCGGCTTGCGCCCCAGCGAATCCGAGATCGGCCCGGAAAACACCAGCCCCACGGCCAGCGCGATCGTCGTCAGCGTCATGGCAAGGCTGCTCGACGCCGCGCCGATGCCGAAATCGGCGGCCAGCACCGGCAGGATCGGCTGCACGCAATACAGCGCCGAAAACGCGCAGAACCCCGACAGGATGAGCGAGATGCAGACCCGCCAGAATCCGGGCATATCGAAATCGAGCTGCGGCGGGGCGGAGATATTTTCGGCAAGCGACATCGGAGGTCCCGGTCAATGGTGAGTGCCCGGCACATGTATTGCCTGCCGGGCCGTTGCGAAATTATAATGCCGGCATGTCGAGTATATCAGGATTGTATGGACATGGAGCTGCACCGGCTCAGGACATTCGTCGCCGTGGCGGAGATCGGATCGCTCAGCGGGGCGTCTGACGTGCTGCGCATCGCGCAGCCGGCGCTGTCGCGGCAGATCCGTCTGCTGGAGGAAGAGGTGGGCCAGCAGCTCTTCACCCGTTCCCATGCCGGGATGCGGCTGACGCCGGCGGGCGGGGAACTGCTGGGGCGCGTCTCGGGCCTGTTGCGGCAACTGGAACAGAGCCTCGACGAGGTGCGATCCTTCGCGCAGGACCCGGCGGGGGAGGTGACGATCGCCATGGTCCCCACCGTCTGCGCCGTGGTGGCCGAGGCGCTGGTGCGCCGCGTCGCGCGGGAATTGCCGCAGGTGCGGTTGCGGCTGATCGAGGGATATACGAGCCATATCCTCGACTGGCTGCACCAGCGCGAGGTGGACATGGCTGTGATCTACGGCCCGGCCATCGACCTGCATCTGCGGGCGCGGATCCTTGCGACGGATGAGCTGGTGCTGATCGCGGCGGCGGGGCAGGGACCGGCGCCCGGCCCGGTCGCGGTCGCCGATCTGGCGGAAAAGCCGCTGATCCTGCCCGGATCGCAGCACGGGCTGCGGCTGGTGATCGAAAAGGCGGCGGAGGAGCGATCGGGCATCCGGCTGACCATCGCGGTCGAGGCCGGCGCCTTCGCCACCAGTCTGGAACTGGTCGCGGCGGGGCTGGGCTGGACGGTGCTGCCGGGCTCGACCGCGGCGCGGTTCGCCGCCGACGGCCGGTTCGAGATCCGTCCCTTCGCCCCCCGGCTCAGCCGTCAGGTGGTGCTGGCCGAACCGCCCGGCCAGCCCGCCACCCGCGCCATCGAGCGGGTGACGGCCATTCTGTCCGAGGAAACCGAACGCCTGCTGCGCTGATCCCGCTTACAGCCGGGTCTTCAGCCCGGCGAGGATGTGACCGGCCAGCGCCTGATAATCGCCGTCGAAATGGTGGCCGCCGGTAAGGCCGACCATCTCATAGCCGCGATCTGTCAGCTCGTGGCAGGCGTCGTCGTCATCGCCCGCGCCGTAGATGCACTGGACGATCTTTGCGGGCACTTTTTGCAGGTCCTTCGTGGGGTCGTTGGCCGAGCCGCTCGACATGCCGAGCCAGCCCGTCACATGGATCGCATCGTCCCGTTCATGCGACAGCGCCATCAGCGTCATCTGCGACACCGCCGCCTGATCGCGCGCGGGCAGCAGGCTGTAGCTGACGGGCAGGATATCGGCACCGAAGGAATAGCCGATCAGCAGGACATGCTTCACGCCCCATTCGGTCTGGTAGTGGCGGATGATGCGGGACAGGTCGTCCGCCGTGTCCTGCGGTTTCCGCGCGTTCCAGAAATAGCGCAGGGAATCGACGCCGATCACCGGCACGCCCGCCTTTTGCAAGGTGGCGCCGACCTCGCGGTCAATGTCGCGCCAGCCGCCGTCGCCGGAATAGATGATCGCCATCGTATCCTGCGCGGGCTTCGGCACAGCCATTTCGGTGATCGGCAGGTTGAGCGGCCCCTCGGCCTTCTCGATCGCGTCGAGCCGCGCCGAAAGTGCCGCCGTCAGCGCATCCGCGGGCGCGTCGGTCGAAGAGGTGACGGTGATATCCGGGTAATCCTTGGCCAGCGCCGCGACGTGATCCTGCGCCTCCTGCGTCGCGGCGGGGGTGAAGACCACATCGACCGGGTCGTTCAGCTCCCCGGCCGTCAGGCCGTAGGTGGTGCGCCCGCCCGTGGTTTCATGCGGCGCATCGGTGCAGAGCGGCGCGGCCAGTGCGATCGCGGCGGAAGGATCGGCCACCACCGTCGCCTCGATGGTCGAGGCCGGGGTCTGCGCGGCAAACGCCAGCGCCAGCCCGCCGCCGTCGCCCCGCCCGGCGATCAGCGGCAGGTGGTAATCCCCCTCGCCGCCCGCCTGAAGGCGCTTCGACAGTTCCTCGATATCCGCGATGGCATAGGCGCAGGTGTCGTCGTCCGGATGCTTTTCCAGCCCCTTCAGATAGCTGGGCAGATCAAGCCCGACGACGGCCATGCCGCGCCCGGTCAGGGCCTTTGCCTCGGCCTCGTCCGCCGCTCCCCAGCCCTGCGCGTCCGAGATCAGGAAGACCACGCCCCGCGGCTGACCCATCGGGCGGTAGATCTGCGGATCCGCGATCATGCCCGTGTCGAAGCCCGCAGGCGGCACCTGAATATCGGTCGTGCTCTGCGCCGCCGCGCCGGTCGCGGCCATCAGGGCGCACAGCGCCAGCGCGGTCTTGATCTTGCCGGTTCTCATTTTCCGACGACTCCCTTGAGGCCGCCGCCGATCAGCAATGTGACGTCCAGAAGGGCGGCGACGGGTGAAATTCCTCCCCCGACGATCAGATAGCGGGGCTCCCAGTCGGGGTTGTATTTGGCCTTGAAGGCGCGCAGTCCGCGAAAGTTGTAGAACCGCTCGCCGTGGGTGAAGATCGCCTGCCCGAAGTGGTTCCACATCGGGGCCGAGGCATGGGTGGCGAAGCCCGAAAGCGGCGCCATGCCGAGGTTGAAATGCCGGTAGCCGCGCTCTTTCGCTTCGTTCAGCAGGGCGCAGAACAGGAAATCCATCGCGCCGCGCGGGGCGGCGGGGCCGAAGCGCATCAGGTCGACCGTGGCCTCGGCCTTGGTGTCGGTCAGCATCAGCGTGGCGAAGGCGACGATCTCGTCGTTGAAGCGCAGCACGGCGACGGGTTGCGTGGCGACATAGGCGCGGTCGAACCGGCCAAGGGCAAAACCCTTTTCGCGCGCCTCGTGCTGCGCGAGCCAGGCGCCCGAGATCGCCTCCAGCTGATCCAGCACCGGGGGCACCGCCTCGGGGGGCAGGATCTCGATCCGCATCCCCTCGCGTTCGCCCTTGGCCAGCGCGCGGCGCTGTTCGCCCCAGCGGCTGGCCTTCAGGTCCATCTTCGTCAGATCGACCCGCGCCATTTCGCCCAGCTTCAGCGCCCTGAGCCCGACATCGGCATAGGCGGACAGCAGGTCGGGCGGCACCTCGTAGAAGACCGCCTTGCCGCCGGCGGCGCGGGCCGCCTCGACAAAGCGCCAGATCAGTTCGGGCTTGGCATCGTCCGCGCCGATCGGCCCGAAGAGCGAAATCCACGACCGCCCCTGCACCGCATACATGATGAAGGCGCGGCGATCCTCGGAGAACAGCACCGCCTTGTCGCCCATGCGGATCAGGTTGCCGCCGCTTTCGTCCTGCGTCGCGGTGATGGCGACGGCGCGGGCGATGTCCTCGGCCGTGGCGACGGGGGGCCGGGCGCGGGCCGGGCGCAGGAGGCTTGCAAGGCCGATGGCGATGGCGGCGATGGTCAGGCCCATCATCGCGCGCAGGCCGCGCGGCGCCTCTTCGGAAAACTCGAACTGCCACCAGAGTTCCGCGCTGTAGCCGACGTCGCGGTAGACGAAGAACAGCACCGTCAGCGCGGCGACAAGGATCACCGCGATCGCGGCCAGCCATGCGGGGGTCAGCGGCTCGGCCAGCAGCCGGGCGCGCCGGTCGAAGCAGCGCCGGTTGACCGCAAGCCCCGCCACCAGCACCGCCAGCGCCGCCGCCTCATAGGGCGCCAGCGCCTTGGGGATGGTGAAGGCGATGGCGATCAGGCCAAGGATCAGCCCCGCCCACCATGCGCCGTCCAGCCGGTGCACCAACCCGCGCGCCACCACGATGAGCATCAGGCCCAGAAGGCTGGAAAAGAAATGCGCGGCTTCGAGGATCTGGATCGGCACCCATCGGGAAAGCTGGTCCAGATTGGCCTGCGGCGTCGGCAGGACCGAGGAAAACACCAGCATGACCCCGCAGACCAGCGCCAGCATCGCCAGCAGCGGCGGCATCACGGCGGAGGCAAGCTCATGCGTCCAGATCGCCCGGACGCGGCCCCGGTATTCCAGCATCTCGCCCGCCGCCAGCACCGGCACCGCCAGAAACAGCGGCAGCACGTGATAGATCAGCCGGTAAAGCACCAGCGCCCCGATCACCTGATCCGTCGGCACCGGGCCGAGGCCGCCGATGATCACCGCCTCGAACACGCCAAGCCCGGCGGGGACGTGGCTCAGCACGCCAAGCCCGATCGCCACGCAGAACAGCGCCGCGAAGGCGGGCCAGTGCAGGCCCAGATCGCCCGGCAGCAGCACGTAAAGCACGCTGGCCGCCGCCGCCACGTCGAGCGTCGTCAACAGCAGTTGCAACAGGCAGTTCCCGGCCGAGGGCAGGCGGATCCGGGCCGCGCCCGTCACCTCGTCCGCCGTCACCGGGCGGCCGCGCCAGAGCCAGACCAGCGCCCCGGTCACCAGCGCCAGCAGCACCGCCGCCGCAAGGCGCAGCAGGTCGGCGTTCACGTCGATCAGATGGCCGACCTGCCAGGCGAAGACCAGCGTCGACATCCCCGTCAGCACCGCGAGCCCAAGCCCGAAGGCGACGGTCACATAGGCGATGACGCGGGCGATCTCTTCGCCGCTGAGGCCAAGGCGGCTGTAGCCGCGATAACGGATGGCGCCGCCGCTGAGCGGGCCGAAACCGGCGGTATTGCCGACCGCATAGGCGCTGAACGACACCACCGCCACCTGCGGCCACGGCAGGTGCCGGCCGATATGGCGCAGCGCGTTGAGGTCATAGCCGATCAGGCAGGCAAAGCTGACGGCGGTCAGCCCGATCGCCAGCGCGATGCTGGACCACGGCGTGCGGGTCAGCGCCGCCTGCACGGTGGGGTAGTCCACGTCCTGCGTGATGCGGCTGATGGCGATGGCGACGAAGCCGAAGGCCAGCGTCGACAGCAGGCCGATCACCGCGCCGCGGTTCCGGCGCAGGCCCGAGGTCAGGCGGTTGAGGACGGATCCGGCGGCAGGGTGGGATTTGAGGGGAACTTCGGCCAAGGCTATTCATCCGACAAGCAAGCGGCCCGTCATCGGTCCGGTGCGACGGGTCCGGTGCGACGGAAACGGGGAACGATCCACCCGATCGTGCGCTATGTGGCGGTATCGCGGCAAGACGGCAAATCACGACTTGCTCATCGGTGGGGGACGGGGCGTGAACCGGACGGCGCAGCCTTGCCGGAGCACGGAAATCGAATCATTTTCGCCCGGTTGGAGCCCGGCATCTGCCCCGTGACGGGGCCGCGATCCTAGGGTTTTTGGCATCGGCGGAAATTAGCCGATCGCGATCCGCTGCTGGGTGAGGTCAATTGGTATCGAAACGGAAACAACAATGACGGATAAGTCCTGATCAAGGACTATCGTCAACCTATCGAAAACAATAACACCCCCTCCCGCCGAATATGGCGAAGCCTCTGAAAATGGCCGGTTTTCGGCCCGCCCGAACGCGGTTGCGGGCGGGGTTACCAAAGTCCTAACTGCCGTCGTTTGATGGTGAGTTAGGGAAATTTTATAATGAAATTCACTGTTTCTGGTATTTGTCTGGCCGGGTTCATGGCCGTCGGCCCGTTCGGGGCGGCGCAGGCCGCGTCGCTGAGCGCGGTGGAGCTTCTTCAGCAATACAACCTCGTCGTGAAGGGGGACCTGAATTCGATGCAGGAGGTCGAGGGGAACGTCTATGTCGGCGGAAACCTGACCGGCTCGGCCCTGCAGGCCGTCAAGAAAAAGGCACCGGTGCCGGATGCCGGGCTGGCGAATGTGGTGATCCTCGGCAACAACAACGAGGTCACGCTGAACATCAACGATCCGGATGTGACCGTGGTGATCGGCGGCACCAATACGGGCGTCGTCAACGAGGCGGGTACCGTGATCGTCGGCAGCACGCCGGCCGAACTGGTGCCGGACGCGAGCACGGTGTTCTCGACGCTGGACCAATGGTCCACGGATCTCTCGCATCTGGCGACGACCGGCACCTATACCGAGGGCGAGCAGGGCTATACCTTCGGCGCGGGCGTCTACAACATCTCGCTCGATGATTTCCGCAAGATGGCGTTCACATATGATCTCGCCGAGGGCGAAACGATCGTCTTCAATGTTTCGGGCACGGATCTGGCGATCCACAAGAACTGGCCGGGCGTGCCCTTTGAACTGGGCCGGCAGGTCGTGTGGAACTTCTACGAGGCCGAAAACATCTCGATCGACGCAAAGGTGATCGGCTCGGTTCTCGCGCCGAAAGCGACGCTGTCGGGGTTCTCTGGCTCGCTCGAAGGGTCGGTCTTCGCGCTGGCGGTCAACCTGACCAATGGCGAGATCCACCTGCAGCAACCGGACTTCGACATCGACACGCCGGTCGTTCCGGTGCCGGCCACCCTGCCGCTGCTGATCGGCGGTCTCGGCGCGCTGGCGGTGCTGCGCCGTCGCAAGGCGGCCTGACGATTTCCCGCCGGCCCGGAACGTTCCGGGCCGGGGGCATCCTGTTGGCCGGGCTTCCGGCCGGCAGGCATTTCGGGGGATCCGCTCCCCGGCCCCGTTTCCCCCGGACAGGCGCCGCCTCGCGTGCTTGTGGCCGGGGGGCGGGTCGTCTAGAACAGGCCGCAACGGTGACGGCGCAGAGCCGGCCCGGGGGCGGCGGCTTGGCCCCCGACTGCCTGACAGCTGTCCGGGACCGCATCAGGAAAGGCAATCCAGCGCATGAGCCCCGAAACCTCCGTCACCTTCCTTGTCACCCATTCGGGCGGTTTTCATGCCGATGAGCTGCTGTCGAGCGTGATCCTCTCGCGCCTCTTTCCGCAGGCCCGGATCGTGCGCAGCCGGGACGAGGACTGGACCACGCCCGCGCCGGATCGCATCATCTACGACGTGGGCCGCGACTATGATCCGGCCCGGCAGATCTACGATCACCATCAGCGCAACGCCCCGACCCGCAGCGACGGCCGGCCGCTCAGTTCCTTCGGGCTGATCTGGATGCATTACGGGCGCGATTATCTGCGGGCGTCGGGCGTGGCCGAAGCGAATCTGGACGGCATCCATGCCGCCTTCGACGCGGAGTTCGTGCTGCCGGTCGATCTGATGGACAATGGCGCGCTCAGCCCCGCGACGGCGGGGCCGCTGCTGTCCGGGCTGACACTGCCGGTGCTGCTGGAAACCCTGAAACCCGTCTTCGATGAACCCGACCCGGGGGCCGAGGACCGTGCCTTCGGCGCGGCGATGGCCGTCGCCCGCGCCTTTGTCGAGGCGAACATCGCCCGCAAGACCGCCAAGCTGCGGGCCGAGGCGATCGTGCTCGACGCGGTGGCGCGCGCCGGGGAAAGCCGGATCCTCGAATTGCCGATGGGGATGCCGTTCCGCTCCGCCATCGACAAGGCCGGGGCGGATCATCTGCTGTTCGTCGTCAATCCGCGCGACAAGGACTGGAGCCTGTCGGGCATCCGCCGCGCAAACGACGGGTTCGAGCTGCGCGCCGACCTGCCTGTGGCCTGGGCCGGGCTGACGGACGCGGCGCTTGAGGCCGCCTCGGGCGTGCCGGGCGCGCGGTTTTGCCACAACGGCCGGTTCATCGCCGTGGCCGCGACGCGGGAGGCGATCCTGCGCATGGCGGAGCTTGCGGTGGCGGAGGCAGAGGCCGTCGCCGCGGCGGAGGGGCGCGATCCCTGACGGTCAGGGGCGCTTGCCGCTCAACTCCTCGAGGATCGCGCAGTCGGGCTGATCGTCGCCGTGGCATTGCGCGATCAGCGCCCGGAGCTGCGCTTCCAGCGCGCGCAGACGGGCGATCCTGTCCTGCACCGCCGCAAGGTTCTTTTGCGCCAATGCCCGGACCTCGCGGCTGGCGCGGCCGGGATCGGCGTTCAGCGCGGCGAGCCTGCGGCATTCGTCCAACGAAAAGCCCATGTGTCGCGCCTGCGCGATCAGCATCAGCCGGTCCAGATCGGCCGCGGAATAGTCGCGATAGCCGTTTTCCGCCCGAGCGGGGGCGACAAGGCCGATATCCTCATAATAGCGCAGGGTTCTGGCCGGGATCCCGGTCCGCTGCGTGATGTCGCCGATATTCATCTGCGGCCCTCCTTCGTCGATCCGGCCGGAACGGCCTTGACCTTCCACCTGCTGGAAGCATTACCTGACCGGGCGAGGAAACCAAAGGCGGTTATCATGACGTCGCAACACCAGCACCATCATCCCGCAACCCCGGCCGAGGCGGTCACCCGCGATCCGGTCTGCGGCATGACTGTGGACCCGGCCGCGGGCAAGCCTTCGCACGCGTATAACGGGCAGACCTGGCATTTCTGCTGCATGAAGTGTCACGACAAATTCGTGGCCGATCCCGAAAGCTATGCCACGGCGCGCGATCCGGTCTGCGGCATGACCGTCAACCGGGGCACGGCGGCGCATATGCTGAAACACGACGGCGCGCGCCATTATTTCTGTTCGGACCATTGCCTGAAGAAGTTCGAGGCCGATCCGGCGGCCTATCTGGGCGAGGCCGCAAAACCGCAACCCGTCCCCGAGGGCACGATCTACACCTGCCCGATGCACCCGGAAATCCGGCAGGACCATCCGGGCGACTGCCCGATTTGCGGCATGGCGCTGGAACCGCTGCACCCGACCGCCGACAGTGGCCCGAACCCGGAACTGGTCGATTTCCGCCGCCGGTTGTGGCTGATGGCGCCGCTTGCCGCCGCGGTCGCGGTGCTGGAGATGGGCGACCACGTGGGCATCCCCTTCGCCGACTGGATCGGGCATCGCGCCTTCCTCTGGCTGCAATTCGCGCTCTCGACGCCGGTTCTGCTGCTGGCGAAGCCGTTCTTCGTGCGGGGCTGGAAGTCGGTGGTCAACCGCTCGCCCAATATGTGGACGCTGATTTCGCTGGGCACGCTGGCGGCGTGGCTGTTCTCGCTTGTCGGGCTGCTGGCGCCCGGCGTCTTCCCGCCCGCGATGCGCGATCATCATGGCCTGCCGCCGGTGTATTTCGAGGCTGCGGCGATGATCCTCGTCCTCGTGCTGGTCGGCCAGATCATGGAGCTGATGGCGCGCGAGCGCACCGGGGACGCGATCCGGGCGTTGCTCAACCTCGCGCCCCGGACGGCGCGGCGCATCACCGCGACGGGGGAGGAGGACGTGCCCCTCGATCAGGTCGGCACCGGCGACCGGCTGCGGGTGCGGCCGGGTGAATCCGTGCCTGTCGACGGGGTGGTGGCCGAGGGTGGGTCCTCCATCGACGAAAGCATGCTGACGGGGGAATCGCTGCCGGTCGCCAAGGCGGTGGGTGACGAGGTCACCGGCGGTACGCTGAACGGGCAGGGCAGCTTTGTGATGGAGGCCCGCGCCGTCGGCGCCGACAGCACCCTTGCGCGGATCGTCGCGATGGTCGGGCAGGCGCAACGGTCGCGCGCGCCCATTCAGGGGCTGGCCGACCGGGTGGCGATGGTCTTCGTGCCCGCCGTGGTGGCGGTGGCGGTTCTGGCCTTCGTCGGCTGGATGATCTTTGGCCCGTCACCGGCGCTTGGCTATGCGGTGGCGGCGGCGGTATCGGTGCTGATCATCGCCTGCCCCTGCGCGCTGGGCCTGGCGACGCCGATGTCGGTCATGGTGGGCACCGGGCGCGGGGCGCGCGCGGGCGTCCTGATCCGCGACGCCGAGGCGCTGGAGCGTTTCGCCAAGGTCGATACGCTGATCGTCGACAAGACCGGCACGCTGACCGAGGGCAAGCCCGCCCTGACCGATGTGATCGCGCAAGGGGTCACGCAGGACCGGCTGCTGACGCTGGCCGCCGCGCTGGAACGCGGCTCCGAACACCCGCTGGCCGAGGCGATCGTGACCGGCGCGGGCGACGTGCCGAAGCTGGTGCCCGAGGCGTTCGAGGCGGTGACCGGCAAGGGCGTCCGCGCGCGGGTCGAGGGCGCGCGGGTCGCGCTTGGCAATGCGGCGCTGATGGCGGAGGAGGGGGCCGACATCTCGGCCCTGACCGAAACCGCCGAGCGGCTGCAATCCGAGGGCAAGACGGCGATGTTCCTGTCCGTCGACGGGCAGGCGGCGGGGATCGTCGCGGTGGCCGACCGGATCAAGGAAACCACTCCGCAGGCGATCCGCGACCTTCAGGCCGAGGGGCTGCGCATCGTCATGGCGACGGGCGACAGCCCGCGCACCGCGCAGGCGGTGGCGCGGCAGCTTGGGCTTGCCGATGTGCGGGCCGGCGTCTCGCCCGAGGGCAAGGTGGCGATCCTGAACGAGCTGAAGGCAAAGGGCGCCTCGGTCGCGATGGCGGGGGACGGGGTGAACGACGCCCCGGCGCTGGCCTCGGCCGATGTGGGGATCGCGATGGGCACGGGGGCGGATGTGGCGCTGGAAAGCGCCGGGCTGACGCTGGTGAAGGGCGACCTGACCGGCATCCTGCGCGCCCGCCGTCTGGCCGAGGCGGTGATGCGCAACATCCGCGAAAACCTGTTCTTCGCCTTCGTCTACAACGCGGCGGGGGTGCCGATCGCGGCGGGGGTGCTGTATCCGGTCTTCGGGATCCTGCTGTCGCCGGTGATCGCCGCGCTGGCGATGAGCCTCAGCTCCGTCTCGGTGATCGCCAATGCGCTGCGCCTGCGGAATGTGCGGCTGTGAAAAGGGGCCCCTCGGGGCCCCGTCCTGCCGGTTTTCATCAATGTCAGGAAGGGGATGGTGCGGTCGAGAAGACTCGAACTTCCACGGGAGTTACCCCACAGCGACCTCAACGCTGCGCGTCTACCAATTCCGCCACGACCGCATATCTTGGCTTGGTGAAGCGCATTTAGCCGAGCCTTCCGCGAATGAAAAGCGGATTTTTCGCCTTGCGACGATTTTCCCGGTCTTTCCCCGCGCGCAGCCTTTTGCCGCGGGGATCCGGGCTTGAGGGGCGGGGCCGCATGGCCTAGTGATCAACCGTCTGACCGTGCGCAGCAGGAGACAGCCATGCCCGAGTGGATCCGTTCCGACCGTCCCGTTCCCTATCCGGAGGCGCTGGCCTTCATGGAGCGGCGCGTGGCCGAGATCGCGACGGGGCGCGCGGAAGAGGCGATCTGGCTGCTGGAACATCCGCCGCTGTATACCGCGGGCACCTCGGCCCGGGCCGAGGATCTGATCACCCCGGACCGCTTCCCGGTCTATCAGGCCGGGCGGGGCGGGCAATACACCTATCACGGGCCGGGGCAGCGGATCGTCTATGTGATGCTCGACCTCAACCGGCGGGGCAAGGACGTGCGCTGCTTCGTGCGGCATCTGGAAAGCTGGGTGATCCGCACGCTGGCCGAGTTCAACCTGCGCGGCGAGATCCGCGATGGCCGCGTCGGCGTCTGGGTCGCCCGGCCGGACAAGCCCCGCGGGCCGGACGGCACTGTGGCCGAGGACAAGATCGCCGCGATCGGGGTCAAGCTGCGCCGCTGGGTAAGCTTTCACGGGATCTCGATCAACGTCGAGCCGGATCTGGAACATTTCTCCGGCATCGTGCCCTGCGGCATCCACGATCACGGGGTCACCAGCCTTGTCGATCTGGGCCTGCCGGTCGGCATGGGCGATCTGGACGCGGCGCTGGAGCGTGCCTTCGCCGAGGTCTTCGGCGAGGTTACGCCGGGCCTTGCCGGATGCGACCTTCTGCACGCCGGCTGAGAACTCTGAGGATGATGCGATGAAGAACAGCCTTCCTGCCATTCTTGCTGCGCTTGCCTTTGTCGCCGCGCCCGCCCTTGCGGCGGATCCCGAGGCGGGGGAGAAGCTTTTCGTCCGCTGCAAGGCCTGCCATTCCATCACCGCCGCCGACGGCACGGCGATCGTCAGGGGCGGCAAGGTCGGCCCGGATCTGTTCGGGGTGGTCGGGCGGCCGGCCGCCTCGGTCGAGGGATATGCCTACGGAGCGGGGATCCTTGAGGCGAAAGAGGCGGGGCTGGTCTGGGACGAGGCCCTGCTGGCCGAATACCTGCGCGATCCGACGAAATTCATCGACACCCATGGCGGGTCGGGTGCGTCGAAGATGGTGTTCAAGCTGCCGAAAGGCGGCGAGGATATCGCGGCCTATCTGGCCGGGCTGAAATAGCGGCACGCGCCCGCGATCCGGCCGGAAATTCCTCACGACCATATGCGGCAATGCCGCGAACGGCGTCCTGTTCCGCAGAGATCCTGCGGAATACGCGGATTCGGCATATTTGCCTAAATTTTACGCACATTACCCATCTCATGCCCGCTTGCTGCGCGATGAAGGCATACCTTCGCGCGGGATCGGCAAATGACGCAAGAAATGCCTCCGGAACCCTGCGCCGACACGAGAATACCGCGATAATGTGCATGGTCACGAAAAGATCGCCGCCCGATCGTGCCGAATTCGCCAATCGATAAGGCAGGTCAGAAATGCCGGAGCTGTCGCTCATGGGCATTTTTGTGTCGCTTTTCATCGGTCCCGTTTCTGTCTCCCGGGCGGTCCGGTCCTGCGCGGCGGGGCGGGCAATTGTCCGGTTGAAATCGGTGAAATCGGTCGCTTAACTTGCCTCACGGGAAAACGAACCAGAAAATTACGGGGAGCCCGAATTTGGCCACAGCTGCGACCGACGAAGGTTTCGTCGTATTTGATCACGTGCAGAAGAGCTACGACGGCGAAAACCTCGTCGTCAAAGACCTGAATCTCAACATCGGCAAGGGGGAATTCCTGACGATGCTCGGCCCGTCGGGCTCGGGCAAGACGACCTGTCTGATGATGCTCGCGGGATTTGAGACCGCCACGCGCGGCGAGATCCGGTTGAGCGGCGTCGACATCAACCACGTGCCGCCGCACAAGCGCGGCATCGGCATGGTGTTCCAGAATTACGCGCTGTTCCCCCATATGACCGTGGCGGAAAACCTGTCCTTCCCGCTTGAAGTGCGCGGCATGGGCAAGTCCGAACGCGACGCCAAGGTGACCCGCGCGCTCGACATGGTGCAGATGGGCAAGTTCGCCAACCGCCGGCCGGCGCAGATGTCGGGTGGTCAGCAGCAGCGGATCGCGCTGGCGCGGGCTCTGGTCTTCGATCCGGAGCTGGTGCTGATGGACGAACCGCTCGGCGCGCTCGACAAGCAGCTGCGCGAGCATATGCAGTTCGAGATCAAGGGCCTGCACGACCGGCTCGGCATCACCGTGGTCTACGTGACCCACGACCAGGGCGAGGCGCTGACCATGTCGGACCGCGTCGCCGTGTTCAACGACGGGCGGATCCAGCAGCTTGCCCCGCCGGATGAGCTGTATGAACGCCCGAAGAACAGCTTCGTCGCGCAGTTCATCGGCGAGAACAACAAGCTGCCCGGCAAGGTCGAGACCCTCGACGGCGACAAATGCACCGTGCGGCTCCAGACCGGCGAGTTGATTTCCGCCACGCCGGTCAACCTGCGCCATGTCGGGCAGGAGACGCTGGTCTCGATCCGGCCGGAACGGGTGGAATTCAAGCCCGAGATGATGCCCGCCGACGCCTATCAGATCGAGGCCGAGGTGATCGAGGTGATCTACATGGGCGACATCTTCCGCACCCGGATGAAGGTCGCGGGCACCGACGATTTCGTGATGAAATGCCGCAATACGCTTGGCCAGACCCGGCTCAAGGCCGGCCAGAAGCTCAAGATCGGCTGGCATCCGCAGGATGCCCGCGCACTCGACCCCGCATGAGGGACCGCCCTGCGCGCCGGATACAGGCGCGGGGGCGTCAAACAGACTAACAGCACAGGGAGCTGAAATTCATGAAGAAACTTTTCCTCACCACGGCACTGACCTGCAGCACCGCCTTTGCCGCACAGGCAGAGGTGGTGGTCATGAGCTGGGGCGGATCCTACGGCGCCGCGCAGACCGAGGCGCATGTGAAGCCGTTCATGGCCGAAAGCGGGATCAAGACCACGATGATCGATTCCGACAACCCGGCGGTTCCGATCAAGGCGCAGGTCGAGGCGGGCAACGTCACCGTCGATGTCGTCTCGCTCGAATATGCCGATGCGATCCGGCTGTGCGACGAAGGTCTGCTCGAACCGATCGACCCGTCCTCGCTGCCCGCCGGGTCCGACGGCACGCCGGCGATCGACGACTTCCTGCCCGGCGCGATCACCGAATGCGGTGTCTCGACCGACATCTGGTCGAACATCTACGCCTATGACAGCACCAAATTCCCGGATGCGAAGCCCACGACCATCGCCGATTTCTTCGACACCGAGAAGTTCCCCGGCAAGCGCGGCCTGAAGAAGGGCGCCAAGGCGGTTCTGGAAGTCGCGCTGATGGGTGACGGCGTCCCGGCGAGCGAGGTCTACGAGACGCTGAACACCCCGGAAGGCATCGACCGCGCGTTCAAGAAGCTCGACTCGATCAAGAAGGACATCATCTGGTGGGAAGCGGGCGCGCAGGCGCCGCAGCTGCTGGCCGACGGCGAAGTCGTGATGACCACCGCCTACAACGGCCGGATCTTCAACGCCGCGATCGACGAGAACAAGCCCTTCGTCATCGTCTGGGACGGCCAGATCTACGAAAACGAGATGTATTCGATCCCGAAGGGCGCGCCGCATATGGAAGACGCGATGAAGTTCATCGAATACGCGACCTCGACCGAAGGGCTGCGCGCCTCGGCCGAACAGATCTCCTACGGTCCGGCGCGGAAATCGGCGAACCTTGGCGGCGACATCATCTACAAGGACGGCAAGACGGTCATGGGGCCGAACCTGCCGACCTATCCCGCCAACCTGGAAAACGCGCTCGAATCCTCGTTCGAGTTCTGGGTCGACCACGATTCCGAGCTGAACGAACGCTTCAACGCCTGGCTGGCAAGCTGATCCGGCCCGCAAGAAACCCGGTCGGCGGAAGGATCCCGCCGGCCGGGGCGTCGTTTCCGGCCACGCCCGGCAATGATCCGCTGCCGCGCAGCCTTTCAGATGAGGGATCGCATGACTGACGCTTCCGCTCCACTGACCATGAACGCCCCCGCTTCGCTGATCACGGATGACGGCAAGCCGCTCAAGGCCGCGCTTGCAAGCTCGCTTGCCGTGCGGCGGCGCCGGGCGCTGCTTCTGGTCGCCCCGCTTTTCCTGTTCATCTTCGTGACCTTCATCGTGCCGATCGGGCAGATGCTGTTCCAGTCGGTGCACAACGATTCCTTCCGCGCCAACGCGCCGGCGCTGGTCGAATGGTTCGGCCAGAACCCGCAGGGATCCGAACTGGACGAAACCGCCTATGCGGCGCTGGCCTCGGATCTGCGCACCATGCAGCAGAACCGTTCGGCCGGGGTCGCGGGGACGCGGATCAACTATGACGTTCCCGGCACGCGGTCGCTGTTCACCTCGGCGGTGCGGAATGCCGGGCAGCTCGAACCGCCCTACAAGGAGGCGCTGATCGCGCAGGACCGGAAATGGGCCGATCCGAATGTCTGGCGCGCGATGCGCTCGGCCTCGGCCGCCTTCACCGGGGACTTCTTCCTGAACGCCGTCGACCTGACGCGGGATGAGAACGGCAAGATCGTTTCCGTTCCCGAGGGGCAGGCTGTCTACAAGGGGCTGTTCTGGCGCACCATCGTCATGTCGCTGGAAATCACCGCGCTGTGCCTGATCCTCGGTTTTCCGATCGCCTTCCTGCTGTCCTCGGTCAAGATGAAGCATGCGATGCTGCTGATGATTCTCGTGCTGCTGCCGTTCTGGACCTCGCTTCTGGTGCGCACGACCTCGTGGATGGTGCTGCTGCAACAGCAGGGTGTGGTGAACGACATCCTCGTCTGGCTTGGCCTGATACGCAACGACCAGCGGCTGGAGATGATGTATAACGCCACGGGCACGATCATCGCGATGACGCATATCCTGCTGCCCTTCACCATCCTGCCGCTCTATTCGGTGATGAAGACGATCCCGCCCAGCTATGTCCGCGCGGCCCGGTCGCTTGGCGCGACCTCCTGGACGGCGTTCCGCCGGGTCTACCTGCCGCAGACGCTGCCGGGGGTCGGGGCGGGCGGGCTTCTGGTCTTCATCCTGGCGATGGGCTACTACATCACCCCCGCCCTTGTCGGTGGCGCCGACGGGCAGATGATTTCCAACATGATCGCCTTCCACATGCAGAGGTCGCTCAACTGGTCGCTGGCCGCCGCACTTTCGGCGATCCTTCTGGCGATCGTGCTGATCTTCTTCTGGATCTACGACCGCCTCGTCGGCATCGACAAGATGAAGCTGGGCTGAGGAGACACACATGGCACTTCCCGTCTACGCAAGCCCGCTCGAACGTGCCTGGCGCGGCACCTATCTGGCGATCTGCGTGATGATCTTCGTCTTCCTCATGGCGCCGATCCTCATCATCATCCCGCTCAGCTTCAACGCCCAGCCCTATTTCACCTTTTCCAAGGACATGCTGGAGCTGAAGCCCGAAGCCTACAGCCTGCGCTGGTATGACAGCCTGATCACCTTCGGCATGGCAAACCCGGACGCGCCGCGCAACTGGGCCTTCTGGGGGGATTTCTGGCGCAATGCCTCCTGGATGCAGGCGGCCAAGAACTCGGTCATCATCGGCGTCTTCGCGACCCTCGTGTCGACGGTGCTGGGCACGATCGCGGCGCTTGGCCTGACCCGGCCCGAGATGCCCTACCGCAAGCAGATCACCGCGGTGCTGATCTCGCCGATGATCGTGCCGATCATCATTTCGGCGACGGGGATGTTCTTCTTCTATTCGGCGGTGCGGGTCCCGGTGCCCAGCTTTTCGGGCGGTTTCCACATCGAATGGATGCGGCTTGCGGGCTCCTATCTGGGGATCATCCTTGCCCATGCGGCGCTTGGCATTCCCTTCGTCATCATCACCGTCACGGCGACGCTTTCGGGGTTTGACCAGTCGCTGGTGCGCGCGGCGGCAAGCCTCGGGGCCAATCCGCGCACGGCCTTCTTCAAGGTGGTGATGCCGCTGATCCTGCCGGGCGTGGTGTCGGGCGCGCTCTTCGCCTTCGTCACCTCGTTCGATGAGGTCGTGGCCGTGCTGTTCATCGCAAACCACGATCAGCAGACGATCCCGCGGCAGATGTGGAACGGCATCCGCGAACAGATCAGCCCGGCCATTCTGGCGGTGGCGACGATTCTGGTCATCATCTCGGTGCTGCTGCTGACAACGGTGGAGCTGTTGCGCCGCCGCTCGGAACGGCTGCGGGGCGTCACGCCGCAATAAAATACCGCTTCTGCCTTTCGTGTTTCCATAAATATCCCGGGGGTGAGCCCGGAACGGGCGAGGGGGCTGGCCCCCTTGCGACCTCTCAGCCCGCATTTCCATCCCCAAAACGCAAAAGGCCCGCATCGCGCGGGCCTTTTTATCAGCGCGACAGGAAGGCTTCGATCGCCGCCTCGGTCTCTCGCGGCTTTTCGGCGTGAAGCCAGTGGCCCGCGCCGGCGATGCCCTCGTATTCCGCTTGGGGAAACAGCGCCTCGATCGCCGGGCGATAGTCGCGGCGGAGGTAGCGCGACGTCCCCCCATACAGAAACAGCGCCGGCCCGGTGAACGGTCGCGCGCCGGCGGGCAGGGGATCGGGCCAGCCGACGATCCGGCCCATGTTCGCCTGCAGCGCATCAAGGTTCAGCTTCCAGTGCACCGGCCCGTCGCGCAGTTCCAGCGATTGCAGCAGGAAGGCGCGGGTGGCCGGGTCGGGCACGCCGGGGGCAAGGCGGCGGTCGGCCTCGCCGCGGGTGGTGAGATCGTCGATCTTCAGCGCCTTCATCGCCGCGATCAGCACCTCGTTCGTCCCGGTATGCGGGTAGGTGACGGGCGCGATATCGGCGACGATCAGGCGATGCACCAGTTCGGGCCGGGTCAGCGCCAGCATCATCACCGCCTTGCCGCCCATCGAATGGCCGAGCACGTCGAGCGGCCGTCCCTCGGCCTCGATCACCTCCGCCAGATCACTCGCCATCGCCGGATAGCTGTGATCGTCCGACCGGAAACTGTCGCCATGGTTGCGCTGATCGACAGCGATCACCAGCCGCTCGGTCGACAGGTGCTTGGCGACGACCCCCCAGTTGCGGGCGGAGCCGAACAGGCCGGGGACGATCAGCAGGGGCGGGCGGGCGGTATCGGAACCGTGGCGGATGGTGTGCAGCATGGCGCGACGCTAGCGCCGCCGCCGCCGGCTTTCCAGAGGAAGATTGCCTGTCCTGGGCCGTAAGGCTAGGGTCCGCCCGAACGGATGGGGGCGAAGATGCAGTCGACAGGCATTCAGCAGATGACCGCGCAGGTCTTTCGGCTGATGGGCGAGCGGTTGGGCGCGCATGGCGCGACGCTGGCGGACCGGCTGGAACATCGCGGCGGGGCCCTGCCGGCAAAGGTCCGCCGCGCGGCCGAGGTGCTGGCGCAGGCGGAGCAGATGGCGGCCTCGCCCAAGCTCGCGCGGCAGCTGAACGCCGACGAGATCGCCCGGGCGCACCGGACCTGCGTGAAATACCTGAAACGGCTGGGATCGGGCGAGCGCGCGCGGAGCCTTGCGCTGAATGTCGCGGCGACGCTGGTTCTGGGTCTGGTGATCCTTGCGGCGGGGATCATCACGGTGCTGCGGCTGCGCGGCTTCGTCTAGGCGCGGCGCAGGAAGGCCTCGAAGGCGCGCAGGGTCACGTCCGAGACATGGTGTTCCAGCCCCTCGGCATCGATCTCGGCGGTGTCCTGCGGCACGCCGACGGCGACCAGCAGATCGACCACCACCCGGTGCCGCGCCCGCACCCGCGCGGCCAGCGCCGCGCCCGCTTCCGTCAGGAACACGCCGCGATAGGGCCGCGACATCGCCAGCCCCTCGCGCTTGAGCCGCCCGACCGCCTTGATCGCCGTCGGATGGGTCACGCCCATCCGCGCCGCGATGTCGGTGATCCGCGCCTCGCCCAGTTCGGCGATCAGGTCGTCGATCATCTCGGCATAATCTTCCAGCACCGCGACCGATTGCGCCGCCCGCGCCTGATTGAAGCGTTCCGCGCCCTCATGCGGGGCGGGCTGAGTCGTGTCGTCGGTCACGGGGCCTCCTGCAGGCCGGGTCGTCCGGCCCCGGTCTTGTGTCGTGACGCTTTACAGCCTTGGCATTACTTTGAAAATGATAGGTCGCCTTGTCCGATAGTGTGGTCCGTTGACAAAAGTGTAGCCTGGGCTAGTAAACGCTGCGGATGCAGCGGCGGAGCCAGTTGTCCAATGATTCAGGGGTCCATGTCGGGGCGGACACAATCCGCCATGTCTGATGTGCTGACCGGCAAGCGCAAGGGGCGCTTCGCGGCGCTGGTCTTTGCCGGTCCGGCGATCGTCGCCTCGGTCGCCTATATGGATCCCGGCAATTACGCGACGAACATTCAGGCGGGGGCGGGCTACGGCTACACGCTGCTGTGGGTCGTGCTCTGCGCCAATCTGATCGCCATGCTGTTTCAGGCCCTGTCGGCGAAGCTCGGCATCGTCACCGGCAAGAACCTGGCGGAGCTGAGCCGCGACAACCTGCCCCGGCCGCTGGTCTGGGTGATGTGGGCGATATCCGAGATCGCCGCCATGGCCACCGATCTGGCCGAGTTCCTTGGCGGCGCGATCGGGCTGTCGCTGCTGGCGGGGATTCCGCTTCTGTGGGGGATGGTGATCACCGCCGTCGTGACCTACGGGCTGCTGACCTTTGAAAGCTACGGCTTCCGCCCGATGGAGTTGATCATCGGCGCGCTCGTCGGCGTGATCGGCCTGTGCTATCTCGTCGAGGTGCTGATCGCGCCGGTCGACTGGGGCATGGCCGCGGTCGGCATGGTGACGCCGCAGATGCCCGACGCGGGCGCGCTGACCATCGCGGTGGGGATCATCGGCGCGACGGTGATGCCACATGCGATCTACCTGCATTCCGGCCTGACCCAGCACCGCGCCGCGGTGAAGGATGACGCGCAGCGCCGCCGCGTGCTGCATTTCTCGAATGTCGAGGTGGTGCTGGCGCTGGCCGTCGCGGGCATGGTCAATATCGCGATGGTGATGATGGCGGCTTCGGCCTTCCATCAGGGCAATGCCGATGTGGCGGAAATCGAGACCGCCTATCACACGCTGACCCCGCTTCTGGGCGCGGCGGCGGCGGGCGTGTTCCTGGTGTCGCTGATCGCCTCGGGGATTTCGTCCTCGGTGGTGGGGACGATGGCGGGGCAGATGATCATGCAGGGATTTCTGCATTTCAGCGTGCCGATCTGGCTGCGCCGGGCGGTGACGATGGTGCCGGCCTTCGCCGTGGTGCTGGCCGGCGTGAATGCCACCGATGCGCTGGTGATGTCGCAGGTGGTGTTGTCCATCGCGCTACCGGTGCCGATGCTGGCGCTGATCTATTGCATCGGCAATCGCCGGATCATGGGGAATTTCGTCGCCCGCCCCCTGACGCGGATCATCGCCACGATCGCCGCGATGCTGGTGCTGACGCTGAACTTCGTCTTGCTCGCGGCCTTCTTCGGCGTGCCGATCCCGTTCATCGAGGAGTGATGCCCCACGCTTCCCGGAACCGCCCGAAACCCTTCCCCTTCATTCTTCCCCAAATATCCCGGGGGTGAGGCCGAAGGCCGAGGGGGCTGGCCCCCTGCACCCTCTCCACCTGCGCCCGGAGCCCCGACATCCGGACACCGGGTTGCCAGCGGCCGGGCGCGCCGCTACTCCTGAGGCAAACCTGTGGGGGATGACATGGCCAAGATGATCCATTCGATGATCCGCGTGCTGGACGAGGCGCGCTCGCTCGCCTTCTACGACACGGCGTTCGGGCTGAAGATCCGCGAGAGGCTGGAATTTCCGGACTTCACGCTGATCTATCTGGCGAATGACGAAACCACCTTCGAGCTGGAGCTGACGGTCAACAAGGGCCGGACCGAGCCCTATGCTCCGGGGAATGGCTATGGCCATCTGGCGGTCTCGGTCGCGGATCTGGCGGCGGAACATGCGCGGCTGACCGAGGCGGGCCTCGCGCCGCGCAAGATGGTGGATTTCGCCCCGGACGGGCAGGTGATAGCGCGGTTCTTCTTCATCGCCGATCCCGACGGATACCAGATCGAGGTCTTGCAGCGCGGCGGCCGTTACCTTTAGCGCCAGAGCGCGTGGAAATGATGGGTCGGCCCGTGTCCGTGGCCGACCTGCAGCCGGTCCGCGGCGGCGATGGCACCGGCGACATAGGCCTTGGCGGTGGACACCGCCTCGGGCAGGGGCAGGCCGCGCCCAAGCAGCGTCGCCAGCGTCGAGGACAGGGTGCAGCCCGTGCCGTGGGTGTTCTTCGTCGCAAATCGGGGGCCTTCGAACCACCGCGCCCCCTCGGACGTGACCAGCAGGTCGGGGGCGTCGGCTTCCGCCAGATGCCCGCCCTTCAGCAGCACCGCCCCGGGGCCGAGGTCCAGCAGAAGCCGCGCCTGCGCCGCCATCCCGTCGCGGTCCCGCGCCTCGTGCAGGGTCAGAAGATCGGCGGCTTCGGGCAGGTTCGGGGTGATGACGGTGGCGCGCGCCAGCAGGTGATCGCGCAGGGCCGCGACCGCCTCGGATGCCAGCAGCCTGTCCCCGCCTTTGGCCACCATCACCGGATCGAGGACGATGGGCGCCGTCAGACCGTCCAGCGCCGCGACCACCGCCGAGATGATCGCGGCACTGCCCAGCATGCCGATCTTGACGGCGTCGATGCGGATATCGGCGCGGATCGCGGCGATCTGCGCTGTGACCATCTCCGGTGAGACCAGATCGACCGCCCAGACCCCTTGCGTGTTCTGCGCCGTCAGCCCGGTCAGCACCGCCATCGCATAGCCGCCATTGGCCGAGATCGCCTTGATGTCGGCCTGAACGCCCGCGCCGCCCGAAGGGTCGGAGCCGGCGATCGACAGGATGTTGGGGATCATGCGTCCTCCCATTCGCGCAAAAGGGCGCGGGTTGCCGCCTCGGCGTTCGGGGCGCGGGTGATGGCGCTGACGACGGCGACGCCCGCGGCGCCTGCCGCCTTCACCGCCGCCAGATCGCCCGCATGGACACCGCCGATGGCGACGACGGGGCAGGGGGCGGCGGCTACGATCCGGCGCAGACCGTCAAAGCCGATCGGCGCCGCGTGATCGGGTTTCGAGGCGGTGGCGCGCACCGGCCCGACGCCGAGGTAATCGACCACGCCCGGCGGCAGGGTGGCCAGATGCGCCTCTTCCTCGACCGACAGGCCAAGGATCATTCCGGGGCCGATGCGTTCGCGGATGTGCATCGGGTCGCCGTCGCCTTGCCCGATATGCAGCCCGTCGGCGCCGATGGCACAGGCGATCTCCACCCGATCATTGACGAAGAAGGTCACGCCAAGCGGCCGCAGCATCGCCTGCAACACCTGCGCCTGCGCCGCAAAGGCGGCGTCCGGGGCGTGCTTGTCGCGCAACTGCACCGCCCATGCCCCGCCGCGCGCCGCTGCCAGCGCCTGATCCATCACCGGCAGCCCGGCCTCCGCTTCCGTCACCAGATAAACCGCGCCGATCATGCTGCCTCGATCCTCGCGCCCTGGGTGACATCCTCGGGCGTCAGCGCGTAGAGCGCGTCGAGGAAGGCCGGCTGGAACGTGCCGGGGCCGGCGCAGACCGCCGCCGCCCGTTCGCCCGCAAGCCCGTAATAGGCCAGCGCCGCCGCCGTGGCCTCAAGCGGCGGCTGGTCCACCAGAAACGCCGCGATCACGCCGTTCAGCGAACAGCCCGAAACGGTGATCTTCGCCATCATCGGATCGCCGTTCGCCACCCGCAGGGCGCGGGTGCCATCGGTCACGTAATCCACCGGCCCGGTCGCGACGACGATATGCCCGGTGCGCCCGGCGAGTTCCCGCGCCGCCGTCTCGGCCGAGGCGACGCTGTCCACCGCATCGACCCCGCGCGCGCCCTTGCCCCGCCCCGCCAGCGTCAGGATCTCCGAGGCGTTGCCGCGCACCACCGTCGGGCACAGGGCCAGAAGATCGCGGCACAGGTCGTTGCGGAACTGCGTCGCGCCGACGCCGACCGGGTCGAAGACCCAGGGCCGCCCGTGACCGTTCATCGCCGCCCCGGCAAGCCGCATCGACATCGCCTTGAGGCTGTCCGCCGTGCCGATGTTCACCGTCAGCGCATCGGCAAGCGCGGTGAACTCCACCACCTCCTCGGCCGCATCCGCCATGGCGGGCGAGGCGCCGGCCGCGATCTGGACATTCGCCATCATGTTCATCGCGACGTTGTTGGTGATGTTCTGCACCAGCGGCGCGCGCGCCCGCATCCGTTGCAGATAGTGGCCTGTGTCTTCCATGTCCTCACTCCCCGCCGACGGGGAACGGACGGAAGGCGGCAAGGGGCCACCCGCGTCACGACTTCCTCCGCCGGCATGACCCGGTTCAGGTTCCAAGGGTTCTTCTCAGCCCGTCTGAACGGACGCCCCTGTCGCGGGGGCAGACTGCGGCGGCGGGGGCACCGCTGTCAAGGGGGCGGGGCATCATATCCCGGTGGCCATCGCCGCGGCCTTCGGGTAACACGGACCGGCATCCGATGGCGCGCGGCCCGCGGATGCCGCGACACCCGCCCGCGATGACCCGGAGGCTTCCATGCGCCTTTTCCCCGTATTCCTCGCATTGGCGGGCCTTGCCGGTTGCGCCGCGCTGTCCTATCCGCCCGAGCCGGGGCGCGTCTCGCTCAGCACCGAGCGGCTGACGGTGCATTTCGTCGATGGCTCGTCGTGCAGCGCCGATATTGCGCGCGAGCCCTCGGGCCGGTTCGCGGATTGCGGGCAGGTGATGGACTATGCCGTCGACATCCAGCGCCCGTCCTTCGTCGCGGGAACGCCGCTCGAACCGCTGTTCGAGCCCTACGGCACGATCACCCTGATCCGCCCCGCCGATGGCCGCCGCTGGTTCTGGCGCACCCCGCAAGAGGACCGGACGGCCGGAAATCCCGGCCCCGGACAGGCCAGATCGCACTGACCGGGCGGCAATGATGGCGTTTCGCACGCGCCGGTGGCTTGCGGCCGGGGCGCCTGCTGGCTTATAGAGACGCCAAATTTCATGAATTTCCGACGGAGAAGGGCATGGCAGGCCATTCCAAATGGGCGAACATCCAGCACCGCAAGGGCAAGCAGGATGCGATCCGTTCCAAGATGTTCTCGAAGCTGGCGAAGGAAATCACCGTCGCCGCCAAGATGGGGGATCCCGATCCCGAAAAGAACCCGCGCCTGCGTCTGGCGGTGAAGGCCGCGAAGGCGCAGTCGATGCCGAAGGACGTGATCGACCGCGCGATCAAGAAATCGCAGATGGGCGACGCGGCGGATTACACCGAAATCCGTTATGAGGGCTACGGCCCGAACGGCATCGCGATCATCGTCGAGGCGATGACCGACAACCTCAACCGCACCGCCTCGAACGTGCGCAGCTATTTCACCAAGGCGGGCGGAAACCTCGGGCAGACCGGCTCGGTCAGCCACGGCTTCGACCGGATGGGGGAAATCAGCTATCCGGCCTCCGCGGGCGATGCCGACACGGTGCTGATGGCGGCGCTCGAAGCCGGGGCCGAGGATGTCGAATCGGACGACGAGGGCCACTGGATCTACACCTCGGTCGAGAACCTGTCCGACGCGGCCGATGCGCTGGAAAAATCGCTCGGCGAGGCGACCGAGGCGAAGCTGATCTGGAAACCGCAGGTGACGACGGAAGTTGACCTCGACACCGCGCAGAAGCTGATGAAGCTGATCGACGCGCTGGAAGAAGACGACGACGTGCAGAACGTGACGCATAATTTCGACGTTCCCGAAGACGTGGCGGCGCAGCTCTGATCCTGCGCGTTCCACAAGGCGGGCGTCCCGTTCCGACACAGGACCGGGGCGCCCCTTTTCATTGGAGGAAGTGACATGGATTACGGCAAATCGGGCGGCCCGAAGGTGGCGAAAAACGCTCCGCGCCACCTCGAACACAACCAGAAGGGATCCGAGAAGAACCCCTTCGGCGAGACCGACCCCAAAAGCAAGGCGGCGCTGCTCGAACGGATGAAGTCCGCGGCGGAAAAGCGCAGGAAATAGGAATCTCTCCCTTGGGGGAGAGATCTCTGCCCGTCGTTTTTCCATAAATATCCCGGGGGTGAATTTGCCGTAAGGCAAAGAGGGGGCTGGCCCCCTTTCCCCGCTCTCCGCATGCGGTCCGCCGGTCGGCTGCCTCCGTCTGTGCGGATACAATCCCGCGCTTGCGGCCCGCACGCGGGCAGCGCAGAAAAGGCGGATGATCCGATCCTCCGTGCCTTTCGTCTCCGCCCCGGACCAGCCCGTGCAGGGCGTGCTGTGGATGCTCGCCACGACCATCAGCTTCGTCGGCGTCAACATCATCGTGCATTTCATCGGCACCTCGATCCCGACGGTGCAGAACGCCTTCGTGCGGTTCGCCTGGGGCTGGCTGTTTCTGGCGCCGGCGATCCTCGCGCTGCGGCACCGGCGGTTTCCGCCGCGGGTCTGGGGGCTGTTCGGCCTGCGCGGCGCGGTGCATGCGGTCGCGGTGATCCTGTGGTTCTACGCCATGGCGCGGGTGCCGATGGCCGATGTCACGGCGATCGGCTATCTGAACCCGATCGTGGTGACGATCGGCGGGGCGCTCCTGCTGGGCGAGGGGTTCGCGTGGCGCCGGGGTCTGGCGATCGTCATCGGGCTGATCGGCGGGCTCATCATCCTGCGCCCCGGCCTGCGCGAGATCGAGCCCGGCCATATCGCCCAGCTCGGCGCGGCCCTGTTCTTCGGTATCGCCTATATCGTCGCCAAGGGCCTCACGCGCTTTGCCAGCCCGGGCGACATCGTGGCGATGATGACGGTCACCGTGACGCTGGTGCTGGCCCCCTTCGCCATCGCGGTCTGGGTGCCGCTGACATGGGCGCAGGTCGGCTGGATCGGGCTGACGGCGGCTTTCGCGACGCTCGGGCACTATTGCATGACGCGGGCCTTCGCCTGCGCGCCGGTGACGGTGACGCAGCCCGTCACCTTCCTGCAACTGGTCTGGGCCTCGATGGCGGGCTGGCTGCTGTTTGGCGAAACGGTCGACCCTTACGTCATTCTGGGCGGCGGGCTGATCATCACCGCGGTCAGCTACATGACCTGGCGGGAGGCCGCGACCCGCCGCCAGCTCACTCCGGTGGTGCCGGCGACCAAGGTCTAGCCCGCGTTGCGCGGGTCCAGCAGCCGCGTCATGACCCCGGCCCGGGTGATCCGCCGCCCGTCGGCGAGGGGCAGGCTCTCGGCCGCGCAGAGCTGGGCCATCACCTCGCGCACCGGGGTCTTTGGATCCACGGGCGCGCCCTCGGTCGAACCCGGCTCCGCCAGATCCGCCGCCGTCAGCACGTTCAGCGGGTTCATATGGGCGACGAAATCCTCGACATAGGCGTCGATCGGATTGGCGATGATGTCGCGCGCGGTGCCGATCTGCACGATCCGCCCGCCTTCCATCAGCGCGATGCGGTTGCCGATCTTGAACGCCTCGTCGAGGTCATGGCTGACGAAGATGATCGTGCGGCGCAGCGTCTTTTGCAGGTCCAGCAATTCATCCTGCAACTTCGCGCGGATCAGCGGGTCGAGCGCGGAAAACGGTTCGTCCATCAGCAGGATCGGCGCATCGGTGACGAAGGCGCGGGCAAGGCCGACGCGCTGCTGCATGCCGCCCGACAGATCGCCCACGCGCCGCTCGGCCCAGTCGGAGAGACCCACGAGCGCAAGCTGTTGGTCCACCTTTTCTCGCCATACGGTCTTGGGCAGGCCCGCAAGCTCCAGCCCCAGCCCGACGTTCTCGCGCACGGTGCGCCAGGGCAGCAGGCCGAACTGCTGGAACACCATCGCCACCCGGTTCAGCCGCAGCCGCCGCAGCGTCGCCGCATCGGCGCGGGTGACAGAGGTCAGCTTGCCGCCATCCAGAATGCGCACATTGCCCCGGCACACCGGGTTGAGCCCGTTCACCGCGCGCAGCAGCGTCGATTTCCCCGACCCGGACAGGCCCATGAGCACGAGGATCTCCCCCTCCGCCACGCTGAGGGTGCAGTTATGGACGCCCAGCACCTGCCCGGTGCGCTCCTTGATCTCGGCGCGGCTCAGCCCCTGATCCATCAGCGGCAGGGCCTTTTCCGGCGCATCGCCGAAGACGATGTTAACGGCGTCGAATTCGACGGCTGTGCGGCTCATTTGCGGTCTCCTTTCCGCAGCATCCGGTCGAGGATGATCGCGACGATGACGATGACGAAGCCCGATTCAAATCCAAGCGCGGTATTGACCGAGTTCAGCGCCCGCACCACCGGCACGCCCAGCCCGTTCGCGCCGACCAGCGCTGCGATCACCACCATCGACAGCGACAGCATGATGGTCTGGTTCAGCCCGGCCATGATCTGCGGCATGGCATAGGGCAGCTCGACCTTCCACAGCAACTGGCGCGGCGTGGCGCCAAAGGATTTCGCCGCCTCGATCAGCGATTGCGGGGTCGAGGACACGCCCAGATGGGTCAGCCGGATCGGCGCCGGCAGCACGAAGATCACCGTGGCGATCAGCCCCGGCACCATGCCGATGCCGAAGAACACGATCGCCGGGATCAGATAGACGAAGGTGGGCAGCGTCTGCATCAGGTCGAGCACCGGCTGCATCGCGGCATAGAGCCTTGGCCGGTGCGCGGCGGCGATGCCGACCGGCACGCCGATCGCCAGACAGACGACACAGGCCGACAGCACCAGCGTCAGGCTTTCGGTCATGGGCTTCCAGTAGCCCTGATTGAGGATGAACAGAAAGCCGAGGATGACCAGCAGCACGGTTTTCCAGTTGCGCTGCACGAGCCACGTCAGCCCCGCGCACAGCGCGATGATGACGACCGGATGCGGCGACTGCAAAAGCCACAGGATACCATTGATGAGATGCTGCAACACCGTCGAGAGCGCGTCGAAAAAGCCCCCCGCGTGATCCTTGAGCCAGTCGAATAGGTTCTTCGCGGTCCTGCCGACCGGAATCTTGTTGGCCGTCAGCCAATCCATCGGGTGTTCTCCTTGCCCGCCCATGTCTGGAAGCGGCCCCCGGTTGCCGGGGGCCGGATCCGGATCAGTTCAGCGCCTTCTGCACCGCGGCCTCGGCATCGCCGCCGTCCTTGGTGGTGACACCCGCGAGCCACGGGGTCACGACCTCGGGATGGGCGGCCAGCCATGCCTTCGCGGCAGCGGCCGGTTCCTCGCCGTCGTCGAGGATGCGGCCCATGATCTCGTTTTCCAGGGGCAGGGTGAATTCGAGGTTGGTCAGGAACTTGCCGATGTTGGGACATTCCGCAACATAGCCCTTGCGGACATTGGTGTCGACCTGCGCGCCGCCGAAGTCCGGCCCGAAGATGTCGTCGCCGCCCGACAGATAGGTCAGCTCGAAATTCGAGTTCATCGGATGCGGCGCCCAG
The DNA here is from genome assembly GCF_004022215.1 of Paenirhodobacter populi. GTDB lineage: Bacteria > Pseudomonadota > Alphaproteobacteria > Rhodobacterales > Rhodobacteraceae > Rhodobacter > Rhodobacter populi. The sequence continues at coordinate 57,221 of NZ_SAUZ01000001.1, forward strand.
CCGAGGAAGACCACCGGCGATCCTTCGCGGTCGGCGCGGGCGACCTGCGCCAGCATCCCCTGTTCGGAGCTTTCGACGATTTCAAAGCCCTTCAGGCCGAACTTGTCCTCTTCCGTCATCTCGATCAGCAGGCGGTTGCCGTCGTTGCCGGGCTCGATCCCGTAGATCTTGCCGCCAAGTTCGTCCTTGTGCGGGGCGATGTCGGCGAAATCCTTGATGCCGATTTCCGCGCCCTTCGCATTGGTGGCGAGCGTGTATTTCGCGCCGGTCAGGTTGGTGCGGATCGTCTCGACCGAGCCGTCTTCCAGATAGGGGCCGACATCGGCGGTCTGCGACGGCATCCAGTTGCCAAGGAAGACATCCACATCCCCGGCCTTCATCGCCGTATAGGTCACCGGCAGCGACAAGAGCTTGACGTCCGTTTCATAGCCGAGGGCCTGAAGGATCGTCGTCGCCACCCCGGTCGTCGCCGAGATGTCGGTCCAGCCGACATCGGCGAAGGTCACCTTGTCGCAGCCCGCGGCCTGCGCCGACTGGCCGATCGCCAGAGCCGCCGTTCCCGCCAGAAGAAAAGCGCGTAGCATCATTTGGGGTCGTCTCCGTGTTGAGTGGACCGAAATCCGGTTTTTGTTGATTGACGAGTCAATAAACTTGCCGTTAGCTCCATTGTGCAACTCCTTTTTATCGCAAAGGGCGCAAAGCCATGCCGAAGGTCGGTGCAGAGCCTATTCGACGGGCAGCTTTGGTGAAAGCCACGATTGAAACCGTGGGGGAGGCCGGCTCGCTCGAGGTCACGGTCGCGCAGATCGCGCGGCGCGCGGGCATGAGCTCGGCGCTGGCGCATCACTATTTCGGCTCCAAGGAACAGATCTTTCTGGCGGCGATGCGGTCGATCCTGTCGATCTACGGGGCCGAGGTGCGCGGCGCGCTGTCCACCGCGACGGGACCGGAACAGCGGCTGCGCGCGATCGTCACCGGCAGCTTTTCGCATGGCAGCTTCCGGCGGGAGGCGATTTCCGCCTGGCTGAACTTCTACGTTCTCGCCCAGGCCCAGCCCGAGGCGCGGCGGCTCTTGCGGGTCTATCAGCGGCGGCTGCGGTCGAACCTGCGGCATGAGCTGCGCCAACTGGTCGGGGCGCGGGCCGAGGCGGTGGCCCGTGGTCTGGGGGCGCTGATCGACGGGGTCTATATCCGCGCGGCACTGGCCGACAACGCGCCGGACCGGGCCTATGCGCTTAAGATCGTTATGGAATACGTGGACAGAGAACTGGGGGACCGGGCATGAGAGCACAACCTGCGGCCAGCCATTTCGTCAACGGCGAATGGCTTGAGGACACCGCCGGAGAGGTCATCGAGGTGATCTATCCCGGCACCGGCGAGGTGATCGCGCGGCTGCATTCCGCGACGCCCTCGGTGATCGGCGCGGCGCTGTCGGGCGCGGTCGCCGCGCAGGCCGCGTGGGGCCGGATGCGGCCCGTGGAACGGTCGCGCATCCTGATGCGGGCGGTGGCGATCATCCGCGAACGGGGGGCGGAACTGGCCGAGCTGGAGACGCTCGACACCGGCAAGCCGATTCAGGAAACGCTGGTGGCGGACTGGCCCTCGGGTGCCGATGCGCTGGAATATTTCGCCGGTCTCGCGCCCACGGTGACGGGCGAGACGATCCCCTTGGGCGGCGATTTCGCCTATACGATCCGCGAGCCTCTGGGCGTCTGCGTGGGCATCGGCGCGTGGAACTATCCCAGCCAGATCGCGTGCTGGAAGGCGGCCCCGGCGCTGTCCCTGGGCAATGCTATGGTGTTCAAACCCTCCGAGGTCACACCTCTGGGAGCCTTGAAGCTTGCTGAAATTTTCATCGAGGCGGGGATGCCTGCCGGGGTTTTCAACGTCGTTCAGGGCTATGGCAATGTGGGCGCGGCGCTGGCGACCGATTCGCGGGTGGCGAAAGTCTCGCTCACCGGCTCGGTGCCGACGGGCCGCAAGGTCTATGCCGCCGCCGCTTCGGGCATGAAGCATGTGACGATGGAGCTGGGCGGCAAATCTCCGCTCATCATCTTTGACGATGCCGATCTGGAAAGCGCGATCGGCGCGGCGATGCTGGGGAATTTCTATTCCTCGGGGCAGATCTGTTCCAACGGCACCCGCGTTTTCGTGCAGCGCGGCATCAAGGAGCGGTTCCTGACCCGTCTGGCCGCGCGGACCGAGGCGATTCTGGCGGGCGATCCGCTGGACCCGGAAACGCAGTTCGGTCCGCTGGTCAGCGCCGCGCAGCATGAAAAGGTCATGGAATATATCGGCAAGGCGAAGGCCGAGGGCGCGCGGCTGATCACCGGCGGCGCCGCGGGCAATCACGGCCCGCTTTTCGTGCAGCCGACGGTTTTCGCCGATGTGACGGATGACATGACCCTGGCGCGCGAAGAGGTCTTTGGCCCCGTTATGGCGGTACTGGATTTCGACAGCGAGGAAGAGGCGATCGCCCGTGCGAACGGCACCGAATTCGGGCTGGCGGCCGGGGTGTTCACGGCCGATCTGGCGCGCGGGCACCGGGTGATCGCGCAGCTTCAGGCGGGGACCTGCTGGATCAACGCCTACAACCTGACGCCGGTCGAGATGCCCTTCGGCGCGGTGAAGGCCTCGGGCGTCGGGCGGGAAAATTCCAGGGCGGCGGTCGAGCATTACACCCAAGTGAAGGCAGTCTACGTGGGCACCGGGCCGGTCGACAGCCCCTATTGAAGGCGCCGGGGGCCAGCCCGTCGTGGCGGTGCCCCGACCCCCCGGGATATTTATGGAAAGCCGAAAGGGAACAGCGTTGATGGAGGCGGATTACGTCGTTGTCGGTGCGGGGTCGGGCGGATCGGCGCTCGCCTATCGGCTGTGCGAGGCCGGCAAGCAGGTGGTGATCGTCGAATTCGGCGGCACCGATGCGGGGCCGTTCATCCAGATGCCCGGCGCTTTGTCCTATCCGATGAACATGCCGATCTACGACTGGGGCCTGAAATCGGAACCGGAACCCGGTCTTGGCGGGCGGCAACTGGTGACGCCGCGGGGCAAGGTGCTGGGGGGATCGTCCTCGATCAACGGGATGGTCTTCGTGCGCGGCCATGCCTGCGACTACGACCATTGGGCCGAACAGGGGGCCGATGGCTGGCGCTTCGCTGACGTGCTGCCCTATTTCAAGCGGATGGAGACATGGCACGGCGGCGCGGATGGCGGCGATCCGGACTGGCGCGGGCATTCCGGGCCTTTGCACGTGACACGCGGCCCGCGTGACAACCCGCTCTTCGACGCCTTCATCGCGGCGGGGCATCAGGCCGGATATCCGGTGACGCAAGACTACAACGGCCGCCAGCAGGAAGGCTTCGGCGCGATGGAGGCGACGATCTGGAACGGTCAGCGCTGGTCGGCGGCGAACGCCTATCTGCGCCCGGCGCTGAAGGGGGGCCGGCTGCGGATCGTGCGCGGTCTCGCCCGGCGCGTGGTGATCGAGGATGGCCGTGCCGTCGGGGTCGAATACGAGGCGCATGGCAAGGTCTCGGTCCTGCGCGCGCGGCATGAGGTCGTGCTGGCGGCGAGCCCGCTCAACACGCCGAAGATCCTGATGCTGTCGGGTATCGGGCCGGCCGAACATCTGCGAACGCATGGGATCGGGGTTCTGGCGGACCGGCCCGGCGTGGGCGCGAACCTGCAGGATCACCTTGAGATCTACATGCAATTCGCGGCGAAGCTGCCGGTGACGCTGTATAAATACTGGAACCTTCTGGGCAAGGCGATGGTGGGGGCGCAATGGCTGTTCACCCGCAAGGGGCTGGGTGCCTCGAACCAGTTCGAGAGCTGCGGTTTCATCCGCTCGGCCGCCGGGGTGGAATATCCCGACATCCAGTATCACTTCCTGCCCATCGCCGTGCGCTATGACGGCAAGGCGGCGGCCGAGGGGCATGGGTTTCAGGTCCATGTCGGGCCGATGCGGTCGAAATCGCGCGGGGCGGTGACGCTGCGCTCGGCCGATCCGCGCGACAATCCGGTGATCCGCTTCAACTACATGAGCCACCCGGACGACTGGGAGGATTTCCGCAAATGTATCCGCCTGACGCGCGAGATCTTTGCCCAACCGGCGATGGCCGCGCATGTGAAGCATGAAATCCAGCCGGGCACGGGCGTGCAAACGGATGCGGAGATCGACGCCTTCATCCGCGAACATGCCGAAAGCGCCTTTCACCCCTGCGGCACGGCCCGGATGGGCCGGGCCGACGATCCGATGGCGGTGGTCGATCCCGAAGGCCGGGTGATCGGGGTCGAGGCGCTGCGCGTGGCCGACAGCTCGATCTTCCCGCGGGTGACGAATGGCAACCTGAACGGCCCCTCGATCATGACGGGGGAGAAGATGGCCGATCACATCCTTGGCCGTCGCCTGCCGGCCGAGAATGCCGAGCCATGGGTCAATCCAGAATGGCGCGTGGCGCAGCGGTAGCACGCTCAGGGTAAAGCGGCCGTTTGCCAACCTGTCGGATTGCGGTTGCGGGGCGGCGGCCTTTTCGCCTATCCCGGGCGCATGTTAAGGCTTTGTTCAACTTTCGTTCTCATTTTCGCCTGCGCGGCGGCGGCCTGCGCCATGTCGGTCAACGGCGCGGTGCGCGTCGTCGATGGCGATACGCTGGTGGTCGGCGGTGAGCGGGTGCGGCTGTTCGGCATCGACGCGCCGGAGCGGGCGCAGACCTGTCAGGATGCGCGCGGGCGCGCGTGGCCCTGCGGCAGCCGCGCGACCGAGGCGATGAAGGCGCTAGTGAAGCCGGGCGGGGTGCGCTGCTCGGGCACGGAGCGGGACCAATACGGCCGGTTGCTGGCGCGCTGTTTCGTCGGCGGACGGGACATCGGCGCAGAGATGGTGGCGCAGGGCATGGCCTTCGCCTATCGGCGCTATGCGCTGGATTACGTCGCGGCCGAGGAAAAGGCGAAACAGGCGCGTCGGGGCATCTGGCAGGGCAGGGCGGAGCTGCCGGAACAGCAGCGCGCCGCCGAACGCGATAGGGCCACCGCGCAGGCGGCCCCCAAGGCTGGCTGCGCGATCAAAGGCAACATCTCGGCGCATGGGCGGATCTACCACCTGCCGGGCGGCAAGGATTATGCGAAGACCCGCATCGACACAGGCCGCGGCGAACGCTGGTTCTGTTCCGAGGCAGAGGCCCGCGCCGCCGGATGGCGCCGGGCGGGCCGCTGACTCAGGCGTTGCTGCGTCCGGCGAACAGGCCCGCATCCTCGGCCGCCTTGCGCAGCGCCTTGGATTTGTTGACCGACTCCTGATATTCCGCCTCCGGGTCGCTGTCGTAGACAACACCGCCGCCCGCCTGGATATACAGGGTTTCGTCCTTCACCACCGCCGTGCGCAGCGCGATGCACATGTCCATTTCGCCATTCGCCGCGAAATAGCCGACGCCGCCGCCGTAGATGCCGCGCTTCTCGGGTTCCAGCTCGTCGATGATTTCCATCGCGCGGACCTTGGGCGCACCCGACACCGTGCCCGCGGGCAACCCGGCGAGCAGTGCGGACAGCGCATCCTGCCCCTCGGCCAGTTCCCCCACCACGTTCGAGACGATGTGCATCACGTGGCTGTAACGCTCGATGATGAAGGTCTCGGTCGGGTGGACGGTGCCGATCTTTGCCACACGGCCCACATCGTTGCGGCCGAGGTCGAGCAGCATCAGATGTTCGGCCCGTTCCTTCTGGTCGGCCAGAAGCTCTTCCTCCAGCGCCTTGTCCTCGGCGGGGGTGGCGCCGCGCGGGCGGGTGCCGGCGATCGGGCGGATCGTCACCTCGCCGTCGCGCAGCCGCACGAGGATCTCGGGCGAGGCGCCGACGATCTGAAAGCCGCCGAAGTTCAGGAAGAACATGAAGGGCGAGGGGTTCGTGCGCCGGAGCGAGCGATACAGCGCAAAGGGCGGCAGCGGGAAATCGGCGGCCCAACGCTGCGCCGGGACGACCTGAAAGATGTCGCCCGCGCGGATGTATTCGCGGGCCTTTTCCACCGCGGCCTTGTAGCCCTCGGCGGTGAAGTTCGAGCGCAGCGGCCCGACGCTGGTGGTATCCCCCATCTCGCGGCTCTGTCGCGGCGCGCGGTCGAGGTCGCGCAGCGCGTCCATCACCCGTTCCGCCGCCTGCGCATAGGCCGCCCGCGCCGACAGGCCCGAGCTCTGGAACGCCGGTGCGCAGAGGATCACGTCCCCCTTCACCCCGTCCAGCACCGCGACGATCGAGGGCCGCAGCAGCACCGCATCCGGCACGCCCAGAACGTCCCTATTCACGTTCGGCAGATGCTCGACCAGACGGATCATGTCATAGCCGAGATAGCCGAACAGCCCCGCCGCCGCCGCCGGCAGGCCTTCGGGCATCTCGATCCGGCTTTCGGCGATCAGCCCGCGCAAACTGTCCAGCGGATCGCCGGGCAGGGTCTCGAAGACATCCTCGAAGCGCGCGTTGCGGTTGATCCGCGCCGTGGTGCCGCGGCATTCCCAGATCAGGTCGGGCTTCATGCCGATGATGGAATAGCGCCCGCGCACCTCGCCGCCGGTGACCGATTCCAGCATGAAGCTGTTCGGCTGCGCATCGGCGAGCTTGAGCATCAGCGACACCGGCGTATCCAGATCCGCCGCCAGCCGCGCATAGACCAGCTGGTTGCGCCCATTCGCCCAGGCGCGTTCGAAATCCTCGAAACCGGGAAAGAGAGCAGCCATCGCGGGCCTCCTATTGCATCTGCGCCTGCACGGCGTTGATCGCCGCCGTGTTGACGTTCAGGCCCAGTTTCGCCTCTGCCGCCGTGGCGAAAAGCGTCGCAAGGTCGTTGGACATGGACTGGCCGAGCCGCTGCGCAAGCGCGTCGCGCAGTTGCGCGGTTTCCGGCGCTGCGGGATCGGCGGCGATCGAGGCGCCGGGCACCAGCACGAAGACGCGGTCCTGATCGGTCACCATCGCGGCCTTGCCCGGCTCGGTCTCGAAGATCTTGCCGATCAGCGCGGTCGGCGCCCCTTCGATGAAGCCGGTGCGCTCGACCGGGGCCGAATTGGTGACCAGCAGCCCCTGATCCGCCAGAACGGCGCCCGCATCGACCGCGGCGACGACTTCCTCGGCGCGTTCGGTCTTCAGCCGGGCGAGTTCGTCGTTGCGCCAGTCCTCGATGACCCGGTCGCGCACCTCGGCGAAGGGGATCGGCGCGGCGGGGGTGATCCCGTCAAGCTGAAGCGCGAAGACGCCGCCATCGTCGAAGGTCCTGAGTTCGGGGAAATCCTGTTGCGTCACGCTGTTCGCGGCGGTGCGGAAATCCTCATAGGCGGCGATGCCGTCCTTGGTCTCCGGCGTCATCGAGATATGGCCAATCTCCATCTTGGTGTCCTTCGCCATGTCTTCCAGCGTCGCGCCGGAGGCCAGCCGGTCTTCCAGATCCGCCGTCATCGCGGTGATCATCGCGCGGGCCTGATCGATCGTCGCCTCGGCTTCCAGATCGGGTTTCGCCTGCTCGAAGGTGGTGTCGTCGGCGGGCAGGATGCCGTTCATCTTGAACAGTGCCGGGCCAAGGTCGGTCGCCACCGGCCCGACGACGCCCGGTTCGGTCAGCGCGAAGACCGCATCGGCCGCATTGCCCAGATCGCCCCGGGTCACTTCGCCCAGATCGATGTCGGTGATGTCGAGCCCGCGTTCCCGTGCCAGATCCTCAAAGCTGATCTGCCCCGCGTTCAGCCGGTCCGCCGCCTTCTGCGCCTCTTCCTCGGAGGGGAAGACCAGCTTGTCGACAAGCCGGCGTTCCGGCTGGCGGTATTCGTCGCTGCGCTGGTCATACATGGCGCGCAGGGTCGTATCGTCGGGCGTGGCCTCGTCCTTCAGCATGTCGGGCGTCAGCCAGACATAGGTGATCTCGCGGCTTTCGGGGCTGGTGTAGCGGTCCTGATGGGCGTCGTAATAGGATTGCAGCGCGGCCTCGTCCGGTGCGGCGGGCTGTTCGGTCAGGTCCATTTCCGTCACCTCGGCCCAGGACACCGGGCGGGATTCGGTGATGTAATCCGCATAGGCATCGACCAGCGTCTTCGGCGCGCTGACGCCCGAGGCGATGGCGCCCTGCAACAGGTTCCGCGCGATGTCGTCACGCACCTGACGCTCGAAATCGCCCTCGGTATAGCCCTGCTGGCGCAACGCCATGCGGTAGGTTTCGCGGTCGAACTGCCCGTTCGGTCCGTGGAAGGCCGAAGCCCCGGTGATCTGGCGCGCCACCTCGGCGTCGCCGATCGAAAGGCCAAGCCGGCGCGCCTCTTCGGACAGCGCGGCCTGCGCGAAAAGCTGCGCCTGCACCTGCTGGTCGATGCCGTAGCTTTTCGCCTCGGTCACGGTCAGCGGGCGGCCAATCTGCTGCTGCACCGCATTCATCTGCCGTTGCAGCGCGCGGGCATAATCGTTCACCGTGATGTCGGTATCGCCCACCGAGCCGATCTTCTGCGAGCCGCCCGAAAAGCTGGAAATGCCGAAGCCGCCAAGGCCCAGAACCATGACCGCCAGAAGGATCCAGACGACCACGCCTTTGCCGTGAGTGCGAAACTTGGTCGACATGCAGGAACCCCCGTTTTCAGGCCATTTGCGGCTGTTTAGGGCTTTGCCCCGCAGGCCGCAAGGCTTGGCCGCCCGACCCCGCGCGGAAGTGAGACGCCATATGGAGCCAGTCCGGGGCCGAAGACCCGTCCAGACCGGAATCCGCGTTGTCCGGCGCGCCCGCGCCCGCTAGCACGGGACAAGCCATGTGGAGGGCATGGGGGAGGGTCACCGACAGACGAGACAGGAGAAACCACATGCCTCTCATGCAATATCATGTCATCAAGGGCCGCACTCCGGAACAGATCGCGCTGCTGCTCGACACCGCGCATGACGCCATGGTGCGCAGCTTCGGGGTGCCGGAGGGCGACCGCTACCAGACCTTGCAGGAATATGAGCCGAGCCATCTGAAGGCGCTGGACACCGGGCTGGGCATTCCGCGCACGGAGAATTTCGTGCTGCTGCATGTCGTCTCGCGCCCGCGCGGGAAAGAGGCGAAGCAGGAATTCTACCGCAACCTCTGCGACGATCTGCAGGCGAAATGCGGGATCGCGCCTTCGGATGTGATGATCTCCTTCACCGAGAACAGCGACGAGGACTGGTCCTTCGGCTATGGCCGGGCGCAGTTCCTGACCGGCGAGCTGTGAGGCTTACGGTCTGAACAGTTCGCCCGGGGGATGGGGCGGCAGGGGGCCAGCCCCCTCGGCGCAAGCGCCTCACCCCCGGGATATTTATGGAAACACGAAAGCAAGAAGGCTGTTTCTGGTGGTCTTGGGTGCGCTTCATGGGCGCTTCCGGCCGCATAAGGAACAGACTTCCTGCCTTCATTCTTCCCTAAATATCCCGGGGGTGAATTTGCCGTCAGGCAAAGAGGGGGCTGGCCCCCTTTCTTCCTCTCCGCAGGACAGGGGTTTCCGGTTTCAGGCGCGGTCCCCACCGCGCAAAGGAAAAGGCGCCGGTCCGGCCGGCGCCTTTCTTGCGTTTTCCGGCGATCAGAGCGTGGGATAGAGGGGGAAGCGCTTCAGCAGGGTTTCGACCTTTGCCTTGACGGCGGCCTCGACCTCGGCATTGCCCTCCTCGCCATTCTTCGCGAGGCCATCGACGACCTCGACGATCAGGCGGCCGATTTCGCGGAATTCCTCTTCCTTGAAGCCGCGGGTGGTGCCCGCCGGGGTGCCGAGGCGCACGCCCGAGGTGACCGTCGGCTTTTCCGGATCGAAGGGGATGCCGTTCTTGTTGCAGGTGATATGCGCGCGGCCGAGCGCCTTTTCCGTCGCATTGCCCTTCACGCCCTTCGGACGCAGGTCGACCAGCATCACATGCGTGTCGGTACCGCCGGTGACGATGTCGAGCCCGCCCTTTTGCAGCTCATCCGCCAGCGCCTGCGCATTGGCGATGACCTGTTTGGCGTAGACCTTGAATTCGGGGCGCAAAGCCTCGCCGAAGGCGACGGCCTTGGCGGCGATCACATGCATCAGCGGGCCGCCCTGAATGCCGGGGAAGATCGCCGAGTTGACCTTTTTCGCGATCTCTTCGTTGTTGGTCAGGATCATGCCGCCGCGCGGGCCGCGCAGGGTCTTGTGCGTGGTGGTGGTGACCACATCCGCGTGCGGGAAGGGCGAGGGATGTTCGCCGCCCGCCACCAGACCGGCGAAATGCGCCATGTCGACCATCAGCCAGGCGCCGACCTCATCCGCGATCTTGCGGAATTCGGCGAAATCGATCTGGCGCGGAATGGCCGAGCCGCCCGCCACGATCAGCTTCGGCTTGTGTTCATGGGCGAGTGCCCGGACCTGATCGTAGTCGAGCAGGCTGTCCTGCTGGCGCACGCCATACTGGATCGCGTTGAACCATTTGCCGGACTGGTTCGGCTTGGCGCCGTGGGTCAGGTGGCCGCCGGCGTCGAGGCTCATGCCCAGGATCGTGTCGCCCGGTTTCAGCAGCGCGTTGAACACGCCCTGGTTCGCCTGGCTGCCCGAATTCGGCTGCACGTTGATGAAGGCCGCGCCGAAAAGCTGTTTCGCGCGGTCGATCGCCAGATTCTCCGCCACGTCGACGAACTGGCAACCGCCGTAGTAGCGCTTGCCCGGATAGCCTTCGGCATATTTGTTCGTCATCACCGAACCCTGCGCTTCCATCACCGCTTTCGACACGATGTTTTCGGAAGCGATCAGCTCGATCTCGTCGCGCTGGCGGCCGAGTTCGTCGGTGATGGATTTCCACAGATCGGGGTCACGGGTGGCGAGGCTTTCGGTGAAAAAGCCGGCGTCGCGTTGGTCAGTCATGGGCATCTCCTGACGCGGAATGGATGTATCGCGGCCCGTTTATCGCAGAAAATCCCGGGCTGAAAGCGTCCAAAGCGACTATCCGGGAAATTGCCGCGCCATCCGGGGCAGGGTGTGGCGGCCTGCGTTCGATTGGCCGCTTGTCTTTCCCCCCCCGGCTTGTCACACCTTCGGGGCAAACAGCGGAGAGTCGGCAGTGAACAAGCCAGGACATATCCATTTCGCGGCTGCGTCGGGCGAAAGCGCGCAGCAGGCCCTGGCGGAGCTGATCGCGCTTTACGGGCAGGCGCCGCTCGAGCGGGCGGATGTGATCGTGGCGCTTGGCGGCGACGGGTTCATGCTGCAGACGCTCCATGCCGACAGCGGCCTGCCGGTCTATGGGATGAACCGCGGCTCTGTCGGTTTCCTGATGAACGATTACGTGGTCGAGGACCTGCCCGATCGGCTCGCGCTTGCCGAGGAGGCGGTGATCAACCCGCTGTCGATGCATGCGCAGACGGCGGATGGCGCGCTGCACCGGCGGCTGGCGATCAACGAGGTGTCGCTGCTGCGGATGGGGCCGCAGGCGGCCAAGCTGCGGATTTCCGTGAACGGACGGCTCAGGATGGAAGAGCTGATCTGCGACGGGGCGATCGTGGCGACGCCCGCGGGGTCGACCGCCTACAACTATTCCGTCCACGGGCCGATCCTGCCGATCGGCTCGGACGTGCTGGCGCTGACGGGGATCGCCTCGTTCCGGCCGAGGCGGTGGCAGGGCGCGATCCTGCCGTCCTCCGCCGTGGTGCGGTTTGACATCCTCGAAGCCGACAAGCGTCCGGTGATGGCAGATGCCGATTCGCAGGCCGTGCAGCCGGTTCTCTGGGTCGAGGTCCGGTCCGAGCCGCTGGTGAAGCACCGCATCCTGTTCGATCCGGGCCATGGGCTCGAAGAACGGCTGATGCGCGAGCAGTTCGCCTGATCCTTCAGTCTTCGCCCGCCCTCCACTGCGAGATCTTGCGATAGACGGTCGAGGGCGACAGGCCCAGCTCTCGCGCCACATCGGGCACATATCCGTCATGGCGGCGTAGCGACGCCTCGATCAGCAGGCGCTCGACCCGGGCGAGCGGCATTCCGGCGAAGACGGACAGGTCGGCCGTGCCGGGAGGCGAACGTTCCGCATGGGGGTGCAGGTCGGCGGGCAGCATGTCGGGCGTCACCGGCTGGCCCGGATGGGCCTCGGCGATGCGGCGCAGCACCTCGGTCATCTGGCGCACATTCCCGGGCCAGTCCAGCGCGCGCAGGATCGCGGCGGTGGCGGGCGTCAGCCGGCCGATCGGCCGGCCCGCCTGCGTCGAGAACCGCGCCAGAAGGGTTTCCGCCAGCGGCACGATATCCTCTCGCCGTTCGCGCAGCGCCGGCATCCGCAGCGAGATCGTGGCGCTCAGCATCGCGGGGGCGAGGGCGCCGAGGTGGTTCGCATCCAGAGGCGGGGTGGTGGCCGAGCAGATCACCCGCACCCGCATGTCGGGCGGCAGCAGCCGCGGGTCGGTCCATTGCGGCACGGCCTGTGACAGGAAATGCGCCAGCAGCCCGTGCGCCTCGGGGGGCAGGGTGTGGATATTGCTCAGGAACAGCGTGCCGCCGCGCGCCTGCGCCGCCGCCCCGCCCCAGGGCATGGTGCTGCGCCGCGCGTCCTGCAACGAGCGGCCCAGAAGCGCGGGGGCGAATTCCTCGGCCGTCAGCGCCGTGCCGTCGAGCACGATGAACGGCCCCGCCGCGCGGTCGGACAGGTCGTGGATCATCTGCGCGCAGAGGTGCTTGCCGGTGCTGGCCTCGCCCCAGATGTAGACCGGCGCGCTGCTGGCCGCGGCCATGCGCAGCCGCGTGCCGAGTTCGCGCATCAGCGGCGAGAAGGCGATCAGCTCGCCCACCGGCATGTCCTCCTCGGGGCGGCTCGACGGATCCGCGGCCAGCACCGCGGCGCGGGCATTGCGGATCGCCGCGACGAGCCGGTCCGAGGTGACGGGCTTGACCAGAAAATCCTGCGCCCCCGCGCGTATCGCGGCGACGGCGCGTTCGATCGAACGATCCGCCGTCACCATGACGACCGCCGTCGCAGGCCTGAGCGCGATGAATTCGCGCATCAGCTCCAGCCCGTCGCTGTCCGGCAGGAACATGTCGAGCAGCACCACCCGCGCCTCGCTTTCGCGGAACTTCTCCCGCGCCTCGCGGGCCGAACGCGCGGTGATGCTGTGAAATCCCGCATCGCCCAGATAGGCCTGATAGATCGCCCGGAGCGAGGGGATGTCATCGACGATCAGGATGGGATCCTGTTCCGGACCGGAGACGACGGCGGTCTGTGTCATGCCCGATGCTCCCGCACGGGGCGGATCGTCGGCTTGCGGACATTCCGGTCGCAACGGTCTTGGAGCGGAAGGCTCTTCGAGCTGGAATTCATTTCTACCTTGGCCGTACTCGTCAGAGGCGCGATGCAAACATGGCGGTGCCGCTAGAGATACAGGCTCCCTTCTGCCGGCCTGTCTAGGACGGATTGCCTTATTAAACATGAAATAAAAAGGCTTACGAACCTCGGCAAGCAATCACGGAAAGATATGGGACATTGTAAACCCCATTTATTCCCGTTGGTATTTAATGTTGCGCAACCTTGAGGTGTTGTTACGTCATATGGGACAAATCGACGCCGGGTCAGCGATTTTCAGCGCAGGGATACGCGGAAAACCGTTCATGGCGCGGGGCGATGCGGGCGCGGCGGATCGGCTGTGACGGGGGTGGAGTGTCGCGGGGCGGGAAACGATTCGTCCCGGCCCATGCCGCGCCCGCCAAGGCGGACGCGGCGAAACGGGGTCAGCCGTAATAGGTGACCGGCGTGCCGGCCAGCGCCGACATGTTCAGCAGCCCGCGCGTGGTGATCGAGGGCGTGACGATATGCGCCTTGTTGCCCATCCCCATCAGGATCGGCCCGACCTCGAGCCCGCCCGCCTTCATCTTGAGGATGTTGCGCACGCCCGAAGCGGTGTCCGAATTGGCGAAGACCAGCACGTTGGCCATTCCTTCGAGCCGGCTTTGCGGCAGTTGCCGGCGGCGCAGCTCGGGGTCCAGCGCGCTGTCGACGTTCATTTCGCCCTCATAGACGAAATCCGGCTCGCGCTGGTCAAGCATGTCGAGCGCCGCCCGCATCCGCCGCCCGGAATCTGTGTCGAGGCTGCCGAACTGGCTGTGCGAACACAGCGCGACCTTGGGCACCAGCCCGAACCGGCGCACATGGCGCGCGGCGCCCAGCACCGCCTCGGTGATCTGTTCCGGCGTGGGTTCGTGATGCACCTGGCAATCGGCGATGAACATCGGCCCGTCTTCGAGGATCATCAGGCTCAGCGCCCCGATCGGATGCAGTCCGCCGCGGGCCAGCACCTCGCGCACATATTTCAGATGCCACAGATATTGCCCGAAGGTGCCGCAGATCAGGCTGTCGGCTTCACCGCGATGGACCATGATGGCGGCGATGGCGGTGGTGTTGGTGCGCATGATCGCGCGGGCAAGATCGGGCGTGACGCCCTGACGGGCCATCAGCTCGTGATAGGTGCTCCAGTAATCGCGGTAACGCGCGTCGCTTTGCGGGTTCACGATCTCGAAGTCGCTTTCCGGGCGCGGCGGCAGGCCCGCGCGGTCCCAGCGGGCGGCGATCACCTCGGGCCGGCCGATCAGGATCGGGCGGTCGGTGGTTTCCTCGATCATCGCGTTGGCGGCGCGCAGGACGCGCTCGTCCTCGCCCTCGGCAAAGACGATGCGGCGGGTGACGGTGGCGGCGGCCTCGAACACCGGGCGCATGATCATCGCCGATTTGAACACCGAGCCTTCAAGCTGCCGCCGGTAGGCGTCCAGATCCTCGATCGGCCGGGTGGCGACGCCGGTTTCCGTCGCGGCGCGCGCCACGGCCGAGGCGACGACGCCGATCAGCCGCGGGTCGAAGGGCTTCGGGATCAGGTAATCCGGGCCGAAGGTCAGCTTCTCGCCGCTGTAGGCCGCCGCCGTTTCCGCCGAGGTGGTGGTGCGGGCCAGCGCCGCGATTCCCTCGATGCAGGCGATCTGCATTTCGTCGTTGATCACCGTCGCGCCGCAATCCAGCGCACCGCGGAAGATGAAGGGGAAGCACAGGACGTTGTTGACCTGGTTCGGGAAATCCGACCGGCCGGTGGCGACGATGGCGCCGGGCGCGACCTTGCGCACCTCGTCGGGCAGGATTTCCGGGGTGGGGTTGGCCAGCGCGAAGATGATCGGATCCTTCGCCATTTTCGCGACCATCTCGGGCTTCAGCACGCCCGGACCGGAAAGGCCGAGGAACAGGTCCGCCCCGCCGATCACGTCGTCGAGGGTGCGCAGCTCGGTCTTTTGCGCATAGGCCGCCTTGTGCGGGTTCATGTCGCCGTTGCGGCCTTCGTAGACCAGCCCGTCGATGTCGCACAGCCAGACGTTCTCGCGCTTCACGCCGAGCTTCAGCAGCATGTTCAGGCAGGCGATGCCCGCCGCGCCGCCGCCGGTCGAGACGATCTTGACGTCCTCGAACTTCTTGCCCGCGATCTTCAGCGCATTGGTCGCCGCCGCGCCCACGACGATCGCCGTGCCGTGCTGGTCGTCGTGAAAGACCGGGATGTTCATCCGCTCGCGGCAGATCTTTTCGACGATGAAGCAGTCGGGGGCCTTGATGTCCTCAAGGTTGATCGCGCCGAAGCTGGGTTCCAGCGCGCAGACGATCTCGGCCAGCTTTTCCGGATCGGACTGGTTCACCTCGATGTCGAAGGCGTCGATATTGGCGAATTTCTTGAACAGGACCGCCTTGCCCTCCATCACCGGTTTCGAGGCCAGCGCGCCGATGTTGCCCAGCCCCAGAACCGCCGTGCCGTTCGACACCACCGCCACCAGATTGCCGCGCGCGGTATAGCGCGAGGCGGTGGACGGATCGGCCTTGATCTCAAGGCAGGCCTCCGCCACGCCCGGGGAATAGGCGCGGCTCAGGTCGCGGCCGTTCGCCAGCGGCTTCGTCGCCCGGATTTCCAGTTTGCCGGGTTTCGGGAATTCGTGATAGTCGAGCGCCGGATGGCGCCCCTGATCGTGCCTGGATTCGTCCATCGGGGCCTCTCTGGAACTGGTTTAGCGTTAAACCATCTGCTGGTTCGGGGAATAGGCGCGCGGGCGCGAGCGGGCAAGACCCAATCTCGCCGCTTGCATCACGAACCTGCGCGGCGCAGGATCGGCGCAACAGTCTGACGAACGATCCAACGGAGACCCGGATGTCCCTTCTTGATGCGGCGCGCGAGGTGCGCGGCAACGCCTATGCGCCCTATTCGCGGTTCAAGGTGGGGGCGGCGGTGCGCGCGGCCTCGGGCGCGGTCTACCGGGGCGTGAACGTCGAGAATGTCGCCTATCCCGAAGGCACCTGCGCCGAGGCCGGCGCCATCGCCGCAATGTGCGCGGCGGGGGAGACCGAGATCGTCGAGGTCGCGGTGATCGCCGACAGCCCGACGCCCGTGCCGCCCTGCGGCGGTTGCCGGCAGAAGCTCGCGGAATTCGGCCGGGCGGACACGCCGGTGACGCTGGCCACCACCTCGGGGCAGAAACTGCTCACCACGATCGGCGACCTGCTGCCCGGACGTTTCGACGCGAGCCATATGGACCGCTGCTGATGCAGGCCCGCGCGATCATCGCGGCGCTGCGCGCGCGCGGCAGGCTTTCGCCCGAGGCCGCCGGCTGGTTCGCCCGCGGCCTCGCCTCGGGCGAGGTGACGGATGCGCAGGCGGGGGCCTTCGCCATGGCGGTGCTGATGGGCGGGCTCGACACGCCGGGGCGGGTGGCGCTGACCGGGGCGATGCGCGACAGCGGGAAGGTTCTGGACTGGGACCTGCCCGGCCCGGTGGTGGACAAGCATTCGACGGGCGGCATCGGCGATTCGGTGTCGCTGCTGCTGGCCCCGGCGCTGGCCTGTTGCGGGGTCTATGTGCCGATGATCTCGGGCCGGGGGCTTGGCCACACCGGCGGCACGCTCGACAAGCTGGAGGCAATCCCCGGCTACCGCACCGCCATCGACGCGGACGGCTTGCGCCGCGTGGTCGAGGAAACCGGCTGCGCCATCGTGGCCTCGGGCGGCGACCTTGCCCCGGCGGACCGGCGGCTTTACGCGATCCGCGATGAATCGGCGACGGTGGAAAGCATCGACCTCATCACCGCCTCGATCCTGTCGAAAAAGCTGGCGGCGGGGCTTGAGGCGCTGGTGCTGGACGTCAAGGTCGGCTCGGGCGCCTTCCTGCCGGACATGGATCAGGCCCGGGCGCTGGCGCTGGCGCTGGTCGAAACGGCGAACGGGGCAGGGTGCCGCACCTCGGCGCTGATCACCGACATGAGCCAGAGCCTCGGCCATTCGGCGGGCAATGCGCTCGAGGTGCTTGAGGTGATGGAGACGCTCACCGGTTCCGCCGTGAACGAGGCCCTGTGGGACGTGACGGCGGCCCTGGGCGGCGAGCTTCTGGCGCTGGCCGGGCGGGCGAAGGACATGGACGAGGGCGCGGCGATGATCGACGCGGCGCTGCAATCGGGCCGCGCGGCGGAACGCTTCGGCAAGATGGTCGCGGCGCTTGGCGGCCCGGCGGATTTCGTCGAACGCTACCCCGACCGGCTGCCCTCCGCCCCGCAGCTTGCCCCGGTGCCCGCGCCGCGTGCCGGGTTCGTCACGCAGGTGAACGCCCGCGCGCTTGGCGAGGCGGTGGTGGCGCTTGGCGGCGGGCGGCTGAAGGCCACGGACCGGGTGAACCCCTCGGTCGGGCTGACCGGCCTTGCCGTGATCGGCGAGGAGATGGAGGAAGGCGAGCCGCTGGCCCTGATCCACGCCGCCTCGCGCGCGGATGCCGATGCGGCGATCGCGGCGGTGCTGGCGGCCTATGAGCTGGGCGAGGAACCCACCTCCGAGCCGCCCCTGATCCACGACCGGATCGGGCCGGAGGATGTCGCATGACCACGGATTCCGGACTGGCGGGCCGCGCCTTTCTGATCGTCATGGACAGCGCGGGCATCGGCGGCGCGCCGGATGCGGCGCGGTTCTTCAACGACGGGACGCCCGACACCGGCGCGAACACCATTGGCCACATCGCCGTCGAATGCGCGGCGGGGCGGGCGGAGACCGGGCGCAGCGGACCCTTGCGGATGCCGACGCTCGACGCCCTTGGCCTTGGTGCCGCGATCCGGCTGGCCTCGGGGCTGGCTGCGCCGGGGCTGGACGCCACGCCGCAGGGCCTCTGGGGCGCGGCGACCGAGGTATCGCACGGCAAGGACACACCTTCGGGCCATTGGGAGCTGGCGGGCGTGCCGGTGCCATGGGACTGGCATTACTTCCGCGCGCCGATGAACAGCTTCCCGCCCGATCTGGCGGCGCTGGTCGCCCGCGCGGCGGGGACGGAGGGGATCCTTGGCAACTGCCACGCCCCCGGCACCGCCATCATCGAGCGTCTGGGGGCCGAGCATCTGCGCACCGGCTGGCCGATCTGCTACACCTCGGCCGACAGCGTGTTGCAGATCGCCGCGCATGAGGAACGCTTCGGCCTCGACCGGCTGTTGCAGCTATGCCGCGAGATCGCGCCCGAATTGCACCGGATGCGGGTCGGGCGGGTGATCGCGCGGCCCTTCGTGGGCGAGCCCGGACATTTCATCCGCACCCCGAACCGGCGCGACTTCGCCATCGCGCCGCCCGCGGCGACGATCCTCGACCGCGCGCAGGCGGCGGGGCGCGCGACCCATGCGATCGGCAAGATCGGCGACATCTTCAGCCATCGCGGCATCGACCACCTGCACAAGGGCAAGGACGACGCCGCGCTGATGGATCACCTGATCCGGCTGGCGGACGAGGCCGGACCCGGCAGCCTGACCTTCGCCAATTTCGTCGAATTCGACAGCCTCTATGGCCATCGGCGCGACGTGGCGGGCTATGCGCGCGCGCTTGAATGGTTCGACGCGCGGGCGGGGGCGTTTCTGGCGCGGCTCAGGCCCGGCGATCTGGCGATCTTCACCGCCGATCACGGCAACGACCCGACCTTCACCGGCACCGATCATACCCGCGAACGGGTGCCTGTTCTGGGCGGTATCGTCTCCTCCGCAGGGATCGGTTTGAATCCGGTGGGGCAGGTGGGCTATGTGGATGTGGCGGCCTCGGTCGCCGCGCATCTCGGGCTGCCGGATCAGGGGCCGGGGCGCAGCTTTCTATAAGGGAAACGGACGGGGATGGGACAGATGGATGAATTCGTGACGGTGGTGGATCACCCGCTTGTGCAGCACAAGCTGACCCTGATGCGCGAGAAGGAAACCTCGACCGCCGGTTTCCGCCAGCTCCTGCGCGAGATCAGCCTGCTGCTCGCTTATGAGATCACCCGGGGGCTGGAGCTGACGACGAAGCGGATCGAGACGCCGCTCTGCGAAATGGACGCGCCGATCCTTGAGGGCAAGAAGCTCGCGCTGGTGTCGATCCTGCGCGCGGGCAACGGTCTCCTGGACGGCATTCTGGAACTGATCCCGGCGGCGCGGGTGGGCTTCGTCGGGCTCTACCGCGATCCGGATACGCTCCAGCCCGTCGAATATTACTGCAAGGTGCCGCCGATGCTGGACGAACGCATGGTGATCGTCGTCGATCCGATGCTGGCCACGGGCAACAGCTCCGCCGCCGCGATCCAGATGCTGAAGGACCGGGGCGCGAAGAACATCCGCTTCCTGTGCCTGCTGGCCGCGCCCGAGGGCATTGCCCATATGCGCGCCGCGCACCCGGATGTGCCGATCGTCACCGCCTCGATCGACGAAAGGCTGGACGATCACGGTTACATCCTGCCGGGTCTGGGCGACGCGGGCGACCGCATGTTCGGCACGAAATAGCATAACCTCGGAGTTTCTTTACTCGTGCCGGATATACGGACATTGTGCCAGTCGACCAGTTCTGTTTCGGGGAAAGCGATGCCGCCTGTCCCGGCGCCAATCCTGATGATCGCGGGCCTTCTGTCCTGCATCGCGCTGGTCGCCGGCGCGCCGGCCTCTGCCGCCCCGGCGGAGTTGCCCCCGGCCTCCTACACCGGCGCGCAATATGTGGACAGCACCGGCTGCGTGTTCATCCGTCCCGCTCCCGACGCGGAATGGGAACCGCGCCAGACCCGCGACGGCCAGCCGCTCTGCGGCTATGAGCCGACGCGGACCGAACCCGGCCCCGCGGCGGAACGGGCGGTCGAGGCCGCGCCCGCCGCCCCCGCCCCTGCGGACCGGGTGCCGGGCCTGTCGCAGCGGCTCGCCGCCCTGCAGCCCCCGCGCGCCCTGACGATCACCGGGGCGAAGACCATTCCCGGTGCCTTCACCGCCTGTCCGGACGCGCCGGTGACGGTGCAGCGCTACATCCTGTCGGACGGCCGGATGGTGATGCGCTGCGGTCCGCAGATCGACGATCCGGCAGGGTTCATCAACGGCGCCGGAGTGCGCGGGTTGCGGGTGCAGGGCTCGGATGTGCCGGACCTGCCGCTGCCCGCGACGGCGGCGATGCTGGCGACGCTGCGCGACACCCTGCGCCAGCCTCCCGCCGCCGCGCCCAAGGTGTCAGGCGGTCACCATGTCCGCTCCGCCCCGGCGCGTCTCTCGCCCAATGGCGAACGCTATGTGCAGGT
This sequence comes from Paenirhodobacter populi, assembly GCF_004022215.1. Lineage (GTDB taxonomy): Bacteria > Pseudomonadota > Alphaproteobacteria > Rhodobacterales > Rhodobacteraceae > Rhodobacter > Rhodobacter populi. The sequence goes on from NZ_SAUZ01000001.1 coordinate 77,745, forward strand.
CGGCGCCTTCGCCGATCCGGTCAATGCCGAACGGGTCAAGGCGCGGCTGCGCGCGCTTGGCCTGCCGGTCTCCGTCGGCGCGGCACGGATCGGCGGCAAGGCGGTGCAGGTGATCTACGCCGGCCCCCTGACCGGGGAACAGGCCCCACAGGCCCTGCGCAATATCCGCACCAATGGTTTCCGCGACGCCATCCTGCGCTGAAACCCCCAAAGCCGCCTTCTGGCCGTCGTTTTTCCATAAATATCCCGGGGGTGAATTGGCCGCAGGCCAAGAGGGGGCGGCGCCCCCTTCCTCCCTCACCGCACCGCGCAACGCCTGTTCCCGAAACTCCAGCCTCAGTTGCAGATGTCCTGAAGCGCGATCCACCGCGCCTCGTCCAGCACCGGGCGCGGGGAGGAGCGGCCAAGGAACGGGTCCCCCTCGATCAGCGGCAGCACGCTTTCGCCGGTCGGGTCCAGCGCATAGGCATAGGGGGTCGAGGAAACCCCCGCCGCGGCAAAGGCCCTCAGCAGGCTTTCGTCATCCGGGCGTTGCGGCGTGTCCTGCATCAGCACCTTGCCGTAGCCCTTCACCACATCCTCCGGCAGCTGCGCCCCGGCCAGCAGCCGCAACGAGGTGCCCAGCCCCGCCCAGTCAAGGAACGGTCGCATCGGATTGCGCCCCCGCTCGGCCAGTTCCGTCGCGATCACCATGCCGGCGATCACCTCGGGCGTTTCCCGGCCGGTGACGGCCTCGCGCCCCAGCACGACGATATTGCCGGGCAGGACGATGCCGCTTTCGCGCCCGCGCGGCACGATGACGATCTGAGCCGTGCCCGGCAGCCGGTCGGTCAGCGCGACCAGCGCCTCGTCGCCGCCGGTGGAATGGCAGGGGCTGCCGGTCTGGCGCGTCATGTCGGCCAGGATGGCACGGCCGATCTCGGCGCGGGTCGCGGCGGGGGCGATGCGCGCCGCCTGTTCGACCAGCGCCGAGGGCAGCCAGACCGCCCCCAGCACCAGCGCCCCCACCACCGCCGCGCCCGTCAGCCAGCCACGCAGCCGCCCCGGATGCGGCTGCGCCGCCTCCAGCGCCGCCTGCACCTTCTCGATCGCGGCGATCATCGCCTCGTCCTCGATCTCCAGATCCTCGCCCGGTTCCTCCGACGGGGCAAAGACCGCCGGCCGCCTGCCGGGATTGTGCCGCACCAGCGCCGCCAGCGACCAATGCGCCAAAGGCCGCTCCGCGCGACCGTCGAAGATCACCAGCGTCGCATCCCCGAATGACACGATGACCTCGCGGCGCTGCGCCTCGGCTGTCTCGCGCCAGAGCCCCAGGGCCTCGAGCCGTTCATACTGTGGGAGTGCGGTCATTCCGGCCCCGGATTGGTCCTGTCGTGCCGCAGGATACCCATTCGCGGGGGCGGGTCAATCGGCCCTCGGTCGCGGGGACCGGGCGGGCGCGGCGCCGGGACCCGCGCGGGCGCGCCGGGCCGGGCGGCAGGCGCGCAGCGGCTGCGGCGCCGGAGGGGGCTCGATGCCCCCTCCGGCGCCTCCTCCTCACAGAAGCTTCGCCACGGCGCGCAGCTCGAACTTCTGGATCTTGCCGGTCGAGGTTTTCGGCAGATCGGCGAAGATCACCCGCTTCGGCGTCTTGAACCCCGCCAGCCGCTCGCGGCAAAAGCGGATGATCTCCGCCTCGTCCACCTCGGCGCCGTCCTTCACCTCGATGAAGGCGCAAGGCACCTCGCCCCATTTCTCGTCGGGCTTGGCCACGACCGAGCACAGCGACACCGCCGGATGCGCCGCGATCACCCCCTCCACCTCGACCGAGGACACGTTCTCCCCGCCCGAGATGATGATGTCCTTCGCCCGGTCGGTGATCTTGATGTAACCGTCCGGATGCATGAAGGCGATGTCGCCGGTGTGGAAATACCCACCTTCAAAGGCCTCCCGCGTCGCCTGCGGGTTGCGGTAATAGCCCTTCATCACGGTGTTCGAGCGGATCATGATCTCGCCCAGATGCTCGGCGTCGCGGGCGACCTCCCGGCCCTGGTCATGGACGGTGACGGTTTCCACCATCGGCATGGCGACGCCGGTGCGCGCCTTGATCGCGGCGCGCTCGTCCCCGGCGATGCCCTTCCATTCCGGCTTCCAGGTGCAGTCGGTGGCGGGGCCGTAGACCTCGGTCAGGCCGTAGACCTGCGTCACGTTGAAGCCCAAAGGCTCGATCGCGGCCAGCGTCGAGGCGGGCGGCGGCGCCCCGGCGGTAAAGATCTCGACCACATGGTCGAAAGGGCGCCGGTCGCTGTCCTTCGCATTGACGATCGCGTTCAGCACGATCGGCGCGCCGCCGAAATGCGTCACCCCGTGGTCCGCGATCGCGTCATAGATCGTCTTCGCCGAGATATCGCGGCAGCACACCGTCGTGCCCCCCAGCAGGGGCATCATCCAAGGATGGGTCCAGCTATTGCAATGGAACAGCGGCACGATGGTCAGCAGCACCGGATAAAGCTGCATCCGCCAGGAAATCATGTTCCCCATCGTCGCCAGATAGGCGCCGCGATGGTGATAGACGACCCCCTTCGGCTTGCCCGTCGTGCCCGAGGTGTAGTTCAGAGCGATGCTTTCCCATTCGTCTTCGGGCATGATCCAGTCGAACATCGGATCGCCGCTTGCGATCAGCGCCTCGTATTCCAGATAATGCCCGCCCGCCGGCCAGCCGAATTCCGGATCGGCGACCTCGACGATCTGCGGCGCGGGGCCCTGCATCTGCTTCACCGCCCCCTCGGCCAGCTTCAGGAACTGCGTGTCGCACAGCACCATCTTCGCGCCGGAATGCTCGAAGATATAGGCGACGGTATCCACGTCGAGCCGGGTGTTGATCGCGTTCAGGATCGCGCCTGCCGCGGGCACGCCGAAATGCGCCTCGACCTGCGGCGCGGTGTTGGGCAGGATCGTCGCCACCACATCGCCCGGCCGGATGCCGCGCGCGACCAGCGCCGAGGCGAGCTGGCTCACCCGCGCATGAAAATCCACGTAATTGCGCCGGATGGATCCGTGGATCACCGCCGTGCGTTCCGGGAACACCTCAAGCGCGCGATTCAGGTGGGACAATGGTGTCAGCGGCACGAAATTCGCCGCGCATCTGTCCAGTCCCGTCTCGTCAGCCAACCAACCCATGTCGCTCCCCCCTTGTGGCTCATGGCCCCCCTCGGCTCATGATCTGCGTCATCGCAATGACGGTGCGATAATTGGCAAGGCCCGTCGCGAAGGGAAGGGGGCGGGGACCGCCCGCGCGGGAATTACGTCACGTCACGAAGGTCCCCCTCCGCCCCACCGGGGCCGTGTCCGCCGGACAGGGCGAAATGGCCGGTCCGGCGCCGAACGGGGATGGCCGCGCGTTTTCGCGCCGCGCCCGCGACGTTCCTTTGACGCGCGCCCCCGTGCCGGACCGGCGCGAAACGCCCCCGGCACGGGATCCGGCCCTCTCCGTCTGTCCCTTACCGGCCCGGCCAGCGGGCCTCCGACGCCTATTCGGCGGCGGTGTGCAGGTTCGCAGCCTCGCCCGCTATCCGGCGTTCGCCCCAGAGGATCTGCTCGCGCAGTTCCTCGATCGCCAGCCCCAGTTCGTCGCGCTGGCGATACATCTCCTCCAGCCGCCGCCGCGCGACCTTCAGCGTCTCCGACAATTGCGTGCGGTGCTTGTCGTCCGCGTCGTAAAGGTTCAGCAATTGCCGGATATCCTCGAGCGAGAAGCCAAAGCGCTTGCCCCGCAGGATCAGCTTCAGCCGCGCCCGGTCGCGCCGGGTGAACAGCCGTTTCTGCCCTTCGCGGATCGGCGACAGAAGCTCTTTCGATTCGTAGAAACGCAGGGTGCGCGGCGTCACTTCGAACGTGTCGCACATTTCCCTGATGGTCATCACATGTTGGGTCATCGACGTCCTCCCCCGTCGGTTGACAACGATCGCCCGGGGGCCTCCCTCCGCCCGGACCGGCAAGCCTGCGCCAAAGACACAGCCTTCCCCCACGTAGTGTCCGGAAAAGAACGCCGCGCGTAAAGCGGAATATGGCGCTAACCGGCCTTCGGGACGCATTCACCCCCCGAACGGGCCGTCTGCCCTTCATCTTTCCTCAAATATCCCGGGGGTGAGGCTGAAAGCCGAGGGGGCGGCGCCCCCTGACGCCCTCTCCGCGCGCGCAACCTCTCCGCGTGCAACCGCGGCGTCTGGCTATTCCTTCTTCAGGGTCTCGGCCACGTCGTCGCGCAGGCGGCGCAGATCCTCGATGGTGGTCGCCAGCTCGTCATACTGCTTTTGCAGCACCAGCAACTGCCGGTCGGCCAACTCGACCCAGACGCGATATTGCTCCTCGGTGCCCTTCTTGTCGTAGATCTCCAGCCATTGCCGCAGCTCCTCGAGCGAAAAGCCGAACCGCCGCCCGCGCAGGATCAGCGTCATCCGCGCCACCTCGCGCGGACCGTAGAAGCGGGACCGGCCTTCCCTCTGCGGGGCGAGAAGCTCGATATACTCGTAGTAACGCAGGGTGCGCGGGGTCACGTCGAAACGTGCGCACATCTCCTTGAAGGTCAGAACATCGGCCATCGCAATCTCCCTCGGGGCGGAAGCTAATATGGGCGGGGCGCGGCTTCAACCGCGATCGCATCCCCGGTGACGCTGCGGTGTGGCACGCGCGAGGCCGCTTGCGCGCATCGCGCCGGCGAAGGATAGTGCGGCGGCGAAGACAGGTGAGATGATGGAAACCGATCCCCAGATGGCGGCGCTGCTGGCCCGCGCGCGGCAGTTCCTTGCGATGATCCCGCTCGGTCAGGCGCTGGCGTTCCGCCTCGATCAGATCGGCGGCGGGCGGGCGGTGATCTCGATGCCCTGGGACGAACGGCTGATCGGGGACCCGCGCACGGGGGTGATCCACGGCGGCGCGATCTCGGCGCTGATGGATACCTGCTGCGGCGCGGCGGCGATCAGCCATCCCGAGGGGCCGGAGATGACCGCGACGCTCGACCTGCGGATCGACTACATGCGCCCGGCGGCGGCGCGCCAGCGGATCACCGCCACGGCCGAGGTATTCCGCATGACCCGCTCGGTCGCCTTCCTGCGCGCCACCGCCTGCGACGAACAGGAAGGCCAGCCCGTCGCCACCGCGACCGCGGCCTTCACCGTGGATTTCCCGAAAGAGGACCGCACATGACCCGCCCGCCCGAACCCGTTCAGGTCGTCAAGCAGCGCCGCGACGCCGCGCTGCGGGCACTGGTGTCCGGCGTGCCCTATATCGGCTTCCTCGGCGTCCGGTTCGAGCGGCTGGGGGATGAGCTGACCGCCGTCCTGCCGTTTCAGGACAAACTGATCGGCAACCCGCTGCTGCCGGCGCTGCATGGCGGCGCGACCTCGGCCTTCCTCGAGGTCACGGCGATCGTCGAGCTGGCCTGGGCCACCCTCTGGGCGGATCTGGAGGCGGGTCGCATCGACCCCGACATCGCCGAGACGATGCTGCCGCGCCTGCCCAAGACCATCGATTTCACCGTGGATTTCCTGCGCACCGGCCTGCCGCGCGACGCCTATGCCCGGGCGCGGGTGAACCGCTCGGGGCGGCGCTACGCCTCGGTTCAGGTGGAGGGATGGCAGGACAACCGCGCCCGTCCCTTCATTCAGGCCACCGGCCATTTCCTGATGCCCGACGCCTGAATGGAACCGATAGACCACCGCCGGGTGCTGCGCGTCGCAGTGCCGATCGTGCTGTCGAATGCGACGGTGCCGCTGCTCGGGCTGGTGAACACCGGCGTCGTCGGGCAGCTTGGTCAGGCGGCGCCCATCGGCGCGGTGGGGATCGGGGCGGTGATCCTCGTCTCGCTCTACTGGATCTTCGGCTTCCTGCGGATGGGGACCACGGGCCTCGTCGCGCAGGCGAAGGGGCAGGGCGACACGCGCGAGGGGGCGGCGGTGCTGATGCGCGCGCTCCTGATCGCCTTCGCGGCGGGGCTGGGGCTCGTGCTGCTGCAAGGCCCGCTGTTCTGGGGCGCCTTCCGCATCGCCCCCACCAGCGACGAGGTCGAGGCGCTGGCCCGATCCTACCTGTCGATCCGCATCTGGGGCGCGCCCGCGACGATTGCGCTCTACGCCCTGACGGGGTGGCTGATCGCGCTCGAACGGACGCGGGCGGTGCTGGTGCTGCAACTGTGGATGAACGGGCTGAACGTGGTGCTGGACCTCGGCTTCGTGCTGGGGCTCGGCTGGGGCGTGCCCGGCGTCGCGGCGGCAACGCTGATCGCGGAATATGCCGGGCTCGCGCTGGCGCTGTGGTTCGTGCGCGAGGTGTTTTTCGCCCGCCCCGGCCGCGCCGCGGTCTTCGACCGCACCCGCCTGCTGCGGATGGCGCGGGTGAATACCGACATCATGGTCCGGTCGGTCCTGCTGCAAGGCTGCTTCACCGCCTTCCTGTTCCTCGGCGCGGGCGAGGGGGACATCGCCCTTGCCGCCAATCAGGTGCTGCTGCAATTCCTTGAAATCACCGCCTATGCGCTCGACGGCTTCGCCTTCGCGGCGGAAACGCTGGTGGGGCAGGCGGTCGGCGCGCGCGACCCGCGCGGCGTGCGGCGCGCGGCCATCGTCGCCTCGCGATGGGGGGCGGGCGGGGCGCTGGCGCTCAGCCTCGTCTTCATGCTCGCGGGGCCGGCGCTGATCGACCTGATGGCCAGCGCGCCCGAGGTGCGGGAAACCGCGCGCCATTACCTGCCGTGGCTCTGGCTCATGCCGATGGTCAGCGTGGCGGGCTACATGTTCGACGGGATCTTCGTCGGCGCGACGCTGACGCGCGAGATGCGCAACGCCGTCGCGCTGTCGGTCGCGGTCTATGCCGTGGTGCTGGCCATCGCGCTGCCGCTGTTCGGCAATCACGGCCTCTGGGCGGCGCTGACGGCGCTGAACACGGCGCGCGGCCTGACCATGGCGCGGCTCTACCCCCGGGCCGAGGCAAAGGCCGCCTGAACGCGCCCCTGCCTTCATTCTTCCATAAGTATCCTGCGGGGGTGCGGGGGCGCAAAGCCCCCGCCGCGACGGATCAGCCGCGCACCATCCCCATGATGTCGAGCGCCTGTTCCAGGATCGGCTGCGCGATGGCGCGCGCCTTGCCCGCGCCCTGCGTCAGGGTCCGGTCGATTTCCGCCGGATCGTTCATCAGCCGCGCCATCTCGGTCGAGATCGGTTCGAGCTTCGCCACCGCCAGATCGGCCAGCGCCGGCTTGAACACGCCCCAGCCCTGACCGCCGAATTCCGCGATCACATCCGCCGCCGTCCGGCCCGCCAGCGCTGCGTAGATGTTCACGAGGTTGCGCGCCTCGGCCCGGCCTTCCAGCCCCTCGAGGCTTTCGGGCAAAGGCGCGGGATCGGTCACCGCCTTGCGGAACTTCTTCGCGATCGTGTCGGCGTCATCGGTCAGGTTGATCCGGCTGGCGTCCGAGGGATCGGATTTCGACATCTTCTTCGAGCCGTCCTTCAGGCTCATCACGCGGGTCGCCGTGCCCTCGATCAAGGGCTCCGGCGCGGGGAAGAAATCCACCCCGTAATCGTGGTTGAACTTCGCCGCGATGTCGCGGGTCAGCTCCAGATGCTGCTTCTGATCCTCGCCCACCGGCACCATCGTCGCGTGATAGGTCAGGATGTCCGCCGCCATCAGCGACGGATAGGCCAAAAGCCCGAGCGAGGAATTCTCGGCGTTCTTGCCCTGGGTCTTATCCTTGAACTGGGTCATGCGGTACATCCAGCCGATGCGGGCGACGCAGTTCAGCAGCCAGGCCATTTCCGCATGGGCGGAAACCTGCGACTGGTTGAACAGGATGGACCGCGCCGGATCCACCCCCGAGGCGATGAAGGCCGCCGCCGCCTCGCGCGTCTGCCGCCTGAGCGCCTCCGGTTCCTGCCAGACCGTGATCGCATGCAGATCGACGAGGCAGTAGATCGTCTCGATCCCCTCGTCCTGCTTTTCGGCGAACCGCTTCAGCGCGCCCAGATAGTTCCCCAGCGTCAGGTTCCCCGACGGCTGAATCCCCGAAAAGACGCGGGGGGTGAACTTGGCATTGGGATCGGCAGGCGTATCGGTGGTCATGGCATTCTCCTCGGCCGGGCTGGAAATCGGCTGTGGGACGGCTTATCGCTAAAGCGCGCGGGGCGTCAACCGAGGCCCCGCCCAAAGCGCCTGCCATAACCGCCCGCCGGAACCCTCCGGCCAGCCCCCTTGAGGAGAGTCCATGCGCCCGGGTCATGACCTGCATCCGATCAACCCGCTGCCGCCGGTGGTGTGGCTGCTCTGCGGCCCCATCATCGCCGGAGAGATCCTGTTCGGCCTCGGCCAGTCCGGCCTGTTCGGCAATGCCGCGATCGGCTGGCGTCTCGACGCGCTGCAACGCTTCGCCTTCGGGCCGGACATCCTGCGCGGCATGATCGCGCAGAACATCTGGCCGTGGCGGCAGGTGGTGCGGATCCTGACCTATCCCTTCGTGCATGGCGCCTTCTTCCACGCGGCGATGGTGCTGGTGTTCACGCTCGCGCTTGGCAAGATGGTGGGCGAGATCTTCAAGGGCTGGGCCGTGGCGGCGGTGTTCTTTGCCGCGACGATCTCCGGCGCGCTGGTCTATACCGCGGTGCCTTTCACGCAGGGCGCGCTTTACGGCGGCTATCCGGGGGCCTACGGGCTGATCGGCGCCTTTACCTGGATGCTGTGGATGCGGCTTGGGCAGGCGAATGCCAACCGGGGGCGGGCCTTCGTCTTCATCGGCGCGCTGATGGGGATCCGTCTGCTGTTCGGGCTGCTGTTCGGCGGCACGCCCGACTGGATCGCCGATTTCACCGGCTTCGGCGCGGGGTTCCTGATCTCGTTCCTCGTGGCGCCGGGGGCGTGGCGGCGGATGCTGGGGCAGATCCGGCGCCGCTGATCAGGCGCGCTTGCGCCGCAGCATGGATTTCAGATCGCCCGGCCGGTAGGCGCCGATCAGCGCGCCGAAGCCGAAATAGACCACGATCCCGCCGCCGCACAGCAGGCCGAGCGCCCCCCACCGCGCGCCGCGCTCCGCGAGCATCGGCGCCAGCGCATCGGCCGCAAGCCACAGCACCACACCCATCGCCGCCGAGGCGATGGTGATCCGCCAAAAGCGTTTGCGGAACCGCGCATCCAGACGCGCCGCATCGCCCATGCCGCGCACCCCCCACCAGAGCTGCGCTAGCATCACCCAGCCCGACACCGTGGTGGCCCAGGCGGCGGCGGCAAAGCCCATCACCGGCATCATGCCCACCGCGAAGCCCGCATTCACCAGCATCGAGACGATGGCATAGTAGAACGGCCGCCGCGTATCCTCGCGCGCGTAATACAGAGGTTGCAGGACCTTTTGCAGCACGAAGGCGGGCAGGCCGATGCCATAGATGGCCAGCGCCAGCGCCGTCGCCACGGTATCCTCGGGCCGCCACGCGCCGCGGTCATAAAGGACGGAAATCAGCGGCCCCGCGATCACCACCAGCGCCACCGCGGCAGGCAGCGTCAGGAACAGCGCGAATTCCGCCCCGCGCGAAAAGCTGTCGCGCGACGCGACGGCATCCCCCGACCGCAGGTGCCGCGACAGCACCGGCAGCAGCACCGTGCCGATCGCGATGCCGACGACGCCAAGCGGAAGCTGATACAGCCGGTCGGCATAGGACAGCCACGCGACCGCGCCCTCGGTGAACGAGGCCACCTGCCGCCCGACGATCAGGTTGACCTGCACCACGCCGCCCGCCAGAACCGCAGGCCCCGCGATGACCAGCAGCCGGCGCATCTCGGGCGACATGCGCGGCACGCCGGGCCACAGCGTGAAGCCCAGCCGATGCGCCGCCCACCAGGTAAAGGCGAACTGCGCCACCCCCGTCACCGGCACCGTCCATGCGAGCGTCAGCCCCATGTCCCAGCCGAACCTGTCGGCGAGCCACATGGCGATGATGAAGATCAGGTTCATCAGGACGGGAACCAGCGACGCCTCGGTGAACTTGCCGAAGGCGTTCAGCACGCCCGACAGCAGCGCCACGAGCGAGATGAACAGGATATAGCTGAACCCGATCCGGCCGTAGAGCACCGCCAGCGTGAACCGTTCGTCGCCGTGAAAGCCCGAGGCCATCGCCCAGACGAGCCACGGCATCAGCGCCGTGCCGATCAGCGTGAAGATCAGCAGCACCGCCGTCAGGCCGGAAAACGCCTGCTGCGCGAAGGCCTTGGGATCCTCGCCGCTTTCCAGCCGCTTGGCGAACATCGGCACGAAGGCCATGTTGAACGCGCCCTCGGCAAAGAAGCGGCGGAACATGTTGGGCAGCGAAAAGGCGATCAGGAACGCCTCGGCCACCGGCCCGGCGCCCAGATAGGCCGCCATCATCATGTCGCGGGCAAAGCCCAGAAGGCGCGACCCGAAGGTCCAGGCGCCTACGGTGAGGAAGCCCCTCACAAGTCGGATCGGTTTCATGCCTGCGCTTTCACGGCTGGGCCGCGCGTTCCGCGCCGCGGCTGATCGCCTCGCGCAGCTTGCGTTCCAGCGTCTCTTCCTTGGTCTTGCCGAGCTTCAGCCCGAACATGTCCTTGACGTAGAAGCTGTCGACCACCTGCGCCCCGTAGGTCGCGATCATGGCCGAGGCGATGTAGATGTTCTGCGCCGCCAGCGCCCGGGTCAGGTCATACAGCAGGCCGGGCCGGTCGCGGGTATCGACCTCGATGATCGTGTAAAGCTCGGACCCGTCGTTGTCGAAGGTGATATGGGTCGGAAAGCGGAACTGGCTTTCGCGCTTCTTCACCTTGTCGCGGTCCTTGAGCGCGTCGCGCGCCACCACCTCGCCCGCCAGCGTCCGGTCGATCATCCGCAACAGGCGGGGCAGGCGGTCTTCCTCGAACGGATGGCCTTCGGCGTCCTGGATCCAGAAGATCGCCGTGGCGTAGCCGTCCTTGGACGTATAGGTCCGCGCATCGACGACATTGGCGCCGACCAGCGCCAGCGCCCCGGCGAGGCGCGAAAAGATCCCCGGATGGTCCGCCAGCACGAAGGCCGCCCGCGTCGCGTCGTGATCCGGGTCGGGATGCAGGTCGATGCGGATTTCATCGGGGCCAAGACCGCGCAGCAGGTTGGCGAAGATCGCATGCGCCTCGGTCGACAGGCCCTGCCAGTAGGGCGGGTAATGGCGGGCCAGCTCGCTGCGCAGCTCGCGCGGTTCCCAGTCGGCCAGCCGTTCGCGCAGTGCGCGGCGCGCCTCGTCCGTCCGCTGTTCGCGGTTCAGCGCCTCGAGCCCATGTTCCAGCGCGCGCGAGGTTTCCGTGTAAAGCCGGCGCAGCAGCGAGGCCTTCCAGTTGTTCCAGACGGAGGGGCCGACGCCGCGGATGTCGCAGACCGTCAGTATGGTGAGCAGGTCGAGCCGCTTGCGCGTCTTCATCTGCTTGGCGAATTCGCGGATCGTCGCCGGATCGCTCAGATCGCGCTTCTGCGCGACGTCGGACATTTGCAGATGGTGGCGGATCAGCCATTCGACCGTCTCGGTCTCCTCGGCGGTCAGGCCAAGACGCGGGCACACCTTGCGGGCGATCTGCGCGCCGAGGATCGAGTGATCCTCGGGCCGGCCCTTGCCGATGTCGTGGAGCAGCAGCGTCACATACAGAACCCGCCGGTTCACCCCGGCGCTGAGGATTTTCGACGTCAGCGGCAATTCCTCGGTCAGTTCGCCGCGTTCGAGCTGTGCGGCGGTGGAGATCACCTGCAACGTATGCTCGTCAACCGTGTAGCTGTGATACATGTTGAACTGCATCATCGCCACGATCGGCTCGAACTCCGGGATGAAGGCCGAGAGGATCCCCAGCTCGTTCATCCGCCGCAAAGGCCGTTCCGGGTTGCCGTGTTTCAAGAGCAGGCCGAGGAAGATCCGCGCCGCCTCGCGGTTGTTGCGCATCTCGTCGTCGATGATGTCGAGATGGGCCGACAGGATGCGCATCGCCTCTGGGTGGATCAGCAGGCCGGTGCGCAGGGCTTCTTCAAAAATGCGCAGCATGTTCAGCGGATCGGCGAGGAAGGCCTTGGTGTCCGAGATGTTGATCCGGCCGTTGTCGTCGACGAAGGGCGGCTTCAGCGGCTTGCGCCGGCGCAGCATCCGCACCAGCGGCGCGCGTTTCACATGGCGCGATTCCAGCGCGGTGAGGAAGATCCGCGTCACCTCGCCCACCACGGTGGCGTGGCGGAAATAGTCCTGCATGAAGACCTCGACCGCGCGGCGTCCGGCGGAATCGGCGTAGCCCATGCGGCGCGCGACCTCGACCTGCATGTCGAAGGTGAGCTGGTCCGCCGCGCGTCCGGCGATCAGGTGCAGGTGGCAGCGCACCGCCCAGAGGTAATCCTCGGCGGAGCGGAAGCGATCGTATTCCTCGCGGGTGAAGACGCCGAGGGGCACGAGTTCCGCCGCCTTGTTCACCCCGTGGATGTATTTCGCGATCCAATAGAGCGTCTGGAGGTCGCGCAGCCCGCCCTTGCCCTCTTTCACATTGGGTTCAAGGACGTAGCGCTGACCGCCCTGCCGCTTGTGCCGCTCGGCCCGTTCGGCCAGTTTCGCCTCGATGAATTCGGGGCCGGTGGTGCGGAACAGGTCGCGGCGCAGCTTTTCGTTGAGCTGCACGGACAGCGGTTCGTTCCCGACGATGTAGCGCTGTTCCAGAAGCGCGGTGCGGATCGTCACGTCCTCTTTCGCGAGCTTCAGACAATCCTCGACCGTGCGCGAGGAATGGCCCACCTTCAGCTTCAGGTCCCAGAGCATGTAGAGAATGGTCTGGATCACCCCTTCGGCCCAGCCGGTGATCTTGCGCGGCGTCAGGAAAAGCAGGTCGACATCGGAATAGGGGGCCATTTCCGAGCGGCCATAGCCGCCCACCGCCAGCACCGCGAGCCGGTCGCCCTTGCCCGGTGCCTCGGTCGGCGGCAGCCGGGTGGTGGCGACATGAAAGACGGCCCGCACGATGCTGTCGGTCATCGTCGCGTAATGGGTGATCGTGTCGCGCCCGTTGCGGGGGTGGCCGGCGAAATCAGCCTCGATCCACGGGGTGGTGGCGGCCCGGGCGTCGTGCAGGAACTGCACGGCAAGGGCGCGCAGGCTGCGGTCGTCGCCCGTGGGGGGCAGCGCGGCCTCCAGCGTGGGCAGCACCGCCTCCGGTTGCAGAAGCAGGGGAATCCCGGCCGTGACCGGGGCAGGGGTCGTCGTCTTGGTCACCGTGTCACCTGTCCCGTCGCAGGGTGCGTGAAGGTCAGTAGCCCGCCCCGGAGAAGGACCGGGGGGCGGGGTCGATCACGGCCGCCTGACCGTTGCGGACCTCGGCGATGGCAAGGGCGCGTTCGCTGGTGCCGTCGGCGCGCAGGCGGAAGATGCCGTTGACGCCGACGAAGCCCGAGGACTGGGTCAGGGCGGGTTTGGTCAGGGCGTCGGCGCGGCCGGATTTCACCAGTGCGCCGATGGCGGCGATGCCGTCGTAGGCAAGCCCGGCGATCGGGTTCGGGGTCGATCCGTAAGCCGCCTGATAGCGGGCGCTGAAGCGCGAGGCCATGCCCGGATCGGGCAGCGCGAACCAGCCGCCCTGCAGCCCCGGCAGGGACAGGGTGGCGGGCGGCACATCCCAGCGGGTCAGCCCGATATATTGCGTGGTGGAGGGGCTGACGCCCTGTTCGGACAGGACCTGCGCCAGCATCGGCAGGGCACCGGCGCTGTCCGCCGTCAGGAACATCGCATCGACGCCGCCGCCGTTCGCCCGGGCGGCGATGCGCGGACCGGCCTGGGTCACGCCCTGCTGCGAGAAGGGATAGCTTTCGCGTCCGGCGACCGCCGCTCCGGCGCGGGTGATCGCCGCCGAGATCGCATTGGCGCCGATCTCGCCCGCCGTGGTCTGTTCGTTGACGACGAGGATGTTGCGCTTGCCCTGCGCGACGGCATAGCTTGCCAGCCGGTTCGCGGTATTGGCGAAGGTCTGGCCGAGGACGAAGACGTTGCCGCCCGCGACATCGGCGTTGTTCGAGAAGGACAGCACGTTGATGCCCCGGCTCGCGACGGCGGCGCCGGCGGCATTCGCCGATTGCGCGAAGACCGGGCCGAGGATGATCTTCGCGCCCTCGTCGACGGCCCGCGAGGCGATGGCCGCCGCCTGCTGCGGGCTGGCACCGGTGTTGTAGACGCGCAGGTCGATCTTCACCCCGTCGAGGTCGGCGACGGCCAGTTCCGCCGCCTGCCGCAGGGAGCGCGCGAGCGTCTCGTCCCCGGTATTGCCGGAGCCTCCGGGCAGCAGAAGCGCCACGGGCACCGCGGCCGACGTGTCGATGCTGGGGCCCGAAGCGCCGCGCCCCGCGCCCGTGGGCTCACAGGCGGCAAGCCACAGCGCAGACAGCGCGGCGACGACCCCCGGCATGCGGATCCGGAACGGCGACCGGGACAAGGGGTTGCGGGAACTGCGCAATCTGGCGAACATGGCGACGGCCTCCGATGGTTTCGGTTGGGGGCAGGAACAGGCGAACCCTATGCGCTTCGGCGGGGGAAGTAAACTTTTCAACTGATGAACGAGAGGCGCCGGAATGACGGATGGCGACAAGACCGGCAGGAGCCTGCCGGAGACCCCCGGAGGCGCGCTGGAGGCCGGGCTCTATTTCGTGGCGACGCCGATCGGGGCGGCGCGCGACATCACGCTGCGGGGACTGGATATCCTGCGCGGGGCGGATGTGCTGGCGGCGGAGGATACGCGCACCTTGCGGCATCTGATGGAGATCCACGGAATTCCGCTGAACGGCCGGCCGATGATCGCCTATCACGACCATAACGGCGCGGCGGCGCGGCCAAAGGTGCTGCGCGCGCTCGCCGCGGGGCTGTCGGTCGCCTATGCGTCGGAGGCGGGCACGCCGCTTGTCGCCGATCCGGGGTTTCAGCTGGGCCGCGCGGCGATCGCCGAGGGATATAGGGTGCTGACGGCGCCCGGGGCCTCGGCGGTGCTGGCGGCGCTGACGGTATCGGGCCTGCCGACAGACCGGTTTCTGTTTGCCGGATTTCCGCCGAACACGGGATCGGCGCGCCGCAAATGGCTGCGCGATTTCGCAGCGATCCCCGCGACACTGGTATTTTATGAATCGCCAAAACGTGTTGGTGAAATGTTAATTGATCTGGCCGAAACATGCGGAGAGGAACGGTCGGCGGCGGTGTGCCGGGAATTGACGAAACGGTTCGAGGAAGTCCGTCGTGGGACGATTGGCGAACTCGCCGCGGAATTTGCGGGGCAGGCGGTCAGGGGTGAAATCGTCGTCGTCGTCGATCGGGGGCATGGAGTCAGCCACGGCCCGGAGGAGATCGGAGCGATGCTGCAAGAACGCCTGTCGCGGATGAGCGTGAAGGATGCGGCAACCGAAGTGGCCGAGGCATTGGATATGCCGCGGCGGGAGATCTACCAGATGGCCTTGAAGATGGAGAAAGACGAATGAGCGGTGCGATGTCCTATCATTCCGGCCTGTCCGCGGAACATCAGGTCGCGGCGCATTATGGCCGCTCTGGTTTTCAACTGGAGGCGCACCGCTGGCGCGGGCGGTTCGGCGGTGAAATCGACCTGATCGCCCGTGAAGGCGATACGATTGTCTTCATCGAGGTGAAGCGGGCCAGAAGCCACAGGCAGGCGGCGGAGCGGCTGAGCCGGCGCCAGATGCAACGAATCTGCATGTCGGCGGAGGAATTCCTGTCCGGGCTGCCGCGCCACGCCAACCTGAACATGCGGTTCGACGTCGCGCTGGTCGATGGGCAGGGAGATATCCGGATTCTCGAGAACGCCTGTTTCTTCGATTGAGGCGATTGCATTGCCCGTCCCGGCGCGGCATCAACGTGCCAAGGGAAAGGGGGCAATCATGGCCTTGAAAGTCGCGATCCAGATGGATCCCATCGAAGGGATCAATATCGATGCGGACAGCACGTTTCGTCTGGCGGAAGAAGCGCAGGCGCGCGGGCATGAGCTGTTCTACTACACGCCAGACAAGCTGATCTACCGCGAGGGAAGGATCCTTGCGCGGGGATGGCCGCTGACTGTCCGGCGGGTGAAAGGGGATCACTTCACGCTGGGTGCAGAAGCCGAGGTGGATCTTTCGGATTTCGATGTCGTCTGGCTGCGGCAGGACCCGCCCTTCGACATGGGATATATTACCACGACGCATCTGTTGGAACGCATTCACCCGGCGACTCTGGTGGTCAACGATCCCTTCTGGGTGCGCAATTCGCCGGAAAAGCTGCTGGTGCTGAATTTTCCGGATCTGACCCCGCCGACCCTGATCGCGCGCGATCTGGCGACGATCAAGGCGTTCAAGGCGCGTCATGGCGATGTCATCCTGAAACCGCTTTACGGGAACGGCGGTGCGGGGGTCTTCCGGCTCGATCCGAACGACCGCAACCTGTCCTCGCTGCACGAGCTGTTCACCGGCATCAACCGCGAGCCCTTGATCGTGCAGAAATACGTTCCCGCCGTCGTCAAGGGGGACAAGCGGATCATCCTTGTGGACGGGGAGCCGGTCGGCGCCATCAACCGCGTGCCGGCGGAAGGGGAGACACGCTCCAACATGCATGTGGGCGGCCGGCCGGAGAAGATCGGCCTGACCGCGCGCGAACGCGAGATCTGTGCCCGCATCGGCCCGGTCCTGCGCGAGAAGGGGCAGATCTTCGTCGGCATCGACGTGATCGGCGACTGGCTGACCGAGATCAACGTGACCTCGCCCACCGGCATTCAGGAACTGGAACGTTTCGACGGGATCAATGTCGCCGCGATGATCTGGGACGTGATCGAGGCGAAGCGGCGGGGCTGACCCATCGCTCCCGGCTGTTCACTCGACCCGGGTGAACAGCCGCGCGACCCCCGCCGCCAGCAGCAGACCGATCGCCAGGACCGGCAGCGGCACGCCCGCATGGGTGGCAAGCCAGATCGTCACAGCCGCGGCGACGATCACGCCGCAGAGGAGGATCAGGAAAAGGGGCAGGGGCATCGGTTCCATGGCTGGCCTCCTGAGGCCAATGAGAGCAGCTCCTTTCAGTATGTGGTGCTGCGACGCAGAGGAAAAGGCTCGAATACGCGAAAATGTCAAACGTAGTTCACGTTTGTGATGGCGGTTGGAATCATGTGGCAAAATGTTCCCTTTATGTTCTAATCTCGGGGCATGTCAGAACTGCCGCTTCCCTTGCCGCCCGCCGATCCGCACCTGCGCCTGAAGGCGCGGGGCGCCGCCAGTCAGCCGGGCCCGAGGTTCGAGCCCTATGCCCGCGAATGGGCGCATGACGGCTGGGACATCCCCGAAGAGGATAGGCTCCTGCGGACCGAGGTGACGATCGAGCGTCCGCGCTCCGTCATCACCCGCAACCAGAGCCCGGATCTGGGCTTCGACCGCTCGATCAACCCCTATCGCGGCTGCGAACATGGGTGCATCTACTGTTTCGCACGGCCGAGCCATGCCTGGCTTGGCCTCTCGCCGGGGCTGGATTTCGAGACCCGGATCGTCGCGCGACCCGAGGCGCCCACGGTTCTGGCGCGGGAATTGCGGCGCAAGGGCTATCGGGTCGCGCCGATCGGCATCGGCACCAACACCGACCCCTATCAGCCGGTCGAGGCGAAGATCGGCGTGATGCGCGGTCTGCTGGAGGTGCTGGAGGACTTCGGCCATCCGCTGACCATCACCACGCGCGGGGCGGGGATCCTGCGCGATCTGGACATCCTGTCGCGCATGGCGGCGCGCAATCTGGTGCATGTGGGGGTCAGCGTCACCACGCTCGACGCGGAGCTGGCGCGCAGGATGGAACCGCGCGCGCCCGCGCCGCAGACGCGGATCCGGATGATCCGCGATCTGGCGCGGGCGGGGGTGCCGGTGCGGGTGATGGCCTCGCCGATGATTCCGGGGCTGACGGATCACGAACTTGAGGCGATCCTGACAGAGGCGCGCCGCGCCGGCGCCCGCGCCGCGGCCTTCATTCCCCTGCGCCTGCCGCTGGAGGTCGCCGCGCTGTTCGAGGACTGGCTGCGCCGGGTGCTGCCCGACCGGGCGGACCGGGTGCTGCACGCCGTGGCCGCGCTGCGCGGCGGGCGGCTGAACGATCCGCGGTTCGGCTCCCGGATGACGGGCGAGGGGGTGGAGGCCGATCTGCTGGCGCAGCGCTACAGGGTGTCGTGCCGCCGGCTGGGGCTGGACCGGCCGCTGCCGCGGCTCGATTGCGCGGCGTTCCGCGTGCCGCCCGAGGCGGGGGACCAGTTGTCGCTGTTCTGAGCCCGGCGGGTCAGGCCTCGTCCAGATCCTTTGCCGCCTGTTGCAGTGCCTGCGCCAGATGCGCGCGGATCGTGGCTTCATCCGCATGTCCCGCCAGATCGGCCACCAGCTTTTCCACCACGTCTTCCTGCCCCGGCTTGCGGAAATCGGCGGCGATCAGTTCGGCGGTATAGGCCTCGGCCGGCCGGCCAAGCAGCGCGGCCGCCCATTGCGCAAGGTATTTCACCGCGCGCGACTGCACCTTGAACCGGGTTTCGGCGTCATAGGCGAATTTGTTCTCGAAAGCATTCTCGCGGTCGTCGAAGGTGGTCATCGGATCCTCCCGGTCTCATCGCGCGGACGGGCGCCTGTTCACATTCTCATGATCGGATATGAGGCGCCGAGGCCCGCGATGCAAGGGCGGATGCACCCCGCCACGCCCCCGCGACGCAACGGCGCATGGATTTTCGGGCGCTAACGCCTTTGCCTTGCAGCGCGGGCTGCCTTGGCCTATAGGGGCCAAAAGGGGCCGAGTGCCCGATTTCGCCGTCCGCGCGCCCCTGAGCGTCTCGCGCTTTTCGCGCGGTCCGGCAAGCCCAGGAACGGAGAGCCCATGGCACCGCGTCGGAAGAAGATCTACGAAGGCAAGGCGAAGATCCTTTACGAAGGCCCGGAACCCGGAACCCTCGTGCAGTATTTCAAGGACGACGCGACCGCCTTCAACGCGCAGAAGAAGGCGACGATCGAGGGCAAGGGCGTCCTGAACAACCGGCTGAGCGAATTCTTCATGCAGGGGCTGACCAATGTCGGCATCCCGAACCATTTCATCCGCCGTCTGAACATGCGCGAGCAGCTGATCCGTCAGGTGGAGATCGTTCCGCTTGAAGTGATCGTGCGCAATTTCGCCGCCGGGTCCATCGCCAAGCGGCTGGGGCTTGAGGAAGGCACCGCGCTGCCGCGTCCGATCGTCGAATACAGCTACAAGAACGACGCGCTTGGCGATCCGCTGGTGCCCGAGGAATACATCATCGCTTTTGGCTGGGCGAATCAGCAGGATCTGGACGACATCATCAGCCTTGCGCTGCGGGTGAACGATTTCCTTGCGGGCGTGTTCTACGGCGTGGGCATCAAGCTTGTCGATTTCAAGATCGAGATCGGCCGCGTCTGGGACGGCGATTTCATGCGCCTGATCGTCGCCGACGAGATCAGCCCCGACAGCTGCCGCCTGTGGGACGCCAAGACCGGCGCGCATCTGGACAAGGACGTGTTCCGCCGCGATCTGGGCTCGCTCACCGATGCCTATACCGAGGTCGCGCGCCGTCTGGGCGTGCTGCCGACGAACAGCACCAACATGAAGCCGACGCTGATCAACTGATCGGCGGGGCGGAAAAATGACCGGGGGCGGGCGCTTTGCCCGCCCCTTTGCATATCCGCTTTTCGCCGCTTGTCTGGACGGGCGGTTCACGGTAACAGGACCGCGACATCCATGCGGCCGAGCCGCAGCAGATCCGGGGAGATTGCGATGAAAGCCCGTGTTCACGTCATGCTGAAGGATGGTGTGCTCGACCCGCAGGGCGAGGCGGTGCGCAATGCGCTCGGCCATCTCGGCTTTGAAGGGGTCGGTGCGGTCCGTCAAGGCAAGGTGATCGAGCTCGATCTGACCGGCTTCGACAAGGCGGCCGCCGAGGCCGAGGTCCGCGCCATGTGCGAAAAACTGCTCGCCAATACGGTGATCGAAAAATACACTGTCGAAATCGTCTGAGGGCGAAAAGGGGGCCAGCCCCCTCGCGCGTGCCGCGCTCACCCCCGGGATATTTATGGAAGAATGAAGGAGCCGATCGGATGAAAGCCGCCGTCATCACTTTCCCGGGGTCGAACTGCGACCGTGACCTGCAGGATGCCTTCGTCAAGGCCGGGGCCGAGGTGGTGAAGGTCTGGCACAAGGAAACGGCGCTGCCGGCGGGTATCGACGTGATCGGCATTCCGGGCGGGTTTTCCTTTGGCGACTATCTGCGGTGCGGGGCGATCGCCTCGCGTTCGCCGATCGGGCAGGCGGTGGCGGATTTCGCCCGTCGCGGCGGCTATGTGCTGGGCGTGTGCAACGGCTTTCAGGTGCTGGCCGAGATGGGGCTGCTGCCCGGCGCACTGATGCGCAACGCCGGGCTGAAGTTCATTTCGAAGCCGGTCGCGCTGCGGGTCGAGACGGCCGACAGCCTCTATACCGAAGGCTATGCGGCGGGGCAGGAGATCGTGATCCCGATCGCCCATGCCGATGGCAATTACCAGATCGACGCCGAGGGGCTGGCGCGCCTGCGCGGCGAGGATCGGGTGGCCTTCCGCTATGTGAACAACCCGAATGGCGCGACCGACGACATCGCCGGCGTGCTGAGCGAGAACCGCCGCGTTCTGGGCATGATGCCGCATCCGGAGCGTGTGGTGGAGCCTGCGCAAGGTGGTACCGATGGGGCGGCGCTTTTCCGCGCGTTGACCGGCGTGATGGCCGCCGCGTGACGCGCCGCGGCTTGTTGCAGGGCGGGGCATGGCTTAAGTTCCGTCCATGTCCGCGCAACTCGACATTTCCGATAGCAGCCTGAGCGATCCCGACCGGAGCGGGCGTCGTCGCCGGTCGCTGTTGCGGCTTGGCGCCGCCGGGGTCGTGGCGGTCGCCGTTGGCATGATCTGGATGACCAACGCCTGGCTGACCGAAAGGTTCACCGAAACCACGCGGGTGCGGACGGAACTGCGGCTGGCGCTGTATACCGGCAACATCATTTCCGAATTGCAGCGCACCTCGGTGGTGCCGCTGCTGCTGGCGCGCGATCCGGTGCTGACCTCGGCGCTGGAGACGCGGGATTTTTCCAAGACATCGGCGGCGCTGATCACCGCGCGCGAGGATGTGTCGGCGGCCTCGATCCGGCTGCTGGATACCGAGGGCCGGGTCGTGGGCGCGACGAACCGCAACCTGATCGGCACCTCCTATGCCGAGGAGCCGTTTTTCGTCGAGGCGATGCGCTCGCGCGAGACGATCTTTACCGCCGGGACGCGGCAGGGGGTGGGCACGGAGTTCGACTATTCCCGGGCGCTGATCTCCGACGGCAAGGTCGCCGGGGTGATCGTGGTCGAGGCGGAGCTGTCGAAATTCGAACGCTCCTGGGCCGGGATTTCCGATGCGGTGGCGGTGACCGACAGCGAGGGCCGCATCATCCTGACGACCGAGCCCAAGTGGCGCGGCCTCGCGATTTCCGAGGCGCTGGCCGCACGCTCGGCGCCGAATGCGATCGAGCGGGCCTTGCAGGCGACGGCCGACTGGGCGAACGAACCGCCCGACGCCTATCTGCAGGGGCAGGCGGTGATGCGCACGGAAACGCGCATCCCGTTCCGCGGCTGGCGCATGGTCGCCTTTACCAGCTACGAATCCGTGCGCGAAAAGGTGAACGCGGTTCTGGCCATGGAAATCATGGGCTTCGCGATCCTTCTTGCGGCGGGGTTCTATCTGATTTCGCGGCGCGCGCGGGTGCAGTCGCTGGCCTATCGCCGCGAATCCGCCGAACTGCGCGCACTGAACGCCCGGCTGAGCCGCGAGATCGCCGAACGCGAGAAGGTGCAGAAGGATCTGGCCGTGGCGGAACAGACGCTGGCGCAATCCTCGAAACTGGCGGCTTTGGGCGAGATGTCGGCGGCGGTCAGCCATGAACTCAACCAGCCGCTGGCGGCGATGAAAACCTATCTGGCGGGCGCGCGGCTGTTGTTGCAGCGCAGCCGGGCGGAGGAGGCCCTGTCTTCCTTCCAGCGCATCGACGATCTGATCGAGCGGATGGGCGCGATCACCCGGCAGCTCAAATCCTATGCCCGCAAGGGCGGCGAGGCGTTCGAGCCGGTCGATCTGAAGGCGGCGATTTCCTCGGCGCTGGCGATGATGGAGCCGCAGCTCAAGGCGAAGACGGTGCGGATCACCCGGGTGCTGCCGCGCGGGCGGGTGATGGTGATGGCGGACCGCATCCGGCTGGAACAGGTCATCATCAACCTGTTGCGTAACGCGCTTGACGCGACCAAGGGGCAGAAGGCGCCGGAGATCGAGCTGATCCTCGCCACCGGCGAAACCGCGGTGCTGAGCGTGCGCGACAACGGCCCCGGGATCACCGATCTCGACAAGCTGTTCGAGCCGTTCTGGACCACCAAGAAACCGGGGGAGGGAACCGGACTCGGTCTGGCGATTTCTTCTTCCATCGTAAGTGATTTCGGCGGTCGCCTGACCGCCCATAACGCCGAGGGCGGCGGCGCGGTATTCGAGATGCAGCTACCGCTGATCTCGGACCAGACGGTCCCGTCCAAGGGCGTCAAGGCAGCGGAGTAATACATGGCACGAATGATGAAGGTGGCGATTGTCGACGACGAGGAGGACATGCGCCAGTCGGTCAGCCAGTGGCTGGCGCTTTCGGGCTTCGACACCGAAACCTATGCGAGCGCGGAAGACGCGCTGAAGGTGATCGGGCCGGATTGGCCCGGCGTGGTGATTTCCGACATCCGCATGCCGGGGATGGACGGGATGGCGTTTCTCAAACGCCTGATGGGACTGGATTCCGGGCTGCCGGTAATCATGATTACCGGGCATGGCGACGTGCCGATGGCGGTCGAGGCGATGCGGCTCGGCGCGATGGATTTCATGGAAAAGCCGTTCAACCCCGACCGGATGACCGAACTCGCGAAGCGCGCGACGCAAGCGCGGCGGATGGCCCTGGACAACCGCGCGCTGCGCCGCGATCTGGCCGAGGGCGCGCAGGTGATGGGCAAGCTGATCGGCACTTCGGCCCCGATGGAGCGGCTGCGCGAGGATATCCTTGATCTCAGTCAGGCCGACGGCCATGTGCTGATCGACGGCGAGACGGGCACGGGCAAGACGCTGGCGGCGCTGGCGCTGCACGCTACGGGGCCGCGCGCGGGCAAGAAATTCGTCGTGGCGAGTTGTGCCGCCTATTCCGAGGATGCGCTGACCGCGAAGCTGTTCGGCCCGGTCGAGGAGGGATCCACGCTGCCGCTGGTCGAGGAGGCGCGCGGCGGTACGCTGGTGCTTGAGGATGTCGAGGGGCTGAGCCTGAGCCTTCAGGCGCGGCTGCTGACCTTCATCAAGGAACAGGGAAGCCCCGCCGAAACCCGGATCATCGCCATCTGCAACGCGCATGGCGAGGGGCGGACGCTGGAAGATGCGCTGCGCCCGGACCTGTATTTCCGTCTGGCCGCGCACAAGATCACCCTGCCGCCGCTGCGCGCGCGGGGCGAGGATATCCTGACCCTTTTCACCCGCATGGCCGAGCAGTTCGCCGATGAATATGGCTGCGAGGTGCCCGAACTTTCCGCGCAGGAGGCAGCGCAACTGCTGCAGGCGCCCTGGCCGGGCAACGTCCGCCAGCTCATCAACGTCGCCGAACGCGCGGTGTTGCAGGCGCGGCGGGGATCGGGCTCGATCACCTCGCTCCTGATGGCCGACAACGAGGACAGCGGCCCCGCGATGACGACAGAGGGCAAGCCGCTCAAGGAATATGTCGAGAATTTCGAGAAGATGCTGATCGACAATACCATGCGCCGGCACAAGGGCTCGATCGCCGCGGTGATGGAGGAACTTTGCCTGCCGCGCCGCACGCTGAACGAAAAGATGGCGAAATACGGGCTGAGCCGGGGCGATTATCTGTGACCCCCGGCCGTTAAGGCGCTGGTGACGAAAAAGCGATTGTCATTGCGCATATTGCGCGGTTATTGTCGAAGTCATGTTGGCATGGCCTCCCGAACAGGGCCGTCGCCCACGGAATTCGCTGATTTCCGGGCCACAGGATCGCGCGATGGCGTGTCTGGCCCCGGGTCAAACGATGGGCCGAAAGGCCGCTCTCTTGCCTCAGCGCCTCGGCGCGAGGGCTTAAATCGGGCGCCGGGAAGATCCTCGCGCTTAGGACGAACCGCGATGGCGCTGAAACATATCGGGCAGATGATGACGGGCGGGCCTCTGGTCGCCCCCGCCTGCCTGTATCCGCCAGCCATCGCCTCAACGAAAAACCGTGCCTGTGCCGCCTCTCCTCCGGGGGAAGGGCGGCGTTCGGCATGGGGAACACGGATACATGGCAAAGAAAATGCTCATCGATGCCACACATGCGGAAGAAACCCGCGTGGTGGTGGTGGACGGCAACAAGGTCGAGGAATTCGACTTTGAAACCATCAACAAACGGCAGCTCGCCGGAAATATCTATCTGGCAAAAGTGACGCGGGTGGAGCCTTCGCTCCAGGCCGCTTTTGTCGATTATGGCGGAAACCGGCACGGTTTCCTGGCCTTCGCTGAAATCCATCCGGATTACTACCAGATCCCGGTCGCCGACCGGCAGGCGCTTCTGGAAGAGGAACGCGCGTTCGCCGAGGCCGACGAGGCCGAGGATCGCGCCGCCCGCAACCAGCGCCGCCCGCGCCGCAATCGCGGCGCCGCCAAGGCCGAACAGGCGGCGGAAACGGATGAGGTGATCCGGTCCGAAGACATTCCGGGCATGGATGTGGTCGAAGCGCCGGAAACCGACGAGGTTTCGGCGGAACATGTCGTGCCGGTGCCCGAAACGGGCTCCGCGCCCGAAACCGCACCGGAATCCGCAGACCATGATCACGATCACGGTGATCACTCCCATCATGACCATTCGGAAGACGACGGGATCGAATCCGTCGCCGACGAGGATGTGCAGGAAGAAATCCACGCTCCGCGCAAGCCGCGTGCACGCCGCTACAAGATCCAGGAAGTGATCAAGGTGCGCCAGATCATGCTGGTGCAGGTGGTCAAGGAAGAACGCGGCAACAAGGGCGCGGCGCTGACCACCTATCTGTCGCTGGCCGGTCGTTACTGCGTGCTCATGCCCAACACGGCGCGTGGCGGCGGCATCAGCCGCAAGATCACCGTGGCGGCCGACCGCAAGAAGCTCAAGGAAATCGCGGGCGAGCTGGAGGTGCCGCAGGGCGCCGGGCTGATCATCCGCACCGCCGGGGCGCAGCGCACCCGCACGGAAATCCGCCGCGACTATGAATATCTGATGCGGCTGTGGGAACAGATCCGCGAACTGACGCTGAAATCCATCGCGCCCGCCCCGATCTACGAGGAAGGCGATCTGATCAAGCGCTCGATCCGCGATCTCTTCTCCAAGGACATCGACGAGGTTCTGGTCGAGGGCGAACGCGGCTATCGCGTCGCCAAGGACTTCATGAAGATGATCATGCCGTCGCAGGCGCGCATGGTGAAGCACTATGACGAACAGCTGCCGCTCTTCGCCCGGTTCCAGGTCGAAAGCTATCTGGCCGGCATGTTCAACCCGGTGGTGCAGCTGAAATCCGGCGGCTATCTGGTGATTGGCGTGACCGAGGCGCTGGTGGCGATCGACGTGAACTCGGGCCGGGCCACCAAGGAAGGCTCGATCGAGGAAACGGCGCTCAAGACCAACCTCGAGGCCGCCGAAGAGGTCGCCCGTCAGGCACGGCTGCGCGACCTTGCCGGTCTGATCGTCATCGACTTCATCGACATGGAAGAGCGGCGCAACAATGCCGCGGTCGAGAAGCGGCTGAAGGAAAAGCTCAAGACCGATCGGGCGCGGATTCAGGTCGGCCGCATCTCGGGCTTCGGCCTGATGGAGATGTCGCGCCAGCGCCTGCGCCCCGGCATGCTGGAATCGACCACGCAGCCCTGCCCGCATTGCCACGGCACCGGGCTGATCCGCTCGGACGACAGCCTCGCGCTGCAGGTCCTGCGCGCCATCGAGGAAGAGGGCACGCGCAAGCGGTCGCGCGAGGTGCTGGTGAAATGCCCGGTCGCCGTCGCCAACTACCTGATGAACGTCAAGCGCGAACACATCGCGTCGATCGAACTGCGCTACGGCATGGCCGTGCGGATCGAGGCGGATCCGACGCTGGTCAGCCCCGATTATTCGATCGAGAAGTTCAAGACCGCGACCCGGCTGGTGCCCGAGGTTCACACCACCGTGGTGTCGGCGAGTGCCGAACTGATGGCGGAGATCGACGAGGCGGAGATCCTCGACGAGGAGGATCAGGAAGAAGCCGAGGCCGAGACCGAGGAAACCAACCCGGAATCCGCCGAGGACGGAGATGCGCCGCGCAAGAAAAAGCGCCGCCGTCGTCGCAAGAAGAAGAACGGCAATGGCACCGGGGATGCGTCGGACGAGGCATCGGACAGCGCGGATGAGGATGAAGCCGCGCCTGCGGGCGATGCTGCGGGCGATGACGAGGCCGAAGAGGATGCCGCCCGCGCCGCCGCGGCCGCGTCGCTGGCCGGCGTGACCTTGCCGGAATTGCCGCCCGCCGAGGCAGTGCCGGAGGCTCCGGCGGAACCGGCGCCCGAGGCGGTGGTCGCCGTGGCAGAGCCTGCCGAACCCGCGGTCGAGCCCGCCGCCGAACCCGTGGAGGAGGCGCCGAAGAAGCGCACCCGCCGCACCTCGTCGAAGACCTCCGGATCGACCACGCCGCGCAGCCGCAAGAAGACCGCTCCGGCGGAGGCCCCGGCCGAAGCCGCTCCGGCCGCCGAAGCGGTCCCGGAAGCGCCGAAGCGTCGCCGCAGCCGCAAGAAGGCCGTCGCCGAGGAAACCCCGGCGCCCGAGGCCGTCTCGGCCGAAGCGCAGGTGAGCGAAGGCACGCCCGAGACGCCTTCGGTGCCCGACACGCCGGACGTGCCGCCCGCACCTGCGCCGGACGTGCCGCCCGCACCGGAAACCCCGCCTGCGCCGGAACCGGATCTGCCGACCGAACCGGAGGTGCCGCCTGCGCCGGAACCGGCCGTTCCGGCGGAACCGCCGGTTGAGGTGCCCGGAACGCCGTCGGAAACGCCCGATCTGCCGCCCGTGGAACTGCCGGTGCCTGAGCCGGAAATTCCGGACGACGCACCGCAGGAAGTCCCGGACACCTCGTCCGATGAGGCATCCGACGATCCCGATGCCCCGCCGAAGCCCAAGCGGCGCGGCTGGTGGTCGGCAGCGCAATAACACAAGACCGCCGGGCTCTGTCCCGGCGGTTTACATTTCATCCCATGGCGGGATGGTGACGCGCGGGCAGGCGGATGCTATGGGAAGCCATGTTCGGAATTGACCTCATCGACGCCTCTTTCCTGCCTGCCGCGCTGGTCGCGCTGGCGGCGGGGATGCTGTCGTTCCTCAGCCCCTGCGTCCTGCCGATCGTGCCGCCCTATCTGGCCTATATGGGCGGCGTCAGCATGGGGGACCTGCGGGGGGGCAGCCGCTCGGCGGTGCTGCCCGCGCTGTTCTTCGTGCTGGGTCTGTCCACCGTCTTCCTGTTCATGGGCTTCGCGGCTTCGGCCTTCGGGCAGTTCTTCCTCGGCAATCAGGTGCTGTTCGGGCGCATCGCCGGGGCGGTGATCATCGCGATCGGATTGCATTTCCTCGGCCTCTACCGGATCCCCCTGCTGGACCGCGAGGCGCGGCTCGACGCCGGCGATCAGGGCGGGTCGAGCCTTGGCGCCTATGTGCTGGGGCTGGCTTTCGCCTTCGGCTGGACGCCCTGCATCGGGCCGCAACTCGGCGCGATCCTGTCGATCGCCGCGCAGGGCGGCGACATGGGGCGCGGCACCGGGCTGCTCGCGGTCTACGCGGTGGGGCTTGGGCTGCCGTTCCTGCTTGCGGCGGTGTTCATCCGCCACGCGCTCGGCCTGATGAACCGGATCAAGCCGCATATGCGGTTGATCGAACGGGCAATGGGCCTGCTTCTGGTGCTGGTCGGCCTGCTGCTGCTGACCGATGCCTTCTCGGCGATCGCCTTCTGGCTGCTGGAAACCTTCCCCGCGCTCGCCCGACTAGGCTGAAGGTGCGCCCGTAAATCCCGAGCACCCCTTTTCCCTTCATTCTTCCCTAAATATCCCGGGGGTGAATTGGCCGAAGGCCAAGAGGGGGCTGGCCCCCTGATTCCCCATCGGCCCGCGCCGCGCTCCGCGCTTAACCCCAGACCGCGGTGAATTCGCGCCACTCACCCTTGCTCATGCCCGAGGTCTCCTGCGTCACCTCTTCCCCCGCAAGGCGGCGCTTCAGCACGCCGACCGCCTGACCCGAGAGCGTGACGCCGCCCAGCCGGTAATCCTCGAAGGCCTGATAGGCATTCGGCACCCAGTCGCGGGTGATGGCGCAGATCGTCTCGGCATAAGCGCGGATTTCATACTGCGCATGGGCATCGGCGCGCAGCCGCAGGAAATGGAACAGATTGTGCAGATCGACCTTCCAATACCATTGGGTATAGATATTGGCGGGCAGGTTCATCCGGGCGAGTTCGCGCGCAAGGCCAAGCTTGCCGGTCGCCTCGTCGGGGGTCAGCATGTCCTCGTAATGGTCATAGGCGCGCATCGCATCCTCGCGCAGCAGGTCGAGAACGCGCGCCGCCTCGGCCCCTTCCAGAACCTGACCACGGCCCTGATTGTTGACCCTGGACTGGGCGGCCAGCTGATCCGGCGCGGGGATGTAGAATTCCCGGTCGAGGATCGAATAACGCGCCGAATATTCGTTCACATTCGCCGTGCGGTGGCGGATCCATTGCCGCGCGACAAAGACTGGCAGCTTGACGTGGAACTTGACCTCGCACATCTCGAAGGGGGTCGAGTGCCAGTGCCGCATCAGGTAGCGGATCAGGCCGCGGTCGTCCGACACCGCCTTGGTGCCCCGGCCATAGCTGACGCGGGCGGCCTGGGTGATGGCGCTGTCGTCGCCCATGTAGTCGATCACCCGCACCAGCCCGTGGTCGAGCACCAGATGCGCGGTATAAAGATGCGCCTCCATCCCGGGCGCGGTCGCGCGCAGGGTGGGGCGGGTCTCGCTCCGCTGGGCCTCGATCTCGGCTTGCTGTTCGGGGGTAAGCGACATGGGGGCCTCCTTGAGATTCGCGGGCATATTATCGGCAAGTCCGGGCAAGGACCATCGCATCGGGACCGTCGCATCGCGACTGGACCCCGCGCGTGGCTGCCCTATCATCCCCCCATCACGCAAACACGGGGAATCCGATGAAAGTCAAATATCTGCATACGATGGTGCGGGTGCTGGACCTTGAGAAGAGCATGAAGTTCTACGAACTTCTCGGCCTGAAGGAGATCCGCCGGATCGAGAATGAAAAGGGCCGCTTCACGCTGGTCTTCATGGCGCCGGAAGGTCAGCCGGAATGCCCGGTGGAGCTGACCTACAACTGGGACGGAGACAGCGGATTGCCCTCGGACAGCCGCCATTTCGGCCATCTCGCCTATGAGGTCGAGGATATCTATGTCCTGTGCCAGAAGCTGATGGACAATGGCGTGACGATCAACCGCCCGCCGCGCGACGGCCATATGGCCTTCGTCCGCTCGCCCGACAATGTGTCGATCGAGCTGTTGCAGGCGGGCCCGGCCAAGGCCCCGGCGGAGCCTTGGGTGTCGATGGAAAACCACGGCACCTGGTGATCAGCGCCGGAACCTGTCGGCCAGCTTTTGCATCGGCGTCCGGGAATCCTCGGGCGCCGGTTGCGTTTCGGGCTTCGGCGCGGCGGTGCGTTCCGGATGCGTGCCCGCCGAGGAGCGCGGCGGATGGGTGCGCAGGCTGACGGCGTTGAGGAATTTCTGCTCCTCCCCCGCGGCCAGCGCGGGCGCGCCATCGGAAATCCCGCGCAGCAGGTCGTCGATCCAGTCGCGGTCCGCCTTGGCGAAATCCGCCAGAACGTAATTCGCCACCTGCGCCTTGTCTCCCGGATGCCCGATGCCCAGCCGGATGCGCCGGTAGGCCTCGCCCATATGCGCGTGGATCGAGCGCAGGCCGTTGTGGCCGGCATGTCCGCCGCCGTGCTTCAGCCGCATCTTCGAGGGCGCGATGTCCAGTTCGTCGTGAAAGACGGTGATGGCCTCGACCGGGATCTTGTAGAAATCCGTCGCCGCCCGCACCGACTGGCCGGAGAGGTTCATGAAGGTCTCGGGCTTCAGCAGGATCACCCGGTCGGAGCCGAAGCGACCCTCGGACACCTGCCCCTGAAAGCGCGCCTTCCATGGGCCGAAGCCGTGATCCGCGGCGATCCGGTCGACGGCCATGAAGCCGATGTTGTGGCGGTTGCCCGCATATTTCGCGCCGGGATTTCCCAGACCGACCCAGAGTTGCATGGCATTCTCCTTTGGCGCGGTTCTAGATCGGGCGGGGCGGCTTGTCACGCCTTGAGCTTGTCACGCCTTCAGCGCGCGGGCGATGCGGGCGATGCCCTCGGGGATGCGCTCGACCGGGATCGAGGAATAGGCGAGCCGGCAGAACCCCGCGCCGTCCGGGGGATGGGCGAAGAAGGGCTCGCCGGGTTCGATCAGCACGTCCTGCGCGCGCAGATCGGCGGCGAGGCGGGCCGAGACGACGCCTTCGGGCAGACGCATCCAGAAGCTCGACCCGCCGCGGTCGGTTTCCGCCGCGGGGATCAGGCCGTGGGCGGTCATCGCCTCGGTCATCGCGGCGCGGCGCCGGGCGTAGGCCACGCGCATCCGGGCCATCTGCGCGTCGTAATGGCCGAGCGAGAGGTAATAGGCGAGCGTGCGCTGCAACACGCCGGGCGGATGGCGCAGCACCAGCGCGCGGAGCGCGCGGGCCTCGCGGATCACCTCGCGGTCGGCGACGATATAGCCGAGCCGCAGGCCGGGGAACACGGTCTTGGAAAACGAGCCGACATGGATCACCGCGCCCGCATCGTCGCGCGCCTTGAGCGCGGGGGAGGGGCTGCCGGCGAAGGACATCTCGAATTCGTAGTCATCCTCGATCACCGCGAAGCCGTCGCGGAGCGCGCGGTCCAGCAGGGCGCGGCGACGGAGGTCCGGCATGGCGGTGCCGGTGGGGCTTTGATGGCTGGCGGTGGTGAAGACGGCGGCAAGGCCGGGCGGCAGCCTGTCGGGGTCGAGCCCGTCCGCATCCACGGGAACCGCCGTCACCCGCGCGCCGGTGGGGGCAAGGATCTGGCGCAGGCCGGGGTAGCAGGGATCCTCGATCGCCGCCGCGCGTCCGGGGCCAAGCAGCACCTGCGCCGCGAGCCACAGCCCGTTCTGCGCGCCAAGCGTCAGCAGGATCCGGTCGGCCCCCGCGCGGATGCCGCGCCGGGGCAGGATCTGCCGGGCGATGTAGTCGATCAGCTCGGGGTCGTCCTCGCCGTAGAGGTCGCTGGTGAGGGGGATGAATTCGCGCCGCCCGAGCGCGCGGACGGCGCAGTCGCGCCAGGCGGTATGGTCGACCAGCGCGGCATCCGCCTGACCGTAGACGAAGGGATAACGGTAGCCGCGCCAGTCCGCGATGCGGTCGGTGCGTTCCGTCGCGCGGAACCGGCCGTCGATCCGCGCCGACCAGTCGAAGCGGGGGCCGGCGGCGGAAGGATCCGGGGTAGGGGGCAGCGGCTCGATCCGGTCCGAGATGAAATGGCCGGAGCGGTCGCGGCTGGTCAGGTAGTCGGTGGCGACGAGTTCGGCGAAGGCCTGCGCCACCGTGACCCGCGCGACGCCGAGATGAGTGGCCAGATGGCGCGAGGAGGGCAGTTTCTCGCCCGCGCGGAAGCGGCCTTCGAGCACGCCGGCGATGATCTGCCGGCGCAGCTGTGCCTGCAGGGGGATACCGGTGTTGCGGTCGAGGAAGAAGGCTTCGGCGGGAATCGGCATGGACGCGATCTGGCCCGACTGCGGCCTGCGGAGCAACCAAAATGCGAACGCCCGCCAAGGCGGGCGTTCAAGATCCTGCGCACGCGCCGATGGCGCATGCCGTTTAGCCGAAAACGCGGGTCAGCGCGCCGTCGATCGCAGTGGTGATGCGGTCGATGTCGTCGGGCTTCGCGATCAGCGCCGGGCTGAGGCAGAGCGTGTTGTTGTATTTCGGGATCGAGCGGTTGGTCATGCCGATGATGACGCCCTGTCCCATTACATCGGCGACCACGGCCGCGACCTTCTTTTCGTCCATCGGCTCGCGGGTCTTGCGGTCTGCGACCAGTTCTGCGCCGCAGAACAGTCCTTTGCCGCGGACATCGCCGATAACGGCATGTTTGTCCATCAGGGTCGTCAGATTGTCCATCAGCCGGTCGCCCATCGCGATGGTGTTTTCCAGAAGCTGTTCATCCTCGATGATGCGCAGGTTTTCCAGCGCCGCCGCGGGGCCCGCGGTGCAGCCGCCGAAGGTCGAGATGTCGCGGAAGAAGGACATCGTGTCTTCGGGCGCGTCCTTGAACAGGTCGAAGACCTTTTCGGTCGTCACGGTGCAGGAGATCGCCGCGTAGCCCGAGGCGACGCCCTTGGCCATGGTGACGAAATCCGGCTCGATCCCGTAGTTCTGGTAGCCGAACCAGGTGCCGGTGCGGCCGACGCCGCAGACGACCTCGTCGATATGCAGAAGGATCTCGTATTTGCGGCAGATTTCCTGCACGCGCTGCCAGTAGCCCTCGGGCGGGGTGATGACGCCGCCGCCCGCGGTGACGGGTTCAAGCACGATCGCGCCGATGGTGTCCGGGCCTTCGCGCAGGATCACCTCTTCGATCGCATCCGCCGCGCGTTCGCCGTAGTTTTCCACGTCCCACTGCTTGCGGTATTCGAGGCAATGCGGCACCCGCACGAAGCCGTCCGGGAACGGCCCGTATTGCTCCGCCCGCTGGTCCTGACCCGAGGTGGCCAGCGTCCCGATGGTGGTGCCGTGATAGTCCCGATCACGGAACAGGATCTTGTTCTTCTTGCCCTTGTAGTGGCGCACCGAGATCTGGCGCACCATCTTGTAGACTTTCTCGTTCGCCTCGGAGCCGGAGTTGGAATAATAGACGCGGCTCATCCCCGGCATCTTGGTCAGCAGCTTTTCGGCGAAGAGCGCGCCCGGAACCGTGCCGCCGGCGCCCGCCCAGTAGTTCAGCTTGATGAGCTGGTCGCGGATCACATTGGCGATGCTTTCGCGGCCATAGCCGACGTTCACCGTCCAGACCCCGCCCGAAACGGCGTCGAGGAATTCCTTCCCCGTCGCATCCCACAGCCGCATCCCCTTGCCTTCGACGAAGACGCGCGGATCGACGGTTTCATATTGCTTGTGCTGGCTGAGGTGGTGCCAGACGTTGTTGCGGTCGGCCTCGACCGCGTGGCTCAGATCGTTTTGGGAAAAGGAAAGAGTCATGGCGCGTCTCCTGACGGGGTTCTGTCATATTGGTGCGCCTGCCGTGGCCTGGGTGATAGTGCCAGATTGCCCGATCCGAAGGAGCCAGCGCGGGAGATGGCGTCAGATGTGTTGCGCTGTCTTTCGCCGTCCGTTCGGCCGGATGCGACGGGCGACAGAGGAAGAGCCCGGGAACGCCGCCGCAGATGATTTCGGGGAGGGAATATCCTCAGCGTTTTGGGCGCTGGCGGCGCGCCGCATGGACGGAAATTGGCGAGCCTGGCCAGCCGAAACCGATCCTTGCCCTATTCTCGACGCATTCGTTCTGGCCGGCGGAAACGCAACGATGCCATACATCCTGCAGCCTCTGCGTCAGGTAGGGATCGCGGTCAGGTGTCCTTGCGCAGCGCGGCGGCGACGAGGCGCGCAAGCTGCGCTTCGGCCTGGTTCGGGGCGCTGGCGGACAGGGTAATCAGCAGCCGGGCAATCCGCTTGCGCGCCTCGGGCGGGGTCTTGTAGCCATCCATGATCCGTGTGACGAGCTTCACCGCCGCCAGTTGCGTATCCGCGGTTGCCTGTTCGGCGGCGGCGATCCGTTCCTCTGGCGTCATGGGCGATCCTTTACGGGTCTGGCCTTCACGGGTCTGGCAATGTTTCCGCGATGCGATCCGGCATCGGCGCGGCGGCAGGTCTTGCGCGCGACCCTCGGGGCCGCGCCTGACGCTGAATGCGGTCTCGCGGAGATCCTGTCAAGCGTCCCGGAGCTTCGGCCCGGCCCGGAAGGGCAGGGCTCCCCCCGTCAGATGGCGATGTCGGAAATGTCGCTCAGCGATCCGCGCGGGGCGATCCGTTCGCTCGACACGATCTTCAGCTGGGCGGGGCTGACCGAAAGCTGCAAAGCCTTCGCCGTGGCGCGCAGTTCCGATTCCAGCAGGTCGGGATGTTCGCTCAGCCTGCGGCCATAGCTCGGCACGATCTGGTGGAGCTTTTCCTGCCATTCCGGCGTCTGGATCCGCTCGGGGAAGACCTTCTCCAGCAGGTCGAACATGATCGGCGCGGCGGTCGAGGCCCCGGGTGAGGCGCCCAGAAGCGCGGCGATGGATCCGTCCTGCGCAGAAACGATTTCCGTCCCGAGTTTCAGAACGCCACCCTTTTCCGGGTCGCGCTTGATCACCTGCACCCGCTGTCCGGCCTGCCACAGGTGCCAGTCCTCGGCCCGCGCGTTCGGGTAGAACTTGCGCAGCGCGGCCAGCCGGTCCTTGTCGGTCAGCATCAGCTGACCGGCCAGATAGGTGATGAGGTCGAAATTGTGCATCCCCACGCTGAGCATCGGCCACAGGTTGCGCCGCGTGACAGAGGCGGGAAGCTCAAAATAAGACCCGTTTTTCAGGAACTTGGTCGAGAAGGTCGCGAACGGCCCGAACAGCACCACATGCTTGCCGTCCAGCACGCGGCTGTCCAGATGCGGCACCGACATCGGCGGCGCGCCGACATCGGCCCGGCCATAGACCTTGGCCTTGTGGCGACCGGCGACATCGGGATTTTCGGAGACGAGGAACGAGCCGCCGACCGGGAAGCCGGCATAATCGCGCGCCTCGGGAATGCCCGCCTCCTGCAACAGAGGCAGCGCGCCGCCGCCCGCGCCGATGAACACGAAGCGGGCGTCCACCTCCTGCATGCCGGCGCCGCCCTTCTGATAGCTGACGCGCCAGGTGCCGTCATCGTTGCGGCGGATGGAACGCACCTCGCTCGACAGATGCAGGCGGAACTGCGGCTGCGCGGCCAGATAGGTGACATATTGACGGGTGATCTCGCCGTAGTTGACGTCGGTGCCATGCGGCGACCAGGTGGCCGCGACCTTGCGCGAGGGTTCGTGCCCCTCCATCGTCAGGGGCGCCCATTCGGCGATCTTTTCCGGATCGGTCGAGAATTCCATCCCCGCGAAGAGCGCACAGGATTTCAGCGCCTCGAACCGCTTGCGCAGATAGTCGACGTTGTCGTCGCCCCAGACGAGGCTCATATGCGGGGTCGAGTTGATGAAGCTCGGCGGATCGTTCAGCACGCCGCGCGACAGCTGGTAGGTCCAGAACTGGCGCGAGACCTGAAACCGTTCGTTGATCATGACGGCTTTTTCGATGTGCACGTCACCGTGGTCGTCCATCGGCGCGTAGTTCAGCTCGCACAGCGCGGAATGGCCGGTGCCGGCGTTGTTCCAGCCGTTCGAGCTTTCGGCGGCGACGTCATCAAGCCGCTCGATCATCTCGATCGACCAGTCCGGTTCCAGATCGTGCAGCAGCACGCCGAGGGTCGAGCTCATGATGCCGCCGCCGATCAGCAGCACGTCGACGGGCTTGCGCGCCGCCCCCGCCCGCGCGGGCCACGAGACCTGCGTGGTGACCGTCGTGGGCGGCACCGCAGTGTTCAGCAGGTCGCGTCTGGCGGTTTCGGGCTTGCTGCGTCCCCTGATCAGGGTGCTTGCTGCATCGACGACTTTTCTAGGCAGTTTACGGGTCATGGCTGCCCTTCCTCGCTTAGTTCGTCCTGTCCGTGCGGCTTATAGTCGCAGGGCGTGGGGCCTACAAGTTCAAGTTGAAAGCCCGCCATCGCGCCACCGTAGGGGCCGGAATGTTCCAGGGCCGTGATGCGGAATCGGGACCGATGGAGGAGACGCCCCGCAACAAGGCCGGCGGCCTTCTGCGCGGTTGCTGCGCCGCAGCGGGCGGCCCATGTCACGGCGGGTCGGGGGGTCATCTGATACGTCCCTGCGCTCTCCTCTTCCTTTACGTTTAACCCGTTTGCCGAATGGTGTCAGCAGTTCTTCATGCATGGCTGCCTGTCGCTTTTGCAGGGTCGAAGAATTTGGCGTTGTGCATTGATTTCAATGGATAATCACTGAAACCCCAGGCGGAGAGGCCGCCCGGAGGAGGCGCGATTCTGCAGGCTCCGGGCGGTGTTAGCGGTATCGACCGAGGC
Organism: Paenirhodobacter populi; assembly: GCF_004022215.1. Taxonomy (GTDB): domain Bacteria; phylum Pseudomonadota; class Alphaproteobacteria; order Rhodobacterales; family Rhodobacteraceae; genus Rhodobacter; species Rhodobacter populi. Next base: position 114,099 of record NZ_SAUZ01000001.1, read on the forward strand.
CTTGATTCTGCAATGCGGCAATTCCGGTGCGCCCGCAGCAGGCTGTGCGCCGGAAAAACAGGTATCGGAGATGTAGGATTCGCTACGCATGCGATTCCGCCGGGGAATCCATGTGCCGCCCCGGACGGGAAAGGGCCGGTCGCGTAAAGCGACCGGCCCTGTCTGTTTCCCATTCGTGGATCGTTCTGCAAGATCCGCTGTTGGCCTGCCGCCTCAGAACGGGATGTCGTCGTCCATGCCGCCGGACCGGCCGCCGCCGCCCTGCTGCGATCCGCCGTAGCTGTCCGACCCGCCGCCGTAGGACGGCGCGCTGTCGTCATATCCGCCCGAGGACCGCCCGCCCGAGGACGATCCGCCATCGCGGCCGTCAAGCAGCGTCAGCTCGCCGCGGAAGGGGCGCAGCGCGATCTCGGTGGTGTAGCGGTCGGCACCCGACTGATCCTGCCATTTGCGGGTTTCGAGCTGCCCCTCGACATAGACCTTGGAGCCCTTGCGCAGATATTGCTCGGCGATCTTCACGAGGTTCTCGTTGTAGATCGCGACGGAATGCCATTCGGTGCGTTCCTTGCGCTCGCCCGACTGCTTGTCGCGCCAGGTCTCGGAGGTGGCGATCCGCAGGTTGCAGACCTTGCCTCCGCTCGGGAAGCTGCGCACCTCCGGATCCCGTCCGAGATTGCCTACGATGATCACCTTGTTCACCGAGCCTGCCATGCGTGCCTCCGCTATTGTCACCCGATGGGTGCGCATCCAAATCGTCCCGACCGTATACAGGCGCGCGTTCCCCTGAAAAAGGGATAAACGGCCCTGAAACGGCCTACAGGCCCAGATCGGCGAAGACCCGCGGCAACATTTCGGGCAGGTCTTCTGAAATCAGGCCGGGGCCGTAGGCGCGGGCGGCGGCGGCATGCAGCCAGGCGCCGGTCCCGGCCGCCTCGAATGGGGAAAGGCCACGCGCGAGCAGCCCCGTCACGATCCCCGACAGAACATCGCCCGAGCCCGCCGTCGCCAGCCACGGCGCCGCCGTCGACCCCACCGCGCGGTGGAGCGCGGTTTCCCCCGTCGGCGCCGCGATCGCGGTTTCCGCACCCTTCAGCAGCACCGTGCATCCGGCGCGGTCGGCGGCGTGGCGGGTGGCCTCGACATGGGTCAGGCTGCCGTCCTTTGCCGCCTGCGCCAGATCCGGGAACAGCCGGCCGAATTCGCCCATATGCGGGGTCAGCACCACCTTGTCGTGCAGCATGCCGAACAGCTGCACCGGGTTTTCCGCGAAGGCGGTGATCGCGTCGGCGTCCAGAACCGTCGCCCGTTCGGCCCAGAGCGCGGCGGGCACCATTTCCCGCGCGCGGTTGATGCCCATTCCGGGGCCGAGCAGCAGCGCGTTCAGCCTTTTGTCCTGCGTCAGCATCCCGCGCAGGCTGTAGGAATCGGGCAGGGGCGTCAGCATCACCGCATTCAGTTGCGCGGCATGTTCCGCGATCGCCGGCTGTGGCGCGGCCACCGTCACCAGCCCCGCGCCGACCCGAAGCGCCGCCCGCGCCGCCAGCCGCGCGGCGCCGCCCTTGCCCGGCCCGCCCGACAGCACGAGCGCATGCCCGTAGACGTATTTGTGGGCATCCTCGCGTTTCGCCAGCAGGTTGCGCATGGCTGCATCGGCTACGATCAATCTGGTCATCGGGACAGCTTCTTTCCGGGGCGGACTCGGGCCCTGTTTCAGGTTTGCACGCGGGGGCGGCGCAGTCAAAGCCCTATCCCTCTGCAATTCGGCCATAATGATGCGGCAGGCTCCGCCGATGTGAATCGGAGGGCGCATGGTCAGGCTCGTGTTCAACAGGCGCGGCACGGCGCAGCCGGATGGCGTGCGCGCGGTGGCGGCGGTGACGATGGGCGGGGCGGGGGCGCTGGCGGGCATGATCGGGCCGGGGCCGGCCGCCGGCATCGTCGCGGCGGGAACCGGGGTGCTGGTCGGCTGGTATCTGGTCGGTCTGGACATGTCGCCGCGCCGGCGTCTGGTGCGCGGGCTGACGGGGGCCGGATGGGTCGGTCTGTCGCTGGTGACCTTCCCGGCCTTGCAGGCGGTGACGCGGTTGGCGGGACGCGGGCTTTATCGCGGGTTCGAGGCCATGCTGACCGACTTCCTGTTCCGCGCGGTGGGCGTGGCGGCGGAGCTTGCGCGGCCCGAATTGGGGATCGTGCTCTTTCTGGGCGGGACGCTTTCGGCTATCGTCAGCAACCGGGCCGCCCGGCGACGACGCTGAGCGGCCTGCGCGGGCGGTCGCATCCCGGCTGGCGCGCGCCTTGGCCCTCCTCCCCGGGTCGATGCAGGGATGAACAGGCGGACGATTGGACAGACTGCATTTTTTCTACGGCACGTTGTGCCATGCGCCGCTTCTGGCCGAGGTTCTCGGCCATGAGGCGGAAACGGAAACCGCCACGCTTGCGGGATACGCGACCCGGAATGCGCAGGATGACCACGGACATGCGCTGACATTTCCCGTGCTGGTCCCGGCCGAGGGCGGGCAGGTGCGGGGGCAGGTGCTGCGGCTTTCGCCGGGGGACGAGGCGCGGCTGGATTTCTACGAGGCGGGCTATCAGCGGGTGGAACGGACCGTGACGCTCGCCGACGGGCGCGAGGTCGCGGCGCAGGTCTACCTGCCCGAACCGGGCCACATGGCGCCCGATGGTGCGTGGGATTTCGCGGCGTGGGAGCGGAAATGGGGCCGCATCGTGCCGCTGGCCGCGCGCGAATACATGGCGTTGCGCGGGGTGGTGCCGCAGGCGGATGCGGTGACGCGCTATCCGATGATCCTCGTGCGGGCGGCATCGCGGCTGCGCGCCGCCGTGCCGCATCCGGACGGACTGCGCCGCACGCCCGAGCCGGGCGATGTGGTCGTCGACTCGATGCACACGGGCTACGCGCATTTCTTCGCGGTCGAGGATTACGTCCTGCGCTACCGCACCTTTGCGGGCAAGATGAGCCGGCCGCTGCCGCGCGCGGCCTTTGTCTCCGGCGATGCGACGGTGGTTTTGCCCTACGACCCGGTGCTGGACCGGGTGCTGCTGGTCGAACAGTTCCGCGCCGGGCCTTTCGCGCGGGGGGATGCGAATCCATGGTCGCTCGAACCCGTCGCGGGGCGGGTCGATCCTGGTGAAACCCCGGCCGAGGCGGCGCTGCGCGAGGCGGGGGAAGAGGCGGGGCTGTCGATCTCGCGCCTGTTGGAGGCGCCGCATTTCTACCCCTCGCCGGGGGCCAAGACCGAATATCTGTATTGCTTCGTCGGGCTCGCCGATCTGTCGGACGGCTCCGCCCGGCCCGGCGGCCTGCCCGAAGAGGGCGAGGATATCCGCCCCCACCTGATCCCCTTCGCGCGGCTGATGGAGATGATCGAGCGCGGCGAGGCGGACAACGGCCCGCTTCTGGTCCTTGCGCTGTGGCTTGAACGGTTGCGCCCCGGTTTGCGCGCCGAAGTCGGCCTGCACGCGCCGGGATCGCGCGACGGGGGTTGAGGACGGGCCTTTTGCGGCCTAGTCATGGGGGCAAATGCGCAATTCGATGGAGGGGCACATGACCATCTGCAAGGATCTGGCCGCGGCCGTGGGCAACACGCCGCTGATCCGGCTGAAAAAGGCGTCCGAGCTGACCGGCTGCGAGATCCTCGGCAAGGCCGAGTTCATGAATCCGGGTCAGTCGGTCAAGGATCGCGCCGCCCTGTTCATCATCCGCGACGCGATCGCCAGGGGGCAGCTCAAGCCCGGTGGCACCATCGTCGAGGGCACGGCCGGCAATACCGGCATCGGGCTGGCGCTGGTCGGCGCCTCGATGGGGTTCCGCTCGGTCATCGTGATTCCGGAAACGCAGAGCCAGGAAAAGAAGGACATGCTGCGCCTTGCCGGGGCCGAGCTGGTGCAGGTCCCCGCCGCGCCCTATTCCAACCCGAACAACTACGTGCGCTATTCGCAGCGTCTGGCCGAGGCATTGGCGAAGACCGATCCGAACGGCGTGATCTGGGCGAACCAGTTCGACAACGTGGCGAATCGCGAAGCCCATATCCAGACCACCGGCCCCGAGATCTGGGACCAGACGCAGGGCAAGGTCGACGGGTTCATCTGCTCGGTCGGTTCCGGCGGCACCTTTGCGGGCGCCGGCATGGCGTTGCAGCCGAAGGGGGTCAAGATCGGCCTTGCCGATCCCGACGGTTCGGCCATCCACAACTATTACGCCCACGGCGCGCTGAAATCCGAAGGCTCCTCGATCACCGAGGGCATCGGGCAGGGGCGCATCACCAAGAACCTCGAAGGCTTCACCCCGGACATGAGCTACAACATCCACGACAGCGAGGCGCTGCCCGTGGTCTTCGACCTTTTGTCCGATGAAGGGCTGTGCGTCGGCGGGTCCTCGGGCATCAATGTCGCGGGGGCGATCCACATGGCGCGCGACATGGGGCCGGGGCATGTGATCGTCACGGTCCTGTGTGATTACGGGAACCGCTACCAGTCCAAATTGTTCAACCCTGAGTTTCTGAAGGCGAAAGGGTTGCCGGTTCCGGAATGGATGGACCGTCCGGCGCGGCCCGTTCCGGAGGTGTTTGAAGGATGATCCTGACTATCCTGCGCAGTCTTGCTGTTGCGCTCCTGCTCGCGTTTCCGCTTTCCGCACAGGACATACAGGCCCCCGACTACGACGCCTGGACGAAAGCCGCCGAAAGTGCCGAGGCGCTGGTCGCCGACGGCACCGCGACGGATACGCGGCTGTCCACGGTCCGCGCCGACATGGTGAAATGGCGCAGCGAGTTCACCGAGGCGCAGAGCATCAACAGCGACCAGATCGCGGCGGCCAAGAACCAGATCGCGGCGCTTGGCGATCCGCCGGCCGAAGGCGCGACCGAGGATCCGGCCATCGCCGAACGCCGCAAGACGCTGAACGAGGGGCTGGCCAAGCTGCAGGCCCCCGGCATCACGGCCGGCGAGGCGGCAAGCCGCGCCGACGGCATCATCCGCGGCATCGACAAGATCGTGCGCGAACGGCAGGCCGACAAGCTCCTGCGCATCTCGCCTTCGGTGTTCAATCCGCACAACTGGGCGACGGCGGGATCCATGCTCGGCTGGATGGGCAAGTGGATCTCGGACGAGACGCGCTGGCGCCTGATGCAATCCGCGACCTACAACAACCTGCGCGAAAACGCCCCGCTGATCGCGGCGCTGGTGCTGGCCTCGGCGGTGCTGATGCTGCGCGGCAGCCGCTGGATGATGTGGGTCGCGCGCTGGATGACGCAAAAGACGGCGCTGCGCGGGCGCGGACTGGTCACCGGGTTCGTCTCGCTCGGGCAGGTGGCGCTGCCGGTCGTCGGTGCGCTTTTGCTGACCAACGCGCTGAAGCTGACGACGATGCTCGGCCCGATCATGACGGCCTTCTTCCAGGAACTGCCGCTGGTGCTCTTGGTGGTGACGGCGGCGTGGTGGCTTGGGGCGCGCATCTTTCCGATCAATTCCGAAACGCCGAGCGTGCTTGGCTTCACCGACGACGGCCGGGCCGAGGGGCGTGTCCACACCGCGATGATGAGCTTCATGCTCGCGCTGCAATACCTGCTGGAACACTGGATCTCGCCGCGGGCGGAGAACTATCTGGGCGGCGCGGGGCGGGTCGGCGCGGAAAAGGCCTCGGAGATCGCCGAGAACGCCGAGGCGTCGCTGGCCGTGCTGCAACTGCCGCTGCTGATCGTGGCCGGGCTCGCGCTGTTCCGCATGGGGCAGCTGATGCGCCATCAGCTGGCGATCATGCAGTCGCAGGACGACGCGGCCGCCTTCCGGCAGAACCTGCTCAGATGGACGGCGACGCTGCTGATCGTGATCGGCGTGGTCAGCCCGGTGCTGGGTCTGATCGGCTATGTCGCGGCGGCGAATGCGCTGCTCTGGCCGACGATCGTGACGCTGGGGGTGATCGCCACCATCGCCGTGCTGCAGGCCTATGTCACCGATATCTACGCCGTCCTCACCCACAGCGAGGACAACAAGGGCGAGGCGCTGGCCCCGATCCTGTTCGGCGTGGTGCTGGGTCTTCTGTCGCTGCCGGTCATCGCGCTGGTCTGGGGCGCGCGGCCCGAGGAACTGACCGAGCTTTGGGCGCGGTTCCTTGACGGGTTCCCGGTCGGCGGGGTGCGGATCTCGCCCGGGTCGTTCCTGGCTTTCGCCGTGGTCTTCGTCATCGGCTACATGATCACCCGGATGTTGCAGGGCGCGCTGCGCTCGACCATCCTGCCCAAGACGCGGCTGGATCGCGGCGGGCAGAATGCCATCGTCTCGGGTGCGGGCTATATCGGCATCTTCCTGGCCGCGGTGCTGGCGATTTCCATCGCCGGGATCAACCTCAGCTCGCTCGCCATCGTCGCCGGTGCGCTGTCCGTCGGCGTCGGTTTCGGCCTTCAGACGATCGTGCAGAACTTCGTCTCCGGCATCATCCTGCTGGTCGAGCGCCCGGTCTCCGAAGGCGACTGGATCGAGGTGGGCGGCCAGCAGGGGATCGTGAAGTCGATCTCGGTCCGCTCGACCCGGATCGAGACCTTCGACAGGTCGGAGGTGGTGATCCCGAACGCCTCGCTGATCACCGGGTCCGTCACCAACATGACCCGCACGAACAAGCATGGGCGCGTGGTCATCAAGGTCGGCGTGGCCTATGGCACCGATACGCGCAAGGTGATCACCATCCTCAAGGAAATCGCCGAGGGGCACCCGCTGGTGATGATGAACCCGGGTCCGGCGGTGCAGTTCACCGATCTGGGCGCCGACAGCCTGAACTTTGCCATCTACGCGGTGCTGTCGGACGTGAATTTCGGCGGCTCGGTCAAGTCGGAGATGCTGCACCAGATCGTCGAACGCTTCGCGAAGGAGGGGATCGAGATTCCCTTCGCGCAGCGGGACCTGTGGCTGCGCAACCCGGAAACGCTGGCCCGCGCCCTGGCGCATCCGGAGACCGAAGCCCCCAAGGCGGAACCGGAACCCGAAGCGGAACCGGCCGAGGAACCCGCGCCGGACAAGGTTTCCGTTCCGCTGTCGGACAATGACGGGGAAGAAGAGGGCGACCGCCGCTAGGCGGTCGCAAGGCTCAGCGCAGCCGGGCCGCGAGCTTGTCCAGATACAGCGCCAGCACCTCGGCCGCCGCCTGCTTGCTGTCCGCCTCGACATAGCAGCGGAACTCCGGCGCATTGCCGGAGGGGCGCAGATGCACCACGGTGCCGTCGGCGAAGCTCAGCCGCAGCCCATCCGTCAGATCGACCGAGGTGATCCTGCCCGTCGCCGCGAAAAAGGCGTCGCGCGGGCCGGGGTCATCCCTCAGCGTGGCGATGAAGTCCTTGGCGTTCTCGGTCGGGATTTCCGTCAGCCGGTCGGCGGCGGTGAAGCGCGGCGGCAGCGCGGCGACCAGATCGGCAAGGCTCAGGCCCGCGGCCTTCGCCGCCGCCAGCGGCGCGATGATCGGCAACAGGCAGTCGCGCGTCATCAGCGGCGCCATCAGTCCCGCCGGCCCCTGCGCGGTGAAGCCCAGCAGATAGCCGCCGTTCGGTTCGTAACCCGCGACGCGCGCGGTCGGATCGGCGGCAAGCTGCGCCTCCATCGCCGCGATCACGAAGGGCGAGCCGATCTTCGTCGCCACGATCCGTTCGAAATCGGGCATCTGCCGGATCATGCTGTTCGCCGAAACCGGCACGCAAAGCACCCGCGCGCCCAAGCTGCGCGAGGTCAGCGCGCCAAGGATATCGCCCGGAATCACCTCGCCCGAGGCATCGGTGACCATCGGCCGGTCGGCATCCCCATCGGTCGACACCAGCGCGTCGAGCCCATGTTCCGCGCACCAGCCGCGGAACAGCGCCCGGGTCTCGGGATCGACCGCCTCGGTATCCACCGGGATGAAGGTGTCGGAAAAGCCGAGCGGCACCACCGTCGCGCCAAGCGCGGTCAGCGTTTCCTTCAGGATCTCGCGCGCGACCGAGCTGTGTTCGTAAACCCCGATCCGCAGCCCCGCCAGCGCCGCATCGCCGAAGGCCGTGGTGTAGCGCTCCACATAGCGCGCGCCCGCGTCGGCGCGGACCTCGATCCGGCCGGGAGCGGTTTCGGCGGGCGGCTGGCCGAGGGCGGACAGGATCGCTCCCTCGTCATGCTTGGTGATCTCGCCCGTCGGCACGTAGAATTTCAGCCCGTTGCGGTCGGCGGGGATATGACTGCCCGTCACCATGATCGCCGCCGCACCGGCGGTCAGGCTGGCCAGTGCCAGCGCGGGCGTCGGCAGCGTGCCCAGATCGACCGCGGTGATCCCCTCGGCCGCGATGGTGCGCAGCACCACTTCGGCGATGTCGGGGGAGGAGGGGCGATAATCCTGTCCGACCATGACCGTGCCGCCGGTCGGGCAGGCGCGGATGAAGGCGCGGGTGTAATCCGCCACCAGTTCGGGGGTAAGTTCCACCACAAGGCCGCGCAGGCCGCTGGTGCCGAATTTCGGAGCCATCAGGTCCCTCCTGTCATGTCCTTTCCCTCTATCGCCCGGGACGGCAGGTCTTCGCAAGCCCCGGATCCGCGCGGCCGCGCGGCTTTCCCTTTCGTGTTTCCATAAATATCCCGGGGGTGAATTGGCCGCAGGCCAAGAGGGGGCTGGCCCCCTGCTTTGGCCGCCCCCGTCGCGCGGACAGGGGTCTGAACGACGGCGGATTCCGCGGATCAGGCGTTGAACAGGAAATGCAGCACGTCGCCGTCCTGCACTTCGTAGGTCTTGCCCTCGACGCGGAACTTGCCCGCTTCCTTGGCGCCCGCCTCGCCCTTGCCGGCGATGTAATCGTCATAGGCGATGGTTTCGGCGCGGATGAAGCCACGCTCGAAATCGCCGTGGATCACGCCCGCCGCCTGCGGGGCAAGGGTGCCCTTGCGGATGGTCCAGGCGCGCGCCTCTTTCGGCCCGACGGTGAAATAGGTTTCCAGCCCCAGCAGCTCGTATCCCGCGCGGATCAGCCGGTCGAGGCCCGCCTCGTGCAGGCCGAGTTCCTCAAGGAACATCGTCGCCTCCTCGGGGTCGAGCTGCGAGATATCTTCCTCGATCTTCGCCGAGATGACGACGATCCCGGCATGCTGTTCGGCGGCCATCTTCGCCACGGCCTGCGACTTGCTGTTGCCCGTCGCGGCCGAGGCTTCCTCGACGTTGCAGACATACAGAACCGGCTTCGCGGTCAACAGCTGCAGCATCGCCCATTGCTTGCGGTCGTCCTCGGCCACCTGCACGGTGCGCGCGGGCTTGCCGTTTTCCAGCGCCGCCAGCGCGGTCTTCATCAGCCGTTCCTGATCGAGCGCGTCCTTGTCGCCGCCCTTCACCTTGCGGGCGATGGTCTGGAGCCGCTTTTCGATCGATTCCATGTCGGCGATCATCAGCTCGGTCTCGATCGTCTCGGCATCCGCCACGGGATCGACGCGGCCCTCGACATGGGTGATGTCGTCATCCTCGAAACAGCGCAGCACATGGGCGATGGCATCGGTCTCGCGGATGTTCGCAAGGAACTGGTTGCCCAGACCCTCGCCCTTGGAGGCGCCCTTGACCAGCCCCGCGATGTCGACAAAGGTCATCCGCGTCGGGATGATCTGCTTCGAGCCGGCGATCTCGGCGAGCTTGTCGAGCCGCGGATCGGGCACCGCGACCTCGCCGACGTTCGGCTCGATCGTGCAGAAGGGAAAATTCGCGGCCTGCGCGGCGGCGGTCTTCGTCAGCGCATTGAACAGCGTCGATTTGCCGACATTCGGCAGGCCGACGATCCCCATTCTGAAACCCATGTCCCACTCCTGTCGCGATCTCGCCGCTTCATAGGCGGAAGGCTGCCCGCGCGCAACCCGGGGCTTTCCCGCCGGGCCGCGCGGACTAGCTTTGGACAAACCGGGAGGAGGAACCGGATGACCTTCACGCCCTATCTGCTGTTCCCCGGCACCTGCGCCGAGGCGATGGATCTGTATTGCCGGGTGTTCGGCGGCTCGGAGCCGGTGCTGATGCGCTATTCCGAAGCCCCGCCCGAGGATTTCCCCGAGGACATGCCGGGCGGCGGCGCGGCGATCCCGCCCAATCTGGTGATGCACGCGAATTTCCGTCTGGGCGACGGTCTGCTGATGGCGTCCGACTATCCGCCGGGGGTTGAGACGCCGCCGCAGGCCTCGGTTGCCGTGCATGTGGGCTTCGCCTCGGTCACTGCCGCGCAGGAGGCGTTCGATGGCCTGATCGAGGGGGGCGCGATCCTTGTGCCGTTCGCCGAGACGTTCTGGGCCAGCGGCTTTGGCATGCTCCGGGATCGCTTCGGCACGCACTGGATGCTGTCGGGGCCGGCGAGGGCGTGATGGACCATTGATTTTCCCTTTCTCCTGTCGCACACCGTGCGCAGCAGAGAGGAAGACGACATGACCCGGATCGACGCGAAATTCGCCGCCCTGAAGGCGGAGGGGAAGAAAGCCTTCGTGGCCTATCTGATGGCGGGCGATCCGGATATCGAAACGTCTCTCGCGGTGATGAAGGGGATGCCGGAAGCGGGCGTCGACGTGATCGAGCTGGGCATGCCCTTCACCGATCCGATGGCCGACGGCCCGACGATCCAGCACGCCGGGCAGCGCGCGCTGGAGCATCACCAGACGTTGCAGCAGACGCTCGACATGGTGGCCGAATTCCGCAAGGGCGATCAGGTGACGCCGGTGGTGATGATGGGCTATTACAATCCGATCTATTCGCGCGGGGTGGAGCGGTTCCTCAAGGATGCGGTCGCTGCCGGGATCGACGGGCTGATCGTCGTAGACCTGCCGCCCGAGGAGGATGTCGAGCTGTGCCTGCCCGCGCAGGCGGCGGGGATCAACTTCATCCGGCTGGCCACGCCGACCACCGACGATCACCGCCTGCCGAAGGTGCTGCAGAATACCTCGGGCTTCGTCTATTACGTTTCCGTCACCGGGATCACCGGCGCGCAGGCGGCCGATGCCAGTGCCGTCGCGCCCGAGGTCGCGCGGATCAAGGCGAAGACCGATCTGCCCGTCGTCGTCGGTTTCGGCATCAGTTCGCCCGAGGCGGCGCGCACCATCGCGGGCATCGCGGATGGCTGCGTGATCGGCTCGGCCATCGTCAAGCTGATCGGCGAGGGGCGGCCCGTCGCCGATGTGCTGGCGCGGGTGCGCGAGCTGGCCGCGGGCGCCCACGCCGCCTGATCGCGGGGGCTATCGCCTTCACGGGGCCGTGTCTTGACGGCTTTCGCCGGATGCGCGCAACACTACCGGATAAAAACATAACCGAATCCGGGCAGTAAAATCATGAGAACGGGATACAGAGCCTCCGCAGGGGGATTCGACCTGCTTGGCCTGCGCAGGCGGCAGGGCGCGGTCGAGATCGTCTATGACGATGGCGTCATGCACCGCAAGGTCCTGCGGGTCAGCGGTTTCCGCACCGAGGCGCAGTTGGACGAGGCGCTGGCACATGCCGCGCGCGAGGTGCGGGTGCTGCCCGCATTGTATGCGGAACTGCGCAAGCGCGCGATCACCATTGAGGCGGTCAGCGGCTGATCCACCGGTCCGGGGGAAAAAAGAAGCCGGGTGCAAGCACCCGGCCAGGAAGAGGGCCGACAGGGGACTGCGGCACCTATCTCAGAAATCCCAGAACGGACGCTGCGTTTCGGCCTTGGCCTGCGCCGACGATATGCCAATATCGTCCAGAAGACGCGCATCCAGATGGTCCAGCGCGATGCGGCTGCGGCGGACAGCCATCCAGGTCAGGATCCGGCCGGGAAGGCTGACGGCGTTCCAGGCGTGAAGGGTCAGACGTTGCAGCGAAACCGTGGACATAGGGCACCTTTGCGTATTGATACAATCCGTGTTCTGATTTAATGTATTTGTAAATCAAGTAACACAATCGGGGCCAGAGAAACATTGTGACTGATACAAGTTGGAAACCAGACCTGTCGCAGATCAGTGGGCCGAAGTATTTGTCACTGGTCCGGGCGCTGCGCGACGGGGTGCGGCGGGGTGATCTTTCGCCGGGGTCGCGGCTGCCGACAGTTCGGGATTTGGCGTGGAAACTTGGGGTTACGCCCGGAACGGTGGCGCGCGCCTATCAGATCGCGACACAGGAAGGGCTGCTGGAAGCCGCTGTGGGGCGCGGGACGTTTGTATCAACACAATCGCGCCGCCTTGGCCCGACCGAGCCGCTGTATCGCCAGCCGATGACGGATCCCGAGGATGACGACGGCGTGGTCGATCTGCGCTCGCCGCAGCTTCCGGATGTGGGTCAGGTCGCGGCGCTGAAAACCGCGATGGCCGAGGCGACGGCGGAACTGGGTCAGCAGTATCTGGAATATCCGGGGCTGCGGCGCGATCTCTTTTGCCGCGAGGCGGTAATCGAATGGTTCCGCGACTGCGCGATCTACCAGCAGATCACCGCGGATGATCTGGTGCTGACGCTCGGCGGGCAGAACGGCATCAACATCGTGATGCAATGCTGCCTGCGCGGCGACCGGCCGGTGGTCTTCTGCGAGGAACTGGCCTATCCGGGCTTTCGCCATGCCGCGCGGCTGAACCGGGCCGAGGTGGTGGCCGTCGCGCTGGACGGCGAGGGGATGGTGCCCGCCGCGCTCGATGCGGCCTGCCGGCGATACGGCGGGCAGATGGTCTGCGTCACGCCCGATGCGCAGAACCCGACGACCGCGCGCATGTCGACCGAACGGCGCCGCGCCATCGTCGATGTCGCCCGCCGCCATGATCTGCAGATCATCGAGGACGATTGCTACACCGCGCCCGTCACCAATGTCGAAAGCTTGCGCAAGCTGGGGCCGGAGCGGACCTGGCATGTCACCTCGCTCTCGAAGACGATTTCGGCGGGAATGCGATTCGGCATCGTCGTCGCGCCCGAGGGCATGGGCGAGGCCGGGCGCCTGACCGCGCAGCACAGCTATTTCGGCCTGCCGCGCCCGGTGACGGATATCGTCACGCGGCTGTTCCGCTCGGGCGAGGCGATGCGGCTGCGCCATGCGGCGCAGGCCGAGATGGCGCGGCGGTTGCAGATGGTCGTGCAGGCCTTCGGCAATCAGGACCTGAGCTGGCAGGAGGGGCTGAGCTTCGTCTGGCTGCGGCTGCCCACGGGGTGGCGCGCCTCGACCTTCGCGCGGATGGCGGAATCGGAAGGGGTGCTGCTGCGCTCGGCCGATGAATATGTCCTGCAGGACGGCCATGCGCCGAATGCGGTGCGCATCGCGCTGGCCGGCGGCGTGACCGAGGAACGGTTCCAGCGCGCCATCGGGCGGCTGACGCGCCTGCTGAACAATCCGCCGGGAGATCTGCCGGTCTGACGGTTCCGGCGGATAGGGCGGCAGGGGGCCAGCCCCCTCGCGCCTTTGGCGCATTCGGCGGGACATTCTTCCACTGGAAGAATGTCTGATCCGCCTCATCCCGGGATATTTATGGAAACACGAAAGGAAAGTCGCTTCCTGCGGCTTTTGAACCTGCTCCCGGCACGGATGCGGAAAGCGGGCGTGTGGTGCGTTGCGTTGTTCCGGAGGGGTGCACGGGATCAGGGCGCGCGCGTGCCCGGGGTATCTTCGGGGGGAGCGGTGAAATTTTAGGCCATCGCCCGGAATTTCCACGAAGCGGCGCGATGCCCCCCTTTTCACCGCCGGTGCCTTGTGCAAGCGTGACCGCAAGCGCCGAGGCGCGGACCGGGACGGGAAGAGGGACCTGTGGGCATGTCGGCATCGCCTTGGAAGCGCCTGAAGCAATCCGAAGCGTTCAACGGCTATGTGATGGTCAGCCCGACGCTGATCTACGCGATCCTGATGCTGGCGGCGCCTCTGGGGATGATCGTCGCCTATTCCTTCTTCAAGGACGGTTATCTGGAGGTGATCCACGAGTTCACCTTCGAGAACTACATACAGGCCTGGACCGACCCGATCTTTCAGGCGATTCTGTTCCGCTCCGTGCTGGTGTCGATGCTGGTGACGCTGGTGACGGTGGTTCTGGCCTTTCCGATCGCCTATTTCATCTCTTTCGTGGTGCCGGCGCAGAAGAAGTCGCTGTGGCTGTTCCTGATCACCATCCCGTTCTGGACCTCGTATCTGATCCGGGTGTTCCAGTGGAAGGTGATCCTGAACTACAACGGGGTCATCAATTCGATCCTGACCGGGCTCGGCATTGTCGATCAGCCGTTGCAGATGCTCAATTCGGTGGGCGCGATCACGGTGACGCTGGCCCATGCCTATGCACCCTTCGCGATCCTGCCGATCTTCGTCAGTCTGGAAAAGATCGACCGCAGCTTCCTCGAGGCCGGGCGCGATCTGGGGGAGAGCCCGTTCATGACCTTCTGGCGGGTGACGCTGCCGCTGGCGATGCCGGGTGTCGTGGGCGCGGTGATGATCGTCTTCATCCCGACCATCGGCGACTATGTGACGCCCGAACTGATCGGCGGCGGCAAGTTGCCGATGGTGGCGAACATGATCCAGCAGAACATGCTCAAGATCGACAACAAGCCTTTGGGATCGGCCATCGCGGTCAGCTCGATGCTGGTGGTGGCGGTGATCGCGCTGGTGTTCCTGTTCCTCAACCGGCGCTTTCTGCGGGGGCCCAAATGAAATCTCCGGGGCTGCGCCTGTTCGCCTTCGCCTATCTGATCTTCCTCTATGCGCCGATCGTGCTTTTGCCGATCTTCGCCTTCAATTCCGGAACGATCATCGCCTTCCCGCTCAAGGGGTTCACGCTGCACTGGTTCGACCAGCTGTTCAGCAATGCGACGCTGGGGCAGGCGCTGCGCAATTCGCTGATCATCGCGGTGTCGACGGCGATCTTTGCCACGACGCTTGGCATTTTCGCGGCGCGCGCCTCGACCCGTTACAGGTTTCCGGGCAAGCCGGGGATCATGGGGCTGATCATGCTGCCGCTGGTATTGCCCGAGATCATCGTGGCGGTGTCGCTGCTGATCGTGCTGCTGGGGATCGGGGTGCCGCTGTCGATCTTCACCGTGATCCTTGGCCATGTGCTGGCGGCGACGCCCTATGCGATCGCGGTGCTGAACGCGGCGTTTTCCTCGCTCGACAAATCGCTGGAAGAGGCGGCCTATGATCTGGGCGAGACGAAATGGTCCACCTTCCGGCTGATCACCCTGCCGCTGGTTCTGCCGGGGATCGTGTCGTCGATGCTGATGGCCTTCACCATTTCGCTCGATGAATTCATCATCGCCTTCTTCCTTGCGGGGGAACAGGTGACGCTGCCCACCTATATCTTCTCGCAGCTCAGATTCCCCAAGCAGATCCCGATGATCATGGCCCTTGGCACCTGCCTCGTGATCGCCTCGATCGTGCTTTTGACCATTGCCGAATATGCCCGCCGCCGCGGCATCGCGAAGACCGGCGCCAAGGATACCGGAGGCTTCCTGTGACCATCAAGACCGCCAGCGACCGTCCGACGATGATCGAATTCCGCGAGGTGCAGAAATATTACGGCGATTACCATGCCCTGCGCGGCATCAGCGCCGAGATCCGGGCGGGCGAGTTTTTCTCGCTGCTCGGCCCCTCGGGCTGCGGCAAGACCACGCTGTTGCGCACGATCGCGGGGTTCGAGGATATTTCCTCGGGCGCGGTGCTGATCGACGGCAAGGACATGTCGAACGTGCCGGCGAACAAGCGGCCGACCAACATGGTGTTCCAGAGCTATGCGATCTTTCCGCATCTGACGGTGGCGGAGAATGTCGGCTTTGGCCTGCGCCGCGATCCGCGATCCTCCGCGGAAAAGGCCCGCGCGGTCGAGGAGGCGCTGGAACTGGTGGGCCTCAAGGGGTACGGGCCGCGCGCCGCCCATGCGATGTCGGGCGGGCAGCGGCAGCGGGTGGCGCTGGCGCGGGCGCTGATCCTCAAACCCAAGGTGCTGCTGCTCGATGAACCGATGTCGGCGCTGGACAAGAAAATCCGCGAACAGATGCAGGTCGAGCTGATCAAGCTGCAGCGCGAGCTGGGCATCACCTTCGTGCTGGTCACCCACGATCAGGAAGAGGCGCTGGTCATGTCCGACCGGATCGCCGTGATGTTCGACGGCGAGATCGCCCAGCTTGCCGATCCCGAGACGCTCTACCGCCATCCGAATTCGCGCCGGGTGGCGAATTTCATCGGGGTGATGAACTTCCTGCCCGCGCGGGTGACGGCGGAAAGCGACAGCCATGTGGCGCTGGAGGTGCCGGGGCTGGGCCCGTTGGAGGTCACGCCGGATCAGGTCGCGGCGCAGACCTCGGGCGGGGAAGCGACGGTGGGCTTCCGGCCCGAAACGCTGACGCTGCTGTATGAAGGGCAGACCGCATCCGACCGCGAGGCGCCCGGTGTCATCGACGAGGTCGTCTATTACGGCGACATGACCTATTATGACATCAGGCTCGACGGAGTATCGGCGCCGGTGCGGATCTCGATGCGCAATGTGTTCGGGCGACCGGTTCTGGACGTGGGCTCGCGCATCCGGGTTGCGTGGTCGCCGGGCGCGCTGGTGCTGTTTCGCTGAGGCCGCGGCGCGGAGCCGTTCATGAAAACCGTTTTGCTTTGCGCGGCGCTCTGCGCGCCCGGTTGCGTGATGGCGCAGGATCTGCGGATCTCGGACGCTTGCATCCGCGCGCCGATGCCCGGTGCGCCGGTGGTGTCCGGTTATCTGACGATCACCAATCCGGGGCCGGTGGCGGATCGCCTGACCGGCGGGCGGGCGGATTTCGCGGAGGTGGTGCAGGTCCACGGAATGACCATGGAGGGCGAGGTGATGCGGATGCGCCAGCGGGTCGATGGCCTGCCGGTTCCCGCGGGCGCGACCGTCACGCTGCAACCGGGCGGCGATCATCTGATGTTCAGCGGGCTTAACTTTGCGCCGAAAAGCGGCGATACCGTGCATGTCACGCTGACCTTCGACCATGCCGGGCCGGTGACCCTGCCGATGCCCGTCTGCGCCGGCGGCCCGGCCGGAAGGGTGCAATAGGGGGATCGCGATGCGGAAGGACAGGACGGCGCGGTGGCTTGCGTTGGGAGCCGTTGCGGCAGGGCTTGCCGTGACGCTGTGGTTCGCTGTCCTTGATCCGCGTGCGGAGGACGTGCCCACGGTCGGGCAGGGGGACTACCTGCTGGAAACGACGGAAGGCGCGCCCTTCACCGCCGCGACGCTGACGGGGCAGCCCTCGGCGATCTTCTTCGGCTACACCCATTGCCCGGATGTCTGTCCCACGACGCTGGGTGATATCGCGCTCTGGCAGCAGGAGCTTGGCGATCGGGCGGCGGCGATGCGGTTCTTCCTCGTGACGGTCGATCCTGAGCGCGACACGATCCCGGTGCTGGCGGATTATCTGTCCTGGTCCGAGGGCATCATCGGCGTCACCGGGACGGAGGCCGAGATCGCGAAGGCGCTCGAGGCATTCCGGATCTATGCGCAGAAGGTATCGGGGGAGGGGGCGGATTACAGCATGGATCATTCGGCCTCGGTCCTGCTGTTCGATGCTGATGGGCGGTTCGCGGGCCGGATCGGCTATCAGGAGCCGGTCGAGACGGTCCTGCCGAAGCTGCATGCCCTGATCCCCGGCGCGGGATGAAGCGCCCGCTGCATTAAGCAAAAACTGCGGCTTCCGTCACACCCTGCGGCAACGAGGGCCGGCGGGGCGTGGGGACCCTGCGTCCGGGTCCGGCCCCGCAGAAGGAGTGACGCCGATGAATCCAGCCATTATCCGCAATATCCTGCGTTATGCCGCGGGCGCGCTTGTCGCCAAGGGGCTGATCGCGCCACAGACAGGCCTGGCGATCGCCTCGGATCCCGTTCTGGTCGAAAGCCTGTCGCTGGCGCTCGGCGCGGTTCTGGGACTGATCGCCGAGGGCTTCTATGCGCTTGCGAAGCGCGCGGGATGGCGCACCTGACCGTCTGCCGTCGCGGGCCTGCGCTCCGCGACGGCACGTCGGGCCGGTGTCGCGCGCGAGCGATGGGGTTCGGATTTTACGTCAGGTGTTTGCGGGGGCTGGCCGGACGGGCGGCAGGCCCCGGCTCTGCACCGCCAGAGGCAGTGATGCCCCGCAGCCCAACTTGCCAAGCCTTTCCGCCCCGTCTAATAGTCTTGCGGGGCATGTTGCCATGCTTGCGGGGTTGGTGGAATTGGTAGACACCCACGGTTTAGGTCCGTGTGCCTCTGGCGTGAGGGTTCAAGTCCCTCACCCCGCACCAATCCATCATCGGATCGCCTCATTCACCGCCGAAAGCTTGGCATTGGCGCACAGCCGCCCGGCCTGTTCCGCAGCCGCCGCGCGGGCGAACTGGCTTTCGGTCGCGGGGGTGTTTCCGCTCCAGCCGGGGCAGGGGCGGAGGTCGAGCAACTGCAGCTCCGCCGGCGCCTCACGGCCACAATTTGCGAGCAGCATCAGACAGATAAGCGTCAAGTGGCGCATCGCCCCCCTCCACGTGAGACAGATCTTCGTCCAGTGCCGCGGCGGCATCCCGCAGTCTGGCCTGTTCGGCATCCTGCCGCGCACGGATCGCCGCGGCCTCGGCATAGGCGCCCAGCTGCGATTGCGCGGCGGTCAGTTGCTCAGCCAGACGATTGACGCGCCACGACTGGACGCCCGCCGCCAGCAGCGCCACGACCGTTCCGATCACCAGCAGCCGGATCACAGCGCCTCCTCGAAGCTGCGCGCATGGCCTGCGATCAGCGCCGCGCGATCCGTCCCGTTGATGACTCGGCGCGCGTTCACATAGTCGGGCGGGCTGCGGTCCAGATAATCGGCGAGCTTGCGTCCCGTGAACCAACCCTCGCCTGAGCCCCGCACCATGATCTGGGCCGCGATATCGCCGCGCAGCGCCAGATCCGGATTCCCGACGAGGTCGAGGCCCAGTTTCCGCCCCGCATTGGCGTAGTTGGCGCGCCCGGTGATCTGGACATACCCCCGCCCGCGGAAAAGGTAACCGTCTCCGGCCCGGACATTGCCCAGCCGTCGCCCGATCGCCGTCTCCGGTTCATAGCGGCGGAAATAGTCCAGGGTGCCGCGCTCTGTGATCGGCTGCATGGTGCGGGCGGTTTCGTGAAAGGCCGTCGCCAGAAGATAGGCGCGATACGTGACGGGCAATTGTGCCGTCGCGTGAAGGATGCTGTTCAGTCCCGTGACCTGAGCCTGCGTCAGCCTGCCGCCGAACAGCGGACGAATACGGTCGAAATCCATGATACCCTCGCGGAAAAGATCCGCGATGATGGGCATGGAAGCCTGTGCAAATCCCGATGACAGCGACCGCTGCGGCGGTCGGGGACCCTGACCGGAAGGATTGCGCCGCCGACAACATCGCACCACTTGGAATTCCTACGCGCTCCCTGTAGGTTCCCTGACCGGAGCAGTGGTCGAGAGGTCTAAGGCAACCGACTTGAAATCGGTCGGGCCAGAGATGGTCCCGTGGGTTCGAATCCCACCTGCTCCGCCACTTGCCCTCGCGAAAGCGTTCTCCCGATCCGGATTCGGCCGGGTTTTTTCGTTGTTTTCGAGGGTTATGCGGGAGGGGCTGAGCACTGACGTCCTCGCCAGGTGGCCCGAAGGCAGTCTCTAAGGGCCGATATTATCCGGACCTGATGACTGCGCGGATTTGGTGAATAGCTTGCAAGCCTCTGAAAAACATAGGCAATACGGATATATGGGCTAAACACTCCGACGCCAGTGGCGTTCGCAACAAGGAACTCGGATCGAACATTCGCGAGGCGCATCATAGCCCGGCCGGGTTGGATCAATCAGCTGGAAGAGCCGACATCGTCGCCTTCACTTGTGGATGCAAAGACGTCGACTTCGCCGAGTTCGAGCGTGTCAGTTTCAGTCAGTAGCCATGCTGAAAGACGCTCGGTGGCTAGGGAGGCCTGTTTGGGCTTTCGCAGGGCACACTCCCAGATCGTCGCCACGCGCCAACCCGCCGCAAGCAGCACTCCACGAACGGCGCTGTCCCGGGCAACGTTCGCCTCGAACTTTGCCTGCCAGAAGTCCGCGCGAGTCGACGGTGTAGAGGCGTAGCGGCATCCATGATGCCGATGCCAGAAGCAGCCGTGAACGAAGATGACGGCGCGGTGCATGGGAAGGGCCAGGTCGGGCCTTCCATAGACCTTTTTTGAGTGAAGACGGTAGCGGAAGCCCTTCTTGTGAAGCGCACTGCGAATGGCGATCTCGGGAGCGGTGTCCTTTTGCTTAACGCTCGCCATGATCCTCGTCCGCGTCTGCGGATCGAACACGTCGGTCATTGCTTAGAGTTCCGTGCGGTCTTACCTTGTGTTGCGAACCTAGAGCAAACCTGACCGAAGAACAACGCGATGTGTAGCCGTGTTTTCGGAAGACGCGGTGCTCTAGACGGATATAGATAAGGGGAATCAAGACTAATGGAACTCAAACCCGTTTTAAACTCCGGCCTCCCCAATGGAGAATCTCATATTTCGGAAGAATGTTCGTTTATCTCGCGGCTGGCGCAAGAGGCTACGCAGAGATGAGCTGGCCGATTTCAAACCACGAGAGCCCAGACGTTGACCTCTCAATACCCGGCGTGACCGCACCTCACTATCTGTGGGCAATACTGTCCGCAGATGGAACCAACTTTCGGGAGCGCAACTACGAGAGTACCCGTGCTGCGCTTAGGGCGGCAATAGATCGTTTTTCCACTAGGACTACTGGGGGTCAAAATCCAAACGCCGAGATCTCAGAGCAAAGGCTCCGGACATGGAAGACGGCGTTCGAAGAAATGGGGCTGTTGACGGTTGACGAAGATGGCACTGTCCAAGCCACCCGCTTTGGTCGCGCAGTTATCGACAGCCTAGACGACGTAGCCGCGTCCTTAGAGGGAGCAAATCATAAGATTGCTCGACTGGGTGCGATGGTTGCAAACCGCGTCCTCCTAGCAAAGCCCGACCGAAGCGGCAATCCGGCTTCCGGCGTGCCGGCTGGATCAGACCTGCGTCCACTTCGGGCCATTTGGAAGGCCTTTCGGCAACTCGACAACAGGCTTCACTGGCAGGACATCAACCGCGTTCTCGGTCACATACACAACGAACACGAGCTCGAAAACGCCATCTCGCAGATTTCAGAATTTCGAAAGAGATTTCCGATGGGCTACTCTAACGAGTTGGAGCTCAAGGAGCTTGGCCAGAACGCTCTCACCAACGATCCACGGCACATAACACCTTGGTTCAACCGAGCCGGCTTGGGCGGAGTGTTGATCCCCTCGGAAGCGGCTTCCGATGGCTTTCGTACGCTGACCAACGAGAATGCCGCAATCTTGGATAGTCTACTCGATGAAGCCGTTCCTGAAGTCCCGCGCGACGCTTGGTCTAATCGATCGAGCTACATTTCCTACTTGATGTCGCCAGTTGAGGCCGCGGAACGCCCGCCCTTGGCGACGGCTGACATTAATTTAGTGAAAGAGGTGTTGACGGCAGTAAGGGTGCACGGAGTTCGGAAAATCATAGCGCTCTCAGGTATACCAGGGACGGGAAAAACTCGTCTGGCGAGAATTGTTGCCGATCAAATCACTGATGGAGATCCGTCGAGAAGCATGGAGATCCAATTCCACGATAGTACTTCATACGAGGATTTCGTTGAAGGGTTTGTTCCGAAAGCTGATGGACAGGGCTTTCAGCTTCGCTCAAAGACCCTTCGAAAAATTAATGAAAAGGCGTTGGAAGACCCCGGAAGAGAGTATGTTTTGGTGATTGAGGAATTTACTAGGGCGAACGCCCACTCCGTACTTGGCGAGTTGCTTACTTACATTGAACACCGAGGCCGGAAATTTACTCTTTCCATTTCTCAGTCTGAAACGCAAATCGCACCAAATTTGATCGTTCTCACCACAATGAACCCGCGAGATCGCTCGGCGCTCTCGCTGGACGACGCGGTAAATAGACGAGTTCACAGAATTCCCGTTCCCTCGTCTGTTGCTTCTTTAAAGGAGATGCTTCGTAGAAATTTGCCGCCCGAAGTCTTGGAACGGCTGGTCGAGTGGTTTGATCGGCACCTTGAGGACTTGCCGTTTGGGCACGGTGTTTTTGCGCACGCGAAGGATACCGGCGCTCTAGCTGACATCTTCAACGGTACTGTACGGCCTTTATTGTCAGATCCACTGGGGAGAGTTCACGAAGCATACGAGGCGGCCTACGACTCTTTTCCGTATCGACATGCCCAGTCTTCGGAAGAAGCTATTGGTGTAGATCAAGACTCCAAATTGTCTGAGACTGAGGGCCTTCTGAGCATTGACCGATCGGCTTGAGTTCGGAAATGAAGTTGATTTTACAGGAACGTGGATCGTCTGTGGTGGTCTCTCTTGACGAGTGGCGTTCGCATTCTCTTGACCAGCCAATGAAGGCTTTGGCTTCGAAGAACGTGCTTCGGATTGCACGGAGCAATTCCGGTTTCGTTGTTACGCCTGGAAACTACGTCGGTGAACTTGTACTGCCGTCGGCCAGCGTAAGTATCGAGCCAAAATCTCCAAGCGTTCTAGCGGCAATGGATCGCTTGGCCTTGCTGTCAAAAGAAAAGCACTTGGAGAACCTGAAGTCAGAGGGTGTTCCGGATGGCTCCACAGAGGGCGATCCCGCTGGTGAGTTCCGTGATGCGCTTCTTGATTGCGTCTACGAGGGTATTCCTTGGCAGTACGTTCGAGAAACTCACACAACGTCATTCCCGAGAGGCAGAATAGAATTTGGCAAGACCGTACGCCAAATTGCAGCTCGAGGTATCCGTCATCGCGTAATTGCGACACGCCCAGTTCATCGCCAGGACCAACAGTTCAACCGTGTTGTTCAGTCTGTCATCCCGATCCTTCCAACCCTAGTCGGCGTGACGGCGAGGACACTCAGGGAAGTACACACACTCTCCCAATCGCTCGATGTTGCAGAGCCATTCGGCACGAGCGAAGAGGCCATCGTAGCCGCTCACGACGCAATCCAGAATCTTGCTATAGGGTCCAACACAGCTGCTGTCAGGCTTCTTAAGTGCTGCATCCAAATTCTGACTACGGGACACCTCTTCGCTGGATGGGTGGCGCACGTACCAAATGGGATAGCCAGGTTCCGCAACATCGAGGCGCTTTGGGAGCGCTGTGTGCAAGTACTCGTCGATGTGTGGCTCCAAGACTCGGCCGTCCAAGCCGATGCTCGTTTGCATGGACTGCGGGGAAGTGAAGCCCGCCTCTTCCCTGACGGGGGCCCTCTATTGGACCCCGATGTCATTATTGAGGCCGAGGGCAGGACCATTGGCGCTATAGATGCGAAGTATAAGTTGTTGGATCCGATGAGTTCCGGCGCATCCGCAGACCTCTATCAGTTGACGTGCTACGTAAGAAGTCTGAATGCGGGTTTAGGAATTCTAGTTCATCTCACGGAAAGAAACGAATACGCCAAAGTCGTCGGCACGACGTTAGAAGGCGCGCCGATCGTCATAGTCACGATTTCCGACAAACTTCTCTTGCAAGAGAGAGCTTGTGCATTGAGCAGTCTCCTTGCTCGTTGGCCTCTCGTCCGAGAGCGCTTGGACCAGAGCTTCGCCCACTGCTTGGCCGAGACGAGGAGGAACCGCGTTGCCGATTTGTTTGGCAACGTCCTTCTTCGGACCTAGAAACCTGAAGCTGTCCGGAAACGACTGCAGGCGCGCACCCTCTCGGCTTGTGATATTACGGTTCTCTTCAGGATGAGCAAAACGGCCGCGCGTGAAGTTGTCAAACATGGCAGTGATTGTACCCGCTGGACGGTCCCACCAGAGCCGACCAAAGACATCGAGATGGCGGTGACCATTTGAGGCCTTATGGCAGGGCAGCTGCAACTTCGAAGGCACGTCCAACCGTCCACCCCCTTCGGGAACGTAGCTTATCCTTTCAAGGTTTCGGGCTGAGATAGCCACACGGCGATGATTGTGGTGGTCGGGGTGTTCATTGAAGTCTTCTTGTGGAGACGGGAGATCGGCAATAGCCTCCCTTACAGTGACATATTGCTCCGGCAACCTCGTGGGCTCGGGAAAGGAGAACTGTGCATTCAAGTCCTTCCGAATGGCTACGACGAAGGCCCGCCGACGGAACTGGGGGACACCGTAAGAAACCGCGTCTAGAATGGCCTTGTGCAAAACGTATTCTTGCTCCCAAGCCTCGGTGATAAAATCGATAAAGGCACGTCCCCGTGCGCCGAGAATAGTCGGAACGTTCTCCATCAAAATCGCTTTAGGCGATAGGGCCAAGGCATACTGCCCAAACCTTTTCACAAGTTCGTTCCTGGCGTCGAGAGGTTGTCCGCGACGTTGGACCGAAAAGCCCTGACATGGCGGCCCCCCAGCTACTATGTCAACCCGCTCCGTCGAATCGCGAACCATCGAAATGAACTCGCTAACGGAGGTCTGTGACAGGTCGAGTTGACGGACGTGATCGCCAAGGTTTGCTCGGTATGTCGCACACGAATGCGAGTCAAAATCGGCCGCGAAAACAGGCCTTATGCCTGCCTCCCGCAACCCAAGTGAGAGTCCGCCAGCTCCACAGAAGAGGTCAACTGCTTGGAGCGCCATCAAGCCACCTCTGCTTCTTGTTCAGCGAGCCTGAGGCGCCTCTTCATTCCTGCCAGAGCTGAAGAAATGGATTTCTCGATAGGTGCGCGCACGTCTTCTTCAAGTGAAGTCCTTTCGGCCTCGCCGACCCAAGCTTGATCGATATGTTCTGCCAACGCGCGAGCGAAGGTTGGTGCGACAGCATTGCCAATCTGCTTGAACTTGTCGTCAAACGGTCCTTCGAAATGATAGTTGGCTGGGAAGCCTTGCAACAGGCCCGCTTCTCGAACGGATAGGCCCCTGTCTTGCGTAGGGTGTACAAACCTGCCGCAAGACGGCGTTCGACAACGAGCGGTAATTGCTACAGCCGGACGATCCCACCACAACCTACCATAAACATCTCGGAAGCCATCAACCTTCGTGTGACATTGGGGACCAACGCCATCAGGAAGCGATTTCCTGCTGCCTCCGTCGTGCGGAATGAGCTTGAGAAGCTCAACCGTTTCGCGGCGGTGCTTTGACGTCTTGTGCATCGGATCATGTTTGCACTCTTCGCCCGCAGAAAGAGGTGGTAACTCGCCAATAGCGTCTCGAACCGAAACAAACTTGCTTGGAGCATGTGTGGGTCGCGGCATTTCAGTGCGATGAGAGAGCCGTGAAGATAACACCAAGGCCCTATACCGCTCTTGCGGAACACCAAAGCTGGCGAGGTTGTGTAATCGTGCGCGTGTAATATACCCATGTTCCTCCAATTGTGACGAGAACGCTTCATAATGCTTCCAATATTTTTTTTGAAGCATTTCGGGTACATTTTCCATTACAACCAATGCCGGCTCCAGCGCCAGAACGATGGCGCCAAAAGCGGCAAGAAGCTCATTTCTCTCGTCTTCGCGGGGATCTTTCTTTCTGTGAGAGCTGAACCCTTGGCAGGGCGCACATCCAATTAGGATCAGCGGCTTACTTGAGTCATAGCCCCACTGAGAGAGGGCCTCCTCGAGCGATTCGCGATCAGTCAGTCGCCGAATGTCGTTCATTATGGCGGGCTTCTTCAGCATCCGCTCGTATGTCGCGTTGGCGTGCCGGTCGATGTCGAGGCCGCCGAGAACACGATACTTTACATTGCGAGTGGTAGCAGTGTGGAAGCCGAAAGACATACCGCCACAACCGCTGAAGAAGTCAATCACCTGGACCTCTTCAATGCCTCGACCCACATGAGATTTCATTTTTTTATTTAGTTGCATCGATGGTCTCAATCTTTCGTTCTTGTTATTATTTTCATTCATGTCGCGATGCTTCTTTATCGAGGTGCTCACGTACAAAGCCGGCGATAAGGGTTGATTTCTTGTAGCCCTTTTCTTCGCAATACGCGGAAAAGCGGCGATCCTCTTGATGCTCTAACAGAACCGTCACTTGTTTCTTGTGTTCCCTAGCCATCGCCACCTCCGTTCTCGTTTTGTGCTCGACCCCGGTGCTTTGGTCAAGAGAAGTATGGACTCTTCGACAGGAGTCTGGAAGCGGTGATCGACCATCAGGTTGTTGGGCCAGAACGTCCTTTGTGGCTCTCTAGCACGGCAGGTGCCTGTTGCTGCAGGCTCCACTCCAACGGGAAAGGCTCCAGCACCTGCGCCAACGTCACCTCCCGGCCCAGCTTGTCGTCCAGGATCGCCTCAACGAGGTCCGGTGCAAGCAGCGTTAGGCGCAGGATGCGCGTCATATAGGACGTTGCGATCCCCTCCTGCTCTGCCAGTTCGGCGATGGTAGCGAACTCACCCGACTTGAGCATCCGCTTCCAGCGGAAGGCTCGCCTTGCGGTCTGGCCGAACGCCATCGGGCAGGTGCATTTCCTTTCGGCCGCCGCGCTTAACGACGCGGAACGGGACGTGGAGCGTCACGGTCTCGGGTATCGGCGCGCCGTGTGTCATGCGGCTTCTCCGATGTCGCCGTCCAGCATCTCGCGGGAAAGGCCAGCGAGACCGTCGATACGTAGCCGCAAGTTCAGGCCGTCGACTCCGATATCGACGCGCCCGACCAGCAGAGCCACGACGCGTGCCTGTTCGGCGAAAAGTTCGTCCCAGAGCGGGTCCAATTGCTGCAGCGCCATGCGGGCGTCGGCTTCGGAGATGTCTTCAGCGTGGGCGCTCGCCGCCTTCCACGTCCCGGCCACGATCTCGGGCTGGCGGAACACGGCGCGCAGCTGGTCAATGACGGCGGTCTCGATCTCGCCAGCGGGCACGCGGCCAACCGGACACGACCCGGCGCCATGCTTCAGCACCGTCTGGCTGACATAGTAGCGGTACAACCCGGGGGGCGCCGAAAACCGTCACGCTGACCTTCTGAGGATCCCATGTCCGACGCCACGACCCATCTGCTGCTGCCCTATATCCTGGCGGCACAAGCCCAGAAGCATGTCACCCACAATGAGGCGCTGCGAATCCTCGACGGGCTCGTGCAGCTCTCCGTCCTCGACAGGGACCTGACCGTGCCGCCCGGCAGCCCTGCGGATGGCGACCGCTACATCGTCGGTTCGGGCGCGACGGGCGACTGGGCGGGCTGGGACCTGAACGTCGCGCTCTGGACCGACGGCGCCTGGCTGCGCCTGCCGCCACGAACAGGCTGGCGGGCGTGGGTCGAGGACGAGGGCCTGCTGATGGTCTACGACGGGTCTGGCTGGGTCGGCACCACGCCCGCGGCGCTGTAAAACATGGCACTCTTGGGGCTCGGCACGACGGCGGATGCGTCGAACCCGTTCTCGGCCAAGCTGAACGCCGCGTTCTGGACCGCGAAGACCATCGCCGAGGGCGGGACCGGTGATCTCTTCTACACCATGAACAAGGAGACTGCGGCCGACGATCTGGGCCTTACCCTCCAGACTGGCTATGTGACCAAGGCGCTGGTCGGCCTGTTCGGCTCCGACAGGTTCCGGCTGGTGGTCTCCGCCGACGGCAGCGCCTTCTTCGACGGGCTGATCGTCGACAACGCCACCGGCATCGTCGATCAGCCCCGGCTGCCGCGCTTCAAGGGCTATACCAACTACGACAACTATGTCGCCGTCGACACCTGGACGAAGATCGGTATCAACAACACCGACACCAACGATCAGGGCGTGTTCGATGCCGCGAACAACCATTTCGTCGCTCCGGTCGCCGGCACATACCTCTTCGGCGCCACGCTGCTCTACAAGGTCAATTCCAGCACCAATGCCCGGATGCGCGGCCGGCTCGTCCTGAACGGCAGCACCGAAATCCGCGGCTCGCGGGGGGAGGTTTCCGGAGCGCACGCCTCCGAGGCGACGGCGCTTTGACTGCAGACCATGGCGCTGCTTGATCCGGGCGACACGGTGGAACTTCAGGGCACCTTCCGGGCAGCCGACGGGTATTTCGCGGCCGACCATACGTCCTTCTGGGGCGTGAAGGTGGGGTGAGGCGCGAGAGGGAAATCCGTGGCCAGTTCGGACAGTGGTGGATAAGCTCTCCCCATGAACAAGGACGCCGAAAAACGGATCGCCGCTAGGCTCGCCAAGATCATGGCGATGCTCTGTGTGCGCAACACCCATATCGAGAACATCCATGCGGGCCTCACACCCGTAACGCATACCGGCGACTGGAGCGACGTCACCGTGGTGGATGCCGATGGCCGACGCATCCCCTGGACCGAGGTCTCGCATATCACCGATGACGACATGCGCGAACTGATGCGGGATATCGTCAACCGCCTCTACACGTTCCACCTCTGCGCCGACGATCCCAAGCTGCAGGCCGAAATCGAAAAGTGGATGGCTGTCGCGGGCAAGTGGGACGAGCCGGAAATCGATCAGAGGATGATCGGGCGCCGTGGCACCCAGCCGGGAACCTGAGGACCACGATCCTTACGGGACCACCGGATAGAACGGCTTGCCCCAGTCCTTGCCGGGATTGTCCATCATCAGATCAATGAAGGTCGGCATCAGGAAGCCAAGGATCGCGGCGCCGTCGCGGACCTGCGCCCGGTTCACGCCGCTGTTCCAGGTGGCGCCGCCATGGACCAGCTGGTTGCGCAGGACATAGAGCCGGTCGAAGACGAAACTGAGAACGCGCGCCGTGTCGCCGGCCTGGAAAGCCTGCGTGAAGGACCGGGCTGAGGACTTGAATTGATCCTCCCAATCGTCGAATCCGTCGATGCCGTTGTGATGCTGCCAGAACGGATTGAAAACATAGCGGTTTTCCAGCAGCAGCCGAACCGGCCCCGAAAACCGCTGCCAGACGGCCTTGTAGATGCGCCGGTCGCCATCGAGCGCCACCAACCGCCCGAAGAAATCGGCGAAGGCCGCGCGTTCGCCGGGGGCAATGGCCTGAAACTCCCGCTCGTCCGCATAGGCCGCGTTAAACGCGATCCAGAGGAAGATGAAGCGAGCGTCATCGTCCTCGCCGCAAGCCTCGGCGCGCCCGATCCAGCTGATGGCGCGATGGACGCGCAGGCCCATGGTCTCGGGAAAGCCACCGCGAATGGCGCGCTGCCTGGTCTTCAGCGCTGCATGGTCGAGAACATCCTTCATCCACAATCTCCCACTGAAAATCCGTCACGGCAAGGCATCGAAATCCGGCCTTCGATAGCCTTCGACCAGGGTCCGCAGCCCGTCAGGCGCGATCACCTCGACCTTGTCGCCCCATTGATAGAGATGCCATGCCATCTCGAGCCATCCGGCCGCATTGAACCGGACGATCAGGCTTCCGTCGTACTGCGGCTCAAGGATCTGGGTGGGGTGAAAGCGGAATTCGGCGGCGCGCGCGGCGGCCTCGGGCGCGAAACGCCAGATCACCTCGCCATACTGCGCCGGGTCCTGATAGACGCCGAAGGCCTTGGCGGCATAGTCCTCCAGGATGAACCCCCGCGCGAAGGCAAAGCTTTCGTCCAGCACCTCGGCGGCATGGATCCGGTCCATGCGGAAATTCAGGATCGTCTCGCTGCGCGCCGGCTGCCGCGCCACGAGGTAGCTGCGGTGACCCAGCAGCAGGCCGTGCGGTTCGATCACCCGTGGAGCGGCGTCCGCCGCTCCGTAGGTGACGCGCAGGCGAAACGGTCCTCGCAGCGCCTCGATCACGGCATCCGTCACCTCTGGGCGCAAGGCGACGGTCGGACCGGGGCGCATGACCTGGCCAAGACCCGCCAGCACTGCTTCGGCGTCGGCCTCTGACCGGCTGGCGTCACGCGGAGTCAGCCGCGCCAGCAGCCCGTCACGCAGATCCTCCAGTGCCCGCGCATGACGCAGTCGCGCCTGGTCCCGGGCAGACCGGGCGGCGATCTCCAGCGCCTCGATGGTGGTTTCCTGTCGCGGTTGCAGGCGCTCGGACGGGGGCGCCTCGAGCCGCCAATAGCGACGGCGATCCTCGGCATCCGTGGTCGTGACATTGGCGAAGGCGGCGTCCAGCGCTTCGGTCATCCGTTGCGCGGTGCGGTGCGAAACGCCGAACTCGGTGCAGATGTCCTTAAGACAGACGCCTCCGCGTCGGGAGGCCGCCATCTGGGCAAGACGAAGCAGATCCTGAGCCTTGGCGAAAGACATTTGACCACTATGCCAGAAATTGACACCATCATAAGCTATTGATGAACTTGTGGTCTGTCGAGGCGATTCCCTCGGGGATCGATTGTCGCAAGTATTGGAGCAGTAATGAGGAACCTCGACGGCCGCATCCTACTGTCCGCCTCGGATCTCATGCGGTTCATGGGCTGCACTCATGCGACCACTCTCGATCTGGCCTTCATGCGCGGCATCGGCCCCGAGCCGCGGGAAGACAGCGAGGACGCGGCCCTGCTGCAAAAGCAGGGCGACGCCCATGAGGCTGCGCATCTGGCGCGCCTCAACGCGGCGGGCCGCGGTATCGTGGAGATTTTGCGCGGCAACCTCGCCACTGACGCCGAGACCACGCGTGCGGCACTGGCGGCCGGGCCGGAAGTGGTGTTCCAGGGGGCCTTCCTGTCAGGCAACTGGGGCGGCTGGTCGGATTTCCTGGAGCGGGTCGAGCGCCCCTCCGCGCTTGGATCCTTCAGCTATGAGGTGGCCGACACCAAGCTGAAGCGCCGCCCGCACCCGAAGCATGTGCTGCAACTGGTGCTCTATTCCGACCTCTTGACCGAAATTCAGGGTGCTGCGCCCGAGTTCGCCCATGTCGAGCTGGGGGACGGCACCCGCGCAACCCTTCGGCTATCGGATTACGCGGCATACGCCCGCATGGCGCGGGCACGGCTTGAAGATTTCGTGACCGATCCGCAGCCGACACGCCCGACGCCACGTGCCGATTGTGGTTTGTGCCGCTGGGGAGATCATTGTGCCGGTGTCTGGCAGGCCGAGGACAGCTTGTTCAATGTCGCCAATATCAGCCGCAGCCAGGTGAAGAAGCTGGAAGCGGCGGGGATCACCACGATGGCGGCACTTGCAGGTCTCGATCACCCGATCCGCGGCATGGCGGAAAACACGCGTCTGCGCCTTGTGACACAAGCCCGGCTGCAACATGCCCGCAAGACCGGTGCACCTGCTTTCGAACTGCGCGCACCCGAAACCGGAAAGGGCTTCGATCTGCTGCCCGAGCCGCAGCCGGGCGATCTGTTCTACGATATCGAAGGCGATCCGCATTTCGAGGGCGGCCTCGAATACCTGCATGGCGTCTGGTTCGACGGGCAGTTCCGCGCATTCTGGGCGCACGATCATGCCGCCGAGGGGCGCGCGCTCGCCGAGCTGCTGGAGTTCTTCCGCGCGCGTCTCGTGGCATACCCCGATGCGCGCATCTATCACTACGCCGCTTACGAGATCACCGCGCTGCGGCGGCTCACCACGAAATACGGTATCGGCGAAGCCTTCCTCGATCGTCTTCTTCGCGAGCGGCGTTTCGTCGACCTGTTCGCCGTGGTGCGCGGCGGGCTGATCGGCTCCGAGACCAACTATTCCATCAAGTCGATGGAGGCCTTTTATGGCCGCAAGCGCGAGGGCGAGGTCAAGACGGCGGGCGGATCGGTCGTGGCCTATGAGAACTGGCGCGAAGCCGGTGAGCAGCACATCCTTGACGAGATCGAGGATTACAATCGCATCGACTGCATCTCGACCGAGGAGTTGCGCGACTGGCTGGTCGGCATTCGGCCTAGGGGCCCATGGCCGTCGCCCGGTCAGGACGCAGGCAGCAAGGAAGCAGAGGAGGATGCCGACACGCAGGCGCTGCGTTCGGCTCTTGCGGCATCCGGCCTATCCGAAGACCGACGGGAGACGCTGTTCAACTTCGGCCTCTTTCACAAGCGCGAAGCCAAGCCCGCGCAATGGGCGGTGTTCGACAGCGTGGGCAAGGACGAGGACGATCTGATCGACGATCTTGATGCACTCGCCGGGCTCGAAGCCGTGGGGTCGGCCGAACCCGTCAAACGCTCGATGGCGCGCACCTATCGCTTCCCGCAGCAGGAAACGAAGTTGCGGGGCGGCAGATCGGCGACTGTGCCGGTCCTCGATGGTCCACCTGCTACCATCAGCATCACGGATCTGGACCGCACCGCGCGCGAGATCACCCTCAAGGCTGGGGCGGCGAAGGCGCATCTTCTGACAGACCGCCTGACCCTGCACCCGGACTGGCCGCTGAATACCGACGTCATCGCTGACGCCCTGCGCGATGTGATTGCCGATCAATGCGGCCCGCGCACCTACCAAGCGGTTGATGATCTGCTGTCCCGCGCGGCGCCGAGCCTGACCACTGGCCCGCTGCGGCCCATTGACCATCCGGTCGCGGGGACAATCGCCGCCGTGGCCGCGATGGATGGAACCGTGCTGCCTATCCAAGGACCACCCGGCACCGGCAAGACCTATGTCACCGCAAGAGCGATCCTGTCGCTGGTGCGCCAAGGCGCGCGCGTGGGCGTCACCTCGAACAGTCACGAGGCGATCCGCAACGTGTTGATGGGCTGCCTGAGCGCGCTGGAGGATGCGGACCTGCCGATCACGCTCGACCTCGTCCACAAGACCGGCGGAGAGGATGACGGCTATCCCGAGGATTGCCCCGTCCATCGCACCAACAGCAATGACGAGGCCGCCGGCGGAAGGCATGTTGTCGGTGCTACTGCCTGGTTCTTCACCCGCGACGAGAACGTGCAGGCGTTCGACTGGCTGTTTGTGGACGAGGCCGGACAGGTGGGACTGGCCAACATGGTCGCCATGGGCCGTGCCGCAAAGAACATCGTTCTGGTCGGCGATCCGCGCCAGTTGCCACAGGTTGTCCAGGGCGCGCATCCGGAACCCGCGAACCTCTCCTGCCTCGATTGGATGCTGGGCGACCACGCCACCGTGCCACCGGACCGGGGCATCTTCCTGCCGGTCTCGCGCCGGATGCACCCCGAGGTCTGCCGGTTCATCTCCGATCAGGTCTATGAGGGGCGGCTGGAAAGCCATCCCGACACCGCGCGTCAGGCCGTGACCGGCACTGGCTTCCCCGAGGCAGGGGCCTACTGGGTTTCGGTGTCGCATGAGGGCAACGCGCAGATCGCGCCCGAGGAAGTCACCGCCATAAGGGCTGCCGCAGACGACCTGCTGAAGGGCACATGGACTGACAAGGACGGCCAGACGCGACCCATCCGACAATCCGATATTATCGTCGTCGCACCCTACAACGCGCAGGTGAACGCCCTGCGCGGCGCGCTGCCCGAAGGCATCCGCGTCGGCACGGTGGACAAGTTCCAGGGCCAGGAAGCGCCGGTCTGCCTCGTCTCGATGACCGCATCATCGGCCGAAGAAACGCCTCGCGGCATGGAGTTCCTGTTTTCGCTCAACCGTATCAACGTCGCCGTGTCCCGCGCCAAGGGGCTGGCGCTCGTCTTCGGCGCCCCGCGCATGCGCGAGGCAAAATGCGAGACGGTCGAGCAGATGCGGCTGGTGAACACGCTGTGCGCTCTGCCCAAATATGGAGACATTGGAATGGGCAAGAAATTCGATCATCTGTCTCGCGATCGAGCCGATGCCTGATCCCGATCTCCGCATCCTCGCACGCTTCTTGCCGGAATTCGAAAGTCCGGATTTCCCGCTGGGCGTCTGGTCCCCGATGCAGCAGGCGGAAGATGGTGTGTACACCATGCCGTACGTCACGCTTTCTCCGGTCGTGGAGGAGTTTGTGCAAGCGGCATACGACGGCGGATGGGTGCTGTGTGATTTAGACTGGCCCAAGTGGAAGGAAACGGAAGAAGCGATAACGCGCTATCGCGATCCTGACGCATTAGCCCGTGCGACGCCTCACCAACTCGCGCAGTTGCTTACGGTGTTCATCCGCCAGGACCGGTTCGTCGAGGGAGCCTTGCTGGACGACGTCAAGAGCGGCCACGTCCTCGCAATACTCCGTCGCGCCGCAGAGCTCCTGGGGTCTGGCGAACCTTCGTCCGAGTGCTGAGACCACCCAATGGAACTTCGCAGTCCATACATCTTCATGATCCTGCGAACCAAGAGTATGACGCCCATGTTCTTCGCGTGACAGTTGCGGGAAGCAACATGCGAACCTGTCGATCAAATGCACCTCGTCAATACATTGTGCGCACTGCCTAAAGCTGGAGAAATTTGAATGTGGGAAGGCTTCAAGGCACGCCTCGACGAGAATGAGCTAGATCGTCCGATACCGCTGCGCCGCGTTCTGTTCGACGTGCTTCGCAGCTCGGGGCTTCGCCCCGGGAACGGCGTCACCAAGAAAATGCTGGCATTCGAGTTTGGCGAAGGTGAACGCCTCCTTTGGGAAATCCAGAACCCGAGCAATGTCTTTATCCACGAGAAATGGCGCGATCTGATCGAGGCGAACGGCTTTTCCAACGAGCCGAGGCCCTTTCAGAGCGGCATGAAGGATGGCAGTCGGCATTCCGCCCTCAGCCGCGACTGGTCCTTTGGCGATGCCAACTGTTTTGTCGTGCGGATCGAGAGCGCCGAAGCCTTGCGCCGGCTGATCGCGGTGCTGTTGCAGTCCAGCGATGCCTTGGTACTCAACCCAGCTGCGATCACGCGCTGGATCGAGCGGCTGCGCCATTTCTTTCCAGCACTCGACCGTTTCGACCTGCCGGATCCGCATTTCGACGAGGCGGAACGGACCTACAAGCTGGAGATCGCGGCCGTGCTCAAGGCCGCGATCGGGCAGGCTGGCTCCGATCAGGAACTGGCCGATGCCGTCAACACCGCACTGGTCAAAAGCAACCTTCTGCAATGGCGTGCCTATTGGCCGATGTCGCCCAAGGGGGATGCCGATCGCGAAAAGCTATGGCCCGCCTTGCGTGGGCTTGTCGATGCGGCGCTGGGCACGCCGGAGGGCCACGCCGCTGCGCTGGAAGCCTTTGTCGACGCCTGGCTAGCAGCAGTTTCGGAGGGCAAGCCCGATCCGGCGCGCCAGATCGCTGAATTCCTGTTCCTCCATCTCGCTCCTAACGATGGCATTTATATTCGCCATTCCGTGCGTCAGGACCTCTGGCTGGAAGCCGTCGGCAGCCGGTTTCCCGATCACGCGTCGATGGCCGACACCTATCGTGACGAACTGCGCTTCATGCAGGCGGTACGCCGGGCCTTCGCGTCCCAAGGCTTGGCGCCGCGCGATATGATCGATGTGCAAGGCGCGCTGTGGATCGTCCACAACTACAAGGAAGAGGACGCGGCCACATCTTCGCGCGAGGCGATCGAGGCCGCGATGGACGCCTATGACAGCTACCGGCGGTCAGGCGAGCATGGCGCCATCTTCGATGCCTTCGGCGAACCGCGCGACTATTGGGTCCGCTCGACACGCGAGCGGCCAAATCGGGTTTACCCTTCAAAGCCGATCGTCGGCTTCCTGCGCGGGAAAACAAAACTCAATGGTGGTTGGGGGCAGAAGGACGATGCCGCCGCGCAGCTTCACAACGCCGGTTATATCATCGTCGATGGCGATGACACGCCAGTCACCCCGCCCGAGCGCTATGAGCATCTGATCGGCAATGCCGACCGGATCCGGCTATGCGCACGCAACTATTATGTCGAACCGGCTCGCGAGAGCGGCGCGGCGGAAGTTGCGATCCGTGCCGGCGACCTCGGCCACAACATGGGTCTGCGCGATCGGCATCCGGCGATTTGCAGTGCGCTCGGGAGCGAGGAGTTCCAGCGATGTGCCCAGGTTCCACCGCCGACGAACACCTTGCCCAATCCCAGCAGTTCCACAGTCTTCACCTATCAGCTCGCCTCAGCGGAAGGGCACGAAACCATGACCTTTGAACCCATGATCGCGATGCCCGCCGCCACCAATCTCATCCTTTACGGCCCTCCGGGAACCGGCAAGACCTATGCCACGGCCTGGGAGGCCGTGCGGCTTTGCCTGGGTGACGCCGCAGCCGAACCGCTGCGCGATGATCGCGACGCCCTGATGGACGAATATCACCGTCTTGCCGGCGAAGGCCGGATCGAGTTCGTCACTTTCCACCAGTCCTTTTCCTACGAGGATTTCGTGGAGGGCTTGCGGCCGACGACGGGGAGCGAACAGGAAGGTGGCGAAGAAAGCGCCAGTGCCTCGGGAGGCTTCAGCCTCAAGCCCCATGCCGGTGTGTTCAAGATCATCAGCGAGAGGGCACGGCTCGACACGGGTGATGCGCCTGCCAAGCGACTCGACCGTTCGCGTCCGATCTACAAGATCGCGCTCGGCCAGCGCGGCAGTCAGGAAGACCGCATCCGCGAAGGCCTCGCTGGCGGATTAATCCATCTCGGCTGGGGCGGCGATATCGACTGGTCTGGCGAGCGTTTCGACGATTTCGAAGAAATCAGGAAGGCGTGGAACGACCAGAAGGATCCCGATGCATCCGGCAAGGACCCCAATATCGAAATGCTCTACGCGTTTCGGTCCGGTCTCCAGGTCGGCGACTATGTCGTCATCTCCGATGGCCGTGACAGCTATCGCGCCTTCGGACGGGTGAGCGGCGAATATTATTTTGATGCCGATGCCGATTTCCATCCACACCGGCGCAGCGTCGAATGGATCTGGCGAGATGACAACGGAGCGGAGCGCGCACCATTCTACGCCCGGAACTTCCGCCGACAGTCGGCCTACCGGCTCGATCCGAACCGGATTGACTGGGATGCGTTGGAATCGGTGGTGATCGATCCCAATGCCGAGCGGCCGGTGGCGAGCGCGCGGCCGCATGTCCTCATCATCGACGAAATCAACCGGGCCAATATCTCCAAGGTTTTCGGCGAATTAATCACGCTGCTAGAAATCGACAAGCGGCTAGGTTGCGAAAACGAAGTCAGGGTCAGACTTCCCTATTCGGGGACGAGTTTCGGCGTACCTGCCAACCTGCATATCATCGGCACCATGAACACCGCGGACCGCTCTATTGCGCTGCTCGACACTGCCTTGCGCCGCCGCTTCACCTTCCGCGAGCTGATGCCCGACGTTGAAGAACTACGCCGGGTGCTGGCGGCGCGGCAGCTTGATGCCGCAGATCTCGAGGGGGTCGATCTGTGCAAGCTGCTGCACACCCTCAACGAGCGGATCGAATATCTCTTCGATCGCGAACACCAGATCGGACATGCCTATTTCACCGGTTGCCGCAGTCGCGCCGATGTTGAGAACGTCATGCGTCACAAGGTTATCCCGCTTCTGGCGGAATATTTCTACGAGGACTGGTCGAAGGTCGCCGCCGTCCTTGGCGATGGCGACGGAGCTAACGGCTCCCATTTTCTCGAAGCCAGACGATTGATGGTGCCGGCCGGCTTTGCCGATGATGAGTTGGGCG
This sequence comes from Paenirhodobacter populi, assembly GCF_004022215.1. Lineage (GTDB taxonomy): Bacteria > Pseudomonadota > Alphaproteobacteria > Rhodobacterales > Rhodobacteraceae > Rhodobacter > Rhodobacter populi. Next base: position 151,337 of record NZ_SAUZ01000001.1, read on the forward strand.
GGGACAAGCTGCGCTGGAGCGTGAAGGCCAGCTTCGATTTCTCGGACTTTGCAGCCTGATGGCCGCCTACACGGTTCGTGAATGGGACAAGCTCGCTTATGGCGAGGCCGTAGGTCAGATCCCGACTCGCCATGCCGACCGACTGGCGGGGCTGGCGGCCCGCTCGGCCTTTGCCGGCCGTGGCGGCAGCGGGGTGCTCGAACATGGCCGGTATGCGTTGCGAGCTCGCGGCGTGGTGGGGATTCTCGTGGCGGGCGATGCGAGCCTGGAGATCTTGCCCAAGATCGATGTGGCGACCGGTGAAACACCCGATCACCAGAACGCGGCGATCCGCAAACGCCTGGTGCATATGCTGGCCATTGCGCTCGATCTCAAGATCGACCTCGGCGTCATCACCGATCTCGCCTGGCAGCGCGAAACGCTGCTGGAAATCCTGATCCGCATCTTTTGTGACAAGCTGACCGAAGCCCTGCGCGAGGGCATGCCACGCCGCTATGTCGAGCGCGAAGAAGACTTACCGACCTTGCGCGGCCGACTCGACATTACCCGCCAGTTCACCCGTCATGCGGTCAATCCTTCGCGCCTCGCCTGCCGCTTCGATCTCCTCTCAGAAGACACCCCCCTGAACCGCATCATGAAGGCCGCAGTGGTCCGCCTGTCACGCCTCTCGCGGCGCAGCGCCAACCAGCAGCGCCTGCGCGAGCTCGCCCTTGTTTACGCCGATATTTCCGATGTGCCGATCCCGGCGCTGCGATGGGATGATGTCATCATCGATCGCACCAACAGGTCTTGGCAGGAGCTGTTCGTCATGGTGCGCCTCTTCCTTCAGGACCGCTACCAGACGACGACGGGCGGGCCTGGCCAAGGCACCGCGATGCTGTTCGAGATGAACGCGCTTTTCGAAGAATATGTCGGGCGGCTGATCGGTCGCGCGCTGGCGGGAACCGGGCTCACCGTCTCGCTGCAAGGCGGACGCCTGTTCTGCCTGAGCGCGCAGGACAGCGAACGCGGGCTATTCCAGACCAAACCCGACATCCTGATCCGCAGGGGCGGCACAGTAACCCATGTCATCGATACCAAATGGAAGCGGATATCCTCACGGATCGATGACCCCAAACAAGGGGTCTCGCAGGCCGACGTCTATCAGATGATGGCTTATGCGCAGCTCTATCGCGCGCCGCGCTTGACGCTGCTCTATCCCCATCACCCTGGCCTCGGAACCGACGAAGTGATTCACGCCCGCCATCGGATTACCGGGCATGCCACTATTCTGGAGACCGCGAGCATCGACGTGGCGAACAGTAAGAATATGCTTGATCGCATCCGGCAACTGCTTATCGGCGATGACGCCATGGTCGATGCCATTGTTTGACCATGGTCGAAGCCGTCTTACCCGATTGACGGCGCTTAAGGCAGGCCCCGAACGCGCTGGCATCGTGATGCACCAAGCGTGCGGTGCCGAAGCGTAAACTGCAGGGGTGAGATCAGGAAAAATATAATAAATTCAATACTTTGATCAGTAGAGATGGGGTGGATGCCGCTCTCCCCTGACGACATCGCGATGTGCCAGACACACGGTATCGAGGCAGAGACTGGGGATGTGGCAGCTGTGGGAGAGGCTCTGGCGGATGCCTTCGGCGTCAAAGCCGTCAAGCTTTCTGCGGCTTGCCTCTGAACCACGGATCACGCCGCCTCGCGAGTGTAGGAGGTGATGATGCCGCCAAGCTGGCGCCGGCAGCGGATCGGGCCGTCACGGGCAGGTCGAAAGTCGACCTGCAGCACATTGTTCCCGATCTCGCGCCCGCGATGCGGGCGCTCGACATTGTAATGGTGCACCCATGTGCGCAGGATATAGTCGAGCTGAGACCGGCTGAAGCAGACGAAGAAGTCCAGGCATTCGCGCTTGATGGTGCCGATGAAGGATTCGGCGAAGGCATTGGCATTCGGCGCCCTGTGCGGGATCTGGATGACCCTGGCAGCTTCCGATGCCCAGACGGTATCGAGGCTGCCGCTGAACTTGGTGTCAGCGTCGCGGATCAGGAAGCGCGGCGTGATCCCCTGTTCCGCGCACCACATCAGCGTGTTGCGGGCCTGCTGGGTCACCCATGCCGAGTCGGGGGCGTAGGTCGGGGCGCTGCAGACCACGCGGCGGCTGCCGAGATGGATGAAGATCAGCACATAGGCCGTCAGCGGACCACGGGCGGTGAACACGGTCTTGGTGAAGAAGTCGCAGGCGACCATGCTTTCCATATGCGCCCGGACGAAGGTGGTCCACGGCAGGGCCGGCTGCTTTTTCCGCTTCTCGGGGGCTCGGGTGGATGCCCGCCTCATTGAGAATGCGCTTGACCGAATTGGCGCCGGCATAAAGCCCGAGCTTTTTCAGTTCCCCGGCGATCCGCTTGTAGCCCCAGAGAAGGTTTTCCGACCCGATGCGGATGACGACATCGCGCAGCTCCTGTGTCAGGCGCGGGCGCCCGACGGCCTTGAAGGGGCGCCCGCTGCGCATCTGGGCGAGCCAGCGCTTGTAGGTCGCGGGCCTGGCCACCTCCATGAGCCCGTCGATATCGTGCCCGCACTCCGCCCCGATGCGCAGCAGCTCGGATTTCTCGGCGGGCGACAGGATGATCCGTTGCGCCGGGATGCGGGTCCGCAGAATATGGATCTGGGCCTTGAGCAGCCGCATCTGCGCGTTGTGCCGCGGCATGAAGAGCCGGGCCAAGAAGACCAGAAGGAGGGAGAACGTCGAATTCATCTTGCCGGGCTCCACCACGGCGCTAAAAATTGCCGTCATGTCAATGCGATGAGACATGCCTACATTTTGGCACCCCTCTCAGGGAAGACCAGAAACGCGCGGGGCGGAAGACGGCCGTCGTGAATGAACGGCGGGCCGCAGCGGACAGGTCCGTTGATCTCCGCATGAGGGTATAGGAACCACAGTCACCCGTTTCGCTGCCAGTCCCGACTGAACCAGATGACCATTCAAACCATCATCTGCATCATATAAAACAATGACTTAGGTGGTGGAGAAGGTTGTCTTTCAGGCCCATCCCCTCCGATCGTTCTCGGCATAGTCGAAACTTCCGAAATTTGCCGCCGGGTTTCCACGTTCGCGCGATCGTTTCCGGCGTTGCGACGGGTCCACCAAGGATTAGAAGGTGCTGATTTTTCACTGTAGTAGTTCTGTATTAGGATTTTCAGATTCTGAAATTTCGCCTAAAATCAGCTACTTACAGCTAGAAGTGGCAGCCCGTAGGGGAGTCGAACCCCTCTTTTCAGGTTGAAAACCTGACGTCCTAACCGATAGACGAACGGGCCACTTCTGTTGCGCTTTGCGGCGGGGTCATCGGCCTCGTCGCTGGCGTGACGCGGTATTTAGGGTAGTGGGAAAAGATACGCAAGCGCTAATTTCAAGTTTTTGCAGTGCAGAGAGATTTTTCGTAAAACATATAAGTATCAAGATATTACCGATCCATCATAGGGCGTGGCGCGCCATGCTCCGGAACGGAAAATGCCCCGCTTGCGGGCGGGGCATGAAGGGCTGGCGGCGCAGCCGGAAGGCGACAGGCGGGCTCAGACGAGGCGGCTCTGATCCTTCGCGGCCTTCACGAAACCGGCGAAGAGCGGATGCGGCGCGAAGGGCTTCGATTTCAGCTCCGGGTGGAATTGCACGCCGATGAACCAGGGGTGGTTCTTGTGCTCGACGATCTCGGGCAGGCGGCCATCCGGCGACATGCCGGAAAACACCAGCCCGCAGGCCTCGAGCTGGTCGCGGTAGCGGATGTCTACCTCGTAGCGGTGGCGGTGGCGTTCCTCGATCGTCGTCTCGCCATAGACCTCGGCGACCTTCGAGCCTTCCTTCAGCACCGCGGTATAGGCGCCAAGGCGCATCGTGCCGCCCTTGTCGTCATCCAGCTTGCGCTCGACCCGGTGGTTGCCCTGCACCCATTCCTTCAGGTGGTAGACGACGGGGGTGAAACGCTTGCGGCCGGCCTCGTGGTCGAATTCCTCGGAGCCGGCATCGTTGATGCCGGCCAGATCGCGGGCCGCCTCGATCACCGCCATCTGCATGCCAAGGCAGATGCCCAGATAGGGGATGCCCTTTTCCCGCGCATAGCGGGCGGCGCTGATCTTGCCCTCGGTGCCACGCTCGCCGAAGCCCCCGGGAACGAGGATCGCGTGGAAATTCTCAAGATGCGGGCCGGGATCTTCGTGCTCGAAAATCTCGGCGTCGATCCATTCGGCCTTCACCTTCACCCGGTTCGCCATGCCGCCGTGGGTCAGCGCCTCGGCGATCGACTTGTAGGCATCCTCGAGCTGAACGTATTTGCCGACGATCGCCACCCGCACCTCGCCATCGGTGTTGGTCAGACGGTCCATCACGTCTTCCCAACGGCTCATGTCGGGCTTCGGAGCGGGGGAGATGCCGAAGGCGTCCAGCACCGCCTGATCCAGCCCGGCGCGGTGATAGGCGAGGGGGGCTTCGTAGATCGACTTCAGGTCATAGGCGGGAATCACCGAATCCGGCCGCACATTGCAGAACAGCGCGATCTTCGCCCGTTCCTTGTCCGGGATCGGCTGTTCCGAGCGACAGACCAGCACATCCGGCTGCAACCCGATGGAGCGCAATTCCTTGACCGAATGCTGCGTCGGCTTGGTCTTCAGCTCGCCCGAGGCCGCCAGATAGGGCAGCAGCGTCAGGTGCATGAAGATGCACTGGCCGCGCGGGCGTTCCTGCGCGAACTGGCGGATCGCCTCGAAGAAGGGCAGGCCCTCGATGTCGCCCACCGTGCCGCCGATCTCGCACAGCATGAAGTCGACCTCTTCGTCGCCGATCGAGATCCAGTCCTTGATCTCGTTCGTGACGTGGGGGATCACCTGGATCGTCTTGCCGAGGTAGGCGCCCCGGCGTTCCTTTTCCAGCACGTTGGAATAGATCCGCCCCGAGGAAACGGAATCCGTCTTGCGCGCCGAAACGCCGGTGAAACGTTCGTAATGGCCAAGGTCGAGATCGGTTTCCGCGCCGTCGTCGGTGACGAAAACCTCGCCATGTTCAAAAGGCGACATCGTGCCGGGATCGACGTTCAGATAGGGGTCGAGCTTGCGCAGCCGGACCGAAAAGCCGCGCGCCTGCAACAGCGCGCCCAGTGCCGCGGAGGCAAGGCCCTTGCCCAGCGATGATACCACACCGCCGGTAATGAAGACATATCGTGCCATGAAGCCCCCGTGATTTGCAAAAAGACATAGTCATTCCGGAACCAAAAAGGTTCAGGATCACGGGACTTAATATCTAACCGATTCGGGCGGAGCCCGCAACCGTCCCGCTAAATTTTGTGATTTTTCAGGGCGCAGACCTAAGTCTGGTGTCATTCCGCCGCAGGCGGCGTGACAGGCCCGTCGGTCGCCGGGGCGGGCGGCAGTTCGACCTGCGGCAGGGCCGGGCCGGTCGCGGGCGCCGTCGCCGGAGCATCCTGCAGGAAGCGGTCGACGACCGAGGTCACCCCGGCCTTGTGCGCGGACAGCACCGTCAGCGTCAGCGAGGTGACGATGAACGCCGCCGCAAGTGCCCAGGTCAGCCGGGTCAGCGCATTGGCCGCCTGACGCCCGGTCATGACGCCCGTCCCCGAGGACGATCCGCCCATGCCAAGACCACCGCCTTCCGACCGTTGCAGCAGCACGATGCCGATCAGCAGCAGCGCGAGGATCAGGTGGATCGAAAGGACGACGTTTTCCATAGGGCATGGTTCCGTTAGCTGACGGGTTTATCTATTCGCAGGAACCTGTCGCCGCAACCCCGTAGTTTCAACTTAGCGCGATGGCGGGGGCGAAAGGTGCCCCGAACGCAGACCGGCCGCCCCTGAAGGGCGGCCGGCTGAAGACACGACTGCGTGGCGATCAGTCGACCGGCAGCGCGACGAAGCGCGGCTCGCCGGCGCGGCGCACCAGAATCAGCACCGATTTCCGGCCGCCGTCCTTGGCCGCCTTCACCTGATTCTCCAGATCCGCAAGCTGCGCCACCGGCTGTTGCCCGGCCTCGACGATCACATCGCCTTCGCGCAGGCCACGGTCATAGGCCGCCGAGGTTTCCTCGATCGACTTGACCACCAGTCCGGTCTGACCCGAGGACAGGTTGAGTTCCTGGATGAGCTGGTCGTTCAGCGGCATCAGCGTCATGCCCAGAACCTCGCCCTGCGTTTCGGCGGGGCGGTTCACCGCGGCGGGGATCGCCTCGCCCTCGGCGGTCTCGCGCCGGCCGAGCTTGACCAGCAGGGTCTGTTCCTTGCCCTCGCGCACGACGACCACGCGCACCGCCTCGCCCACCGGGGCATCGGCCACGCGCCGGACCAGATCGCGGGAGTTCTTCACTTCGCCGCCGTCGAAATTGACGATCACATCGCCCGCCAGAATGCCGGCGTCCTTGGCCGGGCCGTCGGGCACTTCGGAAACCAGCGCGCCTTCGGGCTTGGGCAGGCCCATGGCCTCACCCATCTCGGGGGTGATTTCCTGGATCTTCACGCCCAGCCAGCCGCGCCGCGTTTCGCCGAATTGCTTGAGCTGGTCGACGACCTTCTTGACCACGTTCGACGCCATCGAGAAGCCGATCCCGATCGAGCCGCCGTTGGGCGACAGGATCGCGGTGTTCACGCCAAGCACCTGTCCGTCCATGTTGAACAGCGGCCCGCCCGAGTTGCCGCGGTTGATCGCCGCGTCGGTTTGCAGATAGTCGTCATAGGTGCCGCTCAGCTCCCGGTTACGGGCCGAGACGATCCCCGCCGAGACCGAGAAGCCCTGACCAAGCGGGTTGCCCATCGCCATCACCCAGTCGCCCACCCGCGCCTGATCGCTGTCGGCGAAGGGCACGAAGGGCAGGGGCTTGTTCGCCTCGACCTTCAGCAGCGCGATATCCGTCTTGGTGTCGGTGCCGATCAGCTTGGCGTCCAGCTTCTCGCCGCTGTAGAACTCGATCTGGATCTCGTCCGCATTCTCGATGACGTGGTTGTTGGTGACGATATAGCCGTCTTCCGAGATCACGAAGCCCGAGCCGAGCGCCTGCGAATGGCGCGGCTGCTGCGGCCGGTTCGGCTGCTGCTGCGGCATGTTCGGGAAGGGGAAGTTCGGGAACAGGTCGGAGAAGGGCGAGCCGTCCGGGAAGGGCGAATCCTGCTGCGTCGGCGTCGAAACGGTCTGTGTCGTGGTGATCATGACCACGGCCGGGCTGACCCGTTCGGCCAGATCGGCAAAACTGTCGGGCGCGGCGCGGGCGAAGGCCGGGGCCATCGGCGTCACGGCCAGGGCGGTGGAAAGCATCATCGCCCCGAGCACCCCCGTCACGAGCCGCGTGCCACGGATCGCCTTGGGCGCAAACAGGGAAAGGGTGGTCTTGATCATGGTTCGCTCCGAAATCTCGCGCCGGGTGTCGCCGGCCTTGAGCCTGTTAAAGACCCGGGGCGCAAAAGGCGCAAATGAAAGACTGTCGCGTGGCGTCAATTCGGTGTGAAAGCCTGCGATCAGGATCGCGATCACAGGAAGGCAAAGGGGGCCGGCGATGCGCCGGCCCCCTCTTCAGGTCATTGTGCGGCGACCACAGGGGTGCCGCCGTCGCCCAGGCTCTGGACGAAATGGCCGTAGTCGAAATACAGGCTCGACGGATTGGTGACGAGCGAGGTCGACCCCGGCTTCAGGCTGTCCGAGTAGAACTGCAATGCCCGGGTAAAGGCGAAGAAGGACTGGTCCCGGCCATAGGCTTCGGCATAGATGCCGTTCGCCTCGGCCTCGGCCTCACCGCGGATGATCTCGGCCTGACGGCGCGCGGCCGAGGTCAGCTCGATCACCGTCCGGTCCGCCGCGGCCCGCACGCGCTGCGCCGCTTCGCCGCCGCGGGCGCGTTCGTCCGCCGCCTCGCGTTCGCGTTCGGCCCGCATCCGGGCGTAGGTCGCCGCAAGGTTCTGCGTCGGCAGGTCGGTGCGCGTCAGCCGCACGTCGATCACGTCGACGCCGAGCGAGGCCGCCTCGCGCTTCGCCTGATCGCGGATCTGGTTCATCAGCGCGGTCCGGTCATCCGACAGCACCGCCGTCGACGGCACGGAACCCATCACTTCGCGGATCGCGTTGTTCAGGATGCCGTCGAGCCGGCTTTTGGCGAATGCCTCGCCGCCGGTGCCAACCGCCTCGCGGAAGCGCACGGTGTCGGCGATCCGCCAGCGGGCGAAGGCATCGACCACCAGCCGGCGGTCGTCCAGCGGCGTGACTTCCAGAGGCTGGGTGTTGATGCTCAGGATCCGGTCGTCGTATTTCGCCACGGTCTGGATCAGCGGGACCTTGAAGCCAAGGCCCGGATCGGTCCGTACCGTCGTCACTTCGCCGAACTGCAGCACCAGCGCCTTTTCGCGTTCGTCCACCACGTAGAACGAGGACAGGGCGAGCCCGCCCAGAACCACCGCGACGGGAATGAGGTATTGCGCGCGCATCAGTTGTTCCCTCCCGTGGCTGCGGTCACCGTGCCGTTGCGGCGCAACTGGTCGAGCGGCAGATAGGGCACCACGCCCTGTTCGCTCTGGCTGTTGTCGATCATCACCTTGTCGATATCCCCGAGCGTCCGTCCCATGGTTTCAAAGAACATCCGGCGTTTGGTCACATCCGGCGCCTTGACGTATTCCTCGTAGACCGAGAGGAAGCGCGCCGCCTCACCCTGCGCGTTGTTGACGGTCTGGGCACGATAGGCTTCGGCCTGTTCCTGCAACTGCGCCGCCTGACCGCGCGCACCGGCGGTCACCTGGTTGGCATAGGCATCCGCCTCTTTCTCCAGCCGGTCGCGTTCCTGCTGCGCCGCCTGCACGTCGCGGAAGCTGTCGATCACCTCGGACGGCGGGTCGGCGCGGTTGAAGTTCACCCGCACGACGTTGATGCCGACGCCGTAATTGTCGAGCGTCCCCTGCACCGCGGCGCGCAGATCGGTGGCGATCGCACCGCGGTCGCGGTTGAGGATCGGCGACAGTTCGGACCGCGCGATGATGTCGCGCATCGCCGAGGCCGAAACGGCGCGGATCGTGTCTTCGGGATCGGCCAGATTGAACAGGTATTTCGCCGGGTCCGAGATGTTCCAGACAACCTGATATTCGATGTCGACGATGTTCTGGTCGCGCGTCAGCATCAGCCCGGAATCCGAATCCCCCGCGCGCCCGGTACCAAGCTCGGTCGTGCGTTCATCGGTGACGGGAAGCACTTCGGCCGTGATCACGGGCCAGGGGGCAAAGTTCAGACCGGGGTTGCCGGTCTTGTAATATTTGCCGAACATCAGCTCGAGCGAGCGTTCGTTCTGCTGCACGGTGTAGAACGAGGCCCAGCCCCAGGCCGCGACGATCCCGGCCACCACCAGCGCGACGGTGCCCTTGCCGAAGCCGCCCGTGGGCAGGCCGCCGCCGCCCGAGGGCCGTCCGCCACCCGTGCCGCGTCCCCCCATCAGCACGCGCAGATGTTCGGAACCCTTCTTCATGATGTCTTCGATCTCGGGGATCGGACCTTCGGGCGGACGCCGTCCTCCGGGTCGCCGGTTCGGGTCGCGGTCGTCTTTTCCCCCGTTCTGGCCACCGCCAGATCCCCAGGGACCTCCGTTCGTCATGCTGTCCTCGCCTTCCGTTGTGTCCCTGCCGAGGTGGGGAGGGATCTTTCAAATTCAAGTTCGTGTGAGGGCCAAAACCCTCAGCGAACAGGTTTGCGCAGCGTCACCAGCTCTTCCGCCATCGTCGGATGGACGGCGCAGGTGGCGTCGAACTGCTCTTTCGTCGCGCCCATCTTCATCGCGATGGCGGCAAGCTGGATCATCTCGCCCGCGTCGGGGGCGACGATGTGGCACCCCAGAACCTTGCGCGTGGCTTTTGAAACCACGAGTTTCATCAATACCTTGTCGGGCGATCCTGCGAAAGAGGATCGCATCGGGCGGAAGCTGGTCGCGTAAACCTCGATCTCCTCCTGCGCGCGGGCGATTTCCTCGGTCAGGCCGCATGTGCCGAATTCGGGCCGGGTGAACACCGCCGAGGGCACAAGGTCGTGATCCATCCTGCGGGGCCTGGCGCCAAAGACGGTATCGGCAAAGGCATGGCCCTCGCGGATCGCCACCGGGGTCAGCGCGATGCGGTCCGTCACGTCGCCCACCGCGTAGATCGAGGGCACGTTGGTCTGCGACCAGTCATCCACCATCACCGCGCCATTGACCGCAAGCTTGACCCCCGCCGCGTCCAGCCCCAGCCCCCTGGTGTTCGGCACCCGGCCGGTGGCATAGAGCACGGCGTCGAAGGTCTCGGTGATCTCGCCCCCGGTGACGGCCAGACCCTCCGCGGTCTTGCGGACCCGGTCCACGGTCACGCCGATGCGCGTCGCGATGCCGCGCGCCTGCATCTGTTCCGTCACCAGATCGGCGCATTCCCGGTCGAAATAGCGCATCAGGGGCGAGCGGTTCCACACCGTCACCTGCACGCCCAGCCCTTCCATGATGCAGGCGAATTCGACGGCGATATAGCCGCCGCCGACGATCAGCAGTCGCCGGGGCAGGGCGTCGAGCTTGAACATGTCGTTCGAGGTCAGCACATGTTCGCGCCCCTCGAACTCGGGCACGAAGGGCACGTCGCCCACCGCGACGAGGATATGCTTTGCGCTGATTTCCGTGCCGTCGGCAAGCCGCACCTCATGCGGGCCGATGACGGTCGCGCGCTGGTCGTGGACGGTGACGCCGGCGCCGGTCTGGCCCTTGCGGTAGATCGCCTCCAGCCGGTCCAGCTCGGCCTCCAGCTTCGCGCGGAACGCCTGCCAGTCGAAGCGGCCCACCTCGGTGGACCAGCCGTAACCGCGCGCCTCTTCGGCCATCGTGGGCACGGAGGAGGCATAGACCATCAGCTTCTTCGGCACGCAGCCGCGGATGACGCAGGTGCCGCCCATCCGGTATTCTTCCGCCAGCGCCACCCGCGCGCCATATTCCCCCGCCGCGATGCGCGCCGCCCGGACCCCGCCGGAGCCGCCGCCGATGACGAAAAGATCGTAGTCGAAGCTCATGTATCCGTCCGTTCTGTTTCCCCGCCGCGGCGTCTTGGCATGGGCCGGACGGGGCAAGGGGGCCTAGAGATCGGTGAAGATGTTCACCGTGTCGGGAAAGTCGATCCGTTCCTGCCGGACGGTGCCGGCGGCGATGTCGCGCAGCTCGACCTGACCCTCGGCCCCGCCGATCACCACCATGTCGCAGATGTCGATGAACAGGCCCGTCTCCACCACCCCGGCGATCTGGTTCAGCGTCACGGCCAGTTGCCGCGGATTGCCGATCCGGTTCAGGTGCAGGTCGAGGATGTAATTCCCCTCATCCGTCACGAAGGGCTGGCTGCCGTTCTGCCGCAGCGATGTCGTCCGCCCCAGCACGTCCATCGAGATCAGCGTCTCTTCTATGATCGTGCGGGTGGTCTGCCAGCCGAAGGGCACCACTTCGACCGGCAGCGGGAAGGCGCCAAGCTGCGCCACCTCTTTCGCCGCATCGGCGATCACCACCATCCGGTCCGAGGCCGTCGCCACGATCTTTTCCAGAAGATGCGCCCCGCCGCCGCCCTTGATCAGGTTCAGCTCGGGGTCGAATTCATCGGCGCCGTCGATCGTCAGATCCAGCCATTTCGCCTCGTCGAGCGAAACGATCTCGATCCCCAGTTGCCGCGCCAGATCCGCTGTGCGGGTCGAGGTCGGCACGCCGGTGATCCGCAGCCCTTCCTCGCGCACCCGCTCGCCCAGACAGCGCACCATCCAGGCGGCGGTCGATCCGGTGCCCAGCCCGACCTTCATCCCGTCCTCGACCAGAAGCGAGGCGCATTTGGCTGCGGCGAATTTCGCCTTGTCGATGGGGGACAGATCTGCGGGCATGGGCGTATCCTTCGGATGTTGCGTTTCGCTTATAGACAACCGGGATAATGGGTGCGAGTTAAAAACCACCCACCGGCATTCCGGCCCGGCGTCCTTCTTTCCTGCCCGCTGCGCCTTCGGCCGATTGCAGGTCGCTTTCGGGCTCTCGCGCGGCGGCGATGGTGACATGCTGGCCGGACGAGAGGAAAGGCACCGCGCATGTTTCTGAGCGTCTTCGATATCTTCAAGGTGGGCGTCGGCCCTTCGTCCTCGCATACGATGGGGCCGATGGTGGCGGGGGCGCGGTTTCTGGCGGCGCTGCGTGGCTCGCCCTTCCGGGCGGCGGGGCTGCGGGCGCGGCTGCACGGCTCGCTCGCCTTCACCGGCAAGGGCCATGCGACGGACCGGGCGACGATTCTTGGCCTCGCGGGGTTCGCGCCCGACACCTATGACGCCGAGGCGGCCGAGGCGGCGCTGGCCGCGAATCGCGAAACGAAGGTGCTGACGCCGCCCGGTCTTGGCGCGCTCGCCTTCGACCCCGAGCGCGACCTGATCTTCGATTACGGCCCGCCGCTGCCGCTCCATGCCAACGGCATGGTGATCGAGGCGCTGGACGCGCAGGGCGACGTGGTGTTGCAGGAAACCTATTATTCGATCGGCGGCGGCTTCGTGCGCACGGCGGCGGAACTCGCGTCGGTCGACGACAAGGCGCTGAGCGGCGCGGGCCCCGTGCCCTTTCCCTTCCGCACCGCCGGGGAAATGCTGGCGATGGCGCGCGAATCCGGGCTGAGCATCGCGCAGATGAAGCGGCGCAACGAACGGGTCTTCCGCAAGGATGCCGAGATCGACGCGGGCCTCGCGCGGATCTGGGCGGTGATGGACGATTGCCTGACGCGGGGGCTGACGACCGACGGCATCCTGCCCGGCGGGTTGCAGGTCAAGCGCCGGGCCAAGGCGATCCATGAATCGCTGCTGGCCGAGCGGGGAATGAACCTCGCTCCGCCCCACACGATCAACGACTGGGTGTCCGCCTATGCGATGGCGGTGAACGAGGAAAACGCCGCGGGCGGGCAGGTCGTCACCGCGCCCACCAACGGCGCCGCCGGGGTGGTGCCGGCGGTGATCCGCTACTGGCTCGACCATGTGCCGGGGGCAAGTAGCGCGCGGGTCGGGGAGTTCCTGCTGACCGCCGCGGCGGTGGGGGGGCTGATCAAGACCAATGCCTCGATCTCCGGCGCCGAATGCGGCTGTCAGGCCGAGGTGGGATCCGCCGCGGCGATGGCGGCGGCGGGGATCGCCGCCGTTCTGGGCGGCAGCCCCGAACAGATCGAGAATGCGGCGGAAATCGCGCTGGAACATCACCTCGGCATGACCTGCGACCCGGTGAAGGGGCTGGTGCAGGTGCCCTGCATCGAGCGGAACGGTCTGGGCGCGATCAAGGCGATCTCGGCCGCCTCGCTGTCGCTGCGCGGCGACGGGACGCATTTCGTGCCCCTCGACGCGGCGATCGAGACGATGCGCCAGACCGGCCGCGATATGGACCACCGCTACAAGGAAACCTCGCTCGGCGGTCTTGCCGTCAATGTGCCGAACTGCTGACGACCTCGCGCTTCAGCAGGTCTTCCAGCCAGTCGGCGAAGACCCGCAGCCGGCGCGACAGATGCTGGCGGTGCGGATAGAGCAGCGTCATCGGCAGCGGCGCGGCGCGATGCCGGGGCAGGATCTCGACCAGTTCCCCGGCCACCAGATGCCTGCGCACGTCATAGGCGGGAATCTGGAGCAGCCCCAGCCCGGCAAGGCAACAGGCGATGCTGGCCTCGGCGCTGTTCACCGTGACGCGGCCGCGCATCTCCATCGTCTGCGCTGTGCCGTTCTCGACCCATTCCCAAGGTTCCACCCTCCCGGTGGTCGGCGAGGCATAGTTCACCGCCAGATGGCTGGACAGGTCGGCGGGGCTTTCCGGCGTGCCGTGCCGCGACAGATAGGCGGGGCTTGCCACGTTGATCAGCGGCAGATCCCCGATCCCCCGCGCGATCAGCCCGGAATCGGGCAGCGGGCCGACGCGCAGCGCGCAATCCACCCCCTCGCCGATCAGGTCGATGGCCCGGTCGGTCACGCCCAGATCGATCTCGACCCCCGGGTAACGGTCCAGAAACTCCGGCAGCGCCGGGGCAAGGATCAGCCGCCCGATCCGGCCCGGCACGTCGATCCGCAGCTTGCCCATGGGCTGCGCCTGCCGGTTCAGGAACAGGTTCTCGGTCTCCTCGACATCGGCGATGACCTGAAGGCAGCGTTCATGGAAGGCGGCGCCGTCCGGCGTGGCCGACACCTTGCGCGTCGTGCGGTTGAGCAGCCGCGCCCCCACCCGCGATTCCAGCTCCGCGATCGCGGCCGAGACGGAGGACCGTGGCATTCCCAGCGTATCCGCCGCGCGGGTGAAGCTCGCGCATTCGACGACGCGGACGAAGGTGCGGAAAAGGTCGATGCGGTCCAATGCGATCCCTTTGTTCGGATATTCTGACAGATGATGTCAGGATGGCGCACTTTATGCCGTGATGCCAGACGATCATTATACCGCCGAACCGCCCGCATGACTGGGGGGCACAGCACAGGAGGCACCGGATGACAGCGCATTCGATCGAGGGGAAAACCGTCATCATCGCCGGAGGGGCGAAGAACCTTGGCGGGCTGATCGCGCGTGACCTTGCCGGGCACGGGGCGAAGGCGATCGCCATCCATTACAACAGCGCGGCGAGCGAAGCGGCCGCCGAGGAAACCGTGGCGGCGGTCAAGGCCGCGGGCGCGCGGGCGGCGGCCTTTCAGGCCGACCTGACCACGGCCGGGGCGGTGGAGAAGCTCTTCGCCGATGCGGTAGCAACCTTCGGTCGCCCGGACATCGCGATCAACACCGTGGGCAAGGTGCTGAAGAAGCCGATCCTCGACATTTCCGAGGCGGAATATGACGAGATGAGCGCGGTGAACGCCAAATCCGCCTTCTTCTTCCTCAAGGAGGCCGGGCGGCATCTGAACGACGACGGGGCGATCGTGACGCTGGTCACCTCGCTTCTGGGGGCGTTCACGCCGTTCTACGCGAGCTACGCGGGCACCAAGGCGCCGGTCGAGCATTTCACCCGCGCGGCGGCCAAGGAATTCGGCGAACGCGGCATTTCCGTCAATGCGATCGGGCCGGGGCCGATGGACACGCCCTTCTTCTACGGGCAGGAAAGCCCCGAGGCGCAGGCCTATCACAAATCCGCCGCGGCGCTGTCGAAATTCTCGAAAACCGGGCTGACGGATATCGAGGATATCGTGCCCTATGTTCGTTTCCTCGTGTCCGAGGGCTGGTGGATGACGGGGCAGACGATCCTCGTCAACGGGGGCTACACCACGAAATAGCAGGTCGCGGCCGGAATGGCGCGGAGGGGGCCAGTCCCCTCTTGGTCTGTGGCCAATTCACCCCCGGGATATTTAGGGAAAGCCGAAGGGAAAATGGCGCATCCAGTTGATGCGCCGCCGATTTTTGGATGACGTATGGATTTCGGAAATATGTTTTCATGAGTGGATGGTTGTGTTGACTGTGGCCGGGCGTCTTGCCCGGCCGCTTTTTTATGACCGTCGGCGCGGGAGGCGTTTTCGCGCGGATGGTGAAACGGTCGGGAACCTCTCTTATCATGTCGCAATCTCACGGACGAAAGCGGCATCCGGCGCTAACCTTTGCCGGTCAGCGGGTCGCGCGAGGATGAAATGAGCAGCTTTCCGGAACATGCAAACGTGGTGATCGTCGGGGTCGGCGGGATTGTCGGCGCCTCGGTCGCGCATCACCTGATCGAGCGGGGATGGGACGACATCGTCGGCATCGACAAGTCGGGCATCCCGACGGACATCGGGTCCACTTCGCATGCGTCGGATTTCGTCTTCATGACCAGCCACGATTACCTGTCGGTCTGGACGGCGCAGTATTCCGTCGATTTCTACGACAGGATGGGCCATTACGCCCGCATCGGCGGGCTTGAGGTCGCGCGCACGGGCGATGACGCATGGCTTGCGGAAATCACCCGCAAGGTGACCTCGGGTAAGGCCTTCGGCACCCGTGCGAGGCTTGTGGACGCGGGTTTCGCCAAGGAGAAATTCCCGCTTCTGGAAGAGGACATGGTCGCCGCCGCGCTGTGGGATCCAGATGCCGGGCTGGTCATTCCGCGCTCGCAGACCGTGGCGGGAAAGCTCGTGGATCAGGGCGAGAAGACCGGTAAGCTGCGCACCTTCGCCAACACCCCCGCCACCTCGCTGCTGATCGAGGGCGGGCGGGTCAAGGGCGTCGTCACCCCGCGCGGCACGATCCTGTCCGATCATGTCGTGGTCTGCGCCGGGCTCTGGGGCCGGCTGGTCGCCGAAATGGCGGGCGAGGATCTGCCGCTGATGCCGGTCGACCATCCTCTGACCTTCTTTGGTCCCTTCGACGAATTCGCCGGAACGGGCAAGGAGATCGGCTATCCGCTGCTGCGCGATCAGGGCAATTCCGCCTATATGCGCGACACGGGCGACCCCAAGACCGCCGAGGGCGGGCAGATCGAATGGGGCTATTATGAGACCGAAGAGCCCCGCATGTGCCATCCGAGCGAGATCCTTGAAAAGGAACAGTCGCGGCTGTCGCCCTCGCAGCGGGATCTGGACCTTGAACAGGTGATCGGCGGGCTGGAAAAGGCGATCGAGCTGACGCCGATTCTGGGCGAGCTTGGTTACAACGAAAGCCATTCCTTCAACGGGTTGTTGCAGGTCCATGCCGATGGCAATGCCTCGGTGGGCGAAAGCCAGAAGGCGCGGGGGCTGTGGTATTGCGTCGGCATCTGGGTCAAGGACGCGCCGGGCTATGCCAAGATCGTCACCGACTGGATGACCGACGGGCGCACCGGGGTCGACCATTCCAAGATCGACTTCGCCCGCTTCTATCCCTATCAGATGAAGCGCGACTACATCGACCCGCGCTGCACCGAAGCGGCGCTGAAGATCTATTTCCCCGCCGTTCATCCGCGTGAGCCCTATACCAAGGCGCGCAACATCCGCCGCTCGCCCTTCTACGAACGGGAAAAGGCGCTTGGCGGCCATTTCATGGAACTGGGCGGTTGGGAACGCGCGCATGGTTATGCGGCGAACGAGCATCTGCTGGCGAAATACGATGTGCCGGTGCGCGAGAACGAATGGGACAACCGCCATTTCTGGCGCGTCTCGAACGCCGAGCAACTGGCGATGAGCGATGATGTCGGCATGATCAACCTGTCGCATTTCGCCATCTATGACGTGACCGGGCCGGATCATGTGGCGTTGCTGGAATGGCTGGCGGCGGCGAAGATCGGCGGCGACGGGCAGGTGGGCCGCGGCATCTACACCCATTTTCTCGATGACGAGGGGATGGTGCGCTCGGACCTGACGATCTTCCGTCTGGCCGACCGCTGCCGGATCATCGACGGCGCCGACGCCGGACCGCGCGACTTCAACTACATCAAGCACATGGCCGCCGACAAAGGCTATGACGTCACCGTGACGGACGAGACCGAGGCCTGGGTCACGCTTGGCGTCTGGGGGCCGAACGCGCGCGAAAACCTCAAGAAGGTCGTCGAAAACCCCGAGGTTCTGGACCGCGAGAATTTCGCCTTCGGCACGCTCAAGGACATCCGCATCGCGGGCAAGGACGTGCTGGCGTTCCGCATCTCCTACGTCGGCGAACAGGGGTGGGAGCTGCACATGCGCTACGAGGACGGTCTGGCCGTCTGGGATGCCCTGCGCGAGATCGGCATCATGGCGGTGGGGGTGGAAACCTATGCCAACAGCCGCCGGCTGGAGAAGAGCCTGCGGCTGCAGAACGCCGACCTGCTGACGCAATACAACCTGTATGAAGCCGATCTGGCCCGGCCCAAGGTCAAGGAAGCCGATTTCCGCGGCAAGGCGAAGCATCTGGAATATCGCGCGCGCGACCATCAGCCGGCGATGCTGTGCACGCTGGTGATGACCGAAAACACCGACAGGAGCGGGGTGAAGCGCTACCCCGTCGGCATCATGCCGGTGCTGGACCCGGAAACGGGCGAAACGCTGGTCGATGAACTGGGGCGGCGGTCCTATACGACCTCGGTGGTCTACGGGCCGACGATCGGCGCCAATATCGCGCTGGCCTGGCTGCCCTGGTCGCAGGCGCAGAAGGGGCGCAGGCTGGCCGTCGAATATTTCGGCGAGACCTATCCGGTCGAGGTCGCAGGCGTCGGCTACGCGCCGCTTTACGATCCGGAAAACCTGAAGCCGAAGTCCTGATCCGGCCCGTTCAACGAAAACCCCGCCGGGAGCCAATCGCGCCCGGCGGGGTTTTCATATCGTCTTGCGCGATGGCAACGCGCGATCAGGGGCGTCCGGTCATTCCCACTCGATCGTGCCCGGCGGCTTCGAGGTGATGTCGTAGGTCACCCGGTTGATCCCCTTCACCTCGTTGATGATCCGCGTCGCGGTCTCGCCGAGAAATTCGTGGCTGAAGGGATAGTAATCCGCCGTCATCCCGTCGACCGAAGTCACGGCCCGCAATGCGCAGGCGTAATCGTAGGTCCGTCCGTCGCCCATGACGCCCACGGTGCGCACCGGCAGGATCGCGACGAAGGCCTGCCAGATCTCGTCATACAGGCCATGTTTGCGGATCTGGTCGATATAGACCGCATCCGCCTCGCGCAGGATGGCCAGCTTTTCGCGGGTGATCGCGCCGGGGCAGCGGATCGCAAGGCCGGGGCCGGGGAAGGGATGGCGGCCGATGAATTTCGCGGGCAGGCCAAGCTCGCGGCCAAGGGCGCGGACCTCGTCCTTGAACAGCTCGCGCAGCGGCTCGACCAGTTTCAGGCCCATCTTTTCCGGCAGGCCGCCGACATTGTGGTGCGACTTGATGGTGACCGAGGGGCCGCCCGAGAAGGACACCGATTCGATCACGTCCGGGTAGAGCGTACCCTGCGCGAGGAATTCGGCGCCCTCGATCCGGTTCGCGTATTTCTGGAACACGTCGATGAACAGCTTGCCGATCGTCTTGCGCTTGACCTCGGGATCGGAGACCCCCTCCAGCGCGCCGAGGAACAGGTCGGATTCATCCGCCGCGATCAGCTGCATGTTGTAATGGTCGCGGAACATCGTCACGACCTCTTCGGCCTCGCCCTTGCGCAGCAGGCCGTGGTCGACGAAGACGCAGGTGAGATTGTCTCCGATCGCCTCATGGATCAGCACCGCGGCGACCGAGCTGTCGACCCCGCCGGAAAGACCGCAGATCACCTTCTTGTCGCCGACCTGTTCGCGGATCTTCTGGATCGCCTGTTCGCGGTAGCCCGCCATCGTCCAGTCGCCGGTGAAGCCCGCCAGCCGCACGAAGTTTTCGTAAAGCCGCGCGCCCTTCGGTGTGTGGTGCACCTCGGGGTGGAACTGCACGGCATAGAAATTGCGCTCGACATCCGCCGTGATGGCGAAGGGCGCGTTGGGCGAGGTGCCGTAGACCTTGAAGCCCGGTGCGATCTGGCTGACATGATCGCCGTGGCTCATCCAGACCTGCTCGCGTCCGTCCTCGAACCAGCCGTTCAGGATGGCGAGGCGTTCCTCGGTCGGCGTGACGAAGGCGCGGCCGAATTCGGCGGTGCCGTGGCCGCTTTCGACCTTGCCGCCAAGCTGCGTCATCATGGTCTGCTGGCCGTAGCAGATGCCAAGGACCGGCACCCCCATCGTCCAGAGGCTTTCGGGGGCGCGCGGGCTGCCCGCCCGCGTCACGCTGTCAGGTCCGCCCGACAGGATCACCGCGCGCGGCGCGAAGTCGCGCAGGAAAGCGTCGGTGACCTTGTTGTAGGGATGGATTTCGCAATAGACGTTCAGCTCGCGCAGGCGCCGCGCGATGAGCTGCGTGACCTGCGAGCCGAAGTCGATGATGAGAAGGCGCTGGTGCTGTGTCATGTCCGGGGAATAGGCGGGGCCGGGCCGGAAAGCAAGAGGGCCGGAGGCGCGCGCATGCGACGGAGCCGCCGCCGCAGGCCGATGTCGGGGAGTGCATTTCAAAACCGGAACCTCCGGCGCGGGTGGAGGGGAAGAAGGGGCGCTGCCCCTCGGCGCAAGCGCCTCACCCCGGGATATTTGAGGAAAGATGAAGGGAAACGGTTCCTGTTTCCAAACGCCGCGCTTCGGAACCGGGGCCGGGTTTTCTGGCCGTCGTTTTTCCATAAATATCCCGGGGGTGAATTGGCCAAGGGCCAAGAGGGGGCTGGCCCCCCTCTCTCCCCATCCGCCCGCGTCTGCGTTCCCGGTCCCGAGATCACTTCTCCGGCAGCAGGCCCCGGGGCGCGAAGCGCAGCACGATGAGCAGGATCAGCCCCATGATGATGACCCGCATATGCGGCGCCGAATCGTAGAGGTGCTGGCGCAGCGGGCCGTCTGCCAGGGACATGGTGATCGTGTGCATGATCTTGGGCCCCCAGACCTCGGCCTTGATCCAGACATACCAGATCAGCACGCCGCCAAGGACCGAGCCCCAGTTGTTCCCCGATCCGCCGACCACCACCATCACCAGAATCAGGAAGGTGTAGCGCAGCGGGTTGTAGGAGGCGGGCGTCATCTGTCCGTCGAGGGTGATCATCATCGCCCCCCCAAGCCCGATCACCGCCGCGCCGAGGATGAAGATCTGCAGATGCCGGCCCGTGACGTCCTTGCCCATGGCGGCGGCGGAGACCTCGTTGTCGCGGATCGCGCGCATCATCCGGCCCCATGGCGATTTCAGCGCAAGCTGCGCGCCTAGGATCAGCACCGCAAGCACGACGCCGAAGATGCCAGTATAGAGCAGCTTCACCAGCACTGTCGAACCCGTCACCGGGCTGATGCCCCAGTCCGTCATCCACTGCACGAAGGCCGGGTTCGCCTGCAGGTCGACCTCATAGGGCACGGGCCAGGGGCGCGGGATGCCGGTGACGTTGAGAACGCCACGGTCCAACCATTCCTCGTTCTTCAGGACGGCGACGATGATTTCCCCGATGCCGAGCGTGGCGATGGCGAGATAGTCCGACCGCAGGCCGAGCGCGGTCTTCGCCACACCCCATGCGGCCAGCGCCGCGAGCAGGGCGCCCACCGGCCAGGACAGCATCACCGGCAGGCCGAGCCCGCCCAGATAACCTTGCGACGCCGGGTTGATCGCCTGGATCGCCGCCACCGCGGGGTCGAAGATCCAGCGGTAGACGAAGAAGCCCACCACCAGCACCGCGACGATCGACAGCCCCTTGGCCTTGCCCGTCAGATGGCGGTTCAGCCAGACGGCGGCGGCGATCGCCAGCGCCGCGACGACAAGCGCGAGCAGCACCCCCCAGCCGCCGGCCGAGAACGCTCCGGGCGTCGGCTGCATGGAAATCAGCACCGGCGCCAGCCCGCCGATCGCGGTGAACCCCACGACGCCCGAGTTGAACAGCCCCGCATAGCCCCATTGCATGTTGAGGCCGAGCGCCATGATCGCCGAGATCAGCCCCATGTTGAGGATCACCAGCGCGCCGTTCCAGCCCGAGGTCATCCCCTCGGCCACGATCAGCGCGGCCATGGCGGCGAACAGAAGCGGCGCGCGCAGCTTGCCGCCCCCGGCGGCATCGGGTTGACGAGTGCTCAAAACGATTTCCCCCTGAAGAGACCCGTGGGCTTGAACAGAAGCACGATAATCAGGATCACGAAGCTGACGGCGAACTTGTATTCGGTGGACAGGAGCTGCAGCAGCCCGTCGGCGTTGTAGCCCAGATAGCCCGCCACCTTCTTCCATGCATAGGTCACGCCGACCTCGGAAAAGGCGATGATGAAGCCGCCCGCGATGGCGCCGAGCGGATTGCCGAGCCCGCCGACGATGGCGGCGGCAAAGACCGGCAGCAGAAGCTGAAAGTAGTTGAAGGCCTTGAAGCTCTTGTCGAGGCCGTAAAGCACCCCGGCCGTCGTCGCCAGCGCGGCGGCGATGATCCATGTCACGGCGACGACGCGGTTCGGGTTGATGCCCGACAGAAGCGCCAGATCCTCGTTGTCGGAAAAGGCGCGCATCGACTTGCCGGTGCGGGTCTTCGCCAGAAACCAGAACAGCGCCCAGACCACGACGGCGGCGACGACCACGGTGATCGCCTGCGTCGAGCGCAGGGTCAGCGGCTCGGCCAGACCCGTCCAGTCGCGCCATTCCCGCGCGGTGATCAGGAAGCGGGCGCCGTCGTCGAAACGGATCTCGTCCACGCCGATGAGCAGGCGGGTGATGCCGTTCATCAGGAACATCACCCCCACCGACACCATCACGAGGATCACCGGCGCGGCATGGACCTTGCGGTAATAGCGGTAGATCACCCGGTCCGTCGCCAGCATCAGCGCCGCGGTGATCGCGATGCCGAAGGGCAGGGCGAGCAGCGCCGTCGGCAGCGGGCCGAGGCTGACCCCCGCCGCCTGCAACCCCCATGTGACGATGATCGTGACCGCCGTGCCGAAGGCCATCGTGTCGCCATGCGCGAAGTTCGAGAACCGCAGGATGCCATAGATCAGCGTCACCCCGAGCGCGCCGAGCGCGAGCTGCGCCCCATAGGCGGTGGCGGGGATGACGACGTAGTTCAGGATCGCGACAAGCGCGTTCAGCAAGTCCATCTCAACCCCCGAGGAAGGTGCGCCGGACCTCCGGATCGGCCATCAGCGCCGCTCCGGTGTCGGTGTATCTGTTCGCGCCCTGCACCAGCACATAGCCCGTGTCGGCGATCTCCAGCGCCTGCCGCGCGTTCTGTTCCACCATCAGGATGGAAATGCCGGTGCGGGCGATCTCGATGATCCGGTCGAACAGCTCGTCCATCACGATGGGGGAAACGCCCGCCGTGGGTTCGTCCAGCATCAGCAGTTTCGGTTTCGTCATCAGCGCCCGGCCCACGGCGACCTGTTGGCGCTGCCCGCCCGAAAGCTCGCCCGCGTTCTGCCGGCGCTTGTCGCACAGGATCGGGAACAGCTCGAAGACCTGCTCCATCGTGCCGGTGAAATCGTCCTCGCGGATGAAGGCGCCCATTTCGAGGTTTTCCTCGACCGTCATGGTGGGGAAGACGTTGTTGACCTGCGGCACGAAGCCCATGCCCTTGCGCACCCGTTCCTGCGGCGACAGGGCGGTGATGTCCTCGCCGTCCAGCGTGACCTTGCCCGCGCGCAGGCGCAGCATGCCGAAGACGGCCTTCATCGCGGTGGATTTGCCCGCGCCGTTCGGGCCGACGATCACCGCGATCTGGCCTTTCTCGACGCGCAAGGTGCAGTCGTGCAGGATGTCGGTCGCGCCATAGCCGCCGGTCATGCCGGAAGCGTCAAGAAAGCTCATCTCCGGCCCCCGCGATTGGAAAAATGGGTCATGGGGGCTATGCCTTCACCTTGTTCTTCAGGCCGCGGCCCAGATAGGCCTCGATCACCGCCTCGTTCTGCATGATCGTGGCGGGGGAGCCTTCGGCCAGCACCTTGCCCTCGGCCATGACGATCACCGGGTCGCACAGGCGGCCGATGAAATCCATGTCATGCTCGATCACGCAAAAGGTATAGCCGCGTTCCCGGTTCAGCCGGATGATCGCATCGCCGATGGTGTTCAGAAGCGTGCGGTTCACGCCCGCGCCCACCTCGTCCAGAAAGACGATCTTGGCATCGACCATCATCGTCCGGCCGAGTTCCAGCAGCTTCTTCTGCCCGCCCGACAGGTTGCCCGCGCGTTCGTCCTTCAGATGCGAAATCGTCAGGAAATCAAGCACCTCGTCGGCCTTCTTCAGAAGGGCGGATTCCTCCTGCGCGATCCGGCCGCGATGGAACCACGTGTTCCACAGCGTCTCGCCCGACTGGCCCGCGGGCACCATCATCAGGTTCTCGCGCACCGTCAGCGTCGGGAATTCATGCGCGATCTGGAAGGTGCGCAGCAGCCCCTTGTGGAACAGCTCATGCGGGGCGAGGCCGGAAATATCCTCGCCATCCATCAGCACCCGGCCCGAGGTGGGCTTGTAGATCCCGGCGATGACGTTGAAGAGCGTGGATTTCCCGGCGCCGTTCGGGCCGATCAGCCCGGTGATGGAGCCCGTCGCGATGGTCAGCGAGGCGCCATCGACGGCATGGAAGCCGCCGAAATGCTTGTGCAGGTTCTCGACCTGTATCATATCGTCCCCTGGTTCATGCGTTGCATGAGGAACAGCCGTTATCGGCTTGTTTCTTAAATGGAACAGCCCGGATCTCTCCGGGCCGTCCTTGCATTCCGCGAAACCCGTTCAGCGGTATTTCACGGTTTCGATCTTGCCATCCGTGATCTCGATCTCGCGGAAGGTGCCGGCGTTCTCGCGGCCGTTGACGAAGTTGACCGAGGTCGCCCCGTCATAGTCGATCGCCGTGCCGGCCTTGAGCAGGTCGAGCCCCTTGGCAAGCTCGCCGGGCAGGATCTTTTCGCCCGGACCATTGGCGATTTCCAGCACCTTGTCCTTGTAGACCTGCGGATCGGTGGAGCCGGCCGCCTGCATCGCCAGCAGCATCAGCGCGGCGGCGTCATAGGCCTCGCCCGAATAGACCGCGGTGCCGTCGAAGCCCGCTTCCTTCGCCATGGCGACGAACTTGTCCTTGCCCTCGCCCTCGGACGACGGCATCTGCCCGAACGATCCGTTGACCTCCGGCCCGAAGTTCTTTTCCAGCGTTTCGCCGATCATCCCGTCGGGGAAGACGAAGGTCTCGAACGCGCCGGAATCGAGCGCGCCGCGCAGGATGCCCGAACCGCCCTGATCGACATAGCCCGCGATCACCAGCGCCTCGCCCCCGGCGGCGGCAAGCGCGCCGACCTCGGCCGAATAGTCGGCCTTGCCGTCTTCATGCGCGGCGACGACGGTGACGGTGCCGCCCTTGGCCTTGAAGGCCTCGGCGAAGCTGTCGGCAAGACCCTTGCCGTAGTCGTTGTTGGTATAGGTCACCGCGACCGACTTGAGGCCGTGTTCAAGGATGATGTCGGTCATCACCTCGCCCTGCCGCGCGTCGGACGGCGCGGTGCGGAAGAACAGCCCCTTGGTGTCCAGCGTCGACAGTGCCGGCGAGGTCGCCGAGGGCGAGATCATCACCACGCCGTTCGGAATCGCGACATTGGTGAGCGAGGCGATCGCCTCGCCCGAACACATGCCGCCGACGATGCCCTTCACCCCTTCCGAGGTGATCAGCCGCTCGACCGTCGCGGTGGCGGCGGCGGCGTCGACGCAGGTGGAATCGCCGCGCACCGGGGTGATCGTGGTGCCGTCGAGCAGCTTGCCGGAGTCCGAAACTTCCTTGAACGCCAGTTCCGCGCCCTGCGCCATCATCGGGGACATCGATTCCAGCGGGCCGGTGAAGCCCAGCGAAATCCCCATCTTGATGTCCTCGGCGAAGGCCCCGCCCGCGGTCAGCGCGATCGCCGCGCTTGCCCAAAGCAGTTTCTTCATCTTCAATCTCCCCGAAATGAATGCCATGGAGCGGACGTTAGCCCTCCCTCCGGCAAAAGAAAAGCGCCGCTCCCCGGCCTGCGATGTGAATCCGGTCACATGGCGCGAAAATGGGCAGCCGGCAAACGCGCGCGACACTTTCTACCTTCATTCTTCCATAAATATCCCGGGGTGAATTTGCGCGTCAGCGCAAAGAGGGGCAGCGCCCCTGCTGCTCCGACGCTCAGAACTTCTCCTCGGGAAAGTCGATCCCGGTGAAGTCGCATTCGTCCCCGATGTCCTCCACGGGAACGGGGGACTGCGCCGCCCCCTCGACCGCCGAGGCGCCGCGTTCCCGATAGGGCGTCGTGCGGTAATGCGCCCGGTAGCATTTCGAGAAATGCGACGGGCTGGCGAAACCGCAGGCCAGCGCCACGTTGATCACGCTCATCTCCGTCTGCATCAGCAGGTTGCGCGCCTTTTGCAGACGGATCTCCATGTAATAGCGTTTGGGCGAGCGGTTCAGATAGCGGCGGAACAGCCGTTCCAGCTGCCGCGTCGACATGCCGACATCCTCGGCCAGATCGGCGGGGCTGATCGGCTCCTCGATATTCGCCTCCATCCGGCCGATCACCTGCGCAAGCTTCGGATGCCGCACGCCGATGCGGGTGGGGATCGACAGGCGCTGGCTGTCGCGGTCGGTGCGGATCGAGGTGTAGATGAGCTGGTCGGCGATGGTATTGGCCAGCGGCTCGCCGTGATCGCGCGCGATCAGCCGCAGCATCAGGTCGATCGAGGCGGTGCCCCCCGCCGTCGTCAGCCGGTTGCCGTCGATCACGAAGACCGATTTCGTCAGCAGGATTTCATCGAATTCCTCGGCGAAGCTGTCCTGATTTTCCCAGTGGATCGTCGCGCGCCGGCCGTCCAGCAGCCCCGCCCGCGCCACCGACCATGCGCCGGTGCAGAGGCCACCCACCGCCGCGCCGCGCCGCGCCTCGCGCCGCAGCCAGTTCAGCACGGGCTTCGAGGTCGCCTCGACCACGTCGATCCCGCCGCAGACGAGCACGGTGTCGTCGCGCGTCACCTCGCCCAGACCCATGTCCACCTGCACGACGGTGCCGTTGGAACAGGTCACCTGCTGGCCGTCCTCCGACGCCAGAACCCATTCGTAAAGCTTCTGCCCCGAAACCTGATTGGCCAGTCGCAAAGGCTCCAGCGCCGAGGCAAAGGCCATCAGCGTGAAACGGTCGAGCAGCAGGAAGATGTAGCGCTGTGGCCGGGTGCTGGCCGGCAACCGCATCGTGCCCTGCGAGGGGGCCGGGCGGGCATGGGTGCGGGGCAGGCTTGGGTGGCGCATTTGCGACCTCTGCAATGTCGTTTCGCGCTTGCTTATCGCGCCGTTGCGCCACGGCAAGAGGCGGCGTGACGGCAACGGGTGAAAATCATGCGATTGCGCCTGTCTGCCTTTATTTTGGGCGCTATCAGAAACGGTTTGTTCTGAGGCGGCAGAGGCCTTATAAGCACGGCACTTCTGGTATTGGTTTTTCGGAGGAAGGAATGATCAAGGGGTGGCAGAAATCCGACTGGCGCGCGAAACCGCGGGTCCAGATGCCGGATTATCCCGATCAGGCGGCCCTGCGGGCTGTCGAGGCGCAGCTTTCGCGCATGCCTCCTCTCGTTTTTGCGGGTGAGGCACGGCGGCTGAAGGCGGATCTGGCGAAGGCGGCGCGGGGGGAGGCGTTCCTGTTGCAGGGCGGCGACTGCGCCGAGAGCTTCGCCGAGTTTTCGGCCGACAACATCCGCGACACATTCAAGGTCATGCTGCAGATGGCGATCGTGCTGACCTGGGGCGCCAAGGTGCCGGTCATCAAGGTCGGCCGCGTCGCCGGGCAATTCGCCAAGCCGCGCTCCGCCGCGACCGAGACGATGGGCGGCGTCGAACTGCCCAGCTATCGCGGCGACATCGTGAACGGTTTCGACTTCACCGCCGATGCCCGGGTGCCCGATCCGGCGCGGATGCTGCAGGCCTATACGCAGGCCGCCGCCTCGCTGAACCTGCTGCGCGCCTTTTCGACCGGCGGTTATGCCGACATGCACCGGGTGCAGTCGTGGATCGCGCATTTCACCGATGGCGAGGAGGCGACCCGCTACCGCAAGGTGGCCGATCAGATCTCGGATGCGATGGATTTCATGGCCGCCGCCGGCGTGACCTCGGAAACCGCGCATGATCTGGGCGGCGTCGATTTCTATACCTCGCACGAGGCGCTGCTGCTCGAATACGAAGAGGCGCTGTGCCGCGTCGATTCGACCACGGGCATTCCGCTGGCGGGGTCGGGCCACATGATCTGGATCGGCGACCGCACGCGGCAGCCCGATGGCGCGCATGTGGAATTCTGCCGTGGCGTGCAGAACCCGATCGGGCTGAAATGCGGGCCGTCGACCACGGCCGAGGATCTGAAGGTGCTGATGTCGCGGCTGAACCCGGAGAACGAGCCGGGCCGGCTGACGCTGATCGCGCGCTTCGGCGCGGGCAAGGTGGGCGAACATCTGCCGCGCCTGATCCGCACCGTGCAGGCCGAGGGGGCGAATGTCCTCTGGTCCTGCGATCCGATGCACGGCAACACGATCAAGTCGGCCTCGGGCTACAAGACCCGGCCCTTCGATTCCGTGCTGCGCGAGGTGCGGGAATTCTTCGCGATCCACAAGGCCGAGGGCACGATCCCCGGCGGCGTGCATTTCGAGATGACCGGGCAGGACGTGACGGAATGCACCGGTGGCGTGCGCGCGGTCTCGGACGAGGATCTGTCGAGCCGTTACCACACCGCCTGCGACCCGCGCCTGAACGCGAGCCAGGCGCTGGAACTGGCCTTCCTCGTCGCCGAGGAACTGCAGGACCGCCGCGCGCTGCGCCGGGCCTCGGGCCTGTAATCCACGGATCGCCCTGACGATGACGAAGCCCGCGCCCCGACCGGCGCGGGTTTTCCTTTGGGGCAGCCGCAAACAGGAAGGCGCCCCGAAGATCGGGGCGCCCCTGCGTTACAGATCACCAACCACCCGCCTGCATGCCCGCTGCGGGCAGTCGTAATCGCACTCGTTACACGGAACAAACAAAACTCGTTACGACGCCGGCAAACCTTCCGGGATCAGTCGTCGGACGACACCACCCGGAACGATGCGCGCCGCGTCTCCGGACTGTCCGGCTTTGACGCGGGGTGAAAAGGGGCCTGTTCCTCGGCAAGTCCGCGGGGCGGGTCCGCGGAGGAAACGTGCGGGGAATGCCGAAGTTCCGCCCGTTCCGGCAAAGATTCCGCTTCTCCCGGCGGCACCACGCGGATCATGTTCAGCGTTGTGACCTCGAACCGGGTGGGGGTGCGGCGGACGTCGCCCTCGGCCACCAGACAGCCAAGCGCCCGGTTGATGTCGCCAAGGTCGGAACGCAGCGGCAGCACCAGCAGCCGCGCCGAAAAGCTCGGCAACCCCTGAAAGGGTTCGGAAACCAGCGTCGCCTCGATGATCGCGGGATCGCGGAACAGGCTTTCGGTCGCCTCGGTGATCTGCGGACGCGAGGAGGTGACGAAGAAGGCGGTCAGCGGCATGCCCCGCACCTCCATCCCCAGAACGTCGCACAGATGCGTTCCCGCCAGCCGGAAGCGGCCGATCCCCGGCGCCACCCGTTCCAGAACGAAGGAATATTCCAGCGCCCGGTCGATCCCGCGCGGGTTCACGTCGGCCCGGTCCGGCACCAGTCGTCCGGCCCGCAGCGCCTCCCAATAGGCGCGCACTTCGGCACTGATCCTGAGACCGAGACCCATCCGGGCCTCAAGGCGAGCGATCTTTCCGGTGATGTCCTCTTCCCGTTCGGTCATGTCAAATCCACCCCTACCCCCTAAAGGGAGAATTTTAACATAGCGCAGGCCGGTTCGTGCGGGGATTCACGGCTGACCGGTCACAAAATTGCTTACGGCCTTTTTAATACTCCAAAGGTATGCCTAAGAAAGGTTTAACTTTGGAACTGGTTAAATCGTTAACGGAGGCAAGGGTGAACGGACCTGCGGGAGGAAAGCGCGCCGAAGGCGGTATCGCCTCGATGACGGGATTCGCCGCCCGTCAGGGCGCCGGGGCCGGGCACGACTGGATGTGGGACATGCGGTCGGTCAACGGCAAGGGGCTGGACCTGAAGCTGCGCCTGCCGGATGTCGAGGGGCTGGAGGCCGCGGTGCGCGCGGCCGTGGCCGGCGTCGCGGCGCGGGGCAATATCTCGGTCACCCTGCGGCTGTCGCGTGCAAAACAGGCCGAGGTGCTGCGCCTCTCGCCCGAAGGGCTGCGCGGGGCGCTGGCCGCCGTGGCGGCGGTCGGGCAGGCGGCGGCGGAACGCGGCATGGAACTGGCGCCCACCCGCGCGACGGACATTCTGGCCCTGCGCGGCGTGATCGAGACCGCGCCGCCCGAGATCGAGGACCCGGATGCGCTGCGCATCGCGCTGCTGGCGGATCTGGACGGGCTTTTGTACGACTTCTCCGCCATGCGCCGGGCCGAGGGCGGCCGGATCGGCGCGGTGATCGCGGGGCAGGTGGAACGGATCGCCCAGCTGACCGAAGAGGCCGCCGGGGTGGCCGAGGCCCGCCGCCCCGAAGCCGCCGCGGCGCTTCAGGCGGCGCTCGCGCGTGTGGCGCCGGTGCCCGGTGCCGATCCGCAGCGCGTCGCGCAGGAACTCGCGCTGATCGCCGTGCGCGCCGATGTGACCGAGGAACTCGACCGCCTGCGCGCCCATGTTGCCGCGGCCCGCGCGCTTCTGGTGCAGGGCGGGCCGATCGGGCGCAAGTTCGACTTTCTCACGCAGGAATTCGTCCGAGAGGCGAATACCCTGTGTTCCAAGTCCGGCTCGACCCGGCTGACGGCGATCGGGCTTGACCTCAAACACGCCATCGACCAGATGCGGGAGCAGATCCAGAACGTGGAGTAAGCCATGCCCATTCCCGACCGCCGCGGGTTGCTCATCATCCTGTCCTCGCCCTCGGGGGCGGGCAAGTCGACGCTGACGCGGCGGCTGATGGCCTGGGACACGACGCTGCGGTTTTCCGTCTCGGCGACGACGCGCCCGCCGCGCCCGGGCGAGGTCGAGGGCAAGGACTACTATTTCACCACGCGCGAGGAATTCATGCGCATGGTGGCCGAGGGTCGGATGCTGGAACATGCCGAGGTCTTCGGCAATTTCTACGGCTCGCCGCGCGATCCGGTCGAGGCCGCGATGCTGGAAGGCCGCGACACCGTTTTCGACGTCGACTGGCAGGGCGGGCAGCAGATCCGCCGCTCGGCGCTTGGCAAGGACGTGGTGTCGATCTTCATCCTGCCGCCGACCATCGCCGATCTGGAAAGCCGGCTGCGCGGGCGCGGGCAGGACAGCGAAGAGGTCATCGCCCGCCGCATGGCGAAATCGCGCGACGAGATCAGCCACTGGGCGGAATACGATTATGTCATCGTGAACCATGAACTGGATCAGGCGGAAAACGATCTGCGCACCATCCTGTCGGCGGAGCGGATGCGGGCCGACCGCCAGCCCGGCCTGACCGAGATCGTGCGGGAACTGAACAGGGAGTTCGAGGCAAGATGATCTACGCGCTGGACGGTGTGGAGCCGCTGATCGCGCCGGATGCCTGGGTGGCGCCGGATGCCAATCTGATCGGGCGGGTGGTGCTGGAGGCCGCCGCCTCGGTCTGGTTCGGCTGCACCCTGCGCGGCGACAACGAGGAAATCCGCATCGGCGCCGGATCGAACGTGCAGGAGAATGTCGTCTGCCATACCGACATGGGCTTTCCGCTGGTGATCGGCGCGGATTGCACCATCGGGCACAAGGCGATGCTGCATGGCTGCGTGATCGGCGAGGGCTCGCTGATCGGCATGGGCGCGACGATCCTGAACGGCGCGCGGATCGGCCGGGGCTGCCTGATCGGCGCCGGGGCGCTGGTCACCGAGGGGAAGGAAATCCCCGATGGCGCGCTGGTCATGGGTGCGCCGGGGCGGGTGGTCCGGATACTCGACGCGGCGGCACAGGAAAAACTGCGGCAATCGGCCGCGCATTACCGCGCCAATGCCGCCCGTTTCGCCAGGGGATTGCGCCCGGTCGCAACGCCTGCCTGAGTCCGGTCCGGCGCGCGGCCGTCAATTCAATGCAAAAGGCGGTCGGTTTCGATGATGGTGAAATTCCCCGCCGACCAGATTTCCCGCACCTCGTCCTGCACCATCGCGTAATGCGGCAGGCTGCGGGCGATCGCGATAAGCTCGCCGCTGTATCCAAGGGTGTTCAGCGCGCGCGCGACATCAAGGATATCATGCGACTCGCACAGCAGCGGCGACAGCACCACATCCGGGCAGGCGCGCAAAATCACATCCGGATCAAGGTCTTGCAACGTCGTCGCATAGGCGCAACCGGACCCCGCATCGCGCAGCACCCCCGGGAGGTCAGGCGTTTGCCCGACATACAGGAAACGGTGTCCGGCAAGATATGGGACAAGTCTTGTGAAGGACATCACTTTATCCGGATCGAGTTGCGGAATGGTCAGACCATCTTTGAAGTTGATCGAAATATTCGCACCTGTAACAACTCAACTCGTCAACAGCGAGGCCGTCATTCGGATTTTGTCCACGCACTGGAACTAAAATATCGCCGATGGGTCAGAATAACAAACAGATTCAACCTGTCATGAAAGGGTCATGCGGATTTGCTTTCGCTGGTCCCAGCAAAAAGGAGCCGCCGCCGGAATGACCCGCGCCCTGACTTTCGCCCTTGTGGACGCTTTACCCTTCGCCTTGTTGATTGTTGATGATCGGGAAAGGATCACCTGGGCCAATCCCGTCGCCGCCGACCTGTTCGGGCGCGATCTGGTGGGGCGGACCTTCGTGACGGCGCTGCGCCAGCCCTCGGTCGGGGAGGCGCTGGAAACCGCGCTGACGGGCGGCGGCGAGGATCGGGTGCGGCTGCGGATCCAGACCACGCGGCGCGAGATCTCGGCCGTGGTGACCACGGCGCCCTTGCCCGCCGATCAGGACATGAACCTGCCCTACGGCGGCGCGATGGTGACGATCGAGGATGTCACCGCGCTCGAGGATGCCGAGGCGATGCGCCGCGATTTCGTCGCCAATGTCAGCCATGAGCTGCGCACGCCGCTGACCGCGCTGATGGGCTTCATCGAGACGCTGCGCGGCAATGCGCGCGACGATCCGGCGGCGCGCGACCGCTTTCTGGGCATCATGGAGCGGGAAGCCGCGCGGATGAACCGCCTTGTCGGTGACCTGCTGTCCCTGAGCCGCGTCGAGGCCGAGGAACGCCGCGTGCCGACGACCGAGGTGGACCTCTCCGCCGTGCTGAAGGGCGCGATGCAGACGCTCGCCCCCACCGCCGAAACGCGCGGGGTCGCCCTGCTGCGCGAAGGCGAAACGGGCCGCCTGCCGGTGCGCGGCGATCCCGACCAGCTGACGCAGGTCTTCGCCAACCTGATCGAGAACGGCATCAAATACGGCGGATCGGGCGGCGAGGTGCGCATCACCGTCACCCGCGTCGCGCATGAACCCGTCCTGCGCGGTCCGGCGCTGCGGGTCGAGGTCGCCGACAAGGGCGAGGGGATCGACGAAATCCACCTGCCGCGCCTGACCGAACGGTTCTACCGCGTCGACACCCATCGCTCGCGCGAGCAGGGGGGGACGGGGCTCGGCCTCGCCATCGTCAAGCATATCGTCTCGCGCCACCGCGGGCGGCTGAAGATCGACAGCCGCAAGGGCGAGGGATCGCGCTTCGTCATCGTGCTGCCCGCGCTCTGATCCGGGCGCGCGTCCCTTCTCCCTTTCGTGTTTCCATAAATATCCCGGGGGTGAATTTGCGCGCATGCGCAAAGAGGGGGCTGGCCCCCTCAGCCCGCGTTCTACACCAGCCAGGCGGCGCCGTTCGGGCCAAGCGTGACCCGCCCGCCCGACAGCGTTGCCGCCACCACCGGCCCGGTCAGCGCGCCGGGCAGCGCGGGCAGGGTGACCGGCTCGGGGCCGAGGTTGAACAGGCAGGTCAGGCTTTCCCCCTCAAGGATGCGGCGGAACCCCAGCACCGGCGCCGGCAGGTCCAGAAACTCCGTCCGGCCAAGCCGCAGCACATCCGACCCGCGGCGGAAGGCCAGCACCTTGCGGTAATGGTGCAGGACGGATCCCGGATCGGCCTCCTCCACAGCCACGTTATGCGCGGCCTGCGGCGCCTTGACCGGCAGCCATGGCTTGACGGCCGAAAAGCCCGCATTGTCACTGTCGTCCCAGACCATCGGCGTGCGGCATCCGTCGCGGCCCTTGTTCTCGGGCCAGAAGCGGATCCCCGGCGGATCGGTCAGTTCCTCGTAGAGCAGGCTGGTTTCCGTCTGGCCAAGCTCCTCGCCCTGATAGATCCCGATCGTGCCCTCGAACGAGGCGAGCATCGCGATCGCCATCCGCGCCAGCGCATCCGTCGTGCCGAACTCCGCCCATCGGGAGACATGCCGCATCACGTCATGGTTGGAGAACGACCACGACGGCCAGCCGTTGGGCGCGGCGGTGAAGAAATCGGTGATGATCTTGCGGAAATGCGCTGGCGAGAAGGGCGGCCCCAGCATGTCGAAGCTGTAGGCCATGTGCAGCCGGTCGCTCCCCGAGGTGTAATCCGCCATCAGCCGCAGCGCGCGGGCGGGCGTGTCGCCCACCTCGGCGATCAGGCAGCGGCCCTCGTATTCATCGGTCAGCGCCCGCATCCGCTTGAGGAAACCCACCGTCTCCGGCTGGCTCTTGTCGTGGTCGTGTTGCTGCATGTCGTAGGTGGACACCGGCGGCCAGCGGTTCGTGTCGGGCGTCGCGGGCGGGTTGTCGCGCAGGAGCGCGTCCTGAATGTAGGAATTCGCCGCATCCAGCCGGAACCCGTCCACCCCGCGGTCGAGCCAGAAGCGCAGCACCCGCAGCAATTCGTCCTGAACCTCGGGGTTGCGCAGGTTCAGGTCGGGCTGCGAGATCAGGAAATTGTGCAGGTAATACTGGCCGCGACCGGGCGCCCATTCCCAGGCGGACCCGCCGAAATTCGACTGCCAGTTGTTCGGCGGCGATCCATCGGGTTTCGGGTCGGCCCAGACATACCAGTCGGCCTTCGCGCCGCGCTGCCGGGAATCCGCGAACCACGGATGCCGGTCCGAGGAATGGCTCAGCACCTGATCGATGATGACCCGCAGGCCCAGCTCATGCGCCCGCGCCAGCAGCGCATCGAAATCCGCAAGCGTGCCGAACAGCGGGTCGATGTCGTAATAGTCCGACACGTCGTAGCCCATGTCCTCCATCGGCGAGCGGTTGATCGGCGACAGCCAGACCGCGTCGGCGCCCAGCCTTGCGACATGTTCCAGCCGGTCGACGATGCCCTTCAGATCGCCGATGCCGTCGCCGTCGCTGTCCTGAAAGCTGCGCGGATAGATCTGATAGATCACCGCGCCGCGCCACCATTCGCTGTCTTGCCGCATTCCGCCCGCCTTCGTCCCGCTGTCATGAATTTGCCGCCATCTTTGCTGATGAAACGGGCAATGAACAGGGTTCTCCGCGCCGCCGGCGCCGCGCGGACCCATGTCCCTTGACGCATGGCAGGGCCCCGGCCCATCAAAAGGCATACGAGCCGCACGAAAGGTATGATCGTGAAAGATGTTTCCGCCCCGACCGTCGAGACGCTGCGCAGCGACATCCTCCACCACCTGATCTATGCGATGGGCAAGGACGCGGACCACGCCTCGGTCTACGACTGGCGCATGGCGCTGAGCTTCGCGATTCGCGACCGGATCGTGACCCCGTGGTTCGCCGCGACGAAGCAGACCTGGGATCAGGGCCGCAAGCGGGTCTACTACCTGTCGATGGAATTCCTGATCGGGCGGATGCTCGAGGATGCGGCGATCAACCTTGGCATGCGGGCGGTGGCGCGCGAGGCGATCGAAAGCCTCGGGCAGGACTGGCGCGCGGTGGTCGAGGATGAACCGGATGCGGCGCTCGGCAACGGCGGCCTCGGCCGGCTGGCGGCATGCTACATGGAAAGCATGGCGACGCTTGGCTGCGCGGGCTACGGCTACGGCATCCGCTACGAGCACGGCCTGTTCAAGCAGGGCTTCGATCACGGCCGGCAGGTCGAGGCGCCCGAGGACTGGCTGAAACAGCGCCATCCGTGGGAATTCGAGCGCCCCGAGGTCGCCTATGAGATCGGCTTCAAGGGCGGGGTGGAAAAGCAGGGCGGCAAGTCGGTCTGGCATCCCGGCGAAACCGTGATCGCCGAGGCGTTCGACATGCCGATCATCGGCTGGCAGGGGCGGTGGGCCAATACGCTCCGCCTGTGGTCGGCGAAATCGACGCAGATCTTCGATCTTGCGCGGTTCAACCACGGCGATTATGCCGCCGCCGCCGAACCCGAGGCGCTGGCCCGCACGCTCAGCCGCGTGCTCTATCCCGACGACACCACCTATCAGGGCAAGGAACTGCGGCTGAAACAGGAATATTTCCTGACCGCCGCCGCGCTGCACGACATCATCTATCGCCATCAGGCGGCGGGGCTGTCGCTGGCCGATCTGCCGAAATACGTGGCGATCCAGATGAACGACACCCATCCCGCCATCGCCGGGCCTGAACTGGTGCGCATCCTGACCGATCTGCACGGCATGCCCTTCGATCAGGCGATCGGCATCGCGGTCGAGACGCTGGGCTACACCAACCACACCCTGCTGCCCGAGGCGCTGGAACGCTGGGCCACCTATCTGATGGGCGCGGTGCTGCCGCGCCACATGCAGATCATCGAGGCGATCGACGCATGGCATCTGCGCAACAACCCCTCGCGGCCGCATTACGTCGGCATCGTCAAGCATCAGGAAGTGCGGATGGGGGAGCTGGCCTTCATCACCTCGCACAAGGTGAACGGGGTTTCGGCGCTGCATACCGAACTGATCAAGCAGAACCTGTTTCCCGAGCTGAACAAGCTGCATCCCGGCCGGATCGTCAACGAAACCAATGGCGTGACCCCGCGGCGCTGGATCCGCGCGGCGAACAAGGACCTGTCCTACCTGATTTCCGACACCATCGGCGATGTCTGGGAGGCCGATCTGGACCGTCTGGGCGAGCTGGAAAAGCACGTCGAGGACAAATCCTTCCGTGACGCCTTCGCCGCCGCCAAGCACAAGAACAAGGTGGCGCTGTCGAACTGGATCGGCGAGACGCAGGGGGTCAAGGTCGATCCGGCGGCGCTCTTCGACGTGCAGGTGAAGCGCATCCACGAATACAAGCGCCAGTTGCTGAACATCCTGCAAACCATCGCCGAATGGAACGAGATCCGCACCAACCCGCAGGGCAGCTACCTGCCGCGGGTGAAGATCTTCGGCGGCAAGGCGGCGCCCGGCTATCAGGCCGCGAAAGAGATCATCCGCCTGATCAACGACGTGGCCTTCGTCATCAACAACGACCCCTATGTGGGCGACCGGCTCAAGGTCGTCTATCCGGCGAACTACAACGTCTCGATGGCGGAACGGCTGATCCCCGCCTCGGACCTGTCGGAGCAGATCTCCACCGCGGGCAAAGAGGCCTCGGGCACCGGCAACATGAAATTCGCGATGAACGGCGCGCTGACCATCGGCACGCTCGACGGGGCGAATGTGGAAATCCGCGAACAGGTGGGGGCGGACAACTTCTTCCTCTTCGGGCTGACGGCGGCCGAGGTGATGGAACGCCGCAAGGACCCCGAACACGCCCGCCACGCGATCCTTGCCAGCCAGAGCCTGCAGGACGTCTTGCAGATGATCGCCGAGGGCCGCTTCAGCCCCGATGAGCCGACCCGCTATCACGGGCTCGTCCACAACATGTGGCATTCGGATTATTTCCTCGTCGCCTCGGACTTCGACGCTTTCCGCGCCGCGCAGGCCGAGGTCGACGCCGCCTTCGGCGATCCGGAACGCTGGTGGCGCATGGCCGCCCTGAATACGGCGCGCATGGGATTCTTTTCCTCCGACCGGGCAATCCGTGGTTACATGGCGGATATCTGGGGGACTGAATCGGCCCTCTGAATTGCCGGGACCGGGGGGAAGCGTGACGATTGACCGACAGGTGGCCGAGGCTCTGGTAGCGGGCAGGCATGAAGACCCCTTCGCGGTGCTGGGTCCGCACCGGACCGATCAGGGCGACCGGATCGTGGCGCTGGTGCCGGATGCGGAACGGCTGTGGGCGGTGGGCGCGGAAACGGTGGAACTGTCGCCGGTCGTGCCGGGGCTGTTCTGCGGCCCGTGGGACGGCGGGCCCTATCGGCTGCGGGCGGAAAACGCGCTGGCGACATGGGATTTCGACGATCCCTACGCCTTCGGCCCGGTGCTCGGCGCGATCGACGAATATCTGATCGGCGAGGGCACCCATCGCCGGTTGTGGGAGGTTCTGGGCGCCCATGCGATCACCCACGAAGGCCGGCGCGGCGTGCATTTCGCCGTCTGGGCGCCTTCGGCGAAGCGGGTGTCCGTGGTGGGCGGCTTCAACAACTGGGACGGGCGCCGCCATCAGATGCGCCGCCGCGGCATGACCGGCGTGTGGGAGATTTTCATTCCCGCCCTGATGCCGGGCGAGGCGTATCGCTATGAAATCCTTGGCGCGGAGGGGCGGCTTGAGCCGCTCAAGGCCGATCCGGTCGGTTTCGGGGCGGAACATCCGCCGGCCAAGGCCTCGGTCGTGCGGGAGCTGGATCTGCATCCCTGGGGCGATGCGGCGTGGCTGGCAAAGCGCGACAAGGCGCGGGCGGTCCGCGCCCCGGTCTCGGTCTACGAGGTGCATCTGGGATCGTGGCGGCGTGTCGCGGGCGAAGGGAACCGGCCGCTCAGCTATCACGAACTCGCCAGCCGGCTGGTCGATTACGTCGCCGATCTGGGCTTCACCCATATCGAGATCCTGCCGATCACCGAACATCCCTTCGACGGAAGCTGGGGCTATCAGCCGATCGGCCTCTATGCGCCGACGATCCGCCACGGCCGGCCCGAGGAATTCGCCGAATTCGTCGATGCCGCGCACCGGCGGGGGCTGGGGGTGATCCTCGACTGGGTGCCCGGCCATTTCCCGACCGACGACCACGGGCTGCGCCGCTTTGACGGGACGGCGCTTTACGAACATGCCGACCCGCGCGAGGGCTTCCATCAGGACTGGAACACGCTGATCTACAATTACGGCCGGCGCGAAGTGGCGAATTACCTTGAGGCCAACGCGCTGTTCTGGCTCGACCAGTATCATCTGGACGGGCTGCGGGTGGATGCCGTCGCCTCGATGCTGTTCCGGGATTATTCACGGCCGGCCGGGGAATGGGTCCCGAACGCCGAGGGCGGGCGCGAGAACCTTGAGGCCATCGCCTTCCTGCAATCCACCAACCGGCTCGCCTATGCGGAAAAGCCGGGGATCATGATGATCGCCGAGGAAAGCACCACCTATCCCGGCGTCACCCGCCCGGTGGACAAGGGCGGGCTGGGCTTCGGCTTCAAGTGGAACATGGGCTGGATGAACGACTGGCTGCGCTATTTCGCGCGCGAGCCGATCCATCGCCGCTGGCACCATAACGAGCTGACCTTCGCCAGCTCCTACATCTACAGCGAGAATTTCTTTCTGCCGATCAGCCATGACGAGGTGGTGCATGGCAAGGCCTCGATGATCGGCAAGATGCCCGGATCGGACGTGGAGAAATTCGCCAACCTGCGCGCCTTCTACGCGCTGCAATGGGGGCATCCGGGCAAGAAGCTGTTGTTCATGGGGCAGGAATTCGCGCAATGGCGGGAATGGTCGCATGAACGGGAACTCGACTGGAACCTGCTCGACTATGCGCCGCATCAGGGCGTGATGCGGCTGATCCGCGATCTGAACCGGCTTTACCGCGAAACGCCGGTGCTGCACTGGGGCGATGCCGATCCCGAGGGGTTTTCCTGGATCGAGGCGGACGACGCCGAACATTCCGTCTATGTTTTCGCGCGCCGCGCGCCCGGCCTGCCGCCGGTGGTGGTGGCCGCGAACCTGACGCCGGTCGAGCGGATCCTGCGCATCGGCCTGCCGCAGGATGGCGTCTGGCGCGAGGTGCTGAACACCGACAGCGCCCATTATGGCGGCGGGAACCGCGGCAATCTGGGCGGCATTACCGCCATGCGGGAGCCGACATCCCGGTGCGATTTCAGTGCGGAGGCCTATCTGCCGCCGCTTTCCGTAGTGATGTTCACGCCTGGCGCGGCGTAAG
The DNA here is from genome assembly GCF_004022215.1 of Paenirhodobacter populi. Taxonomy (GTDB): domain Bacteria; phylum Pseudomonadota; class Alphaproteobacteria; order Rhodobacterales; family Rhodobacteraceae; genus Rhodobacter; species Rhodobacter populi. Next base: position 190,898 of record NZ_SAUZ01000001.1, read on the forward strand.
GGGGGTCGAAGATGTCGTTTCAACACAATCAGCCGCTGGCGAACCAGCGCCTTTCAAGCCAGTCGATGGCCTTCGTGCTGGCGGGCGGGCGCGGCTCGCGGCTCAAGGAGCTGACCGACCGGCGCGCCAAGCCCGCGGTCTATTTCGGCGGCACCTCGCGCATCATCGATTTCGCGCTCTCGAACGCCTACAACTCCGGCATCCGCAAGATGGCGATCGCCACGCAATACAAGGCGCACAGCCTGATCCGCCATGTCCAGCGCGGCTGGAGCTTTTTCCGCGCGGAACGCAACGAATATCTCGACATCCTGCCCGCCAGCCAGCGGGTCGATGAAACGAAATGGTATATGGGCACCGCCGACGCCGTGGCGCAGAACATCGATATCGTCGAGGATTACAACGTCCGCTACGTGGTGGTTCTGGCGGGCGACCACATCTACAAGATGGATTACGAAATCATGCTGCGCCAGCATGTCGAAACCGGCGCGGATGTGACCATCGGCTGTCTGACCGTCCCGCGCGAGGAAGCCTCGGCCTTTGGCGTCATGGCGGTGGATGAGGCGGGGCAGGTGACCGCCTTTCTGGAAAAGCCCGCCGATCCGCCGGGGATGCCGGGGGATCCGGACAACAGCCTTTGTTCGATGGGGATCTATGTCTTCGACTGGCAATTCCTGCGCGAACTGCTGATCCGCGATGCCGAGGATCCGAATTCCAGCCATGATTTCGGCAACGACCTGATTCCCGAGATCGTGAAATACGGCAAGGCCATGGCCCACAAGTTCAGCGAAAGCTGCGTCAAGACAGGGCTGGAAACCGAACCCTACTGGCGCGACGTGGGCACGATCGACGCCTTCTGGCAGGCGAATATCGACCTGACGGAATTCACGCCCAAGCTCGACCTTTATGACAATGCCTGGCCGATCTGGACCTATGCGGAAATCGTGCCGCCGGCGAAGTTCATCCATGACGAGGATGGGCGGAGGGGCTCGGCCGTGTCCTCGCTGGTGTCGGGGAACTGCATCGTCTCGGGGTCCGAGGTGCGCAATTCGCTGATCTTCACCGGCGGGCGGGCGCATAGCTGGTCCTCGCTCGATCATGTCGTGGCGCTGCCCTACGTGGATATCGGGCGTTCGGCGCGGCTGACCCGCTGCGTGATCGACCGGGGCGTGCATATCCCGCCCGAACTGGTCGTGGGCGAGGACCCGGACGAGGACATGAAGTGGTTCCGCCGGTCCGAGGGTGGGATCGTGCTGATCACCCAGCCGATGCTGGATCGCCGCGCCGCGATGTTGGATTGACCGGGCTGGATTGAAGGAGCTTCCATGAAACGAGTGCTGTCCGTCGCCTCAGAGGCGGTGCCGCTGGTCAAGACCGGGGGGCTTGCCGATGTCGTCGGCGCGCTGCCCGGGGCGCTGCTGCCGCAGGGCTGGCACATGCGGGTGATGATCCCGGCCTATCCGGGCGTGCTGGACCGGATCGGGGCGGGGGACCCGGTCTGGGGGGCGGACAATTTCTTTGGCGGCACGGCGCGGGTCTGTCTGGGGCAGGTGGGGGAAACCTCGGTTCTGGCGCTGGACGCGCCGCATCTTTACGACCGGCCGGGCGGGCCTTACGGCGATTCCCGCGGCGAATACTGGGACAATGCCGAACGCTTCGCGGCGCTGTCCTGGGCGGCGGCGGTGATCTCCCGCGAGGGGGTCGAGGGCTGGAAGCCCGAGGTCGTCCACGCCCACGACTGGCAGGCGGGGCTGCTGCCCGCCTTCCTGCGCTACTGGAACAGCGGCATCCCCACGGTGATGACGATCCACAACATCGCCTTTCAGGGGCGCTTCGGCCCGATGAAGATGGGGCCGATGCGCCTGCCGCCCGAATGGTTCCAGCGCGAGGGCTATGAATTCTGGGGCGACATCTCGACGCTGAAGGCCGGGCTGATGGCGGCGGATGCGATCACCACCGTCAGCCCGCGCTACGCCGAGGAACTGATGCGCGGCGAATTCGGGCTGGGTCTGGAAGGCGTGATGCAGCTGCGGTCGGGGGTGGTCGAGGGCATCCTGAACGGCGTCGACACGGCGGTCTGGGACCCGGCGGGGGACCGGGGCGCCTATCCCTATTCGGTGTCGCGGCTGGCCGGCAAGGCCCGGAACCGCAAGGCGCTGCTGGCGGAATTCGGGCTCGACCCGGATCTGGCCGGGCCGCTCGCGGTCGTCGTGTCGCGGCTGACGGCGCAGAAGGGCATCGACCTCGTGCATCAGGCGATCCCCGATTTCGTCGCGGGCGGCGGCGCGCTGGCGGTTCTGGGCACCGGCGACGCCTGGGCCGAGGATCAGATGCGCGAGCTTGCCTGGCGCTATCCTGGCCGGGTCGGCGTGCGCATCGGCTATGACGAGGCGCTGAGCCATCAGATGTTCGCGGGCGGCGATGCGGTGCTGGTGCCCTCGCGGTTCGAGCCCTGCGGCCTGACACAGATGTATGGTCTGCGCTACGGCTGCGTGCCGGTCGTCTCGGCGGTGGGGGGGCTGGCCGATACGGTGATCGGCGCCACCCCGGCGAGCGAGGCGGCCGGCGCCGCGACGGGCATCGTCTTTCATCCGGTCGATGCGCTTGGCCTGCGGCAGGCGCTGCACAAGCTGCTCGCGCTTCATGCCGACCGGGCCGGATGGCAGGCGATGGTGCGCCGCGGCATGAAGGCGGACTGGAGCTGGAACCGCTCCGCCGCGCGCTATGCCGCGCTTTACGACCGGCTGATCGGCGCATGATCCGGCCCGGGGACCCACGGATACTGGGCGCGACGCCGGGCGAGGGTGGGGTGAATTTCGCGCTCTTCTCCGCCCATGCGGAGCGGGTCGAGCTGTGCCTGTTCCGCGGTGCGGAGGAGGAACGCCACACCCTGCCGGATCGCACGGGCGACATCTGGCATGGCTTCGTGCCCGGGATCGGCGTGGGGACTGCCTATGGCTACCGGGTCCACGGGCCTTGGGCGCCCGATCTGGGCCATCGCTTCAATCCGGCCAAGCTGCTGATCGACCCCTATGCGCGGGCCTTGTCCGGCCCCTTGCGGTGGGACCCGATGATGCAGGGGGGCATCGGGATCAGCCGTCCCGACATGCTGGACAGCGCGCCGGTGATGCCCCGGTCGCTGGTCTGCCACACGGAACGGCCGCTGTGGCACCGCCCCGATACGCCGCTCGCGCGCACGGTGATCTACGAGGCGCATCCCAAGGGCCTGACTGTGTGCCACCCCGAGGTGCCCGAGGACCTGCGCGGCCGCTATGACGGGCTGGCCTCGGAACCGATCATCGCGCATCTGAAGGCGCTTGGCGTCACGGCGCTGGAACTGCTGCCCTGCGCGGCCTTCATCGACGACCGCTTTCTGATGGAAAAGGGGCTGACGAACTACTGGGGCTATCAGCCCGTGGGCTTCTTCGCGCCCGAGCCGCGCTATGGCGGACCCGAGGCCTTTCGCCGGATGGTGCGCGGCCTGCATGCGGCGGGGATCGAGGTGCTGGTCGATGTCGTCTTCAACCATTCCGGTGAAGGCGGCGCGCCGGGTCCGACGCTCTCGATGCGCGGTATCGATAATGCCTGCTATTACCGTCTGGCCGAGGGCGGACGCGCCTATGTCAATGTCACCGGCACCGGCAATACGCTGAACTGCGCGCATCCCTACGTGCTCCGGCTGGTGACGGATTGCCTGCGTCACTGGGTCGAGGAACTGGGGGTGGACGGCTTCCGTTTTGACCTCGCGGCGACGATGGGGCGCGATGCGACGGGATCGTTCAGCCCCGAGGCGGCGCTGCTGTCCGCCATCCGTCAGGATCCGGTCCTGCGCGGGGTGAAGCTGATCGCCGAGCCATGGGACATCGGCCCGGGGGGCTATCAGCTTGGAAATTTTCCCTGGCCTTTCATGGAATGGAACGACCGATACCGCGACGGCGTGCGCCGGTTCTGGCGCCGCGACCGGGGGCAGATGCCGGAACTCGCCCGCCGCATCGCCGGCTCGGCCGAGATCTTCGACCGCGACGGGCGATCGGCGATGGCCTCGGTCAATTTCGTCACCGCGCATGACGGCTTCACCCTGCATGACGTCGTGTCCTACACCGAAAAGAACAATGCCGCGAATGGCGAGGGCAATCGCGACGGCCATAACGCCAACCATTCCGAGGCGCTGCCCGATCCCGTTTCCAAGGCCGCGCGCAAGCGGGCGATGCTGGCGACGCTGATGATCTCGCAGGGCGTGCCGATGATCCTTGCGGGGGACGAGATCGGCAATTCGCAGGCCGGCAACAACAACGCCTATGCGCAGGACAACATCATCGGCTGGGTGAACTGGACGGGGGCGGATGTCGAGCTTGCGGCCTTCGTCGGGCGGATGGCGGCGATCCGGCACGCCCATCCGGTGCTGCACCAGCGCCGCTTCCTGCATTCCAAGATCCGCCATCAGGACGGCATCCGCGACCTGATCTGGCGGCTGCCCTCGGGGGCCGAACCCTCGGCGCAGGACTGGCTCGACCCCGAGGCGCGGTGTCTGTGCGTAGAGATCCGCGGCGCCGCCGAAGGTCCGCAGGGCGAGGCCGGAAGCACCGCCGTCTTCGTCATCTGCAACGCCGGGCCGATGGTCGACGTGCGCCTGCCCGAGGGGCGCTGGCGTCTTCTGGCCGACAGCGCGCATCCGACCCGGCCCGAGGCGGATCACGCGGCCGTAACGTCTTGCGTTGCCGCGCAATCTGTTCAACTGTTCGCGCGCCCGATCACGGGGCCGATCTCCCAGCAGGAGCACATATGACGATCCATCAGACCAAACCGTTCGACGGCCAGAAGCCCGGCACCTCGGGCCTGCGCAAGAAGACGCCGGTCTTCATGCAGCCGAACTATCTTGAAAACTTCATCCAATCGACCTTCGACGCCATCGGCGGCGTCGTGGCCAAGACGCTGGTTCTGGGCGGCGACGGGCGCTATTTCGGTCAGGAAGCGGCGCAGACGATCCTCAAGATGGCGGCGGCGAATGGCGCGGCGCGGGTGATCGTCGGGCAGGGGGCATGGCTTTCGACGCCGGCGGCCTCGAACCTGATCCGGGTCCGCAAGGCCGATGGCGGGATCATCCTCTCGGCCAGCCACAATCCCGGCGGCCCGAACGAGGATTTCGGCGTCAAATACAACATGGCGAACGGCGGCCCGGCCCCCGAGTCGGTGACCGAGGCGATCTATGCCCGCTCGCAGGAAATCACCGAATACCGCAAGCTCGATGCCCCGGATGTCGATCTGGCGGCGCTTGGCACGGTGCAACTCGGCGATACCACCGTCGAGGTCGTCGATCCGGTCGCGGATTACGCCGACCTGATGGAAACCCTGTTCGATTTTCCGGCGATCCGGGCGCTGTTCGCGGGCGGTTTCCGCATGCGGATGGATTCGATGTGCGCGATCACCGGCCCCTATGCGCGGGAGATCTTTGAAAACCGTCTGGGCGCGGCGCCGGGCACGGTGGCGCATGGCACGCCGCTGCCGGATTTCGGCGGTATGCACCCCGATCCGAACCCGACATGGGCGCATGAGCTGATGGCCGAGATGACGGGCGAGAACGCGCCCGATTTCGGCGCGGCCTCGGATGGCGACGGCGACCGCAACATGATCGTCGGGCGCGGGATCTATGTCTCGCCCTCCGACAGCCTCGCGGTGATCGCGGCCAATGCGCATCTGGCCAAGGGCTACAAGGCGGGACTCAAGGGGGTGGCGCGCTCGATGCCCACTTCGGCGGCGGCCGACCGGGTGGCGGCGAAGCTCGGCATCGCCTGCTATGAAACCCCCACCGGCTGGAAGTTCTTCGGCAACCTGCTCGACGCGGGCAGGGTCACGGTTTGCGGCGAGGAAAGCTTCGGCACCGGCTCGGACCATGTGCGCGAAAAGGATGGGGTCTGGGCGATCCTGATGTGGCTCAACATCATCGCCGCGCGCGGGCAGGGCGTGGCCGAGATCGTCGCCGATCATTTCCGCACCTATGGCCGGAACTACTATTCCCGCCACGATTACGAGGCGCTGCCGAAGGATGTGGCGAATGCCATGCTGGACGATCTGCGCGGGCGGCTGACGGCGCTGAAGGGCGTTTCGACGAACGGCCTGACGATTGAAAGCGCCGATGAGTTTTCCTACACCGATCCGGTCGATGGCTCGGTCTCGGCGCATCAGGGCTTCCGCATCCTGTTCGAGGGCGGCTCGCGCGCCGTGCTGCGGCTCTCGGGCACCGGAACCGAAGGGGCGACGCTGCGCGTCTATTACGAACGCTATGTCCCCGGCCCGGATGGCCTTGCCGAGGACCCGCAGGAAGCCCTCGCCCCGGTCATCGCGGCGGCGGAGGATCTTGTCGGTATCCGCGCGAAAAGCGGCCGCCCCGAGCCGGACGTCATTACCTGATCCCCGCGGAACCGCGCGGCCCCCGGTCGCGCGGTCCCATCGCGCTTCCTGCCTTCATTCTTCCATAAATATCCCGGGGTGAATTTGCGCGTCAGCGCAAAGAGGGGCAGGGCCCCTTCTTCTCTTTCCCCCAAAAGAAAAGGGGCGCCGACAGCGCCCCTTCCCAGAAACTGCCGGATCAGAACCCGGCCTTGATCTTCTCGAACTCCGCCAGCTGGCGTTCGCGCAGTTGCGGATCGTTCGGCGTCTGCGCAAGGATCGGCGCGTTGATCGGGCCAAGGCCGGCGTCGATGACCTCTTCCTTCGGGATCAGGGCCATGCCCTTCAGGTTGGAATGGCCGTAGCCGATTTCCTCGATCAGCGGCAGGGCGGCCTCGGGGCGTAGCCAGGAATTGATGAAGTCGTAGACCTTTTCTTCGGATCCGGGGCCGTCCTTCATGTTGACCATGCCGCAAAACCAGGTGGTCGAGCCTTCCACCGGTTCGCGCTGGAAGGCGACGGGATAGCCGTCCTGCTTCAGATAGGCGACGCCGTCGTTCCAGGACCAGGCGATCAGCACCTCGCCCGAGGCCATCAGCTGCGCCTGTTCCGACGGATCCGCCCAGTAGGACCGCACGTTCTTGTGCACCTTGCGCAGCCAGTCGGCGGCGGCCTGGAACTGTTCGTCCGAGACATTGTCCCAATCGGTCACGCCCGTCGCCAGATAGGCCAGCGCCCAGACGTCATCCGACGAATTCGGCAGCGAGATGCGCCCCGCATATTTCGGATCGAGGAAGACCTGAAGCGTGCTTACATCCTCGGCCGGAACCTCGTCGGGATTGTAGGCGACCGCGGTCACGCCCCAGTCGGTCGGCAGGAACCAGACGCCGGTTTCGTCCTTGAACACCGGGGAATCGAGGAACTGCGGGTCGAGATCGGCGAAGGCCGGGATCTTCGACACGTCCCAGGGCTCGATCAGGCCGGCATCGCGGTATTTCGACACCATCTGCGAACAGGGATGGACCACATCCGCGCGGAAGCCGGAGGCGACCTTCTGATAGGCCTCGTCGTCGTCGCCGTAGAAGGCATAGCTGGGCGAGTTCCCGTATTTTTCCTGATAGGTCTCGAACAGACCCGGGATCTCGAACCCGGCCCAGTCGAAGATCATGAGCTCACGATCGGCGGCGAAGGCCGGGGCGGCCAGCACGGAGGCTGCGGCACCGGCGAGAAGGAAGCTGGATATCTTCATGGTCGTCAGGTGATCCTGTAGTGGGAAGATTTCCTCGACGCTAGAACGCGGGGCGGAACCGGACAAGGGGGGAAACGCCGCCCCGCGGGCGAATCCGGGATCCGCACCGCCGTGCCACCAGCGACGCCGGCCGTCATTTTGCACCAGCGCCGTGGTTTTGAGCGTCAGGCCGATTTTTTGCTGATTTTTGATCGAATGATTAACAAATGGCGGAAATTATAGTCGTTATGCCTAAAAAATAATCCGCCTGTCGGGATTCCCCCTGCCGCCGGTTGCGGCTGTTCGGTCCCGGATTGCGGCGCCTCACGGAAAGTGTTCAGACGGTGACGGCAAAACCTGACGGGGGGAGTCGAATGAAAAAGGTCGAGGCGATCATCAAGCCGTTCAAGCTCGATGAGGTGAAGGAAGCCCTGCAAGAGGCGGGGATACAGGGACTCTCGGTGATCGAGGTGAAGGGGTTTGGCCGCCAGAAGGGCCATACCGAGCTTTACCGCGGCGCCGAATATGTCGTCGACTTCCTGCCCAAGGTGAAGATCGAGATGATCCTGCCCGACGAGATGGTCGATGCCGCGATCGAGGCGATCGTCTCCGCGGCCCGCACCGAGAAGATCGGCGACGGCAAGATCTTCGTGTCCCCCGTGGAACAGGCGATCCGCATCCGCACTGGCGAAACCGGCGAGGATGCGGTCTGATCCCATCGGAATTCCATCGAGATTCGGGCCTGCCCGGTCCGGAAACCCATGCTCAACGAAAGGGTAAGTTGCAATGAGCGCCATCAATAAAGCTCTCGAGCTGATGAAGTCGGAGGACGTCGAATACGTCGACATCCGCTTCACCGATCCGCGCGGCAAGCTCCAGCACGTGACGCTGGTTGCCGATCTGGTCGATGAGGACTTCTTCGAGGAAGGGTTCATGTTCGACGGTTCGTCGATCGCCGGCTGGAAGTCGATCGACCAGTCCGACATGAAGCTGATCCCGGATGCGTCTTCGGTCTATATCGATCCCTTCTATGCCGAAAAGACGATGTGCGTGCACTGCAACGTCGTCGAGCCGGACACCGGCGAAGCCTATTCGCGCGACCCGCGCGGCACGGCGGTGAAGGCCGAAGCCTATCTGAAGTCCTCGGGCGTGGGCGATGCCTTCTACTGCGGGCCGGAAGCCGAATTCTTCATCTTCGACGACGTGCGCTATTCGGTCACGCCCGCCAAGGTCGGATATGAAATCGACGCCGAGGCGGCTGCCTGGAACACCGATGCGGTCATCGAGGGCGGCAACCTCGCCCACCGCGCCGGCCACAAGGGCGGCTACTTCCCGGTGAACCCGGTCGACGAGGCGCAGGACCTGCGCGGCGAGATGCTGTCCACCATGAAGCGCATGGGCATCAAGGTCGACAAGCATCACCACGAAGTGGCGACCTGTCAGCACGAACTGGGCATGATCTTCGGCTCGCTGACCGAGCAGGCCGACAACATCCAGAAATACAAATACGTCATCCACAACGTCGCGGCCGCCTATGGCAAGACCGTGACCTTCATGCCGAAGCCCATGAAGGGCGACAACGGCTCGGGGATGCACGTGAACATGTCGATCTGGAAGGACGGCAAGCCGCTCTTCGCCGGCGACAAATACGCCGACCTGTCGCAGGAGGCGCTGTATTTCATCGGCGGCATCCTGAAGCACGCCAAGGCGCTGAACGCCCTGACCAACCCGGCGACCAACTCCTACAAGCGTCTGATCCCGGGCTTCGAGGCCCCGGTTCTGCGCGCCTATTCGGCCCGCAACCGGTCCGGCTGCGTCCGTATTCCGTGGACCGAATCGCCCAAGGCGAAGCGCGTCGAAGCCCGTTTCCCCGATCCGTCGGCGAACCCCTATCTGGCTTTCGCGGCGCTGCTGATGGCCGGTATCGACGGGATCAAGAACAAGATCGATCCGGGCCCGGCTTCGGACAAGGATCTGTATGATCTGCCGCCGGAAGAACTGGCCGCGATCCCGACCGTCTGCGGTTCGCTGCGCGAGGCTCTTGAAGAGCTGGAAAAGGACATGGACTTCCTGATCGCCGGCGACGTGTTCACCAAGGACCAGCTCGAAGGCTACATCGCCCTGAAATGGGAAGAGGTCTACGCCTACGAGCACACGCCGCACCCGGTGGAATACGCGATGTATTATTCCTGCTGATCTGGCGGGAAACCGGAAAGGGCGCCTTCGGGCGCCCTTTCGCATGTCCGGGGACTGGCATTCTTTTTCCTTGTCAGGCCGACGGGCGCCGGATAAATCGGCTTTGCGTCCGGGGATCGGGCAGCGGCTGTCATCGCAGATCGCGCCTTCCGTCCGGAAGCGGTTGAACAGGGCCCGCCGGGCCTTGTAGAGATAAGGCGCGTCCTCTCAGTCCTCCGGGCTGATCCTGCCATGAGGGCGTCGGTCATGCGGGTGTGGCGGAATGGTAGACGCGACAGACTCAAACTCTGTTTCCGCAAGGAGTGTCGGTTCGAGTCCGACCACCCGCACCAGTTTTCCTGATTTTTCAATTCCTTCGGGTCGCGCCTCGGCGAAAGAACCGGGGATGCGCTTAGGCCTGTTTCTCCAGCCGGTCGACGATCATCTTCGCGATCGGCATGGCCGAGGTCGCGGCGGGCGAGGGCGCATTGCAGACGTGCAACTGCCGCGGGCTGTCGAGAAACAGGAAATCATGCACCAGCGTCCCGTCGGCGAGGATCGCCTGCGCCCGGATGCCGGCACCCGGCGCGCCCAGATCCTCAAGCACCAGCGAGGGGCAGTATTTCCGGCATTGTTCCAGATAGCCCCGGCGCGACAGCGAATTGCGGAACTCGTCGATCCCCGAACGCAGGTTCTTGCGCGCCATCTTCCAGAAGCCGCCGAAGGCCAGCATCTGCGCCACATCGCCCAGCCGGACGCTGCCCTTGGGATAGCCCTCGCGGTCGAAGCCCAGAACGGCATTCGGCCCCACGGTCACCCGCCCGTCGATCATCCGGGTCAGGTGGATCCCCAGAAACGGCAGGTCGGGGTCGGGGATCGGATAGATCAGATGTTTCACGATCCGCGATTTCGCGGCGGGCAGCGTGTAGTATTCGCCCCGGAACGGCACGATCTGATGCGTCGCCGCCAGACCGGCGATCCGGGCGAGCCGGTCGGATTGCAGCCCCGCGCAGGCGACGAGCCGCCCGGCCCTGATACGCTCGCCGGTGTCGGTGGTGACGGTGACGCCCTCGCCATCCTCGGCGATGGCGGTCACCCGCGCGCCGGTCAGCAGCCGGGTGCCGCCGGCCTTTAGATCACCCGCCAGCGCCTCGCAGATCTGCTGGTAGTCGATGATCCCGGTGGCCGTCACCAGAATCGCGCCAAGGCCGGCGATGTTCGGCTCGATCTCGCGCAGCCGCGCGGCGCCGATTTCCTCGAAGGCGATGCCGTTTTCGCGGGCGCGGCCCTTCAGCGCCTCCATCCGCTCCATCTCGACCGGGTTGGTGGCGACCAGCAGCTTGCCGCAGACCTCGAAGGGGATGTTGCGGGCGGTGGCGAAGGCCTTGGTGGCTTCGGCCCCCTCGCGGCACAGCCGCGCCTTGAGCGAGCCGGGCGCGTAATAGATGCCCGCGTGGATCACGCCGCTGTTGTGGCCGGTCTGGTGGCGGCCGAAGCCCGCCTCCTTCTCGATCAGCAGGATGCGGGCGGCCGGATCGCGCGCCGCCAGTTCCGCCGCGGTGGCAAGACCGATGATCCCGCCGCCGACGACACAATATTGGTAGTCCATCTCGCCCCTCTCCTGCCTGTTTCATCCGCGGTGGTTCGCGGAAGCCATCCCCTTTCCGGATGTTGCGATAAAACGCGGCGTTGCGATAGACATTCGATGCGGGGGGGGCGGGTCAGTCCAGCGAAACATCGGCCTCCTGCACTACGGGTTCCCATTTCGTCATCTCGGCCTGCACATGCGCGCCCAGTTCCTCGGGGCTCGAGGCGACGATGGTGGCCGAGAAGGTGCCCATCCGGTCGATCACCGCCGGATCGGCCATCGCGACCTTCGCGGCGGCGTTCAGCAGCTCGATCGTTTCGGGGGGCGTGCCGGCCGGGGCAAAGAGCGCGTTCCAGGTATAGGTCTCATAGCCCGGCAGGGTCTCGGCAATGGTCGGCACATCGGGGAACGAGGGCGCGCGTTCCGCCGTGGTCACGCCAAGCGCGCGCAGCTTGCCGCTGTTGATATGGCCCGAGGCCGAGGGCAGGTTGTCGAAGATCACCGGCACCTGATTGCCCAGCACATCGGTCAGCGCCGGACCCGAGCCCCGGTAGGGGATATGGGTCATCTCGATCCCGGCCATCGACTTGAACAGCTCGCCCGACAGATGCAAAGGCGTGCCATTGCCGGATGAGGCATAGGCGAGCGGGTCCGTCTTTGCGAGGTCGATCAGCTCCTGCACGGTATTGACCGGCAGTTCCGGGTTCACCGCCAGCACGTTGGGCACCACCACCAGCAGCGAGACGGGGGCGAAATCCGCCACCGGATCATAGGGTTTCTGCTTCAGGATCAGCGGGTTCAGCGCGTGTGTCGCCACGGTGCCCATCAGGATCGTGTAACCGTCGGGATCGGCCTCGGCCACCTGCGCGGCGCCAAGGCTGCCGCCGCCTCCGCCGACGTTCTGCACCACGATCTGCTGGCCCAGCTCGCGGCCCATCCGCTCGGCCACCACCCGGCCGACCAGATCGGTCGAGCCGCCGGCGGCGAAGGGGATGACCATGGTGATGGTGCGTTCGGGGAAATCGGCCTCAGCCGCGGTCGCCGTCAGGACGGCGGCGGCGAGGGTCAATGCGACACGGCGGGTGAAAGGTGCAGTCATCGGGGTTCCTCCCTTGGATCATGAGATACGAAGGCGGGGGAACGGCCCCGCCGGATCAGACTTCGCTTTCGGTGAAGACTTCGGCGCGGTTCCGGCGCACGGCGGGCACCAGCACCAGCACCAGAACGATGCAGGCCAGCACCAGCAGGGTCAGACTGATCGGCCGGGTGACGAAGGTCATCGGATCCCCGCGCGACAGGATCATCGCGCGGCGCAGATGTTCCTCCAGCAGCGGCCCCAGCACGAAGCCCAGAAGCAGCGGCGCGGGTTCGAACCGCAGCTTGCCCATGACATAGCCAAGCAGCCCGAAGAAGGCGACGGCATAGAGGTCGTAGATGTTCGAGTTGACCGAATAGACCCCGATCGCGCACATCGCCATGATGATCGGGAACAGGATGAAATAGGGCACCGTCAGCAGCTTTACCCACAGCCCGATCAGCGGCAGGTTGAGGATCACCAGCATCAGGTTGCCGATCCACATGCTGGCGATGACGCCCCAGAACAGGCCCGGCTGCTCGATGGCGACATTCGGCCCCGGCACGATGCCCTGGATGATCATCGCCCCGATCATCAGCGCCATCACCGGATTGGCCGGAATCCCCAGCGTCAGCAGCGGAATGAACGAGGTCTGCGCCCCGGCGTTGTTGGCCGATTCCGGCCCCGCCACGCCGGCGATCGCGCCGTGGCCGAATTCCTTCGGGTTCTTCGACAGCCGCTTTTCCACCGTGTAGGAGGCGAAAGAGGCAAGGATCGCCCCGCCGCCCGGCAGGATGCCCAGAACCGCGCCCAGCCCCGTGCCGCGCAATATCGGCGCGATCATCGCCCGGAAATCCGTGCGCGAGGGCCAGAGCCGTCCGACATGGCTGGTCACCACGGCGCGGTCATGTTCGTTTTCCAGATTGCGCAGGATCTCGGCGATGCCGAAGACGCCCACCGCCAGCGCGACGAAATTCAGCCCGTCGGCAAAGGCGGTGATGCCCATGGTGAAGCGCGGCGTGCCTTCGTAGACGTCATTGCCCACCATGCCGAGGAGCAGCCCCAGCACCACCATCGCCAGCGCCTTGAGCACCGATCCATGCGCCAGCGCCACCGACATGATCAGCCCCAGCACCAGCAACGAGAAATATTCGGCCGAACCGAATTTCAGCGCGATCGTCGTCAGCGGCGGGGCGAAGATCGCCACAAGGAATGTCGCCACCGTGCCCGCGAAGAACGACCCGATCGCCGCCACCGCCAGCGCGGCGCCCGCCCGGCCCTGACGCGCCATCTGATAGCCGTCGATCGCCGTCACCGCCGAGGAGGACTCGCCCGGCATGTTGATCAGGATCGCCGTGGTCGAGCCGCCGTATTGCGCGCCGTAATAGATCCCCGCCAGCATGATCAGCGAAGAGACCGGCTCAAGCTGGAAGGTGATCGGCAGCAGCATGGCGATGGTCGCGGTGGCGCCGATGCCGGGCAGCACGCCGATCAGCGTGCCCAGCAGCGCCCCGATCAGGCAGAACGCCAGGTTCTCCATCGTCGAGGCGACCGAAAAGCCGAGCGCGAGGTTTGACATGAAATCCATCGGGAAACCTCAGAACGGAAGCCAGGGGCCGAAGCGGCGGAACGGAAGGCCGAGCGCATAGCTGAACACCAGCGCCGAGAAGATCGTGACGATCACCGACAGCACCAGCGCCATCAGCGGTTTCATCCGCATCGAGGCCATCGAGGCGATCAGCGTGGCAAGGAAGATCGACGGCACGAAGCCAAGGCCGCGCACCGTCAGCCCGAAGAAGACCGGCGCCGGCAGGATCAGCAGCATGCCCCGCCAGGCGATGCGGCCAATCGGTTCTTCCGTCGTGGAGCGGAAGGATTTCACAAAGATGACCAGCCCGAGCAGGAACAGCAGCCCCGACAGGATGGCCGGGAAATAGCCCGGCCCCATGCGCAAAGTGGTGCCGATGTTCAGCCCGGTGGTCTGCCAGCCGAACAGCCCCGCCGTCAGCATCAGGAGCAGGCCCGCCACGATGTCGGTTTTGTCCGAACGCGGCGGCGGCGGGGTCTGGTCCGCGGCGGGCGGGGCCGGGATTTTGGGGTCAGTCGGCATAGACGCCTGCGCTTTCGATCACCGGCTGCCAGCGGGCGATTTCGGTTTCGAGCTGGTTTTTCAGCGCGGCGGGGGTCGCGTCCTCGGCGGGCGAGGGGGCGGTGCCCAGATCCGCCATCGACCGCGCCACGCCCGGATCGGCCAGCGCCACCTGAAGGGCCGCAGACAGCCGTTCCGTCACCTCTTCGGGCGTGCCTTTCGGCGCGTAGATCCCGTGCCAGATGGAAACCTCCATCTGCGGCAGCCCTTCCTCGGCCACGGTGGGCAGGTCGGGGAACAGCTCCAGCCGCTCGGGCGTGGTGACGGCATAGGCCTTGACCGTGCCGCCGCGGATCTGCTGCGAGGTGTTGGTGGTCTGGTCGCACATGAAATCGACCTGTCCTCCCAGCAGATCGGTCATCGCCGGGCCGGTGCCGCGATAGGGCACGGTGACGAACTGCGTCTCGATCGCCGACTGGAACAGCATGCCGCACAGATGCGAGGCGGCGCCGATCCCGGCGTTCGCCATGCTGACGGTGCCGGCATTCTCCTTCACATAGGCGATGAAGGCGGGGAAATCGGCGGGCTCGAAATCCCGGCGCGCGACCATGACCATCGGCACCTCGGTCACCAGCCCCACGTATTCGAACGCCTCCAGCGTGTCATAGGGCAGGCTGCGATAGAGCGAGGCCGAGGTCGCCATCCCGATGTGATGCAACAGCAGCGTATAGCCATCGGGATCGGCCTGCGCGACGCGCGCGGCCCCCAGCGTGCCGCCCGCACCGCCGACATTCTCGATGATGATCTGGCGGCCGAGGTCGGTGGACATCTTTTCGCCGACCAGACGGGCGACGGTATCGGTCGGGCCACCGGCGGCGAAGGGGACGACCATGGTGATCTGTCGTTCGGGATAGCCTTGCGCGAAGGCGGCGGACGACAGGACGATCGCGGCGCAGAACGCGCCCGACAGCGAACGGATAGCCATGGTTTCCTCCCAGAAACGGTGTCGCCGGCTCCCCTCCGGCATGATCTATGAAAGCGCGGCGCGGCGGTCCGGCAAACATCGCGGGGCGGGCGCGGGCGGTTTTTTCGCCGGGCTTCGGGAAAACGGGTGGAAACCGACGCATCCGGCCATGGAAATGGGTGGATTTCCACCCATGTCCGGGGCTCAGTTCTCGGGGTCGAGGATCAGGCGGCGGTCGAGCCCATGCCTGCGCATCTTTTCGTAAAGCGTCTTGCGGCTGATGCCGAGCGTTTCATAGACCGGCTTCAGCCGCCCGCCATGGGCGGCGATGGCGCCGGCGATCAGGCTGCGCTCGAAGTCCATCATCCGCTCGGACAGGCGCGCGCCGCCCGGCGCGGCGATCTCGACGGGTTCCAGCCCGAGGACGAGCCGTTCCGCCTGATTGCGCAGTTCGCGCACATTGCCGGGCCAGTCGCGCGCCGCCAGCGCCAGCAGATGGGCGGGCGCTACCTCGCGGTCAGGCACGCCGTGCCGCGCCGCCGATTCCCGCAGCAGATGCCGGAACAGCAGCGGAATATCCGCCCGCCGCGCCGAGAGCGGCGGCACATGCAGCACCGCGACATTCAGCCGCCAATACAGATCCTCGCGGAAGCGGCCCTGCGCCACGGCGGCGGCGAGATCGCTTTTCGACGTGGCGAGGAAGCGCACGTCCAGCGGCACCGGCTCGTTCGCGCCCAGCCGGGTGATCATCCGTTCCTGCAGCACGCGCAGCAGTTTCGCCTGCAGGTCGAAGGGCATCTGGCCGATCTCGTCCAGCAGCACGGTGCCGCCGCGGGCGTGCTCGAACTTGCCGAAGCGGGGGCGCAGCGCGCCGGGAAAGGCACCGGCCTCATGGCCGAACAGCTCGCTTTCGATCAGCGCCTCGGGCAGGGCGGCGCAGTTGATCGCGACGAAGGGCTTGCCCGCGCGGGGCGAGATGTCGTGGAGCGTGCGGGCCACGACCTCCTTTCCCGCGCCGGTCGGCCCGATGATCAGCGTATCGGCATCCGAGGCGCCGATCGCCCGCAGCCGGTAGCGCAGATCGACCATCACCTGAGTGCGCCCCGGCAGGCGCGCCTCGACATCGTCGCGCTTGCCCGCGACGGCGCGCAGGCGGCGGTTCTCGATCACCAGCCCGCGATGGTCGAGCGCGCGGCGCAGCACCGCGCAAAGCTCGGGCATCACAAAAGGCTTTTCCACGAAGTCCCACGCCCCGTACCGGATCGCCGCGACCGCGAGCGGCACCTCGGCGTGGTCGGTCATAAGGATCACCGGGATACCCGCGTCCACCTCATGCAGCGCCGACAGCAGCGCCATGCCGTCCATCCCCGCCATGCGGATTTCCGCGATCACCACGCCGTCGAAGGCGGGGCCGGCCAGCGCCAGCGCCGCGCCCGCCGTGGCCAGCGGCTCGACGTTGAAGCCAGCCCGATCCAGCGCCCGCGCGGTGGCGTCGCGCAGGCTGTCGTCATCATCGACCAGAAGGACCCGCGCCCGGGTCATCCCCTGTCCGCCGCGATGCGGTCGAGCCGGATCGGTCGTGCCATGTCCTCCCCCATGCTGGCATCGGGGAAAGGGTAGCGCAGGCAGGGACATGGGTCCACGCGCATGGCTGTGGGCGGGTGGGTGACGTAAGGGCCGCGGGATCGCCAGCGGAGGGGGTGCAGGGGGCCAGCCCCCTCGCGCATTCGCGCTCACCCCCGGGATATTTATGGAAAGATGAATGGCAGGAAGGGGCGGCTGCGGGGGGGCCTGTTGGGCGATTCCCGGCGGGGGCTTGCCGCATGTCCGGGCGTCGTTTGCGGGGCGCGGAGGGCGCGGCGATCTGCGGGGGAGGGGCGCGCTGCGATCCGATATGGTCCGGTGCCGCGCCGTGCGGGGGATGCGGAGGGCGCCGCGATCTGCCGGAGGGCCGCTGCGATCGGATATGGTCCCATGCCGCGCTGTGCGGTGGATGAGGGCGGCCCTTGCGGGGGCCGCCCGTCGGGTCGGGGTCAGGCGCGTTCGGGCACGGCGAGGCCCAGCCAGTCCTTGTAGAAGGTCTCGATATCCGGCTCGAAGTCGTGGATCACCGGATACCAAGGGGTCGGCGCCTCGACATCCAGAAGATCGCCCGAGAGCGGGCAGAAATATTCCCGGATCACCTGCCAGTCGGGCGAGGGCGCCATCAGGCGGGGATAGAGTTCCTCCATCTGCGCGGCGGTGTTGCGCACGCGGATCCGGGCGTGGAGCTTCCAGTTCTGGTCCCAGTCGCAGAAGTCGTAGCCGGCTTTCGAGCGGATCACCCATTTCCTGTCGGACAGCCGCTGCACGATGAAGAGCTTCGGCCCCAGCGGCAGGATGATCGGGTCGTCCCAGTCCACCTGTTCTTGCAGGATCTCGAGGTAGATCTGGAAGCGTTCCTTGTCCTTCGGCGTGGAGAGCATCGTGTGCAGCGTGTCGCGGTCGATCTTGCCGTCGACGAGATCCTTGATCTTGGCTTTGGTATAGGCCATCGGTTCCTCCCTTTGGTTGGCCTTGGCGATTGAGGGCGGCACCCGGGGGGCGGGCGCCGCCGGGGGCGTTTATTCCTCGACGAACTGGACCGTCTTCACGTCCGGCAGTTCCGAGATGTCCATCGAGTATTCGCGCCCGTAGGAGGGGATCGGCAGATCCGCTTCCATCAGCTTCCAGTCATCGGGCAGCGACCAGAAGGCGCGGAAGTCCCGCTCGAACTTCGGGCCGAGCTTGAAGGAGGCCGCGAACATCTGCTGGACCTGAAGCCCGGCATCCTTGGCGAGGATCTTTTCGCGTTCGCCCTTCATCCAGTCCTGCGTGGGCACGGAGTCGTCGAGCCGCGCCTTGCGGATGGCCTTGCGCTTCGCCTCGGTCGCCGCGGTGTCGACGCCCTTCATGCCGTCGCCCGCATTGGTCAGGATCACGCCATAGACGCTTTCGGCAAAGCGTTCGAGCAGATAGCCGCCGTTCACGTCATCGGCCACCGCCTGCGGTTCGCGGTCCAGCGGATCGCCGAAGCCCGGGCCGCCGCGCATGTAGTTGAGATAGAGGTCGTAGTCCTTGAACATCGCCTCGGTGGTGATGGCCTGCTTGTCGCGCTTGATCCGCGCATCGGGCAACTGGCCATCCCAGACCGGGTGTTCGGGGTCGGTGTCGCCGCCATGCGGGATGGCGCCGCCCTCGGCGATGATCTCCTTCAGGCGGGTGTCGTGCGCCTCGAAGCGGTAGCCCGAGGCCGCCGGATAGCCGCCCATCAGCCCCCAGTCCGACGAGATATGGCCGTTGCCCATGAAGAACATCGTCCAGTCCTTGGCGTTCCAGACCATGCGCAGCGATTCAAACCCGCAGCCGCCGCGATACTTGCCCGCGCCGCCCGACGAAGCCTTGATCTGCCGCCCGAGGTAGACGAGCGGCTCGGCCAGTTCCCAGATCTCCATGTCGCCCATGTCGCCTTCGGGGTTCCAGACGGCGGCGGCATGGCTGATGCCGTCCATATGCGCCGTGGCGCCCACCCCGTTGGCCGCGCATTCGAACGAGTTCACGGCATGGATTTCGTCATACTGGTTGAAGCCGCCGCCTTGCAGCCAGTTCGAGGTATTGGCGTTGCCGGCGTTGACCTCTTCCAGATAGCCGCGGCCGAAGTAGCTGCGCGACAGGCCGCGCCAGAGCGCCGTCCATGACGATACGAGGAAGTGCCACGAATAGCTGAACGCCACCCGCCGGTCGTCGGGGTTCATCCATGTGCCTTTCGGCAGGCGGAACTCGGTCCCGTAGGCGGCGCCGTCGTTGATCATCTCGGTCGGGATCAGGCTTTGCGTCATCATCACCCAGATGCCCGAGGTGAAGCTGACCTGATGGGCGTTGTAGGTGTGCCAGCCCCAGCGGGAAGAGCCCTCGAAATCCAGCCGCCAGGTGGCGTCGCCGCGGATGGTGATCTCGGAGGGCGTGTGCATGATCGTGTCGACCTTGGCGAAGTCGGACGGCACGCGGACATCCTCATGCGCGTAGGGCACGTCGACGAAGCCCACCTGCCGGTATTTGCCGGGGATGGTCATCGCCCTGATGCGGGCCTGAAGGCCGACGCGGCCGTGTTCGACCGCCTCATAGGCGAACTTCCAGTAGGCCTCGATGCCCTCGTCTGCGATCACCTCCTCGACCAGCTTGCGGATCATGTGGCAGCCGGCGACGCGGGTGCGTTCGTCCAGCATCCAGTAGCGCGTGGTGCGCACCATCCGCTGCGATTCATGCAGCCAGTCGCGCTTCAGCTCGTCATTCTCGCCGATCTTGCGGCAGGTGATGGAATAGCCGTCGCCGAAGCGTTGCACCTGACCCGTGGACATCGACCCCGGCCCGACCGACCCCGTGTCGATCACATGCGTCACGCCGCCGACCCAGCCGATCAGCTCGCCCTCGTGGTAGATCGGCACGATCGTGTGGATGTCGCAGGGGTGGACGTTGCCGATCAGGCTGTCGTTGTTGCAGAAGATGTCCTTGTCGTTGATGCCGGGATTGGATTCCCAGTCATTCTCGATCATGTATTTGATCGCGGCGCCCATGGTGCCGACGTGGATGATGATCCCGGTCGAGGTCAGGATGCTGTCGCCCGCCGCGTTGTAGAGGGTGAAGCACAGCTCCCCCTCCTGTTCCACGATGGGGGAGGCCGCGATCTTCTTGGCGGTTTCGCGGGCATCCACCACCCCGGCGCGCAGGCGCGAGAACAGCTTGTTGTATTTGATCGGGTCGCTGTCGCGCAGCTCCATCGTCCTGAGGCCGGCGTAGTGTTTCGTCCGCTTCGTGGCCTCCATCAGCCGGTCGCGGTGTTCCTTCAGGGTCTCGCCGCCGCGCACGATGCCGCGGGTCCTGACCTCGGATTGCATGTTCATCTTGTTTCTCCTCCCTGAGACATCAGACTTCCTTGAGGTGGAACAGCCGGTGGCCGTCCAGCCATGTCTCGAACCCGCCGGGCACGACGAAGGTGGTGGCGTCGGATTCGATCACCGCCGGGCCGGTGATGCGGTTGCCGGGCTGAAGCGTCTCCATCCGGTAAAGCTGGGCATCCACCCATGTCTTGTGGCGGTAGAACTTGCGGGTGCCGAGCTTGGCTTCCTCGGGCGGGGTTTCGCCCTGAAGCTCTTCCTTGGGGATCTTCGGCTTGGGGATCGGCACCGTGCCGCGCATGATCGCGCCGGTGACCGAATAGCCCAGTTCGGGCGAACGGGCAGAGGCGGCATAGACCCGGCCGTAGGTGTCGTTGAAGGCCTCGACCAGCTTGTCCCAGTCCGCGGCGGAATGCGCCTCGCCGATGGGGGATTCGATTTCGAGGTCGTTGAGCTGGCCGCGATACTGCATGCGGAAACCCGGTTGCAGCTTCACCCGGTCGGCGGAATAGCCGTTGATCTCGAACTCCTCCAGCACCCGTTCCTTCAGCTCCTCCCAAGCGGCCTGCAGGGTCTGCGCCTGCGCGGCCTTCAGCTCGTCCCCGGCATCCGAGGCGATGTTGATGTCGAGCGACTTGTCGTAGCGGTATTCGAAATCCGCCGCCGCGCAGCCGAAGGCGGAAAAGCCCGCGGCCCATGCCGGCACGATGACATCCTCGAAGCCCAACCCCTCGGTGTAGCCGTAGGTATGGACCGGCCCCGCGCCGCCGTAGGAGAAGCAGACGAAGTTCCCGGGCGTCGAGCCCTTGCCCGAGATCATCGAGCGCAGATAGTCGCGCAGGTCGCTGTCGAGGAGTTCGATCACCCCCGCCGCCGCATCCTCGACCGACAGGCCGAGCGGATCGGCGATCTGTTCCTTCATCGCGTTCCAGGCGCGCTGCCGGTCCAGCTTGACCTGACCGCCAAGGAAATTGTCGG
The DNA here is from genome assembly GCF_004022215.1 of Paenirhodobacter populi. GTDB lineage: Bacteria > Pseudomonadota > Alphaproteobacteria > Rhodobacterales > Rhodobacteraceae > Rhodobacter > Rhodobacter populi. The sequence goes on from NZ_SAUZ01000001.1 coordinate 212,292, forward strand.
GGTTCAGATAGCCAAGGATGACGTGGCAATCGGAAATCGTCACCGTCTCGATCCCCGATGCCTCCCAGCAGACGCCGACGCGGTAGCCCGCGGAATCGGGGCCGAGCTTGATCGCCTTGGTATAGGGGTCGAGCCGGATGAAGCTGCCCGCCCCCGCGCCGACCGAATCCATCGCGACGAGCGGCAGCGACAGCACCAGCCGCGCCATGTCCGGGTCGTTGCGGATCGTCAGTTCGTTTTGCGTGATCAGTGCCACGTCGAACGAGGTGCCACCGATGTCCGAACAGGCGATATTGGCGTAACCCAGCACCTCGCCCAGATATTTCGCGCCGATCACCCCGCCGATGGGGCCCGAGACGATGGTGCGGGCGAGTTCCTTGGCCTTCCACGAGATCGTGCCGCCATGCGTCGCCATCACGCGGAAGTCGAACTTCGATCCGTTGTCCTTGAAGGCCGAGGTGATCTTTTGCAGCGTCTGGCGCGAAGGTTCGGCCGCATAGGCCTCGAGGATCGTGGTATTGGTGCGGTGGGTTTCCTTGCGCACCGGGTAATAGTCGGTCGAGGCGAAGACCGGGATGGTCTTGCCCGAGGCGGCGATTTCCTCAAGCACGATGTCGCGCACCCGCCGTTCATGGCCCGGGTTGCGGTAGCTGTGCAGGAGCGAGATCACGATCCCCTCGACATCCTGCGCGATCAGGTCGTGCGCGGCCTGCCGGGCGGTTTCCTCGCGCAGCGGGATCACCACGGTGCCCGACATGTCCACCCGCTCCATCACCCCGCGCGTCAGGTGGCGCGGCACCAGCGGCGCGTCATAGTAATGGGTGTTCAGGTGGATCCGGTCCTCGTAGGCGAAGCCCAGATAGGCCTGGATCGCGCGGCCCATGCGGTGGAAATCCTCCATCCCCGCATTGACGATCAGCCCGCAGCGTAGGCCCTTGCGCTGCACCACGCGGTTGAGCATCGCGGTGCCGGAATAGACCCCGGTCTGGATTTCGCCAAGCGCGTCTTCCAGCGTCAGGCCCCAGTGTTCGAGGCCCTCCTTTGAACTGGCGATCAGGCCGAGCGCCTCGTTCTGCGGTGTCGATTGCGCCTTGCCGACGACGAATTCGCCATCGCTGTCGACAAAGAACGTGTCAGTCATGGTTCCGCCGGCGTCGATGCCCAGCACCTGAACGCGGCGATTGGATTTGTCCAACGGCACGGTAAGTTCCTCCCTTGACGCCACCTCCCCGTGGCATGGGAACAGGGTGCAGCGGGCAGGGGGGTCTTGGTTGTCCTATTTTCGGACAGTGCGCCGGACATGCTGCGGACGCGATGACGCAGCGCGTCAGCGCCGGCGCCGCGGCACGCCGTATTGGTCGAGCTTGAGATACAGCGTCGAGCGCGAAATCCCCAGCCGCCGCGCCGCCTCGGCCATGTTGCCGCCGGTCTCGGCCACGGCGTCGAGGATGTCGGCCCGTTCGCGGTCGCGCAGCGTGTCCTCGCGCGCGTGGGGCTGGGGGCTGGCGATCTGCGGCGGCAGGTCGGCCACGTCGATCAGGCGGCTGAGCGAGGTGGCCGACAGCGAGTCCACCAGATTGCGCAATTCGCGCAGGTTGCCGGGCCAGCCATGCGCCTGCAACCGCATCATCGCCGCCGGGGTGAAGCGGATCGGCATCACGCGCTGCGCCCGCACGGCCAGATCGGCGAAATGCCGGACAAGGGCCGCCATGTGTCTTTGCCGCTCGGCCAGCGCGGGCAGGCGCAGGATCGCCCCGGCCAGCCGGAAATGCAGGTCGCTGCGCAGATCGCCCCGCGCCATCCGCTCGCTGAGGCTGACCGAGGACAGCGACAGCACCTGCACCGGGGCCACCGCCTCGCGCAGCAGATGCGCCACGGCCTGCGCCAGCAGGGGCTGCGCGGCGCGCGGCGTCTCGGCCGGTTCGTCGAGGCAGAGCACCCCGCCCGTTTCCGCAAGATGCTGAAAGCCCGCCGCATGGCCGGGATTGCGGCGCATCGTGTCGGGGTCGAGCAGGCTGCAATCCACGATCTCGAACGGCAGGCCGGCCTGCGGGCCGGCGGCATGCAGCGCGCGGGCCAGCGTTTCCTTGCCCGATCCGACCGGCCCCTTGATCAGCAGCGGCACGCCGCTTTCGGTGATGCGCTGCGCCTGCTGGCAGATGCCGGCCATCTCCTCGTCGATGCGGGCGATGTCGGCAAGGCTGATCGCGGCCTCGCCGTTACGGGGCCGGCGGCGGCCGGGCTGGTGCAGCGTCACGATGATGCCAAGCGTCCCCTCCCCGGAATTCAAAAGGTCCACATCGGCATCGGGAATGGTCAGCCGCATCCGTTCGGCCATCGCCGGGGCGTTGCCGATGAGTTCCGGCCCCAGATCGCGGACAAGGCCGTTTCGCGGCCCGGCCAGACGCTCGAACCCCGGGCTCGCCCAGACGGCGCGGCCCTCGCGGTCGATGATCAGCATCTCGTCCCCGGTGGTGGCGGGGCGCTTCTTCAGCAGTTCCTCCACCAGCCGGGCCTGATCGCGCAGGCCGGCGTTGCGGATCGCCTCTTCGATCTGAAGCGCCAGCGCCACGGAAAAGGCCCCCATCTGGCCGAAATCCTGACCCGAGGGGCCGGACAGGTCCACCGCGCCCAGCAATTGCCCGCTGAACGGATCGCGGATCGGCGCCGCGGCGCAGGACCAACGCTGGATCGCCTCGCAGAAATGTTCGATGCCGGTGATGGTGACGGGCTTTGCCAGTTGCAGCGCCGTGCCGATGGCATTGGTGCCGATCACGCCTTCGTCCCAGCAGCCGCCGGGTTGCAGGTGGTTCTCCTCGCCCCGCGACAACACGCGGGCATCGCCCGAGGCGTCGAGCACGACGCCATCGCGGTCGCACAGCAGCACCATCATGCCGGTGTCGCTGAGCATGTAGCCCGCCGAGCCGATGGCCCCCTGCGCCGCCGAGCGCAACCGCCCGTTCCGGGATCTGAGGGCCGCAAGCTCCGCCCACGCGACGCTGGGCGCGCGTTCACGGGTGATCAGATCACCCTTGTCCCGAGACCTGACCCAGGATCTGAGCACGACCTCCCGGATGCTGGGGGGTACACTCCCCAACGCACGGAACCGCTCCCAGTCCTCCTTCTGGATGCTTTCCGCCATATTGCGACCCTATCACACAGGCTGCGTCCAGCAGTAAGCGGGTCAGACCGGCACGAGTCAAGAAGAAGAGGGAAGGCGGTCCTTCACCGGCGGAAGATGACCGCCGGCCCGGACAGAAGGCCGTTTCGACGCCTGCCGGTGGTCATCGGCCGCGCGCGCCCTGTGTTTTTCGGGAACGCATGCCAAAAACCCTCCGGGCGAAGCAAAGGTCAATCGCGCGGGAAGACGCGGCCGTCGAACAGCTTGCGCGCGGTGCGCAGGGTGCCCGCACCGGTGACGGTGCCGGTCGCGTCCCGCTCGATCAGCACCTCGGCCGCCCCTGTCGGATGCTCGATCAGAAAGCGTCCGTCGGCGGGCACCGCGGCCAGCCGGGCGGCGGGCGTGCCCGGCAGGATGCAGGCCGTCGCCACGCTGACCGCCGCAAAGACGCCGATCGTCGCATGGACGCGGTGCGGGATCAGGCTACGGGTGTTGATCGCGCCGCCACGCGCCGGGGCCGAGACCAGCGTCATCTTGGGCACGGATTTCTCCGTCACGTCGCCAAGGTTCATCAGCGGCCCGGCCTTCAGCCGGATCGCCTCGATCCGCGCCTTGAGCGCGGCGTCGGCATCCAGAGCCTCGCGGCTTTCCTGTCCGGTGAGGCCAAGGTCCGTGGCGCGCAGGATCACGCAGGGCATGCCGTTGTCGATCAGGGTGCAATCGACGCCGTCGATCACATCCACCGCATTGCCGGAGGGCAGGAGCGCCCCGCACATCGACCCGGCGATGTTCTGGAACATCAGCGGCACCGGCGCCGCCGTGCCCGGCACGCCGTCGATCGCGGCGTCGCCGGAATAGCTGACCCGCCCGTCCGGCGTGCGGATCCGGGCAAGCGCGACCTCGCCGGTGTTCAGCATGTGGATGCGGACCGGGGTTTCCGCGCCCGCGACGGGAACCAGACCGCGCTCGATCGCGGCGGGGCCGACGCCGGCAAGGATGTTGCCGCAGCCCTGCGCGTCCGAGACCAGCGCCTGATCGACGAAGACCTGAAGGAACAGGTAATCGACATCCGCATCCGGGCGCGACGGCGGCGCCAGCACCGCGACCTTCGAGGTCAGCGGATCCGCCCCGCCGATCCCGTCGATCTGCCGCGGATCGGGCGAGCCCATGATCCGCAGCAGCAGCGCATCCCGTTCCGCCGGGTCGGCGGGCAGGTCGTCGCGCAGGAAATAGGCCCCCTTCGATGTGCCGCCGCGCATCCACAGGCAGGGAATGCCGTCGGCGACCGGATCAGACATATTTCAGCCCCTTTTCCGCCAGACGCGGCCGCATGTCGTAGATGTCGAGGCCAAGCTCCCCCGCCGCGAGGCGCCTGCGCTTGGCTTCCTCGGCATCGGTGCGCCGGCGCGCGGCGGCAAGGACGGTTTCCGCATCCGCGCTGCATACGACGCAGACGCCGTCGTCATCCGCGACGATCACGTCGCCCGGCTCGACCAGTTGCCCGGCGCAGACCACGGGGACGTTGACCGAGCCGGGGGTTTCCTTGACGGTGCCCTGCGCCGAGATCGCCTTCGACCAGACCGGGAAACCCATCTGCGTCAGGTCGCGCACGTCGCGCACACCGGCGTCGATGATCAGCCCGCGGCAGCCCCGCGCCATCGCCGAGGTCGCCAGCAGGTCGCCGAAATAGCCGTTGTCGCAGGGCGAGGTCGGCGCCAGCACGAGGATGTCGCCTTCCTGCAACTGCTCGATCGCGACATGCACCATCCAGTTGTCGCCCGGGGGCGCGCTGATCGTGACGGCGGAGCCCGCGATGCGGGCGCCCGGATAGATCGGTCGCATGTAGGACTGGAAGCAGCCGATCCGGCCCTGCGCCTCATGCACGGTGGCAACGCCCGCCTCGGCCAGACCGGCGATGACAGAGGCCTCCGCGCGCAGAATGTTCTGAACGACTTTCGCCATGGCTTATCCTTTCTTCACCGGCGGGGTGCCGTGGGTATGGAAGGTTTCGATGGTCTTGAGACCCCAGGCCTGACCTTTCCTGCGCTCGGTCTCGGTCCAGACGACGGGTTCCCAGTCGGGGGCGAGGATCAGCCGCGCACCGGAATTGGCCAGTTCGACCCGGTTGCCCGCCGGTTCCCAGACATAAAGGAAGAAGGTGCCCTGAATCGCGTGCTTGTGGGGGCCGGTCTCGATATGCACGCCGTTCTGCAGGAAGATGTCGGCGGCGCGCAGGATGTCTTCGCGCTGGTCGGTGGCATAGGTGACGTGGTGCAGCCGGCCGTTGCCGCCGCCGTGTTCCTCGGTGCAGGCGAGGTCGTAGGTCTTGTTGTTGACGGTGAACCAGCAGCCGCCGATGCGCCCGTTGTCGAGCTGGATCAGCTCCGTCACGCGCGACCCGAGGCAGGTTTCCATGAAGCGGCGGAATTCCGTCACGTCTCCGGACAGCAGGTTCAGGTGGTCGAGCCGGCGCGGCGCCGCCCCGGTGAAGGCCGATCCGGTGTTCTTCAGCGCGGCGCGTTCGGCATCGGTCTGCGCCTCGAACCAGCGGGTTTCCCAGTAGATCTCGAAGACATGGCCGAAGGGATCCTCGAAGCGGAAGGCGGGGCCGTGGCTGTCGTCGCCATCGTTCCAGCCGTGGACCTTGTATCCCGAGGCCTCGATCGCCACGACCCGGCGCGCCAGTGCCTCGGGCGAGGCGGCGCGATAGGCGATATGGCCGACGCCGGTGGTGTCCGATCGCGTCAGCTTCAGCGTGGCATATTCGTAATCGTCCCATGCCCGCAGGTAAGCGGAGTTTTCATCCTGACCGGACAGTTTCAGCCCGTAGACCCGGGTGAAGAAATCGAGGCTTTCCTCGAACCTGTCGGTGAACATCTCGACATGCGCCAGATGCGCAAGGTCGAAGGACGGATTGGTGGCGGTATTGGTCATGCGGTCTCCTCCCGATGACGGGCCGCGCGGGGCGGCCCTTGCAGATTCAGAGTTCGTCGACGGTGCGCGGGAAGACCGACTGGAAACCTTCGGCATATTTCGCCTTGCGCCCGCCGGACTGGCCGCCCGAGTTGCGCATGAAATGGTTGGCGCGGTTTTCGGCGACGCGGGTGTAGTAGTCCCACAGATGTTCCTGTCCCGCCATGCATTCGATGGCGGTGCGCTTCCGGTCCCAGACCGGGGTGATGTCGAGGAACGTGTCCGGCTTCCAGCCCATCTGCTCGGTCTGGTGCGGTTCGAACAGGTAGAGCTGCGGCGCGCCCAGTACCTTTTCGCCCGGGTTGTGGCCCCAGGCCTGCGCGATCATCCGGGTTTCAAGCGCCACCTGCGTCGCATACATGTGGTCGGTGTTGTAGGGGTCATACTGGCTGTGGCTCAGCATGAAGGCCGGCTGCACCTTGCGGATCACATCGACGAGGCGGAACTTGTCATCCTGCGTCAGATGCAGCGGGTAGTCGCCCAGATCGAATTCGATCAGGTCATGCACGCCAAGCGCCTTCGCCGCCTTTTCGGATTCCGCCCGGCGGGCGGCCTTGACCTTGTCGAGGGTCATGCCCGGCTCTTTCCAGAGCCTAGCGCTTTCGCCCCGTTCGCCGAAGGACAGGCAGACGACGGTGACGTCATAGCCCTTTTCGGCATGCAGGGCGATCGCCCCGCCGCAGCGCCAGACGAAATCGGCGGCATGGGCGGAAATGACCAGAGCGGTCTTGTTGGTGGACATCGCTTCTCCTCCGGATGTGTCGCGGGCAATGTCCTGCCGACGGCAGCGGAAGGCAAATTTGAAGCGCGGGAAAAGGGATAAGTTTTTGCTATGAAGCCTCTGCCGGGCAGGGGTGGGGCGGGCCTTCATCCGCAAGGAGACTGCCCGTGAGCGCCGCCACGACACCCGGATTCGGGCGGACCAGAATGGGTCGGCGACAGAACGGCCCCTGTCCGGGGCGTGCGTTCCGTCGGGGGTAATTCAAACTGCGACCGCCGCCATAAGCAATGGCTATGCCGCCTTGCCTCGCCGGGGATATGGGCTATCCCGGATCCGCTGGACCGGGAGAAAGCCCATGACACAGACCGATCATCTGCCCGCGCATCTTGCCTTTATCGGTTTCGGCGAGGCCGCAGAGGCCTTCGCGACCGGATGGGGCGCGGACATCGCCCCGCGCATCAGCGCATGGGACGTGAAACTGGCGGATCCCGAGGCCGCCGCGCTGCCCCGCGCCCGCGCCGCGCGGGCGGGCGTGAGGCTGGCGCCGGGCCGGGCCGAAGCCCTTGCGGGCACGGGGGCGGTGTTCTGTCTGGTGACCGCCGACCGCGCCACCGAGGCCGCGGAACAATCGGCCGCCGATCTGCCCGGGGGCGCCTTCTGGTTCGACGGCAACAGTTGCTCGCCCGGGGCAAAGCGCCGTTCGGCGGAGCTGATCGAGGGCGCGGGCGGGCGCTATGTCGATGTGGCGATCATGTCGCCCGTCTACCCGAAGATGCACAGGACCCCGCTGCTGATCGCCGGTCCCCATGCCGCCGCTGCGGCGCCGGTCCTCGCGGCGCTCGGGATGGAGGCGGCGATCGCGGGCGATGCGGTGGGCGCCGCCTCGGCGATCAAGATGGTCCGCTCGGTCATGGTCAAGGGGATGGAGGCGCTGACCGCGGAATGCCTGCTGGCGGCGCGGCGGGCGGGGGTGGAGGATCGGGTGCTGGCCTCGTTGCAGGCCTCGGCCCCGGGTCTTCGGTGGGAACAGCAGGTGGCCTACAATCTGGAACGGATGATGGTTCATGGCCGCCGCCGCGCCGCCGAAATGCGCGAGGTCGCGGCGACGCTGGCCGAACTCGGCCTGCCGAACGGGCTTGCGGCCGCGACGGCGGACTGGCAGCAGCGGATCGGCGACATGGACCTGCCGGCGGGCGAAGAGGGATTTGCCGCCCGCGCCGACGCGGTCCTGAAGCGGCTGTGATCAGCCCCGCCCCGGCACGGTGGCGTGGATCGCGTCGAGGAATTCGCGCTGCACCCGCGTCGGATCCCAGTCCCGGCGCGTGGTCAGCCCGATCGGGCGCGCGGATTGCGGCAGCTCGACCGGCAGGATGGCGAGCGTCTGCGCCTCGCCCGCCGGTTCCGCCTGCACGCGCGACAGGCTGCCCAGATGGTCGCTGCCGCACAGCAATTCGCGCATCATGATGACCGATGAGGTGACCACCACGCTTTTGGGCTGATGCGGCGCGAGGAAGGCGTCGATCTGTGCGCGGATCGGTGTCGGGTGGCGCGGCAGGACCCAGGGGTAGCCGACCAGCATCCCGGGGGTGATCCGCTGCTGTTGCAGAAGCGGATGCCCATGCCGGGCGACCAGAACGACATGATCGTCGAACAGCGCCTGCTGTTCGATATCCGCGATCGGAGCGGGCAGGCGCATCGCGCCGAGCATCATGTCGATCTCGCCCCGGCGCAGGCCGGTCAGCAGTTCGTCGTAGCGGCCGTCGATCACCTCGACCGGGAAGCTCGGCCGCCTTTCGCGGAACCGCAGGATCGCCTGCGGCAGCCAGCCCGACCGCGACAGCGGCAGCGCACCGACGACGATGCGGCCGACCTCGCGGCCGTTCAGCGCGGCAAGGTCCGATCCCGCCTGATCCAGTTCGGCCAGCGCCAGACGCGCGGCCTGCGCCAGTTGCTGCGCCGCGCGCGTCGCGATCAGCCCATGCGCCGTGCGCTGGAAGAAGGCCACCCCCGCCGAGCGTTCGAGCGTGGTGGTCGAGCGATGCACCGTCGGCTGCGCCAGCCCCAGCCGATGCGCCGCGAGGGTGAAATTCTCCAGTTCCACCACCGCGATCAGCGAGGTCAGCTGCGCCCATGTCGCCTGCACCCGGATTTCCCGCGCCATGTCGGCCATCGCCGCATCCAGCAGAGTCAGCGCCCGTGACGTCCGGTGGGCGAGGATCGTCCCCGCCTCGGTCAGGAACAGACCCTGAGGGTTCCGGTGGAACAGTGCCTGCCCGGCCTCCTGCGCGAGTTTCACCATCGCTTGCGTGACCGCGGGTTGCGAGACGTGGCAGATCTCGGCCGCGCGGGTGACCGAGTTCGACTGGGTCAGCGCCCGCAGCATCCTGAGATGACGAATACTGGGCTGCACTCCGATCCTCCTCTGTTCAATAGTATAAACTTATGCGCGGGGCGCTGCCACGGGTTTGTTTCGGTCCCGCCGGGCCGAAGGATCGACACCACACCGTTGCCGCGGGCAGGGGGGGCGGATAATTCGCGCGTTGCCGGCAACGGAGTTTCTTTCCGGCGCCGTCGCAGGTTTTGGGATGTGCCCGGAATGGGAACCGCACCGGAATTCGCACAGGGGGCGGGCTTGCCCCGGATGAAGGAAGGCTGCAAGACGCCGAAGGGCGGGGGGTATGCGGGCGCCCGGATGGCGGGCCGCGGGGGCTGCGCGACGCATCGCAAAGGGGCGGGGTGATCCGTCCCGCATCCCGATCGGAATCGGTATAGCAGCAACTTATGCGCAGGCCGTCACTTCGAATGACCTTCTGCGCGCGGCCCATGCGATACGTTGAACATCTCTCGCGCCGGTGTCCGTCTGGTCGGACCCATCGCGACAGCACGACCGGGGAGTGGTCGGGGACTTTCGAGGAGGGGGAATGATAACGCTTTTGTTTGACGGGCTGGCGTATGGGATGCTTCTGTTCATCCTGTCATGCGGGCTCGCGGTGACGCTGGGTCTGATGAATTTCATCAATCTCGCGCATGGCGCCTTTGCCATGGCGGGAGGGTACGCCACCGTCATCCTGACCAATCGGCTGGGCATGCCCTTTCTGCTGACGCTGCCGGTGGCCTTCGTCATCGCGGCGGCGGTCGGCTGGGTGCTGGAGCGCACGCTCTATATCCGGATGTATGAGAAAAGCCCGCTCGATCAGGTGCTGTTCTCGATCGGGCTTGTCTTCATGGCGGTCTCGGGGGTCGATTATCTCATGGGCTCGCAGCAGCAGATCCTGCATCTGCCGGATTTCCTGCGCGGCCGGGTGGAGGTGTTCGGCGTCGGCATCGGCATCTATCGCACCTTCCTGATCGTGGTCTGCGGCGTGCTTGCGCTGGCCTTGCAGCTGGCCGTCACGCGCACCCGCTTTGGCAGCCGCCTGCGCGCCGCCGTCGATGACCGGCGCGTCGCGCGCGGTGTCGGCATTCCGGTCAAGACCGTCTTCGCCGTGACTTTCGCGGTGGGCTCGGGTCTTGCCGGGCTCGGCGGCGCGCTCGGGGCCGAGATCCTCGGCCTCGATCCAAGCTTCCCGCTGAAGTTCATGGTCTATTTCCTGATCGTCGTCTCGGTCGGCGGGACGTCCAGCATGGCCGGGCCTCTCTATGCCTCGATCCTGCTCGGCGTGGCCGACGTGCTCGGCAAATATTATGTGCCCGAGCTGGGCGGTTTCGTGATCTATGCCGTCCTCGTGGTGGTGCTGGTCGTGCGCCCGCAGGGCCTGTTCGCGAGGGCCTCGTGATGGCGAAGACGGATATGACGCCTAATGGCGCGAAGGTCGTGAAGATCATGCGCCGTCCGGTGCGCTGGTCGCTGGCCGAAATCGCCTTCTGGCTGCTGGCGGTGGCCTCGGTCTTCCTGCTGCCGGGGCAGCACCTGATCCTGACCGAGATCGCGGGGCTGGCGATCCTTGCGCTGTCGCTTGACCTGATCCTTGGCTATGCGGGGGTGGTCTCGCTCGGGCAGGCGGCGATGTATGGCGTCGGCGCCTATGCGGCGGGGCTTTACGCGATCCATGTGACGGGCGAACCGCTGAGCGGCCTTCTGGTCGGCGCGGCGGCGGGCGCGGTCATCGCCTTCGCGACGAGCTTCCTTCTGCTGCGCGGCGCGGACCTGACCCGGCTGATGGTGACGCTTGGCGTTGCGGCGGTGCTGTTCGAGGTGGCGAACAAGGCCGCCTGGCTGACCGGTGGCGCGGACGGGTTGCAGGGCATCTGGATCGACCCGATCCTCGGGCTGTTCGACTTCGACCTCGAGGGCCATACCGGCTATGTCTACAGCCTGACCGTGCTGTTCGTGCTGTTCGTGATCGCGCGGCTGGTGGTCAATTCGCCCTTTGGCTATTCGCTCAAGGCGGTGCGGGACAATCCGCTGCGCGCCTCGGCGGTGGGGGTGCCGGTGAATGCGCGGCTGGTGGCGGTCTATACGCTGTCGGGCGCCTATGCGGGCATCGCGGGGGCGCTGTTCACGCAGACGCAGCAGTTCATCTCGCTCGATGTGCTGTCGTTCCAGAAATCGGCGGACGGGCTGATGGTGCTGACGATCGGCGGGCCGGGCTATCTGTATGGCGGCATGATCGGCGCGCTGGCCTACAAGCTGATCCAGGATGCGCTGTCGGGCTTCACCCCGCAATACTGGCAGTTCTGGGTGGGCTTGCTCCTCGTGATCTTCGTGCTGGTCGGGCGCGACCGTCCGCGTCAGTTCGTCATCGACGTCATGGCGCGGCTGCGCGGCGGGAAAGGGGGTGCGCAATGACCACCGTGCTGGAAACCCGCAATCTCCGAAAGGATTTCGGCGCGCTCAAGGCGACGCAGGATGTCAGCTTCCGTCTGGAAGCCGGGGCGCGGCATGCGCTGATCGGGCCGAACGGGGCGGGCAAGACCACCTTCATCAACCTGCTGACCGGGGTGCTGAAACCGACGAGCGGCGAGATATTCCTGAACGGCGATGACATCACATCGGTCCGCCGCGACAGGCGCGTGGCGCGCGGGCTTGTCCGGACCTTTCAGATCAACCAGCTTTTCGGCAAGCTGAACGTGGCGGAAAGCATCGGGCTCGTGATCAGCGAAAGGCGCGGCCACGGGCGCGACTGGTGGCGCTTCGCGGGCAAGCTGCCGGGCATCGCCGATGAAATCGCGCAGCTTGCGACGGATTTCGGTCTGGACAGCGTGCTCGACCAGCCCTGCGCGGGCCTGCCCTATGGCAAGCAGCGCCTGCTGGAAATCGCGCTGGCGATCGCGGCGAAGCCGAAGGTGCTGCTGATGGACGAACCCGCCGCCGGCGTGCCCGAGGCCGACCGGCACGAGGTGCTCGACCGGATCTCGGCGTTGCCGTCCGACGTGTCGATCCTGCTGATCGAGCATGACATGGATCTGGTGTTCAATTTCGCCAGCCGGATCTCGGTTCTGGTAGGGGGCGCGCTGTTCGCCGAAGGCACGACCGCGGAGATCGCCAACGATCCCCGCGTCCGGGAAGTCTATCTGGGAGGCGGCGATGAGTGAGATCCTGACGATCGAAAACCTCTCGGCGGGCTATGGGCGGGCGATCGCGCTGAACGGTGTATCGCTGAAGGTCGCGCAGGGCGAGGCGATGGCGCTGCTCGGGCGCAACGGGGTCGGCAAAACCACGACGCTGAATTCCGTCATGGGGCTGACGCGGCACATGGGCGGGCGGGTGCTGCTGGAGGGGCGCGACGTGACCCGGTTGACACCCGAGGCGCGGGCCTGGGCGGGCATCGGCTGGGTTCCGCAGGAACGCGGCATCTTCCGGTCGCTGACGGTCGAGGAGAACATCACCTGCGTCGCGACGCCGGGCCGCTGGACGCTGGACGCGGTCTACGGAATGTTCCCGCGCCTGCGCGAGCGGCGGGGGAATTTCGGCAACCAGCTTTCGGGCGGGGAACAGCAGATGCTGTCCATCGCCCGCGCGCTGGTGCTGAACCCGAAGATCCTGCTGCTGGACGAACCGACCGAGGGCCTTGCCCCGATCATCGTCGAGGAACTGCTCGGCGCCATCCGCCGCATCGTCCGCGACGAGGGCATGGCCGCGATCATCGTCGAGCAGCACGCCCGCAAGATTCTGAAGATCACCGACACGGCCGTCATCCTCGACCGGGGGACGGTGGTCTGGTCGGGGACGAGCCCGGCGCTGATGGCGGATGCCGAGGCGCTGGCGACCCATCTCGGGGTCGGCCACCACCGCGTGGCGGGCTGACCATTCACCATGCGCAGGGAGGAAAACGCATGATTATTCGCAGAACGATACTGGCGGCGGGTCTGGCCGTCGCGGCGCTGGCGGGGACGACCGCGCTGGCTTCGGCGCAGGAGGTGGTCAGGGTCGGCATCGTGCTGCCGATGACCGGCGCCTTCCAGTCCAATGGCCGGCAGATGCAGGCGGCGATCCGGACCTATGTGGCGGTCCACGGCGATATGGCGGGCGGCAGGAAGATCGAGCTGATCATCCGCGATGATGCCAGCACGGCGGAACAGGCGCTGCGCGTCTCGCAGGAACTGGTGACGAAGGACAAGGCGGCAATCCTGGCGGGCTTCGGCAATACGCCGGCGGCGCTGTCGGCGGCCAAGATCTCGGCGCGGGGCAAGATCCCGCAGATCATCATGGTCGCGGCCACGGCCTCGATCGTCGATGCCTCGCCCTATGTGCTGCGCACCTCCTGGACCACGCCGCAGATGGCCGCCGTGATCGGCCAATGGGCGCCGGAAGAGGGGGATGCGAAGACCTTCATCAGCATCGTATCGGATTATGGACCGGGCAACGATGCGGATGCGGCCTTCACCAAATCGCTCGAGGCGCATGGCGGACAGGTCATCGATCATCTCAAGGTGCCGCTTGCCAACCCGGATTTCGCGCCGTTCCTGCAGCATGTGGTCGAGAAGAAGCCCGATGCGCTGTTCGTCTTCGTGCCCACGGGCGCGGGGGCCGCGTTCATGAAGCAGTTCGTGGAACGCGGTCTCGACAAATCGGGGATCAAGGTCGTCGCCATGGCGGATGTGACCGATGACGACATCCTGAACAGCATGGGCGATCCGGCGGTTGGGGTGATTTCGGGCGGGCCCTATTCGGCAAGCCATGATTCGCCGCAGAACGCGGCCTTTGTCGCGGCGTTCGAAAAGGAAAACAACGGGATGCGGCCGAACATGGTGGCGGTGAGCGCGTGGGACGCGATCGACCTGATCTACAAGACGCTGGACAAGACCGGCGGGGATGCCTCGGGCGATGTGTTCGTGGCGGCGGCGAAGGGGGCGGAACTCGACAGTCCGCGTGGCCCGGTGTCGATCGATCCGGACACGCGCGACATCGTGCAGAACATCTACATGCGCGAGGTGAAGCGTGTGGAGGGGGAACTCTACAATGTCGAGTTCAGGACCTATGAGGCTGTGAAGGACCCGACGCACTGAGGCACGGGATCGCCGGCTGTTTCCGCGTGGCTCACCCGTGGCCGATCCGCCGTCCGGCCGTTCATGTTCCCGGAGCGGGGCGCTCCGGCCCCCCGGAGATCTGATATCGGGGGGCCGGGCCTGCCGCCTATCAGGCGTGCGCGTGCCCGCAGAGGCAGCCGGTCTGTTCCGGTGCCTTGCGCTCGATCGGCAGGGGGGAGAGATCGCCCCGGCGCAGCGCCTTCGCCGCCGCGACGAGGTTTCTCAGCGCGGCCTCGGTTTCCGGCCAGCCGCGGGTTTTCAGCCCGCAATCCGGGTTCACCCAGAGCCGCTCGGCGGGAATGACGCTGGCCGCCTTGCGCAGAAGGCCGGTCATCTCACCCTCGGACGGCACGCGGGGGGAATGGATGTCCCAGATGCCGGGGCCGATCGCGTTCGGATATTCGAAATCGCCGAACACCCTGAGCAGCTCCATATCGGAACGCGAGGTTTCGATGGAGATCACATCCGCATCCATCGCCGCGATGGCGGGCATGATGTCGTTGAACTCGGAATAGCACATGTGGGTGTGGATCTGGGTGTCGTCGCGGACCGGGCTTGCGGACAGCCGGAAGGCCTCCACCGCCCATGTCAGATAGGCGTCCCATTCGGCCCGGCGCAGGGGCAGCCCCTCGCGGATCGCGGGCTCGTCGATCTGGATCGCCCTGATCCCGGCGGCTTCGAGATCGGCCACCTCGTCGCGGATCGCCAGCGCGATCTGCCGGCAGGTTTCCGAACGCGGCTGGTCATCGCGGACGAAGGACCATTGCAGGATGGTGACGGGGCCGGTCAGCATCCCCTTCATCGGCCTGTCGGTCAGGGACTGGGCGAAAGCGGACCATGCCACGGTCATCGGCTTCGGGCGCGAGACATCGCCAAAGATCAGCGGCGGCTTCACGCAGCGCGAGCCATAGCTCTGCACCCAGCCGAGCCGGGTGAAGGCGTAGCCGGCAAGCTGCTCGCCGAAATATTCCACCATGTCGTTGCGCTCGAATTCGCCATGCACCAGCATGTCGAGGCCAAGCGCCTCCTGCCTCCGGATGCAGGCTTCGGTCTCGCGCTTGAGGAAGGCGTCGTAGCCGGCGTCCGACAGCGTGCCCTTGCGGTGGTCGGCGCGGGCGCGGCGCACCTCGGCGGTCTGCGGGAAGGAGCCGATGGTGGTCGTCGGAAAGGCGGGCAGGTTCAGCCGGGCGGCCTGCGCCGTGCGGCGGGTGGCATAGGGGGACTTGCGGGTGAAATCCGCCGCCGTCACGGCCGCGCTGCGGGCCTTGACCTTCGGGTCGTGGATGCGTTCCGACACCCTGCGCGAGGCCACGGCGGCGGCATTTTCCGCCAGTTCCGCCAGAACATCCGCGCCGTTCAGGGCGCGGGTCAGGGTGACCACCTCGTCGAGCTTCTGTGTGGCGAAGGACAGCCAGCTTTTCAACTCGCCGTCCAGTTCCGTTTCCCCCGCCAGATCGACGGGCACATGCAGAAGCGAACAGGACGGCGCGATCTGGATGCGGTCGGCGCCATGACCCCCGGCGGCGGCCTGCGCGAGGTCCAGCGCCTTCGCCAGATCGGCGCGCCAGAAATTGCGCCCGTCGATCAGGCCGAGCGACAGCACCTTGTCCGTGCCCGCCGCCAGAACCTGCGCCGCCTGACCCGGCGCGCGGACCAGATCCAGATGCAGCCCGGCCGTCGGCAGCGACAGCGCGAGGTCAAGGTTGTCGTCCAGCGCGCCGAAATAGCTGGCCAGCATGATCTTTGGCCCGATGCCCGCCAGTTCCGCACAGGCGGTGCGCAACGCATCGCGCTGGGCTCTGGACAGGTCGGTCACCAGAATCGGCTCGTCGATCTGCACCCAGTCGGCCCCCGCATCGCGCAGGCGCCGCAGCACCTCCGCATAGATCGGCAGGATCGCGGGCAACAGCGCCAGCGGATCGACACCCGCATCCTTTGCCTTGCCAAGGCTGAGCCATGTCACCGGGCCAAGCAGCACGGGGCGGGTCTGGATGCCAAGCGCCTTCGCCTCAAGGAATTCCTCGACCGGCTTCAGCGCGCCAAGCCGGAACGCCTGACCGTCGGTGAATTCGGGCACGATGTAATGGTAGTTCGTGTCGAACCACTTGGTCATCTCCATCGCCGGGGCGTCCTTGGTCCCGCGCGCCATGGCGAAATACTGATCCGGCGTCACGGTCCCGCGCAGCGACCCGAAACGCTCCGGCACGGCGCCCAGCATGGCCGTGGTGTCCAGCACCTGATCGTAGAAGGAAAAGTCGTTCGACGGGATCGAGGCGATCCCCGCATCGCGCTGGATCCGCCAGTGCCGGGCGCGCAGCCGGGCGCCCTCGGCCGCCAGATCCCGTTCCGACAGGTTGCCCTTCCAATAGGCCTCGACAGCGGTTTTCAATTCGCGCCGCGCGCCGATGCGCGGGAAACCAAGATTTGCGGCAATCGCCATGATGTCCTCCGGGAATTATGTGTCCCCGGAAGGTTACTGGCTGCGATCCATGATTATAAATGGTATGTTCTCATGAACCAATGAACAGGGATCATCCATGCTTGATCGCCAGCACCTTTCCATCCTGCGCGAGATCGACCGGCTCGGCTCGCTCACCTCGGCGGCGGAGCGGCTGAACCTCACCCAGTCCGCCCTTTCGCATACGATGCGCAAGTTCGAGGAACGCCATGGCGTGAAGATCTGGCAGAAGGAGGGGCGCGGCCTGCGGTTCACTCAGGCGGGCGAATATCTGCTGGCGCTGGCGCAGCGGGTGCTGCCGCAGATCGACCATGCCGAGCGGGTGCTGGCGGAATTCGCCCAAGGGCATCGCGGTGCGCTGCGCGCCGGCATGGAATGCCACCCCTGCCAGCACTGGCTGATGCGCGTCGTCGCGCCCTATCTGGGGGCTTGGCCGGACGTGGACCTCGATCTGCGCACGGCCTTTCGTTTTGGCGGCATCGGCGCGTTGCTGGGTCATGAGATCGACCTGCTCATCACCCCCGATCCGCTGGATCTGCCGGGCATCCATTACACCCGCGTCCTTGACTATGAACTGGTGCTGGCGGTGCCGGTGGATCATCCTCTGGGCGATGTCGTGCGGCCGCAGGACCTGACCGGCGAGACGCTGATCACCTATCCGGTCACGCCCGAAAGGCTGGATGTCTTCACCCGCTTTCTGGTGCCCGCCCATTGCCTGCCAAAACGCCACCGCACGGTGGAAACGACCGAGATGATGCTGCAACTCGTCGCCGCCGGGCGGGGGATCAGTGCGATGCCCGACTGGATCCTGCGCGAAGAGGGCGCGGGCCTGCCGATCCGGGCCGTCCGGCTGGGCGAGGGAATCGACAAGGGGCTTCATATCGGCGTGCGCCGGGGCGAGGAGACGATCGACTATATCGCGGGATTTCTGGCGCTGGCGCAGGCGACCGGCGCCCGGGGGGCGCAGGCGTAACGGGAAGACCGCGCCATCGGATGATCCGCGGAGCGGCGGGGCATGTCCGCACCGCCGGGGACATCCGCCGTCAGCGCCGCGCCGGAGAACGGTCTGGCCCGCCAGCTTACTCGGTCGTCACCCCCTATTCCTCGGCGGGAAAGGTGAACAGCCCGGGGTGATTGAACAGGCTGCCGGTGATGGCGGCGTAAAGGATCGTCTTGCCGTCGATGCTCTCGGGTCCGCCGCCGATGTTGAGCCAGATCAGCTCTTCCTCCGGGCTGTTGTCCGTCGTCTCGAAATGCAGGCCATACATCGCATCCTTGTCGAAAAGCACCGCAAGCTGATGGTTGCCGCAGTCGTGCTTCTTGCAGGCCAGCAGCACCTCATAGGGCTGGCCATTCAGGGTGACGGCCACGGCCTCGGATTCCGTGGCGCCTTGCACCCAGTCGGGCTTTGCGCTGTTGCCGAACATGGCGTCGAACCGCTCGGTCCAGGACGAATCCCGCAGGTAGGTGCTGAGCGTCACTGGATCCGCTTTGACGGCGGCGCCCGCCGCAATCAGGATCAGCAATGCGGCCGCCGGGGCAGTGATTTTCATGATGACCTCCTTGTCCTTCCGTCGACAATAAGCGGGACGACGCCCGGAGGCCAGAATGACCGAGGATCTCGGGGCAGCAAAGACCCCGGCTCGCAGGGATTTCCACATATCGGGGCCGGCCGCTGCCGGGGCGTTCGGCCCGTTGTGCGCGCCGGGCGGCCGGTTGCCGCCCGGCAGCGCGCGGGATCACTCGGTGACCTCTCCGATCTGCCAGACATAGACCGGCTCGGTCCCGTTCACGGTGTTGTCGCCAAGGATCCTTTCCTTGTAGATCAGCGGGTTGTGGCTTGCGGCCGTGCGGGCGTTGCGCCAGTGCCGGTCGAGCGCCAGCCCCGTATCCGAGGCCGAGGCACCAAGCGCGTTGAACAGATCGCCGGTCGCCCGCAGCGCCAGGTCCGCGGCCGAGACCTGCGCCGCGGCCGAGGCGAGTTCGGCCTCGATATTGGCCCGATCGTCGGCCTCCCTGTCGGCGCCCTGCGAGGTTTCGTAGGCGCGCTGCGCAGCCCGCGCGGCCTCAAGCGTCGCGGCCCGGGCGGCGAAGGCGAAGGCGCGGGCGCGGCCCACCACCTGCAGCACCTGCGGATCGTGCCGCACCGCCGTGCCCGACCCGTGCGAGAAGCCGCGCTTGCGCCGCGCCACCTGCGCCGAAACATCGCGCACCGCCGCCGCCGCGGCCCCCGACAGCACCGCGTCGAGCACGAGCTGATAGAACGCGGTCTGATAGCGGAAGCGGGTCTCGAAGGGGACGATGCCCTCCGGCTCGACCCTTGCCCCCGAATAGACCGTCGTGCCGGTGCCGGTCAGCCGCTGGCCGAAGCCGGTCCAGTCGTCGCGCCGCTCGATGCCCGGCTGGTCCGCCTTCACGATGGCGATCACCGGCGCGCCGGTATCGGCGCGGGTGGCATAGGTGTCGATCCAGTCGGCGAAGATCGTGCCGGTCGAATAATATTTCTCGCCGTCGATGCGGAAGCCGTCGCCGTCCGGGGTGACCTTGGTGTTCGTGTCGCCGATCTTCACCGCGCCCACCTCGGTCCAGCCGTTGCCGGCCGTCTCGCCGGCGCCAAAGCGTTTCAGCCAGATCTCGCCCTCGGCGCGGGGCGCGACGAGCCGGTCCTCGACCAGCGCGAAATGGCCGCGCAGCGCCTGCGCGATATTGGTGTCGGCTTCGGCAAGGTCGATCAGCAGGTCGAAGACCTGCACGAGTGAGGCGCCCGAACCGCCGTATTCCACCGGCACCCGCAGCGCGGTGAAGCCCGACTCCTTCAACCAGCCGATCTCTTCAAAGGGCAGGATGCGTTCGCGTTCGCGCCGCAGCGCGCCCTCGGCGATGCGCTCGAGGATCGGGCGGAAGCGGGCCTTGAGCTCCGCCGTGTCGGGAACCTCGCTCCAGTGGTCGTGGACGGTCATGGCAATACTCCTGATGCACCCGGGGAGGCCGCCGGGCGGTGGATGGTCTGGTGTTCGGGCGATCCCGGTGCCGGGGTCGAATGGCGGCAGTCTAGCCGCGCGGGCTGCCCCGGAACGATGGGGCGGGCTGCCCTATTCGGGGTGTTCCGGGGGACAGGACGATCATTCCACCCGTCCGGAGGAGAAGGATTTTCGCACCCCCGTTCTGCCTGCCGCGACCATGGCTCGAATCACGCCGGAGGCATGGCCAGGCCGTCCGGCCGGGTTTTCTGTCGGGCGCGGCGAAAGGGAAACTTCCTTCTCCCGCCGCCGCGATCTTTGGAATGGAGCGGGACGGGGCCCGGCGCCTATACCGGTAACACGACAGGTTTCACCGTCCTTCATGGGAGCCGGCTCCAGATGACCCGCCGCCGTCCCGATACCTCCCCGATCGCGGCGGCGAGGGCTGCCGCGATGCCGGTCCGATGCCCGCGGGCACCGCGCCAACCAACAAGGAACAGTCATGACTTCGCCGAAGAAACGCATCATCCTCAATGCCTTCGACATGACCTGTGTCGGCCATCAGGCCGCGGGCACCTGGCGTCATCCGTCATCGCAGGCCTCGCGCTACAATGACCTCGAATACTGGACCAACCTTGCGATCGAGCTGGAACGCGGGGCCTTCGACGCGCTGTTCATCGCCGATGTGGTGGGGGTCTACGACGTTTACCGCGGCTCGGCCGAGGCCGCGCTGCACGACGCCGCGCAGGTGCCGGTCAACGATCCTTTCGGCGCGATCTCGGCGATGGCGGCGGTGACGAAGAACGTGGGCTTCGGCATCACCGCCGCCGTGACCTTCGAGCATCCCTATCTGCTGGCGCGCAGGCTTTCGACGCTCGACCATCTGACCAAGGGGCGGGTGGCGTGGAACGTGGTGTCCTCCTATCTCGATTCCGCCGCGCGCAATATCGGGCTCGACCGGCAGATCGCCCACGACGCGCGCTACGATCTGGCCGAGGAATACATGGAGGTGACCTACAAGCTCTGGGAAGGGTCGTGGGAAGAGGGCTCGGTCCTGCGCGACAGGGAAAAGGGGATCTTCACCGATGCCGCCAAGGTCCATCCGATCCGCCACGAGGGCGAATATTTCAAGGTTCCCGGCTTCCATCTGTGCGAGCCTTCGCCGCAGCGGACGCCGGTGATCTTTCAGGCCGGGGCCTCGTCGCGCGGGCGCGCCTTCGCCGCGCGGCACGCCGAGGCGATGTTCATCCTCGCCACCAGCCCCGAGACGGCGAAGGTGCTGACCGATCAGATCCGTGCCGAGGTCCATGCCGCGGGGCGCGAACCCGATGCGCTGAAGATGTTCACCCTGCTCACCGTCATCACCGGCCCGACCGACGCGGCGGCGCAGCGCAAGTATGAGGAATACCTCTCCTACGCCTCGGCCGAGGGGGCGCTGGCGCTTTACGGCGGCTGGACCGGGCTCGATTTTTCCTCGCTCGATCCGGATACGCCGCTGACGGCGGTGGAAAACGACGCGCTGCGCACGACGCTGGAATCCCTCGCGGCGGATGGCGAGGCCTGGACGGTGCGCGACGTGATCCGCAAGCGTTCGATCGGCGGGCTGGGGCCGGTGCTGGTCGGCGGGCCGCAGACCGTGGCCGATGCGCTCGAACGCTGGGTCGATGAGGGCGGCGTGGACGGGTTCAACCTCGCCTATGCGGTCACCCCGGCCTCGACCACCGATTTCATCGATTTCGTCGTGCCGGAATTGCGCAAGCGCGGCCGGGCGCAAAGCGGTTATGCCCCGGGCACGCTGCGCGAAAAGCTGTTGGGCGACAAGGGGGGCAAGGTGCGTGACAGCCATCCGGCGGCCGAATGGCGCCGCCACTACATCGGCCGCGAAAGCATCGCCGATGCCAGCCACGGCACCCCCTTCGACGCGCCGGTGAACGAAAGCCTCGACGCGGCGGAGTGATCTTTGCCCAAATCCTCAGGGGTCCCTTTCCGGCGACGGCACCGATCTCGCCCGAACCTCAATGGACACGTCGCAAAGCGTGGATGCCGCCGAAGCCGAGGCTGATATGGTCGCGCGGGCAGGAGCCGGGGGCGGGGAGGGACCTGTTTGCGGACGGGGATGGCGCGGTATCGGCGGGCCATGACTTCGTCGCTATGGGGATTGCGTGGTATCGGCGGGCCATGACTCCGCCGCTACCGGGCGCCGCGTGCGGGGGGCTCATTCCAGATGGCGTCGGGCGGTCGCGATGATGCTTTTCGTCAGGGGCGCGAGCTCTCTGGCCGCCAGCCGGTTCACCTGCCAGTAGAGGGCGCGGTCGAGGCAGGCGCCCGGAACCAGTTCGACCAGCCTTCCGGCGCTCAGATGGTCCCGGACGAGCGGGGCGGGGTTCAGCGCCCATCCCATTCCCGCCAGACTGGCCGCGACGAAGCCCTGGGTCGAGGGCAGCCAGTGGGTGGGATGATCGACCGTTCCGCCCAGAACCTGCCGTATCCAGTCCTGCTGGAGCGTGTCCTTGTGGTTGAAGGTGATCGCCGGGGCCTGCGACATCGCTTCGCGCGTCACGCCGTGGGGGAAATGACGCGCGACGAAATCGGGGCTGGCCGTCGCATGGTAGCGCAGCCTGCCCAAGGCCTTGGTCTGGCACCCCTGAACCGGGGTCGGCAAGGTGGTGACGGCCGCCAGAACCCGCCCGCGCCGCAGCCAGTCCGCGGTATGATCCTCATCATCGAGGGCCACGTTCAGCAGATAGCCGGTGTTCCGGGCAAATTCCGAAATCGCCGGCAGGAACCATGTGCCGAGGCTGTCGGCATTGGTGGCGATGTTCAGGGTGACGCGCTGTGGGGATGCGGTATCCGCGAGACCCGGCAGATGCTCCATCAGCCCCTTTTCAAGCATTCCCACATGCTCGACATGGCGGCAGAGCCAGGCGCCCTTTTCGGTGGCGGTGCAGGGCGTGCCCCTTTCGATCAGCACGGTGCCAAGGCGTTCCTCCAGCAGTTTCACCCGCTGGGAAACGGCGGAAGGCGTGATGTTCAGCGCCCGCGCGGCCTTTTCGAAGCTGCCGGTCTGCACGATCATGGCGACGGCGCGCGCGGCGGGATAATCGATCATCCGGATCAGTTTCTCTTAGTCTGGGTTAATCTATTTAATTTTCCTAACTAAACCATCTCCTCTAAAGCAGGCAAGAGCGGCGGCAGAAGGCGTTTTCCTGCGATGAATTTTCCGATCTTCCTGACAGGGCTGACCATGGGGCTGAGCCTGATCGTCGCCATCGGCGCCCAGAACGCCTTCGTGCTGCGTCAGGGCCTGAAGGGGGAACATGTGCTGGCCGTCTGCCTTGCCTGCGCGCTGTCCGATGCCGTGCTGATCGCAGTGGGTGTCACCGGCTTCGGCAGGATCATGGCGGTGGTGCCATGGCTCGATCCGGTCATGCGCTATGGCGGTGCGGCCTTCCTGTTCTGGTATGGGGCCAAAAGCCTGCGCTCGGCGTTAAGATCCGCCGGGGCGTTGGGCGCGGCGGAACAGGGCGGGGCGGGCGGCCTGTCCCGGGTGCTGATGACCTGCCTTGCGCTGACCTGGCTGAACCCGCATGTCTATCTGGATACCGTGGTGCTGCTGGGCACGATCTCCACCCGGTTCCCGGGGGCGGAGCCCGCCTTCGCACTGGGCGCGGTCTCGGGATCGTTCCTGTTCTTTTTCACACTGGGTTACGGGGCGGTCTGGCTGCGCCCGCTGTTCGCGAACCCCCGGGCCTGGCGGATGCTGGAGGCGGTCATCGCGTTGATCATGTGGGCGATCGCGCTGAAATTTCTGATCGGGGGCTGAGGCGGATCGGCCGCGGCGATATGCGCGCGCGGATCACGTATCGGCGGCACCTGCTGCCGGATAGGGCAGCGGCACGGTGAACATCCTTGCGGAACAGCATATCGCCTGCCCCCGGGGGATAAGCGCGCTGAACGCCCTGTCGCTCACGGCCAGTCCGCCGGTATAGGCGCCGAAGGCCGGCAGGATCAGATGCTCCCGCCCCAGAACGAAGCAGCGCCAGCTCCGCCCGGCAAGCCGCACGACGGGATGCAGATGTCCCGAAATATCCGGACCCTCGCCGGCGATATGCCGCAGCGCGATGCCCTCATGCAGGTCGGGCACGCTCCGCCCCGGCAAGTCGGGACCGGGGGCAAGGCGATCGTGGTTGCCCGCGATCCAGATCCAGTCCCGCCCCCGCGCCAGCTGCCAGAGCTTGCCCCGCGCTTCCCCGTCGATCGTTTCGGCGGCGAGATCGTCGTCGAATCCGTCACCCAGCGAAACCACCCGCCCGGGATCCAGCGCCGCGATCTCGGCCCCCAGCCGGTCGAGCGTGTCGGCGACATCCCAGGGCGGCAGCAGCGGCCCGCCGCGGCGGGCATAACGCCCGGAGCGTCCCAGATGCAGGTCGGAAACGATCAGCGTCCGGCGATCCGGCCACCACAGCGCGCCCGAGGGGCGGGCGACGAAACCGGCCCCGGCGAGGCGCAGGGCCAGACCGGCAGATGGGTCAACGGTCGTCATGCGTCAGATCGTCCAGTCCCGCGCTTGCCATCAGCTCCCGCGCCATGCGTTCCGCCAGCATTTCCTGTCCCGCTCCGCCAAGCCTGACGCGCCCCATCTCCAGCAGCAGCGGCGCGGCCAGCGGCGAGACGCGGTCCAGCCGGTGCAGCTCGACATGGGGATTGCGGGCCAGCATGTCATCTATCCGCTCGAAATCGATGAAGCCATGCCGGGCCTCGTCCCGCGTGGCGCGCAGAAGGATGTGGTCGGGGTCGTGGCGGCGCAAGGTGTCATGGATGATGTCGCTGGAAAACGTCGCCTGCCGCCCGCTCTGCCGGTGCCCCGGCACGTTGCGCTGGATCAGCCCGGCGATGGTCGCCACCGCGCGGAAGCTGCGCTTCATCAGCGACGTGTCCGCGAACCAGTTTTCCAGCCCCTGTTCCAGCGCCGGGCGGCGCAGCAGCGGCGCCACATCCCCGACCGGGTTCAGCGAGGTGATCAGCAGGGCATGATCCGTCGCAAGGAAGCCAAGCGGCGCCAGACCCGCCGCCTCCATCTGCCGGGTCACCAGCAGACCCAGCGTCTGATGCGCGTTGCGGCCGGCGAAGCCGTAGATCACCAGATGCCAGCGGTCGTTGCGCGGGAAGGTTTCGCAGACCAGCGTGCCGGGACGGGGCAGGGCGCTGACGCGGGCCTGCAGGTCGAGCCAGGCGCGGATGTCGCCGGGCAGCTCGCGATGGCGGGCGGGATCGGCGATGATCGCCAGCATCCGGGCCGAAAGCTCGGTCGAGGTGGCGAATTTCAGCCCGGAAAAGACCGCGATCTTCGGCTCGCGCCCGGGCTGGGGCGTGACCTCCATCACCAGATCGCGGATGCGGTCGTAGCGCAGGACCTGTCCGCCCAGCAGGAAGGTGTCGCCGGGGGCGAGGGTGGCGGCGAAGCTTTCCTCGACCTCTCCCAACGCCGCGCCGCCCCGGCCACGGCGGCGGACCTTGAGCTTTTCGGCCTCGACGATGGTGCCGATGTTCATGCGCAGGTTGCGCGCGGCCCGGGGGTCGCGCAACTGCCAGCGCCCGTCGCGCAGCATCAGCCTTTGCCAGCGGTCATAGGCGCGCAGGGCATAGCCGCCGGTCGCCGCGAAATCGAGGCAGGCGTCGAAATCCGCCCGAGAAAGGCCCGCGTAGGGGCCGGCGGTGCGGACCTCGGCATACAGCGCATCGGCCTCGAACGGGCCGGCGCAGGCGGTCAGCAGGATGTGCTGGATCAGCACGTCGAGCGGGCCGGGGCCGCGCGGTTCGCCGTCCAGCTCGCCCGCCCGGGCGGCCTCGAGCGCGGCGACGCATTCGATCACCTCGAAGCGGTTGGCCGCCACGATCCGCGCCCGCGACGGCGCGTTGTAGCGGTGATTGGCGCGGCCGATCCGCTGCACCAGCCGCTTGATGTTGCGCGGCGCGCCGACCTGAATGACCAGATCCACATCGCCCCAGTCGATCCCCAGATCGAGGCTGCCGGTCGCCACCACCGCGCGCAGCGTGCCCGCGGCCATCGCCGCCTCGACCCGCTGGCGCGCCTCGCGCGCGAGCGCGCCGTGATGCAGGCCGATGGGCAGGCCCCGGTCGTTCGCCAGCCACAGCGCCTGAAAGAACAGCTCGGCCTGCGCGCGGGTGTTGAGAAAGATGATCGTCGTCCGCGCTTCCGCCACGGCGTCGAGCACGTCCTGCACCGCGTAGCGTCCGCCGCCGCCCGACCATGGCGGCGGGGTCCGGGTCGGCAGCAGGGCGATGTCGGGCGTCGGGCCCGGATCGGCCTCGATCACCCGCGCGGCGCCCATGAACCGGGCCAGCGCCTGCGGATCCTCGACCGTGGCCGAAAGCCCCGTGGCGACCAGCCCCGGCGCAAGGCCGCGCAACCGCGCAAGGCCGAGCATCAGCTGATCGCCGCGCTTCGATTCCGCCAGCGCGTGCAATTCGTCCAGAACCACGCGCCTGAGGCCCGCGAACAGTTTCGGCGCCTCCGGCCAGGACAGCATCAGGGCGAGCGATTCCGGCGTCGTCAGCAGAATTTCCGGCGGATCGGCGCGCTGTCTCTGGCGCACGCCGGCGGGGGTGTCGCCGGTGCGGTCGCCCACCCGCACCGCAAGCCCGATGCCCTCGATCGGCCGCGCGAGGTTGCGCGCGACATCCGCCGTCAGCGCCTTCAGCGGCGAGACGTAAAGCGTATGCAGACCTTTCCGCCCGGTCTGGTGGAGATCGACCAGCGACGGCAGGAATCCCGCCAGCGTCTTGCCGCCCCCGGTCGGTGCGATCAGCAGCGTATCCTCCCGCGCCGCCAGCAGCGCCAGCTGATGCGGATGCGGGTCCCAGCCGTTGCGGGCGAACCAGTCGGCGAAGGCGGGGGGCAGCGCGGTCACAGCATCGCCTTCAGGGTTTCCAGATGGTCGGCCTCGGCCGCGGGCTTGTCCCAGCGGATGCGCGATATGCGCGGGAACCGCATCGCGATGCCCGAGCGGTGGCGGCCGGAACGGTTCAGCCCCTCGAACGCCACCTCGACCACCAGCAGCGGTGCGACCTGCCGCACGGGGCCGAAACGTTGAACGGTATTCTTGCGCACGAAACGGTCCAACTCGCGCAGTTCCTCGTCGGTGAAGCCGAAATAGGCCTTGCCGACCGGGACCAGATCCGCCCCGTCCCACAGGCCGAAGGTGAAATCGCTGTAAAAGCCCGAGCGTTTGCCATGCCCGCTCTGGGCATAGAGAAGCACCGCGTCGATCACCATCGGATCGCGCTTCCACTTGAACCAGGGGCCACGGGGGCGGCCGGCGATATAGGGCGTGTCGCGGCGCTTGAGCATCACCCCCTCGATCACCGGCGCAGGCGGCGCGGCGCGCAGGCGGGTGATGTCCTCCCATGCCGCGAAAGGCAGGATCGGCGACAGGTCGATGCGCTCGCGGGGAAAGCGCGCGGCCTCGAGCCGCGCGCGGCGTTCGGTCAGGGGCAGGGGGCGGAGATCTGCGCCCTCCCATGTCAGGATGTCGTAGAGCCGCAGGGTCGCCGGATGGCTTTGCAGCAGGACCCGGCCGATGGTCTTGCGCCCGAGTCGCCGTTGCAGATCGGCGAAAGGCGCAACCTCGGTCCCGCGCCGGATCAGCAGTTCGCCATCCACCGCGCCCTCGAAATCCATCGCCTCGATGATATCCGGGAAGGCGGCGCCGATCTCTTCCCCGGTGCGGGAATAGAGCCGCCGCAGCCCGCCCTCGGCCACCGCCTGCACGCGGATGCCGTCCCATTTCCATTCGGCGAGGTAATCGGCGGGGTTCAGGGGGGCAAGCTCGGCGGGCGTGACCGGGGTCGACAGCATCACCGGCCGGAACGGCGCGGCCGAGGCGGGTTCAGGGCGGGCGCCGCCCGAAAGCCAGGCGAAAAGCGGCAGGTAGGGCGGCTCCAGCCCGTGCCAGATCTCTTCTATCTCCTCGACGCCGCGGGGGCCGGTCTGCGCCAGCGCGATGCGGGCCAGCCGCGCCGAAACGCCGACGCGCAGGTTTCCGGTGGCAAGCTTGAGGAAAGCCAGCCGCTCGGGCGGGGTCAGGCGGTCGAGCATCGCGGCGATCGCGGCGGGCAGCGCCAGCTTGCCGGTTTCACGCAGGATGCCGACCGCCTGCGACAGGGAAACCTCGGGACCGGGCGCGGGGACGGCGGGCCAGATCAGCGCGATGGTTTCCGCCAGATCGCCGACGAAATCGTAGGACAGCGCGAACAGCCGTTCGTCCACCCGCTCCCCCGCCAGCCGCCGCAACAGCGAGGGCGAGACCTGCCGCAGATCCAGCGTGCCGGTCAGCGCGGCCAGCGCCCAGCCCCGGTCGGGATCGGGCGTGGCCTCCAGATAATGCGACAGGATCGTCAGCTTGGCGTTCCGGCCCGCGGTGAAGGCCAGCCGTTCCAGAAGGCGCGCGAAGGCTTTCATTCCGGCTCGTCCTCATATCCGACCAGACGCAGCGGGCGGGCGGGGAGGCCTTGCAGTTCGCACCAGCGCATCAGCCCGTCCTCGGTGCCGTGGGTGATCCAGACCTCCTGCGGGGCGAGGTCTTGCAGCGTCGCGGTGAGCTGCGGCCAGTCGACGTGGTCGCTGATGACCAGCGGCAGCTCGATCCCCCTCTGGCGCGCCCGCGCCCGCACCGTCATCCAGCCCGAGGCGTAGCACAGCACCGGATCGCGGAACCGCTGCACCCAGGGCGAGGCAAAGGCCGAGGGCGGGGCGAGGATCAGCCGCGCCTCCTCGGGGTCCGTCGCGGGCACCAGCGGGCCAAGGTCGATGCCCTGTTCGACATGATAGTCGCACAGCCGTTTCAGCGCGCCGTGGATGGCGATGGGCGCGTCATGCCCGGCCGCGCGGGCCAGCGCGATCACCCGTTGCGCCTTGCCAAGCGCATAGGCCCCGACCAGATGCGGCCGGTCGGGAAATTCCGCCATGCTGGCGATCAGCCGTTCGGTTTCGGCCAGCGGATCGGGATGGCGAAAGATCGGCAGGCCGAAGGTCGCCTCGGTGATGAAGATATCGCAGGCGACCGGCTCCCACGGCAGGCAGGTGGGGTTCGGCGTGCGGCAGTAATCGCCGGAAATCAGGACGCGCGGGCCGTTGTCCGGCGCGATCAGGATCTGCGCCGATCCGAGGACATGGCCCGCGGGATGGAAGCTGACCGTCACATCGCCGATCCGCAGGGGGCCGTCGGCGATCTGGCGGCGGGAGGTGAAATCCTCGCCGTAGCGGATCGCCATGATGTCGAGCGTCTGGCGCGTGGCCAGCACCGCGCCATGGCCGGGGCGGGCATGGTCGGCATGGCCGTGCGTGATCAGCGCGCGTGGAACCGGGCGGAGCGGGTCGATGTGAAAACCGCCGGGCGGGCAGTAAAGCCCCGCCTCGGTCGGGCAGACGATCTCTTCCGGCCGGATCATGCGAAAGCCCGCCGGTTGCGGCGCCGTCTCTTGCCGATAGCGGATCTGTCGGGGGTGCGCGCCATCTTGCCTCTGTCGTTCCGGACGGAGAACGACCGGCCGGAGGAACGGTTCCAAAAGGGGCGGGTCGGTTCCCCGGACGCCACGCAAGACGCCCCCGGAACCGGACAGCCCTCATGGCGTTATGACATGAGCCCGAGGGGCACCTGCTATCACAATAAGGAAACGATGCGTGCCACCCCATGAAAATGGGGAGTGGTTCTGTGTGGGAGTGAAGGATGAATCTCGCCTCTTTCAGCAAGGGACCCGAGGGCGGAAGGCTCCCCGTGACGCTCGCATTGTTGGGGGCCTTGTGCCTCGTTTCGATCGTGTGTCTTTATCCGGTCATCCTCGCGACGATTTCGTTTCTGGCGCAAGTATCGCTGTTTATCCTCAATGGCATCGCCGCGCTGCTGGCGCATCGGGGCGATGCGGGCATTCCCGTCGCCATCGAGGCGCAGTCCGAGGGGCTGGTCTTTTCCGTGCATGTGCCGACCCATGACGAGCCCCCGCATCTTGTGATCGCGACGCTCGCCGCGCTGCGGGCGCAGAAAAACGCGCCGCCCTACGAGGTCATCGTGATCGACAACAATACCAGGGATCCGGCGGTCTGGTTGCCGGTGGAACAATGGTGCCGGGAAAACCCGCTCTTTCGGTTCCTGCACAGGGAGGGCGTGGTGGGGGCAAAGGCCGGTGCGCTCAATATCGCGCTGGCGCAGAGCCGCCCGGACGCCACCCATATCGTCACGGTCGATGCCGATTATCAGGTCCAGCCCGACTTCCTGACGGTCGCGGCGGCGGAGATCGCGGCGCGGCGGGTCGATTTCGTGCAGTTTCCGCAGGCCTATCGCTGTTGCGACGCGGCGGGGTCGGGAATCGCGCTGGAGCTGTCCGATTATTTCGACCGTCACGCCCGCGCCGCCAACCGGGCGGATGCGATGCTGCTGACCGGCACGCTGAGCGTCATCCGCAAGGAGGCGCTCCTGGAGGTCGGCGGCTGGTCCGCCCGCACCGCCACCGAGGATGCGGAGCTGGGATTGCGGCTTTGCGAGGCGGGCTTTCGCGGCGCTTTCGCCCGGCAGGTCGTGGGGCGCGGCCTCTTGCCCCTGACGCTGAATGCGCTGCATCGCCAGCGGTTCAGATGGGCTTCGGGCAATATGCGCACGCTGTTGCTGTGGCTGTCGGGACGGACGACCGGCGCGGCGCGGCCGCGGCTGGCGCGGCAGGTTCTGGCGGCGACGCAACTGACCGCCTGGGTGAACTTCGCGCTGCCTGCGGCCCTGGCGCTGCTGATCTCGGCGGTGCAGATGGCCGCGCATGTGCCGGCCGGGGCGCAGGGCGCCGCGATCGCCTTTGCGACCTTGCTGCTTGTGATGGCCTCGGCGGCAATTCCGCTGGTCGTCGCGGGCAACGGCAGCATGGCGCATGTCGCAACCGCGGTCTCTACCCGCATCGCCTTGCTGCCCACCGCCGCCGCCGCGACGGTCGCGGGCATGTTCCCCGGCGTTCAGGTTTTCAGGGTGACGCCGAAGGCGATCTGCGGCGCGCGCGGCAAGGCCGACCCGCCCGTGGCGATGATCGTCGCCTCTGTCTGCGGTGTCGGGCTGGTGGCGGCGGGGCTGGCGATGGGGTCGCTGCCGCTGACGGGCGGCGGGGTCTTGCTGCTCCTGCCGCTGCTGGCCGCGGGGCTCACCGCCCGGGGGCTGGCCGGTTACGCCTCGGTCCTGCGCATGAGGGAGGTCTGACATGGTGTTTCCCGCCGCCGTCGTCATCCCGACATGGAACCGCGCGCATCTGATCGCCAAGGCGGTCGAGGCCGCTTTGGCGCAATCACATCCGGACAGGGTGATCGTCGTCGTGGATGACGGATCGACCGACGGGACCCGTGCCGCGCTTTCCCCCTATCTCGCCCATCCGGATGTCGTGCTGGTCGAGCTGGCGCAGAACGCGGGCACCGCGCAGGCGAAGAACGTGGGCATCCTGCTGGCCGCCGGCCGCGCGGTGACGTTTCACGATTCCGACGACCTGCCGCACCGCGACAAGGTGCTGCGGCAGGCGCTGGTGATGGCGCGCGGGGATGTCGGCGCGGATCCCTGCCTGAACTGGGCGCTTGCCGGGCAGACCCCCGGCGGCACGCTGCGGATCGGCGCGGTGCTGCATCACCATGCCCTTGTCCTGCCCGATGGCCGCCGGGTGGAGATCACGCGCGAGCTTTCGCTGATCGACGACATGTTCCCGAACTTGCAGATGGGATCGGAGGTGCCGGGCGACTGGACGCATGTCAACTCGGGCCTGTTCCACCCCGATCTGTTCGCCCGCCTTGGCGGTTTCATCGACGGGATCGAGGAGGACAGGGAGTTCCGCAACCGCGTGATCCTGTCGGGGGAAATCGTGTGGATGATCCGCGACGTGCTGATGACCAAGATCGAGACCCCGGATTCCCTCTCGCAGTCGCGGGCGACGGGTTATGACAGCGACCGCCGCAGGCGGGACCGGGAGGAGGTCTGGTCGCGGATCGACCACTGGCTCAGGACCCGTCAGGTGCAGCCGGTGGAGATCGATCTGGGCGATCTCGGCATTTCGCGGATATCGAATGCGGGCCGCGTCGGGCTGTCGGATGCGCTGGCGACGGCGCGGTCGCGCGAAACCGTCCGGCGGGCGATTGCGCGGGGGATGGACAATGGCTGACCTCCGGATCGTGGATCCCTGCGCGCCGCGACCCTACGACACGGTGCAGTCCCTGCGCGGTCTGGGCGGGACCGAGGCGACCGTCCTGCGCATCGCGAACGCCTTGTCGGGTGAGCTTGACGTGGTGATCGAGCAGGCCACGCGGTCGTCTTCGCTCCGCCTCGACGGGGTCAGGTTCCGGCCGATGGATCTGGCCGTGCCTCTGGGCCGGGTCATCGTGGTGATCAACGCATGGAAGGTCGCCCTGCGCCTGCGCCGCACCAATCCCGATGCGCGGATCTGCCTGTGGCTGCATGTCCATCCCGGCCGGCACAACCGGCAGATGGGGCAGCGCCTGCGCGAGGCGGATATCGCCGTCATCTGCGTTTCGCGCAGCCATGCCGGGACGCTGAGCCGTTTTCTGCCCGTGCGGCCCCGAACGGGCTTCATCCACAACCCGGTGTCGGACGATCTGCGCCCTGATGACACCCCGCGCGACAGGGACCGGCTGGTGTTCGCCAGCTCGCCCCACAAGGGCCTGCCTGAGGTCGTGCGGATCTTCTACGAGGCACGGCGCGTCCTTCCGGGGCTGAAGCTCGTTCTGGCGAATCCGGGGTATCTGCGCTGGCCCATGCCGCTGCTGCCGACGGGCACGCTGGTGCGCGGGTCCCTGACGCATGACGAGGTGATCGCCGAATTCCGCCGCTCGCTATGCCTGTTCTATCCGCAAAGCGGGTTCGCCGAGACCTTCGGGCTGGTGATCGCCGAGGCGAATGCCGTGGGCTGCCCGGCCCTGCTGCACGGCGACATCGGCGCCAATCGAGAGATCGCCTCGACCCCGGATCAATGCGTGGATGCCGGGGATCTGGACGCCATCCTCGCACGGCTGACCGAATGGCGCGCCGCGCCGCCGCGCATTGGCGTCAGGCCCGAATTCCGGCTGTCCGCGGTGGCATCCGTGTGGCTCGACATGGTGAGGTCCGGGGATGGCGCGCTCCCCGGTGCCGATGCCGTGGAAGGCCAGTTCACCGCGCGCGAGGGGGCCGGGTCATGAATTTCCCCCGCAGCCGGCAGATGGAACGCTTTGGAAACCAGTCGGGCTGGCGGGTGGCCGTGGTGATCCCGGCCCGCAACGAACAGGACCGCATCCGGGGCTGCCTAGATGCCCTTGCCGCAAGCCTTGCGCGGGCGCGCTGCCCGGGCGGTATCGTTCTTGTGGTCAACAACACCGATGACGCGACCGCCGCGATCGCGCGTGACTGGTGGGGGGCGCATCCCGACAGTCCGGGGATCCTGCTCGACTGCGAAAGCCCCGCGGATCAGGCCGGCGTGGGCTGGGCGCGCCGGCAGGGGCTGGACGCCGCCTCCGCGCAATTGCCGCAAGACGGCAACCTGATGACCTCGGACGCCGATGCGCGTGTCGATCCGGGCTGGGTCGCGGCGAATCTTGCCGAACTCACACAGGCCGATCTGATCTGCGGCACGGTCCGCCCGATGGAGGCGGAACTGTCCCGCCTTCCCGACGCCTTCGGCCGCCACGGCCCGCGCGAGGGCGCCTATATGCAGGCGATCGTGCGGCTGATCTCGACGCTCGATCCGCAGCCGCATGATCCCGCCCCCGCGCATCGCAACGCCGCCGGGGCGAGCCTTGCGTTTTCCGCGCGGCTTCATGCCGATGTGGGCGGTATGCCCTGCCTGCCGATCCGCGAGGACCGGGTGTTCGTCGGGAATGCCGAGGCGCGCGACTGGCGCATCCGATATGCCGGCGCCCCCGTCGTTCTGGCGTCCTGCCGGCTGACCGGCCGGACCGGGGGCGGCATGGCCGCGGCGCTCCGCGCGCGCATCGAGGAGGACGATCCGCTGTGCGACGAGTTGCTGGAACCCGCCCGGACGGCCTTGCTGCGCTATGGGCTGAAGGGGCAGTTGCGGCGGTCATGGCCGGATGGGGCGCTGGTCGGGGTGCTGACGCCGCACCTTCCGCCGGGGCGTGATCGAGGCGGGCATTTCGGCGCCTTCTGGCGGCTGGTCGAGAATGCCCTGCCCGGGCTGCGGCCCGTCCGCCTGCGGCAAAGCGATCTGCCCGCGCAGCAGAAGATCCTGAACGACTGGTTCGCCGGGCAGCCCCCCGGCAGGGAGAGGACATGACAGGGATTGCCGCGGTCATGGATGCAATCGCCGCGCGGGCCGGGGATGCCGATCAGGGCAGGGCCGGTCTGGACGCGGATATCCGGCTGCTCTTTGTGTCGGGCGTGCTTGAACGGCTTGTCGCCACCGCCTCGGGTTCCCGGGTGCGCGAGGCGGTCACGCTCTTTCGTTCGCTGGGGCGCGCGAGCCTGTCCGTCGGGCGGCTGGCCGAGGGACATGTGAACGCGCTGCGCCTGATCGATCTGTATGGGAGCGAGGATCAGATCGCCCGCTTCCGCATGGCCGCGGCAGATGGGGAACTGTTCGGCGTCTGGGGGGCCGAGGGGGCGGTCGCCGTCTCGATCGAGAGGACCGATGGTCAGGTCGCCCGTCTGGCGGGCGGCAAGCGGTTCTGTTCCGGCCTCGGTCTGGTGCGCCACGCGGTGGTGACGGCGCGTGGCGAAGAGGGGGTTCAGCTTGTCATCGTGGATGCGGGGGATCCGCGGCGTCAGGATGCCTCGGGCTGGAAGACGACCGGGATGCGGGCCACGGAATCGGGATCTTACGACCTGAACGGAATCCGCGGCGAACTGCTTGGCAAGCCCGGCGATTACCTGCGCGAACCGTGGTTCGAGGGCGGTATCTGGCGCTATGCGGCGCTGCATTGCGGCGCGCTCGAAGCCCTGGCCGACGCGGTGCGCGACCGGGTGGCGATGCTCGACGATCCCGGCCCGATGCGGGCGGCGCGGCTGGTCGAGCTGACCCGCCTTGCGCAGACGGCGCGGCTTTGGGTCGAACATGCCGCCGGGGCGGTCGAGGCGGCCGACTCGCCGGATATCGTCGCGGCCCTTCTGGCGCGGGAGGCGGTGGAAGAGGCCTGCCTGCGCGGGATCGCCATCGCGGACAGGGCACTGGGCACGCGGGCCTTCATGGAGGGGACCGCGGTCGAACGGATCCGGCGCGATCTGGCCTTCTTCCTGCGTCAGGCCAATCTGGACGGAAAGACGCAACTGGCGGCGCGCCTGATCCTGAACCGCGCCCGCGATGGGGGATCCACATGATCAGCGCCTTCCTTCGCCACGCGGGCCGCGCCCCGCTTGTCGCCGCCGACGAGATCGCCGGAGGCGGCAATGTCCTGCTGCTGGCGCCGCATCCAGATGACGAGACGCTTGGCTGCGGCCAGCTGATCGCGGCGCTGACCCGACAGGGGGTCACGGTGCAGGTGGCCGTCGTGACGGATGGCGGGGCCTCGCATCCCCGCTCGCGCCTCTGGCCGCGCGAGAGGCTGGCGGCGCTGCGGGCCGCCGAGGTGCGCGAGGCCATTGCCCTGATCGGGGGCGGGCAGGCGCCGCCGCCCGTCCTGCTCGGTTATCCCGATCTGGCGGCCCCGGATGATCCGGCCGCGCGCGCCGAGGCGGTTGCGAGAATATGGGCATCAAGGCCCGGAAACTGCCGCGCCGTCCTGTCGACGTGGGAGGGCGATCCCCACCCGGATCATCAGCGCGTCGCGAAAATCGCGCGGCTGCTGTGCGCGCAGTCGCCGGGGTTGTCGCATTGGGCCTATCCCGTCTGGGGACGTTTTGAACAGGCGGTGCCGCAGGGGCGGATGGTCCGCTTCGACGATCCCCTGCTGCACGCTCTGAAGGCCCGCGCGCTGGCCGCGCACAAAAGCCAGATGACGGACCTTGTGCCGGACGATCCCACCGGCTTCGTGATGCCCGCGGACCAGCAGAGGCATTTCCTGACCCATCCGGAGATCTTCCTCCATGTCTGAGGATTTCCTCTCTCGCCGGCAGGCGCATTTCGACGCGCTCTATCGGGCGAACCCGGACCCGTGGGGCTATCGAACCAGCCGCTATGAGCAGGAGAAATACGAGGCCACGCTGGCCGCGCTGCCGGCAAAACGCTATCGCGCGGCGATCGAGGTTGGCTGTTCCATCGGCGTGCTGACGGAAATGATCGCCGGCCGGGCCGACGCCGTGACCGGGATCGACCTGTCGGAACATGCGATCGCGCTGGCGCGCAGGCGGCTGGCGCATCGCCCGGACATACATCTGATCCGCGGTTCCGTGCCCGCCGACTGGCCGGGGGGAGTCTGGGATCTGATCCTCCTTTCGGAGGTTCTTTACTATCTGTCGGCAGCGGAGATCGGGGATCTGGCCCGCAAGACCGCCGCATCCGCCCTGCCGGGGGCGCATTGCATCCTCGTGAACTGGAGGGGCAAGACCGACACGTCATGGCGCGGACCGGAGGCCGCGGAGGAATTTCTGAACTGCCTCGCCGCGCGGGCACGCCTTGCGGATCGCATGAGCCTGCGGAAGGAGATGTTCACGATCGACCGGGTGACGCTTGCCTGACCATGGGCGGCGCTCCACGGTGGTTTTCGGCGAGACGGTCTGTCGGCGGTGCCGGGTGGCGGCGAGGCCTACTACCTCGTCGATGTCGTTGAATCGGATCGGTCGCTGCGGACGTCCTGCCCGGTGGGCGTGCGGGAACGTCCGGAAGGATCCGCCATCGGGCTGGTGTTTCCGGCCTTCATGCCCGGGCTGGCAAAGAACGTTCCGAGGCGGATGGGCCGAGCCCCGACATCGGGCAGGAGATCTTCCGCGTCGGGACCACGGGCTTCGCGCTCGATCCGGAGAATTGCGAATCCGGCCTGACCTGCGCCGGGGTGCGGCAACGCCTTGGCCGCCGTCGCGGCAACGCGGGGCGTTCTGGCGATCACGCAATGCGGCCTGCACGCGGTCGCCCGGCCCCGCAGGGCAACCGATCGATCGCAGGGCAGGCAGGGCACCATTGCCGGAGATGACGTTCGGGCTATCTGTCGGGTGTGAGGCATAGGAGGACGACCCCGGAGAGGGTGCGCGGCATGCGGTGATATGTCGCGCCTGCGCGGCGCGTCAAACGGCGGGATGCCCGCGTCGATCCGGTCTTCATCCTCCGCCCGGCAAGGACGGGAATCGGCCCCGCCGGGCGGCGCGGATCGGTGGTTCGTCCGCGCCGGGAAGGGGGATTCGGCGCTGCGGCGCTGCGGATGCGGAAAACCGTCATCTGCGATAAATATTTTATATCGTTTGCTTTTCCAGCCCGGATTCGCCGCCCATCCACGGCCCGGGATGGGGTTTCGTCCGGATTCTGGTATGCTTTTCATCGGCAAAATGCGGCGTTCCGGTTGACCTGACAGGGGGCCGCAGATAATGCTCTCCTTAGCCGGAACCTGCGCGATGATTTGTCGCGACCTGAGGGAGCCAAATGATGCACGACATGCTGCGTGAATATCTTCCCATCCTCGTCTTTCTGGCATTGGCAGTTGTTCTTGGGCTCGTGCTGGTCCTCGCGGCTGTAGTGCTGGCCGTCCGCAATCCCGACCCGGAGAAGGTCTCCGCCTACGAATGCGGGTTCAACGCCTTTGACGATGCGCGGATGAAATTCGACGTGCGGTTCTACCTCGTCTCGATCCTGTTCATCATCTTCGACCTCGAAGTGGCGTTCCTGTTCCCCTGGGCGGTGGCCTTCGGGGATCTGAGCATGACCGCCTTCTGGTCGATGATGGCTTTCCTGGCGATCCTGACCGTCGGCTTTGCCTATGAATGGAAGAAGGGGGCGCTGGAATGGGCGTGATGACTTCGGCCAATACCGCGGGCGCCGACCGCGAGGTGGCGACCCAGTCGCTGAACAAGGAATTGCAGGACAAGGGGTTTCTGCTGACCTCGGCCGAGGATCTGATTTCCTGGGCGCGCAACGGCTCGCTCCACTGGATGACCTTCGGGCTGGCTTGCTGCGCGGTCGAGATGATCCAGACCTCGATGCCGCGCTATGACCTCGAACGGTTCGGCACGGCGCCGCGCGCCTCGCCGCGGCAGTCGGACGTGATGATCGTCGCCGGCACGCTGACCAACAAGATGGCCCCGGCGCTGCGCAAAGTGTATGATCAGATGCCGGAACCCCGTTACGTGATCTCGATGGGGTCCTGCGCGAATGGGGGGGGATACTACCACTACAGCTATTCGGTCGTGCGCGGCTGCGACCGGGTCGTGCCGGTCGATATCTACGTGCCGGGCTGTCCGCCGTCGGCGGAGGCGCTGCTCTACGGGGTATTGCAGCTTCAGCGCAAGATCCGCCGCACCGGCACGCTGGTGCGCTGAGGGGAGGGGAAGATGAGCGACGCTCTTGAAGAACTTGCCGCCCACATCGCCGGGAGGCGGCCGAACGACGTGATCTCGACCGAGGTGGCCTTCGGTCAGCTTACCGTCACCGTCACCCCCGGCTCGATCGTGGAATTCGTTGAATTCCTGCGCGACGACGCAAGCTGCAAATTCTCGACGCTGGTCGACCTGACGGCGGTCGACTGGCCGGAACGGCTGGCGAGGTTCGACATCGTGTGGAATTTCCTGTCGATGTGGCGCAACCAGCGCGTCCGGGTGAAGGCTGCCGTCCGTGAAGAGGAAATGGTTCCCTCGATCACCTCGGTCTTCCCGGCGGCGAACTGGTATGAACGCGAGGTCTTCGACCTGTTCGGCATCCTGTTTTCCGGCCATCCGGACCTGCGCCGCATCCTGACGGATTACGGCTTCCGCGGCCATCCGCTGCGCAAGGATTTCCCGACCACCGGCTATACCGAGGTCCGCTACGACGAGGTGCGCAAGCGCGTCGTCTACGAACCCGTCAAGCTGGTGCAGGAATATCGCCAGTTCGATTTCCTCTCGCCGTGGGAAGGCGCGCAATACATCCTGCCCGGCGACGAAAAGGCGGAGGCGAAGGGATGAGCGACCTCCAAACCGGCACCTGCCTGTGCGGCGACTGCACCTTCACCGCGCGCCCGGCGCATGAGGCGGGCATCTGCCATTGCTCGATGTGCCGGAAGTGGTCGGGCGGCATGTTCATCTCGGTCGAGAGCGAGGCGCCGCTGGAGTTCGTGGCCGGCGCGCCGGTCAGCATCTATCCGTCCAGCGAATGGGGCGAGCGGCTGTTCTGCGGCCATTGCGGATCGCATATCGCGTGGCGGTCGGCGGATGGGAAATCCACTCATGTCTCGATCCAGTGCTTCGCCGATCCCGCGCAGTTCGAGCTGACGCATCAGATCTTCATCGACTGCAAACCCGGCAATTACGCGATCGCCAACGCGACGCAGACCATGACCGAGGCGGAATTCCTCGCGATGGTCGCGCCCGGCATGGAAGGAGGCGCATGATGGACGGCGGCATCCGGCAGAACCATTATGACGACGGCTCGAAAGATCTGTTGACGAACGAACAGCAGATCCGCAACTTCAACATCAACTTCGGGCCGCAACACCCTGCGGCGCACGGCGTTTTGCGTCTGGTGCTGGAACTCGACGGGGAAATCGTCGAGCGGATCGACCCGCATATCGGCCTGCTGCATCGCGGCACCGAGAAGTTGATGGAAAGCCGCACCTATCTGCAGAACCTGCCCTATTTCGACCGGCTGGATTACGTCGCGCCGATGAATCAGGAACATGCCTGGTGTCTGGCGATCGAAAAGCTGACCGGGACCGCGGTGCCGAAGCGCGGGCAGACCATCCGCGTGCTGTTTTGCGAGATCGGCCGCATCCTGAACCATCTGCTGGCCGTTACCTCGCAGGCGATGGACGTGGGCGCGCTGACCCCGCCGCTGTGGGGGTATGAGGAACGCGAAAGCCTGATGATCTTCTACGAACGGGCCTGTGGCGCGCGTCTGCACGCGAACTACTTCCGCCCGGGCGGGGTGCATCAGGATCTGCCGCCCGCGCTGATCGACGATATCGAGGCATGGGCGCAGAAGTTCCCGAAGCGGCTCGATGACATCGAGACGTTGCTGACGGAAAACCGCATCTTCAAGCAGCGCAACGTCGACATCTTCAACATCACCGAGGAAGACATCACCCGCTGGGGCTATTCCGGTGTGATGGTGCGCGGATCGGGCTTTGCATGGGATCTGCGCCGCTCGCAGCCCTACGAAAACTACGACGAATTCGATTTCGACATTCCGGTGGGCAAGAACGGCGATTGCTACGATCGCTATCTGGTCCGCATGGCCGAGATGCGGGAATCGACGAAGATCATCCTGCAGGCCTGCGCGAAGCTGCGCGAAACCCCCGGCGAGGTGCTGACGCGCGGCAAGATGGCCCCGCCGAAACGCGCCGAGATGAAGCGGTCGATGGAAGCGCTGATCCATCACTTCAAGCTCTATACCGAGGGATTCCACGTGCCGAAGGGCGAGGTCTATGCCGCCGTCGAGGCGCCCAAGGGCGAATTCGGCGTCTATCTGGTGGCGGATGGCACCAACCGGCCCTATCGCGCCAAGCTCCGCTCGCCCGCCTATGCGCATCTGCAATCGCTGGACGAATGCGCGCGCGGCTATCAGCTCGCCGATATCTCGGCGATCCTCGGCACGCTCGACATCGTTTTCGGGGAGATCGACCGCTAATGCTCCGCCGTCTGTATCAGGAACAGCCTGAAACCTTCGAATTCACTCCGGCGAACCTCGAATGGGCGCGGGCGCAGATCACCAAATATCCCGTTGGGCGGCAGGCCTCGGCGATCATTCCGCTGCTGTTCCGCGCGCAGGAACAGGAAGGCTGGCTGACCAAACCGGCGATCGAATACGTGGCCGACATGCTCGACATGGCCTATATCCGGGCACTTGAGGTCGCGACCTTCTATTTCATGTTCCACCTGACGCCGGTGGGGTCGGTCGCGCATCTGCAGATCTGCGGCACGACGCCGTGCATGCTGCGCGGATCCGAAGACCTGATCGCCGTGTGCAAGCGCAAGATCTCCGCGCATCCGCATGAACTGTCGCTGGACGGCAAGCTGTCGTGGGAAGAGGTCGAATGCCTCGGCGCCTGTTCCAACGCGCCGATGGCGCAGATCGGCAAGGATTATTTCGAGGATCTGTCCGAGGAAAGCCTTGAGACGCTGATCGACGAACTGACCGCCGGCAAGACGCCGCGCCCCGGATCGCGCATCGGGCGGTTTTCGTCCGAACGCGCGGGGGAGCAGGTCGCGCTTCTGGACACCAAGGGCGACCGCGAGGAATTCAACGCCACCACGGCGCTGGCGGTGTCGATCGGCGATGCGTTCAAGCGCATCGACGGGACCGAGGTGCCTTTGCGCGCGCCGTGGCAGACCTCGGGCCAGCGCGGGCCGATCGGCGTGATGGGGACGGAACGTCCGAAATCGGCGGTGCAGCAGGCCGCTGCGGCGAAGGCCGAACCGAAGCCCGCCGGTAACAGTCCCGTCGACCGGACGGGCGTGACGAAGCAGCAGGCCGTCGTCGCCGACAAGGGCAAGCCCGAGGCGGTGCTGGCCGTGGCATCGGGCGGCACCGCGATGGCCGCGGCCGGGCAGACGGTGGCGCCGCCGCCGGAGGAGCAACCGAACGGCGGGGGGCAAAGGCCCGAGGGGCTCGCCGCGCCGCGCGACGAGAAGCCGGACGACCTGAAGATCATCGAGGGGATCGGCCCGGTGCTGGAGGCGCGCCTGCACGCATGGGGCATCTTCCATTTCGACCAGATCGCCGCCTGGGGCCCGGAACAGGTGCTGTTCGCCGACGAAAACGTGCCGGGCTTCAAGGGCCGCTGCACGCGCGACAAATGGGTCGCGCAGGCGAAGATCATCGTCGAGGAGGGGATCGACCGCTTCCTCGAACGGGCGAAGACGAACGACTACTGATCCTTTCGGGGATCATGGGGCGGGCAGCAACCCGCATCCGCAAGGCCGGGGACCGATGGTCCGCCAACTGAGGGAAACGAGATGCTGAAAGATCAGGACCGGATCTTTACCAACCTCTACGGGATGCACGACCGCTCGCTGAAGGGCGCGATGATGCGCGGCCATTGGGATAATACCGCGGGCATCCTGGCGAACGGCCGGGACTGGATCATAGAACAGATCAAGGCCTCGGGTCTGCGCGGCCGGGGCGGCGCGGGCTTCCCGACCGGGCTGAAATGGTCCTTCATGCCCAAGGCTTCGCCCGACGGGCGGCCCTCGTTCCTGACGATCAACTGCGACGAATCCGAACCCGGCACCTGCAAGGACCGGGAAATCATGCGCCACGATCCGCATTGCCTGATCGAGGGCGCGCTGATCGCCGGTTTCGCCATGGGGGCGGCGGCGGCCTATCTGTATATCCGCGGCGAATACACGCGCGAGAAAGAGGCCCTGCAACAGGCGATCGACGAGGCCTATGAGGCCGGATTCCTCGGCAAGAACGCCTGCGGGTCGGGCTATGATTACGATGTCTACCTGCACCACGGCGCGGGCGCCTATATCTGCGGCGAGGAAACGGCGCTGCTCGAAAGCCTTGAGGGCAAGAAGGGCATGCCCCGGATGAAGCCGCCTTTCCCGGCGGGGGCGGGGCTTTACGGCTGCCCGACGACGGTGAACAACTGCGAATCCATTTCCGTCGTGCCGACGATCCTGCGCCGGGGGGCGGACTGGTTCGCCTCCTTCGGGCGGCCGAACAACACGGGGACCAAGCTTTTCGCCATGTCGGGCCACGTCAACACGCCCTGCGTGATCGAGGAATCGATGTCGGTTCCGATGCGCGAGCTGATCGAGCGGTATGGCGGCGGCGTGCGCGGCGGGTGGAAGAACCTGAAGGCGATCATCCCCGGTGGTGCGTCCTGCCCGATCCTGCGGCCCGAGCATTGCGAAGACGCGATCATGGATTTCGACGGCATGCGCGAGGTGAAATCCTCGCTCGGCACGGCCTGCATGATCGTCATGGACCAGTCGACCGACGTGGTGAAAGCGATCTGGCGGCTGTCGAAATTCTTCAAGCACGAAAGCTGCGGGCAATGCACGCCCTGCCGCGAGGGCACCGGCTGGATGATGCGCGTCATGGACCGCATGGTCACGGGCGAGGCGGAGATCGAGGAAATCGACATGCTGTTCAACGTGACGAAGCAGGTCGAGGGCCACACAATCTGCGCGCTCGGCGATGCCGCGGCCTGGCCCATTCAGGCGTTGATCCGCAACTTCCGCGAAGAGATCGAGGACCGCATCAAGGCCCGCAAGACCGGGCGCATGGGGGCGATGGCCGCGGAATGAGACAGTCGCTTCCCCTCACGCTCGCGCTGGCGGCCTGTGCCGCGCCTCCGGTTCCCGAACGGGCGCCGGCGGTGGCGGGCTATGCCGCCGCGCATGCGGGCGGGGCGCTGATCGTGA
This sequence comes from Paenirhodobacter populi, assembly GCF_004022215.1. Classification (GTDB taxonomy): domain Bacteria; phylum Pseudomonadota; class Alphaproteobacteria; order Rhodobacterales; family Rhodobacteraceae; genus Rhodobacter; species Rhodobacter populi. Next base: position 255,466 of record NZ_SAUZ01000001.1, read on the forward strand.
CGCGCGACGCCGCACCCTTCACCTATTCCGACGGGGCCGAGGCCCGCCGCGCCGCCGACCGGCTCTGCGGCGGCAGGGTGGAGTCCTCGACCGAAGACAACTTCCGCGACGGCGCCTGGATCTATCCGCGAGGCTGCGCATGAGCCTCGCATCATTCACTCCGGGCAAACCCCGCAACCGCAACTGACAGGTCTGATCATGTCGAACCTTCGCACAATCATCATCGACGGCCGTGAGGTCGAGGTTGATCCGAACCTGACGATCCTGCAGGCCTGCGAACAGGCGGGGATCGAGGTGCCGCGCTTTTGCTATCACGAGCGGCTGTCGATCGCGGGCAACTGCCGGATGTGTCTGGTCGAGGTGCTGGGCGGCCCGCCGAAGCCCACGGCATCCTGCGGCATGCAGGTCAAGGACCTGCGCCCCGGCCCGGAAAACGCACCGCCGGTGATCAAGACCAATTCGCCGATGGTCAAGAAGGCCCGCGAAGGGGTGATGGAATTCCTGCTCATCAACCATCCGCTCGACTGCCCGATCTGCGATCAGGGCGGCGAATGCGACCTTCAGGATCAGGCGATGGCCTATGGCGTCGATTTCTCGCGCTACCGCGAGGCGAAGCGGGCGTCCGACAACCTGAACCTCGGCCCGCTGGTCTCGACGCAGATGACGCGCTGCATTTCCTGCACCCGCTGCGTGCGCTTCACCACCGAGGTGGCGGGCATCACCCAGATGGGCCAGACCGGCCGCGGCGAGGATGCGGAGATCACCTCCTATCTGAACATGACGCTGGATTCGAACCTTCAGGGCAATATCGTCGATCTGTGCCCGGTGGGGGCGCTGACCTCGAAGCCCTATGCCTTCACCGCGCGCCCGTGGGAACTGTCGAAGACCGAATCCATCGATGTGATGGATGCGCTCGGCTCGAACATCCGCGTCGACACCAAGGGGCGGGAGGTGATGCGCATCCTGCCGCGCAACAACGACGCGGTGAACGAGGAATGGATTTCCGACAAGACCCGCTACATCTGGGACGGTCTGCGCCGCCAGCGGCTGGACGTGCCCTACATTCGCGAGGGCGGCAAGCTGCGCAAGGCGAGCTGGGGCGAGGCTCTGGCCGCTGCCGCCAAGGCGATGACGGGGAAGAAGGTGCTGGGCCTTGTGGGCGATCTGGCCCCGGTCGAGGCGGCCTTCAGCCTGAAACGGCTGATCGAGGAACTCGGCGGCAGCGTCGAATGCCGCACCGATGGTGCGCGGCTGCCGGCGGGGAACCGTTCGGCCTATGTCGGCAATGCGGCGATTTCCGACATCGACCATGCCAAGCGGATCGTGCTGATCGGCACCAACCCGCGCGACGAGGCGCCGGTGCTGAACGCCCGCATCCGCAAGGCATGGGGCAACGGGGCCAAGATCACGCTGGTCGGGCCGGAGGCGGATCTGACCTATGACTACATCCCGGCCGGTCAGGATCGCGCCGCGCTGGCCGCCCTGCTGGATCAGGCCGAGGCCACCGAGGGCGCGCTGGTCATCGTCGGGCAGGGCGCGATCAGCGAGGCGGATGGCGAGGCGGTGATCGCCCATGCCATGGCGCTGGCCGAAAAGCTGGGCGGCAAATATCTGGTGCTGCACACCGCCGCCGGGCGCGTGGGCGCGATGGATGTGGGCGCGGTGACCGAAGGTGGTCTTGCCGCCGCCGTTCAGGGCGTGGAGGTGATCTACAACCTCGGCGCCGACGAGATCGAGATCAAGCCGGCCTCCGAGGGTGGGCCCTTCGTGATCTATCAGGGCAGCCATGGCGACCGGGGCGCGATGCGCGCCGACATCATCCTGCCCGCCGCCGCCTATACCGAGGAAAACGGCCTTTTCGTGAACACCGAGGGGCGGCCGCAGCTTGCGCTCCGCGCCGGGTTCGCGCCGGGCGAGGCGAAGGAGAACTGGGCGATCCTGCGCGCGCTTTCGGCGCAACTGGGCGCGGTGCAGCCGTGGAACGATCTGGCCGGGCTGCGCCGGGCGCTGGTCGCCGCAGTGCCGCATCTGGCGCAGGTGGACCGGGTGCCGGACAACGGCTGGTCGCCGGTCGCCTTGCGCGACATGGCGGATGCGGGCTTCCGCCCGGCAATCGCCGATTTCTACTTCACCAATCCGATCGCGCGGGCCTCGGTGGTGATGGCGGAATGTTCGGCCCTGCACAAGGCGCGCGCGGCGGGCGCGTCGCTGGCGGCGGAGTAGGGCGATGGCGGCTGTCCGGCATATCGCGGGTCTTGTCCTTCCGGCGCTGCTGGCGGGCGGGATGGCGCGCGCGCAGGACGCCGCGCCCGAACCGCCGAAGGAAGAGATCGCCTATCTGGGGATCGAGACGCGGATGATCGACCCCGAACTGGTCGAGATGCGCGCCGCGCTGAAGGGCGGCGCGAGTGATGAGGCGATCACCGCCTATCTGCGCTGCGCCGTCGCGCAATACGCGCTGATCCGCGGCATGGATACGGCGCGGCAGATCCGCACCGTGGTCAGCGAACGCTTTGGCAAATGGACGGGCGAGGCGGTCTACATGATCGGCAAGGGCCATCCGCGCGGCTTCGACCGGGTCGAGGCACAGGAAATGGTGGGCGAATGCGCGGTAAAAGGCATCCCCACGGTATGACGCGATTGAGGAATACCCGCATCCGGGCCGGTGGGCACAGGGCGAGACGGGCAGAGGGACAAAATGGCTGAGTTTCTGGCAACACCATTCGGAACATTCCTCCTGATCCTGGGGCAATGTCTTCTGGTCACGGTCTGCATCCTGGTCGCGCTGGCCTTCCTGATGTATGCCGACCGCAAGATCTGGGCGGCGGTGCAGATGCGCCGGGGGCCGAACGTCGTCGGCGTCTTCGGCCTCCTGCAGAGCTTCGCCGACTTCGGCAAATACATCATCAAGGAAATCGTCGTGCCCGCGGGGGCCGACAAGTCGGTCTATTTCATCGCGCCGATGCTGTCCTTCATCCTGCCGGTGATCGCCTGGGCGGTGATCCCGTGGAACACGGGCTGGGTGATTTCCGACATCAACGTGGCGATCCTCTATATCTTCGCGGTCTCCTCGCTCGAGGTTTACGGCGTGATCATGGGGGGCTGGGCGTCGAACTCGAAATACCCGTTCCTCGGCTCGCTGCGGTCCGCCGCGCAGATGGTGTCCTACGAGGTCTCGATCGGCCTGATCATCATCGGGGTGATCATCTCGACCGGCTCGATGAACTTCGGCGCCATCGTCGACGCGCAGAGGGGGTCGTTCGGGCTGTTCAACTGGTACTGGCTGCCGCATCTGCCGATGGTGGCGCTATTCTTCATCTCGGCGCTGGCGGAAACCAACCGTCCGCCGTTCGACCTGCCTGAAGCGGAATCCGAACTCGTCGCGGGCTATCAGGTCGAATATTCCTCGACCCCGTTCCTTCTGTTCATGATCGGCGAGCTGATGGCCGTGGTGCTGATGTGCGCGCTGATCAGCCTGCTGTTCTTCGGCGGCTGGCTGAGCCCGATCCCGGGCCTGCCGGACGGGGTGTGGTGGATGGTGATCAAGATGGCTTTGTGCTTCTTCGCCATCTCGATGGTGAAGGCGATCACGCCGCGCTACCGCTACGACCAGCTCATGCGGATCGGCTGGAAGGTGTTCCTGCCGCTGTCGCTCGCCTGGGTGGTGATCGTGGCGTTTCTGGCGAAATTCGAAATTCTCGGCGGCTTCTGGGCGCGCTGGACCATAGGAAGCTGAGTGGGGGGAGACTGAGCCATGGCATTCGACTACGGACGCGCAGCGAAGTATTTCGTCCTTTGGGATTTCATCAAGGGATTCCAGATCGGGTTGCGTTACTTCTTCGCGCCCAAGGCGACGATCAACTACCCGCATGAAAAGGGGCCGCTGTCGCCGCGCTTTCGCGGCGAACATGCGCAGCGCCGCTATCCGAACGGCGAGGAACGCTGCATCGCCTGCAAGCTGTGCGAGGCGATCTGCCCCGCGCAGGCGATCACCATCGATGCCGAGACCCGCGCCGACGGCTCGCGCCGCACCACGCGCTACGACATCGACATGACGAAATGCATCTATTGCGGTTTTTGTCAGGAAGCCTGCCCGGTTGATGCTATCGTGCAGGGGCCGAATTTCGAATTCGCCACCGAAACCCGCGAGGAGCTGTTCTACGACAAGGCCAAGCTGCTGGACAACGGCGACCGTTGGGAAGTGGAGATCGCCCGCAACATCGAACTGGATGCACCCTACAGATGAACGAGGAATTCTCGAAACTCTTCAAGACGATGATGGAGCAGGGGACGGAAATGGCCCGCCTGTTCAATCCGGCATTGGAAAGCTTCAGTCCCGTCAATTTCGAGAAATTCTTCCCCACCATGTCGAAGGACATGATGGAGATCTGGTTCGGCCGGACCTTCAACCGCGAAGGGCTGGATGCGCGCACGCGGCTGTTGCTGACGATCGCGGCGCTGACGGTTCTGGGTGCGCAGGCCGATGCGCAACTGCGGCTGACGATCCGCCACGCGCTGGAAGCCGGCGCGACACAGCGGGAGATCGCCGAGGCGATCTTTCAGATGAGCATGTTCGGCGGCGTGCCCGCCATGACCCGCGCGCTGGAGATCGCGCGATCGGTCTTTGACGAGAAATCGGGGGATAACACATGATGGCGTTTGCGTTCTGGCTGTTCGCCGTGGTGGCGGTGGTCGCGGGCTTCATGGTGGTCATGGCGAAGAACCCGGTGCATTCGGTGCTGTGGCTGATCCTCACCTTCCTGTCGGCTTCGGGGCTGTTCGTGCTGCTGGGGGCGGAATTCGTCGCCATGCTGCTGATCATCGTCTATGTCGGCGCGGTGGCGGTGCTGTTCCTGTTTGTCGTCATGATGCTGGACGTCGATTTCGCCTCGCTGAAGGGCGAACTGGTCAGATACATGCCGCTTGGCCTGCTGATCGCGCTGGTCATGCTGATGCAGCTTGGCATCGGCTTCGGCGCATGGGCGACGGCGGATGGCTCGGCCGCGCTGCATCAGGCGCCGACGCCCGCGGACATCCACAACACCAAGGCGCTCGGCCTGCTGATTTATGACCAATACCTTTACCTGTTCCAGGCCTCGGCGCTGGTGCTGCTGGTGGCGATGATCGGGGCGATCCTGCTGACCCTGCGGCACCGCACCGACGTCAAGCGGCAGAACGTCATCGAACAGATGCACCGCGATCCGGCCAAGTCGCTGGAGCTTGTGGACGTCAAACCGGGGCAGGGCTTGTAATGGATACCGCCAGTTGGATCGCCGTATTCCTTGCGGTGTTCGTCGCCGTGATGGCGGGAATTTCTACTAAGCGCAAAAAAGGCGAAGAACGGGACAGGAGCCGGCGATGATCGGACTTGAGCATTATCTGGGGGTGGCGGCGGTTCTGTTCGTCACCGGCATTTTCGGGATCTTCGTCAACCGCAAGAACGTCATCGTCATCCTGATGTCGATCGAATTGATGCTGCTGGCGGTGAACATCAACCTTGTCGCCTTCTCGGCCTATTCGGGCGATCTGGTGGGACAGATCTTCACCATGTTCGTGCTGACCGTCGCCGCGGCAGAGGCGGCGATCGGGCTTGCGATCCTCGTCGTCTTCTTCCGCAACCGTGGCACGATCGCGGTCGAAGACGTGAACGTGATGAAGGGGTAAGAGCATGGAAACGATCATTCTTCTTGCCCCGCTGTTCGGAGCGGTCGTGGCAGGCTTCGGCTGGCGGCTGATCGGGGAAAAGGGCGCGCTGGCGCTGACCACCGGCCTGTTGTTCCTGTCCTGCCTGCTCAGCTGGATCGTCTTTTTCGGCTTCGACGGCACGACGCGGCATGTCACGCTGATGCGGTTTCTGGAATCCGGCACGCTCGACGTCACCTGGGGGCTGCGGCTCGACCGGCTGACGGCGATCATGCTGATCGTGGTGACGACGGTTTCGGCGCTCGTGCATCTGTATAGCTGGGGCTATATGGCGGACGACCCGGAATTCGACGCGGACGAGCCCTACAAGGCCCGCTTCTTCGCCTATCTGTCCTTCTTCACCTTCACCATGCTGGCGCTGGTGACGGCGGACAATCTGCTGCAGATGTTCTTCGGCTGGGAAGGGGTGGGGCTGGCGTCCTACCTGTTGATCGGCTTCTACTTCAAGCGGCCCTCGGCCGGGGCCGCGGCGATCAAGGCCTTCGTGATGAACCGGGTCGGTGATTTCGGCTTCCTGATGGCGATGTTCGGGCTGTTCTATCTGGCCGGATCGCTGGATTTCGACACGATCTTCGCGCAAGCGCCCGAGATTGCGCAAACCACCGTCGCCTTCCTGTGGCGCGACTGGAACGCGGCGGAGATCGTCTGCTTCTTCCTCTTCGTCGGCGCGATGGGGAAATCGGCGCAGCTGTTCCTGCACACATGGTTGCCCGACGCGATGGAGGGGCCGACGCCGGTTTCCGCGCTGATCCACGCCGCGACGATGGTCACCGCCGGGGTGTTCCTCCTGGCGCGGATGTCGCCGCTCTTTGAATACGCGACCGAGGTGAAGCATTTCGTCGTCTTCATCGGCGCCACCACCGCCTTCTTCGCGGCGACGGTGGGGCTGGTGCAGAACGACATCAAGCGGGTGATCGCCTATTCGACCTGTTCGCAGTTGGGCTACATGTTCGTCGCGGCGGGGGTGGGGCTTTATCCGGTGGCGATGTTCCACCTGTTCACCCATGCCTTCTTCAAGGCGATGCTGTTCCTTGGCGCGGGCTCGGTCATCACGGCGATGCACCACGAACAGGACATGCGCAATTACGGCGGCCTGCGGGCCAAGATCCCGCTGACCTTCTGGGCGATGCTGATCGGCACGCTGGCCATCACCGGCGTCGGCATTCCGCTGACCCATATCGGCTTCGCGGGTTTCCTGTCGAAGGACGCGGTGATCGAGGGCGCATGGGGGGCCGGGGCGGGCTATGCCTACTGGATGCTGATCATCTCGGCCGTCTTCACCGCCTTCTATTCCTGGCGGCTGATGTTCCTGACCTTCTGGGGCGCGCCGCGGGGCGATCATCATGCGCATGACCACGCGCATGAAAGCCCGATGGTGATGCTGATCCCGCTTGGCGTTCTGGCGCTCGGCGCGGTCTTCGCCGGGATGATCTGGTACAACAGCTTCTTTGGCAGCGAGGCGGGGATCGCCTCCTTCTTCGCCACCGAATCCGGTGCGGTCAGCCCCGCGCTGGACCACGAGGTGCTGGAGGCCGCGCACCATACCCCGCTGCTGGTCACCGCCTCGCCCTTCATCGCGATGCTGGTTGGCTTCGGCACGGCGTGGCTGTTCTACATCCGCGATACGGGCCTGCCCGCGCGGATGGCGGCGCGGTTCGGGCTGCTCTACCGCTTCCTTCTCAACAAATGGTATTTCGACGAGATCTATGACCTGCTTTTCGTGCGCACCACGAAGGGCCTTGGCAACTTCCTGTGGAAGAAGGGCGACGTGAAGATCATCGACGGGACCGTCAACGGGGTTGCGCTCGGCATCGTGCCGATGCTCGCCCGCCTCGCAGGCCGGATGCAGTCCGGCTACCTCTTCCACTATGCTTTCGCCATGGTCATCGGCCTCGTCGTTCTGATGTTCTGGGTCGTCCTGGCCGGGGGGTCCCAATAATGGAAAACCTGCTTTCCATCATCACTTTCGTTCCCCTCGTGGCCGCGACGATCCTGGCGCTGGTGCAGCACGGGCAGAGCGAGGCGGCCGACCGGAACGCCCGCTGGTTCGCGCTGATCACCACGATCGTCACCTTCCTGATCTCCCTGTTCCTGCTGGTGGGCTTCGACCGCACCAATCCGGACTTCCAGTTCGTCGAGGAATATCACTGGATCCTCGGGATGAAATACAAGGTGGGGGTGGACGGGATCTCGGTCCTGTTCGTGGTGCTGATCACCTTCCTGATGCCGATCACCGTCGGCGCCGCCTGGATCGAGAACCGGCGCGTCAAGGAATACATGGTCACCTTCCTGATCCTCGAAGGGCTGATGATCGGCGTGTTCACCGCGCTCGACATGGTGCTGTTCTACCTGTTCTTCGAGGCGAGCCTGATCCCGATGTTCCTTGTGATCGGCATCTGGGGTGGGCGGCAGCGGATCTACGCGACCTTCAAGTTCTTCCTCTACACCTTCTTCGGCTCGGTGGTGATGCTGGTCGCGATGATCGCGATGTTCGTGCAGACCGGCACCACCGACATCACCGAGCTGATGCAATACACCTTCCCGACCGAGACGATGACCGTACTTGGCATCTCGATCCCTGGCGGGATGCAGACGCTCTTGTTCCTTGCCTTCTTCGTGTCCTTCGCGGTGAAGGTGCCGATGTGGCCGGTGCATACCTGGCTGCCCGACGCGCACGTTCAGGCGCCGACGGCGGGGTCTGTCGACCTTGCGGCGATCCTGCTGAAGATGGGCGGCTACGGCTTCCTGCGCTTTTCGCTGCCGATGTTCCCGGCGGGTGCGAGCATCATGGCCGATTTCATCATGACGCTGTCGGTGATCGCGATCATCTGGACCTCGCTCGTCGCGCTGATGCAGACGGACATGAAGCGGCTGATCGCCTATTCCTCGGTCGCGCATATGGGCTTCGTCACCATCGGCATCTTTGCGGTGAACCAGCAGGGGATCGACGGCGCGATGTTCCAGATGCTGTCGCACGGGGTGGTGTCCTCGGCGCTGTTCCTGTCGGTCGGCGTTCTGTATGAACGGCTCCACACCCGCGAGATCGCCGCCTATGGCGGGATCATGAAGCGGATGCCCGCCTATGCGATGATCTTCATGTTCTTCACCATGGCGAACATCGGCCTGCCGGGCACCTCGGGGTTCATCGGTGAATTCCTCGCGATCACCGGGGCGTTCCAGGCGCACAGCACCATCGGCTTCTTCGCGGCGACCGGGGTGATCCTGTCAGCGGCCTACGGGCTGTGGCTGTATCGCCGGATCTTCATGGGGCCCTTGGTGAAGGAAAGCCTGAAGGGGCTGAAGGATCTTGACCTGCGCGAAAAGCTGATGCTGATCCCGCTCGTCGTGCTGATCGTGGCGCTTGGGGTCTATCCGCCCTTCATCACCGATATCGTCGGCCCGACGGTCGTCCGTCTGGTGCAGAACTATGACGCTGCCATCGCCGTCTTTACGGCCGGTCAGTGAGGGAGAAAGAACGATGACTTCTGCGGATTTCTCCACCGTCCTGCCGGAATTCCTGCTGGCGGTCTACGCCATGGCGGCGCTGCTTTACGGGGTCTGGGCCGGCAAGGACAAGACGGCGGTGACGCTGCTGTGGGTGACGGTCGGTGTGATGCTGCTGCTGGGCCTGTGGGTCGGCGCGGGCGGATCGGGGTCGCGCACGGCCTTTGGCGGGCTCTTCATCGACGATGCCTATGCGCGCTTCACCAAGGTGCTGGCGCTGTTCTCCGCCGCCGCCGTGATGGCGATGAGCGCCGACTACATGCAGCGGCGCAACCTCTTGCGGTTCGAATTCCCGGTGCTGGTGGCGCTCGCCGTCGTCGGCATGATGATGATGGTTTCGGCCGGCGATCTGATGTCGCTCTATCTGGGGCTCGAGCTGATGTCGCTGTCGCTCTACATCGTGGCGGCGCTGCGGCGCGATTCCGCGCGGTCCTCCGAGGCGGGGCTGAAGTATTTCGTGCTCGGCTCGCTCAGCTCGGGGCTGCTGCTCTACGGCGCCTCGCTGACCTACGGTTTCGCGGGGACGACGAGCTTTGCCGGCATCATCACCGTGGTGCAGGACGGGCATCTGCCGCTCGGCGTGCTGTTCGGCATGGTGTTCATGATCTCGGGGCTGGCGTTCAAGGTCTCGGCGGTGCCGTTCCACATGTGGACGCCCGACGTCTACGAAGGCTCGCCCACGCCGGTGACGGCCTTCTTCGCCACCGCGCCCAAGGCTGCGGCGATGGCGCTGATCGGGCGGCTGCTGTTCGACGCCTTCGGGCAGGTGACGGGCGACTGGGGGCAGGTGATCGCGCTGATCGCGCTGGCCTCGATGTTCCTTGGCGCCATCGCCGGGGTCGTGCAGACCGACATCAAGCGGCTGATGGCCTATTCCTCGATCACCCATATGGGCTTCGCGCTTCTGGGCCTGCTCGCCGGCACCGCCGCGGGGGTGGAGGCGACGCTGATCTACATGACGATCTATGTCGCCACCAATGTCGGCGTCTTCGCCTTCATCCTGTCGATGGAACGCGACGGGCAGCCGGTCACCAACCTGACGGCGCTGAACCAGTATGCGCAGGCGCAACCGGTGCGGGCCTGGGCGGTGCTGGTGCTGTTCTTCTCGCTTGCCGGGGTGCCGCCGATGGTGGGCTTCTTCGGTAAGTTGACGGTGATCCGGGCGGCGCTGTCGGGCGGCTATGTCTGGGTGGCGGCGCTTGGCATCCTCGCCTCGGTCATCGCGGCCTATTACTATCTGCGGATCGTCTACTACATGTATTTCTCCGAAGAGGCCGAGACGCTCGACAGCCGGATGCCGCTGGTGCAGTTCGGGCTGCTGATGCTGGCCGCGGTGCTGACGCTGGCGGGGGCGATCAACCTCTTCGGGCTCGAAGGCGCGGCGGCGTCGGCGGCGGCATCCCTTGTGCAATGATCTGACGGACTGGCCCGAGGGTGTCGCGCGCCATATCCTCGGCGCGGTCGACAGCACCATGTCCGAGGCCGCCCGTCTGGCCCCGCATCTGTCGGGGCCGGCGTGGATTCTGGCGCGCGAACAGACGGCGGCGCGGGGCCGGCGCGGCCGGGTCTGGCGCAGCCCGCCCGGCAATCTGGCGGCGACGCTGCTGTTCCGGCCGCAGGTGGCGCTGAGCCAGTGGGGGCTTTATTCCTTCGTCGCGGCGCTGGCGCTCGATACGGCGCTGGCGCGGGTCTCGGGGCCGCATGCGCGGCTGTCGATCAAATGGCCGAACGATGTGCTGCTGAACGGCGGCAAGATCGCGGGGATCCTGCTCGAAACGATCGGGCAGGGGCCTGCGCCCGCGCATCTGGCGATCGGCTTCGGCGTGAACCTCGAGGCCGCGCCGCCCGCCGCCGTGGTCGAACCCGGCGCGGTGACACCCGTGAGCCTTTTGGCCGAAACCGGCATCACCGTGGCGCCGGAAGAGTTCCTCGCGCCGCTGGCGATGGCCTTCGCGCGGCTTTCACGGCAATATGAGACAGAGGGCTTTGCGCCCATCCGGCAGGCATGGCTTTCACGGGCGGCGCGGCTTGGCCAGCCGGTGACGGCCCGAACCCAGACCCGCACGACCGAAGGCATCTTTGAAACCATCGACGAGGGCGGCGCGATGATCCTGCGCACGCCTCGGGGGCCGCAGGCGATCTCGGCGGCCGACGTGTTCTTCTGAGGAGGCGGCATGCTTCTGTGCATCGACTGCGGCAACACCAATACGGTCTTTTCGATCTGGGACGGGGAAAGCTTCATCTCGACCTGGCGGATCGCCACCGATCACCGCCGCACGGCGGATGAATATTTCGTCTGGCTCAGCACGCTGATGAGCCTCAAGGGCATCCATGCGAGCATCACCGAGGCGATCATCTCCTCGACCGTGCCGCGGGTGGTGTTCAACCTGCGCGTCCTGTGCAACCGCTACTTCGATTGCCGCCCCTTCGTGGTGGGCAAGCCGGGCTGCGAACTGCCCGTGGCGCCGCGCGTCGATCAGGGCGCGACCGTCGGGCCGGACCGCCTTGTCAATGCCGTCGCGGGGTTCGACCGGCATGGCGGGGACCTGATCGTCGTGGATTTCGGCACCGCCACGACCTTCGATGTGATCGACACCGATGGCGCCTATATCGGCGGGGTGATCGCGCCCGGCGTGAACCTGTCGCTCGAGGCGCTGCACATGGCCGCCGCCGCGCTGCCGCATGTCGACATCACCCACCCGGAAAAGGTGATCGGGACGAATACCGTCGCCTGTATCCAATCCGGGATCTTCTGGGGCTATATCGGTCTGGCCGAGGGCGTCGTGCGGCAAATCCGGGCGGAACACGGCCGACCGATGCGTGTTATCGCGACAGGGGGGCTTGCACCTTTGTTCGATCAAGGGTTTGACCTGTTCGACAAGGTCGAGGACGACCTGACGATTCACGGGCTCCGGCTCATTCATGATTACAACAAGGGGCTGGCTGCGTGAGTGACCGTCTGATCTATCTTCCGCTTGGTGGTGCCGGTGAAATCGGCATGAACGCTTATGTCTTCGGCTACGGCCCGGCGGGGAAGGAGCGGCTGATCGTCATCGATCTGGGCGTGACCTTCCCCGATATGGACGGCACCCCCGGCGTCGATCTGATCATGGCGGATCTGGCCTGGCTCGAACAGAACGCCGACCGGATCGAGGCGATCTTCATCACCCACGCGCACGAAGACCATATCGGCGCGCTGTCGCATCTGTGGCCGAAGCTGCGCAAGAAAGTCTATGCGCGCAAGTTCACCGCCCGGATCGGCGCGCTGAAGCTGGAAGAGGCGGGCCTGCCCGGCGATATCATCACCGTGGTCGAGCCGCGTCCGAAGGTGGTCGAGGCCGGCCCCTTCAAGGTGCAGTTCGTGCCGCTCAGCCATTCCATTCCCGAAAGCTCGGCCCTCGTGATCGACACGCCCGCCGGGCGGATCGTCCACAGCGGGGATTTCAAGCTCGACGGCAATCCGGTCGTGGGCGAGCCCTTCGATCCCGTCCTGTGGCATGAAATCGCGCGCGAAGGCGATGGGGTCAAAATCCTGACCTGCGATTCGACCAATGTCTTTTCGCCGCATCCCGGCCGGTCGGAGGCGACGCTCGCCGAACCGCTCAGCAAGTTCATTGCCGAGCAGAAGGGGATGGTCGTGGCGACCACCTTCGCCTCGAACGTCGCGCGGCTGAAGACGCTGGCCGAGGCGGGCAGGGCGGCCGGGCGTTCCGTCTGCCTTCTGGGCCGGGCGATGAAGAAGATGGTCACCGCCGCCGAGGAAACCGGCGTCCTTCTGGGCATGCCCGGCACCATCCCGGTCGAGGCCGCGGTCGAGGTCCCGCGCGAGAACCTCCTGCTGATCGTCACCGGTTCTCAGGGCGAACGGCGCGCGGCGACGGCGCAGCTCAGCCGCGGCCGGTATCTGGGGCTGGAGATGAAGGCGGGCGACACCTTCCTGTTCTCCTCCCGCGTCATTCCGGGCAACGAACGCGGCGTGATCCGCATCATCAACAATTTCTCGGAAATGGGCGTCGATGTGGTCGATGACCACGACGGGCTCTATCACGTCTCGGGCCACGCCAACCGCCCGGACCTTGAGGCCGTGCACGACCTGCTGCGGCCGAAGATGCTGATCCCGATGCACGGCGAACACCGGCACCTGCGCGAACACGCCAAGATCGGCATTGCCAAGGGCATCCCCTCGGCCGTCGCGGTGAACGGCACGATGCTCGACCTGACCGGCGATGTGCCGCAGGTCGCCGAATATGTCGAGGCGGGCCGGACCTATCTGGACGGCTCGGTGCTGATCGGCGCGCTCGACGGCGTTGTGCGTGACCGGATGCGGATGGCGCTGAACGGGCTGGTGCTGATCACCGTCATCATCGACGAGGAGGACGAGCCCCTCGGCGACGCCTGGGTCGAGCTGATGGGCCTGCCCGAGACGGGCCGCTCCAACGCCTCGCTCGCCGCCCGGATCGAGGATGAGCTGGCCGAGTTCCTCGACCGCGTCACGGGCAAGATCATCGCCTCCGACGACAGGATGGACGAGGCCCTGCGCCGCATCGCCCGGCAGGTGACGATGGAAGAGGTCGGCAAGAAGCCCGAGGTGGTGATCGTCCTTTCGCGGCTGATGGCGGAATAGGAAGAGCACGTTTCACTCCCCCGAGCCGGCCTCCCTGCCATTCATCTTTCCATAAATATCCCGGGGGTGAGCGCGGAACGCGCGAGGGGGCTGGCCCCCTTCTTCGCTCACGACCTGTGGGACGCAGGGTTTGACGCGCGGTTCCTGAAATACTCGACCGACAGCATCGGCGGGAGGCGTGGAAAGGGGGCCAGCCCCCTCGCGCGTTCCGCGCTCACCCCCGGGATATTTAAGGAAAAACGACGGGCAACAGACTGTCGAGTGGGATTCGGAGGCCCTTCGGGCAGGGGCGTGGGAATTCCGGTGTCGCGCCCCCTGTAAATCCACCTCTCCGCGCCCTATCCTTCTGAAAAGACGCGAAGGGGCAGAACTTGGGACTTTCCGACATCGCCGGCGGGATTGGCCGCAGGATCGAAAATCTCGGCGCCTCGGTGACGGGGGTGTTTTCTGAGCCGGTGATCCGGCTGGGCGTGACCGGGCTGTCGCGGGCGGGCAAGACGGTGTTCATCACCTCGCTCGTCGCGAACCTGCTCGACCGGGGGCGGATGCCGGCGCTGACGGGGGCGGCGAATATCCGTGCCGCGTTTCTGCAGCCGCAGCCCGACGATACCGTGCCGCGCTTCGATTACGAACATTACCTGTCCGCCATGACCGGACCGCAACCGCATTGGCCCGAGGGCACGCGGGCGGTTTCCGAACTGCGGCTGAGCTTTCGCGTCGCGCCGACGGGGTTGCTGGGGGGCGTGCGCGGGCTGCGGACCGTGCATCTGGATATCGTCGATTATCCCGGCGAATGGCTGCTGGATCTGGGCCTGATCGACAGGAGCTTCGCGCAATGGGCCGAGGGGGTGCTGGCACGGCTGCCCCTGCGTCCGGGCGCCGGGGAATATCTGGCGGCGCTGGCGGCGGCGGATCTGTCCGCGCCGTTCAGCGAGCCTGCGGCGAAAGTGCTGGCCACGGCCTTCACCCGTCATCTGCGGCTTGCGCGCGAAGCGGGCTGGTCGGATTGTTCGCCGGGGCGGTTCCTGCTGCCGGGGGAAAAAGAGGGCTCGCCCGTCCTGACCTTCGCCCCGATCCCGGCGGGGGAATATCCGCGCGGCTCGCTCGGGCGTGAGATGGCGCGGCGCTACGATGCCTATAAATCGCAGATCGTGAAGCCCTTCTTCCGCGACCATTTCGCCCGGATCGACCGGCAGGTGGTGCTGGCCGATGTTCTGGGCGCGATCCATGCGGGGCCGGCGGCGCTCGAGGACCTGCGCCAGTCGATGGCGGCGATCCTGATGGCGTTCCGGCCGGGAAGTTCGGGGTTCCTGACCTCGCTGCTTGGCGGCAGGCGGGTGGAGCGCATCCTCTTCGCCGCGACCAAGGCCGACCATCTGCATCACAGCCAGCACGCCCGGCTGACCGCGATCACCGCCGCCCTGCTGCGCGAGGCGAAGGATCGCGCCGATTTCGCCGGGGCGCGCACGGCGGCGATGTCGATCGCGGCGCTGCGCACCACGACCGAGGACATGATCGCGCAGGGCGATGACATGCTGCCCGCCGTGCGCGGGCGGCTGGCCGACGGGCGCTCGGTCGCGCTCTATCCGGGCGAATTGCCCGCCGATCCGATGCAGCTTCTGGCGCCGGCGCGGGATGGGGCACAGCGCTGGCTCGAAGGCGATTACGCCATCATGGATTTCGCCCCCGCGCCCGTGACCCTGCGCCCGGGCGAGGGACCGCCGCATATCCGGCTCGACCGGGCCGCCGAATTCCTGATCGGGGACAGATTATGAAAAAGCCGCTGATCGTCGAGTTCGAAGACGCGCCCGCCTCGCCGGCCGAGGCGCCGCCCGTCATCGACATTCCCGATCCCGCCACCGCGACCGCCGAGCAGTTGCAGGGCCGCGCGATGCAGATCGCCGCGCGGCTGGCGGCGCGGCCGGGGTCGAAGATCGGGCGCTTCTTCTGGTGGGCGGCGGGAACCTTGGTGGGGTTTCTGGTCTCGGTCGCCGCATGGCGCTTCGTCGAGGGGCTGATGGTCGCGAATCCGGTGCTGGGCTGGGTGGCGACGGTGCTGTTCGGGCTGTTCATCCTTGCGGCCCTGCTGCTGGCGGGGCGGGAGGTATCGGCCTTCGCGCGGCTCGCAAAGCTCGACCATGTGCATCGCGCGGTGAACGAGGCGATCGAGGCCGACGACCTGAACCGCGCGCGCAAGGTGGCGGATCAGGTGGCCGGGCTTTACGCGACGCGCCCCGAGATGGCCTGGGTGCGCGACCGGCTGAAGGAACGCGCGCCCGAGCAGCTTGATACGCAGACGCTGCTGGTGCTGGCGGAGAGCGAGCTGATGACGCCGCTTGATGCCGCCGCGCGGCTGGAGATCGAGGCCGCGGTGCGCACCGTCGCCACCGTCACCGCGCTGGTGCCGTTGGCGCTGGCCGATGTCTTCGCCGCGCTGACGGCGAACCTGCGGATGATCCGCCGGGTGGCCGAGATCTACGGTGGCCGGGCCGGGACGCTTGGCTCGATCCGGCTGGCGCGGGTGGTGATGACGCATCTTGTGGCCACCGGCGCCGTCGCGGCTGGGGACGACCTGATCGAGACGGTGACGGGCGGGCATCTGTTCGCCAAGCTCTCGCGCCGTTTCGGCGAAGGCGTGGTGAACGGGGCGCTGACCGCGCGGGTCGGCGTCGCGGCGATGGAGGTCTGCCGCCCGATGCCGTTCCGCGTCCTGCCGAAGCCGCGGGTGACGAACCTGACCGGCCGGGCGCTGGCCGGCGTATTCAGCCGCGCCAAGGCCCCGGACCCCGACGAGGCGCGCTAGAACATCTCGCCCCGGACGCGCCTTTCCCTTCTTCCCTAAATATCCCGGGGAATGAGGCGGATCAGGCAGCCTTCCGGTGGAAGGATGCCCCGCCGAATGCGCAGGACGCGCGCGAGGGGGCTGGCCCCTCCTGCGCCGCTTCAGGTTCGGAACGCCGACCCGACCTAGCGCAGCTTCGGCACGGCTCCCGGCGTCGCGCCGATATCGGCGACGCCCTGCCGCAGCCCCATGCCGATGCGATGCGCCAGAGCCGACCAGGCGGCGGCCTGTCCGGGCGGCAGCGTTTCGCGCAGGGTTTCGTCGAAAGTGCCAAGCCAATCCGGGAAGTGATCCGGCCGCACGTCGCCGGCGCGGCGGTGCGCCATCATTGGCGATCCGTCGAAGCCCGGGCTGAACAGGATCGCGCCTTTCCAGAAACGGGCGATCTTCGCCTCATGCGCGGGCCAGTCCTGCACATGGCGGGCGAAGACCGGGCCGAGCACGGGATGCGCGCGCACCTTCGCGTAGAAGCGGGCGACGACGCGGTCGATCTCGTCCTCGGTGATCTCGAAACGGGGCGGGGGCGGGGTGCTCATGGCCGAGAGATAGGCGCGCGCGGGCAGGTGGGCAAGTCGCCTGGGCAAGTCATTCGTCGAAAAGACCACCTTGGACGGGCGGGCGCGGGGCCTCCAGCCCCAGATGCCGCCAGGCACGCTGGCCCAGCATCCGCCCGCGCGGGGTGCGCTGGATCAGGCCCTGTTGCAGCAGATAGGGCTCGATCACCTCCTCGATCGCGTCGCGGGCCTCGGACAGCGCGGCCGACAGGGTTTCGACGCCGACCGGACCGCCGCCGTAATGTTCGGCGATCAGTTGCATGTAGCGCCGGTCCGCACCGTCGAGGCCGAGGTGGTCGACGCCAAGCCGGGTCAGCGCCCGGTCGGCGATGGCGCGGGTCAGGCGGCCGTTGCCCTCGACCAGCGCGAAATCGACGACGCGGCGCAGCAGCCGCCCGGCGATGCGTGGGGTGCCGCGGGCGCGTTTGGCGATTTCGCGCGTGCCGTCCGGGTCCGAGGGAATGCCTAGCAGGCGCGAGCCGCGGGTGACGATCAGGTCGAGTTCATCCTCGGTGTAGAATTGCAGGCGGGTCGGGATGCCGAAACGGTCGCGCAGCGGCGTCGTCAGCAGGCCGAGCCGGGTCGTGGCGCCGACGAGGGTGAAGGGCTGCAGCTCGATCCGCACGGTGCGGGCGGCGGGACCTTCGCCGATGACAAGGTCCAGCTCGAAATCCTCCATCGCGGGGTAGAGCACCTCTTCCACCGCCGGGTTGAGGCGGTGGATTTCGTCGATGAAGAGCACGTCGCGGGTTTCGAGATTCGTCAGGATCGCGGCAAGATCACCGGCCTTTGCCAGAACCGGGCCGGAGGTCATCTTGAAATTCACCCCAAGCTCACGCGCCATGATCTGCGCGAGGGTGGTTTTCCCAAGCCCGGGCGGGCCGAAAAACAGTGTGTGATCCATGGCTTGACCGCGCATCTTCGCGCTTTCGATGAAGACGCGGAGATTGGCGCGCGCCTCGGCTTGCCCGACGAATTCCTCAAGCGTCTGCGGCCGGAGCGCGCGGTCGGCGTCTTCGGGCAGACGGTCGGGGCGAAGGGTCGGATCGGGTTCGGTCATGGCCTAATGTCGCGCCTGCTGCGGGCGGGGGCAAGGGGGCGCTGCCCCCGTCGTCCTGCGGACGACTCCCCCGGGATATTTATGGAAAGATGAATGGATCAATCCTTCGGCGCGAGGAGGCGGAGCGCCGTGCGGATGAGTTTGGCGGTGTCGGTGGCCTCGGGGTTCGCGCCGGCCTCGGCGATGGCGGAGGCGGCCTCGGAGGGGGCATAGCCGAGGTTGGTGAGGGCGCTGAGCGCCTCGGCGGTGAAATTGGCTTTGGGCGGCGCGGGGGGACGTTGCGTCTTCGGGGCCTCGATCACCTCATCCGCCGGGGCGGCGTCGACGGTAAGCGCCCCGCCGAGCGCCATGATGGTCGGTGCCTTGTCCTTCAGCTCCATCACCACGCGCTGCGCGAGTTTCGGCCCGACGCCGGGGGCGGAGCGGATCGCGTTCCAGTCGCCGAGCGCGATGGCGCGGCCGACGCCCTCGGCCCCGAGGGTGCCCAGAATGGCGAGCGAGGCCTTGGCCCCGATCCCCTGCACCGAGGTCAGCAGCCGGTGCCATTCCTTTTCCAGAAGCGTCGGGAAGCCGAAGAGCTGGAGCAGATCCTCGCGCACCAGAAGATCGGTGTAGAGGGCGCAGGCCTCGCCCACCCGTGGCAGGCTTTGCGCGGTGCGGGGGGAGACATGGACGATATAGCCCACGCCGCGCACGTCGATCAGCACATGATCCATGGCGCGGTGGATGATGGTGCCGGCGATCCGTCCGATCATGGCGCGGTCCTTTTGATCCGGGCCTGTCCGGCGGTGATTTCCAGCGTATGGCGGCCGAGGATCGCGCCCTGCGTGCGGCGCACCGCCTGCATGTGGAAGGCATGGCAGATGGCGATCGCCAGCGCGTCGGCGGCGTCGGGGCCCTCGAACGTGACGCCCGGAAGCTGGTGCCGCACCATGTGCTGGACCTGCACCTTGTCGGCATGGCCGACGCCGACCACCGCCTTCTTGATCGCGTTCGGGGCGTATTCGCCGACGGCGAGCCCGGCCTGCGCCGGCACCAGCAGCGCGATGCCGCGCGCCTGGCCGAGCTTCAGCGTCGCCACGGCGTCCTTGTTGACGAAGGTCTGTTCGACGGCTGCGGCCTCGGGCGCGTAGCGGGCGATCACCTCGGTCAGGCCGGTGTGCAGGGTGACGAGGCGCAGCGACAGATCCTCGCCGGCGGAATGGATGATTCCATTGGCGACGTGGCGCAGGCGGGAGCCCTCTGCCTCGATCACCCCCCAGCCGAGGTTTCTCAACCCCGGGTCGATCCCGATCACGCGCATCCTGCTCGCCCTTCATGTGGCATTTTGTCGGTGGTTAGCACGAAAAGGGAACATCGCAAACAGGAAAGCGGACGGACGGGCTGGGGAGGTCCGGCGAAAGCGCGGAAAACCATAAGGAATGACGGGCCGTTGCGGGGCGTTTCAGGCAAAATGCCGGATGCGCCGCACATTCCGCCCGATTGCGTCAAAAGGATGAAAAAACACCGTTTTTGCCATGCGATTCTTGCATGACGGGACTGTCGCGGCAGTCGTTGTTTTCGCAAACCGCCTAATCTATGTGCGTCTACGAAGACAGGATGACCCCTGCATCAGCACAAATAGAACGCAAGAATAAAGGAACTCTCCCATGGCACTTCTCGACACCTCCCGCTCGGCCGCCCATTCGTCCTTCTCGGGCATCTTCGCGCGCGTCCTCGACGCAATCTCGGCGTGGAACGATCTGCGCACCACCCGCAACGCGCTGGCGAAGCTCAGCGATCGCGAACTGGCCGACATCGGCCTGTCGCGCTACGAAGCGGAAAACATCGGCCGCTGAACCGGCCGCCGTAAGGCAATCCCTGAAAGGCCGCGCCGGCAGAAGCCGCGCGGCCTTTTTCATGTCAGCGCCGCATCGCCAGCGTCGTCCAGTCGCCATATTCCTTGCGCGAAACGGGGGCGAAGCCCTGCGCCTTATAGGCGGCGGCGACTTCGTCGGCCTGCTCGTTGAGGATGCCCGACAGGATGACATGCCCGCCCGGCGCGCAATGGCGGCCCATGTCGGGGGCGAGGGAAATCAGCGGCGCCTTGAGGATATTGGCGAAGATCAGGTCGTAGGGCGCCCCGGCCAGCAGGTCGGGATGGGCGAAGCCCGCGGCCTCGACGCAGGTGACCCGGCCTTCCAGCCCGTTCGCCTTGACGTTCGCCGCGGCCGTATCCACCGCGACCGGATCGATATCGGAGGCAAGCACGGTTTCCGGCCAGAGCTTTGCCGCCGCCATCGCCAGAACCGCCGTGCCGCAGCCGATGTCGACGACCTTGTGCGCCCGCACGCCCGCGCGTTCCAACGCGTCCAGCGCCGTCAGGCAGCCGAGCGTGGTGCCGTGGTGGCCGGTGCCGAAGGCCATCGCCGCCTCGATCAGCAGGGGCACGCTGTCCGGCGGCACCTTGTCGGCGTCATGGCTGCCGTAGACGAAGAACCGCCCCGCCACCACCGGCGTCAGCTCGCGCTTCACGTGGGCGACCCAGTCGGTCTCGGGCAGTTCCGAGATGACGAAGGGCGTGGCCCCATGCGCCGCGGCCAGCAGGTCCAGCACCAGATCATCGGGGCGTTCGAGGAAATAGGCGCCGATCTCCCACCGCTGCGAGCCATCCTCGATCTCGAACACGCCGACGCCGTAGGGCGCGGGGTCCAGATCCTCGACCAGTTCGGCCAGCGTATCGGCATTGTCGCGATCGCCAAGCGTCGCGAAGGCGGTGAAGGTGGGCATGGCGGTTCCTTTCGACTTTCCGGGGGAATGGCGCGTTGCGGGCCGCGCGTCAAGCGTGCCCCGTTCCCCGGCGGTATTTCCTTTGACAGGCGCGGCGCTTTGCGCTACCGGGGCGGAATGATCGCAAGGAACGCACATATCGCCCCTGTCCGACGTCGCCGCCGCGCCTGACGTCCGATCACCTTTGGCCGGGATAACGGCCGCCCCCTTCCATCTTTCGCCCATACGCGCAATGGTCCGGAAAACCGGCCAAAGCCGTTGACAAGGCCCTTGCGGCTCGGGCACCCCTTTGGCTTCCTATCCGGAGTGAGACGATGATTTCTCCCATCCTGCCGACCTATAACCGCGCCCCCATGGCCTTTGTCAGGGGGCATGGCTCCTGGCTCGAAACGGCGGAGGGGGTGCGATACCTCGACCTTGGGGCGGGGATCGCGGTCAACGCGCTTGGCCATGCGGCGCCCGAACTGGTCGAGGTGCTGACCGAGCAGGCGCAGAAGCTGTGGCATGTGTCGAACCTCTACCACATCCCGCAACAGGAACTGCTGGCCGATCTGCTGATCGCCGAGACCTTCGCCGACACCTGCTTTTTCACCAATTCGGGGACCGAGGCCTGCGAGCTGGCGGTGAAGATGGCGCGCAAGTATTTCTATGACGCGGGCACGCCCGAGCGGGTCGAGATCCTGACCTTTGCGGGCGCCTTCCACGGCCGCTCCTCGGCGGCGATCGCGGCCTCGGGCGGGGAGAAGATGGTGAAGGGCTTCGGCCCGCTGCTGCCGGGCTTCGTCCACCTGCCCTGGGACGACATCGAGGCCGTCCGCGCCGCCGTCACCGACAAGACCGCCGCCATCCTGATCGAACCCGTGCAGGGCGAGGGCGGCATCCGCCCGGCAGGCGACACCTTCCTCAAGGAACTGCGCGCGATCTGCGACGAGGCCGGTGCGCTGCTGATCTTTGACGAGGTGCAATGCGGCATGGGCCGGACCGGCCGGCTGTTCGCCCATCAATGGGCGGGCGTCACGCCCGACATCATGATGGTGGCGAAGGGCATCGGCGGGGGCTTCCCGTTGGGGGCCGTGCTCGCCACCGAAAAGGCCGCCTCGGGCATGACGGCGGGCACGCATGGGTCCACCTACGGCGGCAACCCGCTCGGCTGCGCGGTGGGCTGCAAGGTGATGGAGATCGTCTCCGATCCCGCCTTCCTCGACGGCGTGAACGCGCGCGGCGGTTTCCTGCGCCAGAAGCTTGAGGGACTGGTCGCCGCGCATCCCGACCTGTTCGAGGGCGTGCGCGGGCAGGGGCTGATGCTCGGCCTCAAATGCAAGGTCGCGCCGGGAGAGATCGTCAAGGCGGGATACGAGCAGAAGCTGCTGACCGTGGGCGCCGCCGACAATGTGGTGCGGATCCTGCCCGCGCTGAACATTTCCGAAGAGGACATGGCCGAGGCCGTGCGCCGGCTGGAAGCCGCCGCCGAAGCCCTTTCCGCCGCATGATTGACGCCGGGCGACACCCGGTATGACGAAAGACGAACAGATGACCAGTTTTCTAGACCTCCACCTGACCTCACCCGAAGACTTGCGGGGGATGATCGACAGCGCCCGCCGGATGAAGGACGCCCGCAAGGGCCGCCCGAAAGGCGCGCTGGACGATGACCAGCCGCTTGCGGGCAAGATGGTGGCGCTGATCTTTGAAAAGCCCTCGACCCGGACGCGCGTCAGCTTTGACGTCGGCGCGCGGCAGATGGGCGCACAGACCATGGTGCTGTCGGGCAAGGAAATGCAATTGGGCCACGGCGAGACGATCGCCGATACGGCCCGGGTGCTGTCGCGCTATGTCGACCTGATCATGATCCGCACGTTCGAAGAGGCGACCTTGCAGGAGATGGCGGAATACGCCTCGGTCCCCGTCATCAACGGGCTGACCAACCGCACCCATCCCTGCCAGATCATGGCCGACATCATGACCTATGAGGAACATCGCGGCCCGATCGCCGGGCGCAAGGTGGTCTGGTCGGGTGACGGCAACAATGTCTGCGCCTCGTTCATTCAGGCGGCGGGGCAGTTCGGTTTTGACTTCACCTTCACCGGCCCGCCGACGCTGGATCCGGAACGCGAATGGCTGGACTTCGCCCGCGCGAAGGGCGTGGCGGTCGAGATCGAGCGCGATCCGGCGAAGGCGGTCGAGGGGGCCGATCTGGTCGTCACCGATACCTGGGTGTCGATGCACGATCCGGAATCGGCCAAGGAACGTCGGCACAACCAGCTGCGCGCCTATCAGGTGAACGAGGATCTGATGGCCCGGGCCAAGCCCGACGCGCTGTTCATGCATTGTCTGCCCGCGCACCGCAACGACGAGGCGACCTCGGCGGTCATGGACGGTCCGCATTCGGTCATCTTCGACGAGGCGGAAAACCGGCTGCATGCGCAGAAGGCGGTGATGCGCTGGTGCCTTGGCGCCTGAGGCCGCGGATTCCCCGGCCTAGTCGCGCCAGGGAATCAGCCCCATCTGCTGGGCCGCGCGGGTCGAAAGCACCGCACTCGGCAACCCCCGCGCGGATTGATAGGCGAGCACCGCCGCATCTGTCCGCGCGCCGGGGCGGCCGTCGGGCGCGCCCTCATAATCCCCGCGGGCGGCGAGCGCGCGTTGCAGGGGCAGGATCATCTCCGGTGTGAGGTCTTTGGTGCAAAGGCTTGAAAACCATCTGGAAGATCCGGAAACCTCCACCGTCCCGGCGCACTGATCCGGCGCCTCGGGCGGGGTGCCGCGATGCAGTTCGGCCACAAGCGACTGCGGCCCCGGGCCGCGCGCCACCGGGGCGGAGGCGCAGCCCGCAAGGCTCGACGCGAGGACAAGACCGGCAAGCGGCAGGCGGAGAGGCATGGGGATCATCGCAGGGTCCGGGAAACCGAAGGTCGGGGCGACAGTAGAACAACCTGCCGTCCGCGAAAAGCGCGAGACTGGTCAAGGCTCCGGCCTTGTCCTAAACCGGGGAAAACGGCAGCCAGTCTCCCCAGCAAAGGTCGGATCATGACGAAGATCATCTACATCGAACATAATGGCACCCGTCACGAGGTGGACGTCCAGCCCGGCATGACGGTGATGGAAGGCGCGCGCGACAACGGCATTCCCGGCATCGACGCGGATTGCGGCGGCGCCTGCGCCTGTTCGACCTGCCATGTCTATGTCGATGACGCCTGGCTTGGCCGGCTGCCGGAAAAGGAGATGATGGAGGAGGACATGCTGGATTTCGCCTGGCATCCCGATCCGGTCAAATCGCGCCTGACCTGCCAGATCAAGGTGACGCCCGATCTGGATGGGCTGGTCGTCCATATCCCCGAACGGCAGATCTGAGCCGGTAAAACGGCTGCGCGGGTGAAAAGCGGGTTTCCCTTGCGGGCCTGTCCCGGTATAGGACAGGCGGTTTAAAACCCTTCAGGAGTGACAAATGGCCAATGTCGTGGTGGTCGGCGCCCAATGGGGCGACGAAGGCAAGGGCAAGATCGTCGACTGGCTCAGCGAGCGGGCAGACGTGATCGCGCGCTTTCAGGGCGGGCACAACGCGGGCCACACGCTGGTCATCAACGGCAAGGTCTACAAGCTGAACGCGCTGCCCTCGGGCGTGGTGCGGGGCGGCAAGCTGTCGGTGATCGGCAATGGCGTCGTGCTGGACCCCTGGCACCTGCTGAAGGAGATCGACGGGATCCGCGCGCTTGGGGTCAAGATCACCCCGGAAAACCTGATGATCGCGGAAAACACCGCGCTGATCATGCCTTTCCACGGCGAGCTTGACCGGGCGCGCGAGGCGCAGGCCACGGGATCGAGCGCCAAGATCGGCACCACAGGCCGCGGCATCGGCCCGGCTTACGAAGACAAGGTGGGGCGCCGGGTGATCCGCGTCGCCGACCTTGCGGATGACGAGACGCTGCAACAGCGGGTCGACCGGGCGCTGGTCCATCACAACGCGCTGCGCGCGGGGCTGGGCCTTGAGGCGATCGACCGCGAGGCGCTGCTGAACGATCTGCGCGCCATCGCCCCCGAGGTGCTGAAATACGCCGCGCCCGTGTGGAAGGTGCTGAACGAGCTGCGCCGCGCCGGCAAGCGGATCCTGTTCGAGGGGGCGCAGGGCTCGCTTCTGGACATCGACTTCGGCACCTATCCCTATGTCACCTCGTCGAATGTGATCGCGGGGCAGGCGGCGACGGGCACCGGGCTTGGGCCGAATGCGGTCGATTATTCGCTCGGCATCGTCAAGGCCTATACCACGCGCGTCGGCATGGGGCCGTTCCCGACCGAACTCGATGACGAGGATGGCAACCGTCTGGGCACGCGCGGCCATGAATTCGGCACCGTCACCGGGCGCAAGCGCCGCTGCGGCTGGTTCGACGCGGTGCTGGTGCGCCAGACCTGCGCGCTGTCGGGGATGAAGGGCATCGCGCTGACCAAGCTCGACGTGCTGGACGGGTTCGAGAAGATCAAGATCTGCACCGGCTATGTGGTCGATGGCGTCGAATACGACTACCTGCCGACGCAGGCCGCCCTGCAGGCGAAGGCCCAGCCGATCTACGAGGAACTGGATGGCTGGTCGGAATCGACGCAAGGCGCGCGGTCGTGGAACGACCTGCCGGGGGCCGCGGTGAAATACGTCCGCCGGATCGAGGAACTGATCCAGTGCCCGGTGGCGATGCTCTCGACCAGCCCGGAGCGAGAGGACACCATTCTGGTCACCGACCCCTTCGCCGACTGACCGCGGCGCAGCGGGAAACCGACAGGCGGCGATTCCGATCGCCGCCTTTTTCATGCCCGTCACCCGGCGCATGACCGCGCAGCTGCGGATGGCCGAGGGTCGGCGCAAACCTTCAGAGGCGACTTTAAGGTCGCCTTGTAAGTAGCTGATAAACAAGGGGATTTCAGAAGAATGGCGGAGAGACAGGGATTCGAACCCTGGGACCCCGTGAAGGGTCAACGGTTTTCGAGACCGCCCCGTTCGACCGCTCCGGCACCTCTCCGCGTCGGTGGTCGTCTGATGCAGCGGGATTTAGCCCGCCGTGCGATGGGGCGCAACCGCTTTTTTGTCTTTCCGGCGACGATCGAAAAGAAACTCGCCGCGATCTTCGCAAGCGCTTTGGACTGGCGCGGGGGCGGCCTATCCTGCTGTCGAATCCTTTGCTGCGGGAACCGTGATGAAAGCTCCTCTTCCTCTGCGCCTGTCGCTGTTCGGGCTGGCCTTCGCCCTTGTCTGCCTGTCGGGGCTGGCCGGGCGGGCGGATCCGGCGCGGCTTGGCCATCTGCTGCGTCTCGAGGCGCTTTTCGGGATCATGCAGCAGGAGGCGGTCACCTACGGATCCGACCTGCATGAGGACCTGCTGGGCCAGCCGGCGGATGACGGCTGGCGGTCGACGGTCGCGGCGATCCACGATCCGGCCCAGCTGTTGCCGCAATTCGATCGCCGGTTCCGGCCCGGTCTTGCCGGGGCCGATCAGGGGGCGATCGAGGCCTGGCTCGCCTCGGACTCCGGCCGCCGAATCGTCGCGCGCGAGATCGAGGTCCGCCGGATGCTTCTGGACCCCGCGACCGAGGACCGGGCGATGGAGGCCGCAGAGGCCGCGGACCGGCGCGGGGATCCGAAGCTCGCGGCGGTGCGGCGGGTGATCGCCGCCGCCGATCTGGTCGAGGCGAATGTCATCGGCGGGATGAACGCCAATCTGGCGCTCTACCGCGCGATGGTGGCGGGTGGCGCCTTTCCGGATCCGGTCGGCGATGCGGACATGCTCGCCGATGTCGCCGCGCAGGAGGAAGACATCCGCGGCGAGGTGACGGGATGGCTCGAAGGCTATCTGTTCGAGGCCTACGGCCCCCTGAGCCTTGGGGATATCGACCGCCTTGCGGAGTTCAGCGGCTCCGTTCCCGGGCGGCAGCTTCTGCGGGCGGAGTTCGACGCCTTCAACGCGGTGTTCGAGGAAACCTCGGCGGCGCTTGGACGGGCGCTGGCGGAAAGGATGACCGCGAAGGAGCTGTAGCACCGACGCGCCCAGTCAAAATTGCGTGAGTCGGGGTCGCGCCTTTCTCCGCTTTCCGGCGCGGAAATGCTGCATTTTCATGACGGAGGCGGGGCCGGATGCGCGCCCGATCCGGGGATGTTTCGACACGGGGCTTGAACGTCCGGCGGGGAGCCATAATCTCTGTGCTGCAACGGTCTTGTGCGAAGGCCGGTTCCAGAAGGAAGGCCGGAGACGTCCGGCAGGTTTCATGAACTCCCCGAAAGGAGGAATATGATGAAACGGATATTGATGGCGGCGAGCGGTCTTGTCCTTGTCGGCGGTGCGGCCTTCGCCGGCGGCTACGATACACCGGTGGTCGAGGCGCCCGTAGCGCCCGCGCCGGTCGTGGTGCCTGCCAATGCCAACTGGGACGGCTTCTTCGCGGGGCTGCAACTCGGTTACGGCAAGCCCGATGAACTGCTGACGACGGATGGCGCCTTTGGTGGCGTGAACGCGGGTTACATCAGGGATTACGGCAATTTCGTTCTGGGCGGCGAGCTTGCCTATAATGCGGCCAACATGGATCAGGGCGATGCCGGCAAGGTGAAGGACTTTACCGATCTGAAGCTGATCGCCGGTGTTCCCTACGGCAGGTGGCTGCCCTACGGCACGCTCGGGGCCTCCTACGTCAAGGCCGATGTCGATGGAGAGGGCAAGTCCGATACCTTGCCGGTGGTCGGTATCGGCGTCAAATATCAGGTCAGCGACCAATGGTCGGTCGGTTCGGAACTCGCCTATCGCAAGGGGAACGGCTTTGACGGCACGGGCGAGGATCTGAACATGACCACGCTTGGCGCCAACGTGGCCTTCCGGTTCTGAGGGGCGTTTCCGCGGGAGCGGTTCAGCGGACGGGAACGAGGCCGGGCGGGTTCCGCCCGGCTTCGTCATTTCCGGGGGTCAGGTATCGGGTGGCAGCAGGCCGAGCCCGCGCAGATAGATGCCGATCCCCGATTCCAACAGATCCTCGGGCGTGTAGGGCGCGGCGCCGCCCGGCGCGCGGGCGTAAAGCTCGACCACGCCATGGCTCATCGCGCGGATATGGGCGGCGACCATGCGGGGCGGCGGGCGGCGGGCCTCGGGGATATGGCGGGTCAGCGCCTCGGTCGCGTTCAGGATCACCTGTTCGGCCCGCCCCGCGGCGGCGGCAAGGTCGGGGCTGCGGTTCGGGGAAATGCCGCTTTCGAACATCGCGACGTAATGGCCGGGAAAGCGGCGGGCGAAGGCCAGATAGGCCCGCCCCGTCGCCCCGAACGCCGCCAGCGCCGAGGGCGCGCCGCCGTTCCACGCATGTTCCATCAGATCGGCGAAGATCTGATAGCCCTGCCGCGCGCATTCCGCGATCAGATCCTCGCGCCCGGCGAAATGGCGATAGACGGCGGCGGGCGTCACGCCCGCATCCTTCGCCGCCTCGCTGAGCGAAAAGCCCGTCGGGCCGTTCTTCTCGATCAGGCGCAGCGCGGCCTCGATCAGCGCCTGCCGCAGGTTGCCGTGGTGATAGCCGCGCTTTTCCATCAGCTCAGCAGATCGAGCCCGCCGCAGATGCTGTCGTCGATCTTGCCGATCGCATCCCTGTCCTTGCGGGCATAGTCGATCGCATGCAGCACCGACTGGATCGCGGCGATCCGGGCGCGCTTCTTGTCGTCCGAGCGGATCACCGTCCACGGCGCGTAGCCGGTATGCGACCGTTCCAGCGTTTCGCGGATGGCGATGGTGTATTCATCCCATTTCCGCAGCCCGTCGACGTCGATCCGGCTGAGCTTCCACTGCTTCAGCGGATCGCTTTCGCGGTCGAGGAAACGCTTGAGCTGCTCCGCCCGGTCGACCGACAGCCAGATCTTCACCAGGATCAGGCCTTCCTCGACCAGCAGATGTTCGAAATCCGGCAGCTGGCGAAAGAAGTTCCGGCGCTGTTCATCGGTGCAGAAGCCGAAGACATGTTCCACCACGCCGCGGTTGTACCAGGACCGGTCGAAGATCGCGATCTCGCCCGCGGCCGGCAGCCAGTCGACGTAGCGCTGGAAGTACCATTGCGTCTGCTCGCGTTCGTCGGGCTTCGGCAAAGCGACGATATAGGCCGAGCGGGGGTTGAGGTTTTCGCGCAGCCGGTCGATCGTGCCGCCCTTGCCGGCGGCGTCGCGGCCCTCGAAGATCACGGCGAGCCGCTTGCCCGTGGCCTTCAGGTCCCACAGCATCTTCACCAGCTCGACCTGAAGCGCGGCCATGTGGCTTTCATAGTCCTTGCGCTTCATCTCTTCCCGGTAGGGATAGGATTTCGACAGGATCTCGTCCGGCTTGGCAGTGGCGATGGCCTTGCGGACGGCCTCGGGCGCCTCGGTATTGAGGTAGTTGGTGATCTCGCCGACATAGGGGATGCCGTCGAGCAGCGGGACGGCCGCGGGGGCCGGCTTGTCGTTCTTTCCCATGGGATCCTCGCGGGTATTGGGGCCGGGTTCACTATAGGACGGGGGAGACGCGCCGCAAGGCCGCGCAAGGCGGCACCGTGGCAGGGGGCCAGCCCCCTCGTGCGTTCCGCATTCGGCGGGGCATCCTTCCACTGGAAGGCTGCCTGATCCGCCTCATCCCGGGATATTTATGGAAACACGAAGGGAGAAGAGGTGGCCGGTCTCAGGCGCCGATCCGAGTCAGGTCGTAGGGGGTGTCCTGATAGATCGCGTTGATCCAGTTGCCGTAGAGCAGATGCGCATGGCTGCGCCAGCGGTTCGACGGCTGTTTCGAGGGATCGTCGTCGGGGTAATAGTTCCGCGGCACGTTGATCGCCCGGTGGGCGGCGACGTCGCGGTCATATTCCTCTTTCAGCGTGCCGGAATCGTATTCGAAATGGTTGAACACATACAGCGCGCGGTGACAGGGATCCTCGACCAGACAGGGGCCGGTCTCGTCCGAGGCGATCAGCGTCTTCAGCCCCGCCGCGTCGAATTCCGCCTGATGCATTTCCGTCCAGCGGCTGACGGGGACGAGCACGTCATCCGAAAACCCGCGCAGATAGGGCGAGCAGGGCGCCAGATTGCGGTGCCGGTAGCAACCGAAGGCCTTGCGGTCGAGCAGATGCTTGCGGATTCCGTGGAAGTGATAGGCCATCGCCATGCCCCCCCAGCAGACGCCGAAGGTGGAGAACACATGGCTCTGCGTCCAGTCGAAGATCCGCTGGAGTTCGTCCCAGTAGGTGACCTCCTCGAACGACAGCTGCTCGATCGGGGCGCCGGTGACGATCAGCCCGTCGAATTTCTCGCCCGAGGCCTCGACCTCGGCGAAGGGGCGGTAGAAGGCCTCCATATGCTCGGCGGCGGTGTTCCGGGCGTGGTGCGAGGTGATGCGGATCAGGTGGAAGTCGATCTGCAAGGGCGTCGCGCCGATCAGCCGGGCGAACTGGTTTTCCGTCTGGATCTTCTTCGGCATCAGGTTCAGGAGCGCGATCCGCAGGGGTCGGATGTCCTGCTGCGCGGCGCGGCCGGGGCTCATCACCATGACGCCTTCCTTCGACAGGATGTCAAAGGCGGGAAGCGTCTCGGGCAGGGTGATGGGCATCTTCTTTCTCCGGTTACGCGGCAGGCAGCGCCGCGGCGATCAGCGATGTAAAGTCTTTTTCGTCGCGCACAAGGGCGACATCCTCGGCCTTGACGGCAATCCCCCAGTTGCGGGCCATCGCCGCATAGCGCGGCTGGCGATGGTCGAGCGCCTGCCGGTAGGTCCAGCGCACGAAGGCGTCGGGATCGACCTGATCCTCGGTTTCGTTCCGTTCGGCGCGGTATTGGTCCCACATCCGGGTCAGGAAACCGGGCTGGTAATACATCGGCTTCGGCGCGCGGTCGAAGCGGCGGACGAGTTCCTCGGTATGGGCGTCGGAGCCCTCGATCCAGACCATCAGCGAATGGGCGGAAAGCTCGCGCAGGATCGGGTCCTGCGGATCGTCGGGATCGACCACCTCGCAGATCGAGCCGCCGGAATCGCAGATGAAATGCGGCAGGCCGTAGATGTCCTGCGCGCGGGAGATGAAATGCGTCGTGTCGAGCAGCGCCGAGGTTTCCGCGACGCGGTGCTGATCCTGCCGGTGTCGGTATTCGGCAAAGCTCAGCCCGCCCTTCGCCGGATCGCCGGGCTTGCCCAGATATGTGGACAGCGGCGCCAGATTTTCAAAGGTGATGTTCGAGGCGATATAGACCGAATCCGACATCAGCAATTCGCGCAGGAACGGGTTCTTCATCGCCTCGCGCTTGAAGTTGTCGGCGATGTATTCGCCCATGTAGCGGGTGCCGATCCGGTAATCGACGGAATAGTGGAACCACCCGGAGGGCGAGGCGCGCAGCATCGAGGCAAGCCAGGTCTTCCCCAGACCCGACATGCCGAACATCAGCACGCGGCGATTTTCGGCCGCCAGCCATTCCGCACGATTGCGATAGATCATCCGAACCCCCGGTTTTGCCCCCGTTTAGCGCGCGCGGCGCTGCACGTCACGGGGTTTCATGCGCAGGGGCCAGCCGTTCAGGATGCACAGCCCGGCGGCGATGACGGCGAAGCCCAGCAGTTCCGAGACCGTCAGCCGCTCGCCGAAGGCGACCGTGCCGGCGGTGATCGCGACCGGCGGGATCAGCAGCGTGACGAGCGAGGTGTTCCCCGATCCGGCGATCGCCAGCAGCCGGAAATACAGCAGATAGGCCGCCACCGTGCAGCCGATCACCAGCCACAGCAGCGCCAGATCAACCCGTAGCGGCCAGTCGAAGCGGGGCGCGCCCTCGAAGATCAGCATCGCCGGAATCATCCAGACCGCCGCCGCCGTCAGCATCCCGGCGGCCGCGACCCCGGGGGCGATGCCGCGCGCGGCGACGCGGGTATAGGCGCCGCCGAAGGCATAGCACAGCGAGGCGCCGACAATGGCGAACTGCCCGGCCGAGGTCAGGTTCAGCCCCCGCAGGGCCTCGGGCCCGATGGCGATGACGACGCCCAGAAAGCCCACCGTCACGCCCGCGATGCGGCGCGGGGTCAGGTGTTCGTCGCGAAAGACCATCGCCGCCACCGCCACCCCGAACAGCGCCGCGCTGGCGTTCAGGATGCCCGCCAGCCCCGAGGCGATGAACTGCTGCCCCCAGACGATCAGCCCGAAGGGCAGGGCGCAGTTCAGGAGCCCGATGAACAGGAACCGCGGGATCACCCGCGGGTCGCGCGGCAGCGGGCTGCGCTGCACCAGCACCGCGATCCACAGCAGCACCGCCGCGCCGCCGGTGCGGATCGCCACCACCGTCATCGGCCCCATCCCCTGCAGGGCCAGCCGGTTGCTGAGGAACGAGGTGCCCCACAACAGCGCCAGCCCGCCAAGCAGGATCCAGGCAAGGGGCGTCATCAGGGCGGGCTTGGGCGGCATGGTCTGTCCGTTCGGTTGCCCGCCCCGCATAGCCGGGCACGGCCCCGAACGCCAACGCGATCCTGTGCCCGACACATTTCCGGGTTGCGCGGCGATCCTTTTTGCGTGACCGGGCCGCCAGCCCCTTGCATTCCGCCCCCATGCGTGAAACAGGGGCTTGCCAAACGTTCCCTGTAAGGAGATTCCGATGCAGATTCGCGAGGCGCTCACCTTCGACGATGTTCTTCTCGTTCCCGCCGCTTCCTCGGTGCTGCCGTCGGAGGCCGATGTTTCGACCTTCGTCACGCGGTCGATCCGGCTGAACATCCCCCTTCTGTCCTCGGCGATGGATACGGTCACCGAATCCTCGATGGCCATCGCCATGGCGCAGGCCGGCGGCATGGGGGTCATCCACCGCAACCTGACGATCGAGCAGCAGGCCGAAGAGGTCAGCCGCGTCAAGCGGTTCGAATCCGGCATCGTCTACAACCCGATCACGCTGACGGCGGACCAGACGCTGGCCGATGCCAAGGCGCTGGTCAAACGTTACAATGTCTCGGGCTTCCCGGTCACCGATGAAACCGGCCGCGTCGTCGGCATCGTGACCAACCGCGACATGCGCTTCGCCACCGATGACCGGACCCCGATCCGGGCGCTGATGACAAGCGACAACCTTGCCATCCTGCACGAACCCGCCGACCGCGACGAAGCGATGAACCTGATGAAGGCGCGCCGGATCGAAAAGCTGCTGGTCGTCGATGGCGAAGGCCGCCTGACCGGCCTGCTGACCCTGAAGGACAGCGAAAAGTCGGTCCTGCATCCGCTGGCGACCAAGGATTCCAAGGGCCGCCTGCGCGCCGCCGCCGCCTCGACCGTGGGGAACGAGGGGTTCGAACGCTCGAAGGCGCTGATCGAGGCGGGCTGCGACCTGATCGTGATCGACACGGCGCATGGCCATTCGGCGGGCGTCGCCATGGCGGTCGAGCGGATCAAGAAATACCGCGAGGACGTGCAGGTCTGCGCCGGCAACGTGGCGACCGCCGCCGCCACCCGCGCGCTGATCGACGCGGGCGCGGATGCGGTCAAGGTCGGCATCGGCCCGGGTTCGATCTGCACCACGCGGATCGTCGCCGGCGTCGGCGTCCCGCAGCTCACGGCAATCATGGATGCGGTTTCGGGCGCGGGCGATGTGCCGATCATCGCCGATGGCGGGATCAAGTATTCCGGCGATTTCGCCAAGGCGATCGCGGCGGGCGCAAGCTGCGCGATGGTCGGCTCGGCCGTCTCCGGCACCGATGAAGCGCCGGGCGAGGTGATCCTCTATCAGGGCCGCAGCTACAAATCCTATCGCGGCATGGGCTCGCTCGGCGCGATGGCGCGCGGCTCGGCCGACCGCTATTTCCAGAAGGACGCCGCCTCCGACAAGCTGGTGCCCGAAGGGATCGAGGGGCAGGTGCCCTACAAGGGCTCCGTCGCCACGGTGCTGCACCAGATGGTGGGGGGCCTGCGCGCGGCGATGGGCTACACCGGCAGCGCGACGGTCGCGCAGATGCGCGGCGGCTGCGAATTCGTCCGCATCACCGGCGCGGGGCTGAAGGAAAGCCACGTCCACGACGTGCAGATCACCCGCGAAAGCCCGAACTACCGCATCGGATAATCGACGGCGTGAGCGGCCCTTGCGGGCCGCTCACCACACATCGCCAGAGTACCTCCGGCACCTTGCGGAACGGCTATCGCTCCTGTGGGGCCTGATTTCAAAACCCGGGCCGAGGCGGTGTGGACACTCGCCTTCATGACATTGAAATAAATTCCCTCGCGAAGTCAGCCCGCAGGCCATCGACGCGCGTCGATATGGACATGGGATCCGCTGTGGAGAATCGCATTCTCTGCCGTGTCGCCAGAACCGGGTTTCGACACAGCCTCGGCCCGTTGCCTTTCATCTTTCCGAAAATATCCCGGGGGTGAGGCGCTTGCGCCGAGGGGGCTGGCCCCCTCTCTCCCCATCCGCAGACGCATCCGGCCCCGGAAGGGCCTAAGACGCCTCGACCACGAATTGCGCCGCGACGATCAGCCAGCCCTCGGCGGTATGGGCCAGCGTCGCGCACAGGATCGCGCCGATCCGCCCGGCATCGGTTCCATCCGCCCGCACGATCCCCGACAGGACGAATCGCTGCGACATCACCACGACCTCGGGCACGATCGGGCGGAGCCGGGTCTTGCCGGTCACCAGCCGCGCACGGGCGAAAGCCCCCGCCAGTTCACCGGCGAAGAGTTCCGCGATTTCGTCCCGCCCCTCCGCCGATCCGCCGGTGAGGCTCAGGAATTCCGCATCCGGGGCGAACATGTCAGCCAGCCCCAAGGCATCGCGCGCGCCCCATGTCAGGGCAAAGGCGCGCGGCAGGTCTTCGGGGGATGCAAGCGCCATCAGACTCCCTCCCGATCCGGCACGACCTTGCCCGGGTTGAGGATGTTCAGCGGATCGAGCGCCGCCTTGATCTGCCCCATCACGTCCCAGGCCGCACCATGTTCATCGCGCATCAACCCGCGCTTGCCGACACCGATCCCGTGTTCGCCGGTGATCGTGCCATGCATGGTCAGCGCCATCTCCGCCAGAGCATGGGCCAGATCCTTCGCCCGCGCAAGCTCATCGGCGTTGTCCCGATCCAGCAGCAGGATGGCATGGAAATTGCCATCGCCCACATGACCAAGGATCGGCCCCACAAGCCCGGCCTCCGCGATCATGTCCCGCGCTCGCGCGACGGCCTCGGCGAGATGCGAGATCGGCACGCAGACATCCGTCACCAGCCCCATGCAGCCGGGGCGCGAGGCGATGCAAGCCGCATAGGCGGCATGGCGGATGGTCCACAGGCGGTTGCGGTCCTCGGTCGTCGTGGCCCATTGGAAATCGGCGCCGCCCATCTCGGCCACCACCTCGCCGAAGCGGCGGCTGTCCTCGGCGACCGAGGCCTCGGATCCGTGGAACTCGATCATCAGATGCGGCTTTTCCGGCATCGTCGTGTGGTTGATCCGGTTGAAGATCCGCGCGATCTCGGCATCGACGAATTCGATCCGCGCCATCGGGATCCCCATCTGGATCGTCATCTGCACGGTTTCGACCGCCGCCTCCAGCGTATCGAAGGCGCAGATGGCCGAGGACACTGCCTCGGGCAGGCCATGCAGGCGCAGGGTCAGTTCGGTGATGATGCCAAGCGTGCCCTCGGCCCCCAGCATCAGCGCCGTCAGATCGTAGCCCGAGGCGGATTTCACCGCGCCCGAGCCGGTGCGGATGATCCGCCCGTCGGCCAGCACCACCTCCAGCGCCGCCACATTGTCGCGCATCGTGCCGTAGCGCACCGCCGTCGTCCCCGAGGCGCGGGTCGAGGCCATGCCGCCGAGCGAGGCATCCGCCCCCGGATCGACCGGAAAGAACAGCCCCGTCGCCCGCAGCTCGGTGTTCAGCGCGACGCGGGTGACACCGGGCTGCACGCGGACCAGACGGTCCTCGGGCGCGACTTCGACGATCCGGTCCATGCGGCTCAGATCGAGCGTGATCCCGCCCTGCGTCGCCAGCGAATGCCCTTCAAGCGAGGTCCCCGTGCCCCAGGCGATGACCGGCACCCCTTCGCGCGCGCAGATCTTCAGCACCGCCGAGACCTCTTCGGCCGACAGCGGCCAGACCACCGCATCGGGCAGGGTCAGCGGGAACCACGTTTCCGAATGGCCATGCTGATCGCGATCGGCATGTTTGCGGCTGACCCGTTCGCCCAACAGGGCTTCGAGGGCCGGGATCGCCTGTTCGAGACCCATTTCTTCCTCCGACCTTGAATATCGGCTCCCTCATAGGACGATGCGGTCGCGGAGGAAAGAGCCACGGGCGCACCACACGGAGCGGTGACGGCAAACCGCCGATCCGCGCCCATCTTCGCCGGTCGTTCCGAAACCGGGCGCGCAAGGGGGCGCCGCCCCCTCTGCCCGTGCCGGGCATTCACCCCCGGGATATTTGTGGAAAGATGATTGGAAACAGGCCATCACCCTTGCCGGGCCGGATCGGAAGAAATGCTGGCCTTCATTCTTCCATAAATATCCCGGGGGAGTCTCTGAAAGAGACGGGGGCAGCGCCCCCTTGCGCCCTCAGACGGGGGCGCATGCGGTGTTCAGCCAGTCCTGCGTGGCGGGCCGCAGATGCGGGCCGATGCGCGCGAGCACCTCGGCGTGATAGGCGTTCAGCCAGTCGCGTTCCGCCCGCGACAGAAGCTCGACCGAGATCAGCCGCGTGTCGAACGGCACCCAGGTCAGGTTGCGGAAGGCGAGCATCCTGCGCTGCGGATCGGCGCACGGAAGCTCCGGGGCCTCACTGGTCAGCACGAGGTTTTCGAGCCGGATGCCGAAGGCGCCCTCGCGGTAATAGCCGGGTTCGTCCGACAGGATCATGCCGGGTTCGAGCGGGATTTCTGAGATGCGCGAAATCCGCGCCGGCCCCTCATGGACGCAGAGCGCCGCGCCGACGCCATGCCCGGTGCCGTGGTCGTAGTCGAGCCCGGCCTCCCACAGGGGCGCGCGGGCGAGCGCGTCGAGGTCGCGCCCCGCAAGCCCCTTGGGCCAGCGCGCGCGCTCGATGGTGATCATGCCGCGCAGGACGCGGGTGAAGGGTTCCTTCGCCGCTTCGGGCACCGGGCCGATCGCCACCGTTCGGGTGATGTCGGTCGTGCCGTCGATATATTGCGCGCCCGAATCGACCAGCAGGATTTCCCCCGGGCGGACCGGCCGGTTGGTCTTTTCGTTCACCCGGTAATGGACGATCGCGCCATGTTCGCCCGCCCCGCAGATCGTGTCGAAGCTGATGTCCAGCAGCGCGTTCGTCTCGGCCCGGAAGCCTTCGAGCGCGGTGACCACGTCGATCTCGGTCAGATGGCCCTTCGGCCCCTCGCGGTCCAGCCAGCACAGGAATTCCGTCATCGCCACGCCGTCGCGCAGATGGGCGGCCTCCATCCCGGCGATCTCGGCCGGGTTCTTGCGCGCCTTGGGCAGGATGCAGGGATCGGCACCGGCGAGCGTGGCAACCCCCGCCGCGTCCAGCGCCTGCCAGACGGCTAGCGGCGCCGAGGCCGGATCGACCAGCACCGGCCCCGCCAGATCCTCCAGCGCCTCGGCGAAGGTGCCGATCGGCAGCAGCTCGACATCGGGGCCAAGCGCGGCCAGCACCTCGGCGCCGAACTTCGCCGGATCGGCGAACAGCGCGACACGGCCGGTGTCGTACAGGATGGCGAAGGACTGGACCACCGGATTGCGCGGCACGTCGGCGCCGCGGATGTTCAGCAGCCACGAAATGGAATCGGGCAGCGTCAGCACCGCGCAGACGGCACCCAGACGGGCGATCTCGTCGCCGATGCGGGCGCGCTTGGCGGCGGCGCTTTCGCCGGCAAATTCGATCGGGTGCAGGCGTACCGGAGCCGCCGCCGGGGCGGGGCGGTCGGTCCAGATCGCATCGACCGGATTCGGGCTTGCGACAAGGGCGATATCCTTCGCGGCGGTGGCGATCGCCTCGATCTCGCGCCTCGTATGCAGCCAGGGGTCGAAACCGACCTTCGATCCGGCGGGCAGGCACTGGGCGAGCCAGGGGCCGGGCAGGGTTTCGGGCCAGTCGACGGGGGTGAAGGCCTCAAGGTCGACCTCGGCCCGGACCTGAACGCGGTAGCGTCCGTCGACGAACACCCCGGCGCGATCCTGCGTCACGATGCAGAACCCGGCCGAGCCGGTGAAGCCCGTCAGCCATGCCAGCCGGGCATCCGCCTCGGTCACATATTCGCCCTGCCAGGCATCGGCGCGGGGCACGATGAAGGCGTCGAGCCCGGCCTTCGCCAGTTCCGCCCGCAAGGCCGCCAGTCGCGCGGCCCCGAATTCGGGCGAGGTCTTTGCCGAAAACTCCTGAAACATCGGTCCCTCCGCTATCGCCGGCCGCCCATGGCGCGGGCGCGGGCGCGCGGATCGGCCTCGAACAGCGCGGCCAGCTGTTCGGTCATCGCGCCGGCCAGCTGTTCCACATCGGTGATCGTCACCGCGCGCTGATAGTAGCGCGTCACGTCATGGCCGATGCCGATGGCGATCAGCTCCACCGCCTTGCGCCGTTCCACCATGGCGATCACGTCGCGCAGGTGTTTTTCAAGGAAATTCGCCGGATTGACGCTCAGCGTCGAATCATCGACCGGCGCGCCGTCGGAAATCACCATCAGGATCTTGCGCGATTCGGCGCGCCCGATCATCCGCCGATGCGCCCATTCCAGCGCCTCGCCGTCGATGTTCTCCTTCAGCAGGCCTTCCTTCATCATCAGGCCAAGGTTCGCCCGCGCGCGCCGCCAGGGCGCGTCGGCCTGCTTGTAAATGATGTGGCGCAGGTCGTTCAGCCGGCCGGGCAGGGCGGGCCGCCCCGCCGCCAGCCATTTTTCGCGCGACTGGCCGCCCTTCCAGGCGCGGGTGGTGAAGCCGAGGATCTCCACCTTGACCGAGCAGCGTTCCAGCGTCCGTGCCAGCACATCGGCGCAGATCGCCGCGATGGAAATCGGCCGTCCGCGCATCGAGCCGGAATTGTCCAGCAGCAGCGTCACCACCGTGTCGCGGAATTCGGTGTCCTTCTCGACCTTGAACGACAGGGGCGTGGTCGGGTTCGCCACGACGCGCGCCAGCCGCCCGGCGTCGAGCGTGCCTTCCTCGCGGTCGAATTCCCAGCTGCGGTTCTGCTGCGCCTGCAGACGCCGTTGCAGCTTGTTCGCCAGCCGGCTCACCGCGCCCTTCAGCGGTTCGAGCTGCTGGTCCAGATAGGCGCGCAACCGTTCCAGCTCGACCGGCTCGGCCAGATCCTCGGCCCGGATCTCCTCGTCGAATTCGGTGGTGTAGATCTTGTAGTTCGGATCGGCCTGCGAGGCGGGCGGCGCGGGCTGCGGCTCGGGCGGCGCGTCGGACTGCGGCATCTCGACCTCTTCGCCGTCCTGATCGTCCGAGATCTCCTCGGTCGTCGCGGTGGCGGTGGCCTGATCCTGCTGTTCCTCCTGCGCGCGTTCGGATTGCGACTCGCCGTCATCCTCCTCGCTGTCGTCCATGTCCTGGTCTTGCGAGCTTTCGGGATCGTTCTCGGCGTCCTGCTGGTCGTCGGCCTCATCCTCGTTCGGCGTGTCCGGATCCTCGCCCAGCTGGTCGCCATAGCCGAGATCCGAGATCACCTTGCGCGCCAGCTTGGCGAAGGCGGTCTGGTCGGCCAGCAATTCGTTGATCCGCCCAAGCTCGCCCCCCGCCGACTGGTCGAGGAACGGCCGCCACAGGTCCAGCACGTTTTCCGCCGCGGGCGGCAGCTTGCGCCCCGTCGCCAGTTCCCGCACCAGATAGCCCGCCGCCACGGCCAGCGGCGCCTGATCCTGCGACCGGATCTGGCCGTAGCCGCGCCGGTCGGCGTCCCAGGCGATCTTCGCGTCGATATTGGTCAGCGTGCCCGGCATGTCGCGCGCGCCAAGCGCCTCGCACCGCGCCGTCTCCATCGCCTCGTAGAGCGATTTCGCCATGTCGCCCTGCGGCAGGTAGCGCGAGCCGACGGCGGCATCGTGGTGGCGCTGGTGCAGCGCCAGCGCATCCGCCGTGCCACGGGCGAGCAGCACCTCCTCGCGGGTCATGCGGCGGCTGACCTGCGGCAGGCGCATCGTCTCGCCCGAAACGCCCGAGGGATCCACCGAATAGGTCACCGTCAGATCTGGATCGGCGGCAAGCGTCTTCGTGGCCTCGGCGAGGGCACGTTTGAAAGGATCGGCGGGATTGTCGACGGGCTTTTTCATGGCTTCTGGTAAATCACCCCAAAGGCCCTTCGGCAAGAGGATTGGCACGGTGATCCGCGACAGGTGATCGCGGCGGGGATGTTCCGTCGCGCAGGGGGTCCGTGCGCGGTTGCACCGAAACAAATCCCTGCACCGCGCGTTGTGCGGCTAACCTGTCGGAGCCCCCGCACAGGACCCAACGGAACAGGAGACGGACATGACCGACCCACTGAAAATCGCCATCATCATCAGCTCGACCCGCGACACGCGGCTGGCCGACAAGCCGGCGCAATGGTTCGCCGATTTCGCCGCCACCGAACGGCCGGACCTGACGTTCGAGGTGCTCGACCTGCGCGACTTCGACCTGCCGTTCTTCAACGAGACGGCATCGAACGCCTGGGTGCCCTCGCAATCGCCCGAGGCGGTCGCCTGGCAAAAGAAGATCGCCGAGTTCGACGGCTACATCTTCGTCACGGCGGAATACAACCATTCGATCCCCGGGGCGCTGAAGAACGCGCTGGATCAGGCCTATGTCGAATGGGCGCACAAGCCGATGGGCGCGGTGGGCTATGGCGGTGTCGGCGCGGCCCGCGCGATCGAGCATCTGCGCC
Organism: Paenirhodobacter populi; assembly: GCF_004022215.1. Taxonomy (GTDB): domain Bacteria; phylum Pseudomonadota; class Alphaproteobacteria; order Rhodobacterales; family Rhodobacteraceae; genus Rhodobacter; species Rhodobacter populi. Next base: position 296,320 of record NZ_SAUZ01000001.1, read on the forward strand.
TGATCGCCGTCGAATTGCAGATGGTGCCGGTGCGCAACGCGGTGCATATCGGCGGCGGCGATTTCATGGCCATCTCGCCGCTTGGGCAGAACGGCGAGATGTCGGAAATCGCGTCCCATCTGGAAGGCTCGGCCAAGGCCCTGCTGGAGGACATCGCCTGGTGGGGGCGCGCGACCAAGGCCGCCCGCGCCTGAACCGGCCTCCCTCCGGGCGCTACGTCCACGGAACATGGCATTCCCACGCCGGTGCCGCTGACCGTTGCACATCACGGAAACCACCCGGCGCGATCTGCTGCTTTCGTGTTTCCATAAATATCCCGGGGGTGAGGCGCTTGCGCCGAGGGGGCAGCGCCCCCTTTCTCCCCATCCGCATGTCGCGCGATCCCGGTCCTGAACCGCCCGCTAGGATCAGCCCGTTTTGCGTCCCGTCCCCGGACGCATCCACGGCTGGATCAGCTCCCAGCAGCGGGCGAAGGCGACAGCCACGTCGCGGCTGTCCTTCTCGGGCTTCATCCGGTCCAACAGGGCGCGCTTGCCGACAAGCTGGCGCGCATCGCCCGCGCCGCTCATCTGCGCCTTGCGTAGGGCCAGCCCCATCTGCCATTGCGGCACGCGCTTTTCGGCCTCGGCCCGCAGGGCCTGATCGACGGTGGGGGAAATCCCCGCCACCATCGCCGGCTGTTCCTTGCGCAGGGTGCCGAACATCGCGGCGCAATAGGCGTAGATCTGGGCGGTGTCTTCGTCCTCTTCCCCGGCGGGCGCAGGGGCCTGCGGGGCCGGGGTCGGCGTCTGAGCCACCCCGGGGCCGGTCCCGGCCAGCGCCAGTGTCAGCGCGGTCAGGACCGCACGCCCAAGGCTCATTTCGGCGAGACGACCGCCGCGGATTCGGGCAGTTCCTCATCGAACAGGCGCTGATAGAACTCGGCCACGATCGGGCGTTCGAGTTCGTCGCATTTGTTCAGGAATGTCAGCCGGAAGGCATAGCCGACCGAGCGGAAGATCGTCGCGTTCTGCGCCCAGGCGATGACGGTGCGCGGCGACATCACGGTGGACAGGTCGCCGTTCATGAAGGCCTGCCGGGTCAGCGCGGCGACATGGACCATGCGGTTGATGGTCTTGCGGCCTTCCTCGGTGTTGTAGGTGGGCGCCTTTGACAGGACGATCGCCACCTCGGCGTCATGGTTCAGGTAGTTCAGCGTCGCCACCAGCGACCAGCGGTCCATCTGGCCCTGGTTGATCTGCTGCGTGCCGTGATAGAGCCCGGTCGTGTCGCCCAGACCCACGGTATTCGCCGTGGCGAACAGGCGGAAATAGGGATTCGGGGTGATGACCTCGTTCTGGTCGAGCAGCGTCAGCTTGCCGTCCGCCTCCAGAACACGCTGGATCACGAACATCACATCGGCGCGGCCCGCGTCATATTCGTCGAAGATGATCGCGGCGGGGTTGCGCAGCGCCCAAGGCAGGATGCCTTCCTGGAACACCGTCACCTGCTTGCCGTCGACCAGCTTGATCGCGTCCTTGCCGATCAGGTCGATCCGCGACACGTGGCTGTCGAGGTTGACCCGCACGGTGGGCCAGTTCAGCCGCGCCGCGACCTGTTCGATATGCGTGGATTTCCCGGTGCCGTGATAGCCCTGGATCATGACGCGGCGATTGTAGGCAAAGCCCGCAAGGATGGCGAGCGTGGTGTCCCGGTCGAACTTGTAGGTCGCGTCGAGTTCGGGCACCCGTTCCGTGCGTTCGGCGAAGCCCTTGACCTTCATGTCGCTGTCGATGCCGAAGACTTCGCGCACATCGATTTCTTCGGTGGGTTTCGCAGTGATGTCGAGCATGTCCGGGCCTTCCTTCCGCTGGCGCCGCTGTCGCGCCGGATTTCCCTTGGTGTTGTGGAACAAACTGCGCCCGCGTGCAAGGGGCGACGCTTGCGCGGGCCGCATTGCCGGCGCGGCACTCCGCCCCTAGATTGCGGATCGGGGCGGGAAGAACAGGGGGCGGAATGAGCGGTTTGCTCGCATTGCTGGATGACGTGGCGGGGATCGCCAAGATCGCGGCGGCTTCGGTCGACGATGTCGCGGGGCAGGCCGCGAAGGCCGGGGCGAAGGCCGCGGGCGCAGTCATCGACGACGCGGCGGTGACGCCGAAATACGTGCAGGGCTTCGCCGCCGCGCGGGAACTGCCGATCGTCGGCAAGATCGCGCTCGGCTCGATCCGCAACAAGCTGGTCATCCTGCTGCCGCTGGCGTTGCTGCTGTCGTCCTTCGCGCCATGGGCGATCACGCCGCTCCTGATGCTGGGCGGCAGCTACCTGTGTTTCGAGGGGGCGGAAAAGGTCTTCCACGCGCTCTGGCCCGGCGAGGCGCATGAGGATGTGGATGCCAAGGGCGATCCGACCGAGCTGGAGCAGTCCAAGGTCGCCGGCGCGGTCAAGACCGATTTCATCCTATCGGCCGAGATCATGACCATCGCGCTGGCCGCATTGCCGCAGGGCCAGCCGATCTGGATGGAGGCGCTGGTTCTGGCGATCGTCGGCATCGGCATCACCATCGCCGTCTATGGCGGTGTGGCGCTGATCGTGAAGGCGGACGACATCGGGCTGTGGCTTGCCCGCGAGGGACGGGCCGGGGCGACGCGGGCCTTTGGCCGCGGGCTGGTGCGGGTGATGCCGGGCTTCATGAAGGCGCTGATGATCGTCGGCACGGCGGCGATGCTCTGGGTGGGCGGCAGCATCGTGCTGCATGGCGCGGCCGAAACCTTCTGGGCCGTGCCCTACGAGGCGATCCATTATCTGGCCGAAACCCTCGCCCACCGGATGCCCGCGGATTTTCAGGGTGCTGTGAGTTGGGGGGTGACGGCGCTCTGCGACGGCATCTTCGGCGTGGTGTATGGGGCGCTGATGATTCCCGTGGCGAAATGGATCGTCGGGCCGGTGATCGGTTTGTTCCGCAAGGACCCGGTGGCCGGCTGACGGCAAGGGGGGCAGGGGGCCAGCCCCCTCTTGGCCTTCGGCCAATTCACCCCCGGGATATTTATGGAAAAACGACGGGCAAGGGACTGGTAAGGAAGCACGGCGCCCGGACTATTCGATACCCCGGATCAGATGGCTGTCCGGTAGCCGGAGTTTCGGGTCGCGCCCCTCCGCTATCGTCTTCCATGAATATCCCCGGATGAGGCGGATCAGGCGGCCTTCCAGTGGAAGGATGCCCCGCCGAATGCGGATCAGGTGGCCTTCCAGTGGAAGGACGCCCCGTCGAATGCGGATCAGGCGGCCTGCAGGCCAAAGGCCGCTTCGTCGATAAGGTGGCCTTTCATGGAAGAAGGCCGCGCCGAATGCCGGAACGGACGGGGACGGCGCCCCCGGCTATCGCGCAGCTACCGGAAGTTCCGGCTGTCCTTGATCTGGTCCCAGGCCCAGACGACCTCCTGCAGCATTTCCTCCTGCGAGCGGTCGCCGCCGTTCATGTCGGGGTGCAGCACCTTGATCAGCGCCTTGTACTGGGCGCGGATCTCGGTCTTGCTCATCGTGTCGCGGGCGTCGAGGATGTCGAGCGCGCGGCGTTCCGTCGGAGGCAGCTTGCGTCCGACCGTAGTGCGCCCCGGGTTCTGCGTCGCATTGGCGCCGAGCATTTCATGGGGATCGGTGATCCCGTGCCGCGCCCAGCCCATTTCCTCTTTCGTCTTGTGGCCAAAGGGCTTGGTCGGCCGTTCCCAGACCGTCGCATTGTCGAGGAAGCGCTGGAATTCCTCTTCCGACTGACCTTGGAAATAGTTCCAGTTCAGATTGTATTCGCGGATATGTTCCTTGCAGAACCAGTAGTAGTCGTCGAGCACCTTGGGGCTTTTCGGCGCGCGATACTGACCGGGTTCGTTGCAGCCTTCATGGTCGCACTTCCGGGTCGAGGTCTCGAAAGCGCCGGACATGCCGCGCCTGCCTTTGGTGCGCCGCTTCTTGTCGGCGGCTGCCGAGATGTTGAAGCCGAAGGGATCGCCCGTGCTCATCCTTACCTCGTGTTCTGGTCGTCATTCCTCAGGCCGGTTCCGGGGCGGAAGCGGCGCCGGAGCCGGGGCGCGGGGCGTCCGACTCGGGCGAGGCAGTTTAGGGGAAATGGCGGGACTTGTAAGGTCAAAAGCCCCCGGATGCCGCGGATGTCAGGCCTCGGCCTCTTCCGCCGGGCCAAGGCGCGGTGCCCTGCCCTCGGGGGCGAAGGCCGACAGGTGGCCGCTGCGCGGCTGTTCCTGCGTGGGGGCCGAAATCGCGGCAATGGCCTGCGGGGCGCCGCCCCCCTGAACCGGACGGCGGAACACCAGCAGATTGTGGAAGACGGTCGTTTTCGACGTCAGGCCGGTACGTTCCTCGGCGGGCAGGGTATCGGCGCGCCAGTATTCCCAGCCGTCGCGGGCCATTTCATTCATCACCTGCGTCAGCGCATGGGCGAAGCGTTCGGCCCCGGTCTTCAGGCCGCGTTCCTTTTCGCCGCGCGAGGGAGCGGGAATCACATTGTATTCGTAGGACTGCATTGCTGAACCTCGTCTGGCATTGCGGCCGTGCATCTGGGGCCGGGCATCTGGCCGGTGGAACTGCGCCGCTCTAGGCCTTCCCGTCATGCGCGTCAATAAACGATGGAGAGACCGAGATGGGGGCGATGCGGGAAAAAACAAGCCCCGCGTTCCGCGGGGCTTTCGGGGGTCAGAGGCCGAGCTTCTTCGCCACCAGTTCATTCACCGCCGCCGGGTTCGCCTTGCCGCCCGAGGCCTTCATCACCTGACCCACGAACCAGCCGGCGAGCTTCGGATTGGCCTTGGCCTTTTCCACCTGCGCGGGGTTTGCGGCGATGATCTCGTCCACCGCCTTTTCGATCGCGCCGAGGTCGGTGACCTGCTTCATCCCGCGCGCGTCCACGATCTGAGCCGGATCGCCGCCTTCGGTATAGACGATCTCGAACAGGTCCTTGGCGATCTTGCCCGAAATGTCGCCCGACTTGATCAGCCGGATGATGCCGCCCAGCTGCACGGGGCTGACGGGGCTGTCGCCGATCTCGGCGCCGTCCTTCTTCAGTCGGCCGAACAGCTCGTTGATGACCCAGTTCGCGGCGAGCTTGCCGTCTTCGCAGGCGGTCACGACCGCCTCGAAGTAATCGGCGTTCTCGACCTCGGCCGTCAGCACCGAAGCGTCGTATTCGCTCAGGCCCAGATCGGTGACGAAGCGGTGCTTCTTGGCGTCCGGCAGTTCGGGCATGGTCGCGGCGATGTCGTCGACCCAGCCCTGCTCGATTTCCAGCGGCAGGAGGTCCGGGCAGGGGAAGTAGCGGTAATCGTGCGCCTCTTCCTTCGAGCGCATCGAGCGCGTCTCGTTCTTGTCCGGATCATACAGGCGGGTTTCCTGCACCACCTTGCCGCCGTCTTCCAGAATGGCGATCTGGCGGCGCGCCTCGTAGTCGATTGCGGCCTGGATGAAGCGCATGGAGTTCATGTTCTTCAGCTCGCAGCGCGTGCCGAGATGGCCGAAATCCTGCGTTTCCTGATATTTCTCATACTGGCCGGGGCGGCAGACCGAGACGTTCACATCGGCGCGCAGGTTGCCGTTCTGCATGTTGCCGTCGCAGGTGCCCAGATAGCGCAGGATCTGGCGCAGCTTGACGACATAGGCGGCCGCCTCCTCGGGGCCGCGGATATCGGGGCGCGAGACGATTTCCATCAGCGCCACGCCGGTGCGGTTGAGATCGACGAAGGACATGTTCGGATCCATGTCGTGGATCGACTTGCCGGCATCCTGTTCCAGATGGATCCGCTCGATACGCACCTTGCGCGCGACGCCCGGCCCCATGTCGACAAGGATCTCGCCTTCGCCCACGATCGGGTGGTAGAGCTGGCTGATCTGGTAGCCCTGCGGCAGGTCCGGATAGAAATAGTTCTTGCGGTCGAAGGCCGAACGCAGGTTGATCGCCGCCTTCAGGCCAAGCCCGGTGCGCACCGCCTGCGCGACGCAGAATTCGTTGATGACCGGCAGCATCCCCGGCATCGCCGCATCGACGAAGGCCACATGGCTGTTCGGCTCCGCCCCGAAGCCGGTCGAGGCGCCGGAGAACAGCTTGGCGTTCGAGCTGACCTGCGCATGGACCTCCATCCCGATCACCAGTTCCCAATCGTGTTTGGCACCGGCGATGACTTTCGGTTCGGGGGTCTTGTAGCTGAGGTCAAGCATGGTCCGCATCCGTTTCAGGTCCTTCCGCCTTCTAGGACAGCACGGCGACCGGGGCAAGTTCCGAGGCGTCATCCCCGCGGAGAGCGCGCAGGGGGCGCTGCCCCCTCGGCCTTCGGCCTCACCCCCGGGATATTTATGGAAACACGAAAGCCATGCGCTTCTGCCGTCGTTTTTCCAAAAATATCCCGGGGGAGCCCGGAACGGGCGGGGGCAGCGCCCCCTGCGACGGTTCAGCCCAGAAGCCGTGCGGTCATCTCGCCCAGATCGCGGCTGAGGCTCGGCTGCGCGGCGATGCGCGCAAGCTCCGCCCGCATCTTCTCCTGCCGGGCTTTGTCGTAGCGCGCCCATGTCTCGAAGGCCGTGGACATCCGCGCCGCGGTCTGCGGGTTCAGCGGGTCGAGCCGGATCAGCCAGTCGGCATAGAAACGGTAGCCCGCGCCGTCCTTGCGGTGGAAGCCCGCGTGGTTCGCCGACAGCCCGCCGAGGACCGAGCGGAAGCGGTTCGGGTTGCGCCAGTCGAACAGCGGATCCGAGGCGAGCCGGGCGGCGAGGTCCGGGGCCTCGTCCGGTGGGCAGAGCGAAAGCTGCGTGACGAACCATTTGTCCATCACCAGCGGGTTCCCCTGCCACCGCTTGCGGAAGGCGGCGAGTTCGGTTTCGGCCTTGCCCGCGGTCACCAGAATGCCGAGCGCGCCGAGGCTTTCGGTCATGTTGCCGGCCGAGGCATAGAGCGCGCGCGCCCGCGCCGCGTCGTCGCGCAGCGACAGCAGCGACAGGCAGGCGAGCCGCAGCGACCGCAATCCGGCCGAGGCCGCATCGGGCTTGTAGGGGCCGGGGACGGCGCTGGCATCAAAGAGATGCGCGAGCGCGGTTTCATGCCGTTCGGCCAGCGCCGCCATCAGCGCGCGGCGGGCGCGGTGGATCGCATCCGGATCGACGGTCTGGCCCGCGGTGAACAGGCTCTGGGCGATCTCATCCTCGCCGGGCAGGCGCAGGATCAGCGCGCGGAAGGCGGGCGACAGGCTTTCGTCGCCGATCAGCGCGCCGAGCGCCTCGACATAGGCGGGATCGGGTTCCGCGCCGACGGTCATCGCCGTCAGCGTCGCGCGGGCGAGGTTGCGCCCGGCTTCCCAGCGGTTGAACGGATCGGTGTCGTTCGCCAGCAGGAAGGCCTGTTCCTCGGCCGAGGTCTGGCGCTCCAGCACCACGGGCGCGGAAAAGCCCCGCAGGATCGACGGCACCGGCTTCGCGCCAAGCCCGGTGAAGGTGAAGCTCTGCCGGTCGCCGGTCATTTCCAGAACGGTCGTGGGCACCACCTCGTCACCGTTCGGCGACAGAAGCCCGACGGCGATCGGGATATGCCGCGCGGGTTTTTCCGGCTGGCCGGGCGTGGGCCGGGTTTCCTGCGTGAATTCCAGTGTATAGGTGCCGTCCTTGAAGTCATCCGTGACTTTCAGGCGCGGGGTTCCGGCATCGGTATACCAGTGCTTGAACTGGCTCAGGTCGCGGCCCGAGCTGTCCTCGAACACCTTGATCCAGTCCTCGATCGTGCAGGCCTGCCCGTCGTGGCGCTCGAAATAGAGATCGAGCGCCTTGCGATAGCCTTCCGGCCCGACAAGGGTTTTCAGCATCCCCACCACCTCGGCGCCCTTTTCGTAGACGGTGGCGGTGTAGAAGTTGTTGATCTCGCGGTAATGGTCGGGGCGCGGCGGATGGGAAAGCGGGCCTGCATCCTCGCGGAACTGCCGCCCACGAAGCGTGATCACATCCTCGATCCGCTTGACCGGGCCGAGCCGCATGTCCGAGGTGAAGCTCTGGTCGCGGAAGACGGTCAGCCCCTCTTTCAGGCAGAGCTGGAACCAGTCGCGGCAGGTGATCCGGTCGCCGGTCCAGTTGTGGAAGTACTCGTGGCCGATCACCCCCTCGATCCGCTCGTAATCCAGATCGGTGGCGGTTTCCGGCGAGGCGAGGACGAGCTTGGAGTTGAAGATGTTCAGCCCCTTGTTCTCCATCGCGCCCATGTTGAAATCATCGACCGCGACGAGGTTGAAGAGGCTCAGGTCGTATTCCCGGCCATAGGCTTCCTCGTCCCATTTCATCGCGCGGGCGAGCGCGCCGAGCGCGAAGGCGGTGCGGTCCTCGTCGCCCGGGCGCACCCAGATGTTCAGATCGACGGTCTTGCCCGACATCGTGGTGAAGGTGCCATGCGTCGCGACCAGCTCTCCGGCGACGAGCGCAAAGAGATAGGCGGGCTTCGGCCAGGGATCGTCCCATTCGGCCCAGCCGGGGCCATGGCCCACGGGATTGCCGTTCGACAGGAGCACGGGCTGATCCCCCTCGATCCGCACGTGGAAGCGCGCCATCACATCGGGGCGGTCGGGATAAAAGGTAATCTTGCGAAAGCCTTCCGCCTCGCATTGCGTGCAATACATGCCTTTCGACATGTAGAGCCCCTCAAGGGCGGTGTTGTCCTCGGGCGCGATCTCGACCTCGGTTTCGAGGGTGAAGGCGCCTTCGGGCAGCGCGGCGGGATGGATCGTCAGCCCGGCCTCGGTCAGCAGGTAGTCGGCGGGTTTCAGCGCCTGCCCGTCGATGGCCAGCGAGATCAGTTTCAGCTCCTCGCCGTCCAGATGCAGGGGGGCGCCTTCCTCGCGCGGGGCGAGCGACAACGCAGCCTTCACCCGCGTCGCCTTGGGCGCAAGGCGGAAGGTCAGCGAGACGTGATCGAGCGTGAAGGGATAGGGGCGATAGTCGGAAAGATACGTGGTGCCGTCCATGAAAACCTGCCTTTCGGTTGCGCTCAAGCTAGGCATCTGTCCGGGCGGGGGCAAGGTGATGTGAGGGAACGCAGCGGGATTTCGGCTGGACAGCCGCGCGCTTCGTGCCGAAACTCCCCCAAACGGAAAAGGAGGGTCCGATGACCGCACGGGTGGAACGCGAAGGGTTGCAGGTGGCGGCGGAGCTTGCCGACTTCATCGAGGCGCAGGCGCTGCCCGGGACGGGCGTCGATCCGGCGGCCTTCTGGGCGGGGTTTTCGACGCTCCTGCATGATCTTGGCCCGAAGAACCGCGATTTTCTGGCGCGGCGCGAGGCGATACAGGCGCGGATCGACGCCTGGCATCTGGAACACCGGGGCGAGGGGCATGACGCCACCGCCTACCGCGCCTTTCTGGAAGAGATCGGCTATATCGTCCCCGAAGGCCCCGATTTCACCATCGAGACGCCGCGCACCGACCCGGAATTCGCCACCGTCTGCGGGCCGCAGCTTGTGGTGCCGATCATGAACGCGCGCTATGCGCTGAATGCCGCCAATGCGCGGTGGGGCAGCCTTTACGATGCGCTTTACGGCACGGATGCGCTTGGCGATCTGCCGCAGGGCAAGGGCTACGATCCGGCGCGCGGGGCGCGGGTGATCGCCTGGGCGAAGGAGTTCCTTGACGGCGCGGCGCCCTTGGTCGCCGGATCGTGGAAGGATGTCACGCGGCTCTGGGTGCAGGACGGCGGATTGTTCGCCGAGACCTCGGAGGAAACCGGGCTGATGGACCCGGCGGCGTTCGTGGGCTATGCCGGCCCGGCGGATGCGCCGACGGAAATCGTTTTGAAACACAATGACCTGCATGTCATTGTCGAGGTGAATCCTGAACATCCGATCGGCCGCGACGATCCCGCCCATATCGCCGATATGCGGCTGGAATCGGCGATTTCCTCGATCATGGACTGCGAGGATTCCGTCGCCGCCGTCGATGCGCCCGACAAGGTCCTGGCCTATGAAAACTGGCTCGGCCTGATGAAGGGCGATCTGGTCGAGGAGGTCGCCAAGAACGGCAGGACCTTCACCCGCAGCCTCGCCCCGGACCTGACCTTCACCGCGCCTGAAGGCGGCGAGGTCACGCTCAAGGGCCGGGCGCTGATGCTGGTGCGCAATGTCGGCCATCTGATGACCAATCCCGCCATCCTGACCCGCGACGGGGAAGAGGTCTACGAGGGCCTGATGGATGCGATGGTCACCACGCTCTGCGCGATTCACGATCTGCAGAAAACCGAAGGGCCGCGCAATTCGGTCACCGGCTCGGTCTATGTGGTGAAGCCCAAGATGCACGGGCCGCAGGAAGTCGCCTTCGCCGACGAGATCTTTGGCCGGGTGGAGGATGTGCTGGGCCTTCCGCGCTATACCGTCAAGCTTGGCATCATGGACGAGGAACGCCGCACCTCGGTCAATCTGAAGGAATGTATCCGCGCGGCGAAGCACCGGGTGGCGTTCATCAACACCGGCTTCCTCGACCGGACGGGGGACGAGATCCACACCTCGATGGAGGCCGGGCCGATGCTGCGCAAGGGCGAGATGAAATCGCAGCCCTGGATTCAGGCCTATGAGGATCGCAACGTCGATATCGGGCTTGCCTGCGGGCTGGCGGGCAAGGCGCAGATCGGCAAGGGAATGTGGGCGATGCCCGACCGCATGGCCGACATGCTGGCGCAGAAGGTCGGCCATCCGCTGGCCGGGGCGAATTGCGCCTGGGTGCCCAGCCCCACCGCCGCGACGCTGCATGCGACGCATTACCATCAGGTCGACGTCAAGGCCCGCCAGCAGGAGATCGCCACCCGGCACCGTCCGGCGCGGCTCGACGATCTGCTGACCATCCCGCTGGCCTCGGGGCGCAACTATGCCGACGCCGACATCACCGCCGAGATCGAGAACAACGCGCAGGGCATCCTTGGCTATGTCGTCCGCTGGGTCGATCAGGGCGTCGGCTGTTCCAAGGTGCCCGATATCCACGATGTCGCGCTGATGGAGGATCGCGCCACCTGCCGGATTTCCAGTCAGGCGCTGGCGAACTGGCTGCATCACGGCGTGGTCAGCGAGGGGCGGGTGATGGAGGCCCTGCGCAAGATGGCCGCCGTCGTCGACCGGCAGAACGCGGGCGATCCCGCCTATCACCCGATGGCGCCGGATTTCGAGGGGCTGGCCTTTCAGGCGGCCTGCGACCTCGTGTTCCTCGGCCGGGTGCAGCCCTCGGGCTATACCGAACCCGTGCTCCATGCCCGCCGCCAGCAGGTGAAGGCGCAGGCGTGAACGCATCCGCAAGGGGCGGCGGATCCCCGCCGCCGCCCGTATTTTCGGCATATGCCGAAATGCACAGCCTTTGCGCTTTCGCTGGCCTTTTCCTCGCCGCTTTCGCCGATTAGGTTGGCGGCGAAAGGACGGCATCATGGCAAGACCTGTTATCGGTATCATCGGCAATCGCGGGCTGATCAACAACCGCTATCCCGTGCATGAAGGCGGGCAGATGAATTCCTGCGCGGTCGCGCATGTGGCGGATTGCATTCCGATGCTGATCCCCGCCGATCCGGATTACATGTCCATCGGCGAATTGCTGGATGTCTGCGACGGCTTCCTGCTGACCGGCGGGCGGCCGAACGTCCATCCATCGGAATATGGCGAGGAAGAAAGCCCCATCTACGGCACCTTTGACCGGGCGCGGGATGCGATCACCCTTCCGCTGGTGCGCGCCTGCGTGGAACGCGGGCAGCCTTTCTTGGGCATCTGCCGCGGCTTTCAGGAGGTGAACGTGGCGATGGGCGGCTCGCTCCACCCCGAGATCCGCGAGCTGCCGGGCCGGATGAACCACCGGATGCCGCCCGACGGCACGATGGAAGAGGTCTTTGCCCTGCGCCACAAGGTGACCCTGACGCCGGGCGGGCAGTTCGCGCGGCTGTTCGGCGCCGACGAGGTGATGACCAACACCCTGCACGGGCAGGGGATTCACCGGCCGGGCGCGCGCGTCGTCATCGAGGGCACCGCCCCCGACGGCACGCCCGAGGCGATCTATGTGAAGGACGCGCCGGGCTTCACCATGGCCGTGCAATGGCACCCGGAATGGAATGCCGATTCGGACCCCGTATCCCGCCCGTTGTTCACCGCGTTCGGCGATGCGGCGCGGGCCTGGGTCGCGCGCAAATGCCCCTCGGCCCGCGTCGCCTGATCAAAGCTTGCGGGTCACGTCCTTGCGCGCGAAGGATTTGAGGTCTTCGCCATATTCCACAAGCCAGCGGCGCACGCTTTCCGGGTCGCGCTTCGCCAGTGCCGACAGCCAGTCGGCGATGGCCTTCTGGATGAACCAGTTGCGGTCCGGGGCCAGCGTCGCGCACCAGTCCAGAATGCGGTCGCGCGCGGCGCTTTCCTGCGCGTCGGGATGACGGGCGCGGGTCAGGGGCAGGGTGGCCGTCAGCGTCGTCCGCCGGGTCCAGAGGTTGTCGGACGCCAGCCAGCCCGCGATCCCGTCCAGCCGCGCCAGATCCGCCGTCACCCGCCGCGCCGCCGCGGCCGAGACCGCATCGGCGATCGCCCATGTGTCCAGATCGCCGACCCAGCCGCGGATCAGATCCCAGGCCGCATCGTCGGGCCGTATCCGCGCCTGCGTCATCAGCTTCGCCGCCGCGATCTTCGCCTCATGGATGTCGCTGTCCCAGAGCCCGCGTGCCAGCGCGAGCCGTTCCTCCGCCGTGGCCTGCGCCCGCCAGAGCCGCACCTGATCCTCGATCAGCGGCGCCGCGACGCCCAGATAGCGCCGCGCGGTCTTGTGATACTCCGCCGCCTGCGTCGCCCGTTCCGCATCGCCCGAGGCTTCGAGCAACGCGATCGCCTCACCCACCGTCGGCGCGGGGCCGAGGTCTTCGGTCTCCGCCGTTTCCTCATATTGTTGGTAATCCGCGTCCGAGGCGGCATAGGCGCGCGCCTCTTCGGCAAGGCGGGCCTCTTCCTCGGTCATCGGGCGGTTGTCCGCATCGGCGCGGATCACTTTGCTGTTGCGGGCCAAATCTGCATCCCTCGCTGTTCCCCCGACAGATAGCCGCCGAAGGCCCCGCTTGCCAGCGGTCATTCCGCTTGCGCCCGGCGGCGGAACCGGATAGCCCGCCACCCCCGGCACAGGAGGATCCCCGCATGACAGCCCAGACCCTTGCGATCGACTTCGGCACCTCGAACAGCGCGGCTGCCGTGCTCGAGAACGGGCGGGTCCGCCGGCTGCAACTGGCGCCGGGGTCGGATACCGTGCCCACCGCCGTCTTCTTCCCGGCCGACCGCGGCCCGATGCTGATCGGCGCCGATGCGGTCGCTGCGCTGATCGGGGGGGAGGAGGGGCGCTTCATGCGCGCATTGAAAAGCATCCTCGGCACTTCGCTGTTCCACGAAAGCCGGCTGATCGGCGGCAAGCGGCGGACATTGGCGGAGGTCGTCACCGCCTTCCTCGTGACCCTGCGCGAACGCGCGGGGGCGCAGGCGGGCGCCGTGTTCCGCCATGCGCTGTCGGGCCGCCCGGTGCATTTCCATTCCGCCGATCCGGAGCGCGACGCGAAGGCCGAGGCGGACCTGCGCGCCTGCTACCTTGCCGCCGGGTTCGAGACGGTCGATTTCCTGTTCGAGCCCGAAGCGGCGGCGCTGGCCGCGCAGGCCCCGGCGAAGCTGGGGCTGATCGTGGATATCGGCGGCGGCACCTCGGACTTCTCGGTGTTCCGGGTGGAGAATGGCAAGGTCCGCATTCTGGCAAGCCACGGGCTGCGGCTTGGCGGCACGGATTTCGACCAGTCGGTGTCGATGGATCATGCGATGCCGCTTTTGGGCTATGGCGGGTCGCTGCGCCGCACTTTTGGCAACGGGCTGCTGCCGGTGCCGAATGCGATCTATCTGGAGCTTGCGACATGGGCGAAGATCCCCTTCGTCTACACGCCGGAATCGCGCCGTCTGGTGGCCGACATGCAAAAGCACGCGGTGGAGCCGGGCAAGATCGCCCGCCTTGCCACGGTGATCGAGGAGGAACTGGGCCACAGCCTCGCCTTCGCGGTCGAGAAGGGCAAGATCGCGGCCAATTCGGGCGATTACGGCGCGCGGATCGAGATGGGCTTCATCGAGCGCGGTCTGGCCGCGCCGGTGTCGCCCGCCTCGCTGGATGCCTCGCTCGCCGGGTTCCGCGCGCGGCTGGAAGAGGCGATGGTGGAAACGCTGCGCCTTGCCGGCACCGGCGCAGGGGAGATCGGATCGGTCGTGCTGGTCGGCGGGTCGAGCCTGATGTCCATGGTGGGCGCCGCGGCGGCGGTGGTCTGCCCGCAGGCGGAGCAGAGCCGCGCCGAGGCCTTCACCGCCGTGGTCGACGGGCTCGCCCTCGCCACCGCCTGAGGGCTTTCCACGATACGGGAAAGTTCGCGTCAGGCGGGCGTTGGGACTGCGGAAAACGGGGCAGAAGGGGGCCAGCCCCCTCGCCCGTTCCGGGCTCACCCCCGGGATATTTATGGAAGAATGAAGGCAGTATGGCCGGATCGCGGGGAGGGCGCGGCGCGCCTTTGGGGCGTTTCATCCGGCCGGTTTCAACGTCACGTTATGGTTGTGTCTTCTGCGGCGGTTTGCCACAGATGAGCGGTCGCGGCTCGCCCCGTGACGAGGAGGAACAGGCCCCGACAGGCCGTTGAAGAAAACGCCCGGGGTCTTGTCGCACGAACATGGCATCGAGGATCGGCTGCCCGCACCCGCCGGGCGGCTTTCCTGCGATGCCGGGACAGATGACAGAGGAGTGTCACCGCATGAGCATCCTGATTGCTCTCTTCGCCCTTGGGGGTTTGATGCTGATGGCCTATCGCGGCTACAGCGTCATCATTTTCGCGCCGGTCTTCGCCCTGCTTGCGGTGCTGCTGACCGATCCCGCCGCCGTGGCGCCCGCCTTTTCGGGGCTGTTCATGGACAAGATGGTGGGCTTCATCAAGAACTACTTCCCGGTGTTCCTGCTGGGCGCGATCTTCGGCAAGGTGATCGAACTGTCCGGCTTTTCGCGCGCGATCGTGGCCGCGGTCATCAACCTCGTCGGACGGGAAAGGGCGATCCTCGTGATCGTGCTGGTCTGCGCGCTTCTGACCTATGGCGGTGTGTCGCTCTTCGTCGTGGTGTTCGCGGTCTATCCTTTCGCGGCCGAGATGTTCCGCCAGTCGGACATTCCCAAGCGGCTGATGCCGGGGACGATCGCGCTTGGCGCCTTCACCTTCACCATGGATGCGATGCCGGGCACGCCACAGATCCAGAACATCATCCCGACGGCGTTTTTCGGCACGACCGGCTGGGCCGCGCCGTGGCTTGGCCTGATCGGGGCGGTGTTCATTTTCGTGGTCGGGCTGAGCTATCTGGAATGGCGGCGGCGACAGGCGCGTGCGGCGGGCGAGGGCTATGGCACGAACCTGAAGAACGAACCCGCCACGCCCGAGGGGATCGGCCTTGTCCATCCGGTCATCGCCATCGCGCCGCTGGTGCTGGTGGGCGTGGTCAATTTCGTCATGACCCACATGATCCCGAAATGGTATGGCAGCAGCTTCACGCTGGAGCTGGTCGGACTTGCGCAGCCGATCGAGGTGCAGATCACCGCGCTGGTGGGGATCTGGTCGGTGCTGATCGCGCTGCTGGCGGGGATCCTGTTCGTGCTGGCCTTCGCCTGGAAGACGGTGGTGGCGGAGTTTTCCGAAGGCACCAAGCAGGCGGCGGGGGGCGCGATGCTCGCCACGATGAACACCGCCTCGGAATACGGGTTCGGGGCGATCATCGCGGCGCTGCCGGGGTTCCTGCTGATCAAGCAGGGGCTGGCGGCAATCCCCAACCCGCTGATCAACGAGGCGGTGACGATCAACCTGCTGGCGGGGATCACGGGGTCCGCCTCGGGCGGGCTGTCGATCGCGCTCGGCGCGCTGGCGGATCAGTTCATCGCCACGGCGAATGCGGCGGGGATCCCGATGGAGGTGCTGCACCGCGTGGCCTCGATGGCCTCGGGGGGCATGGACACGCTGCCGCACAATGGCGCGGTGATCACGCTGCTGGCGGTGACCGGGCTGACCCACCGGCAGGCCTATGGCGGGATCTTCGCGATGACCTGCATCAAGACCTTCGCGGCCTTCATGGTGATCGGCGTCTATTACCTGACCGGCATCGTCTGACGGGCGGGAACGCCGCCCTTCGGGGCGGCGTTCCTGTTTTGTTTGCCTCATCCGCCGGGATATCCTAAGCTGCCACGACGCAAGGAGTGGACCGCATGACGACGTTTTCCGGCCCGGACGGGCGCCCGCGTTGCGGCTGGTGCGCCGCGACGCCCGCCTATACCGCCTATCACGATCACGAATGGGGATTTCCCGTCGATGACGATCGGCGCCTGTTCGAGAAGATCTGCCTCGAAGGGTTCCAGTCCGGGCTGAGCTGGCGCACCATTCTGGAAAAGCGCGAGAATTTCCGCGCGGCCTTCGCCGGGTTCGATTTCCGCAAGGTCGCGGAATTCGACGAGGCGGATGTGGCGCGGCTGTTGCAGGACGCGGGCATCGTGCGCCACCGCGCCAAGATCGAGGCGACGATCAACAACGCCCGCCGCGCCTGCGAGATGGTCGCGGCGGAGGGATCGCTGGCAGCCTTCTTCTGGCGCTACGAGGCGGCGCCCGCGGGGGTGCGCGCCACCTCGCCGGAATCCCAGGCATTGTCGAAGGAATTGCGCAAGCGCGGCTGGAAATTCGTCGGGCCGACCACGGCCTATGCCTTCATGCAGGCGATGGGGCTGGTGAACGATCACGCCGAGGGCTGCGCCATCCGCGACGAGGTCGCGGCGAAGCGGGCCGGTTTCACCCGGCCCGCCTGAGGTCAGCGCCAGCCAAGGGCCGGGGCCACCTCTTTCAGGATCGTCTCGATCACATGGGCGTTGTAATCGACGCCCAGCTGGTTCGGCACGGTCAGGAGCAGGGTATCCGCCTCGGCGATGCCTTCGTCCTGTTTCAGCTGTTCGATCAGCCTGTCGGGCTCCGCCGCATAGCCGCGCCCGAAGATCGAGCGGGTCTTGTCGATGAAGCCGACCTGATCGCGGTCATTGGCCTCGGCGCCGAAATACATCCGGTCGGTATCGTTCACGAGCGCGAAGATCGAGCGGCTGACCGAGGTGCGCGGCTCGCGCTTGTGCCCGGCCTCTTTCCACGCCTCGCGGTAGGCGCGGATCTGTTCGGCCTGCTGGACGTGGAAGGGCTTGCCGTTTTCATCGTCCTTCAGGGTCGAACTTTGCAGGTTCATCCCCATCTGCGCCGCCCAGATCGCCGTGGCGTTCGAGCCGGCACCCCACCAGATGCGGTCCCGCAGCCCCTCGGAATGGGGTTCGAGGCGCAGCTTGCCCGGCGGGTTCGGGAACATCGGGCGCGGGTTCGGCTCGGCGAATCCCTTGCCCTTCAGCACTTCGAGCAGCACCTGCGCGTGGCGCCGGCCCATGTCGGCGTCGGTTTCGCCCTCGGCCGGTTCATAGCCGAAATAGCGCCAGCCGTCGATCACCTGCTCGGGCGAGCCGCGGCTGAGGCCGAGCTGCAGCCGACCGCCCGAGATCAGGTCCGCCGCCCCGGCATCCTCGGCCATGTAGAGCGGGTTTTCGTAGCGCATGTCGATGACGGCGGTGCCGATCTCGATCTTCTTCGTGCGCGCGCCGACGGCGGCCAGCAGCGGGAAGGGCGAGGCGAGCTGCCGCGCGAAATGGTGGACGCGGAAATAGGCGCCGTCCGCGCCCAGTTCCTCGGCTGCGACGGCAAGGTCGATGGATTGCAAAAGCGCGTCCGAGGCCGAGCGCGTCCCCGATTGCGGCGAGGGCGACCAATGGCCGAAGGACAGGAAGCCGATGTTTTTCATGGTCTCGTTCCGATCTGGCCGCGCCGGGGCGCGGCGAATTGCAGGGCGTCCGGGTCCGGCCCGGATCAGCGATTGCAGGGGATATAGGTGCCCGGGACGCTGAACCGAAGGACAAAAGGCCGGCGGTTCGGTGCATGCGGGCACAGAAACCGTGCAGGGGCGGGATCGGCGATGGTTAGGGGTTCGTTCACCATTCTCTTCCATTGTCGCCGGAACGGAACGGGATGGAGACGGGAATGCGTTTTCTGGTGCGGCTGACGATTTGCGCGATTTTCTGCGCCATGGTGGTGACGCAGGCGGCGCTGGCCGGGGATGCGGGGAATAAGGTGCGTGTATGGGGATCGGAGCCGCTGGTGGAGGCGGTGCAGGGGGCCAGCCCCCTCGCGCGTTCCGCGCTCACCCCCGGGATATTTGTGGAAAGATGAATAGCAGAAGCGCGCTTGGGCGGTTTGGAACGTGCCGGGTGTGGGTTGTCTTGCGGGAGTGGGCGTGGCCGCAGGGGATGTGCCTCTGCGCACGGGGGCTGCGCGCGGCCTCGGGCTTCGCCGGGCGGGGGTTTCGCCCTATCTAGGGGCCAGCCACCCAAGTCAGGAGCATGCCATGAGCTGGAGCCCCATTCTCGACCACAGTATTCCGACGGGTGACGCCGTCGATTCGATCGAAACGGTCATCGTGCCGCGCGCCCGCGATCTGGGTGGGTTCGAGGTGCGCCGCGCGCTTCCCTCGGCCAAGCGCCAGATGGTCGGCCCGTTCATCTTCTTTGACCAGATCGGCCCGGTGGAATTCCTGACGGGACAGGGGATCGACATCCGCCCGCATCCGCATATCGGGCTGGCGACGGTGACCTATCTGCTGCGCGGGCGGCTGCATCACCGCGACAGCCTCGGCTCGAACCAGTGGATCGAGCCGGGCGCGGTGAACTGGATGAGCGCGGGCCACGGCATCACCCATTCCGAACGGACGGACGGGCCGGTGCGCGACACGGGGCAGGAGCTGGCCGGGGTGCAGACCTGGGTGGCGCTGCCGAAGGATGCCGAGGACGGCGGGGCGAGCTTCACGCATGTCGGGGCCGCGGAACTGCCGTTCCTTGACGCCGAGGGGAAGAAGGTGCGGCTAGTGCTGGGCAATGCCTGGGGCGAACGCGCGCCGCTCGCCATGCCGTCCGAGCTGTTCTATGCCGATGCGGAGCTTGCGCCCGGTGCCTGGCTGCCGCTGCCGGAGGAGCATGAGGACCGGGGGATCTATATCCTGTCGGGCTCGGTCACCTCGGGCCGGGATAGCTATGAGGCCGGGCGGATGCTGGTCTTTCGCCCCGGCGACCGCGTCGCGGTGCAGGCGGGACCGGCGGGCGCACGGCTGGTGGTACTGGGCGGCGCGACGCTGGAAGGGCCGCGCTTCATCTGGTGGAACTTCGTCGCCTCTTCGCGCGAGAGGATCGAGGCGGCGAAGGAGGCCTGGCGCGCGGGCGACTGGATGCATGGCCGTTTCCGCCTTCCGCCCGATGACGACAGGGAATTCATCCCCGCGCCGGACCGCTAGGGATTGCCTGCAACATTTTGAAAAGTCGTCGTTATTCCCTCGCCTCCAGCCGCGCCGAAAAAAATCGGGGGAAATGCGAAGTTTTCGCGCGGCGCGGCTTGACGGGGGGCGTGGGGCTGCGTAAACACCGCGACACGCTCGGACGGCGATCCGGCGGATGGTGAGCGGTTGTAGCTCAGTTGGTTAGAGTACCGGCCTGTCACGCCGGGGGTCGCGGGTTCGAGCCCCGTCAACCGCGCCATCATCCGGATCGCCGAGCGTGAGATATGCGCGGTTGTAGCTCAGTTGGTTAGAGTACCGGCCTGTCACGCCGGGGGTCGCGGGTTCGAGCCCCGTCAACCGCGCCATTTCCCTTCATTCCGGAAGTTGCGCTTAGCGCCGCCCATGACCGGCGGCGCTTGCCGCGTTTCGGCGCATGGCCTATATCGGCCGCAGGAAGGGAGCCCGCCATGAAAGACATCTCGGACGCCAAGGGCCTGATCGACACGATGGGGGCTGCCGCGCGCGACGCGGCCGCGGAGCTGGCCTTTGCGCCAGCGGCGGCAAAGCGGCAGGCGCTGCTGACCGCGGCGGATGCGGTCTGGGACCGGCGCGCGGACATCATCGCCGCGAATGGCGAGGACATGACCTATGGCAGCGAAAAGGGCCTCCGCCCGGCGATGATGGACCGGCTGATGCTGGACGAGGGCCGGATCGAGGGCATCGTCAAAGGACTGCGCGCCGTCGCCGACCAGCCCGACCCGGTGGGCGAGATCATCAAGGAATGGGACCGTCCCACCGGCCTGCACATCCAGCGCGTGCGCACGCCCATCGGGGTGATCGGGGTGATCTACGAATCGCGCCCGAACGTCACGGCGGATGCCGGGGCGCTGTGCCTGAAATCCGGCAATGCGGTGATTTTGCGCGGCGGCTCGGAAAGTTTTCATTCCTCGCGCGCGATCCATGCGGCGATGGTCGAGGGGCTGCGCGACGCGGGCCTGCCCGAGGCGGCGATCCAGCTTGTGCCGACGCGCGACCGGGCGGCGGTGACCGCCATGCTGCATGCGGTCGAACTGATCGACGTGATCGTGCCGCGCGGTGGCAAGGGGCTGGTTGGCCTCGTGCAGACCGAGGCGCGGGTGCCGGTCTTTGCCCATCTCGAAGGTATCTGCCACGTCTATGCGGATGGTGCCGCCGATCTGGACAAGGCGCGCAGGGTCGTGCTGAACGCCAAGACGCGGCGGACGGGGATCTGCGGCGCGATGGAGTGCCTGCTGATCGACCGTGCCTTCCACGAAAAGCACGGCCCGGTTCTGGTCGAGGATCTGGTTGCGGCGGGGGTCGAGGTGCGGACCGAGGGTGATCTGCTGAAGGTCGAGGGCACGGTCCCCGCGACGGCGGATGATTTCGGGCGCGAGTTCCTTGACATGATCTGCGCGGCGAAGATCGTTGACGGGGTGGATGGAGCCATCGCCCATATCCGCGAATACGGGTCCAGCCACACCGAATCGATCCTGACCGAGGATGATGCGGCGGCGGCGCGGTTCTTTGCGCGGCTCGATTCGGCGATCCTGATGCGCAATGCCTCGACCCAGTTCGCCGATGGCGGCGAATTCGGCATGGGGGCCGAAATCGGCATCGCCACCGGCAAGCTGCATGCGCGCGGCCCGGTGGGGGCGGAACAGCTGACCTCGTTCAAATACCTCGTCACCGGCGACGGCACCTGCCGCGCCTGACGGGTCAGAGGGAAATCACCGCCTCGCCTTCCGTGATCGACCAGCGGATCCGGCGGCCCAGAGCCGGGGCGTCGCGGGCGAGCAGGCCGAACTGCACCTCGGACGGGGCGAGGGCGCGGGGCTGGCCGTCGAGCGTCGCCCAAAGCTCCGGATCGGGCTTCGTGCGCAAGGTGGTGCCGCGGATCGTCCAGACCGGCAGGCCCGCCGTGCTGTCGCAGGTGACGGTGATCTTGCCGCCGCGTGGCATCGCGGGTTCAAGGCACAGGACCGCAAGGCAGACCAGCCGGATGTGATCGCGGCTGTGATCCTCCTCGACCTGCCAGTCCACGGCGATGCGGTTGCCCTCGGAATATTGGCTCATCAGGCCGGCCATCTCGGGCCGGCCGACGCGCTGTTCCCCGGCGCGGCCGAAGGCGAAGCGGAAGAACTTCACCCGCGCATTCGCCGCCGCGACGCTTTCGGCGATCAGTTGCAGTTCGGCGCTGGATGTGCGCATGGTCATGGCCAGAAGCTCGACCCCGTTGCCGATCGCCCCCAGCGGGCTGATGAGATCATGGCACAGCCGTGATCCGACGAGCGAGGCCAGATCATCCGGCTCGGGGGGCAGAGATGTGATGGGTTCGGACGGCATGTATTTCCCCTTGCAGGAGGCGGTATGAACGAATTTCTTGAACCAGGGATGCTCGTACGAAATCCGTCGGCCCCCGAATGGGGGATCGGCCAGGTGCAATCGCGCATCGGCGACCGGATCACGGTCAATTTCGAACACGCGGGAAAGCAGGCGATTGACGGCAAAAGACTCCAGTTGTTTCTTGTTATTCCCGATCAGCATTGACGAAAGGTTAAGGCTGACCGGTGCGGAGGAGTCTGACAGAGATGCGGGGAATGTCAAACCTCGCGGCGGGCATGGTGGGGGCCATTGCATCGGCGGCGGGGGTCGTCATATCTAGGGCCGAACGGGACGGGAGCCGATGACCCCAGACACACCGACATACGAGGTCAGGCTGGCGCGCGACGATCGTGATCTGCGCGCGTCGCAACGGCTGCGCTACAAGGTCTTCGTCGAGGAGCTTGGCGGCAGCGGGCCGATGGTCGATCACGCGGCGCGGCTTGAGCGCGACGAATTCGACGCGGTCTACGACCATCTGATCCTGATCGACCCGGCGCGCGAGGCGGAGGGCGGGCTCGATTACGTCGTCGGCGCCTACCGGCTGCTGTCGTCCGACCGGGCGGCGACCTGCGGCGGGTTCTACTGCGCGGGCGAATACGACCTGTCGCCGCTGATCGATTCGGGGCGGCGGCTGCTGGAGCTGGGGCGGTCCTGCGTCGACCGCAAGCTGCGCGGCGGGTCCGCGATGTTCCTGCTGTGGAACGGGCTTGCGGATTATGTGCTGGATCACGGGATGGAAATCCTGTTCGGCGTGGCCTCTTTCCACGGCACGGATGTCGAGGCGCTGAAGATGCCGCTGTCCTGGCTGCACGAACATCACCTTGCACCGCCGGACATGCGCCCGCGCGCGCTGCCCGCGGCGTTCCAGCCGATGGATCTGGTCCCGCCTGCGGAGCTGGACCGGGCGCAGGCGATGGCGCAGATGCCCAATCTCATCAAGGCCTATCTGCGGCTTGGCGGTTATGTGGGCGAGGGGGCCTTTGTTGACCGGGCCTTCAACACGACGGATGTGCTGCTGCTGATGGATACCAAGGCGATGTCCGACAAGCATCTGGCCTTCTACACCCGTCGGCATGAAACCCGGGGCGAGGGGCCGGCGTGATCACCTGGCAAAGCGACGCGCCGCCGCCCGCCGCGCGCCGGATCGGCCCGGCGGGCTGGTTGCGCGTGGCCGGACGCGGCGTGGTTATCGCGGTGCTGCTCTATGGCGGGCTGGCGGTGCTGTTCGCGCTGCGCGGGGGCGAAAGGCTGTTGTGCGGCCAGCGCCGGCCGTTGACGCCGTGGATGCCGCGCCTTGTCTGTCGCGCGGTGCTGGCGATCCTTGGCATCCGCTACCGCACGCGCGGCGCGCCGATGGCGCAGCCGGGCGCGGTGGTCGCCAATCATTCCTCCTGGCTCGACATCTTCACGCTGAACGCCTGTCAGGGGCTGTTCTTCGTCTCCAAGGCCGAGGTCGCGCGCTGGCCCGGCATCGGCTTCCTCGCCCGCGCGGCGGGAACGCTGTTCATCCAGCGCGATCCGAAGGCGGCGAAGGCCCAGCAGGCCGCGATGGAGGACCGGATCCGTCTGGGTCAGCGGTTGCTGTTCTTTCCCGAAGGCACGTCGAGCGATGGCCTGCGCGTCCTGCCGTTCAAGTCGACGCTGTTTCAGGCCTTCTTCGCCGAGGGGCTGCGCGATCTGATGTGGGTGCAGCCGGTGACGGTGGTCTACCGCGCCCCCCCGGGCGAGGATCCGCGGTTCTACGGCTGGTGGGGCAGCATGGAGTTCGGGCCGCATCTGCTGCAATTACTGGCCGCGCCGCGCGGCGGGGCGGCGGAGGTGATCTTCCATCCGCCGCTGCGGGTCGCGGATTTCGCGTCTCGTAAAGAGCTTGCAGCGGCCTGCGAGGCCTTGGTGCGGGCGGGTTACGCGGAAGCGGATTGAGGGGTGGAGAGGGTGCAGAGGGGGCCAGCCCCCTCGCCCGTTCCGCGCATTCGGCGGGACATCCTTCCACTGGAAGGATGTCTAATCCGCCTCATCCCGGGATATTTATGGAAAAACGACGGCAGGAAGGCTGTTTCAGGGGGAGGGGGGAGCGCACTTTTCCTGATAATAGGCCAGAACGAACAGCCGGATCGCGGTGGCGAGGCCGGTGTCTGCGGGGCGTTCGATGTCGATACGGCTGGCCTGCGCGTTGATCCCGGTGCCGCGTTCGGCGCAGATCATCCGGAATGCCTTCCAGAATTCCGGTTCGAGCGAGACCGAGGTGCGGTGCCCCTCAAGCGTCAGGGAATGTTTCTCGGGGCGGCTCATGCCTCTTCCCCGTCGTTGCGCCTATGCGCGTCGAGCAGGGCGCGCGCCTTTTCGGCCTGCGCTTCCTCCTGTTCGCGCTGCGCGCGGGTGCGGCCGAATTTCGCCGCATTCGCATCGGCCCCGGCGCGGCGTTCGGCGCGGGCCTTCTGCTTGCGGAAACGGTTGAGGTTGGTGATCTCGGCCATGAACAATCCTCTCATGCCTGCCAGCGGATTTCGAGTCTTTCGAGGCCGTGGAAATGATAGAGATCGGAATAGCGGGGCGGCGCGGCGAGGCGCAGGCCCGGCAGGCGCTGGAACAGGATCGGCAGCGCCGTGACCAGTTCGAGCCGGGCGAGCGGCGCGCCGATGCAGAAATGCGCCCCGGCGCCGAAGCTGAAATTCGTCTGCACCGGGCGGGCGGGATCGAAGCGGGCGGGATCTTCCCACGGGCCGGGGTCGCGGTTCGCGCCGCCCAGAAGCAGGCCGATCCGATCGCCGCGGCGGAAGGTCTCGCCGCCGAGGTCGATATCCTCAAGGACCCAGCGGGTGAACATGTGGAGCGGCGGGTCGTGGCGCAGGATTTCCTCGATCGTGCCGGGGGCGCGATCGGGCGTCAGCCAGTCCGCGCCGGTGCCGGTTTCGAGGAGTGTCTTCACCCCGTTGCCGATGGTGTGGACCGTCGCCTCATGCCCCGCGTTCAGCAGCAGGATGCAGGTGGTGATCAGCTCCGCACGCGACAGCCGGTCACCGGCCTCTTCCGCGGCGAGAAGCTCCGAGATCAGGTCGTTCGCCGGCGTGCGGCGGCGGAGCGTGGCGTAGCTGTCGATGAAGTCGACGAAAGCCTCGGTCGCGGCGACGGCGGCGTCTTCGCTCGCGCGGGTGCGTTTCGCCTGATACATGCCGACCATCGCGTTCGACCAGCGCAGGAGATCGTCCGCGCGGTCCTCGGGCACGCCGAGCAGGCGCGCGATCACGATCACCGGGATCGGCTGGGCGAAATGGGTGATGAGATCGCAGCCGCCGGTCGGGAAGCGGTCGATCAGGTCGTGGGCGAGCACGGCGATTTCGGGCGCGAGCGTGGCGATGCGGTTCGAGGTGAAGGCGCGCAGCACCAGCCGCCGCAGGCGGGCGTGATGCGCACCGTCGCGTTCGAGCATGGAATGCGCCTCGACCGCGTAGAAGGGCTTCAGGTGGTCGGGGATGGCGGGGGCGCATTCGGCCGGGGCCTCGCGCCCGAGGCGGCGGTCGCGGAATGCGGCGCCGGTGACATGGGCGCGGGCGGTGACGGGCAGGCCGTAGTCTTCCCAGAAGGCGAAGGGGCCGGCGGCGCGGACCCGGTCGTAAAAGGGCCAGGGGTTCTGGACGAAATCGGGATCGAGGGGGGATTGTGCGATGCGTTGCATGGTGGCTCCGGGTCCTGCAGCGTTGAAAGCGCAGGACGGGGGCGGATGCAAGGCTTGTGTCCGGGCGCGGACCGGCGTTCAGTGGGGAAAAGGAGACTGCCATGAGCCTGACGATTTCACCCGTGGACTATGACGACCGGCCCGACTGGGAAGCCCTGTTCCAGGGCTATGCCGATTTCTACGACACGGATGCGCGGGGCGCGATCGGCACGGTCTGGAGCTGGATCCTCGATGCCGAAGAGCCGTTCTGGGCGGATATCGCGCGGGACGGCGAGGGGCGGGCGCTTGGGCTGGTGCAATACTCGCTGCTGCACCGGTCGCTGTCGGGGGGGCGGGTGATCTATCTGTCCGACCTGTTCACCGTCCCCGAGGCGCGGGGCAAGGGCGTCGGGCGGGCGCTGATCGACCATGTGCGCGCCTTCGCGCGGGAGAACGGCTATGGGTCCGTCCGCTGGCTGACGCATGAGACGAACGACACCGCGCGGCGGCTGTATGACAGCTATGCGCCGGCCTCGGGGTTCATCCTTTACACGATGCCTTCGGGCGGCTGAGCCCGGCGGCGTTTTGCCCCGGCGAGGCGTTCGGCGATGCGCGCGCGGTTGAGCGCCATCGCCTCCGCCGTCGGCACCCAGTCGGCACGCCAGAGAGGCGGGATGCCGGCGATCAGGCTTTCGGGATCGGTAAAGCCGGGGGAGAAGCCGCGGGCCCGCATCTCGGCGATCAGGGCGGTCTGGCGGCGGAGCAGATAGCCGGTGCGGGGGAAGAAGAACCGCACATGCCCGGTGCCGAGGCGATAGGTCCGAGGATTGCGCGGGTCATCCGGCGTTTCGCCGCGCGCGATCGCGGCGCGGACGAGGCCGAAGATGCGCGGCAGCTCGCGGTATTCGGCGACGAGATGCGGGCCGGTCAGCTCTTCCGGCGGGATGCAGTTGATGCGGGTCACGATGCGCCTGTTCAAAGGAGAAGGGCGGCCGGGGCCGCCCTTCAAGACGATCTCTCGGCCAGATCAGCCCTTCGGGCCGATCATGTCCTCGGGGCGGACGATCTTGTCGAAGGTCGCCTCGTCGACGAAACCGAGCTTCACGGCCTCTTCGCGGAGCGTGGTGCCGTTCTTGTGCGCGGTCTTGGCGACCTTGGTGGCGTTGTCGTAGCCGATGGTGGGCGCAAGCGCTGTGACCAGCATCAGCGATTCCTTCATCAGCTTTTCGATCCGGCTGGTGTTCGCCTTGGTGCCGACGACCATGTGGTCGGTGAAGGAGCCCGCCGCGTCGCCCAGAAGCTGCATCGACTGGAGGACGTTGTAGCTCATCATCGGGTTGTAGACGTTGAGCTCGAAATGCCCCTGCGATCCGGCGAAGCCGACGGCCGCGTCATTGCCCATGACATGGGCGCAGACCATCGTCAGCGCCTCGGCCTGCGTCGGGTTGACCTTGCCCGGCATGATCGAGGAGCCGGGTTCGTTTTCCGGCAGGATCAGCTCGCCCAGACCCGAGCGCGGGCCGGAGCCGAGGAGCCGCAGGTCGTTGGCGATCTTGAAGCACGAGGCCGCGACCGTCTTGAGCGCGCCCGAGAACATCACCATCGCGTCATGCGCGGCCAGCGCCTCGAACTTGTTCGGCGCGGTGATGAAGGGCAGGTTGGTGATCTCGGCGATCTGGGCGGCGATGCGGGTGTCCCAGCCGACCTTGGTGTTCAGCCCGGTGCCGACGGCGGTACCGCCCTGCGCCAGTTGGTAGATGTCGCCGAGCGCCCATTTCACCCGCGCGATGCCCTTGTCGATCTGCGTCGCATAGCCCGAGAATTCCTGGCCCAAAGTCAGCGGCGTCGCATCCTGGGTATGCGTCCGGCCGATCTTGATGATGTCCTTGAATTCCTCGGACTTGGCCCAGAGCGCCTTCGACAGCTTTTCCAGACCCGGCAGCAGCACGTCGCGCGCCTGCATGCCGATGGCGACGTGCATCGCCGTCGGGAAGGTGTCGTTCGACGACTGGCCCATGTTGACGTGATCGTTCGGGTGGACGGGCTTTTTCGAGCCCTTCACGCCGCCCAGAATCTCGATCGCGCGGTTCGAGATCACCTCGTTCGCGTTCATGTTCGACTGCGTGCCGGAGCCCGTCTGCCACACGACCAGCGGGAAGTTGTCGTCGAACTTGCCGTCGATCACCTCCGTCGCCGCCTCGATGATCGCATCGGCGAGCTCGGGGGCCAGATCGCCCTGTGCCTTGTTGACCGTCGCCGCGGCCTTCTTGATCACGCCGAGGGCGCGGATGATCGGCACGGGCTGATGTTCCCATCCGATCGGGAAATTGATGATCGAGCGCTGCGTCTGCGCGCCCCAGTATTTGTCGGCGGGAACTTCGAGCGGACCGAAGCTGTCGGTCTCGGTGCGGGTCGCGGTCATCAGGGCCTCCGTGAAAACCTATGGACTGCATGGGTTCTAGGGCGGTGGGGCGGTCTTTGCAATCCGTATGCGCGCGACCGTATGCGAAGGTATGCAGACTTGATCCAGCGCAAGGACGCAAGCGCCGCGCGGGCGTAGCCGGAAGGGCGATGCGATCGTTCTGCCCGGTGCAGCGACGCGCGGTCCGGGGAACGGCCCGATGGCCCATTTCCCGTCCCGGAAACAGAAGGATGAGAGACATGGATGAGATGACTTCGGGTCCGAGGGAAAGGCTGATCCTGCCGTTCCTGGCGCCGTTCTATCACGGCTTCGCGCAGCCATGGGGCTGGCTCGCGTTCCGGGTGATTGTCGGCGGGATGCTGGTGATCGAGGGCTGGCCGAAGATTCTCGCGCCGATGGCGCAGGTGGGCTTCGTCGAGGCGATGGGGTTCCATCCGGGGTGGCTGTTCTCGCCGCTGCTGGCGGTGATGCAGGTGTTCGGGGGCGCGGCGATCGTGCTGGGCCTGCTGACGCGGCCGATGGCGCTGGCCAGTGCGGTGATGCTGGCGATCACGCTCTATTACCACATCACCCGCCCGTTCGGACATGCCTTCCTGACGCCCGAGGGGCTGGCCTTCCTCAAGGATAATGCGCAGTTCCTGACGCCGCAGGGGCAGGCGCGGCTGCTGCTCGATGGCGGCACGGCCTTCCTTGAAACGGTGCAGACCAAGGCGGAGCAGAATTCGCTGTTCTGGGCGGCGGGGGCGGCGATCATCGCGGCCTTCGGCGGGGGGCGGATTTCGCTCGACCGGGTGATCGGCAAGGAATTCTGAACAGGCCCCCTTGAGACGACTGCGCCCCGCGATGCGGGGCGCTTTGCATTCAGGGCTTGCGGAACTTGTCGAGGCTGACGACCTCCCCCGGCGTGCGGGGTTTTTCCTCGGCGGCCGGGGCGGCTTCCTCGGCGTCGTCCTCTTCGTCCTCGTCATCCTCGTAATCCTGCGTCTCGAACCGCAGGCCGAATTCGACCGAGGGATCGACGAAGGTCTGCACCGCGTCGAAGGGGATATACAGCGGCTCCGGCGAATTGCCGAAGTTCAGCGTGATCGAGAAACCCTCGTCCGTGACGGTCAGGTTTTCATACCAGTGCTGGATGACGATGGTCATTTCCTCGGGGTAGCGGGTCTTCAGCCAGTCGGCCATTTCAACCCCGGGATGCTGGCTGTCGAAGGTGATGAAGAAGTGGTGCGGTTCCGGCAGGCCGTTCTGCGCCACGTCCTCCAGCACGGTCTGGATGAGCCCGCGCATGGCCCGGTGCATGAGATTTCCGTAGTCGATGCTGCGCGTCATGGCTGCTCCTTCTGTTTGCTCCAACATAGGAGATTCGCGGCGCAAGGGAAGGGGGGACGCGCGCCGCGCGCCGGAACCCGCCCCCACGTCGCGCGGGTGTTGCGGCCCGGTATTGTGCGGGCGGCAAACGGTATTACATTCCTGTCATGCGAAGGGAGATGACGGATGGCCGGTGGCTGGGCGCGCGATGGCGCGGTGAACGAACAGATCGACGCCTCGATCGAGGATGAGCTGAAACGCCTGCAATCGCGGCCGAAGCCGGTCGGCGAAAGCCTGACCCATTGCGCCGAATGCGACGAGCCGATCCCCGAGGCGCGGCGTCGTGCGATCCCCGGCGTGAAGCTGTGCATCGACTGCCAGAATGCCCACGACCATCGCCCGAAACAGCGCGGCGGGATCAACCGCCGCGCGTCGAAGGATGCCTTGCTGAAGTGAGCCTCGGAGCCTGTTTCAACGCCTCGCGAAGCGGCCTTTTCCCTTTCATCTTTCCACAAATATCCCGGGGGTGAGGGCCAAGGGCCCGAGGGGGCGGCGCCCCCTGCCACGCCTCCGCCGGCGCGCCCGGATCGGGTTTCGGAACCCCCTCTCAGGGCACGTGGTGCAGCCAGGCCTCGGTCCCGAACTTCTCCTGCACGAGCTGTTCGGCCGCGGCATATTCCGCGGGGGTGATGTCGCCCGGCGTGCCGCCGTGCAGATCGACGAAGGTCTGCTTCATCCGCTCGATCACCACGCGCCGTTCCAGCCCGGTCTGGCTGCGCACCGGATCGACGCGCTTCGCCGCGCTGGCGATGCCCTTGTCGGAAATCTTCTCGCGACCGATGCGCAGCACCTGCATCATCTTGGCCGCATCCATGTCATAGGCCATGGTGACATGGTGCAGCACCGTGCCGCCCGCATATCGTTTCTGCGCCGCGCCGCCGATCTTGCCCTTGGAACTCGCGATGTCGTTCAGCGGCTTGTAGAAGGCGTCGATGCCCAGATCGTTCAGCGCCTTGAGCACCCATGCATCGAGGAAGGCGTAGGAGGCCGCGAAATCCATGTCCGCCACCAGATCGGCGGGCGCGTAGAGCGAATAGGTGATGGTCGAGCCGGGTTCGACGAACATCGCCCCGCCGCCCGTCACGCGCCGCACCACCTGCACACCGAAACGGGCAGTGGCTTCCTGATCGACCTCGTTCCTCAGCGACTGGAAGTTGCCGATGATGATCGCCGGGCGTTCCCATTCCCAAAAGCGCAGGGTCGGCGGGCGCCGCCCGGCCGCCACCTCGCGCGCCAGAACGTCATCCAGCGCAAGATGCATCGCGGGGGGAACGGCCTTGGAATCGATCACCTGCCATTCGTAGTCGCGCCAGGTCTTGGCCACGCCAAGCGCGCGCCGCACCGCGATCGCCACGGATTCGAAGGTGAAGCCGATCAGCGCCGCGCCGGGGCGCAGCCCGGCCCGCTGCGCCGACACCATATCCTCGACCGACGCGGTCTCTGGCAGGCCGTTCAGCGCCGCGCGCAGATCGGCCAGCGCCTCGGCCGGTTCCAGAAAGAAATCGCCCGATATCTGCACATCGGCCAGACGGCCGTCAACGACCGCCACATCCGCCACGACGAGCTTGCCACCCGGAACCTTGTATTCGCCATGCATCGGCTGTCCTCCTTTTCGTTCTTTGGCCGTCAGGGGGCGATGAACGTCACGCCCGGCATCGCGGCAAGGCGGCTGACGTCGTCCTCATACAGATCGGTCAGGTCGTGGACGAGATCCTCGGACCAGCCGGGGATCGAGATTTCCTGATCCATCCGCCCGGGCCGTGCGTGCCGGTCCAGCGCCGCCACGGTCAGCGCCCGCCGCGCCGCAATAGCCTGCGGCGGCAGGGGGGCGAGGTCGTCCTGCAGCTCCCGCAATCCCTCGGGCGTCAGCAGTGCGCGCAGGAGCAGATCCTCGGACCGCAGCTGTGTCGAGGGGTCGAGCGCGGCGAGGCTGCGAACCACCTCGGGCAGGATCAGGGGCAGGTCCTCGTTGCACCAGACGACCAGCCTGCGGCCCTGCGCGGCCTCGGCCATGCGCGCGATCACCGGCGACCACAGCAACTGTTCGGGGGGGCGGCCATCCAGCAGCTCGGCATAGTCGCGCTTGCGGCTCAGCGATTGCAGCAGCAGCACCGGGCTGATGATCGAGAAGTGGAACTCCACCTCGTCCTGCGGGAAGAGATTGGCGAGCGCGCCGATCCGCTGCGGGGCGAGGGGATAGAGCCCCTCGGCCGTCACCGCCCGGTCCGGCCCCGCCAGCAGGCCGCGCTGCGTGATGACCAGCCGGTCGACATCGCCGGGCGGGCGCCCGGTGCAGGCCATGACCACCTGATCGCGCATCCCGGCGCTGGCGACGCCGCCGCGCAGGGCGACCAGCGGCTCGCGCAGGGCGTTGCCATATTCTTCCGGCGAGGCAATGATGACGCCCTCTTCCTCAAGGATGTCGTCATTGGCGCGCAGGATCCGGATCGGGATATCCGATTCCGTATCGAAGGCGCCGACGTGGAACGCGACCTGCATTGTTCTTCCTTTTCAGTCCCGTGCCGGACCATAGCGGCAGCGCGGGGGCGAGGGAAGATCGCAAAAGAGAAACCCCCGGCGGGGCCGGGGGTGTCATTCGTTCCGCGGGATGGCTCAGGCCAGCATCGCCAGCGGGTTTTCCAGATTCTCGACGATCGCCGCCAGCAGTTCCGCCCCGAGCGCGCCGTCGATCACCCGGTGATCGACCGAGAGCGTCATCGACATCACCGTGGCGACCTCGATCTGGTCATCCGCGCCGACGACCGGCTTCTTGACGCCCGCGCCGACGGCGAGGATCGCGCCATGCGGCGGGTTGATCACCGCGTCGAAGCTGTCGATCCCGAACATGCCGAGGTTGGAGATCGCGAAGCTGCCGCCCTGATATTCGTGTGGGGCGAGCTTGCGGTCGCGGGCGCGCTTGGCCAGATCCTTCATCTGCGCCGAGAGCTTGGACAGCGACTTCGATTCCGCATCCTGCAGGACCGGGGTGAACAGGCCACCCTCGATCGCCACGGCAACGGCCACGTCCGAGGCCTTCATCTTCAGGATCCGGTCGCCGGCCCAGACCGCATTCGCATCCGGCACCTGTTGCAGCGCCAGCGCGCAGGCCTTGATGATGAAGTCGTTGACCGAGAGCTTCACCCCCCGCGCCGCCAGCTTCTTGTTCAGATCGGCGCGGAAGGCCAGCAGCGCATCCAGCTTCACCTCGCGGCGGAGGTAGAAATGCGGGATGGTCTGCTTCGCCTCGGTCAGGCGCGCGGCGATGGTGCGGCGCATGCCGTCGAGGGTGACTTCCTCATAGGCGCGGCCTTCATACATCTTGGCGACGGTTGCGGCCGACATGCCCTGCGGCGCCGCGGCGGCGGGGGCCGCAGCCGGAGCCGGGGCGGCGGCAGGCGCGGCCTTGGGCGCAGCTTGCACTGCCTCGACATCCGATTTGACGATCCGGCCATGCGGGCCGGAGCCCTTGACCGCCGTCAGGTCGAGCCCCTTTTCCGCCGCGATGCGACGGGCAAGCGGCGAGGCGAAGATGCGCTTGCCGTCCGCCTTCGGCGCGGCGACCGCGGCGGGGGCCGCCTCGGCCTTCGGAGCCTCTTTCGCGGCCTCGGCTTTCGGGGCTTCGGCCTTGGGGGCGGGCGTCGCATCGACGCTTTCGCCTTCCTCGACCAGAACGGCGATCGGCGTGTTGACCTTGACGCCCGAGGTGCCCTCGGGGATCAGGATCTTGCCGAGGACGCCTTCGTCCACCGCCTCGAATTCCATCGTCGCCTTGTCGGTCTCGATCTCGGCGATGATGTCACCGGATTTGACCTCGTCGCCCTCTTTCTTCAGCCATTTGGACAGCGTTCCCTCTTCCATCGTGGGGGAAAGCGCCGGCATCAGGATTTCGGTAGCCATGTTGGTGACCCCTTACCGATAGGTGACTTTGCGGACCGCCTCGACGATTTCGTCCGAGGTGATCAGGGCGAGCTTTTCGAGGTTCGCGGCATAGGGCATCGGAACGTCCTTGCCGGTCAGGGCCAGCACCGGCGCGTCGAGATAGTCGAAGGCGCGTTCCATGATGACCGAGGCCATGTAGCTGGCCAGCGAGCCGACCGGGAAGCCTTCCTCGACGATGACGGCGCGGTTGGTCTTCTGCACCGAGGCGAGCACCGTGTCGTAGTCGATCGGGCGCAGCGTGCGCAGGTCGATCACCTCGGCCGAGATGCCGAGCGCCGCGAGCTTGTCGGCCGCTTCGAGCGCGTGGCCCACGCTGATGCCCCAGCTCACCAGTGTCACATCGGCGCCCTCGCGCCAGATGCGCGCCTTGCCGAAGGGGATGGTGAAGTCGGGCAGGTCCGGCACCTCGAACGAACGACCATAAAGGATCTCGTTCTCAAGGAAGATCACCGGGTTGTTGTCGCGGATCGCGGTCTTGAGCAGGCCCTTGGCGTCCGATGCCGAATAGGGCATGACGACCTTGAGGCCCGGGATCGAGGCATACCATGCCGCATAATCCTGGCTGTGCTGCGCGCCCACGCGGGCGGCGGCGCCGTTCGGGCCGCGGAACACCATCGGCGCGCCCATCTGGCCGCCCGACATGTACAGCGTCTTCGCCGCCGAATTGATGATCTGGTCGATCGCCTGCATGGCGAAGTTGAAGGTCATGAACTCGACGATCGGGCGCAGGCCGCCAAAGGCCGCGCCGACGGCGATGCCGGTGAAGCCCTGCTCGGTGATCGGCGTGTCGATCACGCGCTTCGCACCGAATTCGTCCAGCAGGCCCTGCGAGATCTTGTAGGCGCCCTGATATTCGGCGACTTCCTCGCCCATCAGGAAGACATTCTCGTCGGCGCGCATTTCCTCGGCCATCGCTTCGCGCAAGGCCTCGCGCACGGTGATGGTCTTCATCGGCGTGCCTTCCGGCCAGTCGGGCGAGGCCTTGGACACGATCTCGACCGGGGCCGCGGCCTCGGCGGGGGCCGGGGCGGCTTCGGCCTTGGGCGCGTCAGCCGCTGCCGGGGCAGGGGCCTTTATGTCGTCGGCGCTTTCGCCTTCCTCGACCAGAACGGCGATCGGCGTGTTGACCTTGACGCCCGAGGTGCCCTCGGGGATCAGGATCTTGCCGACCGTGCCCTCATCGACCGCCTCGAATTCCATCGTCGCCTTGTCGGTTTCGATCTCGGCGATGATCTGGCCGGATTTGACGTCGTCGCCTTCCTTGACCAGCCATTTCGACAGGGTGCCTTCCTCCATCGTGGGGGACAGGGCGGGCATCAGGATTTCGGTTGCCATGGTTCAGTCCCTCAAGCGTAGATGTCGGTCCAAAGCTCGCTCAGCGCGGGCTCGGGGCTTTCCTTGGCGAATTCCGCCGCCTCGTTGACGACGGCCTTGATGTCCTTGTCGATCGCCTTCAGGTCATCATCCGTCGCATGGCCGCCGGTCAGCAGCAGGTCGCGCACATGTTCGATCGCATCGCGTTCGTCGCGCATCTTCTGCACCTCCTCGCGGGAGCGGTATTTCGCCGGGTCCGACATCGAATGGCCGCGATAGCGATAGGTCATCACTTCGAGGATGTAGGGGCCCTTGCCCGCCCGGCAATGCGCCACGGCCTTCTGCGCCGCCGCCTTCACCGCCAGCACGTCCATGCCGTCCACCTGTTCGCCCGGAATGCCGTAGGCGACACCGCGCCCGAACAGCGTCTGCGACTTGGTGGACCGCTTGACCGAGGTGCCCATCGCATACTGGTTGTTCTCGATCACGAAGATCACCGGCAGGTCCCACAGCTCGGCCATGTTGTAGGTCTCGTAGACCTGACCCTGGTTCGCCGCGCCATCGCCGAAATAGGCGAAGGTGACGTTGTCGTTGCCCTTGTACTTGTCCGAGAACGCCAGCCCCGCGCCAAGCGGCACCTGCGCGCCGACGATGCCGTGGCCGCCGTAGAAATGCTTCTCTTTCGAGAACATGTGCATCGAGCCGCCCTTGCCCTTGGAATATCCGCCTTCGCGGCCCGTGAGCTCGGCCATCACGCCTTTCGGGTCCATGCCGCAGGCAAGCATGTGCCCGTGGTCACGGTAGGAGGTGATGCGCTTGTCGCCTTCCTTCGTCGCGGCCTCGATGCCGACGACGACGGCTTCCTGGCCGATGTAGAGGTGGCAGAAACCGCCGATCAGGCCCATGCCGTAAAGCTGGCCGGCCTTTTCCTCGAATCGCCGGATCAGCAGCATTTCGCGGTAGTATTCGAGAAGTTCCTCCTTCGAGACATTGGCGCCCGTCTGGGCTTCCGTCTCGGGGGTCTTGCGAGTAGCCATCAGGCGTTCCTCCCCTGCGCAGAAAATAGTTCAACGTTAAACAATCCCATACAGCATGCGGGTTTGCGATGCAATCGCGGCTGCGTCGGGATGCGAAATCCTGCTGTCGACACAGCAAGCCTAGGGGCGAAAACACAAACGCGCAACGCCCGTGGCGCTGCGCGACCGGCGGAAAATGGCGGAAAATTCAGCGGATGACGATCTCGTCCGGGCGCACGGTGCCCAGCACCTCGCGCGCGCGTTCGTCAAGGAGGTCGAGGTCCAGATAGTCGTCCGACAGCCGGCGGGTGAGGTTGGCCATCCGCTCCGCCTCGGTGCGCAGGGCGTTGCGTTCGGTGGTCAGCGTCTCGATCTCGGCGTCGATCTGCACCCGGCGCAGGATGCCGTAGGATCCCTGCACCGCGGCGAAGGTGAAATAGGCGCCAAGGATGAAAGCGAGGAAGAAGAAGATGAGTGGTCCGATGGACCAGTTCTTGCGGAACATGCTGCTGCCCTCTGCCCCGGTTCGGGGATGATCTGCGCCTCTGACGGGCGATATGGGGCCACTGTGCCACAGCCCGCGCGCTTTGGGAACAACCCGCGCGCATGAAAAACGGGGGCCGAAGCCCCCGTTTCCGTTCGTCCCGCGCGGTTCAGTCTGCGACCGTTCAGCCGGCGACGGAAGCCTTGTGGATCGAGATGATCGCCTCGCGCAGCGCGTCGTTGAATTCATCGTCGCTTTGCTGCGCGCTCAGCCCTTCGGTCAGCGCGCGGCTGAACGAGGCGATGATGCCGGTGTTCTGCGACAGGATCTCGTTCGCCTCGTCGCGCGAATAGCCGCCCGACAACGCCACGACCTTCAGCACCTTCGGGTGGTCCACCAGCGGCTTGTAGAAGTTCGGCACCGTCGGCAGGGTCAGCTTCAGCATCACCTGCTTGCCGTCTTCGAGCTGTTCGAGCTGTTCGAGAATCGCCTCGCGCAGGATCGCCTCGGCCTCGACCTTGTCGGCGATCGAGATCGTCACTTCCGGCTCGATGATCGGCATCAGCCCATGCGCCAGCACGGTCTTGCCCAGCTCGAACTGCTGCGCCACGGCGTCATAGATGCCCTCGCGGTTCGCGGCGTTGATGACCGAGCGTTCCTTGGTGCCGAAGATCCCGGCCTTTGCCGCGCGGTCGAGCAGCGCGTCGACGCCCAGGATCGGCTTCATCAGCTGCACGCCGTTCTTTTCCGCCTCGAGCCCCTTGTCGATCTTGAGGAAGGGGACGACGTGGCGTTCCTCCCACAGGAAGGTGGCGGTGGGCTTGCCGTCGATCTCGCGGTCCATCGTCTGTTCAAAGAGGATCGCGCCGATCACCTTGTCGCCGGTGAAGGCGGGCGACTTGATGATGCGCGACCGCATCTTGTGGATCAGGTCGAACATTTCCTCTTCGCCCGAATATTCGGACTCGGTCACGCCATAGAGCCGCAGCGCCTTCGGCGTCGAGCCGCCCGACTGGTCGAGCGCGGCGATGAAGCCGTTGCCCTTTTTCATCTGTTCGGTTTGAGCAGCGTTGGTCATCGTCAATTCCCCCGGGAATAGTGCCTGTCATGGGCGCGGTGCGCCTTGCCCTGTTTTCCGTAACCCCTTGCCCGGTGCCGTGCAATTCTGAGAACGCTAACAGCGGGCGGGGCAGGGAACAGGCGGCCGGTTGTCGCCTGTTCCGGTTGCGCTTCAGACGGTAAGGGCCGCGACGCCGGGCAATTCCTTGCCCTCCATCCATTCGAGGAAGGCGCCCCCCGCCGTCGAGATATAGGTGAAGTCGCCCGCGACGCCCGCCTTGTTCAGCGCCGCGACCGTATCGCCGCCGCCGGCGACGGAAATCAGGCTGCCCTCGCGGGTCAGCTCGGCGGCCTTCTGCGCGGCGGCATTGGTCGCGGTGTCGAAGGGCGGGATCTCGAACGCGCCAAGCGGGCCGTTCCAGATCAGCGTCTTCGACGCCTCGAAGACCTTGCCGATTTCCGCCACGGTTTCCGGCCCGGCATCAAGGATCATCGCATCCGGCGGGCAGGAATCGGCGGCGACCACCGCATTCGTCGCCCCCGCCTTGAACTCGCGCGCCACGACCACATCGACCGGCAGCACGATCCGGCAGCCGGCTTCCTCGGCCTTGGCGAGGATTTCCTTCACCGTATCGGCCATGTCACGTTCGGCGAGCGACTTGCCCACGTCGATCCCCTGCGCGACGAGGAAGGTGTTCGCCATGCCCCCGCCGATCACCAGATTGTTGACCTTGGTCACGAGGTTGCCGAGCAGGTCGAGCTTGGTTGAGACCTTGGCCCCGCCGACCACCGCCGTCACCGGCCGTTCCGGATTGCCGAGCGCGGCTTCCAGCGCCTTGAGTTCCGCCTCCATCAGCCGCCCGGCGCAGGAGGGCAGGATATGGGCGATCGCCTCGGTCGAGCTGTGCGCCCGGTGCGCGGCGGAAAAGGCGTCGTTCACATAGACCTCGCCAAGCGCCGCCATCCCGGCCGCAAGCTCGGGATCGTTCTTTTCCTCACCCTCGTGGAAGCGGGTGTTTTCCAGCAGCACCACATCGCCCGGTCCCATTTCGGACACGGCGGTCTTGGCCGGGGCGCCGATGCAATCCTCGGCGAAGATCACGTGATGGCCGAGCGCCTTTTCCAGCACCGGGACCAGCGGCTTGAGGCTCATTTCGGGCACGACCTGGCCCTTGGGGCGGCCGAAATGCGCCAGCAGCACCGGCTTGCCGCCCTTGGCGATGATGTCGGTCACCGTCGGCACGATCTTCTCGATCCGCGTCGCATCGGTCACCACGCCGTTTTCCACCGGCACGTTGATGTCGACGCGCACGAGCACCACCTTGCCCGAAAGATCCATGTCGTCGAGCGTTTTCCAGGGCATCCTCTTCCTCCCGATTCTGTTTTGCCCGGAATTGCGGGCACTTGGAGTTCACGCAAACTTGCCTTGCCCTCCGGGTAACGTCAACGGCGGGACCGCGCTTTCGGCTTTTCTATTCCGGGCCGCTTGCCTAAAGTCCGCCCGACAAGCGAGGAGACCAGAAATGGCCGAGATCAAAGATCCTGAAAACACGATCATCATCGAACTGAAGGACGGCCCCGTCGTCGTCGAACTGCTTCCCGATGTCGCACCGAAACATGTCGAGCGGATGAAGCAGCTGGCCCGTGACGGCGCCTATGACAACGTGGCGTTCCACCGGGTGATCGAAGGTTTCATGGCGCAGACGGGCGACGTCGAGAACGCCAATATGGAAAAGGACTACAACCCCCGCCGCGCCGGCACGGGCGGTTCGTCCTACCCCGATCTTCCGGCGGAATTTTCCAAGCTGCCGCATGACCGCGGCACGATCGGGGCGGCGCGCTCGATGAACCCGAATTCGGCGAACAGCCAGTTCTTCATCAATTTCAAGGACAACCACTTCCTGAACGGGCAATATACCGTTTACGGGCGGGTGCTGTCGGGGATGGAATTCGTCGACAAGATCCAGCGCGGCGAGCCGCCGGCGAACCCGGACCGGATGATCTCGGTGAAGGTCGCGGCCGATGCTCAGGCGTGATCTTCTGCGCGCGGGCCTGATGGGGGTCGCGCTGTCGGTTTCGGCGATCGGCGCCTCGGCGCAGACCGCGGACGGGCCGGGGCCGAATCTGGTGCTGGAGGTCGCGGGGGCCCATCCGGGCCGCATCGTGATCGACCTGTTCCCGGATGTCGCCCCGCAGCATGTGAAGCGGATCGAGCAACTGGTGACGGATCATGCCTATGACGGCGTGGTCTTTCACCGGGTGATCGACGGTTTCATGGCGCAGACGGGTGATGTGCAGTTCGGCAAGCGCGAGGGCGATACCTCGATGGCGGGGATGGGCGGTTCGTCCTACCCGGACCTGAAGGCCGAATTCTCGGACAAGCCGTTCGAGCGCGGCACCGTCGGCATGGCGCGGTCCTCGAACCCGAATTCGGCGAACAGCCAGTTCTTCATCATGTTCGCCCCCGCGCCGCATCTGAACGGGCAATACACCGTCTTCGGTCAGGTGATCGAGGGGATGGATATCGTCGATGCGATCAAGAAGGGCGATGCCGCCCGCAACGGTCTGGTGACGGAGCCGGACTACATCGCCTCGGCCACGATCGAATGATCTCTGCGCCGGGCCGCCTTGGGCTGGCCCGGCGTTTTCGGTGGTGGTCGCATCCATGCGTGGGTGTGGGCGGACAGGGGGCAGGGGGCCAGCCCCCTCGGCGCAAGCGCCTCACCCCCGGGATATTTATGGAAACACGAAGGCAGGAAGAGGCGCGCGCGTTCAGTGCGGTGTGCTGATCTGCCCGCCGCCGATCAGGGCGGGCACGCCCGTGGTGGTCGGCCCCGAGGTCGGCAGGCCGCGCGTGACGCGCACCGCCAGATAGGCGAAGGCCTGCGCCTCCAGCATGTCGCCGTCGAGGCCGAGATCCTCGACCGGGGCGACGGGCAGGGTGCCGCGCCGCGCGATTTCCCCCATCATCGTCGCGTTCAGCCGTCCGCCGCCGGTGACATAGACGGCCTGCGCCGGTTCGGGGAAATGCTCGAAGCCCGCCGTGACCGAGGCGGCGGCGCAGGCTGTCAGGGTGGCGGCGGCATCGGCGTCCGAAAGCCCCTCGACCCGCCGCAGCAGGTCATGGAAATCGTTCCGGTCCAGCGATTTCGGCGGCATGCGGCGGAAATAGGGGTGGGACAGGAAGCGGTTGAGCACCGGCGCGTCGATCCGGCCTGACGCGGCCAGCGCCCCGTCCTCGTCGCGCTCGCGGCCAAGGCGGCGCATCATCAGGTCGTTGATCGGCGCATTGGCGGGGCCGGTGTCGAAGGCCAGCACCGCGCCCGCGGCCTCTGGCCCCGGTTTGCGCGGATCGACCCAGGTGACATTGCCCACGCCGCCGAGGTTCAGGAAGGCCACCGGCGCCGTCAGCCCCGCCCATTTCGCGCAGGCGAAATGGAAGAAGGGCGCGAGCGGCGCGCCTTCGCCGCCCATCTCGACGTCCGAACTGCGGAAATCCCAGACCACCGGGCGGCCGAGCGCCCGGGCCAGATGCGCGCCGTTCCCCGCCTGATGCGTGCGGCGTGGCCCGGCCAATCCGCGCGGATCATGCGCCAGCGTCTGCCCGTGAAAGCCGATCAGCTCCGCCGCGCCGAACCGTGCGAGGAGTTCGGCATGCGCCGCCTCGACCACCGCCGCGGCGGCGTCGACGCCCGGTTCGCCCGGCCAGCGGCCAAGCGCCGCGCGCAACACCGCGCGTTCCTCGGTGGAATAGGGGCGGTAGGCGGTGGCGCCGAAGGCGATGATCCGTTCGCCATCCGTCACCACCTCGGCCGCGTCCACGCCGTCGAGCGATGTGCCCGACATCGTGCCCGCCGCGCGCAGGGCAGCCGTCCGGTCGCGTTCAGTCATGACTTTCCCTTTCATTGCCTGACCGATATATGCAGGTCACCAAACAAGGGACAAGCACGATGACCTACCATCCCAAATCCGACTTCCTGTCGATCATCATCGAGCGTGGCTACCTTGCGGATTGCACCGATCTGCAGGAGCTGGACACGACGCTGAAGAAGGGGATGGTGACCGCCTATATCGGCTATGATGCGACGGCGGCCTCGCTGCATGTCGGGCATCTGCTGAACATCATGCTGCTGCGCTGGTTCCAGAAGACCGGCAACAAGCCGATCACCCTGATGGGCGGCGGCACGACCAAGGTCGGCGATCCGTCCTTCCGGTCGGAAGAGCGCCCGCTGCTGACGCCCGAGAAGATCGACGAGAACATCGACGGCATGGGCCGGGTTTTCGCGCGCTACCTCGACTACGGCGATGCGCCGAACGGTGCGCGGATGCTGAACAATGCCGAATGGCTCGACAATCTGAACTACCTCGAGTTCCTGCGCGACATCGGGCGGCATTTCAGCGTCAACCGGATGCTGTCGTTTGAATCGGTGAAGTCGCGGCTCGACCGGGAACAGAGCCTGAGCTTCCTCGAATTCAACTATATGATCCTGCAGGCCTATGACTTCCTCGAACTGAACCGCCGCTACGGCTGTCTGTTGCAGATGGGCGGCTCGGACCAGTGGGGCAACATCATCAACGGCATCGACCTGACGCGCCGGGTGCTGGACACCGACCTGTTCGGGCTGACCACGCCGCTGCTGACCACTTCGGACGGCCGCAAGATGGGCAAGTCGCAGGGCGGCGCCATCTGGCTGAACGGCGAGATGCTGTCGCCCTACGAGTTCTGGCAGTTCTGGCGCAATACGACCGATGCCGATGTGGGGCGGTTCCTCAAGCTTTACACCGATCTGCCGCTGGTCGAATGCGAACGGCTGGCCGCTCTTG
This sequence comes from Paenirhodobacter populi, assembly GCF_004022215.1. Lineage (GTDB taxonomy): Bacteria > Pseudomonadota > Alphaproteobacteria > Rhodobacterales > Rhodobacteraceae > Rhodobacter > Rhodobacter populi. The sequence continues at coordinate 338,197 of NZ_SAUZ01000001.1, forward strand.
GCGGATCCGAGATCAACGAGGCGAAGGTCATCCTCGCCAATGAGGTGACGACGCTGCTGCATGGCGCCGAAGCCGCCGTCAACGCCGAGGCGACCGCGCGCGAGGTCTTTGAACGCGGCGGCGTGGGCGAGGAACTGCCGCGCCTGCAGCTGACGGTCGACGAGGTGTCGGACGGCATCAGCCTTGCGCAGCTCGTGGTGCGTTCGGGCCTTGCCAAGACCGGCAAGGACGGCAAGCGCCTGATCGCCGACGGCGGCGTGCGGGTGAACGACGAGATCTGCCTCGATCCCGGCCGGATGTTCGGCGCCGGCGATCTGGCCGATCCGCTCAAGCTGAGCGCCGGGAAAAAGCGCCACGCGCTGGTCAGCCTCGGCTGACAGCCCGGGCCGCCGTCCGGGATCCGGGCGGCGGTCGCGGCGACCCGATGCGGGAACGGCGGGCGTTGTTTTCCGGTGTTCTGCGTCTTGGTGCGGGTCACGATATCGGTGAACCGGGGGCTGTTCTTCATCCGCTCATGCCGCAGTATGTTGCTCGTAGTAATGCAGGAAATTCCGGCGCTTCCTGAGCCTCTCGAGCAGCATCCCGTCATCGCGCCCCCAGCGAAGCGGCTGCATGATGATGGCCGCGAGCAGCCCCATGCCATCGAGACAGGCGGCGACGCCGTGCCCCATGAACGGCGTGTTCAGCTTCCGCGCATTCGGCCCGGCAAGGCGTTTCATGTGAAGGCCGTCCTCATGGTCATGCCTGTCACCGACGATGATGACGTCCTTCACCCTGCGATATGTGCCCATGGCATCCGCATGGGGGCCATCCATCGGTGTCTGCTGCGAGACGGGAAAGCGCGTGTCCCAAGGGGCGGTCTTGCGTCGATTGCGGATTCAGCAAAACAACAGTCTGCGCCCCGATCAGATCGGCATAGGCCAGCGCTCGCAGCCGCCCATCGTGGAAACGAAGTCGTGTCGGGCAAGCTGAATATCGGCCATAAGCGCCTTTCGGACAGGCGATGGGTGATCCGGATTGACGGATCGAGGCGGTGGAAGGCGGGACGCAACAAACAACGAAATCGCCTTGGCATTCCCGAGACGCGGGCGTGATGCTGGGGTATTCAGGGCAGTTCCGCCTGTCACGGCTCGCTCGACGCTAGGGCGCTGCACGAGGCGCTGCTGCCGGGATGGGCTGTTGAGCGGATAGCCGCGTGGCCCGGTCCCGGATACCGGCCCTCGGTTTCGCTTGGGGGCGCATGAGGAGCGGCGGCACAGCTTTGACGATGGTAGGGGTGGAAACCTCGGCAGATACGATCGCCCGCGCGTGGCTACTACCGATCCTCAAAGCCTACCGACAGCAATCAGGTAGAGGGGATGCATTGATGGTGCTGTCATGGATTCACGTGGGCATTGTGCTGGGCGACGCGGATAAGATTGGCTTTGGGGGCGCACTGGTCTGGTCGTGGCGGCTCGGCGAATTGATCGCTGATGCGGTTGTGGCACGCCGCTCTGCGCAGATGCAGGAGGGCGGGGACGATGGGCAAGATCAAGCCAATCGACGCGAGCCTACTGACCATCGGCGAAACCATCGCCTATCAAAGACAGCTCAACAGGGACAGGCGATCACCGGTCCGTTCTCTGACAAACCTGATCCATGGCCTGCGACGGCGGGAATGCGGATCCGCTCTACATTCCCCACCAACGGAGCAGACATGCCGGCATCCGGGGTCCGAACCGGCGTTGCACGCGCCATTGGTCAGGAAAGATCGCACGGTACCGGGCCTGCGGCAGTCAGACTGCCCTGACCGCGACCGCGAAATCTCTGTCGCCAACCAGACGGGCCAGACAACCCCATGAACAGGCATGTCACCTCCGCGAAAATCCATCTCCAGCGCACGCGATTGTGAGGTTTGAATATGTCCCAGAATGGTTTATCAGAGGTTAAGGCTGTCAAGCTCAGGGGTGATGCTTCCTGACGTCATTTTGTCGAAAACATCGTGTTCAGAACTGTTGCCAGTTTTCTCTGTACCCACCCCCCTCATTTACCGCAGAAATTCACGCCATGAATATTCGACTGTTCCGCTGCGAATGCGGATATACACCTAGATTTGGCCGATCCAGATGTAGGATGTGCTGGTCTCCCACCCCGATCTACAATCGCTTCTGGTTCTGGATACTGATGCTTCCGCTCGGCCTTCTGGCGATTGGTCTTCTCTTGGTGATCGTGACGGCCTGATCCCTTTGAGCATGCAGGTCGTCAGCGACCTTCGGATAAATTGTCTGCGCACGCTTCCCCGTCCGGAGCCGCATGGCCTTCATCGGCATGTGGTGCCTTGACATGCACAACGCCGAGGTCGCCACGCCACGTCCGTTCGCAGTCCCGCTATGGCGGCGACACAGCGCGTGGTGTAATGCTGTCCGGATCCACCGTCAGATGCGGGCGGCCCGCATGACCGCCGTGGTGCCTCACCTTCATGAAACGCCTCGGCTGATGATCGGTTACATGGCGACCCGCATTGAGGTATTTCGTCCAGACAAGCTGCTCGACCGCGCGCGGGGAATCCGCATCGGCAAAGACCACGGCCGGGGCGTGCCCCCCAAGCTCCATCGTCACCGGCTTCATCACCGAACCCGCCAGTGCAGCAAGATGCTTGCCCACCGCGGTCCAACCGGTGAACGAGACCTTGCAGATCACCGGATCCTTGATCAGCCGCTCAGAAATCTCGGCAGGGTTGCCATAGAGCGGGCAGAGGGTGCCCGGCGGCAGGCCCGCATCGATCATGGCCCGCGCCAGTTCGGCACAGGAAAGCGGGGTCTCCTCCGGTCCTTTGAGAAGCACCGAGCATCCGGCTGCAAGCGCAGCTGCCACCTTGCGGACCACTTGGCTGACGGGGAAGTTCCAGGGAGTGAAGGCGACGATGGGGCCAATAGGCTCTTTGCGGACCTGCTGGGTGACCCGGCGGCGCGTGCAGGGACCAGCCGTCCATAGGCGCGCCGCCCCTCTTTCGCGAACCATTCGAACACGTCCGACGAAACCGCCAGTTCGCGCCGAGCCTCGTATAGCGGTTTGCCCTGTTCTGCCACGAGAATCGGTGCAATCGTCTCGGTCCGTTCACGCAGAAGCGTGGCCACCCGGCGCAGCACAGCCGAGCGGTCATAGGCCGGGGTTACTGACCAAGTCGCAAAACCTGCGGCGACCAATTGCAGCGCACGGTCCATATCGGCCGGCGAGGCATGGGCCACCGTTCCGATGACCTCGTCCGTCGCAGGGTTCGTCACGTCGAGGCCGCGGCCATCTGTTGTGGCCTGCCCTCAGGCCGGGCGCCACAAACCATCGGGCCCTTTGGCGAGCACGGGGGTTTCCAGACAGCCGCAGACCGTGTCGAGCCAGCCGTCATGGGGGGCTGCCGCATCCGCGCGCCATTTGTCGGATTGCAGCATGGCGGCACCGGTGGCCACCGGCCGGACGCCGATTGTATCGAGCAGCGCGAGTCCGGCGCGGATCGATCGCCCGCTGGAGATGACATCGTCGATCAGCGCCACCCGGCGCCCCTGCAGCAAGGGCAGCATCCTCGGGTCGATATACAGCCGCTTCACCTGATCGGGCGTGGTGATCGAGGACAGCGGCACCGACAGCGCCTCGTCATACCAGAACTTGCGCGAGGTGCCGAGCGGCACATAGCGCGTATGGCCGAGCTTGCGGGCGACCTCGGCCGCCAGCGTCAGGCCAAGCGTCGGCAGCCCCGCGACGACATCCGGCCGGAATGCCGAAAGCCGCGCAGCCAGCGCACCGGCCAGCGCGTCGAGCACCCCGAAGCTCGCCTGATTGACGATCAGCGAGGCCAGCGCATGCTGTCCGTCGGCAAGCGGCCGGATCGGCAGGCGGATCTGGCGGCCGTCCGGCAATGCGGCGGGATAAAAGCCCTTGTGCCCGACATCGGTGCGAAAGCTGCCGGCGGGGTGGATCTCCTGCCAGAAGTCCTGCGGCTGCATGATCGGGCCCGTCATTCCGCGGCCAGCTCGCGTTCGACCAGCCGGGTCCAGAAGCGCACGCCCGGCCCGATCGCGGCATCGTTGAAGTCATAGGCTCCGTTGTGGTGCAGCGCGCCCTCGACCGCCGGGCCATTGCCGAGCCAGACATAGCAGCCCGGCGCTTCCGCGGCGAAAAAGGCGAAATCGTCGCCCGCCGTCGAGGGCGGGAAGCTGGTGCGCAGCTTCGCGCCGAAGACGTCGCGCGCGGCGCCAAGCGCGCGGGCGGTGGCGTCGGGGTGGTTGATGACCGGCGGGATGCGGCGGATGTAGTGATAGTCGGCCTCGATCCCCGCCATGGCTGCCGCGCCCGCGGCCAGACGGCCGATTCCGGCCTCAAGCTGATCGCGCACCTGCGGGTCATAGGCGCGGGCGGTGCCGCCGATCTCGACCGTTTCGGGAATCACGTTCAGCGCCTGCGGATTGCCCGCCTGTATCGAACAGGCGCTGACCACGGCGGGTTGCAACGGATCGACATCCCGCCCCGGGATCGTTTGCATTGCCGCGAGGAAGCCCGCCATCGCCGGGATCGGATCGCGGCCCAGATGCGGCTTCGCGCCATGCGTGCCGGTGCCGCGAAAGGTCACGCGCCAGCTGTCGGACGAGGCAAGCTGCGGCCCCTCGACCACGGCGATCTCATCGGGGGCAAGGCCGGGCATGTTGTGCAGGCCGTAAACGGCATCGCAGGGGAACAGATCGAACAGCCCCTCCTCGACCATGCGCCGGGCGCCGCCGCGCCCTTCCTCGGCGGGTTGAAAGATGAAATGCACCGTGCCCGAGAAATTCCGGTCGCGGGCAAGCGCGCGCGCGGCGCCCAGCAACAGGGTGGTATGGCCGTCATGGCCGCAGGCGTGCATCTTGCCCTCGACGGTCGAGCGATAGGGGCGGTCGACCAGCTCGGGCATCGCCAGCGCGTCCATATCGGCCCGCAGCCCGATGCGCCGCGTCCCGTTGCCCACCTGAAGCGTGCCCACGACGCCGGTGCCGCCCAGCCCCCTGTGGACGGTGATCCCGGCCTCTGTCAGCAGGCGCGCGACGATGTCGCTGGTGCGCGTTTCCTCGAACCCCAGTTCGGGGTGGGCATGCAGATCGTGGCGCAGCGCGGTCAGGAATGGCAGGTCGTCGTCTATGCTGTCGGTCATGTCAGTATTTCCAGAATGGGCGAGGTCAGCAGGCGTCCCGCGACCACATCGGCTATTCCCCGGTCGGTCTGATGCGGCCCGGCGTTGCAGGCGAGCGTCGCCCCGAAACAGGCCTTGAACACGAGGTAAGGGGGCTGCCAGTCGACGATCCGCTCCATCGCGGCCCGCAGTTCGGCGAAGCCTTCGGCCACCTGCTCAAGCCCGGCTGGCGAAACGAGGCCGGAGATCGGCAGCGGCAAGAGCGACACCACCCGGCCGCCCGATGCGACGGCCATCCCGCCGCCCGCCGCGATCACCGCATTGGCCGCGGCGGCCATGTCGCGCGGATCGGCGCCGAACAGGGTCAGGTTGTGACTGTCATGCGAAACCGTGGTGGCAAAGGCGCCGCGCCATTGTCCCCAGCCCCGCAGAAAGCCGATCCGGGGCCGCGCGTCGACGCGCCCATGGCGATGCACGACCGAGATCAGCGTGGCCCCCTCGGGCGGCACGACGCGCCCCTCGATCACATCGGTTTCCGCCGCGCCCCAGCGGGTGAAGCGGGGCTGGTCGATCGTGGCGACCCGGACGCGGCGACCTTCCGAGCGAACGCGGAAATCATCGGGCGTCAGCGGCGTCAGCCGGACCGAGCGGGTGAAGGCTTCCGGCGTCGTGGCGGGGTGGGCGACCTCGGCCACGATGGCGCCATTCGCGATCACCAGCCGCGCCTCAAGACGTTCGAGATCGGCAAAGACCGCGATATCGGCCCGCCGCCCCGCCGCGATCAGCCCCAGATCCGCGCGCCCGATCCGGCGCGCGCCGTTCAGCGTTGCGGCCTGCAGCGCCCATTCGGGCCGCAGGCCGTAGCGCACCAGTCTGCGAACGACGTCATCAAGCCCGCCCGCGCGCAGCAGATCGTCGGGGAAGACATCATCGGTGCACAGCGTCACGGTCTGCGGCAGCTGGCCGAGGCGATTCAGCGCCTCGACGAAGCCCGGAAGCAGATGGTCGTGGGAGCCGCGCATCTCGATGCTCAGGCCGGCGCGGAGCTTTTCCATCAGGTCGTCGGCCGAGGTCAGTTCGTGGTCCGAGGTCACGCCCGCCGCCATGAACGCCTGAAGATCGGCGCCCGAAAGGCCACGCGCATGGCCGCAGACCGGCTTTGCGGCGGCAAGGCCCGCCTGAACGATACCGCTCATCCGGGGTTTGCCGTCGATGACGTCGCGCATGTTCATCACCTCGGCCACGCCGCCGATTTCCGGCCGCGTCAGAAGCCCGGCCACGGTCGCCGCGTCGAAATCCGCGCCGGCCATCTCAAGCCCCGGTGCGGAAGGCACGCAGGACGGGGCCAGAACCACGAAGCGCAGCGGCAGGTCGCATGTTGCATCGATCGCGTAATCGACCCCTTCGATCCCGTGGACATTGGCGAATTCATGCGGATCCCAGACCACGGTCGTCACCCCGCGCGCCAGCACCGCATCGCAATAGGTGGCCGGCGTCACCATCGAGCTTTCGACATGCATATGCGTGTCGATCAGCCCCGGCGTGACGAACCCACCCTCCAGATCCACGATCCGCGCCGCATCGCCCCGCGCCCCGCGCGGGTGGACCGAGGCGATCAGCGCCCCAACAAGGCCGATATCGGCGGGGCGGTGCTCGCCCGTGACCATGTCCACGAGCGTGCCGTTGACCAGCAGCAGATCGAAGGGCGCATCGCCCCGCGCGGCGGCAACGGCGCGCAGGCGCAGGGCGGAGTCGGCCAGATCCATCGGCTCGTTCGGGGTCATTTCGCGGCCTCCGCGATCAGGGCGTCGAGGATCACCTGCCGGACGGCACCGGCATCGCACCCGGCGGCGAAATGCGCGTTGAAGGACGCCCGTCCGGTTCTGGTTTCCACGACGGTGCGGCCGCGCGTCAGCTGGCCCGCGCATTCGACATCGATCCGTGCGGGTTGCCATGTGACCAGATCGGGGCGCGCGAAGGCCACCGCCGCGGCGGGGTCATACAGCGCCATCGCCGGACGCCCGCGCGACAGGGCAATGTCGATGAACCCGCCGAAGAGGTCGGCCAGCAGCGCGGCATTGGCCCCGCCCGCACCGGCGATGGGCGCCACCGTCTCGGGGCCCGCCAGAATCCGGCGGCAGAAATCCAGATCGACCATCCGCAGCGGCAGACCCTGCGCCAGCACGATGGCCACGGCTTCCGGGTCGGCGAAGGCATTGAACTCGGCCGATGCGGTATGATTCCCCTGCGTGAGGCCGCCGCCCATCCAGACCAGCTCATCCACGCGGGCCGCGAGGTCCGGGCGCGCCAGCGCCAGCGCGGCGATATTGCCAAGCGGGCCGAGCGCGAGGATACGACGGGGGGAGGGGGTGTCCTCCAGCCAGCGGCAGAGCGCGGCGAAGGCATCGCTGTCCGGCGGATCGCCCGCCTCGGGCAGGCTGCGCCCCCGGGTGGGGATGCCGCTTTCGCCAAGGATCGCCTGCGCCGTTTCAAGCCGCCCCATGACCGGCGCCGCGCGTCCGGTATGGACCGGAAAGCGCCAGCCAAGGGCCCGCGCCGCGCCCGCCGCATTGCGCCGCACCTGCGCCAGCGGCGCATTGCCGAAGACCAGCGAAACCCCGTCGACGGGCAGGCCCGACCGCGTCACCACCATAATCGCGGCGATGTCGTCAAAGCCCATGTCGGTGTCGATCCAGACCCCCATGGCTCAACCGAAGCGGCGCAGGGTGGCGGCGGTGGCGGCGGGCAGGCCGAAGCTGACCGTGTCGCCGAGGTCATGGGCGGGATGCGCAGCGTCCGCCTCGGCCTTGATCGGGCCGAGCGGCGTGTCGAGCAGGTATTCCCGCGCGCTGCCCGCGAAGGAGGAACTGCGCACGACGCCGCTGAACGGGCCGTTCCCGAGTGCTACGGCACGCGGCCGCCATGCCAGCGCCGCCGCATCGGCGGGCGCATCGGCGATCGGGGCCGTGCCGCCGGGGGTGACCAGTTGGCCATCCTTCAGCGCGAAGATGTTCTCGAACCCGACGAAATCCGCCACGAAGGCCGATTCCGGCCGGTTGTAGATGTCCTCGGGCGTGCCGATCTGCTCGATCGCGCCGTTGCGCATGACCACGATGCGGTCGGCCAGCGCCAGCGCCTCGATCTGGTCATGGGTGACGAAAATCATCGTCACGCCGCTTTCCTTCTGCACGCGCTGCAATTCGGTCCGCATTTCCAGCCGCAGCCGCGCGTCGAGGTTCGACAGCGGTTCGTCCAGCATCAGCACCTTCGGCTCCATCACCATGGAACGCGCCAGCGCTACGCGCTGCTGCTGCCCGCCCGACAGCTCGGGCGTCTTGCGGTTGGCAAAGGGCGACAGCCCGACCGAGGCGATGGCGGTCAGCACCCTGTCCTCAAGCGGTTTGCCAGACATGCCCTTGAGCCGCAGCCCGAAGGCCACGTTTTCAAATACCGTCAGATGCGGGAACAGCGCGTAGGACTGAAACACCAGCCCCACCTCGCGCCGGTTCGCCGGGGTGCGGGTGATGTCGCGGCCATCAAGCACGATGCGGCCCGATTTCACCGGCATCAGCCCCGCGATGGCGCGCATGGTGGTGGTCTTGCCGCAGCCCGAGGGGCCGAGCAGCGCGACAAGCTCGCCCCGCCGGATCGAGAGGTTCAGCCCCTCGACCGCGGTGGTCTTGCCATAGGCGAGCGTCAGCCCGTCGAGAAGAAGGAAGGAGGCGTCAGACATAGCGGGAGAACCCCAGAAAACGTTCGGCGAGGAAGACGATGCCGATGGAGAGGAAGGCCAGAAGCGACGACAGCGCGGCGACGGAGGGGTCGAACACGATCTCCATATAGCCGAGCATGTCGATGGGCAGGGTGCGCACCCCCGGCCCCGACAGGAACAGCGACACCGGCACCTGATTGAAGCTGGTGACGAAGCCGAGGATGAAGGCCGAGAGGATGCCGCCCCGGATGTTCGGCAACACGACGCTGAAGAACGCGCCGAGCCGCGACGCGCCGAGCAGCACCGCCGCCTCCTCCATGTCGGAGCGCAGGTTGGCGAGGCTTGCCGAGACCACGCGCACCGCATAGGGCAGGATCAGCGCGGTATGCGCCAGAAACAGCGCCAGCGTGATCGACAGGCCGATCGGGATGACGAAATAGCGCAGCAGCGCAAGGCCGACGATGATGCCGGGCACGATGATCGGCAGCGACACCATGAAGCGCACCGTTTCCGCCCCCGGCAGGCGATAGCGCGCCATCGCGTAGGACGCCGGGATGCCGAGGATCAGCGCCGCGATGGTGCCGCCGATCGCCAGGAACAGCGACATCGCGAAACTTTGCCGGAAGCTTTCCACCGTGAAGACCTTGGCGATCCATTTCAGCGAAAAGCCCTGCGGCGGGAAGGCCAGCGTGTCGCCCGCCGAGAAGGAGGCCGCGACGATGATGGCGAACGGCCCGATCAGGAACAGCATCACCAGCGCGAGGGTCAGGGGGGCGAGGATCTTTTGCATCATTTCCGGTTCCTCGCGGTTGCGATGCGCCGCAGAAGGATGTTGGCGCTGAAGCTCATCACGATCAGCAGGAAGGCGATGACCGAGGCCGCGACGAAATTGTTGGCAACGGTGACCTGTTGATAGAGCAGGGTTTCCAGCATCAGCACCTTCGATCCGCCAAGGATCGCCGGGGTGATATAGGCCGTCAGCGACCCGGTGAAGACCAGCGTGCCGCCGACGATCAGCCCCTCGCGGGTGAGGGGCAGGATGATCTTCCAGAACACCTGAAACCAGTTGGCGCCAAGGATGCGCGCGGCGGGCACGGCGTCCTTCGGCAGGTTTTCGAGCGCGCTGATGAGCGAGATGATCATCAGCGGCAGGAACAGTTGCAGCAGGCCGATGAAGACGGCGGTTTCCGTGAACAGGAAGCGCACGGGTTCATCCGTCAGCCCGACCAGCATCAGCGCCTGATTGACGATGCCGGTACGGCCGAGGATCACGATCCACGCATAGGTCCGCGCCACCGGCGAGATCATCAGCGGCAGCACCACGAGCCCGATCATCCGCCCCTTGGCGCCCGGCGGCAGCGAGACGATGGCATAGGCCGTGGCATAACCGATCACCGCGGCGGCGGCCGTCACCATCACGCCAAGCTTCAGCGTGCGCAGGAACACCTTCTGGTTCAGCGGCTGGGAAAAGAAATCGACGAAGGCGGACAGTGTCCAGCCCTGCGCCGAGCGGAAGCCTTCGGACAGCAGCAGGCCGACCGGGATCAGAAAGACGATGGCGGCGAATATCGCCGCCGGAAGGGCAAGCGCATAGGCTTCGGCCCGGTTCTGGAACATGTGCCAACCCTTCAGGTCTGGAACAGCGCGCCACGGAAGACGCAGGGGATCACGTCGGAACGCCTTGCGCGGAGCAAGGCGGAAAGGGGCCGTCCCCCCGGTGGGGAACGGCGATGTCTGCTTACTGGCCGACCTTGGAGTTCCATTCCGCGAGCCATCCGTCGCGGTTGTCGAGCGCCACCGCCGAAGGGATCAGCTTCAGGCTGCTCGCGGTTTCCTCGCCATAGGTGATGTTGTCGGCGACCTCGTCGGGCACCACCACCTCGGAATTGGCGGGGCTGTCGACCAGTGCTTCGGCAAGTTTGGTCTGCACCTCGGTCGAAAGCCAGTAGTCCATGAACTGGAGCGCCAGATCCGCGTTCTTGGTGCCCTTGGTCAGAACCATGACATTCATGCCGCCGGTCTGGCCTTCCTTGGGGGTGGCCCAGCCAAGCGGCAGGTCGAGCTTGGTGAACGGGGCCCAGGAAAAACGGCCGATCGGCGCGGCCCAGATCTCTTCTTGCTGCATCAGCTGCACGAGCTGCGAGGATTTGACGTAGAAGGTGACGATATCGTCCTTCCTCTCGGCCACAGCCTCGATCGCGGCTTTCAGGTCCGGGGTGTTCTGCCCGAGCGCCTCGCCCAGCATGAACAGCGCCGGCGGCCCCTGGTTCGTGGTGATGTTCGGGAAGGCGACATGCGAGGCATATTCGGGCTTCAGCAGGTCGGCCCAGGAGTCGATCTGCATCTTGTCGGTGCGGTAGACGATCGAGGTGGCGTAGAAGGTATAGCCGACGCTCATCCCGTCGCCGTTCGGATCCTTGGCGATGTCATAGAGCTTGTCGAAATTCGTCAGCTTCGCGGTGTCGATGGCGTCGATCAGCCCGGCGCGGCTGGCCTGCAGGGCATCCGCCATCGAGATCACGGCCATGTCGATCACCGGATTGGCCTTGTTGGCCTCCATCTTCGCCAGCCGCTCGACGCTGTTGCCGGTCTCGACGACCAGCTTGCAGCCGCATTGCGCCTCGAAGGGATCGTAGAGCATCTTCTTGTATTCGTCCTGCGCGAAGGCATAGACCGAGATTGTCAGGGTCTTTTCCTGCGCCTGCGCGCTTCCGAGGCCAAGGCCGAGGATGAGCGCGGTCGCCGAAGCCAGCACCGCCTGTCGTTTCATCTTGAGTAACCTCCGTTGTCGGTTCGTTGCGTTGTCATGGCGCGCGCCGAGCTTTGCCGGATGACAAGACTCATCGGGACGCTTTCCTTGTGATGCGGCGGGGCCTTGACCGGGCCTTTCGGCAGGTCGTCGCCCGCGGCGCGGCGTTCGATCGCCAATGTCAGCGCCTCGACCGCGATCCTTGCGATGGCGGCCAGATCCATGCGCACCGTCGTCAGCGAGGGCCGCACGACCGGCGACCAGACCAGATCGTCGAAGCCGGTCACGCTCATGTTCTCGGGCACGGAAATGCCGGCGCCAAGTATCTCGGTCAGGGCGCGCAGGGCGGTCAGGTCGGAAACGGCCGAACAGGCGGTGAACCCGGCGCGGTAATAGTCGGCAAGGCCAAGCGGGCAGCCGGGGCCGTGTCTGGCCTCGACCTTCTCGACCCAGATCACTTCGCTCTCGGCGCCGTTCGAGAGCCGGGATTTCATCCCCCCGATGCGGTCGTTCTGCACGATCGAGTCCGGGTTGTTGCCGATGATCAGGATCTTGCGATGCCCAAGGCCGATCAGATGATCCATCACCAGCTGGCCGCCCTGCCAGTGATCCGCGGACACCGTATTGCCCGGGGTCGAGGGCGAATCGATCACCGCGACCGGCGTGCCGACATCGGCCACGCGCGTTCCGCGCCGCAGGACGATGACCACGCCATCGACACCGCGTTCCAGCAGACGGCCGATCACTTCGGTCTGGGTCGAGACATTGTTGCGCGAGTCGGCGATGAGGACGCCATACCCCGCCTCTGCCGCGGAACTCTCGATCGCCTGCGCGATCTGCGGAAAAAGCGGGTTCGCAATATCGGGCAGCACCAGCCCGAGCACGTAGGAGCGCCCGGTGCGCAAGGCACGCCCCGCCATGCCGGGCACGTAGCAAAGATCGTTCGCCATCGCGCGGATACGTGCGGCCAGATCAGGCGAAACCCTGCCTTTGCCGGCCAAGGCATTCGAAACCGTCGCCACGGACACATCGAGGCGCGCGGCGATCAAACTCATGTTGGGACGGGTTCGGCTGCTGGCCATCTGTGCCCGGAGGTGCGGGAAGGGGGGGTGATTAAACGTTTAATCGAAACTAGACGAAGCGGTTGCGAATGTCGAACGGATTTTCGCCAGTGATCCGATTGGATGGATTCCGGGCCCCAGCCTCATTGATTTCGGGGCCGAAGAGAATTGTGGTAGGGGGCGCGATGGCCGAGGCAACCCGTGATGCGGGGCGGGCTGCGCGCAGACGGCGCTACCATGTCAGGGCGGCCCCGGGATGCGTTGATTCAGGGAAGGGTGCCGCGGTTCAGGTGATTCCGCCTTTTCTCGCACGCAGGATGAACTCCATCCCTTGGGCGATGTCCGCGCGCAGGGCATCGACGAACCCGTCCACATCGCGCCGCGCGAGGGCGTCGGTGGTTTCCTTGTGGTAATCCGCCACGACCGTCTGCGCGCCGTATTGCCCGGCGATGAAGCGCATCGAGGGGCCGGATTGCAGCCACAATATCTCGATCAGCCGCATCAGCACCGGCGCATCGGCCTTGCGGTAGATATGGAAATGGAACGCGAAATTGGCCTTCATGTAGCGGCCAAGATCGTTTCCGGCGATCGCCTCGTTCACCGCAGTGTCCTGCGCGATCAGCATGTCCAGATCGGCGTGGGTGAGGTTGGGATAGGCGCGGCGGGCGGTTTCCGGTTCGATCTGCATCCGCGCGAACAGCACGTCGGAGTGGTTTTCGAGGCTGAGCTTCGGCACCTCGATGGTCCGGCTGTCGCTGAAGCGCAGCGCGCCTTCGGCGACCAGCCGGCGCACGGCGTCGCGCACGGGAATGACGCTGAGGCCGGAGGATTGCGCCAAAGCCCGGATGGAAACGCGGTCGCCCGGCAGGAACTCCCCCTCCCAGATCCGGGCGCGGAGTTTCGCATGCAGCACATCTGCTACCGTATCAGGCTCATAATCGTTCAATTTTTCATCATCTCCCGTCCAGACCCGCAAAAACCGGCAAAACACCTACCATGATATAACACGTTCATTCATCGTATAACAGTTAGCTGGAAACACGGAATCATGCAGATGATCAGAACAGGGCCTGATGTGGAAAGAAAAGCCGAAACGGAATTCTTTCTGGCGGCGCATTGCGATCTGAACGGCGTTTTCCGGGGCAAGCGCGTTCCCGCGGATCAGGGGGACAAGATCCTGAAGGCCGGTATCCGCATGCCGATGTCGTCGATTGGCGTCGATATCTGGGGCACCGACGTTCTGGGCAACGACCTGTTCGACCGCGGCGATCTGGACGGCATCGTGGAGCCGACCGGGCGGGAGCCGATCCCGCTCGTCTGGGGGAGGTCGCCCGCGCTGTTCGTGCCGATGTGGATGCGGCTGGAAAACGGCGCGCCGTTCTTTGGCGATCCGCGCCGGGTGCTGGCCGGGGTGCTGGACCGCTATGCGGGGCAGGCGCTGACGCCGGTCGTCGCCATGGAGCTGGAATTCCACCTGATCCGCGACACCGGCGAGGCCGTGCCCGTGCCCGTCGCCGATGTGCCGCCCGCCCATGCCGGGGGTGCCGATACGATCTATTGCCTCGATGAACTCGGGCAGGTGGGCGAATTCCTCGATGATGTCTATGCGATGGCCTCCGCCTGCGGGATCCGGCTTGAAGCGGTCACGTCGGAAAGCGGGCCGAGCCAGTATGAATTCAACCTCGTCCACCGGGCCGATGCGCTGCGCGTGGCGGATGATACCGTCTACCTCAAGCAGATCGTGCGCAACGTGGCGCGGCGGCACGGGATGCGGGCGACCTTCATGGCCAAGCCCTATATGGAACATGCGGGAAACGGGCTGCACATGCATTTCAGCCTGCTCGACGCCGCGGGCCGCAACGTGTTCGACAATGGCGGCGCCGAGGGCACGCCCGCCCTGCGCCATGCCGTCGCCGGGCTGCTGGCGGCGATGCACGACACCGCGCTGATCTTTGCGCCGCATCGCAATTCCGCGCGCCGGCTGCGGCCGGGAACGCTGGCGCCGGTCAATGCCACATGGGGATATGAAAACCGCACCGCCGCCGTGCGCATTCCGGGCGGCCCCGCCGCCGCGCGGCGGATCGAGCATCGCGTCGCGGGCGCCGATGCCAACCCCTATCTGGTCGTCGCCGCCGTTCTTGCCGCCGCGCTGAAGGGGATGGACGAGGCGCTCGATCCGCCCGCCGCGACCGATGGCAATGTCGAGACCGCCACCGCCCCGGCCTGCGCCGTTCCGCCCGACTGGCGGCAGGCGATCGAGGCGTTCGAGGCCAGCGCGCTCGTCAAGGCGCTGTTCCCGGCGGATTTCATCATGATGTTCGCAAGCTGCAAGCGGCAGGAACTGGCGGTGTTCGAGCAGGAGATCTCCGCCCTCGAATACCGCAGCTATCTTCATACGGTCTGAGACGGACATGCAAGAACCCCACACCCGATCCTATTACGCCGCGACGGCCCATGCCTATCCGGCCTTCCCCGTCCTGCAAGGCGAGACGGAGGCCGATGTCGTCGTGATCGGCGGCGGCTTCACCGGCGTCAATGCGGCGATCGAGCTGGCCGACCGCGGTCTGCGCGTCGTGCTGCTGGAGGCGAACCGCATCGGCTGGGGGGCGACGGGACGCAACGGCGGGCAGATCACCGGCTCGCTGTCCGGCGACAGGGCCATGGCGCGCGAATTCCGCCGCAGCCTCGGGAGCGAGACGGAAAACTACATCTGGAACCTGCGCTGGCGCGGCCATGACATCATCCGCAAACGGGTGGCGCGCTTTGGCATCGACTGCGACCTGAAGCCGGGGCATCTGCAGGCGGCGCTGAAACCCGCGCATGTGGCCGAGCTGCGCGCGCTGGTCGCCGAGGCGGAGGCCCGCGGCATGGGCGACGAGGTGCGCTACGTCGAGGGCGCGGACCTGCGCGCGCTGCTCGACGTGCCGATCTACATCGGCGGGGTCCACAACCGGCGCAACATGCATGTCCATTCGCTGAACCTCGTGATCGGCGAGGCGCAGGCGGCGGCAGGTCTCGGCGTGCGGATTTTCGAGGACAGCGAGGTCATCGGGATCACCCGCGGCGCGCGCCCGGTGGTCCGGACCGGGCAGGGGCGGGTGACCTGCGACACCGTGCTGCTGGCGGGAAACGCCTATCATCATCTGGGGCGGAGCAGGATGCGCGGGGTGCTGTTTCCCGCAGCCCTCGGCATCATCGCGACGGCCCCCATCGATGAAGAGGTCGCCCGCGCCATCAACCCGCAGGACATCGCCGTCTACGACGACCGCTTCGTGCTCGACTACCACCGGCTGAGCGCCGACCGGCGCCTGATCTTTGGCGGCGGCACCAACTATTCCGGCCGCGACAGCGCCGATATCGCGGCCGAGCTGCGTCCCGCGCTGGAACGCACCTATCCGCGGCTGAAGGGGATCGGCATCGACTTCGCCTGGTCGGGGCGCGACGGGATCGTGCTGAACCGGATCCCGCATCTGGGCCGGATCGCGCCGAACATCTTCTACGCCGAGGGCTATTCCGGCCACGGCATCGCCACCACCCATATCGTCGCCGAGATCATGGCCGGCGCGATCACCGGCACGATGGAGGAATTCGACGTCTTCGACGCCGTCCATCGCCTGCGCCTGCCGATCGGCAACTGGCTCACCCATCACGCGCTGGCCCTTGGCATGGCTTACTACACGCTGCGCGAGCGGCTGACCTGATCCGCCTCCCCATAGAAAGGACCTAGAATGACGACGAAATACCTTGAAATCAACGCATTGAATCCGGGCGTCGAGCCTGTCACCGGCGCGCCCGACCCGGCGCTGGTCACCGACGGAAACCCCGCCTCGCTGACCTGGGATCTCGACCGCACACCCGATGGCCGGGTCGAGACCGGCGTCTGGGAAGTCGCCCCCGGCACATGGACCTTCACCGCCGAGTGCTGGGAACTCATGCATATCGTATCGGGCCATTCGGAACTGACCGAGGTCGGCACCGACAAGACCACGGTGCTGCGCGCCGGATCGGTGTTCCTGATGCGGCCCGGTTTGCAGGTCGTCTGGCGCGTCGTCGAGACCACCCGCAAGATCTGGGTCACCTACGTCCCCGAGGCCTGACCCTCCAGCACAAGACGGCCAACAGTCTTTGCCCGCCCCAACAGGAGAATGAGATGACGATCGCAAGAACCGCCGGCATTTCCACCGCCATCCTCGCAACGCTGCTGTCGAGTGTCGCCCACGCCGAGGGCACGTTGAACCTGCTGACCTGGGAAGGCTATGCCGACCCGTCCTATGTGACGCAGTTCGAGCAGGAAACCGGCTGCAAGGTGAACGCCACCTATGTCGGCTCGAACGACGACTTCGCGCCCAAGCTGATGGCGGGCGGCGGGGTGTTCGACCTGATCACGCCGTCGCTCGACACGACGAAGCTGATGATCGACCTCGATCTGGTCGAGCCGGTGGACACCGCGAAGATCACGGCATGGGGGGATCTTTACCCGACGCTGACCTCGCTCGACGCGATCCAGAAGGACGGACAGATCTACGGCGTGCCCTATACCTGGGGTGGGATCGTGCTGATGTATCGCACCGACGCTTTCACCACGCCGCCCGAGTCCATCGCCGATCTGTGGAACCCCGACCTGAAGGGCAAGGTCTCGATCTGGGACGACAAATCCTCGATCTACCTTGCGGCGCGCAAGAACGGCGACATGAACATCTATTCGCTGAGCGACGAGCAGATCGCCGCCGCGCAACAGGCGCTGGTCGAGCAAAAGCCGCTGGTGCGCAAATACTGGGCCACGGCGGGGGAACTGGTCGATCTCTACAAATCGGGCGAGATCGTGATTTCCAACACCTGGGCCGGCAATCAGGCCAGCATCCTGAAACGCGCGGGCATCGACATGACCGAATTCGTTCCCAAGGAAGGGGCCGAGGGCTGGGTCGACATATGGATGGTGGTGAAGGACACGCCGAACCTCGATTGCGCCTACAAATACCTGAACATGCAGCTGTCGCCGTTGGGGCAATGCGCGATCGCGAACATCAACACGGCCTCGGTCGCGAACCCCGTGGCGGCGAAATCCTGCATGAGCCCGGAACAGTTCGTCGAACTGCATCAGGACGATCCCGGCTATCTGGAACGGCTGATGGTGTGGCAGTCGCTTGGCGATCGTTACGAGGCCTATGCCAACGCCTGGAACGCGGTGAAGGCGCAATAACCCCCCGCAAGGCGCGTCCCGCTCCGGCGGGGCGCCCGCGATCGGACCCCCGGCCCGGCCATCCGCGCGGCCGGGGCGCGCAGAACAGGACGGGCATCATGACGGCAATCATCGAACTGGATCATCTTTCCAAGCATTACAGCCCGGCGATCATCGGCGTGGACGATATTTCGCTGAGTGTCGGGGACGGGGAATTCCTGACCCTTCTGGGGCCGTCGGGCTGCGGCAAGTCGACCCTGCTGCGCATGATCGGCGGGTTCGAGGAGCCGACGGCGGGCACCATCCGTCTGGCGGGACAGGATGTGACCGCGCTGCCGCCCTACCGCCGCGCGATCAACATGGTGTTTCAGGATTACGCCCTGTTCCCGCATATGACCGTGGGCAGGAACGTGGCCTACGGGCTGAAACTGCTGGGCTGTTCGGAGCTGGAAATCCGCACCCGCGTCTATGACGCGCTGAAGCTCGTCGGGCTTTACGACAAACTGAAGCTCTATCCGCACCAGCTTTCGGGCGGACAGC
The DNA here is from genome assembly GCF_004022215.1 of Paenirhodobacter populi. Taxonomy (GTDB): domain Bacteria; phylum Pseudomonadota; class Alphaproteobacteria; order Rhodobacterales; family Rhodobacteraceae; genus Rhodobacter; species Rhodobacter populi. The sequence continues at coordinate 356,572 of NZ_SAUZ01000001.1, forward strand.
GGCAGCGGATCGCGCTGGCCCGCGCCATCGTGCGGCGGCCCAAGGTGCTGCTGCTGGACGAACCGCTTTCGGCGCTGGACGCCAAGCTGCGCGAGCAGATGCAGACGGAACTCAAGCGGTTGCAGGAAAAGGTCGGGATCACCTTCATCATGGTCACCCACGACCAGACCGAGGCGCTGGTGATGTCGGACCAGATCGTGGTGATGGAAAAGGGCCGCATCGCCCAGAAGGGCACGCCGCAGCAGCTTTACGATCATCCGGCCTCGATCTACGTGGCGAATTTCATCGGCACCACGACCTTCCTGCCCGGCGCCGTCGAGGCCGCCGATCAAACCACCGCGCGGATCGCGCTCGGCGGGGGCGAGATCGCGGCCAATATCGACCGGCCCTTCGCGCGCGGCGAGCGTGTCACCATCGGTCTGCGCCCCGAAAAGATCCGCATTCTGGCCGAGGGTGAAACCGCCGCCAACGTGCTGGCGGGCCGGGTGTCCGAGGTGATCTACTACGGGCTCGGGCTGCGGCTTGGCGTGACACTCGCCGACGGCAGCCGGATTTTCGCCGACCTGCTGTTGCCCGATACGCTGGCGCGGTCGCAGGTGCCGCCGGTCGGCTTGGCCGTGCGGCTTGCCGTCGCGCCGCACAACGTCTTTGTCTTCGCCGGAGAGGAGGCCGCATGAGCGCGCTCCGCCGTCATCTGCCCGCCGTTCTGGTTCTGGGCATTCCGCTGGCGTGGATCGTGCTGTTCATGCTGCTGCCCTACGGCATTCTGGCGACCTATTCCTTCTGGCTGAAGAAATATCCGACCTTCGTGCCCGCCTTCCAGTTCGGCAATTACCTGACGCTGTTCACCGATCCGCAATATGTTCTGGTGCTGCTGCGCACGATCAAGATATCTCTGCTGGTCTGCCTCGCCTCGCTGCTGCTGGCCTATCCGTTCGCGTGGTTTCTGGTCTATCGGTGCCGCTCGGCGCAGATCCGGACATGGCTCTACATGGCGGTGATCGCGCCCTTGTGGATCAGCTACCTGCTGCGCGCCTATATCTGGAAAACCATTCTGGGGACCGAGGGCGTGCTGAACTCCTTCCTGATCTGGGCGGGGATCATCGAAACGCCGTCCTCGATCTTTCTCTACAACCAGTTTTCCATGGTGGTGACGCTGACCTATATCTTCATCCCGTTCATGGTGATGCCGATCTACACGGCGCTGGAAAAGATCCCCGCGAACCTGAACGAGGCATCGGCCGATCTGGGTCTGGGTCCGTGGCGGAGCTTCTGGCGGGTGACGGTACCGCTGTCGATGCCGGGGGTGGCGGCGGGGTTCACGCTGACCTTCTGCCTGTCCTTCGGGGATTTCGTCGCGCCCTTCCTTGTCGGCGGGCCGGACGGCAACCTGATCGCGAATGTCATCACCACGCAGTTCGGCTCGGCGCTGAACTGGCCGCTCGGTTCGGCGCTGTCGGTGGTGATGCTGGTGGTGGTGCTGGGCGTCGTGTCGCTCGGCGATCGGGTGGAGCGGCGCAGCGCCGCCGGAGGGTTCTGACATGACGACGCAAACACATCGGCGCGCCTCGCGTTTCGCGGCGGATACCGCCTTCGCCACCTTCATCGCCTTGCTGATGGGGTTCCTGTATATCCCGATCTGGGTCCTGATCGCCTTTTCCTTCAACGATTCATCCTCGCTCAGTTGGCCGCTGTCGGGCTTCACGCTCGACTGGTATGCGAAGCTTGCAGGGAACGAGCCGCTGCTGCGCGCGATCAGGAACAGCTTTTACGTCGCGACCGGGGCGACGGTGCTGACCCTGCTGATCGGGGTGCCCGCGGCGCTGGCGCTGCATCGGTTCGACTTTCCGGGCAAGACGGCGTTCCGCCGCCTGATCCTGCTGCCGATCACCCTGCCGGGGATCGTCACCGGCATATCGATGCTGAACATGTTCAAGCTGACGGGGCTTTCGCTCAGCCTCGAAACGGTGATCATCGGCCACGCGACGGCTCTGGTGGGGGTGGTGGTGACGCAGGTCTACGCCCGGCTGCAACGGCTGCCGCCTTCGCTGCAGGAGGCGGCCTTCGATCTGGGCGCGGGTCCGTGGCGCAGCTTCGTCGACATCACCCTGCCCAATATCCGCTCCGCGATCGTCGGGGCGGGGTTGCTGTCCTTCGTGCTCAGCTTCGACGAGATCCCGGTGACGTTTTTCCTCACGGGGCGCGAGAACACCTTGCCGATGTATATCTATTCGACCATGCGTCGCGGCATCACGCCCGAGATCAACGCCGTCGGAACGATCATCGTTCTGCTGTCGCTCGGCCTGATCATTCTGTCGGTCCTGATGACGAAGCGGCAGGGACCGGGCAGATGACGCGGTATCCGGCCCCGATCGGACAGTCGCGATCCGCTCCATGCCCCAACTGCGGTGAGCACGGCTGAACCGGCCTCCGTTTCGACGGGGCATCAGGTCTGAACGTGGGGTCCAGGCATATTCCTGAGCACATGCTTATGGCTCACGTAGAGATCATCGCCGGTGGCAACCGTCGACCGCCGCTGTAGCATGGCCGAAAAGCGGCGCATCGCTAAAGAGACGCCGTATGACCGGGCCCGTGGCCTCCATTCCCGCTCCAGCTGCGGCCGCCAAGGGGTCAGGCTGCTCTTGCGGATGCGGAACACATCTTCGCGTTCCCCGCGCAGGATCTGGCGAACCAGCTTGCGGCTGGGCCGGTCGAGCGGACGATATGCTTGACGGGAAGGCCTTCACCACCCGTCTCGATCCGGTATTCCTGCCGTATTTCTATCCACACGCCCGCACGGGGCGCGACTTCGCCTAACTATCTGTTCAGTCCCGGCATCTGGTGGGTTCTCGAAGACCGAGGCACGGTTTCCGGCAAAAGGCACCTGCCTTGCGATCTATTCCCGCACCGTCAATCCGGGAGAGGCGCTCGCCGATGTGCTGCGCCGGCATGTCTCGTGGTGTGCGCAATGGTAGGCGGCGCTGAAGAAGCTCTTTGCCAGCTACGTCACCGCCAAGCAGGCGCAGAACGTGCTCGACTACGACGATCTGCTGCTGGCTTGGGCGCAGGTGATGACCGCTTCAGCCGTCGGGTTCGTCCAGATCTTGACGGCCATGTTGATGTACCGCTTCGACAACCCGACATTCTCTGCGACGGCGCTGGCGAAACCGAAAACCTCGGGTTCCTGATAGGGGTGGGAAGTGATTTCCCAGCCTCTTCTGTGAGAGCTTCAACCAGAGGTCGCGTGCGAGAAGCCTCCCACGCCAGCTTCAGCTGATACAGGTGTTGGCACCGATCCAGTGCGATCAGTTCGCCCCGGCCGAGGTTTTCCATGACCTCTTCCAGCCGGGCAGCAGTATCGTCATCCGCGGCGGAGATCGTCGCGGGGATCTGATGGAGCAGATCGCCATGGGCTATCCGTCGCGCGAGCGGTTCCTGACGCTCGCTCCCCCGACGCTACCAGCGGGCAGGCCGGGGTGGCCCTGAAGGACGAGGACTACCTGATCCTATAGACCATCCATTCCGCCCCTCACAGCCAGTACCGCTTAACCCGCTGTCCACGAAACCGGCAGCAGCTCAGTTCCGTATGCGGCAGGCGCGATCGACCGGAGAGCGTCATTCTCGGGTGGTCGGATCAGGGTAGGCGCAAAGTAAAGCTGATCGAATCGAGAACACCTTGCACGGGTCTTGCCCCACGTTCTCGTGCAGTTCTCGGTAAGTTCCAAGAAAATCAAGTAAAACACGGTCTCCAGCGGCATCGTGAAATCGGCTAAATTTGTCCTTGTTTCCGGGATACTTGCCACATATACGGATCAGCGGAGACGTGGCCGAGTGGTCGAAGGCACACCCCTGCTAAGGGTGCAGGCCCGGAAGGGTCTCGAGGGTTCGAATCCCTTCGTCTCCGCCATGAATTCTTGAAATCACTGAGTTTTCCGAGTCGCCTCGATGATCGGGATGGCCGTTTGGGGTGCGCCCTCGTTACCAAACGGTAACGGGGGCATCAGATTCCCGCGCAGCACGGATCATTGAACTGGCCCCCGTTTCGACCGGACACCCAGGTCTGAACATGGAGGCTTAGGCTTATGCCTGAGCACATGCTTATGGCTAACGTAGAGATCATCACTAATGGCGGCCATCGTCGGCGCTGGAGCGCGGCGGAGAAGCTGCGCATTGTCGAGGAGACGCTGGAGGATCACGCCAGCATTTCGATCGTCGCGCGTCGCAATGGCGTGGCGCCTTCGTGGTCGCGCGTCAGCAGGGCGTTGTTGCAGAACTCCCGCCGCAGCAAGATTCCCTCCGCGCATCCATGCTGTTAGGCTTCCGTCATGAGTAAGCCTGAGCCTTCCCGATACCGCACGGCGAACTGGAAGCCCTGCAAATGCCGCGCTGGAACAACGTGGCTCTCTGCTGATCTGGCTGGACAGGGACATGGTGTGGGTCGCCCCGAAAGCCGGTCGCAATGGCCGACCGCCGGTGTTCGCGGTGAGGAGGATGAGAAAACAGTCTGAGGGGGGCTGTTGAAGAAGCCCCATACCTCTGATTCACTGTGCTTATTGGTGGATGAGAGGTTACGATGTTGGGTCGGAAGGAACGCGGGCAACTGGAGCTTTTCATCACCGGGTCGCTCCGGGGCCTGATCCCTGACGACCATGTGCTGGTGAGGGTTGATCAGGTTCTCGATCTCGAGTGGCTTCGTGCTGAGGTGGCCGCCCTCTATTGCGCCGACAACGGCCGCCCCCGGCATCGATCCCGAGGTTGCCGTGCGCCTGATGCTGGCGGGGTTTCTGCTCGGCATCGTCCATGACCGGCGCCTGATGAGGGAATCGCAGGTCAATCTCGCGATCCGCTGGTTCGTCGGTTACGCCGTACACGAGGCGCTGCCGGATCACTCCTCGCTGACGCGCATCCGTCAGCGTTGGGGCGAGGACGTCTTCCACCGGATCTTCACGCGTGTCGTGCGGCAATGCCAGCAAGCCGGGATGGTTTCAGCCGGGGCCGTCCACATCGACGCTAGCCTGATCCGGGCGAATGTCAGCATGGATGCGCTCGTGACGCGCCATCTGGATGCGGTCGAGGCAGCCGCCGACCACACGGGGCGGGACGCGCGCGCGAGCGGCAGGTTCAAGAAGCTCTGCCGCACGGATCCGGACGCCAGTTGCCAGCGGATGCGCCACCGGTTCAAGCACCGCTGGCGACGGCGACATCCTCCAAGGCCCCGCTGCGCCCGGCCTACAAGCAGCACACGGCCGTTGATGACCTGGCAGGCGTCGTCGTCGATGTGGAGATCGTGACCGGCGAGGAGCACGACACGGGCCGGGTCAACGAGCGCCTCGACGCCATCGAAGTGACCCTCGGGGTTACCCCGGGCCGGATCACGGCGGACACGATTTATGGGGTGGGACGGGTCTTCGCCGCCCTTGAGGACCGCCAGATCGAAGCCGTCATCCCGCCTCTTCGCTCTCCGCGCGCCAAGGGGGCGCAGGGGTTCCCCTCCGAGCGGTTCAAGTATGATCCCCAAAACAACGTGGCCCGATGTCCGGCGAAGAAGCGGCTGACCCCCCGCAACAGCACGAAATCCGGTAAGTGGTATCGCGCCGACCGACATGATTGCGCGCGCTGCCCCCTCAAGGCGCAATGCCTGCCCCGGGGCACCCCGTCCCGCCGGGTGCATATCGTAACCAACCACGCGGCCACCGCTGGCGGGTCGAAGGCGCGCACGGCACGGCCAAGACGCTCCACGGATTTGCCAGGGCCATCCGCAGGGGAATCGAAAACATGAAGATCCAGGCCCTCCTGACCGCCGTGGCGATGAACCTCAAGAAGCTAGCGGCAGCCGTGCAGTTCATCTGGTCAATCATCGGAAATCGACCGGTCGCCCCAATTCCCGCATCAGCCTAAAACGACTTCTTCAACAGCCCCCACCGGACTGTTTTCCCGACGAATGCGATCCAGTTTTGCCTGATGGTGAAAGTCCTGTTCGGGCTTCCGCTTCGGCAAGCGACGGGGATGGTTGCGAGCATTCTGTCGCTGGCTGCGCTTGATTGGCCGGTGCCTGACTTCTCGACCCTGAGCCGCAGGCTGAAGCGGATCACGGTGCAGATCTCGAACTGCCGTGCGGTCTGCGTCGGCTGAACCTGCTGGTGGATAGCACAGGGATCAGGTTCCTCGGTGACGGGGAACGGCTTGCACACAAGCATGGCACACGGTGCCGATGACAGTATCGCAAGGTGCATCTGGCGATGGACACCGCCACCGGCGACGTCCGTGCTGTAGAATTCACCTCAAGCGACAAGGGCGAGACGCCCGGTTCTACCCCACCTTCTGGGCCAGATCCCGCCCGAAGAGCAGATTGGCACCGTGACCGGCGATGGTGCCTATGAAACCCAGCGTTGCCACACCGCAATCGTGGAGCGTGGCGGGACAGCGAACATACCTATCCCCAGGAACGGTCGACGATGGCGGGAGGACTGCCCCCTGCCAAAGCCCGCAACGAGATACTCAAGGCCACGCAGCGCCCTGGCCGAGCCGCGTGGAAACGGTGGTCCGGATATCACGCCCGAAGTCGGATCGAAGCAAGATGCCCTCGCAGGTTCTCTCGAACCGGTGGCGTTCATCTGCTCGGCTCAAGCTCTTCGGTGAATGCATCACATCACGCGATCCGGACCGTCAAACAGCTGTCCAGATCCGCATCGCGCTCATGAATCGCTTCAATGCACTAGGTACCGCCGAGATCGAGTGCGTCGCATGAAACCAAAGGGGAAAGGGGCACGCACGGCTGCTGCATGACTTTTGCAACATGTGTAACCGCCCCTTGCGCAAGAGGGATCTTCAGAGCTTCTTTTGCGCCATCGGGTGCTGACATGTGTCCGGCCTCTGATGCGGCCATCATCATGCCGCAGGCCCGTATGGTGTTCGAAGGTCGGGTCCAGATCAAAGCCGCGTGCTCGAAGGCACTCTGTTGCACACTGGTTCTTCCGATCCCGTCTCACGACGATTGCGCCAAACTGCTCCTTGC
>NZ_SAUZ01000011.1 GCF_004022215.1 Paenirhodobacter populi
CAGGGCTCAGCTGTCCCACCTCCGGCGCCGCACTGCGTCTGGCGAGGCTTATCGGGCCGCCACCCGCGCGAAAGGAAGACCTGACGTCGCTATGCCGGGCGGCACGGAAAATCACCCTCCGACAGACCCCGCCACCAAATTTTGACACAGCCTCGGCCCTTTGTCGACATTGATCGGGACGTCAAACGCTGCGGCACGTCTTCCTCAAAGCGGCTTTGTTGCGCTATTCGGGATGAGGTCGGATTTGTCTCTTTCCCTGCTATGGTCAGCGCATGCGGACGGTCTCGGGTGCGCCGAGTGATGTGAAGCGGTTCATGACTGAGCAGGTGAACGGTTGCCCATCGAGGCGCCATCGGTTCAAGCCCGATGGGCGACGGTTCGAGAGAACCTGCGAAGGATTCGGATCTGAACCTCTGCATCCTGCCTGTCGAACTCTCTGGCCATGATGCGCTCGCCGAGCAGCTTGACGCATCGCATCTTGGCTTCGACCAGGCTTCGTCGGTGGTATCCGGACCATTTCTTCCAGTTGGCCCGGCCAAAGCGCTTGCAGGCACGTAGCGCTTCATTGCGTGATCGCAGTCCCGGATCGTGTCCCTTCCAGACCTTGGCATTTCGTCGCGGCGGTAGTGAGGGTCCGCCCGCCATTGGTCCGAGGGCGGGCCCGAACGGCATCGGCGCCTCGGGCCGCGATGGCGGCGTGGCAGCCCTTGGTGTCGTAGAACCCATCGGCGGTGACACTGCCGATCCGCTCTTCAGCCGGGATCTGCGCCAGCAAGTCGGGCAGAACGGGCGCATCGCCGATGCGGTTACCGGTCATCTCCACCGCCCGCACTTCCAGTGTATCAGCATCGATCCCGATATGGATCTTGCGCCACTGCTGGCGGCGACTGGCCCCGTGCTTGTGGACTTGCCATTCGCCTTTGCCCGAGAACTTGATGCCCCCTCGCCGGTTCTCTCGAACCGGTGGCGTTCACCGGCTCGATGTCCACCAGCAGGTGCAGTGGAGCGGATGCAGGCCGATACGGGATCTGCACCTTCAGGTGCTTCTGCCTGCGACAGAGTGTTGTGTACTGAGAAGGATCAGCGATCCTTCCAGTGGAAGGATCGCCCGACGAAGGGCACCGGCCAGTCCAGACCCGACAGGGCCAGCAAGCTTTCCACGAACCCGGTCGTCTGCCGGAGCGGCAGGCCGAACAAGACCTTCATTGAGAGGCAGAACTGAATGGCAGCCGCCGAGAACCGCTCAGGATGACCCGGCTTGCCGCTCGGTGTCGCTAACCAGGACATCCCTGGATCCAGCCAGACCATCAGCGAGCCCCGGCGCTTCAGGGCTGCATTGTAACTCGACCAGTTCGTGGTCCGGAAAACAGCGACAGGCTTGCTCATGGCGCCAACCTAACCCGCTGACTCACAAACATGAATCCGTAATCCGACGGGGTAGTGAAACAAAGCCATCGTGAAACAAAAACACGCGAATTGTTTTTCAATTCCCGCCCCTGATCACACTGAAAAGGGGCGGCTGACCGCCCCTTTCAATCGCCCCGGATCAGACCTTCAGCACCGGGATGATCTGTTTCTTGCGCGACATGACGCCGGGGAGGACGACGGTATCGCCCTCGACCTTGCAGCCGAAGGAGGCCTCGGCGATCTTCTTGACCAGATCGTTGGGCACCAGAAGCGTCGCCTCTTCGTTCAGGATGTCGACGACGAAGAGCAGGACCTGATCGGCGCCGTCTTCCTTGGCTACGTCGGGCATCGTGCCCATCAGGCTCGCCTTGCGGTCGAGGATCAGCTTCGGCGCCGTGGTTTCCAGAACCGAGACGCGCAGCTCCGTCCCGTCGACGTTGTATTCCTTGGAATCCATCCGCAGCAGCGCCGCGTCGGAGAAGGCCGAAACGTCGGACTTCGCCTCGAACATCGCGGCGGCCAGCTCGGGGATGGTCACGCCGATCTCGCCCGCCAGCTTTTCCGCCACGGCGCGGTCATGCTCCGTCGTGGTGGGCGAGCGGAATTCCAGCGTGTCGGACAGGATGCACGACAGCATCGCGCCCTTGATCGCCTTCGGCAGGGCGACGACATCCTCGCCCATCAGGTCGTAGATCACCGTCGCCGTGCAGGCGAGCGGCCGGATCGTGATCTCGATCGGGCCCTTGGTTTCCAGCCCGCCGACCAGCTTGTGGTGGTCGATGATCTGCACGATGTCGGCCTTGTCGATGCCCTCGGGCAGCTCGGCCGGGTTGTTGGTGTCGACGATGACGACCTTTTCGCCCTCGGACAGCGCGGCGATGATCGCCGGGCGCTCAAAGCCCCAGTGCTTCAGCAGGAAGGCCGCTTCGGTGTTCGGTTCGCCGAGCAGCACGGGAACGGCGTCGATCCCCTTCACCTCTTTCAGATACCAGGCCCAGACGATGGGGGAAAAGGTGGCGTCGGTATCGGGCGACTTGTGGCCGAAAACCTTGATGGTCATGGAATACCTCGAATGATCGGATTCTGGCGAGGTTATAGGCCGTCGCCGCCCGCTTGTCATCCCGAAGGGGCGATGACGCTCGCGGCAATGTCAGGGAACCGGAGCGCCCGCCGGGGGCTGTGACCCTGTCACCCACCGTCCGGCGGGTGTAGAAGATCCGAACCGATCAAGGAGAGCCAGATGCCCGTCCCGCCCCTGTCGAGAGCCCGCCGCCTGCGGCGGTTCGCGCTGTCCGCGCTGCTGGCCGCGTTCTGCGCGCAGGGCGCGCGGGCCGATCAGACGGACCGGATCGTCTTCGACTTCTCGCTGCGTGGCATCACGGCGGGGCAACTGGCGATCAACGGCGAGATCAAGGGCAATACCTACAGCGCCAGCGGCGTGCTCAAGACCTCGGGCTTTCTGGGCGCGATCCGGACGCTGCGCTACGACGCGCAGGTCTCGGGCCGCTATGCGCAGGGCCGCTTCACCCCGAGCCGGATGGACGAGACGGCGCAGCGCGGCAACGAACGGGTCGAATATGTGATGCTCTACCGGAACGGCGTGCCGGCCGGGGTGACGCGCAATCCGCCGCGCCAGCCGCGCGAATCGGATGTGGATCCGGCGGCGCAGGGCGGCACGATCGATCCGCTGACCGCGCTCTATGCCGTGCTGCGCGATGTGGATCGGGGCGAGGCCTGCCGCTTCTCGGCCTATATGTTCGACGGATCGAAACGCTCGCAGGTGACGCTTTCGGAACCCGTCGCGGCGGGCAACGGCGTGCGGTGCAGCGGCGAATACCGCCGCATCGCGGGCTTTTCCGAACGCGAGATGCGCGAAAAGCCGCGCTTCCCCTTCACCCTGACCTATGCGCCCACCCCCGACGGGCAACGCCTGCGCGTCGTGTCGATCGACACCGATACGATCCTTGGCAAGGGGCGGCTGATCCGGCGATAAGGGCGGGATGACACAACCGCTTCCCATCGACGCCGCCCTGCCCGGGCTGAAATCCGCCCTCGCCCGCGAAGGCCGTGCCGTTCTGGTTGCCGCCCCCGGCGCGGGCAAGACGACGCGGGTGCCGCTCGCGCTGCTGGATCAGGTGGCGGGGCGGATCGTCATGCTGGAACCGCGCCGCCTTGCCGCCCGCGCCGCCGCCGAACGGATGGCCGAAACGCTCGGCGAAGCCGTGGGGCAAACGGTCGGCTATCGCATCCGGGGCGAGGCGAAAGTGTCGAAATCCACCCGGATCGAGGTGGTGACCGAGGGCATCCTGACCCGGATGCTGCAATCCGACCCCGAACTTGCGGGCATCGGCTGCGTGATCTTCGACGAATTCCACGAACGCAGCCTGAACGCCGATCTGGGCCTTGCCCTGACGTGGGAGGCGCGCGGGGCGCTGCGGCCCGATCTGAACGTCGTGGTGATGTCGGCGACGCTGGATGCCGAACCTGTGGCGGCGCTGCTGGGCGACGCGCCGGTGGTGATTTCCGAAGGCCGCGCCTTCCCGGTGGAAACCCGCTGGCTTGGCCGTCCGCGCGCGCCGGGGATGCGGCTGGAGCCCGCCGTCGCGGGGCTGGTCGAAGAGGCATTGGCCGAAACCGAGGGCGGCGTTCTGGTCTTCCTCCCCGGCGAGGCCGAGATCCGCCGGACCGAGGCGCTGCTCGCCCCCCGCGTCGGCCCGGATGTCCACCTGCGCCCGCTTTTCGGTGCGATGGACTTTGCCCGGCAACGCGCCGCCATCGCCCCGGTCAGCAGCGGCCGCAAGGTGGTGCTGGCCACCGCCATCGCCGAAACCTCGCTGACGATCGAGGATATTCGCGTCGTCGTCGATGCCGGGCGGGCGCGGCGGCTGCGCTTCGATCCGGCCTCGGGCATGGCGCGGCTGGTGACGGAACGGGTAAGCCGCGCCGAGGCCGAACAGCGCCGCGGCCGCGCCGGGCGCGTCGCCGCCGGGCTGTGCTACCGGCTCTGGACGAAGGGGGAGGAAGGCGCGCTGCCGGCCTTTGCCCCGCCCGAAATCACCGTGGCGGATCTGTCCGGGCTGGCGCTGGAGCTGGCGCTCTGGGGGTCGGACGGATCGGATCTGGCCTTCCTGACACCGCCGCCCGCCCCGGCACTGGCCGAGGCGCGGGCGCTGCTGACCGATCTGGGCGCACTCGAAAATGGCCGGATCACCGCGCATGGCCGGGCGCTGGCGGCAGCGCCCCTGCATCCGCGTCTGGCGCATATGCTGATCACGGCGGGCTCCGGGGCGGCGGTTCTGGCGGCGACCCTGGCCGAACGCGATCCCGTGCGCGGCGCGCCCGCCGATCTGGCGCTGCGGCTGGCGGCGGTGGCGAATCCGGGCCGGTTCGAATCCGATCACCCTTGGCCCGTGCATCGCGGCACGGTGGAGCGCATCCGCGAAGAGGCCCGCCGCCTTGCCCGCCTCGCACCCGGGAAACCGCCGCTCTCCCCCGCCGCGATGGCGGCTCTGGCCTATCCCGACCGGATCGGCCTGCGCCGCAAGGGGGACGACGCGCGCTATATCCTGTCGGGCGGCAAGGGCGCGGTGGTGAACGAGACCGATCCCTTGGGCAAATCGCGGCTGATCGTGGCGACCGACCTTGACGGCGACCCGCGCGAGGCCCGCGTGCGGCAGGGTGCCCCCTTGGCCGATGCCGAACTGCGCGCGCTTTACGCGGATCGCATCCACTGGGTCGATCTCTGCGAATGGTCGCGGCGCGAAGGCCGGGTGATCGCGCGGCGGCAGGAACGTTTCGGCGCGCTGGTGCTGGAGGACCGGCACTGGCCCGACGCCCCGCCCGAGGCGCTGGCGCGCGGGGCGCTCGACGGGCTGCGGCAGATCGGGCTGGTGCTGACGCCCGCCGCCGCGCGGTTCCGCGCGCGGGTGGATCTTTTGCGCCGCGACGGGGCCGATCTGCCCGACCTCTCGGATGCCGCCCTGCTGGCGGGCGAGGCGCTGCTGCCATGGCTGCGAGGCAAACGGAGCGAGGCCGACCTGCGCGCCCTCGACCTGACCGAGGCGATGCGCGCCCAGCTCGACTGGGAACAGATGGCGCTGCTCGACCGGCTCGCGCCCGGGCATTTCGAGACGCCTCTGGGCCGGCGGGTGCCGATCGACTATGCGGGCGAGGCCCCGGCGATCGAGGTCAAGCTGCCCGAGATGTATGGCGTCACCACCCATCCCACCGTCGGGCCGAAGCGCCATCCGCTGCGGATCTCGCTCCTGTCGCCGGGGATGAAGCCCATTCAGGTGACGATGGACCTGCCCGGCTTCTGGGACGGTTCCTACGCCGAGGTGCGCAAGGAGATGCGCGGCCGCTATCCCCGCCACCCCTGGCCCGAGAACCCGCGCGAGGCCGATCCGACGACGCGGGCGAAACCGCGCGGCACCTGATCCCGGCCGGGGAAAGGGGGCCAGCCCCCTCGCCCGTGTCCCGCGCATTCGGCGGGCCGATCTTCCACTGGAAGATCGGCTTGACCGCCTCATCCCGGGATATTTATGGAAAAACGACGGGAAAAGGGCTAGGTTTCTTCGGCGCGGGGGTGCGCTCAGTCCGGGGACAAGGCGGGATGCGGCCGAGAGTCGTCATCTAATCGCCTATCGTATTGCAAGACCTTTCTGCTTGGTGCGGGGCATCGTTTGCCGGGAGCAGTGTCATCTTCGCGGTCGGCAGGAGCCGCCGCATGGTGGGGCTTCGCGGGGGGAATCTTCCAATGTGTGAAGCGCACGCATCGATCTGGACGCAGCGGATGGCGCAACAGCCTCGGCGGAATGGTTCTGGTCACGTCCCGGCAAACGACGTTCTGCGCCGAAGAAAGACCTTGCAACAAGCTATTCGATTAGATGACAGCCTCGGCCCGCCGGATGCTGCGCGGACTGCGCCCCGGGACGCTGCAATTCCCCGTGGACCGCGCCCTTCTGAAGGGGCCGGGCAAGCCGACCCCGACTGAACCCTTAGAGCGCGATGCCGCGCCGTCCGGCCAGATCGGTGAAGAACTGCCATGCGACTCGGCCCGAGCGGTTACCGCGCGTCGCCTGCCATTCGATCGCCTCGGCGCGCAGATCCTCGGGTGAGATTTCAACGCCATAGGCCGCGCAATAGCCGGCGATCATCGACAGGAACTGGTCCTGATCGCAGGGATGGAAGCCGAGCCAGAGCCCGAACCGATCCGAGAGCGAGACCTTTTCCTCGACCGCCTCGGAGGGGTTGATCGCGGTGGAGCGTTCATTCTCGATCATGTCGCGCGGCATCAGGTGGCGCCGGTTCGAGGTGGCGTAGAACAGCACATTGGCCGGGCGCCCCTCGATCCCGCCGTCCAGCACCGCCTTCAGGCTCTTGTAATGCTGGTCGTCATGGCTGAAGGACAGATCGTCGCAATAGAGCACGAAACGGTCCGGCGCGCCGCGCAGATGGTTGAGCAGCCGCCCGACGGACGGCAGATCCTCGCGCGCCAGTTCCACGAGCTTCAGGGGAACGCCCTGACGCAGCACCTCGGCATGGACGGCCTTGACGAGGGAGGATTTCCCCATCCCCCGCGCGCCCCACAACAGCGCGTTGTTCGCCGCCGCCCCGCGCGCGAATTGCAGCGTATTGGCGAGCAGCGTTTCCTTGGCCCGGTCGATGCCCTGCAACAGCGCGATATCCACCCGCGCGACATGCGGCACCGGCACCAGACGGTCCGGCCCGGTCTGCCACAGGAAGGCATCGGCCGCCGTCAGATCCGGCGCGGGCACAGGCGGAGGGGCGAGACGCTCCAGCGCCTCGGCGATACGGACAAGCGGTTCGGTCATGCGTCCTCTTCTTCGACCCAGGTGCCCTCGGCGCGCATCCGCGCCTCACGGGTCTTTTCGATGCGGCGGATCAGCCAGATCGACACCTCATAGAGCGGGTAGATCGCGACGAAGAGGATGATCTGGCTCATCATGTCCGGGGGGGTCACCAGCGCGGCCACGATCAGGATCAGCACGACCGCGTATTTGCGCACCGAGGCGAGCCCCTTGGACGACACCAGCCCCGCCTTGCCCATCAGCGTCAGCAGCACCGGCAGCTGGAAGCAGATGCCGAAGGCCATGACGAATTTCGTCGTCAGCGCCAGATATTCCTCGACCGAGCCCTGAAAGCCGATGGCCGCCAGTTCGTTGCCGCCATCGACCACGCTGCCCTGCTGAAAGCCGAGGAAGAAGCTGAAGGCGATCGGCAGGACGACGTAATAGGCAAAGGCCGCCCCGGCGATGAACATCACCGGCGAGGCGATCAGGAACGGCAGAAAGGCGCTTTTCTCGGATTTGTAGAGCCCCGGCGCGACGAAACGCCAGAGCTGGTAGGAGATCACCGGGAAGGCCAGCGCGAAGCCACCGATGAAGGAAATCCGGATGGCGACGAAGAAGCCTTCCTGCAGCTTGATCAGCACGAGGTTGCAGGCCTGACCGCGCATTTCGAGCGCGTGGCAGATCGGCCGGGTCAGGAAGTTGAAGATCGGATTCCAGACCGTATAGGCGAGGATCATCGCCACCACGAAAGCCGCCAGCGAATAGAGGACGCGGTTGCGCAGCTCCGCCAGATGCTCGATCAGCGGTGCGGCGGAATCGTCGATCTGATCGTCGGGCACGTCCGTCATGCCTCGTCCTTTTTCGCAGGGGATTTCTTGCGCGGTTTCGGAGCCGGTTTTTCGGCCGTGTCGGCGGCGACCTTCGGGCGGGCCGTGCGCGGTTTCCTGTCGGGTTTCGGCGCGTCGGCCGGCGCCTGCACGGCGGCGGGTGCGGGCGCGGCGGGGGCCGGTGCCGGAATGGCGGGGGCGGCGACGGAAGCGGGCGCCGATGCCGGAGTGGCGGCGGCAGCGACGGCGGGCGCCGCGGAAATGGCGGAAGGTGCAGCGGGAACGGCGGGCGCCGGAGCGGTGGCGGTTTCCGCCTCGGCAATCACCTCCGGCTCGAACGCATCCTCGGCCGCGTCCAGATCCTGCGCGACATTCGGATCGGCCTGCAACGCGGCCTTGGGCTCCGCCCGGTTCGAGGGGAATTTCGGATCCCATTTCTCGAACTTCTCGGTCGCGCGTTCCAGCGCGTCGAGCCCGAGCGACTTCTTCGAGGCGACGTTCTTCAGATCGCCGGCCACACCGTCAAGCCCGGTGTCCTTCGCCGCATCCTCCATCGCCCGGCTGAATTCGCGCGCCATCTGCCGCGCCTTGGCGGTGATCCGGCCAAGGGTGCGAAACATTACGGGCAGGTCCTTGGGACCCACCACGATCAGCGCAACCACGCCGATCAGAAGCAGCTCGCTCCAACCGATATCAAGCATCGCGTGTCTGGCCCCGGCGCGACAGCGTCAGGCCTTGTCCTTGTCGCTCGGCGCGGTCGGTGCGGCTGCGGGCGGCGGCGTCACGTCGCGGGCCTCGGTCACCTTGGCATCCTCGAGTTCCTTCGTGCCGTCGTTCACGCCCTTCTTGAAGGCGGTGATCCCCTTGCCCACTTCCCCCATCAGCGACGAAACCTTGCCCTTGCCGAACAGCACGAGCACCACCACCGCGATCAGAAGAAGGCCCGGAAGGCCGATATTTTGCAGCATTTCAGTCTCCCCACGGCGCGAAATCATCCGCGCCAGTTGAATGTCCGTCCACATTTACGATCTGCCGCCCTCCAATCAAAGGGCGATTCGGCATTCTCACGCAAGTTTTTCCCGTGATCGCGCTGGATCAGCGTCGGGCGCGCGGCTATCGTCGCGGCCATGAGCCATTCCGAAGCCCTCACCGCCTTTGTCACGCTGTTCGTCGTGGTCGACCCGATCGGCCTTGCGCCGCTGTTCATCGCGCTGACCCATGGGATGAGCCACCGCGCCCGGCTGCGGGTCGGGCTGCGGGCGCTGGCGGTGGCGGCGGGGCTGCTGACGGTTTTCGCGCTGTTCGGCGACAAGCTCCTGTCGGCGATCGGGATTTCGATGCCGGCGTTCCGCATCTCGGGCGGGCTGCTGCTGTTCCTCACCGCGCTCGACATGCTGTTCGAGCGCCGCACCCAGCGGCGCGAGGGGCAATCCGCCGCCCATGCCGAGGATGCCGCGGACGACCCTTCGGTCTTTCCGCTGGCCATGCCGCTGATCGCCGGGCCGGGCGCGATGGCGACGATGATCCTGCTGGCCGGCGGGCCGCGACAGGACAGCCTGCATTTCGTCGCCGTGCTGGCGGTGCTGGCGGTCGTCCTGCTGTGCGTGCTGGCGATGTTCCTGATCGCCACGCCGCTGGAACGCGCGCTCGGCCGCACCGGGACGATGGTGGTGACGCGCCTTCTGGGCATGCTGCTGGCGGCGCTGTCGGTGCAGTTCATCCTCGACGGGCTGCGCGGCGCGGGCATCATCGCCGGAATCACCGGACGGTGAGCTTGCGGCCGGGTGACATTCCCGCCCGGGCTTCCTACATCTTCTGACAACACCTCTGACCGGACGGACCATGCTCGATTCCCTCGGCCCCCAGCTTATCTTCTACCTGCTGCTGCTGATGGCGTTCGGCGGCTATTTCTTCGTGTCGCTACGCAACAATTTCAGCAAGACCCTGCAACAGGTGTCCGTCTGGGCGCTGCTGTTCCTTGGCCTGATCGGCGTCTACGGGCTGAAGGACGACATCCGCCAGAACCTGTTTCCCGCACAAAACGTGCTGTCCGACGGCCGGATCGAGGTGCCGCGCAGCCCCGACGGGCATTACTACCTGACCGCCTCGGTCAACGGGGTGCCGGTGCGCTTCGTCGTGGATACCGGCGCCTCGCAGATCGTGCTGTCGCAACGTGACGCCGAACGCGCGGGGATTGAAACCGCATCGCTCGCCTATGTCGGTCAGGCGAATACCGCGAACGGCACGGTCGCCATCGCGCCGGTGCGGCTGAGCACCGTCGATCTGGGCCCGATCCACGACCGCGACCTGCGCGCCGTGGTGAATCGCGGCGAGATGGACCTGTCGCTGATGGGGATGACCTATCTGACCCGCTTTGC
Organism: Paenirhodobacter populi; assembly: GCF_004022215.1. Taxonomy (GTDB): domain Bacteria; phylum Pseudomonadota; class Alphaproteobacteria; order Rhodobacterales; family Rhodobacteraceae; genus Rhodobacter; species Rhodobacter populi. The sequence goes on from NZ_SAUZ01000011.1 coordinate 10,426, forward strand.
CCGCGTCGAATTCGACCGCGACCGGATGATCCTCGAACGCTAGAGCCAGTTCTTCCATTTGAAGAACGCCCATGTCCCCACCGCCGATCCGACCATCAGCGCTATCGCCATCGGATAGCCCCAGGGCTGGTTCAGCTCCGGCATGTTGTTGAAGTTCATCCCGTACATCGAGGCGATCAGCGTCGGCGGCATGAACAGCGCCGCGACGACCGAAACGATCCGCACCGTCTGGTTCTGCGCCAGATTGATCATGCCGAGCGTCGCATCCACTGTCAGCGACACCCGCGAGCTGAGGAAATCGCCATGTTCCGACAGCGAGCCGATGTCGCGGATCTGGCTTTTCACCACGCCGTGCAGCTCCTTGGTGCCGGTCCCGGCCACCAGCGTCTGATCGTAGAAGGACAGCGTGCGTTCCAGCGTCAGCAGCGCCAGCCGGATCCGGCCCAGAAGCTCGCCCTGACGGCCGACCTCGCCCAGGGCGTGCTGCAACTCGTCCTGCGTCACGTTGCCAAGGACGCGGGCCGACACGGCATCCAGCGCTCGGCCGATCCCTTCCAGCAGGTCGGCCTGCCGCGCCACGATTTCGTCGATCAGGCCAAGGAAGATCCGGTCCGGCGTCGAACAGCCCGCCGTGGCGCGGTCCGCCCGGTCTGGAAAGGTCTCGAAGCTGCGCGGGGTGTGGTGGCGCACCGTGATCAGCCGCTTCGGTCCGAGGATGAAGGTCACGGGGCCGGAAACATGCCGCCCCTCGGGCGTCTGACCGGGCACCACCACCGTCATGTAGTCGATGCCGTCATCGCGGTAGAGCCGGTTCGAGATCTCGATCTCCTCCATGTCGGCGAGCGTCGGCACCTCGACCCCAAGCGCCTCGACCGCGGCGATCTGGCTGTCGAGCGGCCGGTAGAGATCCACCCACAAAGCGTCGCTGATCTGCGGGCCGGGCGCCATCGGCGTATCCTGATCGACGCGCATCAGCCCGCGTTTTCCGGCGACATAGGCGTGCAGCATGACAGGTTCCCCGGTGGTCTTCTGGCGGTAGCTCTCTGGTCATCGGTATCGGGAAATGCCGGGAAATCAAGCCTTGCCGTGATGCGCCCGCAAGGGCGCGGCGCCACTCGCCTCTTGCGGGAAGCCGTGCTAGAGGCTGCCGCTCACCCCACCGCCGGGGCGGATCCCCTGCCCTCCGCCCGGCGAAAGACGATGGAAAAGCACAACAGTATGTCGGCCGAAACACCGCACATCCACGGAATCGCGGGAACGCCCGTGATCGAATCCCCCCTCGACGTCGCGCATATGGCGCGGAATGCGCCGCAGATCGTCGCGCTGCTCAAGGCCCTGTCGCATGAAGGCCGGCTGGCCATCCTGTGCCATCTGGCCGAGGCGGAACGGTCGGTGACCGAACTGGAACGGCTTCTGGGTCTGCGTCAGGCCGCGGTGAGCCAGCAGCTCGCGCGGCTGCGCGCGGACGGGCTGGTGCGGGCGCGACGCGACGGCAAGGCGATCCACTATTCGCTGGCCGAAGGCCCGGCGCGCAGGCTCATCGCCGAACTTTACCGGACCTGCTGCGCCGTGACCTGAGCCCCAGCACGGGATTCGGCTTTTCTGAGGCCCGCAACCGCGCTAAACGCGGAGCGGCGACCAGAAGAGGTGATCCCATGCACGATATCCGCACGATCCGCGAAAATCCCGCCCAGTTCGATGCCGCGCTTGCGCGCCGGAGACTGGCACCGCTGTCGTCGGAGATCCTGTCGCTGGACGAAGCGCGCCGCGCCGCCATCCATGCCGCGGAAACCGCGCAGGCTGATCAGAACGCCGCCTCGAAACAGGTCGGCGCCGCCAAGGCCCGCGGCGACGAGGCCGAATTCGAACGCCTGCGCGCGCTGGTGGCCGAGAAGAAGGCCGAGGTCGGCGCCATGCAGGCCGAGGCCGCGCGCCTCGATGCCGAATTGCGCGACAGGCTGCTCTGGGTGCCGAACAGCCCGCTCGACGATGTGCCCGATGGCGCGGATGAGGCGGAGAATGTCGAAATCCACCGCTGGGGCACGCCGCGCGCGCTGAATTTCAAGCCGCTCGAACATTACCAGCTTCCGGCCGTGCAGGGCGGGATGGATTTCGCCACCGCCGCGAAACTTTCGGGATCGCGCTTCGTCGTGCTGAAGGGCGGCGTCGCGCGCGTTCACCGGGCGCTGGCGCAGTTCATGCTGGACCTGCATGTGACCGACCACGGCCTGACCGAGGCGATCACCCCCGTCCTCGTGCTGCCCGAGGCGATGTTCGGCACCGGGCAGTTGCCGAAATTCGCCGAGGACAGCTATGCCACCACCAACGGCTGGTGGATGATCCCGACGGCCGAGGTGACGCTGACCAATTTCGTCGCGGGCGAGGTCTGGGACGAAAGCGCCCTGCCCGCCCGGCTGACCGCCCACACCAACTGCTTCCGTTCCGAGGCCGGATCGGCGGGCAAGGACACCGCGGGCATGCTGCGCCAGCACCAGTTCGAGAAGGTCGAGATGGTGACGATCTGCCGCCCCGAGGATGCCATCGCCGAACATGACCGCATGGTGAAATGCGCCGAGGACGTGCTGGAAAAGCTCGGCCTGCCCTATCGCCGCATCGTGCTGTGCACCGGAGACATGGGCTTCGGCGCGCAGAAGACCTATGATCTGGAGGTCTGGCTGCCCGGTCAGGACACGTTCCGCGAGATTTCCTCGGTCTCGACCTGCGGGCAGTTCCAGGCACGCCGGATGAACGGGCGCTACAAGCCCGCCGCGGGCGGCAAGCCGGAATTCGTCGCGACGCTGAACGGCTCCGGCCTCGCCGTCGGGCGCTGCCTGATCGCGGTGCTGGAAAACGGACAGGAGGCCGACGGCTCGGTCACCCTGCCCGAGGCGCTGCACCCCTATCTGGGCGGCAAGACCCGGCTGGTGGACGGCGCGCTCGTCTGAGCGGCCCGCGACCTCGACCGTCGCAGGGGGCGCTGCCCCCTCGCGGCCAAGGCCGCTCACCCCCGGGATATTTATGGAAGAATGAAGGGCATTCAGGCCTCGTCCATCTCTTCAGACGGGCGGCGCCGCCAGCCTTGAAAATCGAAAACGCCCGGCCTCGTGACCGAGAGCCGGGCGTTTCTGTTTCGTTTTCAGGAGCGCGTTTCAGAATTCAGGGCGAAGCGTTTTCCCTTCATTCTTCCCCAAATATCCCGGGGGACGCCGAAGGCGCGGGGGCAGCGCCCCCGGCAACGGTGCCGCCGGATCCGCGATTTGTCACTTCTTCGGCGGGCGCTGGCCCTTGGGCTTCGGCTTGTCGGGGCGCATCGTGCCGCCGGGCGCGACGCCGCCCGAGGCGGACTTGCCCTTGCGCTCCGCCGCCTTGCGCGCCTCGACATGCTTGGTCAGGCGCGAGGGGATGGATTTCTTCCGCTCCTTGTAGGGGTTCGCCACCCCCTGATCGCGGAAGAAGATGCGGATCGGCGTGCCCGGCATGTCGAAATCGGCGCGCAGGCCGTTCACCAGATAGCGCCCGTAGCTTTCCGGGATCTTGTCGGTGTGCGTGGCCTTGACGACGAATCCCGGCGGGCGGGTCTTGGCCTGCGTCATGTAGCGCAGCTTGATCCGGCGCCCGCCCGGCGCGGGCGGCGGATGCGCCTCGGTCATCGCGCGTAGCCAGAGGTTCAGCTTCGCCGTGGGAATGCGGCGGTTCCAGACCTCATAGGCCTTGATGATCGCGGCATGCAGCCGGTCGAGCCCCTTGCCCGTTCTGGCAGAAACCGTCACCAGCGGCGCGCCGCGCAACTGCGGCAGCAGACGCTCGAACGCCTCGCGCAGTTCCTTGAGCTTCTCGGGCTTGTCTTCCTCGAGATCCCATTTGTTCGCGGCGACGACGACGGCCCGGCCCTCGGTCTCCGCATAATCGGCGATGCGCAGGTCCTGCGTCTCGAACGGGATGTTGACGTCAAGGAGCACCACCACGACCTCGGCAAAGCGCACGGCGCGCAGGCCATCGGCCACCGACAGCTTTTCAAGCTTGTCGCTGACCTTGCCGCGCCGGCGCATCCCCGCCGTGTCCCAGATCCGCATCGGCGTGCCCATGAACTCGGTCGTCACGGAAATCGCGTCGCGGGTGATGCCCGCCTCGGGGCCGGTCAGCAGACGGTCCTCGCCGAGGATCTTGTTGATCAGCGTCGATTTCCCGGCATTCGGACGGCCGATCACCGCGAGTTGCAGGGGCTTCGCGGCGGTGGGCATGCGGAACACGCCCTCTTCCTCGGAATCCTCGTCGATCTCGACATCGGTTTCCGGCGTGTCGGCGGCATGGCGTTCGGCGAAACCGTCTGCCAGCGGGCGCAGCACGTCATAGAGATCGTCGAGCCCCTCGCCATGTTCGGCCGAGATGCGGATCGGTTCGCCAAGGCCGAGGCTCCAGGCCTCGATCGCGCCGGCGTCGCCCGCGCTGCCCTCGGCCTTGTTGGCGGCGACGATGACATGGGCGTTCTTGCGCCGCAAAATATCGGCAAAGATCTCATCCGCAGGGGTCACGCCCGCCCGCGCGTCGATCAGGAACAGGCAGATGTCCGCCTCTTCGACCGCGCGTTCGGTCAGCCGCCGCATGCGGCCCTGCAGGCTGTCGTCCTCGGCCAGCTCCAGCCCGGCCGAATCGATCACGATGAAGCGCAGGTCGCCCAGCCGGGCGTCGCCTTCACGCAGATCGCGGGTCACGCCCGGCTGATCGTCGACCAGCGCCAGACGCTTGCCCACCAGCCGGTTGAACAGCGTTGACTTGCCGACATTCGGACGGCCGACGATGGCCAGGGTAAAGCTCATGTTCCGCTCCTTGGAAGGAAGCCGCCGCTTTACACGGCTTTCGCGTCAACGGAAAGCCAGAAGGTTGCCGTCGCGGCTGAGGACGTAAAGCGTGCCGCCCGCGACGACCGGATCCGTGGCCGCGCCGCCGGGGATTTCCGTCTGGCCGATCAGGTTGCCCGAGACCGGGTCGAACACCCGCAACAGCCCGTCGGACGAGGCGACGAACAGCTTGCCGCCAGCCAGGACCGGACCGTAATGCACATAGATCTGCGACTGTTTCTTGAGTCTCTCGCGCACGTAATAGGGCAGGTCATGCGACCAGATCACCGCCCCCGTCGCCGCGTCGAGCCGCACGATCTGGCCCCGGTCGGAAATCAGGAAGACCGAGCCCCCCGCCACCTGCACGGGCGATCCCGCGCCGTCCTCCGCCGTCCATTTGCGTTCGCCCGTGTCGAGATCGAAGGCCGACAGCCGGCCCGCCGAGGATCCGGCGTAAAGCGTGTTGCCGGCGACCACCGGCTCGCCCGTCAGGTCGTTGATGACGGTGTAGCCGCGCCCGACCCGGCCGCCGGCGACGCGGCTTTCCCACATCGTCATGCCCTGCCGCTTCATCGTGGCGATCATCTCGCCCGAGGCGAAGGGGAAAATGACATATCGACTGGTCACCGCGGGGGCCGCACTGCCGCCCATCCCCGCCCGCGCCGGTGCCGCATTGATCAGCCACAGCACCTTGCCGTCCGAGGCGCGCACCGCCCAGGCCGATCCGTCGCGGACCGAAACATAGACGATCCCGTCCGAGACGGTCGGCGCGCCGCCGATCCCGGCGTCGAAATTCTGCCGCCAGCGCACGGCCCCCGTCGCCGCGTCGAGCGCGACGAGCTGGCTGAAGCCCGAGGTGACGAACAGCGTGCCGCCGTCATAGGCCAGCCCCGCGCCCGAGGCATCGGTGCCCCTGTCGCCGGGCGGCGTCGCATCCGCCTGCCACAGACGCCCGCCCGAGGTCGAGGTCGCCGTCACCAGCCCGTGGCTGTCGATGGTGAAGACCCGCCCGCCGGCAACGACGGGTTCCGCGACCAGACGGTAGCGGCGGCTGTCGCCCGCGCCGATCGGCGCCGACCAGACCAAGTTTGTGCCCGCACCGATGGCCGGATGCACCAGACTGTGTTCGGCATTGCCCGCCCGCTGCGGCCAGTCCGCATTCGCCCGCGCCGCGGGCAGCGAGATCGGCCGCGCGACATTCATCGCCGATTTCGGCGCGCCGGCCGCGCCCTCGATCACGTCGCGCGGATCAAGACGCTCGCCCGGCAGGATCGTTTCCCTTTCGCAGGCCGCCAGCGCCGCAGCCATGCCAAGCACAGCGATTCCGTGGATCAGCTTCAACGCCAGTTCTCCCTGCCTGCTCCGTCCTTGCCCCGATGACCGGAGCGGATCACTCGGCCATCGCCGCAGCGGGCATCCGGATCGGTGCCGGAGGTTCTCCGCCGAGCGCCACAATCAACTCTGTCGCGCGCTGTTGCAAGCCCGGCGTGGCGCCGCTGTCGGCAAGGATTTCCTCTGCCCCGGCGATCGCCCCCGCGGTGTCGCCCGCCGCCAGCGCGGCGACGGCCCGCTGTTCGATCGCCATCAGCCGATAGGGCGCGCCGGGCTTCGTCAGATCCGCCAGCGCCGCTTCCCGCTCGGCCGCGGGCATCTGCCCGTCCAGCATCACCGCCTTCAGCAGCGCAAGCTGGCGCAGGTTCTCCGGCAGCGCGGCATCCTCCGCCGCCGCCTTCAGCGCGGCATAGGCCTGATCCGGGTTGCCGTCGCGCATCGCCTGCGCCGCGGACGCCAGCCGGACCAGCGCGCCCTGCGTGCCGGTCGCGGTCATCCCGTCGAGCAGTTGCTGCGGATGTTCGGATTGCAGCGCCGCCAGAAGCTGGTCGCCAAAGGCCTGCGCATTCTCGCTGTGGCGAACCTTCTGCCATTCGTACCACGACGCGCCGCCGACGATGCCGATCACCGCGACGACGCCGATCCAGCCGTATTTGCGGAAGATCGCGAAGAGCCGGTCGCGGCGCACCTCCTCGGTGACTTCACTGATAAAGCTGTCGGTCTGGTTGCTCACGGCCCCGCTCCTGCGCAGTTTCCACGTCTCTATACGCAAGGGGCCGGGGGTTGCCAAGGCCGCACCCCGAGCGCCCCGCGCCATCGGCGGTCACGTTCCGGTTTGCCCGACGGGTTCCCCGGCGGGCGGCTCTTCGGCGGGGTCTTCCGCAGATTGGCGCGCCCACATCGCGGCATAGCGGCCACGCCGGGCCAGCAGGTCTTCATGCCGCCCCTGTTCGACGATCTCACCGCGTTCCAGCACCACGATCATATCGGCATCCGCCACCGTCGACAGCCGATGCGCGATGGTGATGACCGTCCGCCCCCGGCCCATCGCATTTAGGCTTTCCTGAATGTCGCGTTCCGTCTGAGTGTCGAGCGCCGAGGTCGCCTCGTCCAGCAGCAGAATGGGCGGATTCTTCAGCACGGTCCGCGCGATGCCGACGCGCTGCTTTTCCCCGCCCGACAGCTTCAGCCCGCGTTCGCCCACGGTCGTGTCATAGCCGTCGGGCAGCGACAGGATGAAATCGTGGATCTTCGCGGCCCGGGCGGCGGCGATGATCTCGTCATCCGTGGCGCCGGCGCGGCCATAGCCGATGTTGTAACGGATCGTGTCGTTGAACAGCACGGTGTCCTGCGGCACCACGCCGATCGCGTCATGCAGGCTTTTCTGCGTCACGCCGCGAATGTCCTGCCTATCGATGCGGATCGCGCCGCCGGTCACGTCATAGAACCGGAACAGCAGCTTGCCGATCGTCGACTTGCCCGAGCCCGAAGGCCCGACCAGCGCCACCGTCTGCCCGGCGGGCACGGTGAGCGAGATGCCCTTGAGGATCGGCCGCGACGCGTCATAGGCAAAGCGCACATCGTCCAGCACCACCTCGCCCCCCGTCACGCGCAGATCGGGCGCGCCCGGCACATCCACGATCTCGGCGGGCTGGTGCAGCAGCTCGAACATGTCACCCATATCGACCAAGGCCTGCCGGATTTCCCGGTAGACCGTGCCGAGAAAGCCAAGCGGCATGGTGATCTGGATCATATAGGCCTGCACCATGACGAAATCGCCCACCGTCAGCAGCCCCGCCTGCACATCGCGCGCCGCCATGACCATGACGATCACCAGACCCAGCGTGATGATCAGCCCCTGCCCGAAATTCAGCACGGCGAGGCTCTGCCCGGTTTTCACCGCGGCCTTTTCATAGGCCCGCATCGAGGCATCGTAGCGCAGCGCCTCGCGGTTCTCGGCGCCGAAATACTTGACCGTCTCGAAGTTCAGCAGGCTGTCCACGGCCTTCTGGTTCGCGGCGGTGTCGGCCTCGTTCATGTGGTAGCGGATCGCCACGCGCCATTCGGTGACCTTGAAGGTGAAGACGACATAGATCACGATCGTCGCCACCACGACCACCGCATAGAGCCAGCCGAACATCAGCGCGAAGATCAGGCTGACCAGCGCCAGTTCCAGCACCAGCGGCCCGATGGAAAACAACAGGAAGCGCAAAAGGAATTCGACGCCCTTGACGCCGCGCTCGACCACCCGGCTCAGCCCGCCGGTCTTGCGGGTGATGTGGTAGCGCAGCGACAGCGCATGGATGTGGCGGAAGGTTTCGAGCGCCAGCTTGCGCAGCGCCCTTTGCGCCACCCGCACGAAAACCGCGTCCCGCAGTTCGCCAAAGCCAACCGAGGCGAGCCGCGCGCCCCCATAGGCCACCGTCAGCCCGACCGCGCCAAGCGCCAGCAGCCAGGTTTCGTCATGCGCCTCGCCCGCCAGCGCATCGACCGCCGCCTTGTAAAGGAACGGCGTGCCGACCGACACGACCTTGGCGAGCACCAGAAACACCAGCGCCAGCATGACCCGCCGCTTCACCCATCCCTCGCCCTTCGGCCAAAGGTAGGGCAGCACGGCATGGAGCGTGCGCGAGTTGCGGGCGCGCTCCTCGGCGTTCATCCGGCCGGTTTGGGTGATCTGGGAAGGCGGCATCGTCTGACCTTTCGGGAATCCGCAGGCAGGCGGCAAGCCGCCCGGGACCGCCATACCTAACGCGCTATGGCGCGGTGTCCAGCCCCAAGGTCAGTCAGGTCCCAAGCTCAGTCAGGCCCCTAGCTCAGTCCGGCAGAGTAAAGACCTGCCCCGGATAGATCCTGTTCGGATCGCGGATCTGGTCGCGGTTCGCCTCGAACACGCGGACATACAGATAGGGGTCGCCATAGGTTTCCCGCGCGATGGCCCAGAGCGTGTAGCCCTGTTCGATCGTCACCAGCCGGGGCCGCGTGTCGCCATCCCCGGGCCGGGCGGCGGCATCCAGCACATCGCGCGGCGCCGCGGTGAATTCGGTTTCCGCCCGTGCCAGAACCTGCCCCGAGGCGTCGAGCGCATCGACCCGCAGCTGATGCGGCCCTGGCGCCGGCGCGGGCAGGACCATCCGCCAGGCACCTTCGCCGTTCGCGGCGACCAGCCCGACCTCGGCATTGTCGATATAGGCGCGCAGGACCGCGCCCTCGGGCGCGCCACGACCGCTGATCTCCACCCCGTGACTGGCGTCGAAGGCCAGCGTGTCGATCACCAGATCGCCGCTGCCCTGCGCAAGGACGCGCACCCCATCCCCATCGGCAAGCAGCGGCTTCGCCGCCAGCGCCTCGGCCTGCGCGGTCTGGTCGGCCACCGCCTCGGGGGATTCGCCCGCCGCCTGTGCCGCCTGCTCCAGCGCGCGCGGGCTGGGCGCCACGGTCAGGCTTTCGGCCGAAACCGTCACCAGCCCGCCCGAGCCGAAACTGCGCAGCGTCAGCGCGCGCGGGCTTGCCGAGGGTTGTCCCAGCGTGACCGAGGCGAATTTCCCGTCCCGCCCCGCCATGACCCGGTCGATCACCGCACCGTCGAGCAGGATTTCCACCGTGGCTCCGGGCGCCGCGAGCCCCGCCACCGTGATCGTCCCGTCGGGACCGGCGCGGAGCATGTCGAACGTCGGCTCCGCCGTCTCGACGGGAACCGGCGCGGGTTCCGTCGGCGCGGCTGCGGTATCCCCCGGCTGCGGCGCGGCTGTCTGCGCCGCGCCGGGCGCGACGGCGGCTTCCGCAGAGGCCGGCGCGTCGCCCTGCCCGGCGCTGCGCCCGCTGTCATAGGACCACAGGCCGAACAGCAGCGCGATCAGCGCGACCGCGGCCGCGCCCCCGGCGATCGGGCCGCGGGCGGAACGCTGCCGCGGTTCCGGATTGTCATGGCCTTGTTCCATCATCTTCCCTTTCAGCCCCCGGCCATGCGTTGCCACGCCGCCTTGAGCGCACCCATCTGACTCATTATCACACATTTAGGCAACTCTCCGCGCATTGTAACACGTCCCGAGTCGTCCGTTCCAAGCCAAAAGGATCTTCCCATGCCCCATCCCGCCGCCAATCCCGCCCATTCGGTCTGCGTTTTCTGCGGTTCGCGGACCGGCAACCGCCCGGCCTATCTGCGCGCCGCCCATGAGACCGGGGCCATTCTGGCGCAGCATGGTTGGCAACTGGTTTACGGCGCCGGGGATGTCGGCCTGATGGGCGAGGTGGCGCGCGCCGCGCAGGAAGCCGGCGGCCGCACCTTCGGGGTGATCCCGGAACATCTCTTCTCGCGCGAGGTGGGCAAGCGCGACCTGTCCACCTTTGTCGTCACCCAGACCATGCACGAACGCAAGAAGGTCATGTTCATGAACTGCGACGCGATCGTGGTGCTGCCGGGCGGGGCCGGATCGCTGGACGAATTCTTCGAGGTGCTGACCTGGCGCCAGATCGGCCTGCATGAAAAGCCGATCTTCCTGGTCAATGTCGAGGGCTACTGGGACCCGCTGCTGGCGGTGATCGAGCGAATCATCGCCGAAGGCTTCGCCGCGCCCTCGCTGCGCGACTTCACCATCGCCGTGCCGGATGCCGCCGCGCTGCAAAAGGCCCTTGAGGAAACCTTCGCCTGACCGGGCGCCGAACTCGGGCGCGGGTCCGTCAGGCCCGCGCCGGCTGGGCCGAGGCGCGCAGGCTCGCGGCCGAATAGATCACCAGCGCCGCCCAGATCACCGGGAAGGCGACAAGGTGGTAAGGCGTCAGCGGCTCGCCGAACAGCATCACCGCGACAAGGAACTGCAACGTCGGGTTCACGTAGAACAGGATGCCGAGCGTGCCGAGCCGCACCCTCTGCGCCCCGTAGGCGAACAGCACCAGCGGCCCGCCGGTCAGCACGCCCGAAAACATCAGCAGCAGGCTCGTCGTCCAGTCGGACCCGAAGGCCCCCGATTCCGCGGGCACCCCCCAGCCGAAATGCAGCGCCGCCAGCCATGCGAGCGCGAGGGGCGCCAGCAGCGCCACCTCGCCCGTCACGGTGATGTCCGACCCGAAGGCGATCTTCTTCTTGACCATGCCGTAGACGCCCATGGTCAGCGCCAGCGTCAGCGCGATCCACGGCGCGACGCCCAGCCCCCATGTCAGATAGCACACGGCGATCAGCGCCAGCCCGACCGCCAGCGCCTGCGCCCGGCCGAGCCTTTCGCGATAGACCGCCGCGCCAAGCGCCACCGCCACCAGCGGAAAGATGAAATAGCCAAGGCTCGCCTCGACCACATGGCCATAGGTCACCGACCAGATATAGACGAACCAGTTGAGCGAGATCATCACCGAGGCCACCGCCACCAGAAGGACGCTGCGCCCCGACAGCATCCGCCACAGGATGCCGATCCGCCCCTGCGCAAGGATGATCGCGCCGAAGAACACAAGCGACCAGACCGTGCGATGCGCCAGCACCTCGATCGGCGGCACATGCGACAGCCATTTGTAATAGATCCCCGACAGCCCCCAGACCACGCAGGTGCCGAGGATGGCCAGAAAGCCCTTGGTCGTTTCCGTCATGTCCGCGCCCTTCTTCCACAGAAAAGGCCCGCTGCCGGAACAGCGGGCCTTTCCGATACCGCAGCCGCGCGTTTACAGGCGCGAGGCGACTTCTTCCCAGTTGACCAGCTTGTCGAGGAAGTTCGACAGATAGGCCGGGCGCTTGTTGCGGAAATCAATGTAGTAGGAATGCTCCCACACGTCGACGCCCAGCAGCGCGGTCTGGTCGAACACCAGCGGGTCGACGCCGTTCTCGGTCTTGGTGACCTTGAGCGAACCATCCGTGTCCTTCACCAGCCAGGCCCAGCCCGAGCCGAATTGTCCGGCGCCGGCGGCGGCGAAGTCTTCCTTGAACTTGGCGACCGAACCGAAGGCCTCGGTCAGCGCCTTTTCCAGCTCGCCCGGGATCTTCTTTTCGCTCGGCGCCAGCCAGTTCCAGAACTGCGTGTGGTTCCAGTGCTGCGAGGCGTTGTTGAAGATGCCCGATTGCGCGACGGCGCCGGCCTTGTAGGTGCCTTTCACGATCTCTTCGAGCGTCTTGCCTTCCCATTCGGTGCCGGCGACCAGCTTGTTCAGCGTGTCGACATAGGCCTTGTGGTGCAGGTCGTGGTGGTATTCGAGCGTTTCCTTCGACATGCCGAGATCGGCAAGCGCGTCATGGGCATAGGGCAGTGCAGGAAGTTCAAAAGCCATTTCCTTATCCTTTCACGAAGGTTTGCTTCGCCTCTATAGAAGCCCGGCGCGACGATAGGTCAAGGCGGATCGGATAGCTTTTCACGCGCATCGGCGAAGAATGGAAAAGGCGCGCTATATTCCCGGGACCGCACCAACGATCTGGTCCCCGCGCCACCCCTTTCTCCCTTCGTGTTTCCATAAATATCCCGGGATGAGGCGGACAAGTCGATCTTCCGGCGGAAGATCGACCCGCCGAATGCGCAGGACACGCGCGAGGGGGCTGGCCCCCTGCCACCCTCCTCCCCCAATCCACGCTGCCTTGATTTCGCGGGCGCGCGAAATTTCTGCCGTCGGCCCGCGGAAAGGAAGAATGGGGGCCAGCCCCCTCTTGGCCTGCGGCCAATTCACCCCCGGGATATTTATGGAAAGATGAAGGAGTCGACGTTTCGGGGCACTGAAACGTTCCTTTGGAAACGAAGGCGGAAGGGGGCCGCCTTCGTCGGAGGCAGGGTCTCAGAAAATCTCGCCGCCTTTGCGCGACGCGGTTTCCAGAAGGCCCATCATGTAGCCCGCGACCGAGCGGAAGCAGATCAGGGTGATCTCCTCCGGTCCCGAGCGCCAGAGCGCGACGCCCGTCTGCGCGGCGCGTGTGCGGCGCAGTTCCATCTCCGGCAGGGTGGCGAAATCGACGGGGCAGAGCTTCATCAGCACCTCGTCGCGTTTCGCGCCGGTGATGGTGAACACCGCCCGCATGTCCGAGACGTTGACGATCAGCGCATGTTCCCCGCCCATCTCCGCCGTCAGGTCGCCGGCAAGGACCGGGGCCTCGTCGTAGCTGCAGAACAGCAGCAGTTCATCGGGGCTCATCCAGGCGAGGCGGCGGCCCCCGCCCGTCACCACCTTGCGCTGCTCCGGCACAGCGAGCCCGCGTTCGGCCAGCACCGCGGCGAGCCGGGGCGAGGCCAGATCCGCGCGGATCTGGATCATGCCGGTCAGGCCCGCCTCGGCCACGGTGGCGAAGCCGGTGTGGCTGACGCCCTTCAATGCGGAAACAGCCTCAGGCATCGGCCTTCTCCCCTTCCTTGTCGTAGAAGCAGGGATCGACGATCCGTGCCTTGATCACCGCGCCCTTGTCGGCCGGGAAGTCGAGGATCTCGCCCATCCGTTCCGGCCCGTGCAGCACCAGCCCCATGGCGATGCCCTTCTTCAGCGTCGGCGAATAATAGCTGGAGGTCACGCGGCCCTGCGTGTTGCGCTGGCCGTTGGCGTTGTTGCCCTCGGCCACCGCGTAGACGCCATCGGGCAGCACCGAACCGTCGAGCGTTTCCAGCCCCACCAGACGCCAGCGGTCGGGCGAGACCATGAAGGACCGTTCCTGCGCGCGCTTGCCCAGATAGTCGGCCTTCTTCTTCGAGATCGCCCAATTCAGCCCCAGATCCTGCGGGATCACCGTGCCGTCGGTTTCGTCGCCGATCATGATGAAGCCCTTTTCGGCGCGCATGACATGCAGCGCCTCGGTCCCGTAGGGCATGGCGCCGAATTCCTCGCCCGCCGTGTTGAGCGCCTCCCACAGCGCCGCGCCCATATTCGCGGGAACGGCGATTTCATAGGACAGCTCGCCCGAGAATGAAATCCGGTAGACCCGCACCGGGAAGCCCGCGAGCGTGCCCTCGGCCCAGGTCATGAAGGGCAGCGCCTCTTTCGAGACATCCATCCCGCCGAGCTTTTCCAGGAGCTTGCGCGCCTTCGGGCCGACCACGGCGATCTGCGCGTATTGTTCGGTCAGGTTGGCGGTGTAGACCTTCCAGTCCCACCATTCGCATTGCAGCCAGTCTTCCATATGGGCATGGATCCGGTCCGCCCCGCCCGAGGTGGTGTGGCACAGCCAGCTGTCATCCGACAGCCGCACCACGACGCCGTCATCCGACAGGAAGCCATTCTCGTTGCACATCAGCCCGTAGCGGCATTTGCCCACCGGCAGGGTCGACATCATGTTGGTATACATCATGTCGAGGAATTTCCCCGCATCCGGCCCCTTGACGAGGATCTTGCCGAGCGTCGAGGCGTCGAGCAGCCCGACATTCGTCCGCGCATTGGTGATCTCGCGGTTCACCGCGTCGCGGTGGCTTTCCGCTCCGCGCGGGTAGCAATAGGGCCTGCGCCAGAAGCCGACGGGTTCCCAGTGATAACCCTTTGCCTCGTGCCAGTCCTGCATCGCGGTGCGGCGCATCGGCTGGAACAGATCGCCCCGCGCCTCGCCCGCCATCGCACCGAAGGAAATGGGCGTGTAGGGCGGGCGGAAGGTCGTCGTGCCGGTGGTCGGGATCGGCTGGCCGAGGCTGTCCGACAGGATCGCGAGGCCATTGATATTGCTCAGCTTCCCCTGATCCGACGCCATGCCGAGCGTGGTATACCGCTTGGTGTGCTCGACCGAGGTGTAGCCCTCGCGCGCGGCGAGTTCCACATCCGAGACCTTCACGTCGTTCTGGTAGTCGAGGAAGGCCTTGAACCGCAGCGCCTGCCCGGCGCCCGCCGGCATGACCCAGACGGGGGCCAGCGGCGCCTCGGGCTCGACCTCGGCGCTCAGCCCCGCCTCGGCGGCGATGGCGTCGAGCGTCAGGTGCCCGTTCGCCGCGCCGACCGCGCGGGCAAGGACCGATCCGTCCGGCCCGGTGGGCGCACGCGTCGCATCGGGGCGGAACATGGCGCCCGCCTCGTCCCACAGCAGCTTGCCGCCGACATGGGAGAAAATATGCACGACCGGCGACCAGCCGCCCGACATGGCGACGCAATCGCATTCGAGCGTCTCGGTCACGCCGCCCTCGCCCGCCTGCGAACAGACCTGCACATGGGTCACCGCCTTGTGGCCCATGACGCCGGCGATGCCGCGGCCTTCCATCACCCGCACGCCGCGCGCCCGGACGAGTTGCGGCAGGTCGCCGCCCGCGCGCTCGCGCGCGTCGACCACGGCCTCGACCGTCAGGCCCGCGTCGAGCACGGCCAGCGCGGTGCGATAGGCATCGTCGTTGTTGGTGACGATCACCACCCGGTCGCCCGGGCTGACCGCCCAGTTGACGATGTAGTCGCGCACCGCCGAGGCCAGCATCACACCCGGCACGTCATTGCCCGCGAAGGCGAGCGGGCGTTCTATCGCCCCCGTCGCGGCGACGGTGACGCCGGCGCGCACCCGCCAGAGCCGGTGACGCGGGCGGCCGTCGCCCGGGGTGTGATCGGCCACCCGTTCGTAGCAGATCGCATAGCCGTGGTTGTGCAGCCCCGCGACCATCGTGCGGGTCATCAGCTGGACGTTCGGATAGGTCGCCAGCAGGTCGAGCGTCCTGTCGATCCATTCGGCGGGCGCCAGCCCCTCGATCGTGCCGCCGTCGACGGGTGCCCGACCGCCCCAGAACGGCGTCTGTTCCATGACGATGACGCGTTTGCCCGCCTTCGCCTCGGCCAGCGCGGCTGCGAGACCGGCGACACCGCCGCCCGCGACCAGCACGTCGCAATAGGCATAGGCCTGTTCGTAGCGGTCGGGGTCGGCTTCCTTCGCCGCCGTGCCAAGGCCCGCGGCGCGGCGGATCACCGGCTCGAACAGGTATTTCCACGCGATCTGCGGGAACATGAAGGTCTTGTAGTAGAAGCCCGCCGGGAACAGCTTGCCGAAGGTGTTGTTGATCGCGCCGATGTCGAAATCGAGCGAGGGCCAGTGGTTCTGGCTTGCGGCCTCGAGCCCGTCGAACAGTTCGGTGGTGGTGACCCGCTGGTCGGGTTCCACGCGCGCGTTGCGGCCAAGGTTGACGAGCGCGTTCGGCTCCTCGGCGCCCGAGGCGATCAGGCCGCGCGGACGGTGATATTTGAACGACCGGCCGAGCAGCACCTGACCATTCGCCAGAAGCGCCGCGGCAAGGCTGTCGCCCGCGAAGCCGCGCATCGGCGCGCCGTTGAAGCGGAAGGACAGAGGTTTCGAGCGGTCGATCAGCCGCCCGCCTTTGGACAGACGTGTGCTCATTGCCAACCCTCCCAGCCGGGGCATTTTTCCTTGATTTTGGCGATCAGTTCCGCCGGCGGTTCGGTCGTCTGCGCGGAATAGGTGCCGTAGACCTCGAGCGTCACGGTCGACCGCGCGGCGAGGAACCATTTGCCGCAGCCGTAGCTGTGCCGCCAGCGTTCGAAATGCACGCCCTTGGGGTTCTTGCGGTTGAACAGGTAATCCTCGAATTCCGCATCGGTGGAGCCGGGGCCGAAACGCTTCAGATGCGCCTCGTGGCCGTAGGTGAGTTCGGTTTCCTCGGCGGTCACGCCGCAGCAGGGACAGGTGAGGGTCAGCATCTCGGCGTGCTTTCTTGACGGGCTTTTCCGGGGCGGCCGCCGGGGGCTTCGCGCCCCCGGACCCCCGCGGGATATTTATGGAAGAATGAAGGGGCCATCAGTGCGCCACCCCGGCGGCGACGGATTCGTCGATGAAGCGGCCTTCGCGGAAGCGGTCGAGCCCGAAGGGCGCGGCGAGCGGGCCGGGCTCGCCCCGCGCCACCAGTTCCGCCATCGCCCAGCCGGAGCCGGGGATCGCCTTGAAGCCGCCCGTGCCCCAGCCGCAGTCCATGAACATGTTGCGCACAGGGGTTTTCGAGATGATCGGCGAATGGTCGCCGGTGATGTCCATGATCCCGCCCCACTGGCGCAGCATCTTGAGCCGCGAGATGATCGGATAGGTCTCGACCAGCGCGCGGGTGGTTTCCTCGAGCGTGTACCACGATCCGCGCTGCGTGTAGTTGTTCGGATGGTCGATGCCGCCGCCCAGAACCAGCTCGCCCTTGTCGGACTGGCTGATGTAGCAATGGACGAGGTTCGCCATCACCACCACGTCGATCACCGGCTTGATCGGTTCCGAGACCCAGGCCTGCAACGGGCAGCTTTCGACCGGCAGCCGGAACCCCGCCATATTCGCCAGAACGCCCGAATGGCCGGCCACGACCACGGCGAGCTTGCCGCAGTCGATCGCCCCCTTGGTGGTGTCGACGCCGCGCACCTCGCCGTTTTCGGTGCGGATGCCGGTGACTTCGCATTGCTGGATGATGTCCATCCCCATCGCGTCGCAGGCGCGCGCATAGCCCCAGTTCACCGCATCGTGCCGCGCCGTGCCGCCGCGTTCCTGATAGAGCGCGCCGAGCACCGGATAGCGCGGCCCGTCGAGGTTGA
Source organism: Paenirhodobacter populi (assembly GCF_004022215.1). Taxonomy (GTDB): domain Bacteria; phylum Pseudomonadota; class Alphaproteobacteria; order Rhodobacterales; family Rhodobacteraceae; genus Rhodobacter; species Rhodobacter populi. The sequence goes on from NZ_SAUZ01000011.1 coordinate 28,026, forward strand.
TGATCGGCACGAGTTCCTTGACCCGCTCGCGCGAGATCCATTCCGTCTTGATGTCCTGAAGCGCGTTCGCATAGACCGTGCGCTTGTAGCCGCGCACCTCATGTTCCGACTGTGCCAGCATCAAGAGGCCGCGCGGGCTGAACATGACGTTGTAGTTCAGGTCCCGGCTGAGGCCCTCGTAAAGCTGCAGCGCCTTCTCGAAGATCGCGGCCGAGGCGTCCTGCAGGTAGTTCGAGCGGATGATCGTGGTGTTGCGCCCCGAATTGCCGCCGCCGAGCCAGCCCTTCTCGATGATCGCGACGTTCTTGATGCCGTGGACCTTGCCGAGGTAATAGGCCGTCGCAAGACCATGGCCGCCGGCGCCCACGACGATGACATCGTAGCGCTTCTTCGGTTCGGGCGCGCGCCAGGCGCGTTCCCACCCGGAATGGTAGCGCAGCGCCTCGCGCGCCACGGCAAAGATCGAATACCGTCTCATTACGTCCCTTTCGCGCCGCGAATCCGTCCGGCCGCGACGGGCGGCCTTCTCTCTACTTGGACCCGCCCGGGCGCGGAAAGCCACCTCGAAGCGGCATAAGAGGGAAAAAAGCGACATCTTTCGCCGCGGGTGCGAAAAGCCCGGGCGGGGGCCGCGGGGTTCACGCGGTTGTCTCTTTCGGGCGGCGGGCAAAGCGCCTAAACGGGGCCGGTCGAAAGGAGAGTTCATGCTGTTCTGGATCGTCGCCACGGCGCTTGTCTGCGTCACGGCGCTGCTCTTCGGTCTGGCGATGCTGCGCCGCCGCGCCGGCCGCGGAACCGCGCGGCAGGACCTGCGGGTCTATCGCGACCAGTTGTCGGAGGTGGATCGCGACGTCGCGCGCGGGCTTCTGTCCGGCGACGAGGCCGAGCGGACCCGGATCGAGGTGTCGCGCCGGATGCTGGATGCCGACCGCCGCGCGCAGGCGGATGCGCCGGGCGGGGCCGCGCCCCGAGGCGTCAGCCTTGCGGCCTTCGGCGCGGTGCTGGCGGTGCTGGCGTCCTCGGTCGTGGCCTATCTCGGCCTCGGGGCGCCGGACTATCCCGATCAGCCGCTGGCCGGCCGTCTGGCCGCCGCCGAGGACCTTTACAGCAGCCGCCCCGCGCAGGAGGAGGCCGAGCGCCGCGCGGCCGAGGCCCGCCGCCCCGCGCCCGCCGCCGATCCGGGCTATCTCGAGCTGATGGAAAAGCTGCGCGCCACCGTGGCGGAGCGGCCGGATGACGAAACCGGGCTGGCGCTGCTTGCGCGCAACGAAATGGCGCTTGGCAATTACCATGCCGGCTGGCAGGCACAGCAGCGGCTGATCGCGGCGAAGGGCGCCCGCGCCGATGCGGAGGATTACGCCCGGCTTGGCACCAACATGACCGCCGCCGCGGGCGGGCTGGTCACGCGGGAGGCCGAGGCCGCCTTCGCCACCGCGCTCGCCAAGGACCCGAAGAACGGGCAGGCGCGCTATTACATGGGGCTGATGCTGGCGCAGAACGGGCGCGGCGACCGGGCCTTTGACCTGTGGGACGCCCTGCTGCGCGAAGGGCCCGCCGACGCCCCCTGGCAGATGTCGATCCGGCAGAACATCCGCGCGCTCGCCTGGCTTGCCGGGGAAGAGGATTACCAGCCGCCCTCCGCCCCCGGCCCCTCGCAGGAGGATATGGCGGCGGTGCAGGCGCTGCCCGAGGCGGAGCGGGCGCAGATGATCCGTGGCATGGTCGAGGGGCTGGGCGACCGCCTCGCCCGCGAAGGCGGCACCGTCGAGGACTGGGCGCGGCTGATCGCCGCCCTCAGGGTTCTGGGCGAGACCGACCGCGCCGCGCGCATCGCCGACGAGGCGCATCAGACATTCGCCGCCGATCCGCAGACACTGCACCGGATCGACGCCGCCCTTTCCACCCCCGCCGGGACCGTGACGGCCCCGCAACAGGAAGCGACCCCATGATCCTGACCGATACCGCCGAATTCGCCGCGATCCTGCCCCGGACCGGGGCGCTGGCGGGGCTCGACCTCGGCACGCGGACGATCGGCGTCGCCATTTCCGACCTGCGCCGCTCGGTGGCGACGCCGGTGCTGACGATCCGGCGGGAGAAGTTCACCATCGATGTCGAAAAGCTGCTGGCGCTGACCACCGAACGCGAGGTCGTCGGGCTGGTGCTGGGCCTGCCGATCAACATGGACGGGAGCGAGGGACCCCGCAGCCAGTCGACCCGCGCCTTTGCCCGCAATCTGGAAAAGCTGACCGATCTGCCGATCACCTTCTGGGACGAAAGGCTGTCCACCGTCGCGGCCGAACGCGCCATGCTGGAGGCCGATCTGTCGCGCAAGCGCCGGGCGGAGCTGAAGGATCACGTCGCGGCGGGGATCATCCTGCAAGGCGTGCTGGACCGGCTGGGCTTTCTTGGGCGGGCGGATGGCTGAGCCGATCGACACGCCCTGCATCGGCCTGTGCCGGATCAACCCGCGCAGCGGGCTGTGCATGGGCTGTCTGCGGACGCTCGATGAAATCGCCCGCTGGCGCGACATGGACCCGCAGGAGCGGCGGCGGATCCTGCGCGAGCTGACCTATCGCGATCCGACCTGAACGCGGCGCCGCCCCCCGTCAGAGGGGTTCGATATCCCCCTCGGCGCGTTTCGCGTGGAAAGCGGCGGTGAACTCCGCCAGCCGCCCCGCCGCGATCGCATCGCGCAGCCCCTGCATCAGATCCTGATAATATTGCAGGTTGTGCCATGTCAGCAGCATCGCGGAAATGATCTCCTGCGCCTTGAAGACGTGATGCAGATAGGCGCGGGAATAGTTGCGGCAGGCCGGGCAGGTGCAATCCGCGTCGAGCGGGCGCGGATCGTCCATGTGCCGGGCGTTCTTGATGTTGACCTGACCGCGCCGGGTCCATGCCTGCCCGGTCCGGCCCGAGCGCGAGGGCAACACGCAATCCATCATGTCGATGCCGCGTTCGACCGCGCCGACGATATCATCGGGCTTGCCGACGCCCATCAGGTAGCGCGGGCGATCCTCGGGCAGGAAGCCGGGCGCGTAGTCGAGCACACCGAACATCGCCTCCTGCCCCTCGCCGACGGCGAGGCCGCCGAGCGCATAGCCCTCGAATCCGATGGCTTTCAGCGCCTCGGCCGATTCCGCGCGCAGCTCGCGGTTCACGCCGCCCTGCATGATGCCGAACAGCGCATGCCCCGGCCGGTCGCCAAAAGCGTCGCGCGACCGTTGCGCCCACCGCATCGACAGGCGCATGGATTTCGCCACCACCTCATCCGTCGCGGGCAGCGCCGGGCATTCGTCGAAGGCCATCACGATGTCGGATCCCAGCAGCCGCTGAATCTCCATCGAGCGTTCGGGCGACAGGAAATGTTTCGAGCCGTCGACATGGCTGCGGAAGGTCACGCCGTCCTCGCTCATCTTCCGCAGATCGGCAAGCGACATGACCTGAAACCCGCCCGAGTCGGTCAGGATCGGCTTTTCCCAGTTCATGAAGCGGTGCAGCCCGCCCAGCCGGTCGATCCGTTCCGCCGTCGGGCGCAGCATCAGATGGTAGGTGTTGCCCAGCAGGATATCGGCCCCGGTCGCCGCGACCGATTCCGGCATCATCGCCTTCACCGTCGCCGCCGTGCCCACCGGCATGAAGGCCGGGGTGCGGATCTCGCCGCGCGGGGTGTGGATCACCCCGGTCCGGGCCTTGCCATCGGTCGCGTTCAGGGTGAAGCGGAAACGGTCTGTCATCGGGCTCTCCTTCAGGCAGCCCCGATAGACCGAAAGCGGCGGATTGAAAAGCCGCTCAGCGTTCGGCCTTCATCTCCCACCGGCCGGACTCCTCGCTCCAGTATTGCGCCGGGGTGCCGGCGGCGGTCAGCACCCGCCACTGGTCGCGCGCGCGTTCGACCGCCATCGGGTCGCGGCCGTCGAACAGCAGCCAGACCCGTTCGCGCGGCGCGATTTCATCGGCCGCCACATCGGCGCCGTCGATGGTCATCAGCGCCTCGCGCATCGCCGCGCCGGGGGTGGCGGTCAGCAGCACCGGCTGCAACCCGTCATGTGGCCCGCCGGCAAGGCCGTGGGGCAGGAAATCCTCGTCCCGGCCAAGCCAGAGCCGCTGGTCATACCATTCCATCCGCTCGCGCGTGGGGCCGCGCAGCTCCACCTTCCAGCCGCGTTGAAGCGCGCGCGGCAGAAGCTGGAGCACGACCTCATCCGTCGAGGACCGGGTGATATGGTAGAACAGCGCGGGCATCAGGCCTCGAACCGATCACGGATCAGCCGGTCGAGCGTGCGCACCCCCCAGCCCGTCGGCCCCTTCGGCGCGAGCGTGGTTTCGGCGACCGGCAGCGCCACCCCGGCGATGTCGATATGGCACCACGGCACCTCGTCGCGCACGAATTTCTTCAGGAAGGCGGCGGCGGTGATGGATCCGCCCGCCCGCCCGCCGGTGTTCTTGATATCCGCCAGCCGCGACTTGATCAGGCTGTCGTAGGCGGGCGACAGCGGCAGGGGCCATGCCCCCTCGCTCTCGGCCTTGGCGGCCTTCAGCAGATCGGCGCTGAACGCCTCGTCATTGGTGAAGACCCCGGCGTTCTCGTGCCCCAGAGCCACGATCACCGCCCCGGTCAGCGTCGCCAGATCAACCACCGCCGAGGGTTTGAACCGTTCCTGCGCATACCAGAGCACATCGGCAAGGACGAGCCGCCCCTCCGCATCCGTGTTGATCACCTCGATCGTGTCGCCCTTCATCGAGGTGACGATATCGCCCGGCCGCTGCGCCTTGCCATCAGGCATGTTCTCGACCAGCCCGACCAGCCCCACGACATTCGCCCGCGCCTTGCGCAGCGCCAGCGTGCGCATCACGCCCGCCACGACCGCGGCGCCGCCCATGTCCATGGTCATTTCCTCCATCCCCGCCGCGGGCTTGATGGAAATGCCGCCGGTGTCGAAGCACACGCCCTTGCCGACCAGCGCGAGCGGCGCCCCCTCGCCCCCCTGCCAGCGCATCACCACGACCTTCGAGGGGCTTTCCGACCCCTGCCCGACCGCCAGCAACGCCCGCATGCCGAGCTTTTCCAGATCGGCCTCTTCGAGGATTTCCACGTCGAGTCCGATTTCCTGCATCGCAGCCAGCCGCGCGGCGAAATCGTCGGTGGTCAGGATGTTGGCCGGTTCGTTGGTCAGGTCGCGGGCGAAGAACACGCCCTCGGCCAGCGCGGCATGGGGGGCGGCCTTGCGGGCGACCTCCTCGGGGCGGGTCACCATCACCGCGACCGGGCCGAAGGCGGGCTTCGTCGCGGTGTGATAGTCGAAGCGATAGGCCCGCAGAGCCAGCCCGAAGGCGATCTCGGCCGCGCGCGGATGGCTTTCGGCGACGACCAGCAGGCCCTTGTCGCCCAGCCCCTTGGCCAGCGCCGCCCCGGCCTTGCGCGCGGCCTCCGCCTCCGCCTTGCGGTCGAGCTTCACCAGATCGAGCGCCGCGCAGGCCAGCCCCGCCGGCCAGCCGAGGCTGAGCGATTCGCCCGGCCCCAGCTTTTCCCACGCCTCGGAGCCGATCGCCCGCGCCACCGATCCGCGCGTCAGCCGGTCCAGCCTGCGCCCGACCGGCGACAGCCCCGTCCCCGCCACGATCAGGGCGATCCGCCCTGCGCGTTCCGGCAGCACGCCGGGATCGGTGGCGGTGAAGGTGATGGCGACGGGATGGGTCATGGCGGTCTCCGATCGGGCCGGGCGGGATGCCCGCGCGAAATTTCGCCGAAGCCTAACCATCGGCGGCCGAAATGGGAAGCGCCCGGGGCGGGCACCGGCATCCCGCGCACCGGCAGGGCTTTCGTGTGGCCGCTGCACGGGTTAGAGAGGGCGGAGCCCGACCAACCCGGACATCCGCATCTTGAAGCAACTCGACCGATATCTGTTTTCCCGGCTGATGGCCCTGTTCGGGTTCTTCGCGCTCGTGCTGGTGTCGGTCTACTGGGTGAACCGGGCGGTATCGCTGTTCGACAAGCTGATCGGCGACGGGCAGACGGCCTGGGTGGTGCTGGAATTCACCCTGCTGACGCTGCCCAACGTGATCCGGCTGGTGCTGCCGGTCGCGGCCTTCGCGGCGACGATCTACGCGGTCAACCGGCTGAGCGCGGATTCGGAACTGGTGGTGATGCAGGCGACCGGGGCCTCGCCGTGGCGGCTGGCGCGGCCGGTGGCGGTATTCGGGCTGCTGATCGCGGCGCTGATGGCGGTGCTGGTGCATGTGCTGGTGCCGGTGTCGCGCGCCAAACTGGCGGAACGGCAGGCGGAAGTGTCGGAAAACATCACCGCGCGGGTTCTGGTCGAGGGCAGCTTTCAGCATCCGGCCCCGGGAATCACCATCTACATCCGGGCGATTTCCGATCGCGGCGAATTGCTGGACTTCTTCCTCTCCGATGCGCGCGAGCCGCAGGAACAGACGACCTATGTGGCCGAGCGCGCGGTTCTGGTCCCCTCGGCCAGCGGGCCGAAGCTGGTGATGTTCGACGGCACGGCGCAGACCCTGCGCAATCCCGGCGAGAACTTGGCCCTCACCCGGTTCACCGACCTGACCTATGACATCGGCGCGCTGATGGGCGCGCGGGCGGAAGGCCATATCGACTGGGACGAACTGCCAAGTCAGGACCTGCTGTTCCCCTCGGACGAGATCCTGACCGCCACCGGCGGCACCAAGCCCGAGGCCTTCCGCATCCTCAACGAGCGGGTGGCGCAGCCGCTGATCGCGCCGGTCGCGGTGCTGCTGGGCTTTGCCGCGCTGATGCTGGGCAGCTTTTCGCGTTTCGGCATGTGGCGGCAGATCACGCTGGCGGTCATCGGGCTGATCGTGCTGCAGATGCTGGCCAATACCGTCGACAGCGCGATGCAGCGCAACAATGCCCTTTGGCCGCTGGCCTATCTGCCGGCGCTGATCGGGACATCCGTGGCGGGGCTGGTGCTGTGGTGGGCCGCGCGCCCGCGCCGGGTCCGCCCGCACCCTGTCCGGAGATCCGCGGCATGACCCTTTCCCTCTATATCACCCGCCGCTTCCTGTCGGCCTTTGCCATCGTCCTGCTGTCGTTCTGGGGGGTGCTGTTCCTGATCGACATGGTGGAAAAGATCCGCTCCTTCGCCAGCGCGGGGATCACGCTGGGTCAGGCGGCGATGCTGTCGGCGCTGTCGGTGCCGCAGTCGCTGTATGACATCCTGCCGCTGGTGATGGTGCTGTCGGCGGTGGTGCTGTTCCTCGGCCTTGCGCGGTCGTCCGAACTGGTGGTGATCCGCGCGGCCGGGATGTCGGCGCTGCGGCTGGTGCTGACGCCGGTCAGCGTCGCCTTGCTGATCGGCGTGCTCGCGGTGGCGATCGGCAATCCGATCGTCTCGGCAACCGCGAAACGCTATGATACGGTCGCGGGAAAGTTCCGCGCGGGGGGCGCCGAAAGCGCCTCGATCAGCTCGGACGGAATCTGGATGCGGCAGGGCATGGGCGACGGCAGCGGGCAACAGGCGGTGATCCACGGCGCGCGCGCCAATCCGAACGCGACGCGGCTGTATGACGTCACCTTCCTGATCGTCGCGCCCGGTCAGGGCGCCGTGCGCCGGATCGAGGCCGAGGAAGCCAACCTCACCCCCGGCGCGTGGCACCTGAGCAACGTCAAGGACTGGCCGTTGGGCAGCTCGACCAACCCCGAGCGCGACGCGACCCGAGCGGACAGCCTGACGCTGTCCTCCTCGCTGACGGCGGAACGGATCCGCGACAGCTTCGGCTCCCCCTCGGCGGTGCCGATCTGGCAATTGCCGGGCTTCATCCGCGGGATCGAGGCGGCGGGCTTTTCCGCCCGGCGCCACATGGTCTGGTTCCAGATGGAGCTGGCGCTGCCCATCGTGCTGGCGGCGATGGTGCTGATCGCGGCGGGGTTCAACATGGCCCATATCCGCTTTGGCAAAAGCGGGATGATGGTGCTCATCACCCTTGGCGCGGGGCTTTCGGTGTTCTTTCTGAGGAACATCGCGCAGGTCCTTGGCGACAATGGGGAAATTCCGGTGGGGCTGGCCGCCTGGGCGCCCCCCGCGATCGCGCTGATGCTCGCGCTCGCGCTGGTTCTGGCACGGGAGGACGGCTGATGGCGCGTCGCAACAACCGCCTTGCGACCGGGCTGATGGCCCTTGCGCTGATGGCCGGGACCGATCCCGCCCGCGCGCAGGATCCCGCCCCGGCCGCCGGCTATACCGCCGATCAGGCGGCCGAGGCGGCGACGCTGCTGGCCGACCGGATCACCGTCACCGGCGACAAGACCCTTGTGGCCGAGGGCGCGGTCGAGGTGTTCTGGCAGCAGAACCGGCTGACGGCCAGCCGCGTCACCTACGACCAGTCCACCGACCGCATGCTGATCGAGGGACCGATCCGTCTGGTGCAGCCCGGGCAGAGCGGCGCCGTCACGCTGGCCTCGCAGGCCGATCTGTCGCGCGACATGCAGAACGGTGTGCTGATCGGCGCGCGGATGGTGCTGGCGCGCGAATTGCAGATCGCCGCCAACCGGGTCGAGCGCAAGGACGGCGAGGTCACCACGCTCTATGACGCGGTGGGATCGTCGTGCCAGGTCTGCGCCTCGGACCCGACGCCGCTTTGGGAAATCCGCGCCCGCACGATCACCCATGACGCGCCGGCGCGGGTGCTGCGCTTCGACAATGCGCAATTCCGGCTGATGGGCGTGCCGCTGTTGTGGACGCCGGTGCTGAGCATGCCGGACCCGACCGTGGACCGGATGGACGGCATCCTGCGGCCGCGCTTCACCAACTCCTCCCGCATGGGCTTCGGGGTGGAGCTGCCCTATTTCCTCACGCTCGGCCCCTCGGCCGACCTGACGCTGAAACCCTTCGTCGCGACGGATTGGAGCAGCACGCTCGGCATGCGCTACCGGCAGGCGCTCGACAACGGCTATGTGCTGGTCAACGGTGCCCTGTCGCGCGACAGCCTGCGCGAGAACGAGACGCGCGGCTACCTGTTCGCCAACGGCTGGTTCGGCATTCCGGGCGGCTATCAACTGGGCGTGCAGTTGCAGGTGGTGACGGATCCCGCCTATCTGGTCGATTACGACATTTCCGACATCGACCGGCTGTGGTCGGGCGTGACGCTCGACCGGGTGACCCGCAACGAGATGATCTGGATGCGGGCGGGCAACACCCATTCGATCCGCGAAGGCGAAAGCAACAGCACCCAGCCGATGCTGGCGGGCGACTACAGCTGGACCCGGCTGTTCCGGCCTCGCTATCTGGGCGGGCTCGCCTCGGTCGAATGGAATGTCCATACGCTGAACCGGGCCAGCACGCTCGATTACGACACGGCCGAGGATTACGACGACGTGCCCGACGGGCGCGACATGCTGCGCACCTCGCTGGAACTGAACTGGCAGCGCAACTGGCTGCTGCCGGCGGGCATTCTGGCCACCAGTCAGGCGCGGCTGGCGACGGATGTGTTTTCCGTGCGCAACGATCAGGTCTACGAGGGCGACACGATCCGCGCGCAGCCCACCCTCGGCATGGAGGTGCGCTGGCCGTGGGTCGCCACCTCGGGCAGTGCCTCGCATGTGATCGAGCCGGTGGCGCAGATCCTGTGGAGCCCGGACAACCTGAAGGCCGCCCCGAACGAGGACAGCGTGCTGGTCGAATTCGACGAGGGCAACCTGTTCAGCCTGTCGCGCTATCCGGGCGGTGACACGCGCGAACGCGGCCTGCGCGCCAATCTGGGGATGAGCTGGACCCGCATGGACGCCGCGGGCTGGTCCTTTGGCATGACGGCGGGGCGCGTCTTCCGGGCCGAGGATCTGGATCAGTTCAGCACCGGCTCTGGCCTGTCGGGGCGGACCTCGGACTGGCTTTTGGGCGGCACGCTGACGACGACCACGGGGCTGACGATCTCCAACAGGGCGCTGTTCGACGATGAGCTGGACATTTCGCGCGACGAGCTGCGCTTTGCCTATCTGGGGCCGAAATACCAGCTGACGACGGGTTATATCTGGATGAAGCCGAACGAGCTTGAAGGACGGCCGCAGGCCACCGACGAACTGGTGATGATGGGCGGGGTCAACATGAACCCGGAATGGCGTGGCACGTTCAACACCCGCTACGATTTCACCGCGGAGCGGATGGCCCGGGCGGGGCTTGGGCTGCGTTACGCCAATGAGTGCATCGCGATGGATCTTTCCCTCTCGCGTCGGTTTACGTCCTCCTCTAGTGTGAAGCCGGAAACCAGCTTCGGCTTTCAGGTGCAGCTGGCGGGCTTCGGCGCCGACAGCCAGACCGGAACGGCCGCCCGCGCCTGCCGCGGCTGAGCCGGAGGCAAGGGGGCGGGCATCGGAAGAGGCCGCGGGAACAGGCGGCGGGAAACAGGCATCGGAAGCGCGGCCTCGAACCGCGAAACAGACGAGCGGGCAGACATGACGGACGGACGAGAGATGACGAAAATGGTGCGATTGACCCCGCGTTGCAGGCCGCTGAGCGCCGCCGTTCTGGCGCTTGGTCTGGCGGCCGGTCTGGGCTGGACGCCGGGCAGCGGCCCCGCCGCGCCCGCGCTGGCGCAGGGCGGCGGTCTGTTCGCGCCGGTCATCACGGTGAACGGGCTTGGCATCTCGCGCTATGAGATCGAACAGCGGATGCGCTTTCTGCAACTGCTGCGGCAAAGCGGCGATCTGCGCAAGGCCGCCGAGGATGCGCTGATCGAGGACCGGCTGCGGACATGGCGCGCCAAGCTCGACGGCATGACCGCCTCGCCCGAGCTGGTCGACGAGGGGATGACCGAATTCGCCGGCCGGGCCAACCTGACCAAGGAACAGTTCATCGCCGAACTGTCGCGGGCCGGGGTGTCGGAACAGACCTTCCGCGATTTCGTCTCGGCCGGCGTCGTCTGGCGCGATGTGGTCCGGGCGCGCTACGCCGGGCGGGTGCAGATCACCGAGGCCGATATCGACCGCGCCATGCTGGTCGAGGCCGATCGCGGCGCCGGCACCCGGGTGCTGCTGTCGGAAATCATCATCCCCGCGCCGCCCGAATATGCGGCCGAGGCGCGCGAACTGGCCGGTCAGGTCTCGGCCATTCGCGGGGAGGCGGAATTCGCCAATGCCGCGCAGCAGGTTTCGGCCTCGGCCACCCGCGAGCAGGGCGGGCGGCTGCAATGGATGCCGTTGCAGAACCTGCCGCCGGCGCTGCGCCCGACGATCATGGCGCTGAAACCCGGCGAGGCCAGCGCCCCCATCGAGCTGAACGGCGCCATCGCGGTCTTCATGCTGCGGGGGATGGACGAAGGCGGCCCGGCCAGCACCGGGGCGCAGACGCTTGGCTATGCGCTGCTGACGCTGGGTGTTCCGGGCTCGCCCGAAGCGGCGGAGCTTGCCGGCCGCGTCGCGCGTAGCGCCAAGGGCTGCGACGATCTTTACACCGTGGCGAAAAGCCTGCCGCCGTCCTGGCTGACGCGGGTGGAACCCGCCGCGCAGGGGGCCATCCCGCAAGACGTCGGTCTGGCGCTGGCGCATCTGGACATCGGCGAGACGACGCGGCTGCAACGCGGCGGCAACGAGGTGCTGGTGATGCTGTGTTCGCGCGAAAAGGTCCGGCCCGAGGGCGAGGCCGCGCCCTCGCGCGACGCGGTGCGGACGCAACTGCTGAACCAGCGGATGAACAGCTATGCGGACAGCCTGCTTGCCGATCTGGTGGCCAATGCGGTGATCGTGCGGCCATGACGACGCGCCCCGATCCGACCCGCCTGCCCGTGATCCTGACCTGCGGCGATCCTTCTGGCATCGGCCCGGAAATCGCCGTCAAGGCGTGGGAAACGCTGGGGGCCAGCCTGCCCTTCGTCTGGCTCGGCGATCCGGCGCATCTGCCGCGCGGCACGAAGCTGCGCGAGGTCGAGCGGCCCTCGGACGCGATCCTGCATGCGGGCGCGGCGCTGCCCGTGCTGCCGCATCCCTTCCCCGCCGCCGCCGAGCCGGGCCGTCCGGCGCCGGAAAACGCCGCCGCGGTGATCGAGGTCATCGCCCGCGCCGTTTCGCTGGTGCAGGCGGGCGAGGCGATCGCCATGACCACCGCGCCGATCCACAAGAAGGCGCTGAAGGACGGGGCGGGCTTCGCCTTTCCGGGGCATACCGAATTCCTCGCGCATCTGGCGGGCGGGGCGCGCGTGGCGATGATGCTCGCGGCCGAGGGGATCGCCCCGCCGCTGCGCGTGGTTCCGGCGACGATCCATATCGCGCTGAAGGACGTGCCCCGCGCCTATACGCCCGAGGTCCTGCGCGAGGTGGTCGAGATCACCGCGAACGGGCTGCGCCGCGATTTCGCCATCGAAAATCCGCGCATCGCCGTGGCCGGGCTGAACCCCCATGCGGGCGAAGGCGGCGCGATGGGGCGTGAGGAGATCGACTGGATCGGCGAAACGCTGGCCGGGCTGCGGGCCGAGGGCTTCGCCGTCGCAGGCCCCCTGCCCGCCGACACGATGTTCCATGCGGCGGCGCGCGCGCAATATGACGCGGCGATCTGCGCCTATCACGATCAGGCGCTGATCCCGATCAAGACGCTGGATTTCGACGGGGGCGTGAATGTGACGCTTGGCCTGCCCTTCGTGCGGACCTCGCCCGATCACGGCACGGCCTATGACATCGCGGGAACCGGGCGCGCCAATCCGGCGAGCCTGATCGCCGCTTTGCGGATGGCCGCGCGGATGGGGGCGGCGCGGCACGTCTGAGCGCCGGATCGCGGCACGGGCGCAGGGGGCCTTCTGCCCCCTCGGCCTGCGGCCTCACCCCCGAGGATATTTTTGGAAGAATGAAGGACGGGTTCGGGAATGGCGGCAATCGACGGGCTTCCCGCGCTGCGCGAAGTGATCCGGGATCACGATCTGGTGGCGAAGAAGAGCCTTGGGCAGAACTTCCTGCTGGATCTGAACCTGACGGCGAAGATCGCGCGGGCGGCGGGCGATCTGACGCGGTGCGACGTGCTGGAGGTCGGCCCCGGCCCCGGCGGGCTGACGCGCGGATTGCTGGCCGAGGGGGCGCGGCGGGTGCTGGCGGTCGAGAAGGACAGCCGTTGTCTGCCGGCGCTGGCCGAGATCGCGGCGCATTATCCCGGGCGGCTGGAGGTGATCAACGGCGACGCGCTGGAGGTCGACGTTCTGGCGCATCTGACGCCGCCGATCCGGATCGCCGCGAACCTGCCCTACAATGTCGGCACCGAACTGCTGATCCGCTGGCTGACGCCCGCCGTCTGGCCGCCCTTCTGGGAAAGCCTGACGCTGATGTTCCAGAAGGAAGTGGCGGAGCGGATCGTGGCGAAGCCCGGTTCGGCGCATTACGGGCGGCTGGCTCTGCTCGCGCAATGGCGGTGCGAGGCGCGGATCGTCATGGTCCTGCCGCCCGAGGCCTTCACCCCTGCGCCCAAGGTGCATTCGGCGGTGGTGCATCTGCAGGCCCTGCCCGAACCGCGCTATCCGGCCGATCCGAAGATATTGGAACGGGTCGTCGCGGCGGGGTTCAATCAGCGGCGCAAGATGCTGCGGGCCTCGCTGCGCGGTCTGCATCCGCAGATCGAATCCCTGCTCGAAGCGGCGGGGATCCCGCCGACCGAGCGGGCCGAGCGGGTGACGCTCGAACAATTCTGCCACCTCGCGCGGCTGCTGGCCCGCTGACCCCGAAGGGGAGACAAATAATGTCCGACGACGATTACATCTACGACGAGGCGACCGGCGAATGGCGGCCCGCCTCGGAACTGAAGGCCGAAGCCGTGCGCGAGGTCCGGGATGCAAGCGGCACCCTGCTGGCCGATGGCGATCAGGTGGTGCTGGTGAAGGACCTGAAGGTCAAGGGCACCTCGACCACGCTGAAACAGGGGACGGTGATCCGCTCGATCCGGCTGACGGACGATCCGGAGCTGATCGACTGCCGGCACGAGGCGATCAAGGGGCTGGTGCTGCGCACGGAATTCGTCCGCAAGCGGTGAGGGCGCAGGCGTTGGCGTCTGAATGAAAAAGCCGCGCGGGATCCGCGCGGCTTTCGTCATGTCGGGCTTCCGGGACCGTTATTCGCCCGAAGCGTCAGTCGGCGCATCGAGCGGAAGCTGTGCCGCATCGGCGTCGGTCTTCTTCGGCGCGCGCGGCTTGCGCGGCGTGCGGCGCGGCGCACGGGCGCGGCGCGGCGGGGCTTCCGCTTCGGGCTGTTCCGGCGTTTCGGGGGCCGGGGTGGCCTCGTCCGCAACCTCGAACGCCTCGGCCACCTGCTGCGCGGGGCCTTCCGGCTCGGCAGGGGTTTCGGCGGGCCGGGTTTCGGCGCGCATTTCCGGCGTTTCCACCAGACCGGATTCCTCCGTCCCGGTTTCCTCGGTCACCAAGGCGTCGGTCACCAGGGCATCGGCGGCGTCAGTGGCGGCTTCGTAGCGCGGCTCCGCCTCGCGTTCCGGACGCTCCTGACGATCGCGGTTGCCACCATTCTGGCCGCCGGTCTGACCATTGTTCTGGCCGGATCCGCCCTGCTGGTAGTTGCGTTGCCGCTCCTCCTGTTCACGGGCGATTTCGCGCTGCGCCTCGCCCAGCATGCGGGTGTAGTGTTCGGCATGCTGCAGGAAATTCTGTTCCGCCACCCGATCGTTGCCAAGCTGCGCGTCACGCGCCAGCGCCAGATACTTGTCGATGATCTGTTGCGGGGTGCCACGCACCTTGCCCTCGGGACCGGAGCTGTCAAAGACCCGGTTGATGATATTGCCGATCGTGCGCTGACGGTTCGACTTGTTGCGCGAACGGGATTTCGAAGATCTCATGTGCCTGCGTTGGTTGTGCCCTTCGGGCGCTGAAGTCCGGGCCGCGATCGTGAAATGACCGGGACCCGCCATGTGGGCAAGGGTTGCGTTTTGCGGGTATGACCCGCGAAACCCTGTGACCCGCAGTGTGAGCTGATCCGTGCAGCGGACCAAATGTCCGTTCTGCACATGGATCACTAAGCATGCCAGCCGGGCGGGCGCAAGCGGGAAAACGGAAGAATTGCGCGTTTCCCCATAATTTCGGCCCAAGATCGCGTGATGGGCTCAATTCCCCGGATGCGGGGCGGGCACGGCGGGTTTGCGGGCCAGAATGGTGCGGTCGCGCCCGTCCAGATCGCGGCGGACCTCGATCCGCTCGAATCCTCCGTCACGCAGGAGGTCGCAGACCGCCCCGGCCTGAGTCGGCCCGATTTCCAGCAGCAGCCGCCCGCCGGAGGTCAGCCGGGCCGCGGCCTCGCGCGCGATGAGGCGATAGGCGGCAAGCCCGTCACCGCCCGGCGTCAGCGCCAGATGCGGTTCCCAGTCGCGCACCTCGGGGGAGAGGGCGGGCATCTCTTCCGCGGCGATATAGGGCGGGTTGGAAACGATCAGGTCGAACGTGCCGGTGACGGCGGAAAACCAGTCGGAACGCAGGAACCGCGCCCGCTCCGCCACGCCAAGCCGCGCGGCATTGTCCCGCGCCACGATCAGCGCGGCTTCGGACAGATCGACCCCCGTCCCCCTCGCGTCGCTCCTGTCGTGCAGCAGGCTGACGAGGATGCAGCCCGTGCCGGTGCCAAGGTCCAGCACCATGCCGAAGGGTTCCTCAAGCGCCGCTTCCACCAGAATCTCGGTTTCCGGCCGGGGGTCGAGCGTGTCGCGCGTCACGCGGAAATCGAGCCCCCAGAAGCGGCGCAATCCGGTGATCTGCGCCACCGGACGGCGCGCGGCGCGGGCATCCGTCGCGGCCTCGAACGCCGCCTGCTGATCCGGGGAAATCTCGTCCTGCATCGCCAGCAGCAGCCGTTCCGGCGCGAGGCCGAGCACATGCGCCAGCAACCGGCGCGCATCGGTGGCGGCGCCCTCGATGCCCGCGGCGGTCAGCCGGCGCGTGGCAAGGACCAGCGCCTGCTGCGCGGTCATCCCTCCATCTCCGCCAGTTTCGTCGCCTGATCATGGGCGGTAAGGGCGTCGATCACCTCGGTCAGGTCGCCGTTCATGATCTGCGGCAGCGCATACAGTGTCAGGTTGATCCGGTGATCGGTCATCCGGCCCTGCGGAAAGTTGTAGGTGCGGATGCGCTCCGAACGATCGCCCGAGCCCACCTGCGCCTTGCGGTCGGCCGCGCGTTCATGCGCCAGCCGGTCGCGTTCCATCTCATACAGGCGCGCCCGCAGCACGGCCATGGCATTCGCCCGGTTCTGGTGCTGCGACTTCTCGGACGAGGTGACGACGATCCCGGTGGGCAGATGGGTGATCCGCACCGCCGAATCGGTGGTGTTGACATGCTGCCCACCCGCGCCCGAGGATCGCATCGTATCGATGCGGATGTCGCCCGCGGGGATGTCGATGTCGACATCCTCCGCCTCGGGCAGAACCGCGACGGTGGCGGCCGAGGTATGGATCCGCCCGCCCGCCTCGGTTTCCGGCACGCGCTGCACCCGGTGAACGCCGGATTCGTATTTGAGCCGGGCGAAGACGCCCTCGCCCTCGATCCGGGCGGTGACTTCCTTGACGCCGCCGAGTTCCGAGGGCGTCAGATCCAGCAATTCGAACCGCCAGCCCATCGTTTCGGCATAGCGCTGATACATGCGCAGCAGATCGCCCGCGAAAAGCGCCGCCTCGTCCCCGCCGGTGCCGGGGCGGATTTCAAGGATCGCGGGCCGCGCATCGGCCGCGTCCTTCGGCAAGAGCGCCAGCCGCAGCGCCTGTTCCATCTCGGGGATGCGGGCCTTGAGGCGGGGCAGCTCCTCCTCCGCCAGATCCTTCATCTCGGGATCGTGGAGCCAGCCTTCCGCCTCGGCCAGATCGTCGAGCGCCTGCCGGTAGGCGGCGATCTGATCGACCACGGGCTTCAATTCGGAATATTCGCGCGAGAGCGCGGCGATCTCGGCGGGCGCGGAGGTCACGTTCAGCTTCGCCCCGACGAAATCGAAGCGCTGCGTGATCTGGGCGAGTTTGTCCATCGGAACCATGCCGGCACCTGTGGCGGTTTCGCGCGTCCCGGTCAAGACCCGGCACGGCCCCCCCCCCCAGACATCGGGACCGGCTGCCCTTCATTCTTCCATAAATATCCCGGGGTGAATTTGCGCGTCAGCGCAAAGAGGGGCAGCGCCCCTGCCCGCTCCGGTTTCCACACGCGCCTGCGCCGCCCGTCGCCAGCGGCCTTTACCTTGCGCGGCGAAATTCCTATATCCTGTGCCAATCCCTCGCCGGAGCGACATCATGACCAACGAAGCCGACACGTCCGCAGATATGCCCGCAGAGGGCAGCCCCCTGATCAAGCCCTCGACCACCGAACATCCGCTGTTCGACGCGGTCGCGGATGCCTGCCGCACGGTCTTCGACCCGGAAATCCCGGTGAACATCTACGACCTCGGACTGGTCTACACGATCGAGATCACCGACGAGAGCGTGGTGAACGTGGTGATGACCCTGACCGCGCCGGGCTGCCCGGTGGCCGGTGAAATGCCGGAATGGGTGCAGAACGCCATCGAGGCGGTGCCCGGCGTGCGCGAGGTCAACGTGACCATGACCTTCGATCCGCAATGGGGCATGGACATGATGTCCGAAGAGGCGCGGCTCGAACTCGGCTTCATGTAAACCGCCCGGCGCGCGGGGGCTTGCCATCGTCGCGCGCCGTGCCAGATTGTCTTTTCGTGGAAGGGCCGCCTCCCCGGCCCGGAACGTGAAGGATCAATCATGACTGACACGCTGTTTACGCCGGGCCGCCTTGGCCGGATCGAGATCGCGAACCGCATCCTGATGGCGCCGCTGACGCGCAACCGCGCCTTCGACCTGATCCCCAACGACCTGATGGTCGAATATTACCGCCAGCGCGCGACGGCGGGGCTGATCGTCTCCGAAGGCACGCAGATCTCGCCGACGGGTCAGGGCTATGCCTGGACGCCGGGCATCTACAGCCCCGAACAGGTCACCGGCTGGAAGAAGGTCACCGCGGCGGTGCATGACGCGGGCGGCAAGATCGCCTGCCAGCTCTGGCACGTGGGGCGCGTCTCGCATCCCTCGATCATCGACGGCCGGACGCCGGTTGCGCCCTCGGCGCTTTCCGCCCACGCGAAGACCTTCGACGGCAAGGGTTTCGTCGAAACCTCGGTGCCCCATGCGCTGACGCTGGAGGAAATCCCCGGCGTTCTGGCCGAATATGCCCATGCCGCGAAATGCGCCATCGAGGCGGGCTTCGACGGGGTCGAGATCCACGCCGCGAACGGCTATCTGATCGACCAGTTCCTGCGCGATACCTCGAACAAGCGGACCGATGCCTATGGCGGGCCGATCGCGCACCGGGTGCGGTTCCTCGCCGAGGTGGTCGATACGGTCGCCGGCACCATTGGCGCCGAGCGCACCGGGATCCGGCTGTCGCCCTGGTCGAACGCGAACAATGTCGGGCTTGACAGCGACACCCCCGCCCTTTTCGCGGCCGTCGCCGGGGCGCTCAATGCCCACAACCTTGCCTTCGTGCATGTGGTCGAGGGGCAGACCGGCGGCCCGCGCGACTATCCGGAGGCGGAGCTGAAGGCCTTCCGCGCCGCGATCAGGGCGCCTTACGTGGCGAACAACGGCTACAACCGCGACATGGCGATCCGGGCCATCGCAAGCGGCGATGCCTATGCCGTGGCCTTCGGCCGCCCCTTCATCGCCAATCCGGACCTGCCCGAGCGGCTGAAAACCGACGCGGCCCTGAACGAACTGCGCAAGGATTATTTCTACGGCGGCGGCGAGACCGGCTATACTGATTACCCGTTCCTGAAGTGACGGGCCGTTCCTCAAATGACCCGGGCGGGGCGGCTTGCGTGAAAGCCACCCCGGCCCTATCTTGGTTCCGATCCAAGGAGAATTCCGATGTTCGCCATGCCCGGCAAGCCGCCCGTGACCCTGACCCCCGCCGCCATCGACCAGATCGCGCGGCTGATGGCGCGTGAAAACGCCGCCGGCTTCCGCATCGGCGTGAAGAAGGGCGGCTGCGCGGGCATGGAATACACGATGGAAATCGCCCCCGAGGCCGGCCCCATGGACCTTGTGGTCGAGGAAGGCCCGGCCCGCGTCCTCATCGCGCCGATGGCGCAGATGTACATGATCGGCACAGAGATCGACTATGAGATCGGCGTGCTGGAATCGGGCTTCAAATTCCGCAATCCGAATGTCGTCGAAAGCTGCGGCTGCGGCGAATCGGTGAAATTCCGCGACACCGCCGAGGGTTGATCCGCCACCGCCGGAATGTTTGCGTTATCATTGATTCGAGGGCGTTTTCGCCTTTGCGGCGGCCTGCGCGCTGGCCTAATCTGCGCCCGATCCATCGGAGGGACGACAGATGCGCAGGAAGCTCGCGGCAGGGAACTGGAAGATGAATGGCCTCAGGGCCAATCTGGGCGAGATCGAGGCGCTGATCGCCGCCCATCCCGCCCCCGATTGCGAGGTGCTGATCTGCCCGCCCTACACGCTGGTCTCGGCCGCGGCCGATCTGGTCAAGGGGCGGATCGCCATTGGCGGCCAGAACTGCCACCCGCAGATCTCGGGCGCCTACACGGGCGGCATTTCGGCGCGGATGCTGAAGGACGCAGGGGCCAGCCACGTGATCCTCGGCCATTCCGAACGGCGCGCCGACCGGTTCGAATCGGACGAACTCGTCCATGCCAAATCGACCACGGCGATTTCCGAAGGGCTGATCGCGATCATCTGCGTGGGCGAGACTGAACGCGAACGGGATCGCGGCGCGACGCTCGACGTCATCAGCTCGCAGCTCAAGGGATCGCTGCCGCTGAACGCCTCGGGCGCTTCGCTGGTGATCGCCTACGAACCGATCTGGGCGATCGGCTCGGGGCGGACTCCGACGCTCGAGCAGATCGCCGAGGTGCATGATTTCATGCGCGCCGAGATGGTGAAGAAATTCGGCGACGACGGCGAGGAAATCCGGCTGCTCTACGGCGGCTCGGTGAAGCCGTCGAATGCGGCGGATATCTTCACCGTGTCGAACGTCGATGGCGCGCTGGTCGGCGGGGCGAGCCTTCTGGCCTCGGATTTCGGCGCGATCGTCGCGGCGCTCGAAGCCTCCTGACGCCACCGGGGGCGCTTCAGTTCCAGATCCGGGCTGCATACGGCGGTGTCGCAGGGGGCCAGCCCCCTCGCGCGTTCCGCTCCGGCGCGGCCACGGGCCGCGCGTTCGCCAGGGCGTCCTTCCACTGGAAGGCCGCCTCTTCCTGGCTCACCCCCCGGGATATTTATGGAAACACGAAATCAGGAAGGTCCGGAGGTCTTGTCCTGCCCGGAAGCCCCGCTTTTCTGCCATCGTGTTTCCATAAATATCCCGGGGTGAATTGCCCGGAACGGGCAAGAGGGGCAGCGCCCCTGCCCCCCCTCACAGCGGCAGCAACGTCGTCGACTTGATCTCTTCCATCGACAGCAGCGCGGTGACGTTGTGGATCTTCACCTCGGAAATCAGCGCCTGATAGAACTCATCATAGGCGCGGGCGTTCTTGACCCGGACCTTGAGGATATAGTCGATGTCGCCCGCCAGCCGGTGCGCCTCCTGCACCTCGGGGCGGGCGCGCAGGGCGGCGAGGAAGCGGTGCTGCCAGGCGGCCTCATGCTCCGACGTGCGGATCAGCACGAAGAAGCAGGCCTCCAGCCCCAGCGTCTCGGGATCCAGCAGGACGGTCTGCCGGCCGATCACGCCCTGCTCCTTCATCCGTCGGATCCGGTTCCACACCGGGGTCTTCGACGAGCCCACCTTGCGGGCGATATCGTCGAGAGACTGGCTCGCATCCTCCTGCAATTGAGAGAGGATTTTCCGGTCGAGGTCATCGAGGCGGACAGTCATTCGCGTTTTCTCCGTTTCGCGGGAAATACGTATTCCATGCCCCGCCATACGAAACATATGGACTTATTTTCAATGGGGAATAGCGCAGCACAGGGAAAATTTCCTATATAGCGACAGAGATTCACAGCCCGCCAAATTCCGGAGGGAGACATGGCCCGCAAATTCACCCCGAAAGTCCTCACCGCCAATGACCTGCGGCTGGGGGATGTCGTCTATATGACCGCCTCGGGGGACTGGACGCGATGCCATGCCGAGGCGGAGCTGCTGGAGGACGAAGCCGATGCCGAGCTGCGCCTGCTGAAGGCGCATGGCCAGTCGGGCATCGTCGTCGGCGCCTATCTGGCGGATGCCAAGGCCGGGCCGGACGGGCCGGAGCCTGTGCATTTCCGCGAGGCCTTCCGTTCGCGGGGGCCTTCGAATTACGATCTGGGCAAGCAAGCGGACAGCAAGCGGGGGACGGCACATGTATGAATATTCGGATTTCGACGAAGCCTTCGTGCGCGCCCGCGCCGCGCAGTTCCGCCAGCAGGTGGAACGGCGGCTGGACGGCTCGTTGACCGAAGAGGAATTCCGCCCGCTGCGCCTGATGAACGGGCTCTATCTGCAGCTGCATGCCTATATGCTGCGGATCGCGATCCCCTATGGCACGCTGTCCGCCGGGCAGATGCGCCAGCTCGCGATGATCGCCGAGCGATGGGACGAAGGCTACGGCCATTTCACCACGCGCCAGAACATCCAGTTCAACTGGCCCAAGCTCGTGGATGTGCCGGATATCATCGACGCGCTGGCCGATGTGCAGATGCACGCGATCCAGACCTCGGGCAACACGATCCGCAACACGACGACCGACGTCTTCGCCGGCGCCGCGGCGGATGAGATCGCCGACCCCCGCCCGATCGCCGAGCTGATCCGCGAATGGTCCACCGACCATGCGGAATTCCAGTTCCTGCCGCGCAAGTTCAAGATCGCCATCACCGGGACCGAGGCCGACCGCGCCGTCATCCGCGCCCATGACATCGGCCTGCAACTGGTGGAAAAGGACGGCGAGATCGGGCTGAAGGTGCTGGTGGGCGGCGGCCTTGGCCGGACGCCGATGCTGGGTCAGGTGATCCGCGACTTCCTGCCCGTGGCCGACCTGCTGCCCTATCTGGAGGCCGTGATCTCGACCTACAACCTGATGGGTCGGCGCGACAACAAATACAAGGCGCGGATCAAGATCACCGTGTTCGAGAATGGCCTCGACGCCTTCAAGGCGGCGGTGGAGGAGGAATTCGCCCGCATCCGCCCGACCTTCTCCGGCGTCGATCAGGAGATCCTGCGCGTGATCGCGGCGCAGTTCGCCCCGCCCGCGTTCAAGAACGATCCGGTCGACTCCTATGAGGCGGCTCTGTCGGTCGATCCGGTCTTCCGCCGCTGGGTCGCGCGCAACATCACCGCGCACAAGGTCGAGAACCATGCGATCGTGACCATCTCGCTCAAGGAGCATGGCAAGACGCCGGGCGACGCGACGGCGGACCAGATGCGGGTGATGGCCGATCTCGCCGACCGTTATGGCTATGGCGAGCTGCGCATCAGCCATGAACAGAACGTCGTGCTGCCGCATGTGGCGAAGGCCGACCTGCCCGCCGTCCATGCCGAGCTGCTGCGTGCGGGGCTGGCCACGGCGAATGTCGGGCTTCTGTCCGACATGATCTGCTGCCCCGGCATGGATTACTGCGCGCTGGCGACGGCGCGCTCGATCCCCGTGGCGGAAAACCTCGCCACGCATTTCCGCGACATCGGGCTGGAAGACGAGATCGGCAACCTGAAGATCAAGATCTCGGGCTGCATCAACGCCTGCGGACATCACCACATCGGGCACATCGGGATCCTCGGGCTCGACCGCGCGGGGGTGGAGAATTACCAGATCACGCTTGGCGGGGATGCCGGGCCGCAGGCCGCGATCGGCGACAAGACCGGGCCGGGCTTCGCCTATGACGAGGTGGTGCCGGCGATCGAGCGGATCCTGCGCGCCTATCTGGCGCTGCGGGAATCGCCCGCCGAAACGTTCATCGACGCCTTCCGCCGCCTTGGCGCCGCGCCGTTCAAGGAGGCGCTTTATGGCGAGAACCGCGATGCAGCCTGATATAGCCCAACGCGCCGCGGCGCTGAACGACCGCTATCGCCACCATGCCGCCGTCACGGTGATGGAAAAGGCGCTGAAGGACCCCGAGGTTGGCAATGTCGCGCTGGTTTCCTCCTTCGGGGCGGAATCGGTGGTGCTGCTGCACATGGTGTCGCTGATCTCGCCGGGCACGCCGGTGCTGTTCGTCGATACGCTGATGCTGTTTCAGGAGACGCTGGACTATCAGCGCGAGGTGTCGCGCTCGCTCGGGCTGACCGATGTGCGCACCATCACCGCCGAACAGGCGATGCTGGACCTCGAGGATCCGGACGGCACGCTCCACCAGTTCAACACCGACGCCTGCTGCGCGCTGCGCAAGACGGTGCCGCTGGAACAGGCCCTGTCGGGGTTCGACGCCTGGATCACCGGGCGCAAGCGCTATCAGGCCGCGACGCGCGCCGCGCTCGACTTCTTCGAGGTCGAGACGCCGACCCGGATGAAGATCAACCCGCTTGCCCATTGGGGGCGCGAGGATCTGGAAGAATACATGGTGCAGAACCGCCTGCCCCGGCATCCGCTGGTGGCGAAGGGCTACCCTTCGATCGGCTGCGCGCCCTGCACCTCGCCGGTGAAACCCGGCGAGGATCCGCGCGCCGGCCGCTGGCGCGGCAGCCAGAAGACGGAATGCGGCATCCATTTCATCGGCGGCAAGATCGTGCGCGCGAATGGCAACAAGGAGAATGCGGCATGAGCGTGATCGTGCGCGACGACGGTTTCCACGCCGAGGATTTCGCCGGAACGGCGGTCGAGATCGCCTCGGACATCAAGTCCGACGAGCTTGTCCAGCTTGCCTCGGGCGCCGATATGGTGCGCATCCTGTTTCCGTCCTTTTCCGACGGGCGCGGCTTCACGCTGGCGCGGCGTCTGCGCGACGCGGGCTATGCCGGGCGGCTGCGTGCCGTCGGGCCGGTGATCGCCGACCAATATGCGATGGCGCGCCGCTCGGGCTTCGACGAGGTGGAAATCCCCGACGATCTGGCCGCGCGCCAGCCCGAGGAGCAATGGAAATTCCGCGCCGACTGGCGCGCCCATGACTACCGTGCCCGGATGAAGGGCTGAACGGGTTTGCCCGCCGCGCGCTTTGCGCGTATGACACGGGCAGCCCACCGCCAGAATGATCCACCGCCCCCGCGGCCGCCCTCCCCGGACCGCCCGGGCCAGAAGCAAGGTTTTTCCCGTGACCCAGACCGCCACAGCCACCGCCGCCGTTCCCGCGCCCAAGCTCCTGCCCGATGCCCAGACCGTGACCGCGGTCCGGCACTGGAACGACCGGCTGTTTTCCTTCCGCGTGACCCGTCCGCAATCGCTGCGGTTCCGCTCGGGCGAATTCGTGATGATCGGGCTGATGGGCGACAACGGCAAGCCGCTCCTGCGCGCCTATTCGATCGCCTCGCCCGCCTGGGACGAGGAGCTGGAGTTCTACTCGATCAAGGTGCCGGACGGGCCGCTGACCTCGAAGCTGCAGCACATCAAACCGGGGGATGAGATCATCCTGCGCCCGAAGCCCGTGGGCACGCTGGTGCATGACGCGCTGCTGCCCGGCAAGCGGGTCTGGTTCCTGGCGACCGGCACCGGGATCGCGCCTTTCGCCTCGCTCATGCGCGAGCCGGAGACCTATGAGAAATTCGACGAAGTGGTGATGATGCACACCTGCCGCACGGTGGATGAGCTGGAATACGGCCGGGTGCTCGTCGAAAGCCTGAGGGAAGATCCGCTGATCGGCGAACTCGTGGGCGACAAGCTGAAATATTATCCGACGACGACGCGCGAGGACTTTCCCCACATGGGCCGGATCACCGAGAACCTGAAATCCGGCAAGGTCTTCACCGATCTGGGCATCGCGCCGATGTCGGCGGAAACCGACCGGGCGATGGTCTGCGGCTCGCTTGCCTTCAACAAGGACGTGATGGAGGTTCTGGAAGGCTTCGGCCTGCGCGAGGGCGCGAATTCCGAACCGAAGGAATATGTGGTCGAGAAGGCCTTCGTCGGCGAAGGTGTCTGAGGGCAAGTTCCGGGGCGCGGGAGGATGGGTCGCAAGGGGGCCAGCCCCCTCGCCCGTTCCGGGCTCACCCCCGGGATATTTATGGAAGAATGAAGGCAGAAGGCCGATTTGAGCGAACTTGAGGCGTCTACCGACCTAACGGATACCGACCCTGTTGAATAATGACGAACGCCGCCCTTTTGGGGCGGCGTTCTGTTTCATGTCCGGGTCATTGCAGGCCGAAGGCCGCGCGCACCCTGGCAACCACCTCGGGCACCTTGGCGGCATCCTCGCGCGCCTCCTGCACGGCGGTTTTCAGCGTCGCTTTCGTGGTGTCGGCGAGCGACGATCCGTCAATCAGCGCCGTCACCCTGTCGGCGTTAAAGCCCGAAACCGTCAGCGCCTGCCCGGCCTCATGGAGCGCATTCACCCCGGCCGTTTCGGCGTTCGAGGCCGCCTCGCGCGCCGAATCCACCGCCTGATCCGCCGCGCCCTCGGCCCTTTGTGCCGCGTCGCGGGCGGTGTTCATCGCATCGGTGGCGGTTTCCGAGGCGGATTGCTGTGCATTCTCGACCGCCTGCCCGGCGGCCTCGCGCGCGGCTTCGGCCTTGTCGAGCGCGTCCGAGGCCGCGTCATCCGCCGCCGTGGCGGCGTTGCGGGCGGCTTCGGCGGCGGCGTCACCGGCCTGCGTCGCGGTTTCGCGGGCGGCCTCGGCGGCACTCTGCGCCGCATCCTCGGCGCCCCGCGCGGCATCCTGCGCCTGATCGGCGGCATTCTCCGCCGCGTGGCCGGCGCTGTCGACAGCCTCGCCGATCGCCTCGGCGCCGCTCTGCGCGGCCTCGCCCACGGCGTCCGCGCCCTGCTGCGCCGCTTCGCCAAGCCTGTCGGCGCCGCTCTGCACCGCGTCCTTGACGGCCTGCGTCGTCTCTTCGGTCGTGCGCGCCGCATCGGTTGCGGCCTGCTGTCCCTCGGGTGTCCGGTTGACATACCAAAGCCCGGCTGCCAGCGCCGCCAGAACCACGGCGGCCAGCCCAAGAACCTTGCCCATATCCTCACCTCTCTTCAGATGGTATTATCCGGTTTCCAACACCCGGAAAGGAACCGGGTTCCCCGTCATCGGATTAAATTTTACGCAGATTGCAAAAACCGCCGGATCGCCGCGACGCGCTGACGGAACATGCCGATTCCGGTTGAATAAAGGCGCCATCGCCCCTATTTTGCGCGCCACTCCATTTGGCTACAGAAGGATGACAGCCATAGCCCGCAGACCGCACAACGCCCCGCCGCAACGCGAAACCGGCCCCCGGATCAACGACCGCATCCGCGCACCGGAAATCCGCCTGATCGGCGCAGATGGCGAAAACGTCGGAGTCGTCACCCCGGCGCGCGCAATGGCCATGGCAGAGGAAGCCGGGCTGGATCTGGTCGAGATCTCGCCCACCGCCGTTCCCCCTGTCTGCAAGATCATGGACTTCGGCAAGTTCAAATACGAACAGCAGAAGCGCGAGGCCGAAGCCCGCAAGAAGCAGAAGATCATCGAGATCAAGGAAATCAAGTTCCGCCCCGGCACCGACACCCATGACTATGAGGTGAAGATGCGCTCGGTGCTGAAGTTCCTGGGCGATGGCGACAAGGTGAAGGTCACCCTGCGCTTCCGCGGCCGGGAAATGGCGCACCAGCAGCTGGGCGTGGAACTGCTCAACCGCGTCGCCGCCGATGTCGGCGATCTGGGCAAGGTCGAAAGCATGCCGAAGCTGGAAGGCCGGCAGATGGTGATGATGATCGGCCCGAGGTAACCTCGCCGCGCCCCCGCTTTTCCGGCCCTTTCCCCGCATGGAGGAAGGGCCGTTTGAGTCGGGGCGGCCCGCTCGCGTCTTCGTGAGATGACGGGGGCATCGCTCCGTGGCAGAGCATGAATGCAAGTCCATGATATATTGGACAGGATCAGTGAAAGGAGCCATTCCATGCCGACAATTCGCCTGACCCGGCGTGTGGCCCTGGCGGCGGGCGCAGCATCGCTGTTCACCCCCGCGCTCGCCCGTGCCGCGACGCAGGACATTCCGATGGCCGAGCAGCAGGCGATCGTCGCCCAGGCCGCGCGCAGCAACATCTCGTCCTTCCGCGAGATCCTCTGGCAGGATCATTTCGACGACCTCAACAGGGTGACGCTGATCGCCGACACGCGGTCCAAGGCGCTGCATTACTGGTCGGTCGGCGGGACGGATTACCGGATCTATCCGACCTCGGTGCCGATGAGCGACGAGCTGACCAAGCGCGGCTATACGGAAATCGTGCGCAAGAAGGTCGGGCCGAGCTGGACGCCCACCGCCTCGATGATCGCGCGGGATCCGACGCTGCACGCGATGCCGCCGGGACCGGACAATCCACTGGGCACCCATGCGATGTATCTGAGCTGGCCCGCCTATATCATCCACGGCACCCATGACACGCGCAAGATCGGCCGCCGCAGCTCCTCGGGCTGCATCGGCACCTTCAACGCGAAAATCGCTGAACTTTACGAGCTGTGCCCGATCGGCACACAGGTGAAGATCATCTGATCTCCCGTGGCAGGCTCTAGCGGGCCTGCCGCCCGGATCCGCGCCCGATTTCGCGGCGCGATCCTATCTGCCACCCTGCAGCCCCCCCCTTCACGCAATTATGAGCCGCCGGTGAGCCGTTTTCCCGGCAAAGCGATCGGGCATGCTTTTCTCGCTTCCCGGCTGCGGATAAAGTCCTGTTAAGCACGTGGCGTTAGCCTCTCCGTCGCTGGTGACATTCGGGTCACCGATTCCGGACGGGGGAAGCGCGATGGCCATGCGCGGGTCAATACAGGTCGGTATCATGCTGGGAATGGCATTCGCCCTTTGTGCGTGTACGGAGGCGCCGACATCCGGCGCCCGTCTGGCCGCCGGCGCGGCCGTATCGGGCGAGGTCGAGGCCCCCAAGACCTATTCCCGGACGGAGCCGGGGCTGTGGGATGGGCGTCCCTCGCTCGGTGGGGTCTGGGTCGCGCATCCGGGCGTCAAGAGCCCGCGGCGCGTCCTGATCCGCAATACCGAAAACGGCAAGTCCATCGCCGGGGCGCTGTTCCGGCGCGAACGCAATCTGCCCGGCATACCGTTGCAGGTATCCTCCGACGCGGCGGAGGCGCTTGGCATGCTGGCCGGAGCGCCGGCCAAACTGTCGATCGTCGCGCTGGAACGGGTAGACCCACCGGAGGACAAGGCCGGGAAACCGCCTGCCGGGACCGCGGCGAAGGCCGCGGCTACCGCTCCGGCGGCAAAAGCCGATCCTGCCAAGGAATCGGTGAAAGCCGATGCCGCCGCAACGAAGGCGCCCCCTCAGGCGAAGGCCGACGTCGCCCCCCAAGCCACTCCGGCAAAAGCCGATCCTGCCGCGCCGAAGGCATCGGTGAAAGCCGATGCCGCCGCAGCGAAGGCGCCCCCGCAGGCGAAGGCCGACGCCACCCCCAAAGCCACTCCAGAAAAGGCCGATGCCGCCGCGCCGCAAGCGGCTCGGGAAGCACCGGAGAAAGCCCCGGCCGAATCCGCCGCGCCCGGTCATTATGTGCAGCTCGGCCTTTTCGGGGTCGAGGCGAACGCCCGGCAGGCGGCGGAGGCGCTGGCCCGTTCGGACACGCCGGGAGAGCTGCGCAAGCAGGTTTCCGGCCGGAAAACCTATTGGTCCGTCGTCGCCGGCCCGGTAAAAACATCCGCCGAACAGGATTTGCTGCTTAAAAAGATCAGAGGCCTCGGATATGCCGATGCCTATGCCGTCAGGAAATAGGAACCCCTCATGCGTCTGCTTCGCCTCGTCGCCATCGCCTGCCTCACCCTTTCGACGGCGCTGCCCGCCGCGGCCTTCGAGACACGCGCCAAGGCGGCATGGGTCTATGACATGACGACGAAAACGGTGCTGATGGAGAAAGAGGCGGACGTGCCCCTGCCCCCCGCCTCGATGTCCAAGCTGATGACGCTGAACATGCTGTTCGAGGCGCTGGACCGGGGCATCGTCTCGATGGACACCGAATTCAGCGTCTCGACCAAGGCGAAGTCGATGGGCGGCTCGACCATGTTCCTGAACGAGATGGACCGCCCCACGGTGCGCGAACTGATGCAGGGGATGATCATCAATTCGGGCAACGACGCCTGCGTGGTGGTCGCGGAAAACCTGTCCACGCTCGAAGGTCTGGGCGGCAGCGAAGAGGCCTTTGCCGCGCGGATGACCCGGCGTGCGAAAGAGCTTGGCCTGACGCAGTCGAACTTCACCAATTCCTCGGGCTGGCCCGATCCCGGCCAGCGGATGTCGATGCACGATCTGGGCGTGCTGGCCGCGCATCTGATCGCCACCTATCCGCAATATTACCCGCTGTTTTCGGAAACCACCTACGATTACAAGAACCGCTCGCCCGCCAATGCCAACAACCGCAACCCGCTGCTGGCGATCAAGGGCTATGACTGGCATGCGGACGGGATGAAGACCGGCCACACGCAGGAGGCGGGCTTCGGTCTCGTCGGTTCGGCGGTGATGGAGGATCGGCGCATCGTCTTCGTGCTGAGCGGGATGAATTCCGAACGGGAACGCGCGCAGGAGGGCGAGGCGATTTCCAACTGGGCGTTCCACCAGTTCACCGCCAAGACCATCGCCACCAAGGGCACGCGGCTGGCCGAGGTGCCGGTCTGGCTCGGCGCGGATGCGACGGTCGGCCTCGTCCCCGGCGAGGATGTGAAGGTGCTGGTGCCGACGGGATCGCAGGACCAGATCCGGGCCGAGGTGGTCTATGACGGCCCGGTCACCCTGCCGCGCGATCCCGACACGCAAAAGGTCGGGCCGATCCGGGCGGGCGATCATCTGGCCGATCTGGTGATCCAGGTGCCGGGGCTCGCGCAGCCGGAAAAGGTGCCGCTGCTGGCGGAACATGACGTGGCCGAGGGCGGCTTCCTCGTGCGCGTTCGGACGGCGGCGCAGCATCTGATGCAGCGGGTCATCAGCTCGGCCACGCAGGCCGTGGGCAGCTGAGGCCCGATGTTCATCACCTTTGAAGGCATCGACGGATCCGGGAAATCCACGCAAGCGCGGTTGCTGGCAGATTCGCTGCGCGGTCTTGGCCTCGATCCGGTCTTGACGCGCGAACCCGGCGGCAGCCCGGGGGCGGAGGAGATCCGCGCCCTCGTGCTGCAGGGCGATCCCGACCGCTGGTCCGCGGAAACTGAGATCCTGCTGTTCACCGCCGCGCGGCGCGACCATCTGGAACGGCTGATCGAGCCCGCTCTGGCGCAAGGCCGGATCGTCATCTCCGACCGTTTCGCCGATTCCACCCGGATGTATCAGGGGCTGAGCCGCGGCGATCTGCGCGATCTGGTCGATGAACTGCACCGGCTGATGATCCGCCGCGAACCCGACCTGACCTTCCTGATCGACATCGACCCGGAAATCGGCCTGTCGCGCGCCAAGGGCCGCCGGGGGCATGAGGAAAGGTTCGAGGATTTCGGCCTGCCGCTGCAACAGAAGATGCGGGCGGGTTTTCTGGCCCTTGCCGAAGAATTCTCCTCCCGTTTCCGGGTGATCGACGGCGCGCGCGATCCGGCGGAGGTTGCGCGCGACATTATGTCGATCACGCGCGAGGCTTTGAAATGAGCGAGGCGGAACTTCCCGATCCGACCGCCGTCGAAGGCGCCCCCCATCCGCGCGACACCGGGCATCTTTACGGCCAGTCCCGGGCCGAGGCGGATTTTCTGGATGCGTTCAACACCGGGCGTCTGCATCACGGCTGGGTGCTGACCGGCCCGCGCGGCGTGGGCAAGGCGACGTTGGCATGGCGCATCGCGCGCTTCCTGCTGACGCAGCAGGGGATGGCGCGCACGCTCGACACCGATCCCGAAAGTCCGGTGGCGCGGCGCATCCGCGCCGGGGCGGAACCCGGCGTCTTCGTGCTGAAACGCGGGATGAATGACCGCGAAACCGCGCTCTCGCAGGATATCCGCGTCGATGAGGTGCGGCGACTGAAAAGCTTCCTGTTCCTCTCGGCGGCCGAGGGCGGGCGGCGCGTCGTCATCGTCGATGCGGCGGATGAGATGAACACCCAGGCCGCCAATGCGCTGCTGAAACTGCTGGAGGAACCGCCCGAACGGGTGACCTTCCTGCTTGTCACGCATCAGCCGGCGCGGCTCTTGCCGACGATCCGGTCCCGCTGCCGGGAATTGCGGCTGGTGCCGCTGGCGCCCGGCGACA
This sequence comes from Paenirhodobacter populi, assembly GCF_004022215.1. Taxonomy (GTDB): domain Bacteria; phylum Pseudomonadota; class Alphaproteobacteria; order Rhodobacterales; family Rhodobacteraceae; genus Rhodobacter; species Rhodobacter populi. Next base: position 59,231 of record NZ_SAUZ01000011.1, read on the forward strand.
TGGCGCAGGCGCTCGCCCAGGCGGGGATCGAGACCGAGGGCGACGACACCCCCGCGCTCGCCACGCTGGCCGCGGGCTCGGTGGGCGAGGCGGTGCGGTTGATCCGGTTCGACGGGCTGGAAGGCTATACCCGGCTGGTGCGGCTTTTCGCCACGCTGCCCCGGCTCGACCGGCCGCAGGCCATCGCGCTGGCCGAACAGATGGCGGGCAAGCAGAACGAGACGCGGCTGGACCTGATGCTGGGCCTGATCGACACGTTTCTGGCCCGATTGGCGCGCAGCGGCGTGCAGGGACCGCCCGTGCCCGAGGCCGCGCCGGGCGAGTCGGAGCTGTTCGCCCGCCTCGCCCCGAATGCCGCGGCAGCGATGAAATGGGCATCACTCCAGCAGTCTTTGGGCGCCCGCGCGCGCCACGGGCGCGGGGTGAACCTTGACCCCGCCGCGCTGGTCATGGATATGGTGCTGGAGATGACTACGGCTGCCGCATGAGGCAACCGCCGAAAGGACGAGCCCCGTGGCAAACAATTCTTTGGCGCAGACCGACCCGCAACCCGACACCCTGCCGCCTGAAATCGTCGACAGCCACTGCCACCTCGACTTCAGCGACTTCGACCGCGAACGCGATGCGGTGATCGGCCGTGCCCGCGCCGCCGGGGTGACGCGGATGGTCACCATCTGCACCCGGCTGCGGCAGGAACCCGCCGTGCGCGCCATCGCCGAGGCGCATGAGGGCGTCTATTACGCCGCCGGCACCCATCCGATGAGCGTGCATGAGGAACCGATGGCCACGGCCGAGGCGCTGATCGCCCTTGCCGCCCATCCGAAATTCGTGGGGATCGGGGAAACCGGGCTCGACTACCATTATTCGGCGGACAGCGCCGAGGCGCAGAAAACCTCGCTGCGCATCCATATCGAGGCGGCGCAGGAAACCGGCCTGCCGCTGATCATCCACACCCGCGACGCGGATGAGGACACCGCCGCAATCCTCGCGGAAGGGATGAAGATCCGGCCCTATACCTGTGTCATGCATTGCTTTTCCTCGGGCGCGCGGCTGGCGGAACAGGCGCTGGAAATGGGTTTCTACCTGTCGATGTCGGGCATCGCCGCCTTCCCGAAATCGCAGGCATTGCGCGACATCTTTGCGGCTGCCCCCATCGACCGCATCCTGGTCGAGACGGACAGCCCCTATCTCGCCCCGCCGCCCCATCGCGGACGCCGCAACGAGCCCGCCTATTCCGCGCTGACCGCGCGGGTGGGCGCCGGGGTCTTCGGGCTCGACTATGCGGAATTCGCCGCCCGCACCTCGGCCAATTTCGATCGGCTGTTTTCCCGTGCGGCGAAAGCGGAGGGCGTGAAATGAGCCGGCTGCGCTTCACCATCCTTGGCTGCGGTTCCTCGGGCGGGGTGCCGCGGATCGGCAACATCTGGGGCGAATGCAACCCGGAAAACCCGCGCAACCGGCGTCTGCGCTGTTCGATGCTGGTCGAGCGCATCACCCGCGAGGGAATCACCCGCGTGCTGATCGACACCACGCCCGATCTGCGCGAACAGTTGCTGCGCGCCGGGGTGGGCGAGCTGGACGCCGTGGTCTACACCCATCCCCATGCCGATCATGTCCACGGGCTCGACGATCTGCGGCAGGTCGCCTTCCTGATGGAACGCCGCCTGCCCGTCTGGGCCGACAGCGACACGCAGGAGGCGCTGATCTCGCGCTTCGCCTATGCCTTCGTGCAGCCGCCGGACAGCAATTACCACCCGATCTGCGAATTGCGCGCGATCCGCGGCCCGTTCGAGATCACCGGCGCGGGCGGCACCATTCCCTTCATCCCGTTCCGGGTGGAACACGGCAATATCGACGCGCTCGGCTTTCGCATCGGCGGGCTCGCCTATCTGCCGGATGTGAGCGCGATCCCGGAACCCGCGTGGGAGCATCTGCAGGGCCTCGACTGCTGGATCGTCGACGCTTTGCGCCGCCGCCCGCATCCGACGCATGCCCATCTGGCGCGCGCGCTGGAATGGGTGGAACGGGCGGGCGCGGCCTCGGCGGTGCTGACGAACATGCATGTCGACCTCGATTACGACGCGGTTGCTGCGGAAACCCCGGCGAATGTCCGGCCCGCCTATGACGGCATGGTGCTGGAGTTCGCCGCCCCATGAGCAATCTTGCCGACGTCCTGCTGCCGGTCTTCCTTGTCATGGGCTTCGGATATCTGGCGGCGTGGAAGGGCATCTTCGTCGAACCGGCGATCGGCTCGCTGATGAAATTCGCGCAGACCTATGCGGTGCCGGTGCTGCTGGCGATCCAGACGGCGCGGATCGACCTGCGGACCGGGTTTCACCTCGCGCCGCTCGTCGCCTTCTACAGCGGTGCGTTGTTGTCCTATGCGATCGGCGTGGTGCTGTCGCGCACATGGCTGAAGCGCAGCCCCGTCGACGCGGCGGCCATCGGGTTCTGCTGCCTGTTCTCCAATTCCGTCCTGATCGGCATCCCGATCACCGAGCGCGCCTATGGCGCCGAGGGCGTGATGAACACGGTGCCGATCATCGCCGTCCACTCGCCCCTGCTGTTCACCATCGGCATCCTGATGATGGAGGCCGCCCGCGCGCGCGGCGCGGGCCTTGGACAGGTCGCGCTGAACGCGGCCAAGGGCGTGATGCGCACCCCGATGGTGATCGGCATCGTCATCGGTTTCGCGGCGAATATCGGCATGTCGCTGACCGGGCATGACCTGCCGAAGCCCCTGTGGGATGCGCTGCTGATGCTGGGCGCCTCGGGCGTGCCGGTGGCGCTGTTCGGTCTGGGCGGCGTGCTGCACCGCTACAAGCCCGAGGGCGACGGCCGCGCCATCACGATGGTGGTGCTGTGTTCGCTGGTCGTGCATCCCGGCATCGCCTATGTGCTGGGCCGCTGGGTGCTGGATCTGGACACCGGGCCGCTGCGCGCCGCCGTGCTGACGGCCGCGATGGCACCCGGCATCAACGCCTATCTGTTCGCCGACATGTATGGCGCGGCCAAGCGCGTCGCGGCCTCCTCGGTGCTTATCTCGACCATCGCCTCGCTGCTGACGATCTGGGTCTGGCTGTCGATCCTGCCCTGACGGTCAGAGCCTGACGGTCAGAGGATGTGGAGCAGCGGCTCCCCGGCGATCACCCGCCCGATCGCCGTGGCCTCGTCGAAGCCTTCGGCACGGAAGCAGGTCAGCACCTCGTCCGCCGCCTCGGGCGCGCAGGCGACCAGCAGGCCGCCGCTCGTCTGCGGATCGCACAGAAGCGCCCGGTCGAGATCCAGCATCTCGTGCCCGAAGCGGATGCCCGCGCCATAGCTCGTCCAGTTCCGGCCGGAGGCGCCGGTGATATACCCTTGCCCCGCCAGATCGCGCGCCCCTTGCAGGAACGGCACCGCCGCCCAGTCGATCTCCACCCCGTGACCCGAGCCCCGCGCGACCTCGAGCGCATGGCCGCCAAGGCCGAAGCCCGTCACGTCGGTGATCGCGTGAACCCCCTCGATCCGCGCCAGATCCGGGCCGGGCGTGTTCAGCCGCGTCGTCGTCGCGATCATGCGCGCATAGCCATCGGCATCCAGCGCGCCCTTCTTCAGCGCGGCCGAGAAGATGCCGACGCCAAGCGGCTTGCCGAGGATCAGCACATCGCCCGGGCGCGCATCGGCATTGCGGCGGATATGCGCGGGATCCACAAGGCCGATGGCGACGAGGCCATAGATCGGCTCGACCGAATCGATCGTGTGGCCGCCGGCGATCGGAATGCCCGCGGCGCGGCAGGCCTCGGCGCCGCCGTCGAGGATGCCGCGGATCGTGCCCTGCGACAGGGCGTTGACCGGCATTCCCACGATCGCCAGCGCAAAGATCGGCGTGCCGCCCATCGCATAGACGTCGCTGATCGCATTGGTCGCGGCGATGCGGCCGAAATCGCGCGGGTCATCGACGATCGGCATGAAGAAATCCGTCGTGGCGACGATCGCCTGCCGGTCATTGAGCCGGTAGACGGCCGCATCGTCCGAGGTTTCGATCCCGACCAGCAATTCGGGCGGAACCGGCAGCGCGGTGGCGCCATGCAGGATCTGTTCCAGAACGCCGGGGGCGATCTTGCAGCCGCAGCCCCCGCCATGCGCAAGGGAGGTCAGCCGCGGCTCGGTCGTCGCATCGGGGATCGCGATGGAGGATGTCTCGGTCATGGCGTGTTCCTTTCGGGCAAAGGTCCGGGATGTTCGCCGCACGATCCGGTTGTCGGGGCGTTCCGCCCTTTGCGGTGATGGCGCCGGGACATCGAGCGATGCCGGGACGCCTGCTGCGTCTTTCTTAATGCCATTGCGGCGGCCCTACGGCAAGCGGCGCGCGCGTCCACGGTGTGCTTTGGCGCCGGAGCGGGGGGATGCCGATGTGGCGCAGGGGGCGCTGCCCCCTCGGCCTTCGGCCTCACCCCCGGGATATTTAGGGAAGAATGAAGGCGGAAAAGCGGATCACGGGGTGTTGAAGCTGGCTTTCGGGCGGGTTCGGGAGGGGGGCGTTCCTGCGGCGTTTGAGGGGGAATCCGCGCCCGAAATCGCCCGTCGGGGCGGTTTTGGGGGAATTCGATATAGCCATCGGAATATTACGGAACGGGCCGCAAGGCCCTGATGGACCGTCGTTTTATCGGCGTTGCCCCTAGGGTCAGCTTGACTCGATTGCCGGAAAAAGGGACCATGAGGCACCAATCTATTCGACAGGTAACAGGAGGGTCTCGTGAATATCGACCTTTCGCGCCGCGGCTTTCTGAAGCTGGCAGGAGCGGGGGTGGCGGCGACATCGCTCGGGGCCATGGGCTTCGACGCGGCGGAGGCGGCGGAGGCCGCCCATGTCAGGGCCTTCAAGCTGGCCACCACCACCGAAACCCGCAACATCTGCACCTATTGTTCCGTCGCCTGCGGCATCATCATGTATTCCAAGGGCGATCTGAAGGCCGGGGAACATGCCGAGCTGATCCATATCGAGGGCGATGCGGACCATCCGACCAACCGCGGCACATTGTGCCCCAAGGGCTCGGCGCTGAAGGATTTCGTGAAATCCGAAACCCGCGCCACGCAGCCGCGCTACCGCGCCGCCCATTCGTCCGAATGGCAGGAGATCACCTGGGACGCCGCCTTCGACAAGATGGCCCGCGCCCTCAAGGATGACCGCGACCAGAACTTCATCGAGAAGAACGAGAAGGGCCAGACCGTCAACCGCTGGCTGACCACCGGCTTTCTCGCGGCGTCCGGCTCCACCAATGAAACGGGCTGGCTGACCTACAAGACGGTCCGCTCGATGGGGATCCTCGCATTCGACAATCAGGCGCGCGTCTGACACGGCCCCACGGTAGCCAGTCTGGCTCCAACTTTTGGCCGCGGCGCGATGACGAACGCCTGGACCGACATCAAGAACACCGATCTCGTGATCGTCATGGGCGGCAATGCCGCTGAAGCGCATCCGTGCGGCTTCAAATGGGTGACCGAGGCAAAGGCGCATCGCGGCGCCAAGCTGATCGTCGTGGACCCGCGGTTCACGCGCACGGCCTCTGTCGCCGATTACTACGCGCCGGTCCGCCCGGGGTCCGACATCGCCTTCCTCATGGGGGTGATCCGCTACTGCATCGAGAACGACAGGGTGCAGTGGGAATATGTCCGCAACTACACCAACGCGGCCCTGCTGGTGCAGGAGGGCTTCGGCTGGAAGGATGGGCTGTTCGACGGCTACGATCCGGAAAAACGCGCCTATGACATGGACGGCTGGGATTACCAGCGCGACGACGAAGGCTATGCGCTGACCGATCCGACGCTTCAGGATCCGAACTGCGTGTGGAACCTGCTGAAGAAGCATGTCGATGTCTACACGCCCGATTTCGTGGCCGATGTCTGCGGCACGCCGAAGGACCGCTACCTGAAGATCTGCGAGATGATCGCGGAATGCTCGGCGCCCGACAGGGTGATGACCTCGATGTATGCGCTTGGCTGGACGCAGCATTCCAAGGGGGCGCAGAACATCCGCGGCATGGCGATGCTGCAGTTGATCCTTGGCAATATCGGCATGCCGGGGGGCGGGGTGAACGCGCTGCGCGGGCATTCCAACATTCAGGGGCTGACCGATATCGGGCTGCTGTCGCATACGATCCCGGGCTATCTGAGCATGCCGAAGGACGACGAGGTAGATTTCGAGACCTTCATGTCCACCAAGCTCAACAAGCCGACGCAGCGCGGACAGACGAGCTTCTGGCAGAATTACCGCAAGTTCATGGTCTCGTTCCAGAAGGCGATGTGGGGCGATGCCGCCACCGCGGAAAACGACTGGGCCTACGACTATCTGCCCAAGCTGGATGTGCCCTATTACGACATCCTGCGGTTCTTCGACATGATGTCGAAGGGACAGGTGAACCTGTATTTCTGCCAGGGGTTCAATCCGCTGATGTCCTTCCCCAACCGGGCGAAGCTGACCGAGGCGCTGTCGAAGCTGAAGCTCTTGGTGGTGATGGATCCGTTGCAGACGGAAACCGCGCATTTCTGGGAAAACCACGGGCCGTTCAACGATGTCGATCCGGCGCAGATCGCCACCGAGGTGCTGGAACTGCCCACCACCTGCTTTGCCGAGGACGAAGGCGCCACGGTGAATTCTGGCCGTTGGCTGCAATGGCACTGGCCGGGGGCGACCCCTCCGGGTCAGGCGAAGCCCGACACATGGATCCTGTCGAACGTCTTCCTGCGGGTGAAGGAGCTTTACCGGACCGAGGGCGGGCCTTTCCCGGACCCGATCCTCAACCTGACGTGGGATTACGAGGATCCCTACGAACCCACGCCCGCGGAACTGGCGAAGGAGATGAACGGCCGCGCGCTCAGCACGCTTTACGATCCAACGGACCCGGCCAAGGTTCTGGTCGAGGCGGGCCAGCAGTTGCCGAACTTCGCGGTGATGCGCGACGACGGGTCCACCATGTCGGGCTGCTGGATCTATGCCGGCAGCTGGACCGAGGACGGCAACATGATGGCGCGGCGCGACAACAGCGATCCGGGCGATGTGGGGCTGTTCCTGAACTGGACCTTCGCCTGGCCGGCGAACCGGCGCATCCTCTACAACCGCGCCTCGGCGGACCTTGCGGGCAAGCCCTGGGATCCGGCGCGCAAGCTGCTCGAATGGGACGGCGAACGGTGGACGGGCTATGACGTGCCCGACATCTCGCCCACCGCGAAGCCCGGCGAGGTCATGCCCTTCATCATGACCGACGAGGGCGTGGGGCGGCTCTTCTCCCGCAAGGGGCTGAAGGACGGGCCGTTCCCGACGCATATGGAGCCGTTCGAAAGCCCGGTGCCGAATGCGCTGAACGCCTCGCTCAGGGGCAATCCGGTCGCGCGGGTCTTCTCGAACGATCTGGAGCAGATGGCCGGGATCGCCGATCCCGACTTCCCCTGCGTCGGCACCACCTACCGGCTGACCGAACATTTCCACTACTGGACCAAGCACAGCCGGGTGAATGCCGTGTTGCAGCCGGAATTCTTCGTGGAAATCTCGGAGGAGCTGGCGGCGGAGAAAGGCATCCGCAAGGGCGGGCAGGTGCGCGTCTGGTCGAAACGCGGCGAGGTCTTTGCCAAGGCCGTGGTGACCAAGCGCATCCGGCCGATGCTGGTGGGCGGCAAGTCCATCCACGTGATCGGCATTCCGATCCACTGGGGCTTCATGGGGGCGGCGCGCAAGGGCTACAGCGCCAACACCCTGACCCCCTTCGTCGGCGACGCCAATATCGACACGCCGGAGTTCAAGGCATTCCTCGTCAACATCGAGGCAGCAGAGAAAGGGCCACTCGCATGACCGACCGCGCCCCTCAACCCCTGACCGCGGCGGCGAATCCGCCGGTACAGCCGCTTGAGTCGAACCTGCTGCCCTCGGATGTCGTCCGCGTGTCGGCGACGAAGGATGTCCCGAAACCGGACCGGCAGCTGACCGAAGTGGCGAAGCTGATCGACGTGTCGAAATGCATCGGCTGCAAGGCCTGCCAGTCGGCCTGCATCGAATGGAACGACACCCATCCGACGGTCGAGGAAAACGTCGGGGTCTATGAAAACCCGCATGACCTGACCCCGGACATGTTCACCCTGATGCGGTTCACCGAATACGAGAACCCCGAGACGAACGAGCTGGAATGGCTGATCCGCAAGGACGGCTGCATGCATTGCGAGGATCCGGGCTGCCTGAAGGCCTGCCCGGCCCCCGGCGCGATCGTGCAATATTCCAACGGCATCGTGGATTTCATCCATGAAAACTGCATCGGCTGCGGCTATTGCGTGACCGGCTGCCCGTTCGACATTCCGCGGATCTCGAAGACCGATCACAAAAGCTACAAATGCACGCTCTGCTCCGACCGGGTGGCGATGGGTCAGGGGCCGGCCTGCGCCAAGGCCTGCCCGACGCAATGCATCACCTTCGGCCCGAAGGAAGAGATGAAGAAACATGCCGAGGAACGGATCGAGGACCTGAAATCGCGCGGTTTCGAACATGCGGGGCTTTATGATCCGCAGGGCGTCGGCGGCACGCATGTGATGTATGTGCTGCATCACGCGGACAAGCCCTCGCTCTATGCCGGGCTGCCGGACGAACCAGCGATCTCGCCCCTCGTGCGCGAATGGAAGGGGCCGGCGAAGACGGTGGGGCTGGCGGCGATCGGTCTGGCCGCCGTCGGCGCGGCGCTGCACGGCCTCTTCGGCCGCGCGCTCGAAGTGACCGAGCATGAGGAGGAAGAGGCGCAGGAACTGGTCGATGAAACGACCCCCGGCGCCCCGGCGGACAAGGGGGATGCGTGATGGCGCGCCGCAAGTTTTCCGCCCCCGGCGACGAGATCGAGACCCGTCATCCGGTGATCGTCAACCGCTACCGGGGGTTCACCCGGGTCAACCACTGGATCACCGCGGCCTGCATGATCGTGCTGCTGCTGTCGGGCTTTTCGCTGTTCCACCCGGATCTGTTCTTTCTGACCAAACTGTTCGGCGGCGGGCAGAACACCCGCTGGCTGCATCCGATCGTGGGGGTGGTGCTGTTCTTCAGCTTCGTGGGCCTCTTCGTGCAGATGTGGCGGCTCAACCTGCCGCGCAAGGAAGACGTGGAATGGACGGCGAACCTGCCGGAGCTGGTGCTCAAGGGCGATGAATCGAAAATGCCCGAGCTTGGCAAATACAACGCCGGGCAGAAGGTCGTCTTCTGGGGCATGTCGGTGATGATCGTGGTGCTGATCGTCTCGGGCGTGATGATCTGGGAACAGTTCTTCCCGAAGCTCGTGCCGATCCCGGTGCGCCGCATCGCCGTCGCGGTCCACGCCTTCGCGGCCTTCGCGGTGATCCTGATCTTCATCATGCATGTCTATGCCGCCTTCTGGGCGCGCGGCACGATCAGCGCGATGACGCGCGGCACCGTCACCGGCGGATGGGCGTTCAAGCATCATCGCAAATGGCTGCGCGAACTGGCTGGACGTTCGGACGGCGGATCGGCAAAATGAACCGGGGCCGGACCTGCGCCGGCCGGAGGAAGACATGACGACAGAGCTGAAACCCGATCCCTCGGTCATCGGCGGTGTGCCGGTGGCGCCCTTCGCGCTTCTGCCGGAGCCGGAGAGGCTCTTTGCCAAGCGGGCGGCGCGGTTCGCCTTTCTGGCGCAAAGCTCGAACCTCGCGCCCTATCTGAGCTTCCTTGGCGATCTGACGCAGGTGCAGGCGCGGCTGGTGCCGGACCTGCCGCCCCCCGCCCTGCCCGATGCCGCGCGGATCGAAGTGGCCCGCGCCGCGCGCATGCCGCCCATCGACCGGCAGGCGGCGATCGCCGATCCGGTGCTGCATGAAACACTGGACCGGCTGTGCGCCGCGGCGGCGGCGATCGACATGCCCGCCCCCGCGCGGCAGGCGCTCGAGGCGGTGAGCCTTGCCCCGCGCGAGGATCGCGACTGGCTGCTGGGCAATGTCCTGACCGACACCATCCCCGCCGACAGTGTCGCGCCGCATCTGTTCGCGGCGGCGGCGGCGCAGGTCCACATGGCGCGGATCGCGGCCACGCTGGATGTGGCGCAACTCGTGCCGATCCGCACCGGCATCTGCCCCTGCTGCGGCGGCCGCGCCGCGACATCGAGCGTGATCGGCCTGAAGGAACTTGAAAATGTCCGCTACGCCGCCTGCGCCACCTGCGCGACGCAGTGGAACGAGGTGCGGATCAAATGCCTGTGCTGCGGCTCGACCAAGGGGCTGTCCTACCGTTCCGCCGAAACGGCCAAAGCGACGGTCAAGGCGGAAACCTGCGACGAATGCCAATCCTGGGTGAAGATCTTCTACACGCTGACCAATCCTGCGATCGAGCCGATCGCGGATGATGTCGGCTCGCTCGGGCTCGATCTCATGATGAAGGAGACGGCCTATCGGCGCGGCGGCTTCGATCCCTATCTGACGGGGTATTGATGCAGGCCCTGCGCGCGCTTCCCTCGGTCGATCAGGTGCTGCTGTCCGCGATCGGACAGGAACTGGTCGAACGGCATGGCCGCGCGCTGGTCGTGGCGGCGGTGCGCGCGCGGCTAGAGGCGGCCCGCGCCACGATCCGCGAAGGCGCGGCGGGGGCCGAGCTCGCGGCGGATATTCCCCTGCTCGTCGCGGGCGATCTGGCCCGCGCGGCGCGCCCGAAACTGCGCCCGGTGCTGAACCTGACGGGCACGGTGCTGCACACCAACCTTGGCCGCGCGATCCTTGCCGACGCGGCGATCGAGGCGGCCATGGCCGCGATGGCCAATCCGCTGGCGCTGGAATTCGATCTGGATGGCGGCGGGCGGGGGCAGCGCGACGACCACCTGCGCGGCCTGCTGTGCGAACTGACCGGGGCCGAGGATGCCACCGTCGTCAACAACAACGCCGCCGCCGTGCTGATCGCGCTGAACACATTGGGTCAGGGGCGCGAGGCCATCGTCTCGCGCGGGGAGCTGATCGAGATCGGCGGCGCCTTCCGCATGCCCGACATCATGACCCGCGCCGGCGTGCGGCTGCATGAGGTGGGCACCACCAACCGCACCCATCCGCGCGATTACGAAGGCGCCATCGGGCCGGAGACGGGGCTGATCCTCAAGGTCCATACCTCGAACTACCGGATCGAGGGCTTCACCGCCGAGGTGCCCGCGCCCCGTCTTGCACAGATCGCCCGGGCGGCGGGGGTGCCGCTGCTGAACGACCTCGGCTCCGGCTCGCTGGTCGATCTGGCGCGGTTCGGCCTGCGCCGCGAGCCCACCGTCGCCGAGGCGGTGGCCGAGGGCGCGGATCTGGTGACCTTCTCGGGCGACAAGCTGCTGGGCGGGCCGCAGGCGGGCTTCCTCGTCGGGCGCGGGGATCTGATCGCGGCGATCAACAGGAACCCGCTGAAACGGGCGGTGCGGCTCGACAAGATCCGCATCGCGGCGCTGGAGGCGACCCTGCGGCTGTATCTCGATCCGGACCGGCTGACCGAGCGGCTGCCGACCCTGCGCCATCTGGCGCGCCCGCAGGCCGAGATCACCGCGCAGGCCGCCCGCCTTGCGCCGCGGGTCGATGCGGCGCTGGCCCCGCACGGCTTTCGCGCCGGGGTCTGCGATTGCGCCAGCCAGATCGGCTCTGGCGCCCTGCCCGTCGACATGATCCCGAGCGCGGGGCTGCGGCTGACCGGCGCGGGCGGAGACGCGCCCGACCGGCTGTCGGCACGACTGCGCGCCCTGCCCGTCCCGGTCATCGGGCATATCCATGACGGCGCGCTGATCCTCGACCTGCGCTGCCTCGATGCGGATGAGGCGCTGACCGGGGCGCTGGCGGCGCTATGATCGTCGGCACGGCGGGGCATATCGACCACGGCAAGACCGCGCTGGTGAAGGCGCTGACCGGCACCGACGCCGACCGGCTGGCCGAGGAAAAAGCCCGCGGCATCACCATCGATCTGGGCTTCGCCTATGCCGATCTGGGTGCGGGCCGGGTGACGGGTTTCGTCGATGTGCCGGGGCATGAACGGCTGATCCACACGATGCTGGCGGGGGCCGGCGGAATCGACATGGCGCTTTTGGTCGTGGCCGCCGATGACGGGGTGATGCCGCAGACGCGCGAGCATCTGGCGATCCTCGATCTGCTGGGCATCCGGCGCGGGATCGTCGCGCTGACCAAGGCGGATCTGGCCGAGGCGCCGCGCCGCGAAGCGGTCACCGCGCAGATCCGCGCCGCGCTGGCGCCGACGGGCCTTGCCGAGGCGCCGGTGATCGCGGTTTCCGCCCTGACCGGCGAGGGGATCGGAGCGCTCCGCGACGCGCTGATCGCGGCCGAGGCGGAGACCACTGCCCGCCATGCGGCGGGGCCGATGCGGCTGGCCGTCGACCGCAGCTTTACCCTGTCGGGCGCGGGCACGGTGGTGACGGGAATGATGCTGACGGGCCGCGTCGCGGTGGAGGATGTGGTGACGGTCAGCCCCTCGGGCCTGACGGCGCGGGTGCGCGGCATCCACGCCCAGAACCGCAAGACGCGCGAGGGGCTGGCCGGGCAGCGCTGCGCGCTGAACCTGACGGGCGACGGCATCAGCAAGGAGGCGATCCATCGCGGCGACGTGGTGCTGGCCCCCGCGCTCCATGCGCCGACCGACCGGATCGACGCGGAGCTGATGGTGCTGGGCGCCGAGCCGAAGCCCCTCGGCACATGGTTCCCGGCGCGGCTGCACAGCCATTCGGTCGAGGTCGGCGCGCGGATCGTGCCTCTGGGCGATCCGATCGCGCCGGGTGAACGCGGCCCGGTGCAACTGGTGCTGGACCGGGCCATCGCGGCGGCGGTGGGCGACCGCTTCATCCTGCGCGACACCTCGGCCAGCCGGACGATCGGCGGGGGGACGTTCCTCGACCTGCGCCCGCCCGCGCGCAAGCGCCGCACGCCCGAACGGCTGGCGCGCATCGCCGCGGCGCGGGAAGGCGACCCCGCCCGGGCGCTGGCCGCGCTGGCGGCGATCGGGCCGGTCGACCTGCCCGCCTTCCTGCGCGACCGCAGCCTTGCCGCCGAGACGGGACCGGCGATCATGGCCGCTGCCGGGGTGGAGGCGATCGGGCCCTTGGTCCTGTCGGGCAACGCCTTGCGCGGGCTGCGCGCGGCGGTGGTGTCCACGCTGGAATCCTTTCACGACGAAAACCCCGACCTGCCCGGCATGGGGCGGGAACGGCTGCGGATGGCGATCCTGCCGCGCCTGCCGAAGGACGTTTTCCTGACCTTCCTGCGGCAGGAGGCGGGGGCCGGGCGCGTCGGGCTCGACGGCGCCTTCGTCCATCTGCCGGGGCATGAGGTGCAGCTGACCCCCGAGGACGAGGCGCTGTATCGGCGCATCCTTCCGGGCCTTTTGGGCGAACACCGTTTCCGCCCGCCCCGGGTACGCGATTTCGCCCATGACTTCGGCCTCGACGAACGCGAGATCCGCCGGGTGATGAAGCTGACCCAGCGGCTTGGCCGCACCGACCAGATCGCGCATGATCACTTCTTTGCCCGCCCCGTCACGCGCGAGATGGTGGCGATCATCCGCGACATCGCGGCCGAGGCGGCGGACGGATGGTTCACCGCCCCCGCCTTCCGCGACCGGGTGCGGAACGGCCGCAAGGTGGCGATCGAGATTCTGGATTTCTTCGACCGGCACGGGCTGACCCTGCGCCGGGGCGACCTGCGCCGCATCAACCCGCACCGGATCGACCTGTTCGATGGCTGAAACGACCCTGCGCGGGAGATTTTCCCGGCAACAGGTCAAACAGGACGCATTTCCGGGAATTTGCGCGGAAAATCGGAAATTCATCCCTGATGCCCCCGCGCGCAGAGACATTATTCCATATACCCTGCCCCCGGCGACGGTTTCATACCACCGCAACCGCACGGCAGGAAAAAATCAACGCCTTGATTTGGCGTGATATTATGAAGGACAAATGCCCATCGTCGGCGCGCGCGCCGGCGGGGGGAATTGGAATTCGGCGCGAAACCTGCGAAAGCAGCCCCGTTACGAAGGGAATTGCAGCGAAAAGATGTCACAAGAAGCTCTTCATCCCGGCACGGACCGCCTGACCCATTTGCAGCGTCTTGAGGCCGAAAGCATCCAGATCATGCGCGAGGTCGTCGCCACGGCGGAAAACCCGGTGATGCTGTATTCCGTGGGCAAGGATTCCGCCTGCATGCTGCATCTGGCGAAGAAGGCCTTCTACCCTGCCCCGCCGCCCTTCCCGCTGCTGCATGTGGACACGACGTGGAAGTTCCGCGCCATGTATGCCCTGCGCGACCGCGCCGCGCGGGAGGCGGGGATGGAGCTGATCGTCTACCAGAACCCCGAGGCGCTGGCGAAGGGCATCAACCCCTTTGACCACGGCAGCCTGCACACCGACATGTGGAAGACCGAGGGGCTGAAGCAGGCGCTGACCCAATACGGCTTCGACGTGGCCTTTGGCGGCGCCCGGCGCGACGAGGAAAAATCCCGCGCCAAGGAACGCATCTTTTCCTTCCGCTCCGCCAATCACCGCTGGGATCCCAAGAACCAGCGCCCCGAGCTGTGGAAGCTCTACAACACCCGCAAGGCCAAGGGCGAAAGCATCCGCGTCTTCCCGCTGTCGAACTGGACCGAGTTGGACATCTGGCAATATATCCAGCTCGAAGGCATCGAGATCGTGCCGCTGTATTTTTCCGAGGAACGCCCGGTCGTGGACCGCGACGGGCTGCTGATCATGGTCGATGACGACCGCTTCCGCTTTCGCCCCGGCGAAAAGCCGGTGATGAAATCCGTCCGCTTCCGCACGCTTGGCTGCTACCCGCTGACGGGGGCGGTGGAATCCCATGCCAAGACCCTGCCCGAGGTGATTCAGGAAATGCTGCTGACCACCACCTCGGAACGTCAGGGGCGCGCGATCGACCACGACAGCGCCGCCTCGATGGAGAAGAAGAAGCAGGAGGGTTATTTCTGATGACCGCGCGCAACATGACCACGCCGGGGGATTTCCACGATCACGTCTATGTCGCCGACCGGCTGATCGCCGAGGACATCGACGCCTATCTGGACCGCCACCAGCACAAGACGATGCTGCGCTTCATCACCTGCGGCTCGGTCGATGACGGCAAGTCGACGCTGATCGGGCGGCTGCTCTATGACACCAAGATGGTGTTCGAGGATCAGCTCGCCTCGCTTGAACATGATTCCAGGGTGCTCGGCACGCAAAGCGGTGGGATCGACTTCGCGCTGCTGGTGGACGGGCTGGCGGCGGAGCGTGAACAGGGCATCACCATCGACGTTGCCTATCGCTTCTTCGCCACCGAAAAGCGCAAGTTCATCGTCGCCGACACGCCCGGGCATGAACAATACACCCGCAACATGGTGACCGGCGCCTCGACCGCCGATCTTGCGGTGATCCTGATCGACGCGCGGCAGGGCGTGCTGACACAGACCCGGCGGCACAGCTATCTGGTGAACCTGCTCGGTATCCGCAACATCGTGCTGGCGGTGAACAAGATGGATCTGGTCGGCTATTCCGCCGACAGGTTCGACGAGATCGTCGCGGATTACCGCGCCTTCGCGCAGAAGATCGGGATGGAGGATTTCCTTGCGATCCCGATTTCCGGTCTGGCGGGCGACAACGTGGCCGCGCCCTCCGCGAACATGCCGTGGTATCGTGGGCCGACGCTGCTCGACCATCTGGAAACCGCGCCGCTGAACGACAGCCGCATGCAGGACCACCCGTTCCGCATGCCGGTGCAATGGGTGAACCGGCCGAACCTCGACTTTCGCGGCTTCACCGGGCAGATCGTTTCCGGTCAGGTCCGGCCGGGCGATGCGATCCGGGTGCTGCCCTCGGGCAAGACGACGACCGTCAAGTCGATCCCGACATGGGATGGCGATCTGGCCACGGCCGTCGCGGGCCAGTCCGTCACCCTGACCTTCGCGGATGAGATCGACTGTTCGCGCGGCGACGTCATCACCGCCGCCGATGCGCCCTGCGAGGTGGCGGACCAGTTCGAGGCCACGCTCGTCTGGATGTCGGATGCCGAGATGCTGCCCGGCCGCCCCTATCTGCTGAAGACCGGCACCCAGATGCTGACCGCCACGGTGACCGAGCCGAAATACGAGGTGAACGTCAACACGCTGGAACAGCTTGCCTCGAAAACGCTGGCGCTGAACGCGATCGGGGTGGTGAACATCTCGACCGACCGGCCCATTCCGTTCGAGGCCTACAGGGACAACCCCGATCTTGGCGGCTTCATCCTGATCGACCGGATGACCAATGCGACCGTCGCCGCCGGGATGATCCATTTCGCGCTGCGCCGCAGCCAGAACATCCACTGGCAGGCGCTGGATGTCGACCGCGACGCCCATGCCAGCCTGAAGAACCAGAAGCCCGCGGTGATCTGGTTCACCGGACTGTCGGGATCGGGAAAATCGACCATCGCCAATTTGGTGGAGCGCAAGCTGCATGCGATGGGCAAGCACACCTTCCTGCTTGACGGCGACAATGTGCGGCACGGGCTGAACCGCGATCTGGGCTTTACCGATGCCGACCGGGTGGAAAACATCCGGCGTGTGGGCGAGGTGGCGAAGCTGATGACGGATGCCGGGCTGATCGTGCTGACGGCCTTCATCTCGCCCTTCCGCTCGGAACGGCGCATGGTGCGGGAACTGATCGCCGATGGCGAGTTCCTCGAGGTCTATGTGAACACCCCGCTGGAGGTGGCCGAGGCGCGCGACGTCAAGGGCCTCTACCGCAAGGCCCGCGCCGGCGCGCTGAAGAACTTCACCGGCATCGACAGCCCCTATGAGCCGCCCGAGGCACCGGAGATCGCGGTGAACACCGTGAGCCAGACCCCGGAAGAGGCCGCCGACCTGATCGTCGAGGCCCTGCTGCGCCGCTGACCGGCATTCCCCCCGCCGGTCCTTTCCGGCCGGGGCCGCAATATGTCGGCCCGGTCGCGGCGCATCGCCCTGTCCCTTTACGGCATCGCGCGATCACATATCGGGCGGGCGTTGACAGGCCAGTTCACGCATTCCATACAGGCCCGACAATCCGCTGTTCCTGTCCCGGTCTCCGCCATGCTGCCCCCGATTTCCCTTCATGAGCGACAGACAGCGGATGTCAGCATCGCCGTGCTGACCAACGCCCCGGACAGCGTCATCCTGCATTTCATCCGCACGAACCTGCGCCTTGGCGTGCGGCATGTGCATATCTATCTTGACGCGGCGCAATGCAGTGACACCCTGGATGCCATGAGAGGCGACACCGTGAGCGTCCACTGCTGCGATGACGCTTTCTGGGCTCAGTCGGATGCAGGCGTCCGGTCGCCTTTCGTGGAGGCGCGCCAGTCCGAAGCCTACCGCCACGCCTACGAAAGATGCGCGACGGCATGGATCGGTTTTTGCGACATCGACGAATTCTTCGTGCCAAAAGCCGATTTCCGGACGCTGTTCGACGCCACACCGGAAGACATCGAGATGCACGTCGCCACCACCTGGGAGGCGGTCTGGGGGCCGGGCCACACAGGCTATGGCGACTTCAGCGCCAACCTCTGCCGCCGCGCGATCTGGAACGAAGGCCGCCGCAAATGGCTGAGGCATAATCGTCCCTTCTATACCAGCTTCACCGGAAACGGCATTTGCGGACATTCCGAAGGCAAGGCACTGGTGCGCGCCGGTATCCCCGATTGCATTCCGGGTATCCACCGCGCCTTCCGGTTGGTGAAGGAGGAACGCAGGCCGCTGAAGCTTTTGGAAACGCAGATCAATCTGCTCCATTACGATGCGATCAGCTATCATCAGTGGAAGGATAAGTTCCTGCAACGGCGCAAGCCGGACGGCAAGATGGGCGGACAGTCCTACTGGCGCCGGGCCCTGACCGACCTGCTCTATCTGGGCAAGGGCGAGGATTTCCGTCTGGCGCTGTTCAAGGAACTTTACGGCGCCGAGGGTGACTATATGGACTGGATGCAGCAGCACGATTTCGTCCGCAGGATCGTCACCCCCTGATCGCGACGATGATCGGTGCGTTTCGGCACCGGGAAAATCACGATAACCGAGCCCCGAAACCGCAAAAGCCCCCGGCCATCACAGGATCGGCCAGAGGCCATGAGCGACAGACAGCCCACGGTAGAAACCTCTCTTGCAACAGAAGATCAGGCGGCGCACAACCTTCCAGCCACCATACCGGAACGGAATGATCCCGAAAGGCAGCCGTCCGCCACTCACCTCGGACGGCTGCCTGAACGTGATGAAAATATCTCCGTTTGAAATGATGCAACTATAAGTTGAATATTGCTTGCATGTCTTTGATGTAGGTCACATCCGGCTGGCGGGAGCCAGTCGGAGGACTTACCGGATAATGAAAATGAGCGACGAATGGAGCCTGATCACGCATTCAATATGTGCCAGACCATTCACACGCGAACAACAATTCTGCGGGCAAGCCGTATTTCCTTGTCCCGCCATGAAATATATCGCCTCCAAAATTGAAACGACGCGACCGTTTTCCGGTACGCAATATGATGCATGAGAGGTCTGTTGCCCGGTCTTTCGAGTCGAGCGACGACCCCTCATCCACCAACCACCACACCATTTAACGAATCAGCTCTAACCTGAGTCCTGCCCGCATGTCCCTGACAGGGTGAAGCGCCGGCTAACCAGAACCACGCGAGGCCTTTGCGTTAAGCGGTCCTATCACCCATATGGGTGATGAGAGCCGCGGAAATACGCTTTGCCGAAACCGCCGGTCGTCCGCCGCGCATGACGCGGATGGATGGTCAAGGACAGTTGCCCCGGCACGGGAATGGCCACACACGAATACCTTGTGGCGGGTGGACCACGGATTTTCCGCGCGCCGCAAAGCCCCGGGATACACAGATCCACAGCATCCCATACAGGAAAAACCTGCCCGCCGCTGCCCCTGCCGGACCGCTCAAAGAAAAGCCGGGTGAGCCGGAAGCCCACCCGGAACCAGTTTCCAACAGGGAAGTGGATCCGTAACGCAACCGGAAGGCGAAGGTTCCACGGGAATCTGATTTTCCCCGCGGAAAGAATGCGCAGGCGCATCCCGTTCACCAAGACACATCAGACACTGCGCGGCAGGCCCATTCGCGGCGTCACGATCGGGGCGGATGGCGCATCCGCCACCAACCCGATGACACCGACTTCAACGGACATGAGACGACGATGACGATGACGATCATGAAGATCTGCGGCAAGATCGACGAGCAACCACATGATATCTATATCATATCCAAACGGCACCCATCTCCCTGCCGCACGGATGCGGCGCCAGCGCAATGGCGACACCTCGGCCGCACCAAGATCGCGGTTCAGCGCCACGGGAACGGGACCGAAAGTTGAAGCGTTGATGCAAAGCGGGATTGCCCGCCTCCACCTCGCAAAGTAAGTAGTTGTTTTATAAAGCTTGGAGAGGAATCGTCCCCGGTGGGGCGGCCGGACTTCAAATCCGGTTGGGGCAGCGAGCCTGTCCCGGGTGGGTTCGACTCCCACTCCCCTCCGCCACAGCCTGCCACCCCCGAACCGGCCTGCAGATGACACCCGCGACGCCCCAGCCCTTCAACGTTTTCTGCGTCGTGCAGCGCGGCCGGCTGGAACTGGAGGCCGTGCTTTTCGCCCTGTCCTTCCGCGCCGCCAACCCGGATTTCCGGGGGCGTCTGCTGATGGCGGAACCGGTGCCGAACGACAAATGGCCACAATCGCCGCGGATCTCCGATCCGGTGCGGGACCTGCTGACCGGGGCCGGGGTGGAGATCGTCCCCTTCGAGAACCGGCATTTCGGCCAGTCCTACCCCCATGGCAACAAGATTGAGGCGCTCGCCGCCCTGCCCCCCGGGCCGTTCGTCTTCTTCGATACCGATACGATCTTCACCGGCCCGCTGTCGGGGGTGGGCTTCGATTTCGCGCGTCCCTCGGCTTCGATGCGGCGCAGCGCGACATGGCCCGAGCCGCCGCTGTACGGGCCGGGTTATACGCGGATCTGGAAGCGGCTTTACGAGGATTTCGGGCTGGATTTCGAAAGCTCGCTCGACCGGACAAAGCGCGACGAATACTGGGAACGGTATCTGTATTTCAACGCCGGCTGGTTCTTTGGCGCGGATGCGCTGGCGTTCGGCGAGAGGTTCCTGAACTACGCGCACCGCATCCGCTGGAACACGCCGCCCGAGCTTGCCTGTCAGGCGCTGGACCCGTGGCTCGACCAGATCGCCCTGCCGCTGGTGATCCATTCCTTCGGCGGCGGGCGACCGGGGCCGGACCTCGCGGGGCTCGACGGCAATGTCAGTTGCCATTACCGCTGGCTCGCGCTGCTTTACGCGCGCGAAAGCGCGACTGCGGTGGAAATGCTGGAACGCATCGCGGCGCCGGCGGAGGTCCGCGCCATCCTCGCCGGGCGCGAGGCGCACCGGGTGCTGATCTGCGACGGGCAAGGCCGCGCCCTGCGCGCCCGTTTCGCCCGAGACGGCCTGCCCCCGACCGAGGGCCTGCTGCGCGATGCGCTGCGCGACAGCGGGCTCTGGCTGCGGTAGGGCGACATCTGGGGCCGAAGGCGCGCCCGTTTCCCAGAGTTTGTGGTCAAATTTGGCCGGATCGGCCGTATCGGGGGACGAGGCGGCTTTTCAGCAAGGCAAAACTGGATTACCAAGGAAAAAACATCTGCGGTCCGGACAACGGGCTGCCCTGACCGATCGAGCCCCTGATGACGCCAGAATTCGCGCTCAATCTTTCGCATGACGGGATTGGCCTGCTCTATCGCAGCGCCGGGGAATGGGCGCTTCTGGGGCAGGTGTCCCTTGAGGCTCCGGATTTTTCCGAAGAGATGATGGACCTGCACGCCCGCGCGGCGAAAAAGGCCGAATTCGGCGTGCCGGTCAGCAAGATCATCATCCCCGCCTCGCAGATCCTTTACACGACGGTGCCGGTTTCCGCGACGGATGAGGCGGAACGGCTGGCCCAGATCGCCGCCGCGCTGGACGGGCTGACGCCCTATGCGGTCGAGGATGTCGTCTTCGACTGGTGCGCGGCCGAGGATCCGGGACAGGTGCGGGTCGCCGTGGTCGCCAAGGAAACCCTGCGCGAGGCGGAATCCTTTGCCGAGGACTGGGGCTTCAACCCCGCCTCTTTCGTCGCCGTGCCGGAGCCCGGCGCCTTCGACGGGGAACCGTGGTTCGGGCAGTCCGAAACGGTGACCGCCCAGCTGGGCGCCGAAGAGGGGGTGGAACGCGACGGCGTGCCGGTGCCGCTGGCCGCCGCCTATGCGGCTTTCGCCGCCGCGATGCCCGAGACCGCGGAGCCGGAAGCGACCGCCGCCAATCTGTTCGAGGCCGCGATCGCCAGCGCGGATATGCCGGAGGAAGCCCCCGCCGAGGCGACATCGAAAGACGATGCGCTGCGCAATCTCTTCGCGCTCGGAGAGGACGACTGGTCGGATCTTGACGAGGCGGACCAGCCCCTGCCGGATCCCGAACGCATCGCACAATGGCGCGCCGGCAAGCCGGGGATTGCCGTTGCCCCATACGTCGAACCCGAGGTCCCGGCGGAACCCGAAACTGCGGAACCGCCGGTGCCTGTCGCGGCGGAAATCGCCGCCCCGGAACCCGTTGTCGAGGAAATGCCCGTCGCCGCCGAAGCGGCACCGGAACCCGTTGTCGAGGAAACACCCGTCGCCGCCGAGGCCGTGCCGGAAGAGGCCAAGGAACCCGCGCAGACCGTGGACGCGCTTGCCCGCGTGACCGAATATCTTGCCTCCCATAAAGAGGAGTCGAAGCCGGAAGCCGAGGTCGAGGCCGAAGCGGTCGTCGTCGAGGAGCTTGCCGAAGAAGAATCCGCCCTCGATGAAATCGTCGCGGCGGAAGAGGCCCTCGTCGAAGAGGAAGCCGCCGTGCCCGAAGAGGCCGCAGCAGAAGACGACATGGCGGCCGAGGATCTTGCGCCCCCCCTGCTGGCCGCGGCTGCGGGCGGCGGGGCGCGCGCCGCGCTGTCGCACCGTGCGACCGCGCGATCCGCGGGCAAGGCGCCGCGCCTTGGCGGGGTCAGCCGCGATGCGCTGCCGGCGGGCGGATCCTCGCACAGGCCGGAGATCGTCATGCCGGCCAGCACCGCTCAGGGCGATGGCCGGTTCGCGCTGGCAGGCCCCGGCAAACGGCCCGGACGTGGTTCCCGCCCCGCCAAGACCGAGCCGAGGATCACCGCGCAACCGCGTCCGCCGGTCCAGTTGCAGACCGCCGCCCCGAAGACCCGCACCGCCCCCACACCGGAAGAGGCCAGCGACGCGCCCGTCCGGCGGGGCAAGCCGCGCTATCTGGGCATCATTCTGGTGGCGCTGCTGATCCTGTGCATGACCATCGTCGCCGCGCTGGCCGATACCCGTGCCGCGTTCCGCCCGGAGGCAGGCGCGGAAAGCCTGTCGACCCTCGCCCGGGCCGAAACGGTCACGCCCGAGCCCGTCCGCCTTGCGGCGAATGGCGCGATCCAACCGACCGAGGCGGGCGTCGTCCTGCCGCAGGGGATCACGCTGTTTTCTGGCAAGCCCGGCCGGGTGCCGCCGCCGCGCCCCGCGGCCCTGCTGTCCGTCCCGGCCGCCAGCACGCCGGCTGTCGCCGAAAGTACCCAGGACCGCGTGGCCCCTTCGACGCCGGGGCTGAACCTCAGCCCGCGTCCGGCGCTGCGGCCCGCCGCCATTGCCGGCGCCTCTGCGCCCGGGCCTGCCGCCGCGTCCGCAACCGTCGCACCCGCCGATCTCGCCGGGGCGACGGCGCAGGCGGTTTCGGTATCGCGTCATCCGCCTTCGCGGCCGCGCACGTTCAGGAACTCGATCGATCAGGCGCTGGCCTCGGCCATTGCCGAACCGGCGCCCCAGCCCGTCGTGGCAGCGGCGCCCGCGCCGGCCCCCGCCCCCGCAGCGCCGGCGAAACAGGTGGTCCAGCTGCCGCAGCGCACGCAACAGCAGCCCGCCGCGCAGGCGCAACCGCAGGCCCCGGCACAGACCCGTCAGGCCGCCGTCGCCGTGCGCAAGCCCGACCCGACCGAGGCACTGGACGAACCCGAACCGACCGAGGTGCTGCGCAAGATGCCCACCTCCGCCTCGGTCGCCAAGCAGGCGACGCAGACCAACGCGCTGGCCATGCGGCAGATGAATCTGATCGGGCTCTACGGCGCCTCCAGCAACCGGCGCGCGCTGGTGCGGATGCCGAACGGGCGGATGATCAAGGTCGCGGTCGGCGATCTTCTGGACGGCGGCCGGGTCACGGCGATCGGCGATGGTCAGCTGACCTATCAAAAGGGCGTGCGGCTCTATCAGCTGAAGATGCTGCAAGGCAGCTAGGCTTCAGTCACAGCTTTGGAACCGGACGGGTTTTCCCGGTTTTCGGGCTTGTCGCCGGGGCGAAAACATCTAGGTTCGATCCATTCGCAGATGATCCCCCGCGCGGCCGCTTTCGCGGCCCGTGTTCCGAGTCCCGACAGTCATGACCAGCTTTCTTTTTCAGGCGACCCTGTATCTGTTTGCAATGGTGATCGCCGTGCCGCTGGCGACCCGCGCGGGGCTGGGATCGGTGCTCGGCTATCTTTGCGCGGGGATCGTGATCGGGCCGGTGCTGGGGCTCGCGGGGTCGGATGTCAGCTCGATCCAGCATTTCGCCGAATTCGGCGTGGTGATGATGCTGTTCCTGATCGGGCTGGAACTGGAACCCAAGGCGCTGTGGCAGATGCGCGACAAGCTGGTCGGGCTTGGCGGGCTGCAGGTGGTGCTGACGATGACGGTGGTCTGCGCGATCTGCCTTGCGTTCCATCTGAGCTTTCCGACGGCGCTGGCGCTCGGGATGATCTTCTCGCTGTCCTCGACCGCGATCGTGTTGCAGACGCTGACGGAAAAGCGGCTGTTGCAGACGGCCGGAGGGCGCTCCGCCTTTGCCGTGCTGCTGACGCAGGACATCGCGGTGATCCCGATGCTGGCGATCCTGCCGCTGCTGGCCCTGCCCGGCGCCCGGGCGCTTGCCAAGGCCGAGGCGGGCGACAATGCCGCGACGCATTTCATCGAATCCCTGCCCGGCTGGGGCGTGACGCTGCTGACGCTGGCCGCCGTCGCCTTCATCGTGATGGCGGGGCATTATCTGGTGCGGCCGCTGTTCCGCTTCGTCCACCTCGCCCGCCTGCGCGAGATCAATACCGCGATGGCGCTGCTGGTGGTGGTGGGCATCGCCTCGCTGATGAACCTCGTCGGGCTGTCGCCGGCGCTTGGCACCTTCCTCGCCGGGGTGGTTCTGGCCGACAGCGAATTCCGCCACGAACTGGAATCGGACATCGAGCCGTTCAAGGGCCTGCTGATGGGCCTGTTCTTCATCACCGTCGGCGCAGGGATCAAGTTCTCGGTCATCCTCGCGCAGCCCTTCCAGATCATGGGGCTGGTGATCGCGCTGGTGGCGGTGAAGGCGGCGATCCTCTACGTGCTGGCGATCGTCTTCCGGCTGCGCGGATCGGACCGGGGGCTGTTCACGCTCGGTTTGGCGCAGGCGGGGGAATTCGGCTTCGTGCTGGTCTCCTTCGCCGTCACGCAACGCATCCTGCCCGGCATCATCGCCGAAAAGGTGCTGGTGCTGATCGCCCTGTCGATGCTGATCACGCCGCTGCTGTTCATCCTGCAGGAACAGATTTCCCGCCGGATCCGGTCGGACGAGACGCGCGAGGCCGACCAGATCGACGAACAGCAGCCGATCATCATCGCCGGCATCGGCCGCTTCGGCCAGGTGGTGAACCGGATGGTCACCATGTCGGGCTTTCCGACGACGGTGCTGGACACGGATCTCAAGACCATCCAGCTCATGCGCACCTTCGGCTTCAAGGGCCATTACGGCGACCCGACGCGGCCCGACCTGCTGGCGGCGGCGGGGCTCGGCAAGGCCAAGGTGCTGGTGGTCAGCCTCGACGACCGGGCCTCGGCCAACCGGCTGGTGGCCTATGCGCGGCAGATGCGGCCGGACCTGCATATCATCGCCCGCGCCAAGGACCGCGAACATGTGTTCGAGCTCTACAAGGCCGGCGCCAACGACATCGTCCGCGAGATGTTCGATTCCAGCCTGCGCGCCGCGCGCTACGTTCTGGAAAATGTCGGGCTGAGCGAATTCGAGGCGGCCGAGCTGGAACGGCTGTATTTCAAGTTCGACCGCGCCTCGCTGCGCGATCTGGCGCAATACTGGAAGCCCGGCGTGGCGCTGGCCGACAATCCGGACTACATCCGCCGCGCGCGCGAACTGAACACCGAGCTCGAAGCGGCGATGATGGCGCGCTTTTCCCGCCGCGCGGATCTGGAGCCTTCGACGTCAGAGCCCGCGCCGGAAAAGCCCGCCCCGACCGCACCCTGAAAATGCCCAAAGCGCCAGAACGCGCTTCCTCCCATTCGTGTTTCCATAAATATCCCGGGGGTGAAGCGCGGCACGCGCGAGGGGGCTGGCCCCCTCTCTTTCCATCGGCCAGCACTCCGTTTCCGCTTGTGAAACGCGCCCGCAACGAACCACGCCATAAAAAAACAGGCCCCACCGGGGCCTGTTCACATCTATCATCCAGATCTGCCGATCAGGCGGCTCGGCCCAGAAGCACGTCGTCCACCTTCTTCGCGGCGCCGGCTTCGTCGGTGCCCGACACGGCGGCGACTTCGCGGGTCAGCCGTTCCAGCGCGGCTTCATACAGCTGCCGTTCGGAATAGCTCTGCTCGCGCTGGTCATCGGCGCGGTGCAGGTCGCGCACCACCTCGGCGATGGACAGCAGGTCACCGGAATTGATCTTCTGTTCATATTCCTGCGCGCGGCGCGACCACATCGCCCGCTTCACCTTGGCCTTGCCCTTCAGCGTTTCCAGCGCCTTGAGCACCACATCCGGGGTCGACAGCCCGCGCATCCCGATGTCGAGCGCCTTGGCCGTCGGGACCCGCAGGGTCATCTTGTCCTTCTCGAAGGAGATCACGAACAGTTCCATCCGAAGTCCGGCGATCTCCTGCTCCTCGATCGACATGATCTTGCCGACGCCATGGGCGGGGTAGACAACGAAATCGTCCGGACGAAACTCGGTCTTCTTGGTCTTGGTCATTCAGTCGCTTCCTTGCAGCCGGTCCAGCGGCCCCCGTTCAGCGCAGAAAACACCCCCGTCGCCGAAGCGACGCGATGTTTTCTCAATCGTCACCGAAACAACCGATGGACAGATGTCCCATCAGGGGAGGGGTCGAATTCTTATGTGACAAGTATATAGCACAAAAATGCGCTATCTCAAAGCGCCGCCATGTCCCACGATGTGGTGAACAGCCGGATTCCCGCTAAAAAGCGGCCTTTCCGGTCGTTTCGGCAAGGGAAACGCCGCCCTGCCCCGCATCGCCGTGTTAGCGCCGCAACCGGGTAGAATCAGTCTCCCGACCCCGGGTTGGGGGAGAAGTATTTTTCCAGCTTGCCGGTTTCGCCGTCATGCTGTTCGTGATCCGGCAGCGGATCCTTCTTTTGCGTGATGACCGGCCAGAGTTCCGCATATTTGCGGTTGAATTCAACCCATTCCTCGGCCCCCGGCTCGGTGTCCGGGCGGATCGCATCGGCCGGGCATTCCGGTTCGCAGACGCCGCAGTCGATGCATTCGTCGGGATGGATCACCAGGGTATTCTCGCCCTCGTAGAAGCAGTCGACCGGGCATACCTCGACGCAGTCGGTGTATTTGCAGGCGATGCAGTTATCGGTGACAACATAGGTCATGGAAAACCCCGGATCATTCTTTCTTTGTTCGCCGGTTACCTAGACCCGGTTGCGGCATCAATCAAGGGGATCGGTGCGGGAAAGACCAGCCGCCGCAAAGCCGCGATCCGGTCAGGACGCCTGTTCGCCCATGCCGCCTTCCGGTGGAACCGCTGCCTCAAGATCAAGGAACAGCTCCGCCGCTTCGCCTGCCGGGCCGCGACGCAGACCGCAGTCGAGAATCCGCAGCAGACGGACGCGCCCGGCGACAGAGACGGTCAGCACATCGCCGGGCCCGACGGCCCGGCCCGGCTTTTCGATCCGCGCGCCATTGACCCGCACCTTGCCGCCCGACACCAGATCGGCGGCAAGGCCGCGCGTCTTGACCAGCCGCGCGTGCCAGAGCCATTTGTCGATGCGGATCCGCGCCTCCATCCCGCCTTATTTCTTGTCGCGCAGGGCGGCCAGAACGGCAAAGGGGCTGTCGGGATCGATCGGCTTTTCCTTCTTCGGCGGGCGGGCCTCGAAATGACGGGCGCCCTTGTCGGCGTCGTCACGGCGCGGCTTGCCGCCGGGTTTGCCGCCGAACTTCCCGCCGGGCTTTCCGTCGCCCCTCGGCTTGCCACCCTGTTTGCCGCCGCCCTTTTCACGGTCACCGCGGAACTCGGGCTTGCCGCCTTCGCGGCGGTTGCCACCCTCGCCGCCGGCATCGCGGCGCGGGCCGCGCTCGGGGCGCGGAGAACGCGGGCGCGGGGCCCAGACGAAGGTGTAGAACACCTCGACCTCGGGCGCGGCTTCCGCGGCCTCGGCCTCCGCCTCGGCGACGGGCGAGGTTTCCTCGGGGATCGGGTTCGCGGCGGCTTCAGTGCCCTCTTCGGGCAGCTTCGGCTCCGGCGTCGGACGGGTCTTTTCGCGTTCTCCGCGTTCGCCCTTGTAGCCAAGCCCTTGCATCAGATCGGCGAATTGTTCCAGCGTCAGCCCGGTGATCGACAGCATGTCGGGATTGGCCTCGAACCCGCCGCGCGTGTCCTGCGTGCGCAGGATGTCGGCCAGCCGTTCCAGCATATCGATGCGGATCGCCCGCGCCCCCGCTGGACGATAGCCCGACAGCGTATAGGCCGAGGCCGGAACCTCGGGGATATGCGGGATCGTCACGAGGCCCGGAGGCGGGCTTTCGGGAAATTCCTGCAACCCGTCCCAGAGCGACGACAGCACCAGCCGCAGCCGCGTCGGCGCTGGTTTCAGCAAGGCCTGCTGGAAGATCGTATACTGGCCGAAGCGCACGCCATGCTTGCGCAGGCTGCCGCGCGCCTCCTGATCCAGTTCCTTGACCTCGCTGGCCACGGTCTCGCGCGGGATGATGCCCAGCCCCTCGACCAGACGGAAGGCGAAACCGCGGGCCAGGCCCGTCAGCGTCTCGTCCCGGCTCATCGCCAGAAGCGGCTCGAACAGCGCGGCGACCTTGCGGTCGATGAAATGCTGCAGACGGCGGCGCACCTTTTCGGCGACATCGGCCCCGGCCTCTTCGTCGACGAAGGGCTCGACCGAGGGTTTCAGCGGCTCCGGGCCCTTGACGAGCTTGCCCACCGCCGTGTCGCCCCACATCAGGCCACCCTGTTCGGTGAAATCCATCTCGGTGTCGGGCGCATTGTAGAACCGGTCCGCCCGCAGGCTGAACTCGGGCTTCAGCGCCTCATAGGCGGCGCGCGCCAGCATCTTCGCCTCGTCTGGCGAGGAAGTCCCGTCCTGCCGGAAGCGGAAGCCGTCCAGACGGCCGGCGAATTCGCCCTCGACCGTCACTTCGCCCTTGTCGTTCACCTCGGCCACGAGGGTCTCCTTCTGCTTGAGCCGGCGCAGAAGCACGGAAGTGCGCCGGTCCACAAATCGTTGGGTCAGCGCGCCGTGCAGCGCATCCGACAGGCGGTCTTCTACCGCGCGCGTCTCGCCGCGCCAATGGGATTCATCATCGACCCAGCCTTTGCGTTGCGCGACGTAGGTCCATGTGCGGATAAACGCCAGCCTGCGCGATAAAGCGTCAATATCCCCTCCGGTGCGGTCGATGCGTTCGATCTGTCCCCGCAGCCAGTCCGACGGCACGCCGTGCCCCGTCAGCAGAAAGCCGAAGATCCGCGCCAGAAGCGTTGCATGTTCGGCCTCGGAAATCGAGCGGAAATCGGGAATCCGGCACACATCCCACAGAAGACGCACATCCGCGGGGTGGCGCAGACGGTCCGCGATCTCGGGCAAGGCGGTCAGCGTCTTCAGCGCGCGCAGGTCATCGGCCTCGCGCCCGCGGGTCAGCCACTGGTTCTGCGGGCTTTCCTCGAGCGAGCGGATCAGCCGTTCCGCGGTGCCGAATTCCAGCCGCGCATTGCGCCATTGCAGGCGATGGAGGGGCGCGAAGCGGTGGTCCTCGACCGCCTCGACCACCTCGGGCGGAAAGGGCGAAGCCTCGCCTGTCACGCCGAAGGTGCCGTCGCGGGTGTAGCGTCCGGCCCGCCCGGCGATCTGGCCGATCTCGTAGGGGAAGAGCGGGCGCATCCGGCGCCCGTCGAATTTCGCCGTGGCGGAAAAGGCCACATGGTCGATGTCGAGGTTCAGCCCCATGCCGATCGCGTCGGTGGCGACAAGGTAATCCACGTCGCCGTTCTGATACATCTCCACCTGCGCGTTGCGGGTGCGGGGGGACAGCGCGCCCATCACCACCGCCGCCCCGCCCTTTTGCCGGCGGAGCAGCTCGGCGATGGCATAGACATTCTCGACCGAGAAGCCGACGATGGCCGAACGCGCGGGCATGCGGCTGATCTTCTTCGATCCGGCCCAGGTGAGCTTCGACATCCGTTCGCGGCGCATGAACTGCACGCCGGGCACCAGCGCCGCGATCGCACCCCGGATCGCATCCGAGCCGAGGAACAGCGTCTCGTGCAGCCCGCGCATGTTCAGCAGTCGGTCGGTGAAGACATGGCCACGCTCCGGATCGGCGCAAAGCTGGATCTCGTCGATGGCGACGAAATCGGCGCCGACCTCGGGCATCGCCTCGGTCGTGGCGACCCAGTAGGCGGCGCGTTCGGGGACGATCCGTTCCTCGCCGGTCACCAGCGCGACGACCGATGGCCCGCGCGCCTTGACGATGCGGTCATAGACCTCGCGCGCAAGCAACCTCAGCGGCAGGCCGATGACCCCCGTGCGATGCGCCAGCATCCGCTCGATCGCGTAATACGTCTTGCCGGTGTTCGTCGGCCCGAGGACCGCGGTGATCCGCCCTGCCATTGTTCCTCATCGCGGGGGGCGCGGTTACAGCGCGACGCCCGACAGTTCCTTTTCCAGCCTGACAATGGCGTCTTTCACATCCTGCTGGTGCGGGTTCAAGGCGAAAGAGGCACGGAAAGCGGCAAGCGCCCGGGGCTTGTCATCCATTTCATCAAGCAGTCCCCCCAACGTCGACAGCGCCCCCCAGTGGCGGGGTTCAAGGCTCAGCACCCGGCGCAGGTCGGCGACGGCCGGGCCGTATTCGCCCGACATGGCATAGGCGGTGGCGCGCGCGTTCCAGCCCTCGGGGAAATCCGGGGCGTGATCGGTCAGCGCGGTCAGATGTTCGACCGCCGCCGCCGGATCCCCGGCATCGAGCGCATCCTCCCCCCGCTTCAGCAACAGATCCATCGGCGCGGACCCGGACCGCGACCACGCCATGCGGATTTCCGATTCGGCCCGCGACCAGCCGGCGTAACCGGGATCGGCCAGTTCACCGAACTGCCGGTCCAACCCTTCGGTTTCCGCATGCAGGGGCTGCGCCATCAGCACTGCCGCGATCACGACCATAAGGATTGAATTGTTATTCCGCGCACCGATGCTCATAAGACGAATGTAATCGAAGCGCCGCAAAAAGCGAGAGCCTTGGCCCCGGCGTTTCGTTCACTTTCAGCGGATGACGGACAGCGGATGACGGGGGAACAGATGAGCACGGTGATCGACAAGGCGGTGGAGGCTTTGGCAAAGCGTCTGCCGGACGGATTTTCCCCGGTCGCGAAATTCGTGATCGAGGGCGAGGGCAGCATCATCGCCGATGCGCAGGGCGTGCGCGCCGGCGACGGCCCGGCCGAGGTGACGCTGAGCGCCGATCTCGACACGTTCCGCGGTCTGTTCGAGGGGCGGGTGAACCCGACGGTGGCCTTCATGCAAGGGCGGCTGAAGGTCGACGGGCCGATGATGCTGGCGATGAAGCTGGGATCGGCGCTGTCGTGACCGAAGCCCCGCTGCGCAACGATCTTGCCCGCGGGCCGGATGGCGGGCGGGCCTTCTGGGTGACGACGGCGGACGGGCTGCGGCTGCGCGTCGGGCACTGGCCGGGGGCGGACAAGGGCGCGGACAAGGGCACGGTCTTCCTGCTGCCCGGCCGGTCGGAATATGTCGAGAAATACGGGCCTGCAGCCATGGAATTCGCGGCGCGCGGCTATGGCCTGATCACGATCGACTGGCGCGGTCAGGGGCTGTCGCCGCGCCTCCATGCCGATCCCGCGCGCGGCCATCTGCTGCGCTTCGGCGATTTCCAGCGGGATCTGGACGCGCTTCTGGCGCAGGGCGCGGCGCTGGACCTGCCGCGCCCTTGGTTCGTGCTGTCGCATTCGATGGGTGGCGCGATCGCGCTGCGCCGTCTGATGGGCGCGCATCCGTTCCGCGCCTGCGCCTTTTCCGCGCCGATGTGGGGGGTGGGCGTGCCGCGCTGGCTGCGGCCCTGGGCGCCGCAGCTTGCGCGCTGGCTGCGCGGCGGGCGCCTGTCCGAGGCCTATGTGCGTGGCACCACGGCGGAAACCTACGTCCTGCACGCCCCGTTCGAGGACAACATGCTGACCACCGACGCGCGGATGTGGGCCTGGCTCGTCGATCAGGCCGGCGCCGAGCCCCGGCTGGCGCTTGGCGGTCCGAGCTATCAATGGGCGGCGGAAAGCATTCTGGAATGTCAGGCGCTGGCCGCCCTGCCCTCGCCCGCGCTGCCCTGCCTGACCGTGATCGGCAGCCATGAGCGAATCATCAACACCCGGCCGGTGCATGAGCGCATGGCCCGCTGGCCCGGCGGCCGCCTGCTGGTGGTCGAGGGCGGCGAGCATGAGGTGATGATGGAAACGCCCGCCCGCCGCAAACGGTTCTATGACGCGGTGGCGGCGCTGTTCGACGCCGCGCGTTAGATCTGGATCTTGGTGAAGCCGTCGCGCAGCGCCTCGGACCACATCTCCGACATGCGCGAGAAATCCGGATCGCCCTTTTCGATGCGGCGCCGTTCCGAAATCTGGCAATCGTCCTTGTGGATGATCACCAGATCGAGCGGCATCCCCACCGACAGGTTCGACCGCAACGTCGAATCCATCGACAGCAGCATCGCCTTGCGTGCCTCGTCCAGCGACATGTCCATCCGCGCCACGCGATCAAGGATCGGCTTGCCGTATTTGTGCTCGCCGATCTGCAGAAACGGCGTGTCTTCCGTCGCTTCGATGAAATTCCCCTCGGGGTAGACGAGGAACATCCGCATCCCGCCGCCGCGCCGCTGCCCGGCGACGATCATCGAGGCCGAGGTCGAAACCTTCGACGCCTCCATCTTCGATTCGATGTCCAGCCGCACCGAGGCCAACGCATTGCCGATGATCTCGGCGACCTTCAGCATCGTCGGCGCCAGCATGATCGACTGATCCGGGGTGGAATCCTTGTCGTCGATCGCCTCGCGCAGGCGCGCGATCGTCGTCTGCGTCACCGACAGCGAGCCGGCCGTCATGATGACGATCACCCTTTCACCCGGCTTCTCGAAGGTGAACATCTTGCGATAGGTCGCAATATTGTCGAGCCCGGCATTGGTGCGGGTATCGCTCAACAGCACCATGCCTTCGTTCAGCAGAAGGCCAACACAATAGGTCATTTACGCTCTTCCCACGGGACAGGCGGCAGGGCTCGCAGATCGGGGCACATTATTGCTGCACGGCGTCGAGGGCAACCGTGACTTCGAGTGCCTCTTCCCCCGCGCCCTGCGCCACGCCCTTGATCGGTGCCGCCTCGCGCGCATCGAGACCGGAGCCGAGCCGGATGTAATTCGCATCCGGGCAGCAGCGATTCGCCGCGTCGAACCCGATCCAGCCGATGCCGGCGACATGAAGCTCCGCCCAGGCGTGCGACGCCTCGTGCGATTCGCCGTCGTCGCGGGCATGGAGATAGCCCGAGACATAGCGCGCCGGCATGCCAAGCGACCGCGCCGCCGCGATCAGCGCATGGGCATGGTCCTGACAGACCCCCTCGCCCAAAGCCAGCGCCTCGGCCGCGGTGGTCTGCGCATCGGTGCGGCCGGGGGTGTAGGCGATCGCCTCGCTGACGGCACGCGACAGCCGGTGGGCGCGGCTCAGCGGATCGGTGACATCGCCCGCCGCCTCGATCGCCAGCGCGGCGATGGAGTCGTCGATCCATGTCGCCGTCGTCTCGCGCAGATAGGCCAGCGGATGCGCCACCTCGCGGTGGCCGCGCAGCACGCCCGCATTGTCGATCGTCTCGACCTGCCCCGAGACGGAAATCGACACCTCGGTCACCGGGCCGCGGATCGACCAGCCCTCGACCTTGTCGCCCGCCCCGTCGCGGAAGGATCCGCCGCGCACGCCGCCCTCGACCGCGACATCCCAGTGGATCGTCCGCTGCCCGTCGAAGCGCGAGGGGAACAGCCGCAGCGACTGCACCGCCGAGCGCATTGGCACTTCGTAACGATAGGTCGTCACATGGCTGACGGTGAAGATCATCGGGATTCTCCGCTCAGATAAGCGTTGTAGACCATGTCCGAAAGTTCCCCGACATCGCGGATGAAGCGGGTGAGGAATTCGTGCAGACCTTCCTCGAAGACCTCTTCGATGTGCAGCTCGGACAATTCGCCCACCAGCGCGCGGGCGCGCATCTGCGCCGGGCCGGATTTGTGATAGGTGTGCGCCAAGTCGTCCAGATGATCCATCGCGGAAATCGTCGCGGAAATCAGCGACCGCGGGTTTTGCTGGTTCAGGATCAGGAAATGGGCGATCTTGCGCGCGGTGATGTCGCCGCCATAGGCCCAGTGAAAGGCCCGCGTGGCGGAAAAGGCGCGCAACAGCGTCTGCCACTGGTAATTGTCGAGCCCCGATCCCACCAGTTCGACCGAGGGCAGCAGCACGAAATACTTCACGTCCAGCAGCCGCGCCGTATTGTCCGCCCGCTCCAGCGCGAAGCCGAGGTTGAGGAAGCAATAGCCGTCGTTGCGCAGCAGTGTCGCCTCAATCGCGCCGCGCAGCATCGCCGCCTGCCGCATCACCCATTCGGTCAGCACCGTCAGCTCCAGCTCCGACCGGGGCCGGCGTTCGAGCTGGCGTATCTCCTGAAACGCGACGTTCAGCGCGTCCCAGACCTGCGCCGTCAGCGCTGTGCGCACGATCCGACCGTTTTCCCGCGCCCTCTCGATGCAGGACACGACCGAAGAGGGGTTGTCGCGGTCGAAGAACAGATAGCTTTCGATGTTGCGCTGCACCGGGTCGCCGTATTTCTCGGCGAAGCCCTCGGCCGTGCCCGATGCCTGCAAAAGGCTTTCCCATTCGCTCCTGTAGCCATGCCCTGCCGAGGGCATCAGCGCGATCCGCGCCCCCACCTCAAGCAGGCGCGCCATGGTTTCCGCGCGTTCGATGTAACGCGCGATCCAGAACAGATTTTCCGCCGTCCGGCTCAGCATGGTCTTACTCCGCCAATACCCAGGTGTCTTTCACGCCCCCGCCCTGCGAGGAGTTCACCACGAGAGAGCCTTCGGTCAGCGCCACGCGGGTCAGCCCGCCCGGCACCAGTTCGATCTTTTCGCCGACAAGGCAATAGGGCCGCAGGTCGACGTGACGCGGCGCGATCCCCTCTTCGACAAAGGTCGGCGTGGTGGACAGCGACAGCGTCGGCTGCGCGATGTAATTGTCGGGATTCTCCTCGATCTTCAGCCGGAACGTCTCGATCTGGTCCTTGGTCGATTTCGGACCGACGAGCATCCCGTAACCGCCCGAGCCGTGAACCTCCTTGACCACCAGTTCCGACAGATGTTCGAGCACATATTTGCAGTCGTCGGCCTTCGAGCATTGCCAGGTCGGCACGTTGTTCAGGATCGGCTCCTCGCCCAGATAGAAGCGCACCATTTCCGGCACGAAGGTATAGATCGCCTTGTCGTCGGCCACCCCCGCCCCCGGCGCGGAACAGATCGTCACCCCGCCCGAGCGGTAGGCATCCATCAGCCCCGGCACGCCAAGCATCGAATCCGGCCGGAAGCACAGCGGATCGAGGAAGGAATCGTCGATCCGGCGGTAGATCACGTCGAGCTTCTTCGGCCCCTCGGTCGTGCGCATCCAGACGAAGCCGCCCTCGACGAACAGATCCGCCCCCTCGACCAGTTCGACCCCCATCAGGTCGGCAAGGAAGCTGTGTTCGTAATAGGCCGAGTTGAAATGGCCGGGCGTCAGGATGCCGATCGTGGGTTCGCGGTCGCATTTCGCCGGCGCGACCGAGGCGAGCGTGCGGCGCAGCGCATCGGCGTAACCGTCCACCGGCTCGATCCGGTTTTCGCGGAACAGGTCGGGGAACATCCGCATCATGATCTCGCGGTTTTCCAGCATGTAGCTGACGCCGGAAGGGGTGCGGCAGTTGTCCTCCAGCACGAAGAATTCATCCGCCCCGGTGCGCACGATATCGATGCCGACGATGTGGCTGTAGATCCCGCGCGGCGGGGTGAAGCCCGCGACGGCGCGTTCATAGGCCTCGTTCTGGTAGACGAGCGTCGCCGGGACCTTGCCCGCCTTGACGATCTCGGCCCGGCCGTAGACATCCAGCAGAAAGGCGTTGAGCGCCCGGGCGCGCTGCTTGATGCCCCGTTCCAGCTTGCGCCATTCGTTCTGGGTGAAGACCCGCGGGAACATGTCGAAAGGGATCAGGCGATCCGGGTCTCCACCCTCGCCATAGACGGCGAAGGTGATGCCGATCCGGCGAAACAATGCCTCGGCCTCCGCCTGCTTCATCTGCCGCAATTCGGCGGGCATCGCCCTGGTCCAGTCCTCAAGCCGTGCATAGGGCTCACGGACCTGACCGTGCTCGTACATCTCGTTGAAATAGGTGCTCATGGCGCGTTGATTCCTCCGGCCTTGAGTGAAGCTTAAGCAGCGGTTTCCGGGGAAGGAAGCACACCGCATCAGTTATTCCCTTTCCCACGGGGGCGTGTGACTATTTTTTACGACATTGCCTATTACGTTAGCACATCCGCGACGGATTTCGACCAAATATTCGCAATACCGGCGATAACCGCCCAATTTTTCCGCAAGACGGCGCCCCTATCCCACCCGGGACACACGGGGATCGGGGGTGGATCCGGCCCCCGGCAAGGCAGGACATGACCCGGGCGGGGGCCTCGGCCCTTGCGCCCGGCCCACCCCCGCGCCTATCTGGAAGGCAACCGGAAAATGAGGACGCCATGACCAGATATTCCCCCCTTCCCCTTGCCGATGCCAACTCCGGATCCGGGGCCGCGCCCGGCGGGGCGGGTGGCTTCGGCGCCCTGCCCGACTGGGATCTGAGCGATCTCTACACCGCGCCCGACGCGCCGGAACTTGCCCGTGACATGGGCTGGCTCGAAACCGAATGCGCGGCCTTCGCGCGGGATTACGAAGGCAAGCTCGCCACCCTCGACGCCGCCGCGATGGCCGAATGCATCCACCGCTACGAGGCGATCGACACCACCGCCGGGCGGATCATGTCCTACGCCGGGCTGCGCTACTACCAGAACACCGTCGATGCCGGGCGGGCGAAATTCATGTCCGACGCGCAGGACAGGATCACCGGCTACACCACGCCGCTGGTGTTCTTCTCGCTCGAATTCAACCGGATCGAGGATGCGACCTATCAGGCGCTCTTCTCGGACCCGGCGCTTGCGCGTTACAAGCCGGTCTTCGACCGGATGCGGGCGATGAAGCCCTATCAGCTGTCGGATGAACTGGAGAAATTCCTGCATGACCAGTCGGTCGTCGGCGCGGCCGCATGGAACCGGCTGTTCGACGAAACCACGGCGGCGCTGGAATTCGACGTGGACGGGGAAAAGCTGAACCTCGAAGCCACCACCACGCTGATGCAGGATCACGACCGCGCGAAACGCGAAACGGCGGCCAAGGCGCTGGCCGGCGTGTTCGACGACAACCTCAAGATCTTTGCCCGGGTCCACAACACCCTCGCCAAGGACAAGGAGATCGAGGACCGCTGGCGCAAGATGCCCACCCCGCAGACCGCGCGCCACCTGTCGAACGATGTCGAGCCCGAAGTGGTCGAGGCGCTGCGCAACGCCGTCGTCGCCGCCTATCCGCGGCTCAGCCACCGCTATTACCGGCTGAAGGCGAAATGGCTCGGCCTCGACAGGCTGCAGATCTGGGACCGCAACGCCCCCCTGCCGACCGAAACCCCGCGCACCATCATGTGGGACGAGGCGAAAGCCACCGTTCTGGGCGCCTATGCGGATTTTTCACCGAAGATGGCGGAAATCGCGCAGCCGTTCTTTGAGCGGGGCTGGATCGACGCCGGGGTGAAGCCCGGCAAGGCGCCCGGCGCCTTTGCCCATCCGACCGTGACCACCGTCCATCCCTATGTGATGCTGAACTATCTGGGCAAACCGCGCGACGTGATGACGCTGGCGCATGAACTCGGCCACGGCGTGCATCAGGTTCTGGCCGCGAAACAGGGGGAACTTCTGGCCTCGACCCCGCTGACGCTCGCCGAAACCGCGAGCGTCTTCGGCGAGATGCTGACCTTCCGCGCCCTTCTGGATCGCGCCAAGACCCCGGCCGAGCGCAAGACCCTGCTCGCCGGCAAGGTCGAGGACATGATCAACACCGTCGTCCGCCAGATCGCCTTCTACGATTTCGAATGCAAGCTGCATGCCGCGCGCGCCGAGGGCGAGCTGACGCCCGAGGATATCAACGCGCTCTGGATGTCGGTGCAGGCCGAAAGTCTGGGCGATGCCTTCGACTTCATGCCGGGGTATGAGACGTTCTGGTGCTATATCCCGCATTTCGTCCATACGCCCTTCTACGTCTATGCCTATGCCTTCGGCGACGGGCTGGTGAATGCGCTCTATGCGACCTATGCGGGCGGCCTGCCGGACTTCCAGTCCAAGTATTTCGCCATGCTGGAGGCGGGCGGCTCGAAACACCACAAGGAGCTGCTGGCGCCCTTCGGGCTGGATGCGTCGGATCCGGCCTTCTGGAATCGCGGGCTGGACATGATCGCGGGCTTCATCGACGAACTCGAGGCGATGGAAGCCTGATCGCCGAGGGGGCCTTCGG
Source organism: Paenirhodobacter populi (assembly GCF_004022215.1). Classification (GTDB taxonomy): domain Bacteria; phylum Pseudomonadota; class Alphaproteobacteria; order Rhodobacterales; family Rhodobacteraceae; genus Rhodobacter; species Rhodobacter populi. The sequence goes on from NZ_SAUZ01000011.1 coordinate 97,294, forward strand.
GCCCCTTCCGCTGCGGGCCATCCCGCCCGCAAACCGCACCAAGGTCCAGAATCCCGATCGCATGGCATGCGGATAGGGCGCAAGGGGGCGCTGCCCCCTCGGGCCGCTGGCCCTCACCCCCGGGATATTTAAGGAAAGATGAATGGAAGACAATCCGGTCGGGTGACTTTGAAAAAGCAAGGCCGACCGATTGGGGAATGCCGTTTCTTCGGATCCATGGTTGCGCAATTCCGGGCGTCAGTAACTGACCTGAAGTCAGCCCAAAGTATTCCCTGAGGCAGCGCGACGCCTCACCCGGATTGCAGAACCTAGTGGGTCCAGTTCCCCCAGCGGTCCGAGGCGAAATTCTCGCCATAGCCGCGCGGGCGGATGTTGGCCCCGCGCTTGTGCGGCTCGATCACCGTATAGTCGATGTTGTTCTCCTGCGCATAGGCTTCGGCGGCCTCGCGGCTGTCGAACCGTAGCCGGACCTGAGCCTGCGTATCGTCCGAGCTGGTCCAGCCCATCAACGGGTCCAGTTCCCGCGCATCCGCGGGCGGGAAATCCAGATACCAGGCCTTCGTCTTGGCCTGCCCCGACTGCATGGCGGTGCGGGCCGGCTGATAGATGCGCGCGCGCATGGGGCGTCCTTTCGATGAGAACCTCCGACATCCGATTTACTAGCCGATCCGCATCCGAATGCAAGCGCGGCGCGAAGCCGGCGGGCACAACCTGCCCCGCCGGCCCGCCCTGTCAGTTCGGCCCGTCAGTTCGGATTGTCCATCCAAAACAAAAACTGGCGAAAACATTGGCATAAGTCACAAAAAGTATCGCGACAAAAAGGGAACGGCGGGTGAACATGATACCGCCATCCGAAAGCAGAAAAACGCTCTTTCCAGCTTCATGAAACCCGAGCACAAGCGCATGTCGCGCATGCTCGGCTATACGCTGACGCTTGGCACCCCCGATGCCTGGTCCGATTTCCGTTTCGTCGCGGTAGCCCGGATGACCAAAGCCGAGCGGGCGATGCTGGCCTGTTCGGCGCTCACCTCGCTCGATGCTGACACCGCGGCGATGACCGCCGCCGCCGCCATTGGCGCGACCGGCAGCCCCTTGCCCGCGTTCCTCGGCGGCATGGACGACGCCCGGTCGTGGGCGTCTTGGGCCTCGCGCAATGAGCTGAAGGCCTATGCGCTGGCCGCGTTCGAGGCGATGACGCCCAAGGATCAGGCGGCGTTCTTCCATCACATCAGCAATATCGAGGTGGCCGCATGAACGTTTCCGCCCTTCTTCCTGCTGCGAAGTTCCATGCGCGCATCGACTTCGCCGATGATGACGCCGACCTGCTGCTGATGCTGGCGGCGGCGGCTGGCGATGTCGCCCACGCGGCGGAATATACGCTACCCGAGGATGCGGGCGATCTGCCCGATGACCTCAAGCTGGCGATCCTCGATCAGGCGGCGATGCTGTTCGATGCCCGCGGCGGCAGCACTGAGCGACCCGTGGGCCTGTCCCTCGCCGCGTCCCGTATCGTCGCGCGATATCGCGGGGTGGCGATATGACCTCGCTGGAACTGGACGAAATGCTGACCCTGCGCTGGCCCGGTGTGGTGCGCCGGGTGATGGGCGACCTCGACGCGAATGACTTCGTGAGGGGCTTCGTGCGCTCGATCGCGAAGCACGGCAAGCGCCCGGACTGGCAACCGACCGCCAAGCAAGAGGCGATCATGCGTCGCCTGCTGACCGAATACAGCGGCCCGCAGGATCCCGAGTTCAATCCGATCGAGGGGGACTGAGGAAAGAAGAAAGCCCACCGTTGGCGCGGTGGGCCGATGTGCGCGGGACGGTTCAGACGGTGGCCGCTCACATTGAAGGAAGCATACCACGGGGTGGGGTCAGATGCAAAGGGCAGTCCGAAAGACCGAAGCCCGACCCCCCGCACAGCGTTCGAGTGCGGAAAGTAGCGGTCAATTCTCTGGCGAAGGACGCGCGCACAGAGAGGCCCTAAGCGGCGGCCCGGCTCCGGCCAGCAAGATCGCGGTGGGCATAGGGACAGCCACGGCCAAGCGCTGTGGGCTGTCGTCCTATGCCCATCACAACAACCCTCACCATCCAGCAGGACGGTGGAATTTAGAGAGGAAGGCAAAACGATGATCGACCACGCCGCAGCCGCGGGCGACCTGTTCGGGGAAACTGGTCCCAATGCCCCCAAAGCTGCGGGACAGAGGACCGGGGGCGGGAGTGTTCCTTTCTCTCTCCTGAAAAAAATCCGGGGAAAATCGCAGGCGATCCGCGCAATCCAGTTTTTGGGCCTTTTGTGCGTTCCCGAGGGGAAAAAGGCCGGAAAACCGCTGAAACTGGCCGATTTCCAGCGAAAATTCGTGAAAGGCGCTCTCGCGAAGAAAGTCATGGTCGGGGTGCTGTCGATCGGGCGCGGCAATGCGAAAACCGCACTCTCGGCAGGTCTGGCGCTGGCTGAACTGGTGGGGGCGCTTGAAGAACAGCCGCAACCCAAGCGGGAAATCATCCTCGCAGCCCGAAACCGCGATCAGGCCCGCACCGCATTCAACTTCCTTCTCGGCTACATCCAAGGACTGCCCGATGCGGATCAGGGCCAGTTCATCGTCCGGCGCGGCTCCAAGCTGGAAGTGGAATTCGCTGGCAACGGCGGTGGTCTGGCGCGGGTGATCGCGGCTGATGGCAAATCCATTCTCGGCGGCGCTCCGACGCTGGCGATCATGGACGAACGGGCGGCATGGGAACGCGAGAAGGGCGACAACCTCGAAAACGCGATCCTCTCCGGCCTCGGCAAGCGTGACGGGCGGGCGCTGATCATCTCGACCTCGGCCCCGGACGATGCCAACACCTTCTCCCGCTGGCTCGATGATCCGCCGCCTAGCACCTATGTTCAGGAGCATCGCCCGGCGTTCGGCCTGCCCGCCGATGATCTGGACAGCCTACTCATTGCCAATCCCGGCGCGACCGAGGGAATCGGCGCGACCCCGGAGTGGCTGGTGTCGCAGGCGCAGCGCGCAATCGCCCGTGGCGGCTCGGCCCTGTCCAGCTTCCGCAACCTGAACCGCAACGAGCGGGTTTCGACCGAGGATCGTTCGGTGCTGGTCACGGTTGACGAATGGATGAGCGCCGAAGTCTCGCCCGACGATCTGCCCGAGCGCGAAGGCCCCTGCATCCTCGGCGTGGACCTCGGCGGCTCTCGCAGCATGTCGGCGGCGGCGTTCTACTGGCCGGAAACCGGGCGGCTGGAAGCCCTCGGCACTTTCCCGGCAACCCCTTCCCTCGCGGATCGCGGCGCGTCCGATGGCGTGTCCGACCGATATTGCCAGATGCAGGAACGCGGCGAGCTGTCGGTTCTGGGCGAGGCGACCGTGCCGCCCGGCCCGTGGCTGGCGCAGATCGTCCAGCACCTGGACGGCATCACCCCGGATTGCATCGTCGGTGACCGCTTTCGCCATGCCGAATTCACCGAGGCGATGCAGGCGGCGGGGCTGGCCCGTGTCCCGTTCATCTGGCGCGGCTTCGGCTGGAAAGACGGCAGCGAGGACATTGAACGCTTCCGCCGCGGCCTGTTCGACGGCGAGGTGAAGGTGGCCCCGTCCATGCTTCTGCGCTTCGCCTTCTCGGACGCGATCACGCTGGTTGATCCGGCAGGCAACCACAAGCTGGCGAAGGCGCGCAGCCTCGGGCGGATCGACGCGGCGGCGGCAACTGTGCTGGCGGTGGCGCAGGGCGCCCGGATGAAAGCGGCCCCGGCCCGGAAAGCGAGGGCGCTATGGCTGTGAGCCGGAAGGAACACGCGCGCCATTCCAAGCATGTCACCTCGACCCGGCGCTGGCAGGTGCTGCGGCAACAGATCCTCGAACGTGACGGCTGGAAATGCCGGTGCTGCGGCGATCGGCGGCGGCTGGAAATCGACCACATCAAATCCGTGCGGACGCACCCGGAATTGTCCTTCGACCCGCGCAATCTGCAAGCCCTCTGCGGTGCCTGCCACACGCGCAAGACCCGGATCGAGTGCGGCCACAAAGAGAAATCCCCCGAGCGCAAAGCTTGGGCCGATGCCGTTGCCGATCTGGCAGCGGAAACTGCAACCCGAGCTGAAAAGGAATGACCATGCTCGATAGTGTCAAGATTGCCAAACGGCAGTCCGAAATCCGCCAGGCCATTGCGCCGCTGGCAGGCAAGACGAACCCGACCGAGGACGAAGTGCGCCAGATGGGCGACCTCGACCGGGAATACTCGACGAATGAAACCCGCTATCGTGCGGCGCTCATTGCCGAGGATACCGAACGGCGCGAGGCCGGGGCTGATCTGGAAACCCGCTCGGGCAAGGAATGGGCGGATCTGATGGGCCGCTTCGAGGTGCGCCAGATCGTTCATGCGCTCGACACCGGCAAGATGCTCTCGGGGCAGACGGCGGAAATCGTGACCGAGTTGCGCAACCGCGGATCGTTTCAGGGGATGCCGGTGCCGCTGGCCGCTCTGGAACAGCGTGCGGGCGAAACCACTTCGGGCGGCATCACCTATCCCGGCCAGCTCTATGCCACGGTCGCGCGGCTGTTCCCCGCTTCTGTCGCGGCGAAGATGGGCGCGGCGACGATCAACGTCGATGTGGGTGATGTGTGGATCCCCGTCACCTCGTCCAGCGTCACGGCGGGATGGGCTGGCGAGGCGGACAATGTTCCGGGGCCGGTGCCCTACACCGAGGAAACCCGGACCCTGAAACCGGATCACAACCTCGGCGTGCATATGCGCATCACCCGCAACGCCCTGAAATACTCCGGGCAGACGCTGGAACAGTCGATCCGGTCGGACATGCTCGGCACGATCGGGGCCGAACTCGACAAGGCGGTGTTCCTCGGCACGGGCGTGGATGGGCAACCGCTCGGCGTCATCACCGGGGCGGCGGATTACGGCATCACCGAACAGGCGGTGAGCGCTGCGGCCAGTTGGTCGGCGTTCCGCGCCGCAGTCGTGGCCTTCATGACCGGCAACGCGGCCGCCGCGGCTTCGGACGTGCTGGCGCTGATCCGGCCCGAGGTCTGGTCCAAGCTGGACGATACGCTCATCGCCGGCACCGCCGTTTCGGAATGGGACCGCCTGACCGGCAACATTCCGGCGGGCAACATCGCCATGTCGGCAAACGCGCTGGCGGCTCCGGCGGCTTCGGCGACCACGGCGCTGCTGACCACGGGGGCGGGCGGCATCCCCCCGATCACGGTGGGCATCTGGGGCGCGATCGACGTGATCCGTGATCCGTTCTCGGACGCACAGTCGGGTGGCCTGCGGCTCACGGCGCTGACCACGGTTGACGTGGCGGTGGCCCGCCCGGCGCAGCTGCGCGTCCTGACCGGGGTGCAGATCTGATGCTCTGGGGCGATCACACGGGCAGCCTTGAGTTGCGGTCTGATGGCGGGGCAACCCGCCTGACGGCCCGTTTCCCCTATGGCCGGGAAACTGAAATCGCGGCGGGGCGGCGCGAGGTGATTGCCCCCCGCGCCTTCCGCACCAGGATCGAGGCAGGTGACGAAATCCACCTGCTGTCCGGTCACGACTACGAAAAGCCGCTGGCCTCGCGCTCGGCCGGCACCCTGACACTGACCGATTCCGATGATGCACTGACGCTGGAGGCGCGGATCGAGGGCGCCACCACATGGGCGCGGGACTTCCTCTCGGCCCATGCGGCGGGGCTGATCCGGGGACTTTCGCCGGGCTTCCGTGTTCCGAGTGGCGGTGAGCGGATCGAACGCCGGGGCGCTGACATCCTGCGCACCATCGCTTCGGCCGAGCTGTTCGAGCTGTCGGCCGTCACCCGGCCGGCCTATTCCGAAGCCCAGATCGAGGCCCGCAACTGGCAGCCCGTGGGCGAGGTGGCGGAACGTGTCGTGGCGCATCACCTGAACCGCTGGAGGCTCTGATGTTCGGATGGTTCAAACGGCAGGTTGTCCCCCAGGTTGAAACCCGTTCGGCATCCTCGACCGGCTACACGGCGCAAATCCTTGCGGCGCGACAGTCCTATATCTCGGGCGTTTCGGGCCTCGGGGAGCTGACGGCGGCGGTGCAATCGTCGGTCAGCCTGTGGGAAAGCGGCCTGAGCCTCGCGGATGTGAAGGGCACGGATCTGCTGTCCCGGAGGATGCTGGCACTCACCGCACGCTCTCTCGCGCTGCGGGGCGAAAGCGTCTGGCTGATCCGCGACCGGCTGGTGCCTTGCTCGGACTGGGATCTGACCACGCGCGACGGCGAGCCCCGGGCCTATCGGGTTTCCATCCCCGAAGCGGGCGGGCCGCGCTCCGACACCGTGCTGGCGGGCGAGGTGCTGCACTTCCGCATCGGCTCGGACGTGGTGGCCCCTTGGACCGGAACGGCACCGCTGCGGCGGGCGCGGCTTTCGGCGGATCTGCTGGAACAGCTGGAAACTGCGCTCCGCGACGTGTTCCGGGATGCCCCGATCGGCAGCCAGATCGTGCCGATGCCGGAAGGCTCGGCCGAGGATATGGCATCGCTGCGCTCTGCCTTTGTCGGCAAACGTGGCGCGACGATGGTTGTGGAAGGCGTAGCGCAGGCTGTCGGAGCCGGGATGCACCCGCAGCTTGGCAAGGCCCCGGATCAGCTTTCGCCGGATCTGTCCGATACGCTGGCGGACAAGATGCTGACCGAGGCCAAGGGCGCGATCTACGGCACCTTTGGTATCCTGCCCGGGCTGTTCAACCCGGCGACCACCGGGCCGCTGGTTCGCGAGGCGCAGCGTCATCTTGCCCAGATCGTATTGCAGCCGATCGCCAATATCATGGCCGAGGAAGCGGCCGAGAAGCTCGGCGCAGGCGTTCAGGTCGACGTGGTGCGCCCGATGCAGGCTTTCGACGCCGGCGGCAAGGCCCGCGCGCTGGCAACGATGATCGGCGCTCTGGCGCAGGCCAAGGAAGCCGGGATCGACGGCCCTACCCTACAGGACGCGCTGTCATTCATCGACTGGCAGGACTGAGTTTAGGCGGGGTGCGCCTGCGGCTTATCCACGCGAAGCACCTGGGATTAGACGGTGAGTGCCCGGCGTCATACCCGAAAACCCCGTCAAGGCGCGGCCCTTCTGAACTTCCGGGGGCGCGGCGCAGATCGTCACGGTTATAGAGCCGGGGGCGATCATCTGGCCTCGTCATGCTTCGCGCTGGCGGGGCCTTCATCGGCGAGATGTTTCCGCAATTCCAAAAGCTCCTGCGCCACTGCTTGCAGCACCGGTATCAATGATCTGTGTAAGTCGTTAGATTCCTCACGCAGTTCGTTCTGCTTTGCCAGCTTCTTTGCGATATCTTCCAACTCAGTGGCGATATCCTGCGCAATTCCATCATCCATTATCGATGGTCCTTTCGTGGTTATCCACAGGTTCCGTCAGTTTTCCTGTTCCGTTCCGTGTGCTTTATTTTCTTATATTTTCTTTTCTTATCTTATAGTTGGTAACTGTTACCAATGTATGTGGAACAGTTATATTCTGTTCTGGTAACAGTTTCGGTAAGCGGTCCCACGATGGATAAGAAGCTTAGGCCCACGCTAAGATTTCTGCAACCTCACCCCGACGCCGCCGCCGTTCTCGGGGATGAACTCGACGCCAGCGGCTTCTAGGGTGCGGCACACAGCTTCGACGTTGTTCGCCATACCTACCGCAGGCCCCTCGCTGGCTTCCATACGTTTTAGCGTGGGCACAGAAATCCGCGCAACTGCTGCAACTGTTGCTTGCGAGAGGCCTGCAAGAGCGCGGGCTGCGGCAAGTTGACGTCCGGTTGGGCGTTTTTCATCCATAAGGATCACATTTATCCCGAGGTATTGACTTTAAGCTTTTTCTGAGCCAATAGTATCATACTGAAACTTGAGATCAATGGAGTCCTGTCATGCCGAACCCTGTTCCGGCAGCCGTCACCGGCTTGCCTTCCGACCGCCTGAATGAAATCCACGACATGCTCACGCTGGCGCTGGACGCCACCGAACGCCCGACCGGCTACAGCCAGACCGAACGCGAAGCCCGCAGCTACATGCGCATCGCCCTGCGCCGGACCTGCAAGCTGATGGAGGTCCGGGCATGATTGGCCGTGAAAATCACATGGACAGAATGCGGACATGTTCCCGGCAGCTCAAAGCCGTCTTGGCGGCTCTTGATGCGGTCGTGGATGATCCTGACCGGATTGATCTTGCGTTGTGCCTCACTTCAGGCGCGCAGGAGCTGGCTCAAGAATTGAATGCCGGGTTGGATGTCGTCAATCTGCCGAAAGGTGAAGCAGCATGATGCGCCGTGATCTTCTCTGTGTTGCCCCGCTCGCTCTTCTGCCCATCACCGCACCCGGGCAGGCCGATGCTACAGAAACTCCGGTCATGCGCCTCTTCCGCGCATGGCAGGCGGCAGAGGCCGAAGAATGCGCGGCATATCGCGCGCACCCCGACACGCCGAAAGGCGACGCGATCTGTGAAGCCATGAGGAAACGCCGCACCGATATCGAAGACCGTATGATGGCCACTCCCTGTGTGACCGCCCAAGACTTCACGGCGAAGGTGGCCGCATGGACTAGCTTTGGCGTGTTTGGGCTGCCCAGTGAACGTGAGGCTCCGGGTTTCTGGGCAGAGGCGCGGGCATTAGTTTGGGCATAACTTCATATGGTCAGTTGACAATATGCCTGACGCCGATATATGGTCAGGCAACCATAGGGGGTTATCATGAATATCTTTCACGCCAAGTTCTCCACGAGCCAAATTACCGAGGCCACCGGAGTGAACAACGACACGCTGCAAAATTGGCTAAAGCGTCAGCTGATTATCGGCCAAAAGGATATTGTAGGTGGGGGATCGCAAGGTCGCCACCGTCAGTACAGCTTTTTCAACCTGATCGAAATTGCCGCCGCCAAGGCTCTGGTGGATGCTGGCATGGGGGATCTTAAGTCGGCGTTTAAAGCCGCTAACATGTTTGCGCACACCGGGGGCGGCCCCCTTGGCGGCACCCCCGAACGCGTGCCCGGCTGCCCTTTCAATAAGTGCCCCGGAATCACACTTTTGGTCGCTGGACCGGGCTGGTCCGATGAAGTTTTCATGGCGCCCAATGACTCGGCGCTTAAGCTCTACACCGACCTCGTATTCAAAGCGCCCGCTGGACGCGAAGGCTGCATTTTCGTGAATATGAGCGACGTATTCGACAGAGTCGTAGTTCGCGTGGGCTATCGCCCCGTCGAGGTTCTCGGGATCGCTTATCCGAAGGGGGCCACCGCCTGATGAGCCGCGTGCCCCCCTTCTATGTGAACGAGAAGAACGCCGCCGCCCTGCTGGATATGGGCGTCGCGGAGTTCCGTTCGCATGTGGAGGCGGGACACCTTCCGCGTGGCCGGGAAATCGCCCCCGGTGCGATTCGGTGGAGTGCCGAGGCCCTGCGCATGATCGGGAACGGTGACGCGGTGGAAGGGATGGGAGGCGTGCAATGGTGAAAAAATACTTGTGGAGGCACCCCTCGGGACGCATCTATTTCCGCAAGAAGGGCATGAAGCTGATCCGCATCGATGCCCACGAGGGCACGGAAGCGTTCGATCAGCAGTATTGGGAAATCCTGACCGGAAAGCGGTTCGAGGCGAAAACCTCATGGGCCGCGCTGATGGATGACTACCGGACCTCGGATCGCTGGACGAGCCTCAAGCCCCGCACGCGCTCGGACTACGACAGGGTGATGGACTACCTGCGCGAAAAGATCGGCACCCGGGACGTGAAGGCGCTGAGCCGCTCCGATGTGATCGCGGCGCAGAAGGCGAACGCGCACCGCACCCGGTTTGCGAACTACATCCCCCAGATGCTCGTGGTTCTCTGCGAACACGCGATTGACCTGGGGTGGATCCAGAACAATCCGGCGAAAGGTGTCCGCGCGCTCAAGACGCCCACTGAGCGGAAGAAAGAACATCTGCCTTGGCCCGATTGGGCGGTGGACAAGTTCCGGGCCGAGGCCAAGCCGCTTCCCCGTCTGATCTTCGAGATCGGCGTGGGCAGTGTCCAGCGCCCCGGCGACTGGGTGGGCTTCCGGTGGGGTGACTATGACGGCGATTCCCTCACCCTGCGTCAGAACAAGACCGACAAGCCGCTGGTGCTGCCCTGCACTGCGAACCTCAAGGCCGCGTTGGACTGCGCCAAGGCGTCGCTCGGCGCCGTGCCGATCGCCGCCCGTTCCATTCTCATCACGCGGGACGGGAACCCCATGAACTACAACGGCATGTCCCACCTGATGCTTGCCGAGCGTCAGCGCCTCGGGCTTGAGGCCTATGACCTGCATGCCCTGCGCTATCGTGGCGTGATGGAATTGGCATGGGCAGGCTGCGATGACGACGAGATTGCCGCCTACTCCGGCCACGCCACGAAAAAGATGGTCATCAAGTATGCAGGCGAAGCCCGCCAGATCGTGCGTGCGCGTCAGGCGCGGGAGAAACGCCAGTGAACAGAACAGGCACAGAACAGAAACGTGATACCCTTGGTGATACCCTTGGCGAAGCGTGCTCCGCCAAGGGACTGAATTATATGAATATTGACCGGGAAAAGATGCCCGTCAGTTCGGATTGTCCATCCGCAGCACCATCTGCACCCGCCCGATCGCCGGCTCCGGCCAGTTCAGCGTCACGTTTCGCCGGGCGGTGCCCTGCTCGACCTGAACGAAGGGCATTCCCGTCACGCGCGCGCCCGCGCCATTGGTGATCGGCCCCTCGCTGACCACGCTTTCGACATTCCGCGCCCAGCCGGCGAAGGGCAGATAGGCCCCCGCCGCAACGGTCCAGACCGACTGCGCCGTGGCCTGGTTCACCTCGACCATCACCGGATTCGCGGTCAGCTGGTTCACCCCGTTGAACGCGTTCCCCGAGAACCGCACATTGCGCATCCTCTCGTTGTCGAGCGTGGCGAAGGTCGTATCCACCGCCTCGATCCGGTCGATGGTGCAGTCGACGGTGCGGAACACGTTGCCGGACACGTTCAGACCATGGATGAAATGCCCCGCGCCATAAGGCTTCACCGAGAACCAGGTGAACCAGGACGTGGTGCGGATACAGACGAAGGTGTTGCCCGTCACCGTCAGCCCGCCAAAGGAATATTCCGTCCCGAACTTCGGATCCGGCGCATATTCGTTGGTCCATTCGATGGTCGAATTGTCGATGTAATTGCCCGTCACCGCCGATTGCACGTTCGGCTGGCAGAAGACCAGCCCCGGCAGCCGCGGCCCCAGCGTCGTGTCATCCCCCTGGAACCAGTGCGAACCGACAATCAGATGCCCCGTCCCGGCCAGCAGCATCGTATGGCGGAACCGCACAAAGCGGCTTTCGCGGATCTTCACGTCATTCGCATTGACGTTGAGCGCGATGGACACCCGCTCGGGCGCCGCCACCGTCATTTCATTCGACAGGAACTGGCAGCGGTCCACCAGCAGATCCTGACAGCCGCGCCCGATCGAGGTGATGCCCTTGTCCTTCGGCCGCACCACGTAGCAATCGCGGATCTGGAACATCTCGCCCGAGGGCGGCAGCATGATGCAGCTTGCCGCGCCATTGCACAGGAATTCGACGTCATCGATGTTGAACCGGTCGAGCTTCGCCAGCCCGGAAAAATCCAGCACATATTTGTGCCGGGTGAAGGTCAGCACCTGCGTCCCCGAGCCACCGTAGAACGGCTGCGACAGCGTGAGCGAGCCCGCCCCCACATCCACCGCCAGCACATAGACCTCGCGCCCGACGCCGGTGCCGGTCACCCGCGCGCCGACGGGGATATTGGCGATATTCGCCACATTGGTCAGCACCTTGGGGTTCAGCGTCGAATAGGTCGCCTGCGAGGTCACGACCGTGTCGTTCCACGCCGTCCCCTCGATGATGTTGAACTGACCGTTGCGCAGCACCCTCCGGTTCGAGAAAGAGGTGATGTCGGGTGCCAGCGCCTTGACGTCGATCGGCTCGGTCACCTCGATGCGCCGCCCCTTGAGGTCGAGCGTGTTGTGGTCGGTATAGGCGAACAGCGCCTGCAGGGCCTTCTTGAAGCCCAGAAGCTCGTTGCCGAAGGCCGCGGCATAGGTCGGGAAATCGTAGCTCCCCTGCAAGATCAGGCGCGCCGCGACCGGCATTGCCACCGTTCCCGCAAACCGCACCGGGGCGGTGATCGTCAGGCTGCTGCCGATATAGTATTTTCCCGCCGGCACCACGATCGAGCGCCCGTTCGCGGCCGCATCCGCCGCGGCGAAGGCCGCGCGGTCATTGGTCACGCCGTCGCCCTTTGCGCCATAGTCGCGCACGTCGACCCAATCCATCATCGTGCGCAGGAAGACGTCGGTCACATCCTCGATCTGGATATCGTCGATCCGCACGACGCCGCCGTTCAGCCCGATCAGGTCGAGCCCGAAATGGCCATAGGCCGGCGCGGTGCCCCAGACCATGTCCACCCCGCCCCGCGCACCGGTGCCGACGATCGCCGAAACGGTGGTGACCCGGCCGTAATCCGACAGGGTGACGGTGCTGCCGACCTCGGTCAGCCCGCCGACATGCGCGCCCGCGGCATTGACCGCATATCCCGCGATCCGCACATTCGGACGGTTGCCGCTCATCGCCTTGAGCCGCGCGGTGATCCGCAGATAGCAGCCGGGCAGGATCGGCGTCTGCCCCATGTAGCGCAGCTTTTCCGTGCCGAGCGTCTTCACCAGTTCAAGACAGGAACCGAAATCGGGATCCGCCGCCACGACCGCCGCCGTGCCGGAGCCAAGATAGGTCGCCGATCCCGGCAGACCGTCCTCCCGCGACCATACGCCCAGACCCGCCTCGAATGCGGGTGGCATCAGTGCCAGCCCGTCGGTAACCGCCATGTTCATCCACGTTCCCCTTTGCGCTGCGCCTGGGCCAAACCGGACCCCGACGCCGGACCGATGCCCGGATCGCGCAAAAGGTGCGTCGAAAGCGTTGAGAAGCACTGAGACGACCGAACGCCGGAAATGACAAAACGCCCGGCGCGGAGCCGGGCGTTTTTGTGGCGCATTCAGAAACGGGACCGTGATACGCGCGGAGGACGCGCAGGGGGCGCTGCCCCCTCGGCCGTTCCGGCCTCACCCCCGGGATATTTATGGAAACGCGATGGGGAGGACGACCGCACAGACGATTTTAAATATAGTTTTATCGCAATAGGTTGCGCGGCGATCTTCAAGCGCCCGCCAATTCCCCGGTCAGCGCCCTTTCGATCAGCGCGATGCTTTCCTTCACGCCGTAAAGCGCGATGAACCCGCCGAAACGCGGCCCCTGCGACTGCCCCAGAAGCACCTCATACAGCGCCGTGAACCAGTCGCGCAGCGGCTCGAATCCATGCTCCTTGCCGACCGCGAAGACGATGGTCTGCAAGCCCTCGGCCGGATCGTCCTCGAAGATCTCGGCCAGCGGCAGGTCGGGCAGCGCCTTCAGCCGGGCCACCAGATCCTCCATCGCCGCGCGTTCCTTGTCCGAGGGCAACCGGAACGTCCGCGTCGGCGCCACGAAATCGTTGAAATAGCGCACCGCGAAGCCCGCCGCCTGATCCAGATCCGGGTTCGCCTCCGGCGTCGCCTCGGGCGCATAGCGGCGCATGAAGCCCCAGAGCGTGTCCTTGTCCTTCGCCCCGGATACCGAGGCGAGGTTCAGCAGCATCGCGAACGGCACCACCATCGTCGATTTCGGCGGCTGGCCGCCGTGGATGTGCCAGACCGGATTGTCGATCTGCTTGTCCAGCGGCTGCGCCTCGAACGCCCGCAACTGCTGGTGATATTCGTCCACGGCCTTGGGGATCACGTCCCACCACAGCCGTTTCGCCGTCTTCGGCTTCTGATACATGAAATAACCAAGGCTCTCGGTCGCCGCATAGGTCAGCCACTCGTCGATGGTCAGCCCGTTGCCCTTGGACTTCGAGATCTTCTCGCCCTGCTCGTCCAGGAACAGCTCATAGACGAAATGCTCGGGCGCGCGGCCCCCCAGCACCCGGCAGATCCCGTCATAGATCGGCGTGTTCGAGCTGTGATCCTTGCCATACATCTCGAAATCGACGCCAAGCGCCGCCCAACGCATGCCGAAATCCGGCTTCCATTGCAGCTTCACATGGCCGCCCGTCACCGGCAGCGTCCATTCCCGCCCGTCCTCGTCGTCGAAGGTCACGGTGCCGGCCTTGGCATCCACATGCTTCATCGGCACATAAAGGACCCGCCCCGTTTCCGGGTGGATCGGCAGGAAGCAGGAATAGCTCTGCTGGCGTTCCTCGCGCAGCGACTTCAGCATGATCGCCATGATGTCGTCATACTTCTCGCAGCAGCGGATCAGCCAGTCGTCGAACTTGCCCGATTTGTAATATTCCGTCGAAGAGGCGAATTCGTATTCAAACCCGAACGTGTCCAAAAACCGGCGCAGCATGGCGTTGTTATGCGCCCCGAAGCTCGGATATTCGCCGAAGGGATCGGGCACCGAGGTCAGCGGCTTCTGGATATTCGCGCGCAGCATCTCCTGCTGCGGGACATTCTCCGGCACCTTGCGCATGCCGTCCATGTCGTCCGAGAAACACAGAAGCTTCGTCGGGATGTCGGAAATGATCCCGAACGCCCGACGGATCATCGTCGTGCGCGCGACCTCGCCGAAGGTGCCGATATGCGGCAGGCCCGAGGGGCCGTAGCCCGTCTCGAACAGCACATAGCCCTTTTCCGGCGGCGCTTTTTCATACCGTTTCAGAACCCGGCGCGCTTCCTCGAAAGGCCAGGCTTTGGAGTTCATCGCAGCGTCGCGCAGGGTCGTCATGGTCACCTCTCGGGGCGCCCCATGCGCCCTCACGCGCCTCACCTATTGAACGCCCCGGCAATCGTCAATAATTCTTGGGCGAAAATCCCGGAAAGGCCCGGGTCCACGAAAGGATTGCCCGTGACCGATACCCTCCCCTCGCTTTCCCCGCAGGATGCGCTGATCGCCGTGATGGTGGCGGTTTCCGCCTCGGACAGCAATATCCGCACCTCGGAACTCGTCGCGATCGAGCGCACGGTAAACCACATGCCGGTCTTCGCCGGTTACGACATCGACCGGATGCGCGTCGTCGCCCAGACCGTCTATTCCCTGTTCGAGGAGGAAGAGGGGATCGAGGCGCTGTTCGGCCTCGTCCGCGACGCGCTGCCCGAAAAGCTGTTCGAGACCGCCTATGCGCTGGCCTGCGACGTGGCCGCGGCGGATGGCCGACTGTATCAGGCCGAACTCCGCATGCTCGAGGAAATCCGCGGCGAGCTGGCCGTGGACCGGCTGCACGCCGCCGCCATCGAATGGAGCGCCCGTGTCCGCCACATGCGGCTTCAGGCGTAAAGCGTCCCCCAGCGTTCCAGAAGGCCGCTTTGCAGGATCTTGGACCGCGCGACCCATGCCTTGCCGCCCGGCGGATCCTCGACCCCGATCGCCTGCGCGCGCCGTTTCAGATCCCCGGTGAAGATCGCAAAGACCAGATCGCGCCCGCCCGGCGCGGTCACATAGCCGGTGAGGGTCGAGACGAAGTTCAGCGTGCCGGTCTTCGCCGCGACCTGCACTGGCCCCGCCTGCGTCGGCCGCCCCTGCGCGTCGCGCAGCGCGAAAGGCTTCATCAGCCCCTTCAGCCCGGCCTTGGGGCCGAGCAGCACCACCGCCTGCGCCATTTCCAGCGGCGCGATCCGGTTGTCCGTCCCAAGTCCGGAATGATCGACCAGCCGCGCCGTCCCGCCGCCCATGCGGCCGCGCAGCCAGGCGCTCATCGCCGAGCCCGAGGCCCCGCGCGTCGCCGTCTGCCCGCGGCGGAGCGTGGCCGTCATCCCCACCGTCTCCGCCGTCAGGTTGGTCGAATATTTCAGCATGTCGCGCAGCAGCACCGGCAGCGCGTCCGAGCCCCGCTCGACCAGCAGCGTGCCCTGCGGCAGACCGCCCACCCGTTCCGGCATGGGCAGCGCGATCCCCTGCGCGCGGGCCAGCGTCTGGAACACGTCGCCCGCATAGCCCACCGGATCGCGCACCGGCAGCCAGCGGCTCCCCGAGGCGCCAAGCGCGCCTTGCGCCACCGTCCATGCCTCGCGCCCCTGCCCGCGCTTGTAGGTGAACAGCGGGCTCTGCCGCTGCGCCACCGCGACGCTGGCCGTGTAGACCTTGGGCACCGCCGTCCGCCCGCGCGCATCCATCGACAGCGCATAGCCCGAGGCCGCGCGCTTCCATTCGAAATAGACCCGGTTGTAGTTCAGGTTCAGCCCGGAAATCGCCGGGTTGTAGCCCGCATAGACCGGCTGATCATCGGCGATCTGTTCGGCATAGGGCAGGCTCGCGCCGAAGACCAGATAGCGCCCGGTCACCCCGATGATCCCCCGCCGCGCAAGCTGCGCCGCCATATCCGCGAGATCATCCGTCGAGAGCGTCGGGTCACCGCCCCCCGCCAGAATCAGATCGCCGCGGATCTTGCCGCCCGACACCGGCCCCGTCGCGATCAGCCGCGTTGGAAAACGCCAGCTGGAGCCGAGCGTTTCCAACGCGTAAAGCGTCGTGATCGTCTTGACCGTCGAGGCGGGGGGCATGGCGCGATCGGCGCCTTGCGCCTCCAGCACCTTGCCGGTGCGCGGATCGACGACGGCGAAGCCCACCTCGCCCGAGAGTTGTGCCGCCGCCAGAAGGTCGGACACCGATCCGACGCGGACCGTCGCCGCCTGCGACCAGCCCGCCCGCGGCAATGTCCATGCCATCGCACCGCCCGCCAGCGCCCCGAGCGCCCCCCGTCTTGTCAGCATGTCCGTCCCGGCCCTCGCCCAGATTCCGCGCCCGCCCGGCGCCATGGTCATCTTGCGCCTGCGGCAACCGGCCTTCAAGCCATGTCAGTCTGCGGCAGGGTGGTTAAGGATATGTTTCGGGATCAAAGCCACCGCGACGCGGGGCTGAGAGGGCGCAAGGGGGCCAGCCCCCTCGCCGGCGGAGCCGGCTCACCCCCGGGATATTTATGGAAAAACGACGGCAGGAAGGCGCTCGGAATGCCGAGGCGGGGCCTTCAGATCCGGCCGTGCCAGCCGCCGTTCGCCCGGATCGCCGAGGAGGAAAGGTCCGACATCGGGATCTGCACGAAGCACCATGCGGGCAGCAGCGCCTCGGGCAGGCGCTTCGCCTGTGCGGCATCGAGCCGCGCTGAGGCATAGATCCGCGCCGCACGCGCATGGCGGACCGCGAGCTGCGCACCCGGCCGCGCCAGCACGCCCACCGGCACCATCTGCATGATCGCCCGCCAGTTGTCCCAGCGGTCGAATTGCAGCAGATTGTCCGCCCCCATCAGCCAGACGAAATGCACGCCGGGATAGAGCGCCAGCAGCCGGCGCAGGGTCTGCGCGGTGTAGCGTGTGCCCAGGCGCGCCTCGACATCGGTGATGACCACGCGCGGGTCGGGCATGATGCGGCGCGCCTCGGCGATGCGCTCGGCCATCGGCGCCGGGCCCTGCGCCTTCAGCGGATTGCCGGGCGACAGCATCCACCACACCCGGTCAAGCCCGAAGCGGCGCATCGCCTCGCGGGTGATATGGGCATGCCCTTCGTGGGCGGGATCGAACGATCCACCCAGGATGCCGATCCGCATCCCCCGATACGCAATGGGAAATCCCTCTCTCATGCCGGAGCCCTAGCCGATCGTTCGCGGTCTTGGAAGGTGGAATGTGATGCAGCCGCGTCTCGGCAGGCCGCCGCCGCCGGGGTGGCTAGCCAGCCCCGATTTCCCCTGCCATGACGCAGCGCCCCCGGCCGCCGCGCTTGGCGGCGTAAAGCGCGCGGTCCGCCGCCTCCATCAGCCGCTGCGTTTGCTGGCCGTGATCCGCCGTTTCCTCGATCGGGAGGGAGACGGCGATCCCGATCGAGGCGGAGATCTGGCAGGTCTTGCCCTCGAACGTATAGGGCTGTTCGAGCCGGTGGATCAGCCGTTCCCCCAGCCGGCGCAGGGCCGCCTCGTCCGTGCCGCCGCGCAGCAGCAGCAGGAATTCGTCCCCCCCGGTGCGCGCCACGATATCGCCGCGCCGCAGTTCCCGCGTCAGCCGCTGCGCGACGATCATCAGCACATGATCCCCGGCGGCATGGCCCAAGGTGTCGTTGACCTGCTTGAAATAGTCGAGGTCGAGATGCGCCACCGCGAAGGCCGACCCGCCCTGCGCCAGCGCGGCCATTTCGGCGTCGATCGCCTGATCCAGTCCGCGCCGGTTCGCCAGCCCGGTCAGCGGATCGCTCAGCGCCTGCGCCTCGGCGGTGCGGCGCGCCATTTCCAGCCGGCTGGTCAGCGCCCCAAGCTCGCCCAGCACCGCCACATTCGCCTCGGCCATGTAAAGCAACTCGATCGCCATGTCGGAGGCGGCGAAATCCGTTTCCGTCAGATCGAAGGCCCGCACCGCCTCGGCCAGATGGATGCCGAAGGTCAGGTTGATCAGCACGCGCCCTTCCCCCAGCTCGACCGAGCTGCCGCGCAGGACGATTTCCGGCCGCGCCCGCAGGACGAGATGCAGCCGCCGCCGTGTTCCCGCCACGCGATCCGGGCTGTCGCCTTCCTCCGTCTGCGCCACGCGCAGGGTGAAATGGCTGGTGAGCAGCGCGCCCAGAGCCGCCTCCCCCCCAAGGATCTTCTTCATCGTGGGGCCGAGCGCGTCGATCCGGCCCTGCGCGTCGCAGATCAGGAACATCGGCATCAGCCGGCCGAGAGCGTCGGCGCTCAGCACGACGGACCCCTGTGGCGTGGCGGCGGGCGGCGTCATGCCGCGCCCCGGGATCGCGGGGCCGTCAGGGCGAAGCCCCTGTCGGTGTTGAACTCGGGATCGAGCAGCAGGACCTGCACGCGCTCGGCCCCATGACCGGCCAGTTCCTGATCCTCGATCAGCGCGAGCGCACCATAATCATCCGCCATGGCGCGCAGCAGTCCTGCTGTAACCGCTCCCCATCCGCATATCGCTCCTCGTACCTCGAACAGGAACCGGCCACCGCATTGCCGTATCAAGAACAGGGAGGGCAATTCCAGATCGCCAAGCGCCATCCTGCCCCGGTCCTGCAGTTCGTTCAGAGAAAACAGGAATTCACAATAGTCGACTCCGCCGAAGCGCAACAGCCGCCGCACGGTGTCGAAGGTGACAAGATGGGCACCGATATCCTCAAGCAGCGCGTTCCGCGGGCGGTCCAGCACCGCACAGGCGGCGTCGATCAGATGTTCGGTCAGGGAATCGTCATAACGCAGCATCGCCTCGAATCCTTCGACGCCGATGCCCGCGCGATGCGCCACCTGTGCCCAGAGGGCAGATCCGTAATTGTCGCGTAAAAATGCCTGCACGGATTTGTTGATGAGCCCATACATCCCGACAATACCCTATTGGATCAATCCTCGCAGGGTACGGTTCGAGCGTTAATGAAACAGAAATCACCCCTGGAAATCAGGGGAGGATCGTCAATTGCCGAGATCCCAGCGGCAGAGCCTGCAATTCGGCCGGCGCGGTGGCACCACCGCCCGCCACCAGCGCGTCGATCAGCGCCCCCCCGGAAGGCGGCACCCCCGCGCCCAGAAAGACCGGCCGCGCCCCGATCCAGCGCGCCCCGCGTTCCTGAAAGGCGAGGACGGTCCCGAACCCCTCCTGCCGCAGGAACAGCGCGTCACGCCCCGGCCGGCGCGGGTCGAAATCCCCCACGACCGCCAGACAGGCCGGGTTGCCCCCGGCCGTGCGCTGCATGCAGCCCTGCGCCCAGTCGGCCTCGGAGGCGCGCGCGATCGCCGTCAGCAGCCCGTCGGGCAATGTCTCGCCCGCCGGCAGGACGGGGATGACACCGCGCAGTTCCTCGGCCCGGGCGGCGATCGAGGGCTGTCCCTCGGCCGCCGCGTCGCCCCGGCTCTGCGCCCGGTCGAGCACGGCCAGACGCCGCGCCAGCGCCTCTTCGCCCGGCCGGTCCGCCCTTTGCCGCAACCGCGCCACGGCGCGTTCACCCGGCCGGCCCCATTCATGGGCGAATTCCCACACCGGCAGCCGGTCCGCCGGCAGGCGCCCGTCGGCATAGCGCGCCATCTGCGAGCGCACCGACAGCGCCTCGGCGGACAGCAGCGGCGTCAGCCACAGCGCCCCCACGGCGATCACCACCAGCGCCATGCCGATATTCGCCCGCCGCAGCCGCGCGCGCCAGTCCGCCCCGCGCAACACCGCCCCCGCATAGCACAATGCGTAACCGCCGATCAACGCGATCATCGCCGCCGTGCCGATCCGCGGCGGGGTCCAGCCAAGCGCCCCCACGCGCAGCGACAGCGCCCAGCCCGCCAGTGCCACCAGCACCGGCAGCAGCAACGCCAGCCCGCGCGCCGACCATGTCAGGATCCGGCCCCGCGCCGCTTCCTCGTCATTCTCGTCCACCGCGATCGTCACCAGCAGGATCGAGGCCAGCGCCGTCGCCACCAATATCCCCGCCGGAGAGATATAGCCGAACAGATGGCCAAGCCCGCTCGCCGGCAGGACCGCGACGAAGACCACCTCGACCAGCAGCACCAGCGGCAGCAAAAGCCGCGCCAGCCGCAGCAGCAGATAGGGCGAGATCATGTCCGGCAGTTCCGTCACCACCGCCAGCGCCAGCCCCGTCGCAGCCCCGCTGACCAGCCAGACCACCGGCGCGCGGGTCAGGAAACGCCCCACCGCCTCGATCCCCACCAGTTCCAGCAGCGACCACAGCAGCCACAGCACCAGCCACAGCACCGCGACGAACAGCCACGCCGCCGCATAGCGCACGACGAGGTTCCAGCTTTCGCTGAACAGGCAGGCGTAATCCTTCCAGCCGTCGCGGCCCTTCTTCGCCAGCGCGATGGCGAAGGGCACGGGCAGCACCATCACCACGGCCAGCGCCACCGCGATATGGCCGGTGCGCAGCATCTGTTCGACATCGGCGAAGCGATGCGACGCCAGCAGCGTCAGGGCCGCCGCCGGCACCGCGATGGCCAGCGCGGCGATCAGCGCCCGGCGCAGGCCCAGCTCGCCCAGCATGCCGAGCGTGCCGCCAAAAAACGACAATGCCAGCACCGCCACCGCGGCGAAGGCCCGGGTTTCCTGCACGGTGAAGGGAAGCTCCGACAATTGCCAGAAGGCGATCCCGGCCAGCAGGCCCAGAAGGATGAATTGCAGTCTGCGCGCCATCGGATCCTCCGTTGGACAGTCGGCTTCGGCCCCAACTAGCCCCGGGATCGCCCGAATGCCAGTCTTTCGCACCTCGTCGGCGCAGAGGGCGCGGGATCAGGCGGGCTTCCGAAACACCCGCGCGCCGGAATCGAGCCAGCCCGGAAGGCCGCCGATATCGGGCAGAACCACATCCGCGGCCGGTGCCAGCACCGATTGCGTCGCGGGGCCGGTCAGCACCCCCACCGCCCGCATGCCGGCCGCGCGCGCCGCCGCCAGATCATGCAGGCTGTCGCCCACCATGGCGATCCGCGCGGGCGCGATCCCCACCGCATGGGCGAAGGCCAGCAATTGCCCCGGCTCCGGCTTCGCCCCGTATCCGCTGTCATAGCCCGCGATGAAATCGAACAGGCCCGCCACGCCGGCGCCATGCAGATGGGCCCGCGCGCCCGCTTCGGAATCGTTGGTGACAAGGCCAAGCGGCAGTCCGCGCGCGCGCAGACCGCCAAGGCAGGCGGGCAGATCGACCGCCGGCGTCTGCGGCGCGTCGCAGGACAGCCGGTTCAGTTCATCCGCAAGCTGATCCACCCCGAAATGCGGCAACAGGGGTTGAAGAAGATGCGCCACCTCGCCCGTCGTGCCGGCAATAACCAGCGAATCCGGCGCGAAACGCTGCGCGACCGGATCGTAGCGCATCGCCCGCGCCAGCCGGTCCGCCAATGCGCTATCCCCCCCGGCCAGCGTGTCCAGCGTCGCCGCCGCCCAGCCCCCCCAGGTTTTCTGGAAATCGAAAAGCGTGCCATCCTTGTCGAAGATGACCGCCGAAATATCCGTCATGCGCGCCTCTCAGGTCCAGTGCATCCGATCGTGCCCGCCCAGAACGGCCCGGGCCAGCCCGATCTCCTGCGGAGGCTGCCCCGCCGCCGCGGCCGCCGCAAGCACCCAGTCGTCGCTTTGCAGCACGAAATCGAGGACCGAGATCAGGAAGGCCGGTTTTTCCGCCCCCGCCCGCACGTCATCGAGGCTCGCCCCCGTCGCGCCAAGAAAGGCGCCGAAGATTTCATCCTCCGACGCGAGCCATCCCAGAACCTTCAACCCCGTCACCTGAGCGGAATCCCGCCGCATCGCCTGTCCCTGCCCTCTTCGCGCCACTTCCTGCCCAATTTGAGCAAGAGTTTATTAACTAATTGGTCCGAAACATAACCCTATTCGCATGTCAGTTGAAGGAGTGCAGGCGTCGTGGCCGGGAAAATCCTGATCGTTGATGACGTCGCCACGACCCGCATCGTGCTGAAGTCGCGACTCGCCCGGGCGAGCTATACCGTGCTTCTGGCGCGCTGCGGGGTGGAGGCGCTGCGCCTGATCCGTGATGAACAGCCGGATCTGGTGCTGCTCGCCGCGCAGCTTCTGGATTGCGACGGGTTCGACATGTGCCGGCGCCTGCGCGCCCTGCCCGGCTTTGCCGATCTGCCGATCATCATGACCTCGGCGCAGGCGGATCTCGCGCTGGTGCGCGATGCGCTTCAGGCCGGGGCGGACGATCTCATCCCCCATCCCTGCGACGAGACGGATCTGCTGGCGCGGGTGCGCACGCTCATGCGCACCCGCGACGCCGGCCGCGACCTGCTGGTCGAGGAGGATTTCGGCCTTGCCGAAGCCGGGGCGGCCTTCGCCCATCCGGGGCGGATCGGCATCGTCACCGCCGATCGCGAAACCGCGCTGAGCTGGAAGGTGACGCTTGGCCGGCATCTTCCGGGGGATACGCTGCTTGCCCTCGCCCCCGAAGAGGCGCTGGCCGCCGCCTCCGCCGCGAACTGCCCCGAGGCCTTCCTGATCGCCGCCGACCTGCGCCACCGCAACGAAGGGCTGCGCCTGATGTCGGATCTGCGCGCGCGGACCGGCGCCCGCCACGCGGCGATCTGCATCGCCCTGCCGTCCGAACGTCCCAGCCGGGTGTCGGCGGCTTTCGACCTCGGTGCGGATGACCTGCTGGTCGGGCCGGTCCACCGGCCGCTGATGGCGGAACAGGCGGCGCTGCGTCTGCGTCGGCTGATCGCGAAGAAACGTTCCTCGGACCGGCGCCGGGAAAACCTGCGCACCGGGCTGCGGCTGGCCGTCACCGATCCGCTCACCGGGCTGCACAACCGCCGCTACGCGATGCCGCAGCTGCTGCGCATGGCGGACCGGGCGCGGCGGCTTGGCCAGACCTTCGCAGTGATGGTTCTGGATCTGGACCGTTTCAAGGCGATCAATGACACCTGGGGGCATCTGGCCGGGGATACCGTGCTGATCGAGGTTGGCCAGCGCCTGTGCCGCAGTCTCGGCCCCGGCGATCTTCTGGCCCGGATCGGCGGCGAGGAATTCCTGATCGCCATGCCCGACACCACTCTGGCGGCGGCAAGCCGTATCGCCGACCAGATCTGCGAAACCATCCGCGCGCGGCCGGTGGTCCTTGGCGGCAGCAATGGGGTCATCCCCGTCACCGCCTCGATCGGTCTGGCGATCGGCGGCGACAGCGCCGACACCTCGATCGAGGAACTGATCGACCGCGCCGATCACGCGCTGCTGGATTCCAAGGCCGACGGGCGCAATCAGGTCACGGTCTTTCGCCGCACCGCGGCCTGATCCGGGTGTCTGACGCCGTTCAAAACCCGGCCGCAGCGCGGACAGGTCCTGATGCGATCGCTGCTGTTGGCGTCAGATCGCCCCGGGGCCGCTGCGCGCGCGGACGGGTCGCAGGGGGCGCCGCCCCCTTCGGGCCGCTGGCCCGGCGCGGCCACGGGCCGCGCGTTCGCCGGGGGCGGTCTTCCACCGGAAGACCGCCCTCTCCCGGCTCACCCCCCGGGATATTTATGGAAACACGAAAGGGAAAGGGCGCGCCCGGCGGAACTGAAACGCTCTAATCGCCCTGCCCGGGCGACGGGGCGCGGGACAGGAGCCGGTCGAAGCGCGCCCGCAGTTTTGCCGCATAGGCCTGGCGTTCCTCCGGGCTCATCGCCGAAAGCCGGTCGATCATCACCTTTTCGCCCAGTTCGGCGCGCCGCTCGGTCCGGACCCGCATCTCGGCCAGCGACTGTTTCACCCGGTCGGGATCCCAGGGCTCCGCCGTCAGCGCGGCCAGCAGCGCCTGCATGTCCTGCCGCAGGCTGTCGCGCATCATGCCCAGATCCGCGCCGGCTTTTTCCGCCTCGCGCATCATCGCGGCCCGATCCTCGCGCGAAAACGCGCTGCCGAGCGGGCCGAGCGCCATGTCCGGCGGTTGCGGCGGGCGCGGCGGGGATTGGCGGTCCAGCCCCAGATAGCCGCCGACCGCCACCCCGACGACCAGAACATTGACCGCCAGCGACGCAATCAGAAGCATTTTCATGGATTTGCCCATCGAACCGTCCGTCATCCCCTATTGTGCCGCCAGAACCAGAATATCGCTGTCTGCGAGGAACGAAGAGCCTGCGTCCGCCTCGACCAGACCCGCCGCGCTGTCCGTCACGGGCAGCAGGCGTTCCACCCCCGCGAAGCCGATCCAGAGCCCGGCCACCGCCGCCGTCGCCAGCCCGCCGACCGCCTTCCAGCCGCCAAGCAGCGCAAGCCAGCCGGTGAACCGCCCGCCCGCCGCGCGCCGCTGCGGCCGGGCGGGCAGCGCCGCCTCGGCCTCGTTCATCAGGACCGTCAGAAAGGCCGGCTCCGGCACCGGGGCCGCGTCGCGCGCCGCCGCGAAGAACCGCTCAAGCATCCGGTCGTCGTCCGTGCGTTTGTCAGTCATGGCCATACCCCAGTTCCTCGCGCCGGTCCCGCAGCAGGGCCGCCAGCGCCCGCTTGCCGCGCGATGTCAGACTTTCTACGGCTTCGACGCCAATTTCCATCGCTGCGGCGATCTCCGGATTCGACATTCCCTCCAGATGGCGCAGCACCACCGCCTGCCGTTGCCGCGCCGGCAGTTGCGCCAACGCCAGATCAAGCGCCCGCGCCCGGTCCGTCTCGATCATCCGTTCCAGCGCCGAGGCCGTCTCGTCCGGCACCTCCGGCGCCTCGTCCAGACCCACGCCCCGACGCCGCCGCAGCCGGTCCGTCGCCAGATTGGTCACCACCCGGTAAAGCCAGGTCGAAACCTTTGCCTCGCCCCGCCGCCAGTCGGGGGCGATCTTCCACAGCCGCAGCAAGGCTTCCTGCGTCAGATCCTCTGCCTCCGCCCGGTCGCCCAGCATCCGCAGCGCGACCCGGTAGGCCAGCGGCCCGAGCCGCAGCGTCAGCGCGCGCGCGGCCCGCCCGTCCCCCTTGCCATAGAGGATCAGCAAAGTCTCGTCCGAGACATCGTCGCGCGCGTCAAAGGCCATATCCATTCCGTCCCGGTCTTACCCCGAGGAAGATCGGCATGCAAACCCGGCCCCGCGAAAGGGGCCGGGCCGGCATCTCAGTTCGCGTCACCCTCGGCGGGCGGCGCGGGCGGGGCATCCGCCGGCGCGGGCCGGTTGCCCGGCTTGCCGGCGGACCCGTGATCCGCCCCGTGGCCCGGCCCCTGCCGGCCGGCCTGCTGCTGTCCGCGGTCGCCCGGACGCCCCTTCGGCCCCTGCGCCTGCATGCGCGGCATCATCCGCTCGTGCATGGCGCGCATTTCCTCGCGCGTCACAACCCCGTCGCCATCGGCGTCAAGCCGCTCGAACATCCGTTCCGGCACCGGCGGCATGGCGAGTTCGGCGGCCGACAGCAGCCCGTCGCCGTCGACATCCAGCGCCTGGATCCGGGCCTGCACCCGGGCCTCGATCCGCGGACGAAGGCGCTCGATCTCGGCGTTGACCATCTCCTCGGCGCTCAGCTTGCCGTCGCCGTTCGCATCCAGCGCAGCGGCCTCGGCCCGGCGCTTTTCCTGAATCTCGGCCAGCGAGACGCGGCCATCGCCATCCGCGTCGAAGCGGTTCAGATCGAATGCCGGCCAGCCGCGTGCGGGGCCGGGACGCGCACCGGGTTGCGAGGCCCCGGCCTCGGCCTCGGGCGCGGGCGGCGGCGCCTCTTGCGCCAGCGCCGGAATGGCGGTCGTCAGTGCCAGAAATCCAGCCAGAAGCGTCGGCCTGATCGTCGGTTTCATGTCTGCTCTCCTCTGTCCTCACGGCGCCTTGGCCGCGGATGCAGGAAGAACGCGCCGCGCCGGGGGATCCGTCGCGCCCTCTCGCGACCGTGAAGGCGCATATCCGTTGCACACCCCCGGCCCGCCCGGATAGAGATCGGATCGGGGAGGTGCCGATGATCCGTGATGCCGCATCAATCGTCGTGGTCCGCCACGACCGGCCCGAAGGGCCTGCCGTGCTGCTTGGCCGTCGCGCGGCGCGGGCCGCCTTCATGCCGTCGAAATTCGTCTTTCCGGGCGGCGCCGTGGATGCGGCCGACGCGCGGGTGCCGCTGGCCGCGCCGCCGGGCGGCGACAGCCTGCGCCGGCTGGGCGCGATGGCGCCCGCGCTGGCCGCCGCGGCGATCCGCGAATTGTGGGAGGAAACCGGCCTGATCCTTGGCCGTCGCGGCGCCTGGCCCGATCCACCCGCCGGCTGGCAAGGTTTCGCCGCCGCCGGTTCGCGGCCGGACGCGGCGGGGCTGCGCTTCATCTTTCGCGCCATCACGCCGCCCGGCGCGCCGCGCCGGTTCGACGCGCGGTTCTTTCTGGCCGATGCGGGGCTGCTGTGCTGCGACCCGGACGACCTGTCCCGCGCGGATGGCGAACTGTCGCCCCTGCAATGGATGCCCCTCAGCCGCGCACGTCAGCTCGACCTGCCGTTCATCACCGAACTGGTGCTGGCCGAGGCGCTGGCGCTGTCGGCCGAAGGCCCGGCGCGGGAGCCATCCTCGGTGCCGTTTCTGGATACGCGCGGGTCGGGCGTGGTTCTGGAACGGCTCCGTTAACGGGTGATCCGGCGGACGTCATATCCATTGAAATCAAGCACTTCGCGTGCGGCGTTCATCAGGTCTCCGCGCGGCGGCAGGCTGCGCGACAGGACCATGCCGAAATATCCGGACGGCGTGCCCAGAACGGCGACGCGGTAATCCTGATCCATCCAGAGCACCCAGACCGGCTCACGCCCAAAGGCGCTGTCGGGGGTGAAGCGCGCGCCCGGCCCGGTCAGCGCCACGCGCCCGCTTGCCGTCGCCGCACGCCCGCCGGAACAATCGGTTCCCGACAGTCGCCAGCCCTGCCCGTCCTGAACCCAGTCCTGCCGCGCCCCGGCGCAGCCCGGAACGCCGCTCGCCGCGACATACCATGTGCCCGCGAACCGCGCCGGATCGAACAGCACCGCCGAGGAGATCCATCCCTTCGGATCGCGCAGCGCCACCGGCTCGGGCGCGGGTTTCTGCCCGCAGGCCGCAAGCGCCAGAACGGCGGCCCAGATCAATCGACGCATGTGATGTCCTTTGTATGGGCCGCCGGGGGATCAGAACGGCATGGGATGGTCGCGGTGGACCTGATCAATCGCCTCCAGCACCGGCTGCGGCAGGTCGAATCCCGCCGCGTCGAGCGATTTTTCCAGCTGCGCGCAGGATGTCGCCCCGATGATCGGGATGATCGGAAAGGGCCGCGTCCGCAGCCAGGCGATGGCCATGGTCACCGGGTCGATCCCGGCCTCGCGCGCGATGGCGACATAACGGTCGGCGATCTCGAAGGCGCGCGGCCGCGCCCGTCCGCCCAGATCGGGCGTGCGCGACATGCGCGAGCCCGCAGGCACCGCGCCGCCAGAATATTTCCCGCTCAGCATCCCGGCGGCAAGGGGCGTATAGGCCAGCAGCGTGACCTTTTCCTGCTGGCCCAGCTCGGCCAGATCGGTGTCGTAAAGGCGGCACATCAGCGAATATTCGTTCTGGATCGATACCGCACGCGGCCCCGGCCCGGCCAGACGCAGCCATTCCGCCATGCCCCAGGTGGTTTCGTTCGACAGGCCGAAATGGCGGATCTTGCCCTCGGCCACCAGATCGGCCAGCACGGCGAGGCAGGCGGCCATGTCCTCCTCGACCTCGGCTTTCGAGGGCTGCTTGCGCGGATCGAAATCCCAATTCTGGCGGAAGGAATAGCTGCCGCGCTGCGGCCAGTGGAATTGGTAGAGATCGACGTAATCCGTCCGCAGCCTGCGCAACGAGGCTTCGAGCGCGCGGCGGATCGAGGCGGGCGTGATCCCCTCGCCGTCGCGCACCTGCCTGCGCCCCTCGCCGGTGATCTTCGTCGCCAGAACGAAGGCATCCCGCCGGCCCGTCTTGGCGATCCAGCTGCCGATATAATCCTCGGTCAGGCCGATGGTTTCGGCGCTGACGGGGTTGGTGGGATACATTTCCGCCGTGTCGATGAAGTCGATGCCGCGGCCGAGCGCGAGGTCGATCTGGGCATGGGCCTCGGCCTCGGTGTTCTGCGTGCCCCATGTCATCGTGCCGAGGCAAAGCTCCGAAACCATCACTCCGCTGCCGCCCAATTCGCGCTTTTCCATATCGGTCCCCTGTCGTGTCGGCGCGACCCTGCCACAGAGCGGGGCGGCGGAAAAGCCCCGATCCTGCCCCAACGTCAGTCGGCACGAAAGGCCCATCGACCGGCGCCAAGCGCGGGCGCCGCCGTTCCGGTCGCCAGCGGGCTGCGCGAAAAGCGGATGGGCGTGCGCAGCGCGGCGATCCCCTCGGGCGCGATGCGCATGCCGCGCGCCGTCACCTGCGGATCGGCCAGCGCCTCGGCCAGATCGTTGATCGGCCCGCCCGGAACGCCCGCGGCCTCCATCGCGGCGATCAGCTCGGCCTTCGGGCGCAGCGCGGTGCGGGCGGCGATGCGGGCGCAGATCTCGTCTCGGTTGAGCACCCGCGCGGGATTGGTGGCGAAAGCCGGGTCATCCGCTTCTTCCATCTGAAGAAGGGCGCACAAATCCCTGAACTGTCGATCATTTCCGCAGGCGATGATGAAATGGCCGTCAGAAGCCGGAAAGACCGAATAGGGCACGATCGAGGGATGCGCATTCCCCATCCGATGCGGCACCCGCCCGCCCAGCAGGTAGTTCATCGCCTGATTGGCAAGCGCGCCCACCCCGCAATCGAAGAGCGACAGATCGACATGCTGCCCGAGGCCCGAGCGCGCCCGTTCCGCCAGCGCCGCCTGCACCCCGATCACGCCGTAAAGCCCGGTCAGGATGTCGATCCACGCAACACCGATCTTTTCCGGCGGGCCATCCGGTTCACCCGTCAGATCCATGATCCCGCACAACCCTTGGATCAGAAAGTCATATCCCGGCTGCGCCGCGCGCGGCCCCGTCTGCCCGAAACCGGTGACCGAGACATAGACCAGCCCCGGATGCCGCGCCGAAAGGCTTGCGTAGTCCAGCCCGTAGCGCCTGAGACCACCGACCTTGAAATTCTCGACCAGAACATCAGCTTTGGCGATTAGTGCCTTGAGATTGCTCAAATCTTCCGGGTTTGAGAAATCGCACAGGACCGAGGTCTTGCCCCGGTTCGCCGCGTGGAAATAGGCCGCCACACGTTCCGTCGTCCCATCCGGGCGCGGCCTGTCGATGAAGGGCGGACCCCAGCGGCGGGTGTCGTCGCCCTCGGGCGCCTCGACCTTGATCACCTCCGCCCCCAGATCGGCCAGCGTCTGCCCGATCCACGGCCCCGCCAGAATCCGCGCAAGCTCCACCACACGAAGCCCCTTGAGGGGCGCATCCTCGTTCATTCCGTCCTCCCGTTTCCTCCCCCACACTCTAGCGCGGCGGAAACGGGAGGCGAGGCCTTTTGCGGATCAGTCGAGCTTGTCTTCCGCCAGCGCCTTCAGCCGGCGCAGCAGCGCATGATCGCGGTGGTCGAGCGCGGCCTTGAAGCTGTCCTCGTCCATCTTCGGAAAGGCGTCGATCAGCACCTTCTTCGCCCGGTCGTCCAGCTTCGGCGCCCCCAGATCGTCCCACCAGTCCTGCACCGCCGGGCCGAGATGTTCGAGGAAATGCGCCATACCGCCGATGCCGCCCGCAAGGTTGAACACCGCGCATTGCCCCATGATCGACCAGCGCTGCCCCGGCCCTTCGGCCAGCGCGAGGTCGATGTCCTTGACCGAGGCCACGCCCTCCAGCGCCAGATAGACCGCCTCGCGCAGGATCGCGCCCTGCAGCCGGTTGGCGATATGGCCGGTGACTTCCTTGTGCAGCCGCACCGGGGTCTTGCCGATGGCGCGGTAGAAGGCCGTCGCATCCTCCACCACCTGTTCCGAGGTCTGCCCGCCCGGCACGATCTCCACCAGCGGCACCAGATGCGGTGGGTTGAACGGATGCCCGACGACCAGCCGTTCTGGATGCGTCATCCCGGCCTGCAATTCGCTCGGCATGATGCCCGAGGTCGAAGAGGCGATGATCACATCGTCGCGCAGTGCCGATTCGAGTTTGGCATAGGTGTCGCGCTTAATCTCGATCCGTTCGGGGGCGTTTTCCTGCACGAAATCGGCGCCCGTCGCCGCCTCGGCCGGATCGGCGTGGAAGGTCAGCCGGGCCAGCGCCTCTTCCGCGGTCTGATCGCCATGACGCCCGAGCACCTCGAGCGACGGCCATGCCTGCCCGACCGCAGCGCGCAGACGCTCCTCCGCGCCCGGCGCCGGGTCCGAGGCGCGCACCGCCTTGCCCGCGCCCAGGAACAGCGCCGTCCAGCTTGCGCCGATGGTGCCGGTGCCGATCACCGCGATGGTGCGGATCGCATTGATATCCGTCATGTCTTTCCTCCTGAAACCAAAGACGCGCCCGCAGGGGGCGCGCCGTCACGGTTATGCCCGCCCCGATCCGGGGCGCAAGCGCATCGCTGCGTCAGCGCAGCACGGCCAGAGCCGAGGCCCAACGCGCAAGCTCGCTGATCATCAGCTTCGCGCTGTCTTCATGCACCTTTTCGGCATTGAACTTGCCGTCCGCCAGATGATTGAAGACCATCGGGATCGTCACCTGTTCGTTGATCGGCATGACGTTGAGCGTGGTCAGCAGCGTCTTGGCCGTCTGCACCGACCGCAGCCCCCCCGAGACGCCGCCATAGCTGACGAAGCCCGCGGGCTTGTAGTTCCATTCGCTGTAGAGGTAATCCACCGCGTTCACGAAGGCCGGCGGCATGGTGTAGTTGTATTCCGGCAGCACGAAGACGAAGGCGTCCGAACTGTCGACGATCGCGCTCCATTTCTTCGTGTGCTCGTGCTGGTATTTCTTCGCCTTGGGGTGGTTCGGTTCGTCGATGATCGGCAGCGCGACCTCGGCCAGATCGGTGAATTCGATGTCGAATCCCGCCGCGTTCTGGCGGGCAAAGTCGGTGAACCAGTCCGCCACGGGCTTGCCGTTGCGTCCCGGGCGCGTGCTGGTAAGGATCACGTTCAGTTTCATGGGAAGGACTCCTGATTGCGACCGGGGGGTTAACTGCTGGCCCCCATCTGGCCCAGCCAGACCCCGATCATGAAAACGATGGCACCACCGAAGATAACCTGAACGATGGTCTTGCCCAGCTTTCCGCCCATGAAACGGTGGCGGATCCAGGCGATGGCGATCAGTTCGACCACCACGACCGCATAGGCGATGTTCAGCGCCGTATCGCGATCCGGGATCAGGAAGGGCAGCGTGTGCAGCATCCCGCCAAGCGCCGTCGCCCCCCCGGTGATCGCGCCGCGCTTGACCGGCCGGCCGCGCCCGGTGATGGATCCGTCGTCCGACAGCGCCTCGGACAGCCCCATCGAGATCCCGGCCCCGAGCGAGGCCGCGAGCCCGACGAGAAAGGCGGAAAAGGTGGTCGAGGCGATGCCCGCCGCCGCGAAGATCGGCGCCAGCGTGGACACCGAACCGTCCATCAGCCCAAGGAGCGCGGGCTGCACCTCCTGCAACACCACCGCCCGGCGCGATGCGGCATCACCCTGATTTTCCGGCGGCTTTTCCTGCGACTGGCTTTCGGTCATGGTTCCCTGCGTCCCGCGCGACACGGGATAGTGAATACTCGGACTCCGCCGTTGCCAAGGCGAATCTTCCACAGCGACGAAATTTTCGGCGATTTCCGCAAGATCGGCGGCGCAGTTCAGGGACGGGCAAGCTGGCGGATATCTCGCGGCTCGATCTCCCCCAGAAGGTTGAGCCCGCGTTCATCCGCCGCCTCGGCCAGCGACAGCAGCACCTCGCGCAGGCGGGGGCTGCGGATCAGTTCGGCAAGGCTGAAATACTGCGCAAGCGTCGCGTGCCCCGCATCGCGCGCCAGCATGTTGTAATGCGGCGGAAGCCGGGTGAACCCCGCACCCGCCCGCGCCGCCAATACGCCAAGCGCAAGCTGATCGGCCTCCGCCGGCACGTCATCGCCGCCGATCTTCGCGGCAAGGAATTCCGCCGCCACCCGCCCCCATTGGCCGCGCAGCGCCGCGCCGCGCGAAAACAGCACCACGCCGGAATTGCAGGTCTCGAAACCGACGCCATCGCCGTCGGCCGCCACGGGAATGCCGAACCGTCGGGCCGCGAATGTGGTCAGCGCGCGGGCGGTGTCGCCCTCGAACAGGGTCCGGCGAAAGGTGCGGCACGCCGAAAACCCGCCCGCCGGATCGGGCAGATCCGCCAGATCGGTCCGTTGCAGGAACAGGCAGTTGGGGTTCAGCAGCAGCACCCGGCCCGTGTCATATTCCGCCGCGGCCGCATCGACCTTCAGCAGCGCCCCGATATTGTGCCGAAACAGCAGGGGCGTGGGGATCGCGCGTCGCTCGACCTCCATCTCGTCGAGGAAATCGAGCGTCTCTGGCGCCGGCGGCGTGGCGTGAAGCGGCGCGATGGCCACGATCCGCACCCCGCCGGGCAGGAACATGCGGGCGGAAAAGCTCAGGATCCGCGCCATCAGGCTGCCGGCGCCGGGTCTCAGCGGAAAGACAAGGGTCAGATCTTCGGCATTCAAGGGCGTGGTTCCGGCAAGGATCTCTCACCCCGCTATAGCGCCGCGGGACCCGCGAACCAAGCCCGCCCCGCGCCCGCTCAGGCCTTCACGCATTTCAGGATCCCCGAACGCCCCTTCTTCTTTTCGTGTTTCCATAAATATCCCGGGGGTGAGCGCGGAACGCGCGAGGGGGCTGGCCCCCTGCCCGCCATCCGTTCGCACCCCGGATCCGGGCTTTGAAACCCGTTCTCAATAACAAGTCCGTTCTCAGTAACAGAAGCGGTTGCCCAGAACCGACCCGGCGATACCGCCGCGCCTCAGCCCCATCTGCGCCAGTTCCGCATCGCTCAGCGCCGAAAGCCGGTCGATTTCCCGCAACTGCGGTTCGCGGTCGGGCTTTCGTCCGAAAACACCGCTCATCCGCGCCGCGAAATCCAGCCGCGCAGTCTTGTCTTCAGAAGTCGATAGTGTCGTGAACATCGTCGAAACCTCCTGAGATCAAACGTCGGGTCAGGTTCCTCCCACGTTCTCAGGATGCGTCAGCTTCGCTGCCATATCCAATGCGCATTGCGCATGTCGGATATGCGCCGAAATCATGCCAAGGTCAGCAGGCATAAGCCTTGGCCGAAACCACATAGACCGCCGCCCCCGGATCGACCTGATCGAAGACCACGGTATTCGCGCCGTCGCGCCGCGCGCTTTCCAGCAGCTGGTTGCGCGAATATTTCACCCCCTGATCGCCGAGAATCGGGCCATAGACGCTTGGCTTGACGGAAACGTTCTCGATGAACCGGCAGGCACCGACCTCATCGGCCGAGGCGACGCGCACGGCGCTGCTGCCGCGGAACCCCGGATCGTTGCATCCGGCCAACAAGGCAAAGGCGATGACGGGCGACAGGACGGCTTTCATGACAGATCTCCACTTCCGGGTCGGGCCAGATTGCCAAATGCCGCGGGCGGCGACAATCCCCCGGCCGGAATCCGGCCTGAATCCGCAACGGGCCCACTGGATTCGCACCCCGTCCCGGTGTAGGCGAAACGCATGACCCAGATCACCGTTCCCCGCCCCGACGACTGGCACCTGCATCTGCGCGACGGCGCCATGCTGCAAGGCATCGTGCCGGAAACCACGCGCCATTTCGCCCGCGCGATCATCATGCCAAATCTCGTGCCGCCGGTCGTCACCGGCGCCGAGGCCGCCGCCTACCGCGACCGCATCCTTGCCGCCCTGCCCGAGGGCGCGGATTTCACCCCGCTGATGACGCTCTATCTGACCGAGGAGACGGACCCCGCCGATGTGGCCGCCGCCCATGCCTCGGGTCTGGTGAAGGCGGTGAAGCTCTATCCGGCGGGGGCCACGACCAATTCCGCCTCGGGCGTGCGCGATTTCGCGCGGGTCGCGGGGGTTCTGGAAAAGATGGCCGAGATCGGCCTGCCGCTCTGCGTGCATGGCGAGGTCACCGATCCGGCCGTGGACATCTTCGACCGCGAGGCGGTGTTCATCGACACCGTGCTGGACCCGCTGCGCCGCCGCACGCCGGGGCTGCGCGTGGTGATGGAACATGTCACCACCAAGAACGGCGTGGATTACGTGGCCGCGCAGGGCGACGACATGGGGGCGACGATCACCACCCATCACCTGATCATCAACCGCAACCATATCCTCGTCGGCGGGATCAAGCCGCATTACTACTGCCTGCCCGTGGCGAAGCGCGAAGAACACCGTCTGGCGCTGGTCGCCGCGGCGACCTCTGGCGACGGGCATTTCTTCCTCGGCACCGACTCGGCCCCCCATGCGGACCCCGCCAAGGAATGCGCCTGCGGCTGCGCGGGCTGCTTCACCGCGACGAACACGATGGCGCTCCTCGCCCATGTGTTCGAGCGCGAGGGCAAGCTCGAGAACCTCGCGAAATTCGCGTCCGAGAACGGCCCCGCCTTCTATCGGCTGCCGGTGAACGCGGGCACGCTGGTGCTTGAAAAGACCGATACCCCCGCCGAATGGCCCGCAAAGATCGTCACCGGCGCGGGGCCGGTCACCGTCTTCGATCCGGGCTTCCCGGTCTACTGGCATGTGAAAGGCTGATCCATGATCCCCAGTTCCTACCCCACCAAGGAAGAGATCGCCCGCCTGACGGCGCGGATGCTTCTGGAAATCAAGGCGGTGCATTTCAACGCCGAGGACCCCTTCATCCTTGCCTCCGGCCTGCCGAGCCCGACCTATATCGACTGCCGCAAGCTGATCTCCTACCCGCGCATCCGTTCGACGCTGATGGATTTCCTGTCGGTGACGGTGCTGCGCGAGGCGGGCTTCGAGGCCTTCGACAACATCGCCGGCGGCGAGACGGCGGGCATCCCCTTCGCCGCGATGGTCGCGGAACGGCTGGCGCTGCCGATGACCTATGTGCGCAAGAAACCCAAGGGCTACGGTCGCAACGCCCGGATCGAGGGCGCCATGACCGAAGGCCAGCGGGTGCTGCTGGTCGAGGATCTGACGACCGATGGCGGCTCGAAGCTCAGCTTCGTCGATGCGATCCGCGAGACGGGGGCCAGCTGCGCCCATACGGCGGTGATCTTCTACTACGGCATCTTCCCGGAAACGGTCGGCAAGCTGCAGGACCACGGGGTCGAGCTGCATTACCTCTGCACCTGGTGGGACGTTCTGGCCGAGGCCCGTGCCCAGGGCGCCTTCGACGACAAGACCCTGAACGAGGTCGGCGCCTTCCTCGAAGCGCCCCGCGCCTGGCAGGACGCCCGCAAGAAGTGATTTCCGGGGACAACCCTGTGGACAGGTTGTGGATCAACCTGTCCGCGACTCGGCGGGCCTCGCACCGCATCGCAATCCGTGGTAGGATTGCGCCAGACAACCACAAGAAAAGCCGCAAGTGACGCCCGAAAGGGCCGGTTATCCACAAAGATTTCCCCGTTGGGATTTCTGTCCTGATCGGTTATCCGGGCGCCTCATGGCATGAGGCAGAGATGAACGAAACGACCGCGATCCGCGACGCGCAGGACACCCCCGCCGAGCCCGAGGGCGACGCCCTGCCCCACAACATCGAGGCCGAGCAACAGCTGCTGGGCGCGATTCTGACCAACAACGACATTTACGACCGCATCGCCGCGGTGGTGAAGCCCGAGCATTTCTTCGAACCCGTCCACCGCACGATCTTTGAAACCGCGATCGCGCGGATCCAGAAGAACGCGCTGGCCTCGCCGGTGACGATCAAGGCTTACCTTGAGGACGATCAGGGGCTTCAGGCGCTTGGCGGCGCGGCCTATCTCGCGCGGCTGGCGGGGGCGGCGATTTCGTCCTACGCGGCGCGCGACTATGCGCAGATGATCCATGACCTCGCGCTGCGGCGTGAGTTGATCCGGCTGGGGAAGGACCTGTCCTCGGCCGCGCAGAAGGTCGAGGTGGGGCTGGAACCCGACGAGCTGATCGTGCGGACCGAAGGCGCGCTCTACAAGCTGGCCGAAACCGGCACCGCGGAAAAGGGCTTCGTCAGCTTCCTCAAGGCGGTGACCGAGGCGGTGCATTCCGCCAACGCCGCCTATCAGCGCGAGGGCGGGCTCGCCGGTGTCTCCACCGGGCTGACCGATCTGAACAAGAAGCTCGGCGGGCTGCATCCTTCGGACCTTCTGATCCTTGCGGGGCGTCCGTCGATGGGGAAGACCTCGCTTGCCACCAACATCGCCTTCAACATCGCCAAGGCCTACAAGCGCGGCCTGCGCCATGACGGGACCGAGGGCGCGGTCGAAGGCGGCGTCGTCGGGTTCTTCTCGCTCGAAATGTCGGCGGAGCAATTGGCGGCGCGCGTCCTGTCGGAGGCGTCCGAGGTGCCCTCGGAACAGATCCGCCGCGGCGACATGACCGAGGGCGAGTTCCGCCGCTTCGTCGAGGCGGCGAAGGCGCTCGAAACCTGCCCGCTTTACATCGACGACACGCCCGCCCTGCCGATCAGTCAGGTGGCCGCGCGCTGCCGCCGGCTGAAGCGCACGCATGGGCTGGACGTGGTGTTCGTCGACTACCTGCAACTGCTGCGCGGCACCGGGCGGACCGACAACCGCGTGCAGGAAATCGGCGAGATCTCGATGGGCCTCAAGGCGATCGCC
The DNA here is from genome assembly GCF_004022215.1 of Paenirhodobacter populi. Taxonomy (GTDB): domain Bacteria; phylum Pseudomonadota; class Alphaproteobacteria; order Rhodobacterales; family Rhodobacteraceae; genus Rhodobacter; species Rhodobacter populi. Next base: position 134,389 of record NZ_SAUZ01000011.1, read on the forward strand.
AAGGAACTGAACATCCCCGTGGTCGCGCTGTCGCAGCTGTCGCGGACCGTCGAGAGCCGCGAGGACAAGCGCCCGCAGCTGTCGGACCTGCGCGAATCCGGCTCGATCGAGCAGGATGCCGATGTTGTGATGTTCGTCTACCGCGACGAATATTACCATGAACGGATGAAACCGCAGGAAGACGACCCGAAATTCGCCGAATGGATGCAGAAGGCCGAACGTGTCCACGGCAAGGCCGAAGTGATCCTCGGCAAGCAGCGCCACGGGCCGATCGGCACCGTCGAGTTGGCGTTTGAAAGCCGCTTCACCCGCTTCTCCGATCTCGCCAAAGCCTGGCAGGGGGATGGTCCGGACGGGTTCTGACCCCGCCCCCTCCCCCCGAATGTGCTTGACCTTCCCCTCCCCAAGTCCAAGAAATCGCTCATGGCTACTGCATCCCTCCGCATCGACCTCGATGCCATCCTTTCGAACTGGCGCGCCCTCGACGCGCTGAGCGGCCCGCAAACGGAATCGGGCGCCGTCGTCAAGGCGGACAGCTACAGCCTGGGCGCCGCGCGCGTGGCGCCGGTGCTGGCGCGGGCGGGCTGCCGCAAGTTCTTCGTCGCCTGCGCCGAGGAAGGCGCCGACATCCGGCAGGCCGTGGGTGAGGCGCCCGAGATCTATATCTTCGGCGGCCATGCGGCGGGCGACAGCGACATGATCGGTGATCTGAACCTGATCCCGCTGCTGAATTCGCCCGAACAGCTCAACCGCCATTTCGAGGCGCTGCCGGGCAAGCCCTTCGGCATCCAGCTCGACACCGGGATGAACCGTCTGGGGTTCGAGGCCGACGACTGGTTCAAGGCCGCGCCCGCCGTGCTCCATGCCGGGCCGAAGCTGATCATGAGCCATCTGTTCTGCGCCGACACGCCCGAACATCCGGCGAACCTCGCGCAGCTCACCGAATTCCGCCGCATGACCGAGGGGATGAATGTTCCCCGTTCTCTGGCGGCGACGGGGGGGATCCTGCTGGGCAAGGACTACCATTTCGACGTGACGCGCCCCGGCATGGGCATGTATGGCGGTCTGCCCTTCGCCGAGGCGAAGCCCGTCGTCACCCTGACCCTGCCGGTGTTGCAAGTGCGCGACGTGCATCCGGGCGAGACGGTCGGCTATTCCGCCGCCTGGACGGCCGAAGTGCCGAGCCGCGTCGCCACCGTCGCCGCTGGCTACGCCGACGGCCTGTCGCGCCGGCTCGGCAATGCCGCGCAGGTCTGGTTCGGCGACGTGCCCTGCCCGGTGATCGGCCGCGTCTCGATGGACCTGATCACCGTCGACATCACCCATCTGGACGACACGCCGCGGGAATTCGACCTGCTCGGGCCGCGTCAGGGCGTCGATGCCGTGGGCGAGGTGATCGGCACCATCGGCTATGAGGTGATGACCTCGCTCGGCCATCGCTATGAACGTCACTATGTCGGGGGTGCTTCGTGATCGGACGATTTTTCGCCACGATCGGGCGCTTCGTGCTCGACGGGCTGGCGGGTGCGGGCAGCATCGCGCTTTTCGCGCTGAACATCCTGTCGCATCTGGTCCGCCCGCCCTTCTACTGGCGGGAATTCCTGCAATCGGTGCTGCAGATCGGTTGGCTGTCGCTGCCGGTCGTCGGGCTGACGGCGGTGTTCACCGGCGCGGCGCTGGCGCTGCAGATCTATGCGGGCGGGGCGCGGTTCTCGGCGGAATCGGTGGTGCCGTCGATCGTCGCCATCGGCATGACGCGCGAGCTTGGCCCGGTTCTGGGCGGGCTGATGGTCGCGGCGCGGGTGGCATCGTCCATCGCGGCGGAAATCGGCACGATGAAGGTGACGGAGCAGGTCGACGCGCTGGTCACCCTGTCCACCGATCCGACGAAATACCTTGCGGTGCCGCGGGTGCTGGCGGCCGTCGTCTCGGTGCCGTTCCTTGTCGGCATCGGCGACATCATCGGCATCATGGGCGGCTGGCTCGTGGGGACGGAACGGCTCGGCTTCAACTCGGCCACCTATCTCAAGAACACCTGGGCCTATCTGGAATTCTGGGACGTGGGATCGGGCCTCGTCAAAGGTGCGGTTTTCGGCTTCGTCATCGCGGTGATGGGCTGCTACTACGGGATGAATTCGGATCGCGGCGCGCAGGGCGTGGGCCGGGCGACGAAAACCGCTGTGGTCGCCGCCTCGGTGCTGATCCTCGCCACCAACTATCTGCTGACGGAGGTGTTCTTCTCCTCATGATCGAGATCGAGGGCCTGAAGAAATCCTTCGGCAAGAAGGTCGTCCTGCGGGATGTGAACCTGAAGGTGGCCAAGGGCGAAAGCCTTGTGGTGATCGGCGGTTCGGGCACCGGCAAATCGGTGCTGCTGAAATGCGTGCTCGGGCTGGTCCGGCCCGACGGCGGAAAGATCCGGATCGACGGCAAGCCCGTGGACGGCGCGGAACGCGAGGCCTTCCTTGCCCGCTTCGGCATGTTGTTTCAGGGCGGCGCGCTGTTCGACAGCATGACGGTCTGGCAGAATGTCGGCTTCCGCCTGCTGCGCGGCTCGACCCGCCGGCCGAAGGACGAGGCGCGCGCCATCGCGCTCGACAAATTGCGCCGCGTCGGTCTGGGCCCCGAGGTCGCGGACCTTTACCCGGCCGAGCTGTCGGGCGGCATGCAAAAGCGCGTCGGCCTTGCCCGCGCCATCGCCACCGATCCGGCGGTGATCTTCTTCGACGAGCCGACGACGGGGCTCGACCCGATCATGGCGGGGGTGATCAACGATCTGATCCGCTCGATCGTCACCGAAATGGGCGCGACGGCGATCACCATCACGCATGACATGATCTCGGTCCGGGCGATCGCCGACAAGGTGGCGATGCTGCATGAAGGCCGCGTCCACTGGCACGGCACGGTGGCCGAGATGGACACGACAGACGACCCTTACGTGGACCAGTTCATTCACGGGCGCGCCAAGGGTCCGATCACCGCGCTGAGGTAAGCCGCGCAGGGGGCCAGCCCCCTCGCCCGTTCCGGGCTCACCCCCGGGATATTTAGAGAAAGATGAAAGCAATGCCTGTTTTCGTGTTTCCATAAATATCCCGGGGTGTGGGGCAGCGCCCCACTCCGCACCCGCTCACAGGGGCAGACAGCCGAAAGCAGACGATGGCCAAGACATCCGCCCAGTTCATCTGTTCCGCCTGCGGCGCCGTCCATCGCAAATGGTCGGGGCGCTGCGATGCCTGCGGCGCCTGGAACACGATCGTCGAGGAGGCGCCGCTCAGCGCCGGCCCCGCCAGCCGCACGCTCGGCGCGGCGAAGGGCAAGGTCATCACGCTGACGACGCTGGCGACGCAGGAAACACCACCGCCCCGCGCGCTGTCGGGCATGGCGGAATTCGACCGGGTGCTGGGCGGCGGGCTGGTGCCCGCCTCGGCGATCCTCGTGGGCGGCGATCCGGGGATCGGCAAATCCACGCTGCTGTTGCAGGCCGTCGCGGCCTTCGCCCGCAAAGGGTTGAAATGCCTCTACATCTCGGGCGAGGAAGCGGCCGAGCAGGTGCGGATGCGCGCCCGCAGGCTGGGGCTGGCGGATGCGCCGGTGGGTCTGGGCGCGGAAACCAACCTGCGCGACATCCTGACGACGATGGACAGCGAACGCCCCGATCTCGTGGTGATCGATTCGATCCAGACCGTCTGGGCGGATATGGTCGAGGCCGCGCCCGGCTCGGTCAGTCAGGTCCGCGCCGCCGCGCATGAACTGGTGACCTTCGCCAAGACCCGCGGGGTGTCCGTCGTCCTCGTCGGCCATGTCACCAAGGAAGGCCAGCTTGCCGGGCCGCGCGTGGTCGAACACATGGTCGATACGGTGCTTTATTTCGAGGGCGAGCGCGGCCACCAGTTCCGCATCCTGCGCGCGGTGAAGAACCGCTTCGGCCCGGCCTCGGAGATCGGCGTGTTTGAAATGACCGGCGCGGGGCTGGCCGAGGTCGCCAATCCCTCCGCCCTGTTCCTGTCCGAACGCGGCGAGGCGGCGCCGGGATCGGCCGTCTTCGCGGGGATCGAGGGCACGCGCCCGGTGCTGACGGAAATCCAGGCGCTGGTCGCGCCCTCGACATTGGCCTCGCCCCGGCGGACGGTGGTGGGGCTCGACTCGGGGCGGATCTCGACGATCCTTGCCGTGCTCGAAAGCCGCTGCGGGATTCCCTTCACCGGGCTCGACGTCTTTCTGAACGTCGCGGGGGGCATGAAGGTCAGCGAACCGGCCGCCGATCTGGCGGCGGCGGCGGCGCTGCTGAGCGCGCGCGAGGACGTTGCCCTGCCCGCCGATATGGTGATTTTCGGAGAAATCTCGCTCTCTGCCGCGCTTCGGCCGGTCGGTCAGGCGGAAAACAGGTTGAAAGAGGCGGCGAAACTTGGTTTCACACAGGCGATCGCGCCCCGGGGAACCAAGGTCGAAGGGGGCGGCGGAATGCGGCTGCGCAAGTTGCCCGATCTCGTGACTTTTGTTGGGGACATGTTCGGCGCCGGATAACACGGACCGAGAGGCAGCGCGGGGATCATGGAAGGCTTTACCATCGTTGACGCCATCGTGGCGGTCGTCATCATCCTGTCGGCGATCCTCGCCTACAGCCGGGGGTTCGTGCGCGAGGGGCTGGCCATCGTCGGCTGGATCGCGGCTGCGGTCGTGGCGTTCATGTTCGCCTCCGCCGCGCGGCCGCTGATCGCGCAGCTGCCCTTCGTCAACAAGTTCCTCGGCGAGAGCTGCGAACTGGCGACGATCGGCGGATTCGCCGCGGTCTTCGCGCTGGCGCTGGTGGTCTTTTCGATCATCACGCCGCTCTTCGCCTCGGTGGTGCAGCGCTCGGCGCTTGGCGGGGTGGATCAGGCGCTCGGCTTCCTGTTCGGCGCGCTGCGGGGGATCATCCTGATCGCGGTGGCCTTCGTGGTCTACGACCGGCTGATGGCGGACGAGGCGGTCCCCGTCGTCGATCAGTCCCGTTCGGCGCAGATCTTCGCCAATTTCAGCAACAGGCTTGAACAATCCGTGCCGACCGATGCGCCGGGCTGGATCGTCGCGCGGTATGAACAGCTCGTCTCCTCCTGCCCGGCGCCGAACGCGCCGGTCGACGCCACGACCCCCGTGCAGGAGTGATCGGCCCATCCGGCCCTTTACGCACAGGGCCGGTGCGGTCATAATGACAGACAGATGAACGAATTTCGGACGGGAGGGCTTAACAGCCTTCCCGTTTCGCACTAAATGACCTGCGCAAGCACCCCGGACCCGGAGCACCCCCCAATGACCCAACCGGCCAGCCCAGTTTTCTATTCCCATCCGTTCGACGACGACAAGCTCAAGGAAGAATGCGGCGTCTTCGGCGTCATCGGCGTGACGGATGCCGCGAACTTCGTGGCGCTCGGGCTGCATGCCCTGCAGCACCGCGGACAGGAGGCGGGCGGCATCGTCGCGCATGACCCTGCCCACGGGTTCAACTCGGCCCATCGCTTCGGCTATGTGCGCGACAATTTCACCAAGGCTTCGCTGATGGAAACGCTGCCCGGTCCCCTTGCGATCGGGCATGTTCGTTATTCGACCGCGGGCAAGAAGGCGGCGGCGATCCGGGATGTGCAGCCCTTCTTCGGCGAGTTCTCGATGGGCGGGGCGGCCATCGCGCATAACGGCAACCTGACCAATGCGGAATCCCTGCGCCACGAACTGATCGACCATGGCGCCATCTTCCAGTCCAGCTCGGACAGCGAATGCATCATCCACCTGATGGCGCGGTCCTATCAGAAGACCCATGCCGACCGGATCGCCGATGCGCTGCGCCGCTGCGAGGGGGCCTTTTCCGTCGTCGCCATGACCCGCAGCAAGCTGATCGGGGTTCGCGATCCCCTGGGTGTGCGGCCGCTGGTGCTGGGCCGGATCGGCGACAATGGCTATGTGCTGTCGTCCGAGACCTGCGCCCTCGACATCATCGGCGCGCATTTCGTGCGCGAGATCGAACCGGGCGAGATGGTCGTCATCCAGGACGGCAAGGTCGACAGTTCCCGCCCCTTCCACAATGCGACGCCGCGTTTCTGCATCTTTGAACATGTGTATTTCTCGCGCCCCGACAGCATCATCGGCGGCCGGTCGGTCTATGAAACCCGCCGCCAGATCGGCGTCGAGCTGGCGCGCGAGGCCCCGGTCGAGGCGGATCTGGTCTGCCCCGTTCCCGATTCCGGCACCCCGGCGGCGATCGGCTTCAGTCAGGAATCGGGTATCCCCTTCGCGCTCGGCATCACCCGCAACCAGTATATGGGCCGGACCTTCATCGAGCCGACCGAGCAGATCCGCAACATGGGCGTGCGGTTGAAACTCAACGTCAACCGCTCGCTGGTGAAGGGCAAGCGGGTGATCCTCGTCGACGATTCGGTGGTGCGCGGCACCACCTCGCGCAAGATCAAGGAGATGATCCTTGAAGCCGGCGCGGCCGAGGTGCATTTCCGCATCGCCTCGCCGCCCACCGCGTGGCCGTGCTTTTACGGTGTCGATACGCCGGACCGCTCGAAGCTCCTCGCCGCGAAGATGAGCGAGGACGAGATGCGCGAATGGATCGGCGTGGACAGCCTGAAGTTCATCTCCCTCGACGGGCTTTATCGTGCGGCGGGCGAGGTGAATGGCCGCAACGACGCCTGTCCGCAATATTGCGATGCCTGTTTCTCGGGCGAATATCCGGTGGCCCCGGCGGATCAACTGGCGCGCGGCTTCGAGATGAAGGAAATGAAGGCCGCCGAATAAGCCGAGGGAAAGGCTGCGCGATTTGGCGGGACCGGCGGGACGGGATTGTTCCGTTGGTCCCGGGCGCGGAATGACTCCCTTCCGGGGATCCGTTTGTCGGGGTTTCCCTGAGCGGCTTGGAGGTCGGCGCCTCAGGACCGGCGTTGTCTATGCGTCGGCGGAGCAAGGGGGCGCTGCCCCCTCGGCGCAAGCGCCTCACCCCCGGGATATTTATGGAAAAACGACAGCCCAGAGCACGGAGAAATCCGTTTTCAGGGCCGGAAGCGCGCCCGGATACCGGCGCGGGAATCGGATCAGGGCGCCGCGTCCTCGACCCGGTCGGCCAGCGCCTCGGCATCCTCGGCGAGCTGCTCCAGCCGGTCGAGCAGATCCTCGGGCACCACCGGGACCTCGACGCGGACTTCGACCGGCACTTCGACCGTGCCCGGATTGGCCTGCGCCTCTTCCAGCAGGGTCTGTGCCTGCGCCACCTGTGCCTCGGCCTCGGCCAGTCGGGCGCGCAGATCGCGCAGCTGATCCTCCATCGCGGCGGTCTTGTCGGCGATCATCAGCCCCGCCATCAGCAGCATCCGGATATCCGGCATGCGCCCGATCTGACCGATCAGCAGGCTTGCCTCGGCGTCCAGAAGGGTGGCGGCGGTGCGCAGGAAATGTTCCTCGCCGGGCTGGCAGAACACGTCGAAATCGCGACTGCCGATGGTGATTTTCAGATCAGGCATCCTTGTCGGCCTCCTGTTTCGCATGGCCCGACTTCTCATGGGCGGACAGAATCGGCGTCAGGGCGGCGATGATCTGGTCCAGCTCCGCCGCCTCGATCGCCCGGGCGGCGCGCAGGGTTTCGACTTCGGCCTGCAGGGCGCTGTTGATCAGATGCTGCGGCGCGTCGCCCGCGGCCTCGATCAGCGCGCGGTTCGCCTGCGCCAGATCAAGGTTGGCCCGTTTCAGCCGGTCGAGTTCCGCCTGCGCCGTTTCGGCCTGCTGCGCCGCCGCGACCAGCCGGCGCTCCATCGCCGACAGGGTGGTTTCCTGTTTCTCGCGCAGCGCCCGGACACGATCGGACATCTGCGCATTCGCCTGACGTTCGGCCTCCAGCTCGGCGCGCAGGCTGTGGATTTCATCGGCGGCCGCGAGCATCGCCGCATCCGCATCCTCTCCAAGTCCGGACGGCGCCGCCGCCGCCGCGGGCGCTGCCTCCGGCGCGGGGCCGGCCGCGCGGGCCTGCAAAGCCCCGACCTGCCGCCCGATCCGTTCGAGCGCAAAAGCGATCCGGCGTTCATATTCCGCGATGTCGGTCATCGGCACCCTTTCAGCTTCCTCCGCCCAATCCGGCTCCGGGGCGGGCGAATCGCGCCAAGCCCCGGCCTTCCGGCAGTTTATCGCGCAGTCCCCGGGCCGCCCACCCTTTGTCTTCAAAGACTTGGGGGTTGCGCTTGAACTTGCCCCGATCCCTGCTATCAGGAATGCAAGTTCCCGTCACCAGACCCTAGAGGAGAGGCTCTTGGATATCGCCACGCTCCGCGCCAATCACCCCGATCACTGGAAACTCGCCACCGCGATCCGCGCGCTTGCCATGGATGCGGTGCAGGCGGCGAATTCCGGCCACCCCGGCATGCCGATGGGCATGGCCGACGTGGCCACGGTGCTCTATCGCAACCACCTGAAGTTCGACGCGAGCGCCCCGCACTGGGCCGACCGCGACAGGTTCATCCTGTCGGCGGGCCATGGCTCGATGCTGCTTTATGCGCTGCTCTATCTGACCGGCTACGAACAGGCGACGCTCGATCAGATCAAGTCGTTCCGGCAATGGGGCTCGCGCATGGCGGGGCACCCGGAATACGGCCATCTGGAGGGGATCGAGACGACGACCGGCCCCCTGGGTCAGGGCATCGCCACCTCGGTCGGCATGGCGATCGCGGAAAAGTCGCTCAAAGCGCGGTTCGGCGCCAAGGTCGTGGATCACAAGATCTGGGTGATCGTCGGCGACGGCTGCCTGATGGAAGGCATCTCGCAGGAGGCGATCGGTCTGGCGGGCAAGCAGCAGCTCGACAACCTGATCGTGCTTTGGGACAACAACAACATCACCATCGACGGCCGGGTCACGGTGTCCGACATCACCGACCAGCGCAAGCGGTTCGAGGCTTCGGGCTGGACCGTGCTGGCCTGCGACGGCCATGACCCCGACGACATCGACCGCGCCCTGACCGCGGCGAAGAAGGCCAAGGGCCCGGTGATGATCGACTGCAAGACGATCATCGGCTTCGGCGCGCCGACCAAGGCCGACAGCTATGCCGTCCACGGCTCGGCCCTTGGGGAAAAGGAACTGGCCGCGACCAAGGAAGCCTATGGCTGGCCCTATGGTCCGTTCGAGATCCCGGCCGAGATCAAGGCCGAATGGGAAGAGATCGGCGCCAGGGGCGCTGCCGCCCGCGCCGAATGGGAAGAGCGGCTCGACGCGCTGTCCGCCGCGAAGAAGGCGGAATTCGAACGGCAGATGGATCATGTCGTGTCGAAGAAGCTCGCCACCGCGATCCGCGCCTTCAAGAAGGCGCAGTCCGAGGCCGCGCCCAAGGTCGCGACCCGCAAGGCATCCGAAATGGTGCTGGCGGCGGTGAACCCGGTCATTCCGGAAATCGTCGGCGGCTCGGCCGACCTGACCGGCTCGAACCTGACCAAGACGCCGGACATCACCGATTTCACGCCCGAGGACCGCAAGGGCCGCTATATCCGCTACGGCATCCGCGAACACGGCATGGCGGCGGCGATGAACGGGCTTTATCTGCATGGCGGCGTGCGGCCCTATGGCGGGACCTTCTTCTGCTTCACCGATTACGCGCGCGGCGCGATGCGCCTGTCGGCGCTGATGGGGGTGCCTGCGGTCTATGTCATGACGCATGACAGCATCGGTCTGGGCGAGGATGGCCCGACGCACCAGCCGGTCGAGCATCTGGCGATCTGCCGCGCGACGCCGAACACCTGGATGTTCCGCCCCGCCGACGTGATCGAAACCGCCGAGGCGTGGGAGCTGGCGCTGTCGTCGGAAAAGACGCCCTCGGTCCTCGCGCTCAGCCGGCAGAACCTGCCCACCCTGCGCAAGACCCACAGCAACGCCAACCTGACCGCCAAGGGCGCCTATGTGATCGAGGAAGCCGCCGGCAAGCGGCAGGCGATCCTGATGGCGACCGGCTCCGAGGTGGAGATCGCGCTGAAGGCGCGCGACATCCTGCAGGCGCAGGCGATCGGCACCCGCGTCGTGTCCATGCCCTGCATGGAGCTGTTCGCCGCGCAGGACGAGGCCTACCGGCGCCGCATCCTGCCGCCGGGCGCGGTGCGCGTGGCCGTCGAGGCCGCCGTGCGCCAGCCGTGGGACCGCTGGCTTCTGGGCGAGCGCGGCAGCGAGCGCAAGGCGGGCTTCGTCGGGATGGAGGGCTTCGGCGCCTCGGCCCCGGCGGAACGGCTGTATCAGGAATTCGGCATCACGCCCGAAGCGGTGGCCCAGAAGGTCGTGAGCCTGCTTTGAGCCCAGTCGAGACCCAGAGCGATGCGGGGGGGCCGGCTGCGGCCCCCTCTCTCGTTGCGCCCCCCGTGCCGCCGTCGCGGCTCGGGCTGGCGGTGCTGTTGCTGCTCGGCGCGCTGGCGTTCTTCACGCTTATGGATGCCGCCGCCAAGCATCTGGGCAACAGCTATCACCCCGCCCAGCTCATCTGGGCGCGGTTCGCGATCAATCTGGCGATCGTCGGGCTGATGTATCGGGGCAGCTTCCTGCCCCTGTTCCGCACCCGCCAGCCGGGGTTGCAGCTTGCGCGCGGGGTGATGCAGGTCATCACCATCACGCTGTTCTTCATCGCGCTCCAGACCATCGGTCTGGCCGAGGCGGATGCGCTGTTCGACATCAACCCGGTGCTGATCGCGCTTGGCGCGGCGCTGTTTCTGGGCGAGCGCATCGGCCCGCGGCGGGCCGTCGCCATCGCCATTTCCTTCGTGGGCGCGATGGTCATCCTGCGGCCCGGCATGGGCGCGATGGAACTGGGCGCGGTCTTCGCCTTCGCCTCGGCCTTTTCCTATGCGGCGGGCAACCTGCTGACGCGGGCGGTGCGGTCGGATTCCATCGCCACCTCGGTGATCTGGTCGGCGGCGGTGGGCACGGTCATGGCCTCCGCCGTGCTGCCCTTCGTGTGGAAAGAGGTGGCCTTTGCCGACATGCCCTATTTCCTTGCCATCGGCGTGCTTGGCACCATCGGGCAATTCCTTGTGATCCGCGCCTTTTCGCTGACCGAGGCATCCGTCCTTGCGCCCTTCGGCTATTTCAGCCTGCTGTTCTCGGGCTTCTGGGGCTGGCTGTTCTTCGGCCAGCTGCCGGATCGCTGGACGGTGGCCGGTGCGCTTGTGATCGTCGGCGCGGGTATTTATGTCTGGTATCGTGAACGGAAAAGCACCTGAGCGATGCAGCACAATCCCCCCCCGCTACCCAGTCTGACCGACCGGATCTCCGACGCCGCCTTTCGCGCGATGATGTCGGTCGCGCGCGCCCTGCCCTATGAGCGGCGGGTGCCGATGGTGGGCTGGATCGTGTCGCGGCTGATCGCGCCCGTCGCGGGCTACCGGCGGCGGATCCGGCGCAATCTGGCGCTGACCTTTCCCGGCATGCCGCATGACAAGGTGGAACATCTGGTCCGCGCCGTGCCCGACAACATCGGCCGCATGGTGGCCGAGATCTATTCGGGCGAGGAATTCCTGCGCCGGGTGCGGGACCTGCCGCTGGAAGGCCCCGGTGCCGCCGCCCTTGAGGCCGCCCATGCCGCGAACCGCCCCGTCATCATCGCCGCCGGGCATTTCGGCAATTACGACGCATGGCGCGGGGCGCTGACCGGGCGCGGCTATCCGGTAGGCGCGATCTACCGGCCGATGGACAATGTGCTGTTCAACAACCATTACGTCGAGGCGATCTCGGCCATCGCCAAGCCGCTCTTCGCCCGCGACAAGGACCTGCGCGACATGCTGCGCTTTCTGCGTTCGGGCGGCATGGTGGCCTTCGGCTTCGACCAGTATTTCCGCAAGGGCGCACCGCTGACCTTCTTCGGCCTGCCGGCGAAGACGCCGACCTCGGCCGCGGAAATGGCGCTGAAGCTCGGCTGCGACCTGATCCCGATCTATGCGATCCGCCAGCCCGACGGGTTGTCCTTCCGCATCATCACCGAGGCGCCGGTGCCGCACACCGATGCCGACACCATGACGCAGGCGCTGAACGACCAGCTGGAGGCGCAGATCCGCGCCCATATGGACCAGTGGCTCTGGGTGCATCGGCGCTGGAAGGATGTGAAGGGCGGCTGAGCCGTCAGTTCAGCCGCTCGGCCGCCAGAATCGGCCCCGGCAGCGGCGCGGATTTCCCCGGCACGGCCGATTGCACGATCACCACGGCGGGATCGTCGCCCTCGATCTTGGCGTTGAACCGGGTGGCGGTGCGGCCGTCCCATTCGGCCACGGCATGCCACGCCGTCACCACATTCGCGTAATTCACCACCATGCCGGCATTCTCGCCGCGCAGGATTTCCACCCGGGCCGCGGGCATGTAGCGCACGATCTGCACGATCGCGCCCTGCGGCTGCGGCGGATCGGCGCTGAGTTCGATCTGATATTGCCCGTCGCTGCCGGAAACCGAGATCGAGACGGCCTTCTGCCGCCCCTTCTCTTCCCGCACCATCATGTCGAGCGCGGTCTCGTCGCCGCCGATCAGGGACTGCCGCCCCTCGACGATCATCTGCGGCGTGTAGATCGAGCGGCTCTTGGCGGCGCGGGCATAGCCCTTCTGGCGTTGGGTGAAGGCGGGCTGGGCAAAGGGATCCTCCCATCCGAGGTAATCCCAATAGTCCACATGCAGCGACAGCGCGATGACATCGGGCCGCGCGGCGAAGCGGGCGAACATCTCATCCGCCGGCGGGCAGGAGGAACAGCCCTGCGAGGTGAACAGTTCCACCACCACCGGACCACGCGCGGGCCGCGCCTTGCGGCTGGCGACAAGCGGCATCGCGCCGCTGCCGGTCACCGCCCCCACCGATCCCGACAGCGCCTTGTCCAGCGCGTGGTTCAGATGTTCGATCAGCGACTGACCGGTCATTTCCCCGGCCGGCGGGACGGCGGGCTGTTCGACAGGCACGACGCTCGGCGCGGACAGATCCTGCGCCGTGGCGGGTTGCCATATCCCCGGCAAAAGGCCGAAAACCAGCCATCCCCCGACAGTGGCGCCGATGATCGCGCAAACCCGTGTCATTCCGCCTCTCTCCATTGCGTTTCCTACCTAAGACGGCGGCGGGGGCTTTGCCAATCAAGGTTTTGCGATTTTTCCGGCATCCGGGCATAGCTGCAACGCCTGCATTTTTCCGCCCCTGCAAGTCACCCGATGTGCCGATGCCGGAATTTTTCCGGGATTTTCCCGTAATTTGGGCCGAAACCCCGTCCCGCCCCGCCGCCGGACGAGGACCGGAGGGATTTCGGTGTGCAACGGTATACAAATTTTCCGTGTCCCCCTTGATCGACTCCGCGCTATCATGCATGACACTCGCAGCGACACCCATTCAGCCAGGGGAGGCCAACATGTCCATCGTTACAGGCAAGGATACCGCAGGGACCCGCCGGAAACTTACGGTCGGCGACAAGTCCTATTCCTATTATTCCATTCCGGCCGCGCAGGACGCCGGGCTCGGCGACTTCTCGAAGTTGCCCGCCTCGCTCAAGGTCGTTCTGGAAAACCTGCTGAGGTTCGAGGACGGCGGCTTCACGGTGTCGGTCGATGACATCAAGGCCTTCGGCGAATGGGCCGCGCAGGGCGGCAAGAACCCGCGCGAGATCGCCTATCGCCCGGCGCGCGTGCTGATGCAGGACTTCACCGGCGTTCCGGCGGTGGTCGACCTTGCGGCGATGCGCGACGGGATCAAGGCGCTTGGCGGCGACGCCCGCAAGATCAACCCGCTGGTCCCCGTCGATCTGGTCATCGACCATTCGGTGATGATCGACGAATTCGGCACCCCGCGCGCCTTTCAGGCGAACGTCGATCTGGAATACCAGCGCAACATGGAACGCTACCAATTCCTGAAATGGGGTCAGGGCGCGTTCGAGAACTTCCGCGTCGTGCCGCCCGGCACCGGCATCTGCCATCAGGTGAACCTCGAATATCTGGCGCAGACGGTCTGGACCGACAAGGACCAGAGCGGCGAGGAAGTGGCCTACCCGGATACGCTCGTCGGCACCGACTCGCATACCACGATGGTCAACGGCGCGGCCGTTCTGGGCTGGGGCGTCGGCGGGATCGAGGCCGAGGCCGCGATGCTGGGCCAGCCGATCTCGATGCTGATCCCCGAGGTCGTCGGCTTCAAGCTGACCGGCGCGATGGTCGAGGGCACCACCGGCACGGACCTCGTGCTCAAGGTCGTGCAGATGCTGCGCAAGCATGGCGTGGTCGGCAAGTTCGTCGAATTCTACGGCCCCGGTCTGGACCGTTTGCCGCTGGCGCAGCGCGCCACCATCGCCAACATGGCGCCGGAATACGGCGCGACCTGCGGCTTCTTCCCGATCGACGCGGAAACCCTGCGCTATCTCCGCCAGACCGGCCGGCACGAAGACCGCATCGCCCTTGTCGAAGCCTATGCCAAGGAAAACGGCTTCTGGCGCGATGAATTCTACGAGCCGATCTATTCCTCGCATCTCGAACTCGACATGGCGACGATCGTCCCGGCGATCTCGGGGCCGAAGCGGCCGCAGGACTACCTGCCGCTGACCGACGCCTCGACCGCCTTCACCAATGTCGTCGCCTCCTACCGTGGCATCGACATTTCCTCGGCTGCCAAGGAAATGGCCGACGAAGGCCCGGTCGCGACCAAGCAGATCCAGGTCTGCCGGTCCGTCCCGGTCGAGGGCAAGGATTTCACCATCAACGACGGCTCGGTGGTGATCGCGGCGATCACGTCCTGCACCAACACCTCGAACCCCTATGTGCTGATCGGCGCGGGGCTGGTGGCGCGCAAGGCGCGCGCGCTCGGCCTGACGCGCAAGCCGTGGGTCAAGACATCGCTCGCCCCCGGGTCGCAGGTCGTGCAGGAATATCTGGCGGCGGCCGATCTGCAGGACGATCTGGACGCACTCGGCTTCAACATCGTCGGTTTCGGCTGCACCACCTGCATCGGCAACTCCGGCCCGCTCGGCGATCCGGCGATTTCCAAGGCGATCAACGAAAACGATCTTGTCGCCACCGCCGTGCTGTCGGGCAACCGCAACTTCGAGGGGCGGATTTCCCCCGACGTGCGGGCGAACTATCTGGCAAGCCCGCCGCTGGTCGTCGCCTATGCGATCGCGGGCGACATGAACATCGACCTGACGACCGAACCGCTTGGCACCTCGAAGGACGGCAAGCCGGTCTATCTGAAGGACATCTGGCCGACCGACAAGGAAATCGCCGAGATCGTCGAACGGGTCGTGACCCGCGACGCCTTCCTTGAGAAATACGCCGATGTGTTCAAGGGCGACGAACGCTGGCAGGCGGTGAAGGTGACCGAGGGGGAGACCTACGACTGGCCTCCGACCTCGACCTACATCCAGAACCCGCCCTATTTCAAAGGCATGTCGCCTGAACCCGGGGTCATCAAGAACGTCGAGCATGCGCGCATTCTGGCGATCCTCGGCGACATGATCACCACGGACCACATCTCGCCCGCCGGCTCGTTCAAGCCGACCACCCCGGCCGGCAAATATCTGATCGAGCGGCAGGTCGCGCCGAAGGATTTCAACAGCTACGGTTCGCGCCGCGGCAACCATGAAATCATGATGCGCGGCACCTTTGCCAATATCCGCATCCGGAACGAGATGCTGGATGGCGTCGAGGGCGGCTACACCAAGGGGCCGGACGGCGAACAGACGACCATCTTCGACGCCTCGATGGAATATCAGGCGGAGGGTATCCCGCTGGTCATCTTCGGCGGCATCGAATATGGCGCGGGCTCCTCGCGGGACTGGGCGGCCAAGGGGACGAACCTGCTGGGCGTCAAGGCGGTGATCGCCGAGTCGTTCGAACGGATCCACCGCTCGAACCTGATCGGGATGGGCGTCATCCCGTTCGAGTTCACCGGCGGCGAGAACCGCAAGACGCTCGGGCTCAAGGGCGACGAGGTGGTGACGATCGAGGGGCTGGAAGGCGACATCAAGCCGCTGTCGCTGGTGCCCTGCACGATCCAGTATGCCGACGGCACGGTGAAGACGATCCAGCTCAAGAGCCGGATCGATACCGAGGTGGAGATCGTCTACCTCAAGAACGGCGGTGTGCTGCACTACGTGCTGCGCAACCTCGCCAAGTCCTGATCGGGTCTACGGACATGTCAGACGCCCGGCCTGCGCCGGGCGTTTTTCTTTGGGATATCGGCGGTCCCGCTCTTGTCTGAGCGCCGGGGGCTGTCTGCCCCCGGACCCCCGAGGATATTTTTGGAAAAACGACGGCAACAGCGGTCCCTAGCGTGATGCCTCAAGGATTGAGGTGTTCAAGGCGGGGCGGCCTTCGGCGGAGGGGTGGCCGAGCGGCATACCTGCCCCGGCCGTGGATGCGGTCGATACGGCAAGCCAAGGGGGTGCCGCGCCTGTCGCAGCGAAATGCTCCGTCTCTGCGGGCGACGGAAAACCGACGGCGCATCGCTACGGGCCATGACGGCATGTCCCGAGCGGAAGGATAGAATCCCCTAGGATTTGGCCGGTGCCTTCGCCCCTCCGGGCCTGCGCAGCAGCCCGTGCGGGCCGCCAGCGATCAGGGTCGCCACATCGGCCATCGCCATCATCGGCGACACCCCCACCGGCAGGGCGATGTAGCGCGGGCGCCAGTCGGGGAGGAACTTCTGCTTGAAGCTGCGCAGGCTGTCGAAATCCTCGAAGGCGCCGCCGTGGCGGAACATGATCGAGCCGAAGCGGCTCCACAGCCGATCGGTCCGCCGTTCGGAGAGACCCGCGAGCGGCGCCATGCCGAGGCTGAATTCCTGCGCCCCGGCATCCCGATACCGCTCGATCAGCGAGACGAAGAGGAATTCGATCATCGCCACGGGCGAAAGGCCCGCCGCGTCCTCGGGCAGATAGCGCATCAGGTCGAGCGCCACCCGCCGCCCCGAGCCCGGCGAGAGGATATTGGCGAAGGCGACGGCCTTGCCCGCGCGCCGCACCACCGCGATCGGGAAATGGTTCAGATAGGCGGTCTCGAACCGTCCGGCGGAGAAGCCTTTTTCGAGCCCCACGGGGGCGGCGAGCCAGGCGTCGGAGATGGCGCGCAGTTCCTCGATCAGTTCGGGGGCATGGGGGGGCTGCATCACCTCGACCGTCAGCCCGGCGCGCAGCGCGGCCGCATGGGCGGGCCGCAGCAGGTCGCACCGCGCGAGCGAGAAATCCGGAAGCCGCACCACCGCCTCTTCCCCCACCTCATGCAGCGAAAGGCCCATTTCCACCATCAGCGGCAGGTGGCGCTGCGAGATTTCGTAGAAGACCGGGCGGCCGTTGGCATTCTGCGCCGCCTCGACGAAGGCCCAGCCGGCGGCGTTGAGCGCATCTTCCGGCCCGACCGGGTCGCCGAAGGCGATCCAGTGGTTGCGGCGGCGCGCGAACATGATGAAGGCGCGCCCGTCCGGCGAGAAGCGGAATTCCTTGTCGCCGGTCAGCGCGAGGCAGGCCTGCGGGCGGTCTTGCGCGACGACGATCCGCGCCGCATGTTCAAGCGGGTCGGAGGGCGGCGCGGCGGCGCGGCGGCGCACGGGTTGCAGCGCGAGGACGATGGTGAACACCAGCAGCATCGCCGAGGCCAGCAGCCCCGCCCGCAGCGCCCGCGGCGTATTGGCCGACGTGGCGAAATCCCACCACATGGCCTGCGACCAGGGCGTGGCCGCGTGGATGAAGAAGAAGAAGGTCCCCGCCGACAGCACCACCGCCAGCACCAGCCCGAACCAGACCGGGCTGAGCACACCCTCGGTGATCGCGGCGCGGCGGTAGAATTCATGCCGGAACGGCAACAGCAGCAAGGCCCCGCCGATCAGCAGCAGCGCGCTGTCGATCCTCAGGCCATTCAGCAGCGCCGCCACCGCCCCGCCGCCAAGCGCCACCAGCGTCAGCACGAAGGCGCCCGAGATCCGCCGCGCCAGCCCTTGCGACAGGATCAGCAGCACGATCCCCGTCACCGCCGAGGTCAGCGTTCCGCCTTCGAGCAGGATCGCCCCCACGATGTCATTGTCATCCGCCGCCGCCGCCCGCACCGAGGGCATCAGCGACACCGCCAGCAGATAGCTGCCGAAGCCGAGCGCCCATGCCCCGGCAAGCCAGGGCACCACGCCGGACAGCGCGCTGAAGGCCGGGCGCATCGGCTCGGACACCTCTCCGAACAGGCGCACGGCCCAGCCTCCGGCAAGGCGCGCCTCGTTCAGCGAGACGATGATGAAGGCGATGGCGAAGGGCAGCAGGTAATAGATGATGCGGAACATCAGCAGCGCGGCCGCCACCTCGCCCGCGTTCACGCCCGCGGGCATGGCGGCCATCACCACCGTCTCGAACACGCCGACGCCGCCGGGGACGTGGCTCATCACGCCGACCATGGTGGCCGCGGCGTAGATGGCGAGGAAGGTGACGAAATCGGGCGTGCCCGCCGGCATCAGGATATAGAGCGTCAGCGAGGCCATGGTGGAATCGAACAGCGCGACAACCATCTGCCCGGTCAGGATCTTCGGGTTCGGCATCGACAGCTCATACCGGCGCCAGTGCAGCGACTTGCCGGAAAAGGCCAGCGCGTAAAGGAGCGCCAGCGTCCCGCCCCCGCCCAGAAGCGCCAGCGCCCGCACCGCGCCCTCGGACAGCGGCAACAGGCCTGCCAGCGCGGCCGGATGCAGCGCCAGCGCGAGGATGCCCACAAGGCTGAGCCCGGTCCCCATGGCGATGGCGATGTAGGAGGCGAGCGCCGCCACCTCGAACGCATTCAGCCCGAAGGCCGAATAGATCCGGTAGCGCACCGCGCCGCCCGACAGCACGCTGACCCCGATGGTGTTGCCGAAGGCGTAGCCAAGGAAACCGCCAAGCGCCACGACCCGCACCGGCAGCTTTTTGTCGAGGTATTTCAACGCCCAGAAGTCATACCCGATCAGCGCGAGATAGCCCATCGCCGTCGCCCCGAGCGCGATCAGCAGCACATGCAGCGGCGTCGCCTGCATCTGCGCAAGGACATCGGCGGGATCGACCGGCTTGAGCAGCCGGTGCAGCGCCCACAACCCGACGCCGAACAGCCCGAGCCCCACCAGCACCGGCGCGAGATGCCGCAACATGCCGGAACGGGAATGGGGGTGGGAGGAAGAATGGGGACCGGCCGGTTCCGTCATCATGAACCTTTCCGCATCGTGTCACTCCTCCTCATCCGGTCCTGAGTTATAGGATTCGGCGGCGAAGGCAAGGCTTGCCCTGTCTGCCCCGGTCAGGCGGCGGAGCGGATGGGGAATTCCGCCAGCAGGGCCGCCTGTTCGGGGCTGAGCGCTTCGGGCAGGACCACATAGGTATGGATGGAAAAGGCGACGTAGCGGGTGACGGGCAGGCGCAGCAGAACCTGACGCTCGACCCGGATATAGGGCAGATCGGCGGGGGGATGGCGGCCGTCTGCCTCGGTCCTCGGGTTGAAGAGGGGAGCGTCGGAATGGTGGGCGGTGCCGCGCATCAGCGGACGGCCGGGCTGCACCCCGTCCATCAGGCGCTGCACACGGGCGCCGACATCCTCGGTGTAGATCCTGACGGGGCGGTGGATGCCCATCATCGGGCGACCGAATTTCTCGGCCAATGTCCAGCCCGCCGGAAAGCACAGCACCGCGGCGTCGAGGACATGACCTTCTGGCCCCGCGCGCATCAGGCACAGATCCTCCTGCACGAGCCGGCCGAGCGTGGCGAGCGGATCGGCGGGATCGGGCGTGACCTCGACCCCGTCGGGGCGGCGGATCCCCTGCCCCGTCACGCGAAAGCCAAGCGCCGGGAGCTGTTCCAGAACAAGGGCGTAGAGTTCCCGCACGGCGTCCGCCGCCGCCGGGGCGCAGCCGATCACCCGGTCGCGTTCATGGGCGATCAGATCCTCGCGCAGGGCCATCTGGCCGGCATAGGCATCGTCGACCTCCAGCCATTCTTCTGGCGTGACCGGCACCACGCCCGGCAGGCGGCGGGTGCGCGGATCGGCCCAGGGGGCAAAGGACAGGCGGCTTTGGAGAACATGGCTCATGGCGCGAGATTTTCCGCAAATTCCGCAGCTTGCAAGTGGCTGTAGCGCGAAACCATCCGATAATCCTTGCGCGGGCCGCGCACGCGCCATTCCGCCTGCCATTCGGGCCAGAGGCCGAAGGAATAGCGCACCCGGTAATCGTCCGGGTCGCACCAATGCGCGGCCTCGGGCGCGTCGGGGCGGAAATCGTGAAATGGCCGACCATCGGCGAACAGCACCGCGATCCCGTCGTCCGTCTGGCGCCACAGATAGTCGCGTTCGGCCCGCATCGGCACGGTGCCGGGCAGGTGCATCAGGCCTTCCTCATGGTAGTGCAGCCCCGCGCCATCGGGCCGGAACACCGCCCGTCCGGTGAAATGCGCCGTGCCCGTGGCCTGAAAGATGCGCCGCGAAATCCCCCATTCGCCCTCGAAATCCGCCAGACCAACCCGCATCGCCGCCCCTTTGCCTTGCCCCACGGGCGCGCGCAGTCTAGAAGCGCCCCAAATCCTCCACAACCGAGAGAGACGCCATGATCCCGCGTTATTCCCGCAAAGAGATGGTCGACATCTGGGAACCCGCCACCAAGTTCAAGATCTGGTACGAGATCGAGGCCCATGCCTGCGACGCGCAGGCCGAGCTTGGCGTGATCCCCAAGGCGAATGCGGAGGCGGTGTGGAAGGCGAAGGACGTGGCCTTCGACGTCGCCCGCATCGACGAGATCGAGGCCGTGACCAAGCATGACGTCATCGCCTTCCTCACCCATCTGGCGGAACATATCGGCGCCGACGAGGCGCGCTTCGTCCATCAGGGGATGACCTCTTCGGACGTGCTGGACACCACGCTGAACGTGCAGCTCGTGCGGGCCTCGGACATCCTGCTGGCGGATCTGGACCGGGTGCTGGCGGCGCTGAAGAAGCGCGCCTACGAGCACAAGGACACGGTGCGGATCGGCCGCTCGCACGGCATCCACGCGGAACCCACCACCATGGGCCTGACCTTCGCGCGCTTCTACGCCGAGATGGACCGCAACAGGCGCCGCCTGCAGGCTGCGCGCGAGGAAATCGCCACCGGCGCGATCTCCGGCGCGGTCGGCACCTTCGCCAACATCGATCCCTATGTCGAGGAACATGTCTGCAAGATGATGGGCCTGCGGCCCGAGCCGATCTCGACCCAGGTGATCCCGCGCGACCGGCATGCGATGTTCTTCGCCACGCTCGGCGTCATCGGTTCGTCGATGGAGAATATCGCCATCGAGATCCGCCACATGCAGCGGACCGAGGTGCTGGAGGCGGAGGAATTCTTCTCCCCCGGGCAGAAGGGCTCGTCGGCGATGCCGCACAAGCGCAACCCGGTGCTGTCGGAAAACCTCACCGGCCTTGCGCGGCTGGTGCGGATGTCGGTGATCCCGGCGCTGGAGAATGTGGCGCTCTGGCATGAGCGCGACATTTCGCATTCCTCGGTCGAGCGCGGCATCGGTCCGGATACCACCGTGACGCTGGATTTCGCGCTGAACCGGCTGGCCGGGCTGATCGAGAAGCTGGTGATCTATCCCGAGAACATGCTGAAGAACCTCAACAAGTTCAAGGGGCTGGTGATGTCGCAGCGGGTTCTTCTGGCGCTGACGCAGGCCGGTGTCTCGCGCGAGGATGCCTATCGGCTGGTGCAGCGGAACGCGATGAAGGTCTGGGAAAAGGGCGCCGATTTCAAGACCGAGCTGCTGGCCGATCCCGAGGTGACCGCGGCGCTGAGCCCCGCCGAGATCGAGGAGAAATTCGACCTCGGCTATCACACCAAGCACGTCGACACGATCTTCCGCCGCGTCTTCGGGGAGTGATCGCGAAAGCGTGATGCGGGGATCGCGGCGATTCGTGGTGTCATTTCCCTTTCAGGAAAGGAGACGACCATGAAGACCACGATCCTCGCGTCGCTGGCGCTGACGCTCCTGCCGGCGCTGGCATATGCCAACTGTCCCGTCTCGGAACGGACCGCGATGGCCTGCGAAACCGGCCAGACATGGGATGCGGCAACGCACAGATGCGTTTCGACGTCGAGCTGAGCGCGTGCCTGACGGGGGCTAGGGGGCGCCGCCCCCTCGGCCTGCGGCCTCACCCCCGGGATATTTATGGAAGAATGAAGGCGGGAAGGCCGTTTCGCGGTTCTTGAGGGTTTGCGATAACTGGCTCTTAACGTGCTGCTGACACCCTGCACCCGGCGGAATCATTCGCCGCAGGAAGGGGTGCAGTCTTGGCGCAGACACAACCGAACGCGACCATCAGAAGCGGCGGAATCCGCCCGATGCTCACGCCGCGGCAGAAGGCCGCGGTGATCGTGCGGCTACTGAACGCCGAGGGGATGACCCTGCCCTTGCAGGAGCTGAGCGATGAACAGCAGACGCTGCTGACCGGGCAGATCGCGCAGATGCGCCCGATCGACCGCGACACGCTGAACGAGATCATCGAGGAATTCTGCACCCAGCTCGAATCGATCGGCCTGACCTTTCCCAAGGGGCTGGACGGGGCGCTGACGCTGCTGGACGGGCAATTGTCCACCACCGCCGCAAGCCGCCTGCGCCGGATGATCTCCAACAGCGCGAACAGCGACCCCTGGCAGCGGATCGCCGGGCTTGCGCCCGAGGTGCTGGAGCCCGCCATTCTGGAGGAAAGCCCCGAGGTGGCGGCCGTGATCCTGTCGAAACTGCCGGTGCCTACGGCGGCCGAGATTCTGGGCAAACTGCCGGGCGAAAAGGCGCGGCGCATCGCCTATGCGGTGTCGCTGACGGGGAATGTCGCGCCCGAGGTCGTCCAGCGGATCGGCATGGTGCTGGCGCAGCAGCTCGATGTGGTGGCGGCGAAGGCGTTCACCTCCGGGCCGGTGGAACGGGTCGGCGCGATCCTCAACCAGTCGCCCTCGCGGGTGCGCGATTCGGTGATCGAGGGGCTGGAGGAGGAGGACAGGCAGTTCGCCGAACAGGTCCGGAAAGCGATCTTCACCTTCGCGCTGATCCCGCAGCGGATCGAGGCGCGCGACGTGCCGAAGATCCTGCGCGGGCTGGACCAGAAGGTGATTCTCACCGCGCTCGCATCGGCGACCGGGCCGGATGCGGCGGCGGCGGAATTCATCTTTGCGAACATCTCGCAACGTCTCGCCGCCACCCTGCGCGAAGAGATGGAGCAGCTTGGCAAGATCCGAGAAAGCGAAGGCGAGGCGGCCCGGGCACAGGTCGTTGCCGCGGCCCGCGATCTGGAGGCGGCGGGCGAGCTGGCCTTTGTCGCGCCCGAGGATGAATGACCCGGTGCCGGTTTTTTCCACCCATCGCAGCCAATGTTAACGCAACCAGTCGATGTTTCCGCTATCACCCTGAAATCGTGTGTTTTCCTGTATTGAATACCGTGGTATTCGCGCATCAAATCCTCCGGGAGATTGACGCGCGGTGTCTGCGCACCGCCCAGACAGGAGAGCCAAATGACCGTCACCATCGGCATCAACGGTTTCGGACGTATCGGGCGCTGCACGCTGTCCCATATCGCCGAGGCGGCGCGCAACGACGTTCAGGTTGTCAAGATCAACGCCACCGGCCCGATCGAAACCAACGCCCATCTGCTGAAATACGATTCGGTCCACGGCCGCTTTGGCGGGCCGATCACGGTCGAGGGCAAGACGCTCGACCTCGGCCAAGGCCCGATCGAGGTCATGTCGACCTACAATCCCGAAGATCTGGACTGGGAGGGCGTCGATGTCGTCCTCGAATGCACCGGCAAGTTCAACTCGAAGGACAAGGCCTCGGTCCACCTTGGCCGCGGGGCCAAGCGGGTTCTGGTCTCCGCCCCGGCGACCGGCGTCGACAAGACCGTGGTCTATGGCGTCAACCACCGCGAACTGCGGGCCGAACATCTGGTCGTCTCGAACGGCTCCTGCACGACGAACTGCCTCGCCCCGCTCGCCAAGGTGCTGAACGACACGGTCGGCATAGAATCGGGCATCATGACCACGATCCACAGCTACACCGGCGACCAGCCGACGCTCGACCGCCGCCACAAGGACCTGTATCGCGCCCGCGCCGCCGCGCTGGCGATGATCCCGACCTCGACCGGCGCCGCCAAGGCGATTGGCGAGGTTCTGCCGGAACTGGCCGGGCGGCTCGACGGCAGCTCGATCCGGGTGCCGACGCCCAATGTTTCGGCGGTGGACCTGACCTTCATCGCCTCGAAATCGGTTACCCGCGACGAGATCAACGAGATCATGCGCGAAGCGGCACAGGGCCATATGGGCGCGGTGCTGGGCTATGATCCGGAGCCGAAGGTCTCGATCGACTTCAACCACACCACGCAATCCTCGATCTTCGCCCCCGACCAGACCAAGGTCACCGGCGGCAGGCTGGTGCGGGTGCTGTCGTGGTATGACAACGAATGGGGCTTCTCCTGCCGGATGGCGGATGTGGCCGGCGCGATCGGGCGTCTGCTGCACTGACCTCCTCGGGGCGTGCCCGGAGCGGGGAAACGGATGACCAATCCGGTCGCCATCGGGCTCGCCCTGTTGCTTTTGCTCGCACTTGCCCTCGACGGGCTGGCGAACCACTGGGCTGCGACACTTTTTCTGGCCATCAAGGTCACCGAACTCATCGATTGGGTGGCGTTCTGGCGTTGACTGCGGCACTCTGCCCTTGACCTTTCGCGGCGCTCGGCGATGTTAGCGCTAACTGCGAAAGGGTCGCGGAAAAGGAGGCGAGGATGACGGTGAAGGTGGCAATCAACGGCTTCGGCAGGATCGGGCGCAACGTTCTGCGCGCGATCATCGAAGGCGGACGGACGGATATCGAGGTCGTGGCGATCAACGACCTTGGCCCGGTGGAAACGAACGCCCATCTGCTGCGGTTCGATTCCGTTCACGGACGCTTCCCCGGCGAGGTGACTACCGGCGAGGACTGGATCGACGCAGGGCGAGGCCCGATGCAGGTGACCGCGCTGCGCGATCCGGCGGAGCTGCCGTGGTCGGACATCGACGTGGTGCTGGAATGCACCGGCAAGTTCAACTCGAAGGAAAAATGCGAGGCGCATCTGCAGAATGGTGCGAAGCGGGTGCTGATCTCGGCCCCCGGCGCCGGGGCGGACAAGACCATCGTCTTCGGCGTGAACGACAAGACCCTGACGAAGGATGATCTTGTCGTCTCGAATGCCTCCTGCACGACGAACTGCCTTGCCCCGGTAGCGAAGGTGCTGAATGACGCGATCGGCATCCAGAAGGGCTTCATGACCACGATCCACAGCTATACGGGCGATCAGCCGACGCTCGACACGCTGCACAAGGATCTGTATCGCGCGCGCGCCGCGGCGCTGAGCATGATCCCCACCTCGACCGGGGCGGCGAAGGCCGTGGGGCTGGTGCTGCCGGAATTGCAGGGCAAGCTTGACGGCGTGGCGATCCGGGTACCGACGCCGAATGTCTCCGCCGTCGATCTGGTGTTCGACGCGCAGCGCCCCACCACGGTCGAAGAGGTGAACGAAGCCATCCGCGCCGCCGCCGATGGCCCGATGAAGGGCATTCTGGGTTATACGACCTACAAGAACGTCTCGATGGACTTCAACCACGACAGCCATTCCTCGGTCTTCCATCTGGACCAGACCAAGGTGCTGGAAGGCTCGATGGTGCGCATCCTGTCGTGGTATGACAACGAATGGGGCTTCTCCTGCCGGATGGCCGATACCGCCGTCGCGATGGGCAAGCTGATCTGACCCGCCGGGGAACGCCGCCGCGTGGGCGTTTCCCGGGCGTTTGCCGGTTTCATGGGCCGTTCGCCGCCGGACGCCCTTGACCCTGTGTGGAATACACCAAATTGTAACGGACAGATGACAGTTTGACGTATCTCCAGCCCTGAGGGGTCGCTCCGCCGTGCAGTCCATCCTCGTCTTCCTGCAGATGGCCGGCGCCGTGGCGCTGCTGCTGTTCGGCCTGCGTCTGGTGCGCGAGGGCGTGACGGAGGCGTTCGGCATGCGGCTGCGGATGATTCTGGGCCGGGGCACGAAATCTGGCATCAAGGCTTTCTGTTCCGGTCTGGTGGCGACGCTCGGGCTGCAAAGCTCCACCGCAACGGCGCTGATGACGGCATCTTTTGTCGAGCGGGAGATGATTCTCCCCCGGATGGCGCAGATCGTCCTATTGGGCGCGAATGTCGGCACGGCGCTGACGGCGGTTCTGGTGGCGGCGGGGATGCAGGTGCTGGCGCCGGTGCTGATTCTGGTGGGCTATCTGACGGGGCGGCGCAAGGGCCCGGCGTGGAGCGGCGGCGGGCGGGCGCTGATCGGGCTCGGGCTGATGCTGCTGTCGCTGGGGCTCCTGGACATCGCGACCGAGCCGTTGCGCGATGCGCCGGCGCTGGCCGCCTTTCTGTCGCTGCTGGATGGCGCCTGGCCCGTCGCTGCGGCGGTCGCCGCGGTGCTGGCGGTGATCTGTTCCTCGTCCCTCGCGGTGGTGATGCTGGTGCTGAGCCTGTCGCTGCCGCCGGATCTGGCGGTGGCGATGGTGCTGGGCGCGAATGTCGGCGGGGCGGTGACGCCGGTGCTGGCGACGGCGGCGGCCGGGGTCGCGGCGCGGCGGGTGGCGGTCGGCAACCTGCTCGTCCGCGCGATCGGGGTGCTGGTCGCCCTGCCCTTCTGCGCCCCCATCGGTGCGGCGATGACGGCCCTGCCGCTGCGCACCGGGCTCGCCGTGGAATTCCATCTGCTCTTCAATCTGGCGCTGGCGGTGCTGGTCTGGCCCTTTGTCGGCCGCCTCGCCGCCTTCATCGCGCGGATGCTGCCGGAACAGGAAACGCCCGGAGAGATCCGCCCGCAATGGCTGGACGACTCCGCGCTGGAAACACCCACCGTCGCGCTGGCGGGCGCAAGCCGCGAGGCGCTTGCCATCGGCGATCTGGTGGAACGGATGATGCAGCAGACGCAGATCGCCTTCCAGAAGAACGACGCCGCGCCGCTGGCCGAGGTCGGCCAGCTCGAAGAGCGTGTCGACCGGCTGCAGCAGGAGGTGAAGGCTTACCTCTCGCGCCTCGGCCGCGCCGCGGATGATGAAGACCGCCGCCGCGCCATCGTCATCCTCGATTATGTCATCAACCTCGAGCATATCGGCGACATCATCGACAAGGGCCTCGCCCCCGAGGTGCGCAAGAAGGTCGGCCTGCGGCTGCGCTTTTCCGACGAAGGCTATGCCGAGCTGAACACCATGTTCCTGATGACGCTGGAAAATCTGCGCGTCGGGCAGACGATCTTCATGACCCGGGACCGCACGCTGGCGCGCCGGATGATGGAGGTGAAGGTCGACATCCGCAAGCTCGAACGCCTGTCGTCGCAGCGCCATCTGATGCGGCTGCGCGAGGGGCATTCGGAAAGCCAGCAGACCTCGTCGCTGCATCTGGACATGCTGCGCGACTTGAAACGGGTCAACGCCCATATCGTGTCGGTCGCGCATCCGATTCTGGATGAGGAAGGGCTGCTGATCGAAAGCCGCCTGAAGAAGGCGCCGCAGCCCGCCCCGACCTGACGGGTTCACCCGCGTGTTGCAAAAGCCCTGCGCCCGGGGGTGCAGGGCTTCTGTCTGGATCAGCGGATCAGGATCGCGCGGAAATCGTTGACATTGGTGCCGGTCGGCCCCGGGGCGAACAAATCCCCCAGCCGCTCGAAGGCGGTATAGGCGTCGTTGTCGGCCAGCAGCGCCAGCGGATCCGATCCCGCCTCGCGCAGCCGCGCCATCGCCGCGCCATCGGTGAAGGCCCCGGCATTGCTTTCGCTGCCGTCGATCCCGTCGGTATCGGCGGCCAGCGCCGCGAAGGGCAGCCCTTCGGATGCCAGTGCTAGCGACAGCAGGAATTCGCTGTTGCGCCCGCCCCGCCCCTCGCCGCGCAGGGTCACGGTGGTTTCGCCGCCCGAAAGGATCACCACCGGCGCCTCGAAAGGCCGCGAGCGGGTCGCCACCTCGCGCGCGATGGCGGCGTGCATGCGGGCGATCTCGCGCGCCTCGCCCTCGATCGCGTCGGACAGGATCACCGCGGGAATCCCCGCCGCCTCGGCCCGCGCCGCCGCCGCTTCGAGCGAGATCCCCGCCGAGGCGATCACCCGCACCTCATTGCGCGCGAAAACCGGATCGGCGGCATCGGGCGGCAGGCCCGCGTCCCCGGCCAGCCAGTCCGCCACCTTCGGCGGCAGCTCGATGCGCCAGTTGCGCACCAGCGTCCGCGCCTGTTCGCGGCTGAGCGTCCCCGGCACCGTCGGACCCGAGGCCACCTGCGAGGGATCGTCCCCCGGCACGTCCGACACGATCAGCGACACCACCCGCGCGGGCGCCGCCGCCTGCGCCAGCCGCCCGGCCTTGATGTCCGACACCTGCGCGCGGATCGCGTTCATCACCGAAATCGGCGCGCCCGAGGCCAGAAGCGCCCGGTTCAGATCCTGTTCATCCGCCAGCGTCAGATCGCCGGGCGGCGCCGGCAGCAGGGCCGAGCCCCCGCCGCAGACCAGCGCGATGACCAGATCATCCTCGGTCAGCCCGGACACCGCCTCCAGCAGCGCGGCCGAGGCGGCAAGCCCCGGTTCGTCCGGCACGGGATGCGCGGCCTCCATCACCCGGATATGTTCCGTTTCGCAGCCATAGCCGTAGCGCGTCACGACGACGCCGGACACCGGCCCCTGCCACAGCCCCTCGAACGCGGCGGCGAGCTGCGCCGCCCCCTTGCCCGCGCCAACGACGACGGTGCGCCCGCGCGGCCGTTCCGGCAGATGCGCCGCCAGCGCCGCCTGCGGATCCGCGGCCTGCACCGCCGCATCGAAAAGCCCCGTCAGAAACGCGCGATCTTCGCTGTTCATTCCATCTTCCTCCCATCCGGTCCGCGCAGATTGCCGCCCCTTCCGGCAGCCTGCAAGAGCGCCCTACCGCCCCAGCCGCTCGCGCAGCTTTTCAGCCACCGCCGCGGGCACGAAATTCGTCACATCGCCGTCGAGCCGGGCGATCTCCTTCACCAGCTTCGAGGCGATCGCCTGCCGCCGCACATCCGCCATCAGGAAGGCCGTCTCGATCTTGGCGTCCAGCGCGCGGTTCATCCCCACCATCTGGAATTCATATTCGAAATCCGCCACCGCGCGCAGGCCGCGGATGATGACATTCGCCCCCACGTCCTGGGCGCAATGGATCAGCAGGTTCTCGAACGGATGCACGACGATCTCGCAGCCAGGGGGGATGCTCAGGCAGGCGCATTCCGCCTCGATCATCTCGACCCGTTCCTCGAGCGAGAACAGCGGCCCCTTGTCGCGGTTGATCGCCACGCCGATCACCAGCCGGTCGACAAGCGCCGTCGCCCGATGGATGATGTCCATATGCCCGAGCGTCACCGGATCGAATGTTCCTGGGTAAAGTCCGATGCGCATCGGGTTGGTCCTCCTCAGTCATCCCGCAATGGCGCGGATGGGCGCACGCAACAATATCGCGCGCGCTTTTGCAAGCGCCGAGCGTCGGCGGCGGCGCAGTTCGGCGCGCCGCCATGCGGGATCAGGTCCCCATGATCATCCCGGTCAGGGCTTCCTTTTCCATGTGCAGCGCCTCGAGCCGCGCCTTGACCGCATCCCCGATCGAGATCAGGCCGACCATCTCCCCTTCCTCGATCACCGGCAGGTGGCGGAAGCGGCCGGCGGTCATGCGTTCCAGAACGTCCTCGATCGTGTCGGTACGGGTGCAGGACACGATCTTGCGCGTCATGATCGCATCGACCGTCAGCTCCAGCGCCGCCGCGCCCTGCCGGCCCACCTCGCGCACGATGTCGCGTTCCGACAGCATGCCGTCGGCATGCCGGTCCGCGCCCGAAACGACAACCGCCCCGATCCGCTTTTCCGACAGAAGCCGCGCCGCGGCGGTGATCGTCATTTCGGGCGGCACGGTGATGACGCTGGCATCGCCCTTGCTTTTCAGTATCTGAAGAACTTGCATATCATCCTCCCCCAATGATGTCCGGTCAGCGTCACAAGCATGTGCAGTTCTGTCAAGCGGCGTGGGCCAAGGCGGTTGTGGCGGGGGCCGTCCCGCGGCTAATCTCGGCCGACTGACTTCGGGGAAGGCGACATGCCCATCCCCGAAGCGAAACCAAAGGAGGAGAGAATGACCGAAACCTGGATGTCCGCCCGCAAGGTCGGGCGCGCGGGCTGGCTGACCTTCACCCGGCCGCAGGCGCTGAACGCGCTCGACGGCGGGATGGCGGCGGTCGTGGTGCAGGCGCTGCGGGACTGGCGCAACGATCCCGAGGTCGATCTGGTGATGATCGACGCCGAGGGCCCGCGTGCCTTTTGCGCCGGGGGCGACATCGCGGCGGTCTGGCACGCCGCCCGGCGCGGCGATTTCCGCACCGGCGCGGAGTTCTTTCGCGACGAATACCGGATGAACGCGCTGATCGCGGAATATCCAAAGCCGGTCATCGCCTTCATGCAGGGGTTCACCATGGGCGGCGGGGTCGGCGTCGGCGGCCATGCGCGCCACCGGATCGTCGGCGAAACCACCAAGATCGCGATGCCGGAAACCGGGATCGGGCTGGTCCCCGACGTGGGCGGGACGCTGATCCTTGCACGCGCGCCGGGGCGCATCGGCGAATATCTGGGCGTGACCGGCAGCCGGATCGAGGCGGCGGATGCGCTGCTTGCGGGCTTCGCGGATCTGTATATCCCCGAGGCGGAATGGCCATCGCTCAAGGCGCGGCTGGCGGAAACCGGCGATCCCGGCGTGCTGCCCTCGGGCCATGTCCCGCCGCCCGGCCGCCTTGCCGACCTGCAGGCCGAGATCGACCGGATCTTTGCCCTGCCCGACATGCGCGCGATCATCGACGCGCTGGAAGCGACCGGAACCGCTTTCGCCGCCGAGACGCTGGCCGTCCTGCGCCGCAACTGCGCACTGTCCGAAGAGGCGACCTTGCGGCTGGTGCGGATGACCCGCGAAACGCCGACGATCCGCGATGCGCTGTCGAACGAATTCCGCTTCACCCTGCGGGCGGCGAAACGCGGCGAGTTCATCGAGGGCGTGCGCGCCCAGTTGATCGAAAAGGACCGGAACCCGAACTGGACCTGGACGCTTGATACCCTGCCCGCGGCGAAACCGGACGAGATGCTCGCCCCCCTGCCTGCGGAGTGGCGCATCGATTTCATATGAACGGGTGAGGACAGCATGAAGATCGCATTCATCGGTCTTGGCGGCATGGGCGCGCGGATGGCCGCCAATCTGGTGGAGGCCGGCCATCAGGTCACCGGCTACGACCCCGAGGCCCCGGCTCCCGAGGGCGTCACCGCCGCCGCAAGCGCGCCGGAGGCGGTCGAGGGCGCGGATGTGGTCATGACCATGCTGCCCGATGCGCAGGGGCTGCGCGTCACCGCGGCGACGGTGATCCCGGCGATGCGCGAAGGGGCGGTGCTGTGCGATTGCTCGACCGTCGATGTCGACACCGCCCGCGCGATCGCGGCCGAGGCGCTGGCGGCGGGGCTTCATCCCGTCGATGCGCCCTTTTCCGGCGGACGGATCGGGGCCGAGGAAGGGCGGCTGTTCTTCATGGTCGGCGGCACGGACGAGGCGGTCACCCGGGTCATGCCGCTTCTGGACATTCTCGGCCAGAGGGTGGTCCATTGCGGCGGATCGGGCACCGGGCAGGCGGCGAAGCTGATCAACAACATGATGCTGGGCGTCGGCATGATCGCCACCTGCGAGGCTTTTGCACTGGCAGACAAGCTCGATCTCGACCGGCAGAAGATGTATGAGGTGGTGTCCAATTCCTCGGGGCGGAACTGGTCGCTGGAGGCCTATTGTCCGGCCCCGGGCGTTGGCCCGAAGACGCCGGCCGACAATGGCTACCTGCCCGGATTTTCATCGGAATTCATGCTGGGCGATCTGCGGATGGCGCAGCTTTCGGCGCAAAGCGCCGATGCCGACACGCCGATGGCCGCGCTGGCGACCGAGCTTTACGCCCGTTTCGTCGAGGAGGAAGGCGGCGCGGGCAAGGATTTCTCCGCCATGCTGCCGCGGTTCGAAAAACGCGGCCACGCCTGACACCGCCGCGATGGAAACGCCGGCACCCGGCGTATAATCCGCACCATCGCAAGGAGAGCAGTCATGCGAATGAAGAACGCCATCCTGATCGCCGCGACCACGGCCTTCACGCTCGGCCTCGCCGCGCCCGCCGTCATGGCGCAGCAGCCGGGACCGCAGCAGAAGCCCGTCGCGGCTGTCGGATGCCAGCAGGGGCAGAAGCAACCCTGCGCCAAACAAGTCGCCGCCAAACCCGCGCCCCAGACGGCGCAGACGGCGCCGCGCATCGGCGATTCCGCGCGCAAGGCGCCGCCTTTGCAGCAGGCAAGGAACAGCCGCCTTCCAGCCCCGCCGAAGAACCAGCATTACCGCGTTCTCGATGACCGCGTGGTGCGGGTCGACGACAAGACGATGAAGGTCGTCGCCGTCATCGGCATGGTGAAAGACATCCTGAAATGACCGGAGGCCCGCCGGTTCGCCCGCCCGGCGGGCACCCTATTCCGCGGCCAGACTGATGCCCAGAAGCGGCGCCAGATACCGCCCGGTGTGGCTGTGCGGATCGACGGCGACCTGTTCGGGCGTGCCCTCGGCCACGATCCGGCCACCACCCTCGCCCCCCTCGGGACCGATGTCGATGATCCAGTCGGCGGTCTTGATGACGTCGAGGTTGTGCTCGATCACCACCACCGTATTGCCCTGATCGACCAGCGCATGTAGCACCTCAAGGAGTTTCCGCACATCCTCGAAATGCAGCCCCGTCGTGGGCTCGTCGAGGATGTAGAGCGTGCGCCCCGTGGCCCGGCGGCTGAGTTCCTTGGACAGCTTCACCCGCTGCGCCTCGCCGCCTGACAGCGTGGTGGCCTGCTGGCCGACCTTGATGTAGCCCAAGCCCACCTCGACCAGCGCATCCATCTTTTCGCGGATCGACGGGACGGCCTTGAAGAAGGCCTGCGCATCCTCAACCGTCATCTCAAGAACGTCGGATATGCTCTTGTCCTTGAACTTGATTTCCAGCGTTTCCCGATTGTAGCGCTTGCCCTTGCAGGTCTCGCATTCGACGTAAACGTCGGGCAGGAAGTGCATCTCGATCTTGATGACGCCATCGCCCTGACAGGCCTCGCAGCGGCCGCCCTTGACGTTGAAGCTGAACCGGCCGGGCTTGTAGCCGCGGGCCTGCGCCTCGGGCAGACCTGCGAACCAGTCGCGGATCGGGCCGAAGGCGCCGGTATAGGTCGCAGGGTTCGAGCGCGGCGTGCGCCCGATCGGCCGCTGGTCGATGTCGATCACCTTGTCCAGATGCTCGAAGCCCTTGATCGTCTCGCAGGGCGCCGGGGTCTCATGCGCGCCGTTCAGCCGCATCGCCGCATTCTTGAACAGCGTCTCGATCGTCAGGGTGGACTTGCCGCCCCCCGAAACGCCGGTAACGCAGACGAATTTGCCCAACGGGAACTCGGCGGTGACGTTCTTGAGGTTGTTGCCCGAGGCCTTGACCACCGTCAGCTTCTTGCCATTGCCCTTGCGGCGCACCTTCGGCACCTCGATCCGCCGGGTGCCGGCCAGATACTGCCCGGTGAGCGAGGCGGGATCCCGCGCGATTTCCTCGGGCGTGCCCTTGGCGATGACCTTGCCGCCATGCACCCCGGCCCCCGGCCCGATATCCACGACGAAATCGGCGTGGCGGATCGCATCCTCGTCATGCTCCACGACCAGCACGGTATTGCCCTGATCGCGCAGGTTCTTGAGCGTCAGAAGCAGCCGGTCATTGTCGCGCTGATGCAGCCCGATGGAGGGTTCATCGAGCACGTAAAGCACGCCGGTCAGCCCCGAGCCGATCTGGCTCGCCAGCCGGATCCGCTGACTTTCACCGCCCGACAAGGTGCCCGCCGCCCGCGACAGGGTCAGATAGTCCAGACCGACATTCACAAGGAATCCAAGACGTTCGCGGATTTCCTTCAGAATCGATCTTGCGATTTCGTTCTTCTGTTGCGTCAGTTGCCCCGGCACCGTGGCGACCCAGGCATAGGCATCCTTGATCGACATCTCGACCACCTGGCCGATATGCAGCCCGGCGATCTTGACCGCCAGCGCCTCGGGCCGCAGGCGGTAGCCGTGGCAGGCGCCGCAGGGGCGGTTGTTCTGATACCGCTCCATCTCCTCGCGCGACCAGGCGGATTCGGTTTCGCGGTAGCGGCGTTCCATGTTGGGGATCACGCCTTCAAAGGTGCGGCTGACCTGATAGACGCGGCCGCCCTCGTCAAAGCGGAAGGGGATCTCTTCCTTGCCGGAACCATAAAGGAACAGGTTCTGCACCTTCTCGGGCAGATCCTTCCACGCGGCGCGCTTGTCGAATTTGTAATGCTTCGCCAGCGCCTCGATCGTCTGGGTGAAATAGGGGCTTTTCGATTTCGCCCAGGGCGCGATGGCCCCCGCCGCGATGCTCAGCGACTGGTCCGGCACCACGAGACGCGCATCGAAGAACAGCTCCACCCCCAGCCCGTCGCAGACCGGACAGGCCCCGAAGGGCGCGTTGAAGGAGAACAGCCGCGGTTCGATTTCCGGGATGGTGAAGCCGCTGACCGGGCAGGCGAATTTTTCCGAGAATGTGACGCGGGCGGGTTCGGCATCCTCGGGCGCGTCGGCGGGCAAAGCCTCTTCAAAGAAGGCGATCCCGTCGGCGAGGTCCAGCGCCGTGCGGAAGCTGTCCGCCAGCCGCGTTTCCAGCCCCTCGCGCACCACGATCCGGTCCACCACCACGTCGATATTGTGGCGGAACTTCTTGTCGAGGGTGGGTGGTTCCTCAAGATCGTAGAACTGGCCGTTGACCTTGACCCGCTGGAACCCGGCCTTGCGCCATTCAAGGAATTCCTTGCGGTATTCTCCCTTGCGGTCGCGCACCACGGGGGCCAGCAGATAGCCGCGCGTGCCCTCGGGCATGGCCATGACGCGGTCGACCATGTCCTGAACCTGTTGCGCCTCGATCGGCAGGCCGGTGGCGGGGCTGTAGGGCGTGCCCGCGCGGGCGAACAGAAGGCGCAGGTAGTCGTAGATCTCGGTCACCGTGCCGACGGTGGAGCGGGGGTTTTTCGAGGTGGTCTTCTGCTCGATGGAAATCGCCGGGGAAAGCCCCGAGATATGATCCACATCGGGCTTGCCCATCATGTCGAGGAACTGCCGCGCATAGGCCGACAGGCTTTCGACATAGCGCCGCTGGCCTTCCGCATAGATCGTGTCGAAGGCGAGGCTGGATTTCCCTGACCCCGACAGGCCCGTGATCACCGTGAACTTGTCGCGCGGAATATCGAGGTCGATGTTCTTGAGATTGTGTTCGCGCGCACCGCGGATTTCGATGAATTTCTGCTCGGCCATGACTGTCCCCGGTTAACCCTTCCCTAGATAGGGGACCGGAGGCGAGTCTCCAATAAAATAATACGAACGGAAAGAGAACATTTTCACACCCTGCGCGGGTGGACCGGGGCCGCGCCCGCTTTTTCAGCGCGGCACGGCCCCGGGAGCGCGATCAGAAATGGATGGCGCGGCCGTAGGCGTCGAGGACGGATTCGTGCATGGCTTCCGAAAGCGTCGGATGCGGGAAGACGGTTTCGATCAGCTCCGCCTCGGTCGTTTCCAGCGTGCGGCCGATGATGTAGCCCTGGATCAGCTCGGTCACCTCGGCGCCGACCATGTGGGCGCCCAGAAGCTCGCCGGTTTTCGCGTCGAACACCGTCTTGATCAGCCCCTCGGGTTCGCCAAGCGCGATCGCCTTGCCGTTGCCGATGAAGGGGAAGCGGCCCACCTTGATCTCATATCCCGCGGCCTTGGCCTTTTCCTCGGTCAGACCGACCGAGGCGACCTGCGGGCTGCAATAGGTGCAGCCGGCGATGGCGCCCGGCTTGATCGGATGCGGATGGCCGCCCGCGATCAGTTCCGCCACCATGACGCCCTCGTGGCTGGCCTTGTGCGCAAGCC
>NZ_SAUZ01000012.1 GCF_004022215.1 Paenirhodobacter populi
GGCTTGCGCACAAGGCCAGCCACGAGGGCGTCATGGTGGCGGAACTGATCGCGGGCGGCCATCCGCATCCGATCAAGCCGGGCGCCATCGCCGGCTGCACCTATTGCAGCCCGCAGGTCGCCTCGGTGGGCATGACCGAGGAAAAGGCCAAGGCCGCGGGATATGAGATCAAGGTGGGCCGCTTCCCCTTCATCGGCAACGGCAAGGCGATTGCGCTTGGCGAACCCGAGGGGCTGATCAAGACGGTGTTCGACGCCAAAACCGGAGAGCTTCTGGGCGCCCACATGGTCGGCGCCGAGGTGACCGAGCTGATCCAGGGCTACATCATCGGCCGCACGCTGGAAACGACCGAGGCGGAGCTGATCGAGACCGTCTTCCCGCATCCGACGCTCTCGGAAGCCATGCACGAATCCGTCCTCGACGCCTACGGCCGGGCCATCCATTTCTGATCGCGCTCCCGGGGCCGTGCCGCGCTGAAAAAGCGGGCGCGGCCCCGCTCCACCCGGCCAGGGCGTGAAAATGTTCCCGAAGGTGCGCCGGCGTCACCGCCCCATCGCTGTGGAGACGATTGGGGATGACAGCCAGAAGGTGCGGTTTCCTCCTTCGCGCGCTCTCCGGCCGTCTGCGCGGCCTCATCCCGCCAGCGCTTGCGCCAGTAAACCCAGAGGATGGCGGGATGATCGTCCGCTCAGCCGTCCGGTCTGGCAGCGGCAGGAAAAGCCGGTGGCGGCGAGCGGCGTTTCGTCCTCGGTATGGCGTCGCCAGGACATGTCGAACAGCTTGCGCGAAACCGTTTGATGCCGCGTCTGATGGCCAAACAAGCCCGCCATGCCGCAGCACCCGGTGGCGGGTGCCTCAGCCGTGATGCCAAGCGCCGCGAAAACCTCTTTCCACAGAGCGGGTGCATTGGCGGCACCCGTCGCCTCGGTGCAATGTGACATGATCCGCACTTTGCCGCTTTTCAGGGGGCGCGCGGCGATCCGCCCTGCGGCCATCTCCGCCGCAAGAAACTCCTGTGGCAGCTGAACGGCTGGGGGATGGATACCGGCCTTGGGGTAATCCTGGCGCAATTGCATGACGAAGGCCGGATCCATGCCGATCAGCGGCCTTCCGGTCCGCCCGGCCAGTTGCAGCCGCGCGTTCAGCCGCGTGGCCATCTGCCTGAAGCGGACCATATCGCCCATCGTCTGTGCCGCCTTGCCTGCCGGAAGCATCTCCAGAAGCCGAGGACGCAGACCAAGCGCGGAAAAGCCGGCAACGAAATCCGCAAGCAGGTCCGGGTCGAACAGGGCGGTGAACCAATCCTGCACGAGGATCACCGTGCCGTCCGGCAGAGAACCACGTTCCAGCTCGGCTTCCGAAAGGTGCAGATCGGCGGGAGGGCGGGGGGCTATCCTGCCCGGCAGATCGACGGAGCCGACGAGAGCGCCGCCGAGGCGGGCCAGCAAAGGCCAGACCGGACGCAACAGGGGCGAAAACGCTGCAATCGCGGGCGATGACCTTTCCGCCAGAAGTGTCAGCTGATCCGCAATGCTGCGCCGGTGACGCGCGAAGTAATCGGCATAAAATGCGGATCGCATCGTCGGAATATCGACCTGAACGGGACAGCTCGACGCGCAGGCCTTGCAGCCGAGGCAACCGTCGAGAACGCCAAGAAGATCAGCCTCCATTTCGGGGGAAACCGCGCCGGAGCGCTTCGCCACATGCCATGCGCGCAGCGCGTCCGCCCGGCCCTTGGGGCTGTGACGCAGATCCGCCGTGGCCTTGAACGACGGACACATCGGCGTCTTTTCGGAATAGCTCAGACACTGGGCATTGCCGTTGCAGCGAAAGGCGCGGGTCAGCGGATCACCATCGGGCGCGTTGAACGGGCGAAACGGCGTCGTCGCGATACCCATGATGTCATCGCGCGGGCTGACCAGTTTGCCGGGATTGAAGCGCCCCGCCGGGTCGAACGCCGCCTTGACTCCCTGAAGCGCGCCGTAGGCCTCGGCTCCGATCCAGTCGCGCAGATAGGCTCCGCGCACGCCCTTGCCGTGCTCTCCCCAGAAAATGCCGCCATATTTGCGGGTAAGGGCGAAAACGGCATCAGACACGGCGACAAGCTTTTCGCGGTCTGCGTCGGCGTCGATGTTCAGGGCCGGGCGGATATGCAGGCAGCCGACATCGACATGGCCATAAATGCCGAAGCCGAGGTCATGCCGCGTCAGCACGGCCAGAAACTCGTCGACAAAGGCGGGCAGGTTTTCCGGGGGCACGACGCAGTCTTCGACAAAGGCCACGGGGCGCGCGGGGCCATCCACCTTGCCAAGAAGGCCGACACCCGCCGAGCGGATCGCCCACAGATCACGGATTTCATCAAGATCAGCGGCCACATGCGTCGCTCCGGCTCCGGGCAGGCCCGCAACGATCTGGCGGCAGTGATTGACCCTTAGGTCAAGCAGGGCGGGATCGTCGCCGTTGATTTCGACAAAGACGTAGGCGATCTTCTGGCCCGGCAGTGATTGAAGCGTTCTGGGCAAGCGTCGCAAGATGCCCGCGCTTTCGGCGATGGCCTGAACACGTTCATCCATCACTTCGACCGCCGTCGGATCGGCGTCAATCAGGGGTGTCGCCGCCGCGAGCGCATTGCGGAAGCTGTCAAATCCCACCACGATCAGACGTTTCCCGGCCTCGATCCTGCGCAACTTGACACGGATCCGGCTTATCAGCCCGAGCGTGCCCTCGGAGCCAAGAAACAGGCGCCACCATTCGAACCCGCCTTCGGGCGGGCAGGCGCGTTCAAGGTCGTAGCCGGTGAACCGACGGTTGAGCCGCGGGGTGTGGGCGATGAAGGCCGCACGCCCGGCGCGTGCCGCCGTCTCGGCACCGGCAAGCATCGCGACCGCCCAGCCGGGGGGACTCTCCATGCTGGACAAAAGCCCTTCGGCGCGGGCGAGTTCGATGCCGATGATATTGTCGCTGGTCTTGCCATAGATGCGCGAGCCCTTGCCCGAGGCATCGGTGCTGACCATGCCACCGATTGTGCATCGGCTCGAAGTCGAGGTTTCGGGCGCGAAGAACCAGCCTGTCGGACGCAGCCTGTCGTTCAGGTCGTCAAGCACGATGCCCGGTTCAACGTCGGCCCATCCCTTTTCGGTATTGACGCCCATCAGCCTGTTCATATGGCGGCGCAGATCGACGATGACGCCCCGGTTGAGGCTTTGTCCGTTGGTGCCGGTGCCGCCGCCGCGCGCCGTTACGGGCAGGGTGAGGAAGGGGGGAGTGTCGAGCACGGCCGCCAGCCGGACAAGGTCCGCCGCATCCACGGGGGCGACGATCAGATCCGGCATGATCTGATAGACGGAATTGTCGGTCGACATCGCAGAGCGCAGCGCGGTGTCGGTTTCGACCTCGCCCAGAAAACCGGCCGCGCTCAAGGCGCTGCGGAACGGGGAAATCATGTCGATAGGGCTTTGGTCGGTCATCTGGGGCCAGTCATCTGGATGGTCGTGTCTGGCCTCTTGAACCACATTCCTAAGCTTCGTAGAATTAGAACGTTATGAAGATAAATTCTGAAAATCTGAATATAAATCTGCGCCATCTTCAGGTGCTGCAAGCGATCCGCACGCATGGCAGTTTCAGTCGGGCGGCGGCGGAACTCGGCGTTGTCCCTTCGGCGCTGACTGAAACGGTGCGCCAGCTTGAGGAGGCGCTTGGGGCGCCGCTTTTCGATCGCGGTCAGAGGCCGCCTGCGCCGACGCCGCTTGCACTGTCGCTTCTTCAGGACACCGCACCCCTGTTGGCCGAGCTTGACCGCGCGATCAGCCGGGCGCGCGCGGTTGCGGGACTTGAGGCGGGCTTTCTGGCGGTGGGGTCGGCGCCGTCGGCGATCACCGGGTTGGTGGGCCCGGCGCTTGCGCGGTTTCGGGCGGCGCATCCGGGCGTCAGGGTGCGGCTCCGGGACGACATCGCCGAACATCTGGCCGAACTGGTGCGGGAGGGTGAGCTGGATCTCGCCGTGGCCGGGCGCGCCAGCGTGAGTTCCGACATCACGCAGACCCTGTTGACACGGGACCGTTTCGGCCTCGCCTGCGCAAGAACCCATCGGCTGGCCGGGCGCGATGCGGTGAATCTGGCGGATATCGCGGAGGGGGAGGTCATCACGCTTGACCACAACACCGGCACGCAACAGCTTTTGTCGGCGGTGCCGGACTTGCCCCCCGGATTGCTGGAAAGCGGGCTGCATGCGGATTCCACCATCGCCCAGCTTTGCATGATCCGGGCGGGTCTGGGGGTTGGTCTGCTGCCCCATGATGCGGTGGCCTTGTTCGGCGATCCGGCGATCCGGTTTATTCCGCTCGGAGATCTTGATCTGTGGCGCTCGCTCTACCTGCTCGAACCCGTCAATCGTGCGCGTTCCAACGTCGCCGAGGCTTTTGCCGCGCAATTGCGCCGGGGAGTGCCGCGGGCAGATGCGCCGCCACAAACCGATATCAGTTGACGAACAGACTTTTGTAGCGCGCGGGCTGGCAGCGCAGATATTGCGGCGCTGGCTTGATCTGCGCACCGAGATGCGCCGCGGCATGCCAGGGCCATCTCGGATCGTAAAGGATCCCGCGCGCGAGCCCGATCATGTCGGCATCGCCCGTGGCGACGATGGCTTCGGCATGCTCCGCTTCGGTGATCAGCCCGACCGCCACGACAGGAATGTTCGTCGCGCCCTTCACGGCGCGGGCGAAAGGAACCTGATAGCCGGGCGAAAGAGGGATTTTCTGCCCGGGGTGGAGCCCTCCGGTGGAGACATTGATCGCATCCGCCCCCCGCGCTTCGGCGAGGGCGGAAAAGGCCGCGGTCTCATCGATGGTCAGCCCTCCGGGAACCCAGTCCGTGGCCGAAATCCGCACACTGACCGCTTTGTCGGCAAAGGCCTCCCGGACGATATCGAGGATCTCCAGAGGGAAACGCGCCCGGTTTTCAAAGCTGCCGCCATAGGCGTCGGTCCGGTGGTTTGAAAGGGGCGAGAGGAAGGTGTGCAGCAGATAGCCATGCGCCACATGGATCTGCACGGCGTCGATCCCGAGCCGTGCGGCCCGCCTCGTCGCCTGTGCGAAGCCGTCGCGGATGCGTTGCAGCCCCTCGCTGTCAAGCGCTGTCGGCGCCACCGTTTCCGGATCGAACGCCAGAGCCGAGGGGGCGACCGTCTGCCAGCCGCCGGCTGCATCAGGGGCGATCTGCCGGCCGCCGCGCCACGGTGCTTCGCACGAGGCCTTGCGGCCGGCATGGGCGAGTTGCAGGGCGATGGGCATGTCGGACCACTTCCGCACGCCCTCGAGAACGCGCCCCATCGCGGCTTCGGTGGCATCGTCATAAAGGCCC
Source organism: Paenirhodobacter populi (assembly GCF_004022215.1). Taxonomy (GTDB): domain Bacteria; phylum Pseudomonadota; class Alphaproteobacteria; order Rhodobacterales; family Rhodobacteraceae; genus Rhodobacter; species Rhodobacter populi. The sequence goes on from NZ_SAUZ01000012.1 coordinate 5,359, forward strand.
AGGTCTGCCGGGGTGATGCGCCCCTCGGGCGAGACGGCGGTGGCTTCGATGGTCAGAAGTCCCGCGCCAGATTGCGCCAATCCGCCAAGATGGGTCAGATGCCAGTCGTTCATGCAGCCGTCGGTGGCCGAATACTGGCACATCGGAGCGATCACGATCCGGTTCGCGAGTTCAAGATTGCGGATCCGCAGGGGAGTGAACAATTGTGCTTGGGCCATGCGGCATCCTCCGGCAGGCGTTCGATGGGGGGGCGGGTCCGGGGCGTTCCCCGGACCCGAGGCGCTTAAAGCGCAGCGGTGACTGTCATCGTGGTCAGATAGGCGTCAAGCCCCTCTGTGCCACCTTCGGAGCCGAAACCGGAATCGAGCACGCCGCCGAAGGGTGTTTCTGGCAAGGCGAGGGCGAAATGGTTTATCCCGAGCATGCCGGCCCTGATCGTGTTCTGCACCGTATGCGCCACCGAAAGCGAGCGGGTGAAGAGATAGGAGCCAAGTCCGACCGGCAGCCTGTTCGCTTCTTCGAGCGCGGCGTCAAGCGATGTCGAGCGCATCACCAGCGCCAGCGGGCCGAACGGCTCCTCGTTCATTGCCAGCATGTCGGGCGTCATGCCGCTCAGCACGGTGGGGGCAAAGAAGTTGCCCGCATTGCCGACACGCGCCCCGCCGGTTTCGATGATCGCACCTTTGGCCACGGCATCTTCGACCATCCCGGCCACGGTATTCATCTGGTTCTTCGAGGTCAGCGGTCCCATCTGGACCCCTGCATCAAGACCATTTCCCAGCTTCAGCGCGGCCGCGCCCGATGCCATGCGGCTGACGAATTCGTCATGCACCCTTTCATCGACGATGAACCGTGTGGGTGAGACGCAGACCTGCCCCGCATTCCGGAATTTCCACTGCACGGCGAGGGGGATGAGGCGATCAAGATCCGCATCCGCCGCCACGATCACCGGGCCATGACCGCCGAGTTCCATCGTGACCTTCTTCAGATGCTCGCCCGCCAGCGCGGCGACGATCCGGCCGACGCGCGTCGAACCGGTCAACGAGACCTTGCGGATTTCGGGAGCCCGGATCAGCGTATCGGAAAGGTCCGCGGTGGCGCCCCATATGAGCGAGAAGGCCCGCTTCGGCAAACCGGCATCCAGCAGCGCGCGGGCCATCATCCAGGCGGTGCCGGGGGTTTCGGAAGAAGGCTTGACCACCACCGCGCAGCCCGCCGCAAGCGCCGGGGCGACCTTCTGCATCGTGTTCCAGGCGGGGAAGTTCCACGGTGTGAACGCCGCGACCGGCCCCACCGGCTTTTTCAGGATGTTGATCTGCATGTTCGTCGCACGGCCAGCCACGATCCGGCCATAGATCCGCCGCCCTTCCTCCGCGAACCAGTCGAGCAGATCCGCCGACCCGAGCCATTCGCCGCGCGCCTCGGCAAGGGGTTTTCCCTGTTCAAGCACCATGACGCGCGCCGCCTCTTCGACCCTTTCGCGCATGAGGTCCGCGGCCCGGCGCAGCACCTTTGATCGCTCGAACGGTGAAACGGCGGACCATTCCCCGAAACCATCGAGGGCGAGGCGTGCCGCCTCTTCGGCTTCGGGACGGCCACCCTTTGGGATGACCGCAAGTTCGGTGCCGTCCGCGGGGTTCGTCAGGCGCATTTCGCCGGCGCTGCCCTGATTGCGCGGTTCGCCACCGATGAGCAATGTGATTTGCGGATACATTCGTTTCTCCAGTCTTCGGATATGAGCGGGTCAGGGTGTCTCTGCCGCGAGAAGCGAGGCGGCCTTGTGCGCGACCATCATCACGGCCGCTTGCGTGTTGCCGGAAACCATCTCGGGCATGACCGAGGCATCGATCACCCGAAGTCCGGCCATGCCGTGAACGCGCAACGACGGGTCCACGACGGCCATCGGGTCCACCCCCATCTTGCAGGTGCCGATGGCGTGATAGATCGTCTGACCGTTGGCCCGCGCGAAAGAGAGCCAGTCCGCATCCGTCCGGCACCCGGTCCCCGGCGCGATTTCGGACACCCGGAAGCCATCCATCGCCGGTTGTTCGATCAGACTGCGGCCGAGCCTCATGCCGTCGATCATGGCCCGGCGATCCTCCTCGTGGTCGAGGAAATTCGGCACAATCCGCGGCTGCTGTGCGATGTCGGGCGACTGCGCATGAATGGAGCCGCGGGATTGCGGCCGCAACTGGGTCACGCCAAGCGTCATGCCGGGGGCGCGGTCCAGCTTGCGCTCTGCCGCATTGGCGTAGCTTGCATGCATGAAGAAATATTGCACATCGGGACGGGCCACATCTTCGCGCGAGCGCAGGAAGGCGTGGGTGAGCCCCGTGCCATAGGTCAGCACGCCCCGACGGGCGAGGGCATATTTCAGCACCTGCGCCACGAGGCTCGGCCCGCGCGTGAGTTCGTTCAGCGTGACCGGTTGCGATACGCGCCAGCTCATGCGGGTGCAGAAATGGTCGATGTAGTTCTCGCCGACGCCGGGCAGGGCATGGGCCGTCTCGATCCCGAGAGCCCGCAGTCTTGCCGGGTCGCCTATGCCCGAAAGCTCCAGAAGTTGCGGGCTTTGGATGGCTCCGGCGGCAAGGATCACCTCGCGGGCGTGGATGGTCAGTTCGCGGCCATTTTGCAGCAGTTTGACGCCGGTCGCGCGCCGCCCGTTCAGAAGAATGCGCGTCACCCGGGTATCTGTCGCCACGGTGAGTCCGTCGCGTCCGCGCGCCGGAGCAAGCCAGGCACGTTCGGCCGACCAGCGCTCGCCGCGCTTCTGGTTGACCTGATACCAGCCCACGCCTTCCTGCGATGCGCCGTTGTAATCCGGGTTGAAGGGCTGGCCGAGCTGCTCTGCCGCGGCGATGAACGCCCTGCCGATATCGTTCTGCTCAACGACCTCGTTGATCGGCAATGGTCCCGACGAACCGCGCAGCCCATCCGGATTGGGGCCGGTCCAGTTTTCGAGTGCCTTGAAATGCGGCAGCACGTCGGACCATCCCCAGCCCGCGCAGCCCTTGTCCCGCCAAAGGTCATAATCGCCGGGCTGGCCGCGCACGTAGATCATGCCATTGATCAGCGTCGAGCCGCCCAGCCCCTTGCCGCGCGGAATGGCGATGCGGCGATTGTCGGTTGCGGCTTCTTCGGCGCTCCAGAAACCCCAGTTGTAGCGATGATTGGTCAGGAGCTTGTAGAACCCGGCGGGAATGCGGATCCATGGCGAACGCGCCTCGCCGCCCGCCTCGCACATCAGCACCTTGTTGCGCCCCGACCGGCTCAGCGCTTCGGCAAGAATACAGCCTGCCGTGCCGCCGCCGACGATGACATAGTCGAAGCGGGCCTGGTCAGGCAGAGGGTTGGTCATCTGATCTCTCCTGGAGTGCGTCGGGTCAGCCTGCGAGGGGCAGGGCGCCCATATGCTCCGCCATCAGGCGGATCTGGTGCTTGAGCATCGGGCGGCCGGTCTGGATGCGGGCGCCCCTGGTACGGGCTTCGGCCAGAAAGCGGGTCTCGGCCGGTTCCATGATCGCGTCGCTGACGATCTGACCCGGTCGGAACGACAGGTCATCGAGGGGGAGCGCATCCCCCGCCCGCAGGCCAAGGGAGGTTGCATTGACGACCAGATCGCGGCGCGCGGTTTGCGGTTCGCCCGCGGTGACCTGGACGCCCGGGTAACGCTCGGCCACGCGGCGGGCGAGGTCTGCGGCCTTGTCGTGCGAGCGGTTCACGATCGTCAGTCTGGCGACCCCCGCCTCCGCGAGCGCGAAAGCGATGGCGGCACCCGCTCCGCCCGCTCCGAGAAGGCAACTGTCCATGCCCGTGACATCTATCCCGGCGGCAACCAGTCCGCTGATGAAGCCCCTGCCGTCCAGCATCGCGCCGACCAGCGTGCCATCCGCCTCCCGGCGAATGACGTTGACCGCACCTATGGCCTCCGCATCCCCCACGAGACGGTCGCAGAAGGCGAGGCACGCGGGCTTGTGCGGAACGGTCGCGATGAAGCCGCCGAGGTTGCGCATTTCGCGTGCCGCCGTCATGAACGCCTCAAGCCCTTCGGGGCGCATATGCATGGGGACCAGGATGGCATCCATGCCTTCTGCCGCGAAAAGCGCGTTCATCTCTTCGGGTGTTTTCACATGGACGATCGGGTCGGCGACGATGCCGTAGAGTTTCGTATGTCCGGTAATCATTTTGCCCTCAGGTCATGAGAAGGCCGCCGGCGACATCGACGGTCTGGCCGGTGACGAAGCTCGATTCCGCCGACGTCAGCCAAAGTGCGACATCGGCCACCTCTTCTGGCTGGCCGAGGCGGGCCATGGGGGTCTGTCGGACCTGCTCGGCATTCACCTCGGGGGCGACGCCGCGCACCATGGGCGTTTCGATCCGGCCCGGCGCGAGGGCATTCACCCGAATGCCGTAGGGGCCGAGTTCCCCCGCGAGATGCATGGTGAAGCCGATGATCGAGGATTTGGTCGCCGCATAATGGCAGCCCACGAGCGCCATATAGGTCTGACCCGCGACGGAAGAGGTGTTGACGATCCAGCCCCGCCGCGCTTCGATCATCGATGGCGTGACGGCGCGGATCACGTTGAACGTGCCGGTAAGGTTTACATCGACGACCCGGCGCCACTCGGCCGGTTCCATTTCCCATACCTTGCTGGCGATGCCGTCATGTTTTGGCGAGATGCCGGCGTTGTTGATGACGGTATCGAAGGCGCCACCCGCCGCCGCTATCGCCGCGCTGAGCCCGTCATAATCCGCGACGTCGCAGGTGAGAGCGATTGCGCCGCCCAGCCCCCGGGCGTTGATTTCATTTACAGTCTCGGCGACGGCCTCGGGGGCGAGGTCGCATACTCCCACGGTTGCGCCGCGTTCCGCAAAGCCGAGCGCGATGGCCCGACCGATGCCGCGCGCCGCCCCCGTGACCAGAACCCGCCGTCCCGCATGGGATGGCCGGGTGCGCAGATCCGATTCATTCATGTTCGGCATGTCTCAGATTCCCAGATAGGCTTGGCGGATGTGATCGTCGTTCAGAAGCGCCTCGGATTGGCCTTCCAGAACGATCTGGCCGTTTTCAAGGACATAGCCCCGATCGGCGACCTTGAGTGTGGTGTAGACGTTCTGTTCGACGATCAGCACCGTCGTGCCGGTGCCCGCGATCTGGCGGACGATGTCGAACACCTGCGACACGACGATCGGGGCGAGGCCCAAAGAGGGTTCATCGAACATCAGGATCTTCGGCTGCGCCATCATGCCGCGCGCGATGGCGACCATCTGCTGTTCCCCGCCAGACAGCGACGCCGCCGCCTGATCGAGCCGCTCGCGCACGCGGGGGAAGATCGACAGAACTTCGTCGAGACGGCGTTCATGGTTTGCCCGCGCGGCGGCGCGGAATGCGCCGATCAGCAGGTTTTCCCGCACCGTCATGTCGCCAAAGAGCTGGCGTCCCTCGGGGATCAGCGTGATGCCGCGATCAACGACCTGGTCGCCGCGCAACCGGGTGATGTCTTCGCCGCAGAAGCTGATAGAACCCTGTTTCGGCTTGATCAGCCCGGCAATGGTGCGCAGGGTCGTTGTCTTGCCGGCGCCATTCGCGCCGACGATGGTGACGATCTCGCCTTCCTTCACCTCAAGGCTGACATTCTGAAGGATGGTCGTGGGGCCATAGCCCGCGTGGATGTTCTCAAGCTTGAGCATCCGCAAACTCCTTGCCCAGATAGGCTTCGATGACATGGGGATCGCGCACGACGTCACGCGGGTCTCCCTCGGCGATCACCTCCCCCGACGCGAGCACGATCACCCGGTCGGAGAGCGACATGACCGCCTGCATGACGTGTTCGATGGCGATGATGGACACACCGCTGTCCCGGATCGACAGCATCAGATCAATGGCGCGGCGCACGTCGGTCTGGTTGATGCCGGCCATGACCTCGTCGAGGAGCAGCACGCGCGGCTCCATCGCCATGACGCGGGCAACCTCGAGGCGTTTCAGGCCGCCGATGGTCAGCCCGCGTGCCTCGGAATTGAGAAGCGGCCCCAGACCCATGCGCCATGCGGTCTCGCGGGCGCTTTCGCGCGCAGCCTTTTCATCGTGGTGGCGATAGAAGGCGCCGACCATGATGTTTTCCTCGACCGTCATCGCGGCGAAAGGCTGCACGATCTGGAAGGTGCGTCCCATGCCGAGCGCTGCGAAGTCGGCGGGATTTGCCGGGGTGTGGAACTTGCCATCCGGTCCGCGCAGCGAGACGCTGCCGCTATCCGGCGAGAGGAACCCCGAGAGCATGTTGAAAAGCGTCGTCTTGCCCGCGCCATTCGGCCCGATCAGGCCGAGGATCTCGCCTTCGCGCAGGGTGAAGCTGATATCGCGGGTGACATGCAGGCCGCCGAAATGCTTGTTCAGGTGTTCGACCCGCATGATGTCGGCCCCGATGCCCGCGCGATCAGGGGCGGGCGGGACCAAGGGGGTGGCGGGAGCCTTGATCGTGTCGGTCTGGGTTGTGGCGGGGGCGGCGTCTTCGGCATTCTGTTTGCCGGCGTAGCGGGAGAGAAAGCCAATGATGCCGTTCGGCATGAAGAGGACGACGAGAATCAGAACCGATCCATAGACGAAGCCATGCAGGCCAAGCGCCGAGGCGCCGAGCACAGCGCGGGCCCATTCGGTGATCGGCACCAGCAGAACCGCACCCAGAAGCGGGCCGCGCACCGTGCCGAGACCACCGATCAGGGCGAACATGGCGATCTGGATCGAGAAGGTGAGCGAGAACATCGCCGCCGGCTCGATGAAGGTCAGATACATCGCATGGAAGGTGCCGAGCATGGCGCAAAGGAAGGACGAAATGGCCACCGCAATCAGCCGGACCCTGACCGTCTGCACGCCGGCCGCGCGCGCAGCCGATTCCCGTTCGCGCGTGGCGATGAGATAAAAGCCGAGCCGCGAGCGGCGCACGGCCGCGGCCACGGCGAGCGTGACGAGCAGCATTCCGAAGATGATGACGAGCGACGGCCACCGTTCGCGGAACACCATCCATGTCCAGCCAAGATTGAGCGGGATCATCAGCCCGGTCGCCCCCCCGGTCAGGGATGAGAAGTGAAGCGCCAGAACGCGAAACACCTCAAGAAAGGCGATGGAGGCGAGCGAGTAGAACGGGCCTTTCAGCCGGAAGCAGGGGTAGGAGATCACAACGCCGACCACCATGGCGATCAACCCGCCCGCGAACATGCCGATCCAGGGGCTGATGCCCATGTTCATCAGGATCACGCCGGCATAGGCGCCGATGCCGTAATAGACGCCGTGGCCAAGCGACATCTGGCCCGCAAAGCCCCCCACAAGGTTCCAGGCTGTCGACAGCGCGGCCATGAGGCACATGGTGATGAAGATATGGGTGACGAAATCATTGCCGATCGCCAAAGGCACGACAAGCAAGGCTGCCAGAATCGCCGTGAAGCCGGCTCCCTGCAACAGGGCGGCATTGCGGCCGCCGGGCAGGCTCAGGGTCGGAGAAGAGCTCATGGGACGACCTCAGGACAAATGGGACAGGGCGCGCCGGTTGCCGAACAGGCCCGACGGCTTGAGAATCAGGATCACGAGGAACACGCCGAAAACGACGGCTTCGCGCAGGTCCGAACCGATGTAGAAACCGGACAGGGCATCCAGCATGCCGATCAGCAGCGCGCCAAAGAACGCGCCCGGGATGGATCCAAGCCCGCCGAGCACCACCACCACGAAGGCCGTCAGGACGAAATAGGTGCCGATGTTCGATGACGTCGGATAGAGCGGCGCGATCAGGACGGCGGCAAGCCCGACACAGGCGGCGCCGATGCCGAAGCTGAGGATGTAGATCCGATTGACGTTGATGCCCATCAGTTCGGCTGCCGAGCGGTTCTGCGCCACGGCGCGGATCGCGCGTCCGATCTGGCTGTGCTTCATCATCAGATGCAACGCAACGACCAGCGCGATCGCCGCGCCGAAGATATAGAGTTGACCCGTCAACACGCGGACCGGGCCCAGGCTGATCGGGGCGCGCAGGCCATGAGCTGGGGTATTGGCGATATCCGCCCCGAAAATCAGCAGTGCGAGGTTGATCAGCGCCGTCGAGAGGCCGACGGTGGCAAAGATCTGGACGTGGTCATCCCTGGCCGACATAAGAGGCTGGATCAGCAGTCTCTGCGTCAGTGCGCCCATGACAAAGAGCGCAGGCACCACGATGATCACCGCCGCATAAGGATGCAGGCCAAGACGGGTGGTGATCAGCCAGGTGATGAACATCCCGGCCATCAGGAATTCGCCATGGGCAAAGTTGACGACCTTCACGATACCGAAGATCAGCGTCAGACCGATGCTGACGATGGCGAAAAGTCCGCCAAGCATCAGGCCGTTGACCAGAATTTGCAGGAACGTTGTCATGTCGGTTTCCCTGTAGCGGGGTGGCGCGAGTAGCCACCCCGTCAGTTTCAGTTCGCGACGGGGAAGCGCATCGGCGCGACAGCCGCCTTGTCGGGGTAAACCGTGACGAGCTTGCCATCCTGCCACTGCATTCCCATCATCCAGGCGCGCTCGTTCTGGTGCGTCTCGTCGAATTTGACGCCGAAACCGGTCGCCGTGGTGCCATCGGGAATGTCGATCGCCTTGGCGGCGGCGACGATCTGGTCTGGCTCGAAGCCTTCGCCCGCGTCGATTGCCTGAAGTATCGCAAGCGCCCCCATATAATTGGCGAGCGAATGGCCCGAGCGCGGTTCGGCACCATATTTGGCGCGATACGCCGCGACGAACTCGGCCAGTCCGGGGGTGGCTTCGGTGTTCACCGCGTATTGAGTGAAGTCGACATCATATACGCCATCGATGATATCCTTGCCCACGGCATCTGCCGTCGGTTGCATCGAGTAGCCGCCGCCGCCGCCGATGATGGCGAGTGGCTTGTAGCCCGCCTCATGCGCCTGCTGGAGGAACAGAACAGAGTCGTTCTGATACGAAGTCTGCAACACCACATCGGCGCCCTTGTCCTGTAGTTCGAGAACCAGCGAGGACATGTCGACGGTGTTCGCCGGATAGCCGGATTTCGCAACGATGGTAAGGCCGCGTTCATTGGCGTATGCCGCCTCATGCCCGGCGACAGACGTGCCATAGGAACTATCTTCGTAAATGATGCCGATCTTCAGATCTTTCGGATCTTTACCCAGACCCGGCGCGATCTTTTCTGCCAGCATGTCGATTGCCGCGCGCCCCATGTGGAGGGCCGTCGGATTGGTGCGGAAGAGATACTTCAGATTGCGGGACGTAACCTCGTCCGCCACGGCGCCCAGTTCGAAATAGGGAATGCCTGCCAGATCCGTCACCTGCGATGCAGCGATGACCCGGGCCGAAGAATAGGTGCCGAAGACCGCCTTGACGCCAACGAGGGATACCAGCCGGCGCGCCTCGCCGATGGCCTGATTGTTGTCCACGGCGTCGCCACGTTCCAGCACGACCTTTTCGCCATGCACGCCGCCCGAAGCATTGATCTGGTCGACCGCGATCTCGAGGCCGCGGGCGCTCTCATCGCCAAGCAGCGCGAGCGGGCCACTGAACGGATACAGGGCTCCGATCTTGACATCGGCGAGCGCGCTGCCGGCCATTGCAACGCCAAGCGCGGCGCTCAGAAGCAGGTGTCTGATGTGCATATTTTCCTCCCAATATGCGAATTTCATGCGTGCGCTGTCCGCAAACTGGGGTCCGCGGATCAGGTGTTTGGGTATCAATGGATGTGAAGACGCCGCCTCATGGCCCGAACGGATCATGAGCGGGCAGACGGCTTGCCTGAAAAGGGCAAGCCGCGTCTGCGGTTTTGGATTGTCCGACTATCTTGCCGAGATCCGCGCCTTGAGTGCTAAGGTGTCACATGACTGATCGCGGGCGGCGCGAAGGTCACCACTCCAAAGGAAAGCACCACTTGAAAAATGTCATGTTCTCTTGTCCCCCCTCCGAGCACCGCGCTTACGCTCCTCCGTCAGCGCGGATGCCGCTTGATACATGTTATTTGTTACGTGTAATTACAGTGGAGTCAAGAACGTATGTGAGGAGTGTGGGTTTGGAGCCCTGTCATGGATGAATCCCCGAACTGGATACGGCCTGTTCAGAAGCAGAGTCTGGGAGAACAGGCTTATCAGGTGCTGCAAACGGCCCTCATGCGCGGAGAGCTGAAGCCCGGGACCCTCCTGCCTTTGCGGCCTGTCGCCAAAAGCTTTGGAATCAGCCCGACACCCATGCGCGAGGCGATGATGCGGCTCATTGCGGAACACGCGCTTGAGCTGGACGAACGCAGCCGTGTCTGCGTGCCGCATATCACGCGCGCGGTGCTGATGGAGATCCGCAGTATTCGGGAGAAGCTCGAAGGGGATGCGGCGCTGACTGCCGCCACTGTGGCTTCGAAAGAGGGGATCGATGAACTCGAGGCGATCCATTTCGCCATGATCGCGGCCCAGAACATGAACAATTTCAGCGAGGCCATTGGGTGCAATACCCAGTTTCATCTGAAGCTCTGCGAGATCGCCAATCAGCCGGTGGCCCTGGCGCTGGTCTTTAATCTCTGGATGCGATGCGGGCCTCTCTTGTCGCATCTCTATGATGCGGGGATTCCGCCGAACTGGGATCCGCATCCGCATGAAAGGATTGTCGCTGCGCTACGCGCGTCGGATGGCGTCGAGGCTCGGAATGCTTTGATTTTCGATATCCGCGGCAATGGTGAAGGCCTTCTCGCGCATGTCAGGAACAGCGATGGGGATGCCGGATGAAGGAGGCGTCGTGGGATAGGTCATCGTGTGATGGACCTCCGCAGCATTGTCTGACCGCCCTTCCTTATGGATCGTTGCAGACTCCGGGCCTCATGCCGCGGAGCAATTCCGGTACCCGGGGCTTGGACATCACTGGCTGGCTCGACTGGTTCCTCCGGTACTTGGATCGGACCCCTGACGGCACCGAAGAGGTTCTGGGCAACGTCCTGCACAAGACATGCTAGTGGGACGCCGTGGCGGGCGAGACGTTCAGCGAACGTCAACACGCCGTGATCAACCGGCTGCTGGATAGCTTTGAGGGAAATTGACATTCTCGAAATGAGCAAAGCTTACAGAGTCTCCTCCGACACGGCCTTCCGCGACATCACGAACCCGGTTGATCGGGGTCTGCTTGAGAAAGAGGGGGAGGGGGCCACAGAACCGTAAGCACCTAGTTGCGGCCACCTGCTGCACAATTTGAAGGTGGCGCAGGCCGCCATAACCTCCAACAGCGCGTTGCTCCCAACCACGGTATTCAGTTCGCAGAACAGCCTTGGAACCGGAACACCATCTATTCCTGGCCGATGCGCTTCGCCGTTTCCGGGGCTTTGAGGGCCTGTTCGGCGTGCCGGACCTGCTGGCGCAAATCCCGCCGGACGGGCCGATCGGCCCGCCGATGGTATCCGCCGATCAACTGTCCCTTCCGCTTTTCCGAACGCGAACGCGGGGGTCTGCTTTCACTTAGAGGCGCGGGCGCACGCGCTGTACCGGGAGGACAGGAGCCGGCCAAGCGCCTGCATCCCGGATTCCAGCGTCCGGTCGTCAAACTCGCCAAAGCCGAGCATCACCTGATCGGCGTAGTCGCGCGCATGTGTGCCCGAAAACCGCGTTACCGGCGTGACGACGAGCCCGTGCGCCGCAGCCAGCGCCGCCAGATCCTGCGCGTCGAGCCCGGGGCAGAGCCGCCCTGAGGCCTGCATGCCCGACACCGCCGGGCGCAGTCTGAGCCAGGGGGCCGCATGCCGCGCAGCCTGTGCTTGCAACACCTCGTGTCGATGCCCGTAGAGCGCGCGCATGTTTCGCAGATGGCGCGCGAAATGGCCGCGGCGGAGGAATTCCGCCACCACCGCCTGCGACATGAAGGGCGAAAACCTGCTGCCCACCTGCCGCATGCGCACGAAGGCCTGGACGAGCGCATCGGGCACGATCGCATAGCCAAGCCGAAGCGCCGGAAACAGCGTCTTGGTGAAGGTGTTCAGGTAGATGACCCGTTGATTTCCGTCGAGCGCCTGGATCGTGGTCGAGACGGTGCCGTCGAACCGCAGGTCGCTGTCATAGCCATCCTCGATGATCCAGGCATCGGCGGCCCGTGCCCAGGCCAGCAGTTCTGCCCTCCGCTCGGTCGTCATCACCGCGCCGATGGGCAACTGGTTTCCCGGCGTGACATAGGCCACGCGGGCGCCCGGCGCATCGGCAATGCCGTGCTGCACCATCATGCCCGCGCTGTCCACGGGCACGTCGACGATCCGCGCGCCGATGGCATCCGCACTGGTCCGAACACCGGGGTAGCCCGGATCCTCGCACCAGATCGCGTCGCCCGCATGCAGGAGCAAGCGGCAGGCGGTGTCCACGCCCTGCTGCGTGCCGTCGACGATGATCACGTTGTGCGCAGTGCAGCGCACGCCCCGCAGGATCATCTGCCGGGCGATTTCCTCGCGCAGCGGCAGGTGGCCCGCCGGGTCGTTCTCGCCCATCAGGTCGCTGTGACGCAGCAACCGGCGATAGACATCATTGCCGATGCGCTGCCAGATCGGCAGGGGAAAGTCCTTCAGCGCCGGAAAGAAAGGCCGGAAGGGCGCCGCCACAGGAACATGGGCGGAGTTCTCGGCCGACATCCGCGCGATCTGTGCCGTGACGCGCGACATGTCGGGAGCATGGAACGTGTCTACGGCGGCTCCGGCTGGGACCCCGACCGCAGAGACCGAACCCGCGACGAAGGTGCCCGAGCCGGTCACTGCCACCAGATGTCCCTCGGTGATGAGCTGCTCGAAGGCCAGCACCACGGTGTTGCGCGAAACGTTCATCTCGCGCGCCAGTTCGCGCGAGGACGGCACCTTGCATCCGGGCGCAAGCGCACCCGAGGCAATGGCCGTCACCAGCCTGCGATAAACTTGGCGGTGAAGGGGTTCGCCGCCGCCCGAATCTGCGATGATGCGGTCCATATCGTCCGATGCCCCAGGCGCGTCGCCGGTCCGTTCCGCTGGGACGGTGGCAAGGCCGGTGGTTTCGGGGAGAGTATCCCCCGGGACCACAGTGATGGCGACTCCATCGCGCCGCACAGTCCCCGCATCGTTGCTTCCAACGCACACAGCGCCCACGCACTGCCCTTGATGCCGCGATTTCGGTCATCATGGAAAGTCGCAGGCGCCACGCGGCTCAGGTCAGGCCGCGCACCTCCTCGGCCTGCGTGAGCCGGCGGTGGCGGCCGACCTTGAGGCTGATCAGGATGGCCGCAAAACCAAGGATCACTGCGAGGTTGATCAGGGTGGTGACGGCGAACAGCTCGGGGCGGATGCCGTAGCGCAGCGTGCCCCAGGCCACGGCCGGCAGGGTGGGCGTGGCGCCCAGCAGGTAGAAGGAGATCTCGAGGTTGTTGAACGACAGAATGAAGGTCGAGAGCGACGCGCTGAACAAGGCGGGCGCAGCCAGCGGCAGCGTCACCTCGCGGAAGGCCTGTACCGGCGTGGCGCCGAAGACCATGGCGGCATCGTTCAGTCGCCAGTCGTAGCGATAGAGTTGGACCGCGATGATGAGGAAGGCATAGGTGAAGCAGCGCACCGCATTGGCAAGGATCGCCACCGCCAGATTGCCGCCGATGCCCATGAACAGGTTGGTGAACACCATCGTCGAGATGCCGAGCACGATGTCCGCTACGAACAAGGGCGCAAGATAGAGCAGCAACAATTTGCCCCGGTGGCGCCCGGGATAGCGCATCAACCCGAAGATCGCCGCAGTGGCGAACGCAGTGGACAGCACGGCCGTGGCCAGCCCGATGATCGCGCTGTTCATCAGCGCTTCGAGATAGACCCGGTTATGGATCAGTGCGGTATAGGCTGCGGTGCTCCAACGCGGCGGATAGGGCCACATCGTGTTGGTTGAGACTGAAGCCAGCGCGACATGTACGATGGGTACGTAGAGGAACGCATAGGTCGCGCACAGCAGGGCCGCGGTGAAGCCGATCCACAGCGAAGGGGCAAGCGAAGGCCAGCGCATCTCAGCGACCCTCCCTTTCGGCGGTGCCGCCGGAAAAGCCGCTGCGCTGCGGATTGACCGCACGGCTGAGCATGAAGACCATCAGAAGTGTCGCCGCGAACAGGAACACCCCCATCGCCGCGCCCAGCGACCAGGTTCCGGTATCGCCGAACTGCTGGGCAAGCGACATCCCGAACAGCGTGCCATTAGGTCCGCCCAGGAACCGGGGCGCCAGTGCCGAGGACAGCGCCGGCACGAAACACAGGATGAACCCGACGAGCGTTCCGACGAGGTTGAGCGGCCATGTCACCTCGAGGAAGGTGCGCACCGGACCGGCTCCAAAGGTCCGCGCCGCATCCGCAAGCCGGAAGTCGAAGTTGACGAGCGAGAGGCATAGTGCCGTCACCGCCGTCGGCAGGTAGAGATAGAAGATGCCAATGGCGCTGGCGATGGGAGTGAAGATCAGCGCACGGATCGGCTGTAGCCCCATCCACATCATCATCGAATTGATCAGCCCCACGGGCCCGAGCAAGCCTTGCAAGGCGATCAGCCGGATCACCTCACCGGTAAAGAACGGCAGCGCGAAGAGCATGCCCAAGAGCAACGCCCACCGGCCACTGACCCGCACGATGAAATATGCGATCGGCCAGGCGAGGATCACCGAAACCGCCGAAACCGCCACCGCAGTGATAAAGGAGCGCAGGAAGAAGGTTAGATATGCGCCCTCGAACAGCACTGCGCTAAAGTTTGACAGGGTGAAATCGGGAATGATTTGATAGCTCTCGGTTCGCCAGAAGGCGAGCACGATGATCGACAAGATCGGCAGGACGAAGAACATGCCGATCAGCGCCACCGAGGGCGCCTGCATCAGAAGGGCGATCTGGCGACGGCTGAGTCCCGTGCGGCGTGCGGCCGGGGCGTTCACGACCTGAATATCGGTGTTTTCGAGCGTCATTGCAGCCTCCGCACGAAGGCATCCACGGCCGCCTCGTCCCAGACGGCGGTGACGTCCTCGCCGGGCAGGAAGGTTTCCGCCCCCGCCGGCAGCCCCGCCACCAGCATCTGACCGTTCGCGGCCGCGAGCAGATATTCGGTGAAATTGCCACGCAGGATCACGTCGCGCACCGTGCAGGCGGGCGCGTTCTCTCCCGCCGCCGTGCCGCGAAGGAGGGATATCTTCTCGTTCTTGATATAGAGATCGACTTCGTCGCCGGGCCGGGCACCCACGTTGGAGGCCTGCACCGCGATGCCGTTGCAATCCACCACCATTGCGGTGGAGGAAACCGATCGGACCCGACCGTGAAAGGCGTTCGAGCGTCCGACGAAACGGGCGATGAAAGGCGTCTTCGGATGGTTGTAGACGATGGTTCGCTCGGCGAAGTCCTCGACATCGCCCATGCTCATCACCGCGATCCGGTCGCTCATGCTCAGCGCCTCTTCCTGATTGTGGGTGACGTAGATGAAGGGGATCCCGAGTTCCTTCTGATAGCGGCGGATCTCGATCTCCATTTCCTGTCGCAATTCGCGGTCGAGGTTGGCGAGCGGCTCATCGAGAAGCAGGAGCTTGGGGCTCGCCACCAGCCCGCGGCCGAGCGCCACGCGCTGCTGCTGACCGCCCGACAGCTCACGCGGGTAGCGGTTCTCGAGCCCCGTCAACGACAGGATCTCGAGCGCCCAGCCGACGCGGCGGGCGATCTCCCCGCGCTCGAGGTGCAGCATGCGCAGCGGGAAGGAAAGGTTCTCGACCACGGTACGGTGCGGGAACAGGAGGAATTCCTGAAATACCATCGCCACCCCGCGCTGGTGCGGCGGCTGGCCGGTAACGTCCTTGCCGTCGATCAGGACCCGCCCGGCGCTGGGTGTCTCGAGCCCGGCGATGATGCGCAGAAGCGTCGTCTTGCCAGATCCCGAGGGCCCGAGCAGGGAAATGAACTCGTGCTTGTCGATCGCCATGTTGATGTCATCAAGCGCTTTGACGCGGCGACCGTAGGTTTTGGATATGCCGTCGATTTCGATATACATTTGCGGTCCTTTTCCGGCCCTGCCGCCCTGCGGCGGACCCCGTGAAGGGAACTCCGCCCGGGATCCCGGGCGGAAAGCTCAGGCAGCCTGCATGTTCGACCACACCCGTTCCCACTTTTCCGGGGACGACGGCTGGTCGAACTGGTGCATGCTGGCGATGTCGTCGGAACGGTCCATCAGGAACAGCTCCTTTTCGAGATCGGAGGCGTCGGCACGCCAGTCGATGGTCGAGCACGACCCTGCCTCGCGCGCGAGCTTGGCCATCAGCTCGGGCGAGATCATCATGTCGATGAAGCCCATCGCGGCGTCGAGCCTGGGCCCGTCCTGCACCCCCGAACTGATCAGCCAGGTGTCGATCCAGCCGAGCGCACCTTCCTTCGGGCGCAGCACGTGGCCGAACTTATCGGGGATCTCGCCGGCGGCGTTCATCTGATTCAGCTTGCGGTAGGATTGCGAGAATTCGGCCGCCGTGGTGGCCGCGCCCGCCTGCAGCAGGCTGGCAAGGGTCTGGTTGTCGGGATAGCGCGTCAGCAACAGCGACTTCTGTGCGATCAGGCGCCTTTCGACCTCGGCCAGTTCCTCGTCGGTCAGGACATAGGGGTTGAAGGGCTTGCCATCCGGGCGCGGCGCGGTCTGGGTGCCCATCTCGGCACTGACGAGGATGCCGGTGACGGCGATGTTCTCCTCGAAGCGCGCCGAGGTCAGCAGCTGGCCCGCCATCTCCGGGGCGAACAGGATCTCGAGACTTTGCACCTTTTCCGGATCGACGCGCGACATGTTGTAGGTGATCCCGTAGCCACCCCAGCAATAGGGCACGCCGAAAGTGGCGCCCGTCGGCGCATCGACCAGAAGCCTGAAATTGCTTGGCTGAAAGGCCGGGTAGTAATGCGCGGTATTCCTGATCGCGGCATAGTCGAAGGCGCGGATAAGCCCTTCGCGATAATAGAGCGAAGGCCAGAAGCCATCGGCCTGTACGAGGTCGAAATCCCGGGTGCCGCCGACGCGCAACTTGTTGTAGGCCTCGGAATTACCGTCGAAGAAGGTCGGCGAGAAGGACACGTCATAGGTCTTCTCGTATTCGGCGATGACGTCGGGCATCAGGTAGCTGCCCCACATCAGCGCCCGCATCTGAATTGTCGCGGCTTCGGCCCGGCGCACCCAGGGCGTGGCCAGAAGTGCCGCTGAAGCCGCCGAGACCTCGAGAAACCTGCGCCGCGTGGCGCGAACCGGCGAACTGCGTCTTTCGATACTGTCGGTCATCGTTCAATCCCCGTTGGTTGTGTTTTTCGTTTTTCGGTGCGCTCCGCCGGCGGCGGTGCGGACGGAGGGCCTCTTGCGACGGCCCTCCACGCGCCGGCCTCAGGCGGCGGTCTTCAGTGGGTTTTCCGTATCCGCATAGTTGATGGGCGTGATCAGCCAGCCTTCGTCCTTCTTGCGCCAGTAAGTGTCCATCACCTTGCGGGAAACGGGGCCGGTGATGCCGTTCGCCATCACATGATCATCGACGCGCGACACCGGCATGATCCCGAAGGCGGTGGTCGACAGAAACACCTCGTCAGCCTCGAGCAGGTCCTTCTTGGTCAGGGGGGCGTAATCCGCGGTCATGCCAAGCTCGGGGGCGAGATCGATCACGGACCGCGCCGTGACGCCCTTGAGCGCGCCGCGGTCCGGGGTCAGCAGCCTGTCGCCTTTGACGACGAAGATGTTGTAGCCCGGCCCCTCGGTGACGTAGCCGTCATAGTCGAGCAGGATCGCCTGATCGTAACCGTTGTCGAGCGCCTCCCACAGGCTGTTCGACAGATCGCGCCACTGGAAGTTCTTCCACGTCGGGTTGATCGAGGCCTCGGGGAAGCGGACGATGGACGAGATCATCAGGCTCGCGCCCTTGTCGGCGAGCTCGGGGGTGATCACCTCGGGCCAGGGCCAGACCCAGCACATGAAGGTGTTGCGGCACTGATCTGGGCGCCGCCAGCCTGGTTTTGTGGGCGCGCCGCGGGTGGCGGCAAAGCTGACGCAGGCGTCCTTCATGCCGCTTAGCACGACGCAGCGCGCCGCGATCTCGCGCATCTGGTCCAGCGTCTCGGTCGGCTGCATTCGGTAGCCGCGCATCGATTCCGCGAACCGGGCCATATGGTCGCCCAGCCGGAAGAAGCCGCCCTTGTGGACATGAACCACGTCATATGTGACATCCGACTTGGTAAAACCGAAGTCGCTCAGAGGGATGCCTGCCTGGTTCAGTGGCAGGTAACGGCCATCGACATAAGCCGCCCCCTGGGAGAAATCCTGTTGCGGATCACCCATCATTTTTGCTCCGTGATTTTATGAAACGCGAAACCCTTCGCGGCTCTCACGTTATGCGGTTGACGCAACGGCACAAGGACCAGTTGGCGACGAGTTCGCGGGGCCAATTGTGGGCGGGCGGTGACGGCCCCGGACACAGGGCGACAGCTTTTCCAGGTTCTGCTCGGCCATGCCAAGCTGACAACCGCGGCTCAAACCGGGCTGGCAAGTCACCGCCCGCGCGCAGGATTGCGCGGCTCCTGACCATTGGTCGGGATCACCTCTCCAGAGCCGATGCGGTTCAGGTCGCGCGGATCGAAGCGGCGTTACCGGCCTTGGCCGCCGCCCGAGTGCTCACCGGCCGGTTCACGGACATGGTGCGCAACGGCCGCAAGGATGTCCTGGCCGACTGGCTCGACGAGGCGGAAGACAGCATGATCGCCTCTTTTGCCCGTGGCCTCCGCAGCGACTGCGCTGCCGTTGCAAATCTGGCTCGTCCAGACCCGGGTCGACGGTCGCAGCGTCCGGCGCTCCCGCGGAGTGGCATCCAGCCTGACACGGCATGCGGCCCGGATCTGGCGCGAATTTTACCGGATAAGTCTTAGCAGCGTTTCCCGTGCGAGATCTGCAGCGCGGGCGACCTGGGCAGTGCTGACATCGAGATGGGTCACGACACGGATGCGTTTCGGGCCTTCGACATTGACCCGGACGCCGCTCTCCAGAAGGGCGGCAGCAAAGGTCGGGGCCGTCACGTCAAGCTCGGAAAGGTCAAGGAACACGATATTCGTGAAACCGCTCTCTGGCGTGACCTTCAATCCGCTCACGTCCCGCAGGACCGTTGCGAAATGCTCGGCGTTACGGTGATCGTCGGCGAGGCGTTCGATATTGTGGTCGAAGGCGAAGAGGCCAGCGGCCGCCATGAAGCCGGATTGGCGCATGGCGCCGCCCAGGCGGTGCTTCCAGATCAGGGCTTCGGCAATGAAGTCCTCTGACCCGGCAAGCACTGCGCCAAAGGGACAGCCAAGACCTTTTGAGAGGTCGACCCAGACGCTGTCGCACAGGCTTGCGAAGGCGCGCGCAGGCAGGCCTGCTGACACCGAAGCGTTGAACAAACGCGCTCCATCCATGTGAAGCGCCATGTCGCGCTCATGTGCAAGAGTAGCGAGGTCTTGAAGTGCGGCCACGGGCCAGACGCGTCCGCCACCGCGGTTCGTGGTTTGCTCGACCTCGATCACCCGGCTGCGGGGCGAGCGGTGACGTGGCTCGCGGATCAGCGGTAGAGCATCATCGGCGGTGAAAATACCCGTTGAACTGGAGATCGGGCGGAACTGCGCACCGGCCAACGCCGCCGCCCCCGCGCCCTCAGAGCCGAATACGTGCGCGCTGTCGGCGCAGATGATCTCGTCGCCCGGCCGACAATGCACCAGGAAAGAGATCTGGTTGCACATCGTGCCTGAGGGCAGGAACAGCGCCTTTTCTTGGCCCAAAAGCTCCGCCGCGCGAATCTCCAACGCTAAGGTGGTGGGGTCTTCATAACGCTGTTCGTCACCGGTTTCTGCCGCACACATCGCCGCCAGCATCTCTGCGCCCGGGCGGGTTGAGGTGTCAGAGATCAGGTCAATTTCGACTGTCATATCAGATCAGTTCTTTCCGTTAGTCAGGCCGCATGGCCAATCTGGCGCACAAAATTACGCGCGCGTTCGGTGTGAGGCGTGGTGAAGAACACCTCTGGCGGCGCGGCTTCGAGGATCTGCCCCTTATCCATGAAGACGACCAGATCGGCGACATTGCGCGCGAATGTCATCTCATGGGTGACGACGATCATGGATTGACCGTCGCTCGCCAGCTCCTCCATCACCTCAAGTACTTCTTGCACCATCTCGGGATCAAGCGCCGAAGTGGGCTCATCGAACAGGATCACCTGAGGCCGCATCATCAGTGTGCGCGCGATCGCCACGCGCTGCTGCTGCCCGCCCGAAAGCTGGCCTGGATACTTAAGAGCCTGATCGCCAAGCCGGACGCGCTCCAGCAACGCGCGGGCGCGTGCGCTGGCCTCGATTTCGGATTCGCGCAGGACGCTGCGCGGCCCGAGGGTGAGGTTTTCCAGTACGGTCATATGCGGAAACAGATTGAAGTGTTGAAACACCATGCCGGTCATCCGCCGGATCTCGCGCAGGTGCGCGGAGGAGCCGTCAAGCGCGACACCACCTACTTCGAGCGATCCCTCCGCGAAGCTTTCAAGCCCGTTAATGCATCGGATCAGCGTAGATTTTCCCGATCCCGAAGGGCCGCACAGGACGATCTTTTCCCCTGCGCCGAGCCTCAAAGAAACGTCGCGCAATGCGTGATGTTGACCATACCATTTGTTCAGATGCCGGATGACAATAGCAGGTTCAGGCATGGCGGCGGTGGACTGAGGTTGCGTTGTCATTTTCCTGCCCTCCTGAGGCGCGACAAGCTTTCTCGCTCAAGAGAACGTCCATAAAGCGACAGCCCCGAGCAGATCACGAAGTAAAGGAGGAAGACGAAGAGATAACCTTCGATCGAGTATTTCACCCATTCGGGGTCCTGAAGCGCGCTTTTCGTCGCTCCAAGGATATCCCATAGGCCAAGAATGGCGAAGAAGGTGGTGTTCTTGAAAGACCGCACGATGTCGTTGAACAGCGAGGGCAGGGCGGAGGCGATGGCCTGCGGCAAGATCACCTTCAGCAGCCGTTGGCGATAGCTAAGCCCGAGCGCCTGCGCAGCTTCATCCTGACCGAGCGGCAAGGTCTGCAGCCCGCCACGGATGGTTTCGGCAGCATAGGCTGCAAAGAAGATGATCATGCCGATCTCGGCGCGCACGAGTTTGTCGACGTTCAATTGCGGGGGCAGGAACAGCGGCATGATGAGAGCCGCAAAGAACAGCACCACCAGCAGCGGGAAACCGCGTGTCACCTCGATGACCGCAGTGCAAAGCGCCGAAAAGATCGGCAGTCGGGAGCGACGTCCAAGGGCCAGAAGGATGCCGAGCGGCAGCCCGCCCGCTATGGTGCCACCAAAGATCATGAAGCTGAGCGGAAGCCCGCCCCATTGATCTGTGCCCACGTAGGTCATGCCAAAGATGCCGCCTCGCATCAGAATGATCGAGACGATGAAGATCGCGATCCAGCCGATGATCTTCGTCAACGCCGGCACGCGGCGAAAGATGGAGACGCCCGCCCAGACCAGCCAAAGCGCGATCAGAACCACGCCGCGCCATTGTTCAGCATAGGGAAAAGCGCCAAACAGGATGACCGGATATTTCGCGCCGATCACCGCCCAGCAGGCGCCTGCGCCTGGCTTGGCACAGGCGGCAGAACCCCCGGGCGCGGTCCAGACCGCGTCGACAATCGCCCATTTCAATGCGAACCAGGCGAAAACCAGCAGCAGCGCGCCGCCGATCAGAGTGATGAGCGTCGAGAAAGTGGAACCGAAAAGCGCGCCGGTCAGCGCCCTTACGCGATTTTCTTGCGCGGGGGGAGGGCGGATGGCGTCGCTTGCGGGAAGCTCGATTCCAGAGGTCAGAATATGGGTCATCGAGATCACCGCGACGGATATTGGACGAAACGGTTGAAGGCTGCACCCGCGGCGCCGATGGCGAGCGAGAGCGCCAGATAGATCAGTGCCATGATGGTCAGCACCTCGATCGTGCGGCCGCTATAGGTGAGGGCGGTGTTTGAGATGCTGAACAGTTCTGGATAACCCACCGCCACGCCAAGCGACGAATTCTTTAACAAGCTGATGAACTGCGCGGTCAGGGGCGGGATGATCATGCGCAGCGCCTGCGGGACGATGATCCGGAACATCGTCTGGCTCTCCGTCAGGCCGATGGTGCGCGCAGCCTCAATTTGCCCGGCGTCGACGCCCTGAATGCCGCCGCGAACGATTTCCGCGATGAAGGCGGCGATATAGAAGGAGAGGCCGAAATAAATAGCGGTGAACTCTGGCGGTAGAGTGACGCCGCCCGAGAAGTTAAAGCGGCCAAGAGAGGGTATGCTCCATTCCATCGGTGCCCCGCGAAGGGCCCAGACGGCGAGGGGCGGGCCGAGCGCGCAAAGCGCCGCGACGATCACGCTTTTGGGCCAGCGGGCTTCGGGGGCGAAGCTGCGGGCGGTGTGGCGGAGAATCAGCAGGGCGAGAAGACCGAGTATCAGGGCAAGCGCGCTCAGTCCGGCGGTTTTCCCATCGATCGGGGCGGGTACGGTCAGCCCGCGGTTCGAGACGAAAGCCGCCCCGCCCAAAGAGATCGCCTCACGCGCGACGGGCATGGCGGCAAAAGCGGTGTACCAGAACACGATCTGAAGCAGCTGCGGCGTGTTGCGGAACAGGTAGACGTAGGCCTGCGCGACGCCGCTTGGGATCGGGTTCTTCGCGAGGGACATCGCGCCGATTACCCCACCCAGAAGGGTGGCGGTGACGATCGATGCAGCCGACATCACCAGCGTATTGCCGACACCGACGGCAAACGCCTTCAGATAGCTGTCCGAGGGCGTGAAATTGAAAAAGCCCGCGCCCATCGAAAAGGACGTCGAGGTGGTCAGAAAGCCGAAGCCCGAGGTCATACCTTGCGCTTCAAGTGCCGCGCGTGCATTCAGGCCCATCCAGACAATCATCCAGATCACGGTGGCGACCAGTGCGATTTGCCAAAGAAGCGCACGCACTCCGCCCTCCATCAAACGGGCGAAACGAGGGGGAGAAGCTTGTGGGGGCATCTGTCGGGCCTTTGCGAATAGAATGATCTGCCCGCCGGGGCGGGCAGACCTGGCGGGTTTGTCAGGAAATCAGAGCGGCGGGGCGTAAAGCAGGCCTCCGTCCGTGTAGATCGCATTGAGACCGCGTTCGAGCTTCAGAGGCGAGTCCTTGCCCACATTGCGATCGAAGAACTCGCCGTAGTTGCCGACCTGTTTGATGACGTTATAGGCCCAGTCTTTCGACAGTCCGAGGCCTTCGCCGCCAGCATCGTCAACGCCAAGCAGACGTCGGATGGCGGGATCGTCGCTGGACTGGCGCAGGTCGTCGACATTGGCCGAGGTGACGCCGCTTTCTTCCGCCTGGAACAGTGTGAAGACCGTCCATTGAACGATGTCGCGCCATTGTCCGTCATCCTGGCGCACGATTGGGCCCTCCGGGTCTTTGCCAAAAAGCTCGGGCAGGATCACGTAATCATCAGGGTTCGGCGCGACCGAAGCGCGGATCGAGCTGAGCCCGGCTGAGGATTGGACCGAGACGTCGCAACGACCGCCAAAGAAGGCGGTGTTGATCTCGTTCTGGTCTTCCAAAACGACCGGCTTCAGCGCGATGCTGTATTTCCGCTGAATATCGGCGATCACCCGTTCAGAGGTCGAACCGGGGCGCACGCAGACGGTGGCGCTGTCAAGGTCTTTGACGCTCGAAACGCCGAGCGCTTTGGCGACCATCAGGCCCTGACCGTCGTAAAAGGTGGGGGCCACGAAATCGAGCCCAAGATCGGTGTCGCGGGCGCGCGTCCAGGTGGTATTGGCCGCGGTCATGTCGACCTCGCCGGTCTGCAGCGCGGTCAGTCGCGTCTGGTTGGTGGTCTTAAGGAACTGCACTTTCGACGCATCGCCGAAGACGGCGGCGGCGACGGCGCGGCAGGTGTCGACGTCAAGGCCCTCCCATTTACCTTCCGCGGTGACCGATGAAAAACCCGGCCGCGCGCCGTTGACCGCGCATTTTACGACGCCCTGAGCTTTTACATTGTCAAGCGTGCCGGCGTTCGATCCGGAGGAGAAGGCTCCGGTAACCGCGAGGGCGGCGAGGATGAATTTTGCGTTCATGATTTGGTTTCCACTCCACTGTTCGTGTCTTTTGACCCGGCCTCGGCACCGTGTTTTTGCGCCTCGAGGGCTAATCTCAGCTTCAGCCCGCGGGCCAGATGCTCGCGCATGCGCTCGGCGGCAAGGGGGGCGTCCCGGGCCTCCACCGCCTCATAGACGCTGATATGCTCCTGCAGCGTCTCGACGATTTGCTGATCGGAGAAATATCGAGGCAGGCTGAAGGCAAGGCGGAAGCGGTTGCGGAAGAGCCGGATCGCTTCCGCGAGCGCGGGGTTGCCTGCGGCGTTGACCAGTTCTTCGTGAAATTCTTCGCCCGCGTCATCGATTTCCGCCGGGCTGAAGCTGCCTCGTGCATGTAACATAACCCTTAACTTCGTACCGATATTAGCGAAAGAGCGCTGCATGGCTCGGGCGGCCGCGTCGGCGGCTGCGGCGCATTCAAGCACCTCGCGCACTCTGTAGATATGGACGATGTCGTCTGAGATGAGGGTGCGCACGAAGGTGCCACGAGCGGGGCGAACCTCAACGACGCCTTCTTGCTCGAGCTGGCGCAACGCTTCGCGCACCGGCATCCGGCCTATACTGAACTGTTCGGCCAAGCCACGCTCGGACAGCGGTTCCGAGGGGTCGAAGCCCGAGGAGAAGATCAGGTCGATGAGCAGAGCGTAGGCACGCTCTCGCTGGAATTGATGTGAGTTCGTCATGAAAAATATCTGGCAGACCGGTATACCAGTTGGCCACGGAAAAATGGCAGTAGACCGTGAATGATCGATCTATTGAGATGCGGGTGAGGATATTGTGGGCATGTGATGAAAAAACAGGCTTAAGATGACGGCGTCACGCTAAAGAATTACGGAGAAAACTGCAGCTGCCGTTGGCTTGCCAGTTTAATACACCTGCAGCGAGTTCCGGGGCGCCGATGAAGATGTCCGACTAGCTCTGGCGTACTCCATCGCCGTGCGAATAGCCGTTCGTAGTTCTTCCTCAGTCATTGGTGGGCCCAGATCACGACGAGGACGAGATAGACATCTTTCCGGCCGGCTCGTCTGGTGACGCGCTGTCGTCTAAGGCATAGAAGCTGGGTTTACGGGTTACCCTACACTGCTATGCGCAATACTCCGCCAGGAGCTGCTATTTCCATCTGGAGCAGCATGGAGTGATAATTGGGGCTAAGTCGCAATTTTAGATGGTTGCGTACCCCCGCAACCACCGATTCAGACATTCCCGTCGCACCAGCGGCGGGTTTTGTCGTTTTGGACGTCTTTCCAATCGCTTGCCGCTCGGTCCATTCGAGGATCGTGCGTAACTCGCCATGCAATGTGGCGTAGATTTCCCCGCGTTCCGGCCCCAGCGTCAGCACGATCTTCTCGATCAGCATCCGCAAGGCTTCTGCTGCCTGCGGCCGTTCGTCGGGTCGGGCCAGCGCTCCGACGAGAACCGTGACCTTCTTCGCATAGACCGCCGATGCGCTCGGCAGGATGTCCGGCCCATCATCCGGCCCATCGGCCAAAAGCTCCGCCAGTTCCTTCTTGCGCTCTTCCAGCGCCATCATCTCGCCCTTCATGCTCTCATGGAACATGCCGGCCTTGATCGCCTCGATGATACCCCTGATCTGCTTCTCGACCTTCACCAGTTCCGCCTTCCATGCGTCGCCGTTCGAGCAGCCGGTTGGTCTCCTCGGCATAGGCGCGCATCGCCTCGGCCGCGACCTCGGGCGTCATCATCCGGTCCTTGAGGCCGGCCAGCACGCGGCTCTCCAGCTCCTCGCGCGCAATGCCGAGGCTGTTGGTGCAGGTGCCCTCGCCGATATGGTTCGAGCAGGCGAAGCGGTCTGCGCCGCGCAGCGAGTAGGGGCCACCGCAGCAGCTGCAGAACACCAGACCCGACAGAAGCGACTTCGGCCGCCACGCGCCGTTCAGCCGGTTCTTCCTGTGATGCGCGCGGACGGCCTAGGTGGCGCGCGTCCCTTGCTCGACGCGATGTCGCCCCTGATGGCCTGGATCGCAGTCTTCGAGAACCTGATCCAGATCGTCTACCTTTTGTTTGCCTGGGCACTGGTCATCCCCGCCTTCTTCATTCTGGCGATCCAGTTCTTCGTGACGCTGATCGAGTTCAAGTGGAGCACGCCCGCCGGCTTTGTGCTGATTCCCTTCTTCGGCAAGATCGCCTTCATAGCTGAGCGTGTGCTTGGCAACGTGATTTCCAGCGGCATCAAGGTCCTGGTGCTCGCCGTCATCATCGGCATCGGCTCGACGCTGTTCAGTCAGTTCACGCACCCGACACAGAAGCCGGTCGAGGCGCTGATGCCACTGATCCGGGTCTTCTCATTATCGCTATTGCGCCGACGCGCGGAATCTCCCTGCAGTGCGTTTGCGTGAGGACACTGACAGGCCTCGATACACCACCGCCGGACCGGATCGACACCCAACCCATCATCAATGCCGGTAGAAGCACCTGGTTTCCTGATGTGGTCCGATCCGCACTCAGAGTCCGCAGGTTCCCGATCGTCCCACCGCCTCGGCCAAGACTTCGGCCAACACCGAAACCGCCAGCGTACGGGGGTCGCGCGTCGATGGGATGAGACCGATGGGGCCGCGCAGCCGCAGGCAGTCCGCTTCGGTCATGCCCGTAGCGCGCAGCCCGGCGATCCGGCGTTCGGCAGTGCGGCGGCTACCCTGTGCGCCGATGTAGAAGGCGGGACCCGCAAGCGCTGCCCGCAGGATCCCGGGTTCCAGGTCATGGTCGTGGAAGAACAGCACTACCGCAGTGTTCGGGTCCTGATCGAATGTCACGGCCCCCGGCCGCAGCGGCCGCAGTTGCAGCCGGGCCACGGGGGCGGGCATCTCGTTCTCGGTGGTTACCAGAAGCGTGTCGTAGCCGGCCCCCGCCGTCATCTGTGCGAAGGCCCGCGCCTCCGGGCCCTTGCCGAAGACGGCAAAGCGGATATCGGGTTCGACATGCAGGTGCATCAGACATTCGAGGTCCGCAGATGCGTTGGATACGGGGCCTTCCGGCGTCAACCGCAGATCGAGCGGGGTCCGGGCCTCGAGAGCTTCCAGCAACTTCCCGAGCGGACGCCGTACCGGCACGATCAGCACCTCGAGACCGCCGCCGCAGGGCAGTTGCAGATCCATGAAGGCCGAGCCGCGGCCGTAGCGCAACACTTTCCAGCCTCCCGTCGCCGCGACCTCCTGCGCATGCAGGGCGATGTCGGCGTCGATACAACCCGAGGACAGGTTTCCTGCCACCGTTCCGTCTGCGCCCAACACCATTGCCGCTCCTGCGGGGCGATAGGATGGTCCCGCGACCTCACGGATAACCGCAAGCGCTACCGGTTTTTCCACCGCATTGAGCGGCAGGTCGGCGGCCCGGATCACCACCGGCGCATCCGGACGCGGTTTGCGGGTCTCGGGGGTGGAATGCGATGCCGTGGCCATGACGAAGCCTTTCCTTGATCCTTCCGTTTAGAGTTTCGGCCGCTTCATCCGGAAAACGCTGTCGATTGACGCGAAATCCGAATAGCCGAGGCGGGTCAGCGGCCGGTATCGGGTAACATCGAAACGGCCTTCTTCGGTGATGCAGTCGTCCCGCAGATGAAACGCCTCGATCCGCGCGACGACAAGATGGTTGTCCGCACCCTCAAGCACGATGTGCTGCGTCAGCACACATTCGAGCGCTGCGGGCGCATCGGCCAGCCGCACTCCGTCGATCGCCCGGCAGGGGGCTGTCGGCAGGCCGAGATGCGCGGCCTCATCGGTGTCGCGCGGGAAGGCGGCCGACGAGGCATTGAGCGCTTCACGATCCTCGTATCCGGCAATGTTGACACAGAAGACGCCGGTTTCAAGGATGTTCGCAAGGCTGTCCTTGCCGAACGCGCGGTCGGGCTTGCCACCGATCGAGGCAAGCACCAGTTGAGGTGGTGCATAGGCCACCGCGTTGAAGAAGGAGTAGGGCGCAAGATTGTGGCCCCCCTTGCCGTCGTGGCTGGTGACCCAGGCGATCGGTCGTGGCGACACGATGGCGGTGAGCGGATCGGGCACCAGCCCGGATCCGTCGCGTGTCAGCCAGAACATCGCGCAACCTTCCTCATGGCGGGGCGGGTCATGCCTTGTCCCGCCCGATGCTGAGAAGCTGGTAGACGATCAGCGCCGCGAAGGTCGCCGTGCCGATGCCGCCGAGAACGAAGCTGCCGAAGCTGAGGGTGAAGCTGCCGGAA
Organism: Paenirhodobacter populi; assembly: GCF_004022215.1. GTDB lineage: Bacteria > Pseudomonadota > Alphaproteobacteria > Rhodobacterales > Rhodobacteraceae > Rhodobacter > Rhodobacter populi. Next base: position 33,691 of record NZ_SAUZ01000012.1, read on the forward strand.
CCGAAGACCAGTGTGATCCCCACCGTGAACAGGTTGCGCGGCTCCGAGAAGTCGACGTGATTGTCGACGAAGAGCCGGATCATCGCCGCGGCGATCAGCCCGAAGACCGCGACCGCCAGTCCGCCCAGCACCGGGGCCGGGATAGTGTGCAGCAGGGCGCCGAACTTGGGTGAAAAACCAAGCAGGATCGCCACCAGCGCCGCCACCACGAAGACCAGCGTCGAGAACACGCGCGTCACCGCCATCACCCCCATGTTTTCCACATAGGTGGTGACGCCCGTTCCGCCGCCCGAGCCAGAGACCATCGTCGCGATCCCATCGCCGATGAAGCCACGTCCGATGTAGCGGTCCATGTTTTCGCCGGTCATGGCGCTGATCGCCTTGATATGGCCGAGGTTTTCGGCGACGAGGATGATCGCCACCGGCGCGATGAGCGACATCGCGGTCAGGTTGAACTCGGGGCTGTGGAAAGTCGGCATCCCGAACCACGGTGCGACCGCCAGCGCGCCGAAGTCGATTGGCGGCAGAAGGCCCATGCCATTGCCGAGGATCAGCACCGCGACATAGCCGACCGCGATCCCGATCAGGATCGAGATCCGCCGCAGTACTGTTGGTGCGTAGGTCGAGACGACAGCGACCGCCAGCAGCGTCAGCATCGCGACGAAGACATGCGGTCCGGTGCCCTGGCTGCCCTGCACCGCGACGGGGGCAAGGTTCAGCCCGATCGCCGCGCCGATGGCGCCGGTCACGGCGGGGGGCATCAGCTTTTCGATCCAGCCGGTGCCGGTTGCGGTAACGACAAGCCCGATCAGCACGTAAAGCGCGCCGGCGGCGATGATCCCGCCAAGCGCCGGCCCGATATTGGTGTTCACGCCGGTTCCCGCATACCCCGTCACAGCGATCACCACCGCGATGAACGAGAAGGACGAGCCGAGATAGCTTGGCACCCGCCCGGCGGTGAGCACGAAGAAGATCAAGGTCCCGATCCCCGAAAACAGGATCGCGAGATTCGGATCGAACCCCATCAACAGCGGCCCAAGGATGGTCGAACCCGACATCGCCACCAGATGCTGGATGCCCATCGGGATCGTCGCACCCCAGGACAGGCGCTCGTCAGGCATGACCGCCGGTGTGCTCGCGCGTGGCCAGCTTGGAAAATAGCTCATGCGGACCTCCAGTCCCTTGGCGCCATCACGCCCGCGGCGCGAGCGTTTCGATCCAGTTCAGGATTTCGGCCGTGTCGGTGACATCGGCGTATTTCTGGTTCATGTCGTACAGGTTCGCCTCATGCGGGGCCGCCGCACGATCCGCGCAGCCGTCGCGCGGCACCAGCACGTTGAACCCCGATTGCACCGCATCGACCACCGTCGCCCGCACGCAGCCCGAAGTTGTTGCCCCCGTAACGATGAGCGTATCCACTCCCGCGCCGGTCAGCAGCGCGGCGAGGGTCGAGCCGAAGAACGACGAGGCCCCCTTTTTCGTCACCACCACATCCTCGGGCCGGATGCCGGTCGCGGCGTCGATCTCGACGAGGCGGGTGCCCTCGATCAGCGCGGCCATACCCGCCGCCTTCTTCAGCCAGGGCAGCTTGTCGATTTCTCCCGGGTGATAGGCGATGGTCGAGAAGATCACCGGAAAGCCGCGTGAACGCAGCGCGTCGCAGATCCGCCGGGTGTTGGCCATCTGAACGGAAGCGTCCGAGGCGGTTGGGTATTGCAGGTCGGTGAAGCCATAAGAAAAGTCGACGACGATGATCGCCGGCCGGGTGCCGCGCGGCACCGATTGTCCGAAGCCCGCGGCGGCATAGGTCTGTTCCTGGGACATGACTGTTCCTCGGTAGATGGAAAAGGTCCCGCGCCGGGCGGCGCGGGAACAGTCAGGGGAAATCAGGCGCGGTCCATCTGGATGTCTTTGACGACGATGTCGCCGTCGATGACCACCGGCTCGTCATCGAGGAAAAGCGAGCAGTTGCGCATCGGGATATCGAGATGACAGGGCGTGTCGTTCGGCCCGCCCAGTTCGTTGTTCGGCCCGGTCGAGAACATCACGTTGCCGTAGAAGCTGCGCGGCTCCATGCCCATGCCGCCGGGGAATTCGCCGGGGACGAAATTGTGCCACTTCGCATTCGGGTTCATGCCCCAGCCGACGTGGCTCATCCCGAAGCCGCGCTTGTCGTTGAAGGCGGCCATGTAGGATTTCACCAGTTCCGCATCGAGCCCGCCGCGGATGTCGGTCACCCAGCCCTTTTCGATCGTATAGGTGATCGGCTCGCGCACGTAGATGTTCTGCGGCAACAGGATGTCGCCCGGCGCGACGACGATCTGGCCGTCGACCCCGTCGTCGTCCCCGCCCGTGAAGACGAACCCCGAGGGCCAGTGATCCCAGCGGCCGGGGGTGTCGGTGCAGGCGTATTCCGGCACCGTCGGATAGGTATTGAGCTTGTAGGTCACGTCGGTGCCGTGCGGCGAGGTGATGCGCATCACCTTGGCCTTGTCGAGCATCGCGGCCGCGATCTCGACCTTTTCGCGCAGTTCGGGATAGGGCAGCATCCGCGCCAGAAGGGCGGGCGGCTCGACCGCCGTCAGGATCCGGGTCCCGGCCGCCTGAATTGCGAACTGCTCGGGCGAGAACAGCAGGAAGATGCAGTCGATAAGCATGTCGCAGTTTTTCAGCGCCTCGACCGCGTCCGGCATGGCCGCAAGGCCGGTGACGCCGACCGACCAGCCCGCCGTGGGCAGCGGCGCGGGCAGGCGCATGTGATACATTTTCGCGCCCAGACGTTGTCCTGCCGCCATGAATGCATCTGCATAGTCGAGCCGGTCGTTGCCCTGGGTCAGCACGATCAGCTTTTCGCCCTCGTGCACCCCTGACATCTTGAGCTGGTGCAGGCAGATTTCCGTGAAACTTGCGTGGTCCATTTCTGTTTCCCTGTCAGAGCCGCCCGAACGGCGGCGATTGTCGGTTCAGGCGGTGAAATCCAGGACGGCGGCGAGGAATCCCTCAAGGTCGTCCCACGGGATCATGTGGCCCGCGCCTTCGACCTTGCGGATCTCCAGCTGGGGCATGAGGGATTTCATCTCGTCGGCGTCTTCCGGCAGAACCACCGTCGCGCCGCCCGCGATGACAAGACGGGCAGGCAGCCGGATCTGCGGCATGTCGGCATGGATATCATCGGTGGCAAAGCCGTCGAAGGCGATGCGGATCGCCCCCCATTGGCAGGTGTGCAGCCATTCCGCGCGCAGGGCGACCTGTTCCTCGGTCCAGGTCGGGCAGAACCTGCGCATCTCCTCGACGCCGCAGCCCTTCTGGGCGACGCGGATCGAGTCGCCATACCAGGGCCAGTTCGCCGGGTAGGAGCGTCGCCCCGGTCCCGACATCGGTGGATCGACGAGGATCAGCCCCGAGATCGGCTCCGGCGTCTTTCGCGCCGCGCGGATCGCGGTGCGGGCGCCCATCGAATGTCCCAGCACGACGGGACGGTTCATCCGCTCGGCCAGTGCGATCACGTCATCGGCCATAGCATCGAGTGTATAGTCGAGGTCGCCAGCCTCGCTCAGTCCGCGGCCCCGCACATCGAGGATGTGGACGTCGAACCCTTCGGCCAGCCGTTCGCCGACGAAGCCCCAGGTGATCGCGGGCGAGGTGATGCCGGGTATCAGCAGCAGCTCGGGTCCCTGTCCGGGGTAGCGGATCAGGTGCTGGCGGATACCGTTCGCGTGGATGTTGTAGCCTTGCATCATCGTCTCCTCAGTAAGCGCCCGACAACAGCGCGCCGCCGCCCGGCACACGGGTCGGCAGGCCGAGCGCGTTCAGCATCGACCAGGTTGTCGCGATGGCGGCGGTCAGCACTGGCTTGCCGGTGATCGCCTCGACCGTCGCAACCGCGGGCAATGACGGCATCTGCACACAGGCCGACAGCACGATCACATCCGCTTCGGCAAAGTTCATCGTTCTGACGATGCCGGGCAGGTTCATCGGGTCATGCGCTGCAACTGCCAGATTGTCCTGGATTTCCAGCGCACGGCTGTCCACCACCTCGAATCCCTCATGCGCGATGTAGTCGAAGACCATCTGTGCGAGCGGCTTCATGTAGGGTGCGACGACGGCGATCTTTTTCGCGCCCATCGCCTTGAGTGCCTCGATCAGCGCGCCGGCGGAATTGACCACCGCCCCATCGGAGCCGTTACCGCGCACCACCCCGGTCAGCCGCTCCTGCGAGGCACGGTGATAGCCGAGCCCCATCGACATGATCGCAACGAGGCAGGCATACCCCATCACGTCGACTTTGGCGTCCGACAGTTCCAGTGCGCAGCGGTCCGAGGCGGCATCCATCGACGACAGCTCTTCCTTCGTCACGTGCTTCATCCGCATCCGCGCCGCGTGGAAGGTGAACCGTTCGGGCGCGACCGTCTCGCGCAGGCGCAGGAGCGCCGGGATCTCGGTCTCCATAGTGACGTTCGAGCTGGGGACGATCTGGCCGATTCGATAGGTCTTCATGAATATTCCCGCTTCTGCATGCTTCTGCGGTAATTTAATCACCTGAATAATTGCAATCCGGAACCTGCATGCGAAAAAAGATTTCCGCCGGATACATCATAGGTGCACAAATATTCAGCTCGCGCGCATCCCGGCCGCCAAAAAGGCGACGAGTTCTTCAAGCATCCGGTCCTTGCCCAGATCGACGACATGGCCTTCGGTGATGTCGCCCAATCGGCCCAGATCGTTGAGCATGAACATGTAGGTGCCGACGAGGAAGGAAAAGCGGATGCTGACCCTGTCGCGGGGAATACCGGGCAGGCAGCGGCTGAGCACCTCCACGTAGCGATGCACCGAGGAATCATAGACCTCGCGGCGCAGGCGCAGCGCGTGTTCCTCGGGTTCGGAATGCAGGCGCGCCTGCAGCCGCACGAAGGCGGCGCCGTTCGCACCGCTGTATTTCATCGCCCATTGCGGCAGCAGATAGGCATGCAGCACCTGTTCGACCGTGGGCGCGGGTGTAGCCATGAGGAGTTCATCAAGAAATTCATGCCGACGCGCCGAGATCAGCCCCCCGCGGCGGCGGAACACCTCGTCGAACAGTTCTTCCTTGGAACCAAAATAGTAGCGGATCAGCGCCTGATTGACACCCGCCCGCTCGGCGATGTCGCGGGTGCGCGCGCCGGCGAAGCCGGTCTCGGCAAAGGCCAATTCGGCCTGATCCAGAATCAAATCGCGCAGATCACCGGCATCCTTCGGGCGGCCGGGCCGGCGGCGCGGCTCTGCCAACGGATCCTGAGGGGGCTTTGCAGGCGTATCGGTCATGGAGGCTCGGGCCTTCTTGTGGGCGGTCCCGGCTGGATCAGGAAATCTTCTTCAGAAGCCGCACCAGTGTTTCCTGTTCCGTGGGGCTGAGCGGGGCGAGCGTCTCGCGGGTGATTTCCCTCATCACTGGCAGGATACCGGCGAGTAGCGCGCGCCCTTCTTCGGTGGTCGAAAGAGTGTATCGGCGCTTGTCGGTAGGGTCGGGTTCGGTGCGGATCAGGTTGCGGGCCTGCAACCGGGCGACGACGCCCTTGGTCGTGGCCGCATCCATGGCCACCATCCGGCCAAGCGCGTTTTGCGAAACCGGGCCGGGTTCCGTTGCCAGCCGGTAAAGCGTCGAGAACTGCATCGATGTCAGCCCTCCCGGCATCATGCCCGACAGGATCGTCAGATGGCGCTGGTTGGCCTTGCGCAAGAGAAACCCGACCTGTTCGTCGAGCCGGTAGTCCTGCGATGCCAGATCGGACGCCATGCGTTTCTCCGTCGGGTTGAGGTTGTGTTCGTGGCGGCCGGGCTTGCATGGGCGAGCCCGCTTCGGGCCGACAATGGAAAGCGGGAACGGCAGGGTCAATGCCTGCCGGGGGTGAATTTCGACTTCGGCCATCATTTGTGCACAAGTGACGTTTTCACGTTACAAATTCAGCGTCTGGCCCGCAGATAAGATGTAACTGTCAAAAATCATTTGTGTGCACTCAATTCCCCGAATTGGATCGGGGCATCCCGATGACAGACCCGACCGGCTCGGTCCGGAGGCATTCAGGCAAGGATCGGCGCAAGGATGCGGCAGACAGTGGATACCCGGTTACGATTCACACTCAACGGGGCTGAAGTCTCCCTTGATGCGGCGGCGGAACGGACGCTTCTTGATGTATTGCGCAGCGATTTCGGGCTCAACGGGCCAAAGTATGGCTGCGGGATGGCGCAATGCGGTGCCTGCACGGTGCTGGTCGATGGCGCACCGGCGCGGTCTTGTGTCCTGCGCGCGGCGCGGGTTTCGGGGCGGCGCGTGACCACGCTTGAAGGTCTGGCCGATCCGGATACCGGGGCACTGCATCCCGTGCAGCGTGCCTTCATCGAGATGCAGGGTGCACAATGCGGCTATTGCTTGAACGGCATGGTGATGACTGCGGTGGCATTGCTCGCGCGTGAGCCTGCTCCCGACCGCGCCCGTATCCGCGAGGCACTGCGTGACAACCTGTGCCGGTGTGGCACCCATGTGGAGATCATCGCCTCGGTCGAGCGGGCCTCGGCGCTGATCGCGCAGGACAAGCCCAATGCCTGAGCCCGTGCACGAGCCGGCGCCCGGCATGATTTCGGTGCGCGACATCGTCAAAGGCGTCGAGGCGACCTTCGTCCAGATCGATGAGACGGGCACCGCGACGGCCTTCAACGGCCATGTCGATCTGGGCACCGGCATCAGCACGGCACTCAGCCAGATCGTCGCGGAGGAGTTGGATCTGACGCTCGATCAGGTGCAGGTAGTGCTGGGCGATACCCGACTGACGCCGGATCAGGGGCCGACCATCGCCTCGGAGACGATCCAGGTTGCGGCGCATCCGCTGCGCCGGGCGGCGGCACAACTGCGGCTGTTCCTGATCGGGCGCGCGGCGCAGATGCTCAATGCCGATGCCGCGCGGCTCGAGGTGCATGCGGGGGTCGTGCGGTCGGAGACTGACGAGATAACCTACGGCGCACTTGTGGCGGGGCTCGACGTAGTGATGCGGCTTGATCCGGATGTGCCGGTGAAGGACCCGTCGGACTATCGCATCGTCGGGCGCCGCACCGGGCGTATCGACCTGCCCGACAAGGTGACTGGCCGCTTCGGTTACATCCAGGATGTGCGCGTGCCCGGGATGCTGCATGGTCATGTGGTGCGCCCGCCCTATGCCGGGCGCGACAGCGGCCCCTTCATCGGCCACAGCCTGATCGGCTACGACGAGGCGGCGGTGCGCGACATGCCCGGCTTTGTCGCGGTGGTGCGCGAGGCGGATTTCCTCGGCGTCGTCGCGCAGACCGAGCATCAGGCCCGCGCCATCGCCGAGGCCTTGCCCGTCCACTGGCGCCAGCCGCCGAACCTGCCGCCGATGGGCGATCTGCGCCATGCGATCAAGACCTTTCCCTCGACGCCGCGGGTGCTCGACACGACGGGCGATTTCGATCGGGCGATCGCGGACTGTGGCATCCGGCTCGAACGGCATTACGTCTGGCCCTATCACGAACACGGCTCGATCGGGCCGTCCTGCGCGGTGGCCGACTGGAACGGCGGCGCCCCGATTTTGTGGAGCGGGACGCAGAACCCGCACATGCTGCGCGCTGACATGGCCCAGCTTCTGGGCCTTCCCCCTGAAGTGATCGATGTGCGCCGTCTGCAGGCGGCAGGCTGTTACGGGCGTAATTGCGCCGATGATGTCTGCGGTGATGCCCTGCTGATGGCGCGGGCGGTAGGGGTACCGGTGCGGGTGCAACTGACCCGCGAACAGGAACATCTGTGGGAACCCAAAGGCGCGGCGCAGCTGATGGAGGTGTCGGGCGGTATCGCCGCAGATGGCGATATCGGCGCTTACCGTCTCGACAGCTGGTATCCCTCGAACCGCGGTCCGAACCTCGCGCTCCTGCTGACCGGGCTGATCACGCCCGAGCCGCGCCCCGCCGACATGGGTGATCGCACGATCATTCCGCCCTACCGTATTCCGAACAAGCACATCACTGTGCACGATATGGCGCCGATCGTGCGGGCGGCGTGGATGCGCGGGGTATCGGCCCTGCCGAACACCTTTGCGCATGAAAGCTTCGTCGATGAACTGGCCTTCGAGGCGGGCGAGGACCCCGTCGCCTTCCGGCTGCGCCATCTCGATGATCCGCGCGTGCGTGAACTGGTCCTTCGCACCGCGGAAGAGGGCGGCTGGGCCGAGCGGACCGGGCCTCGGATGCGGCGCGAAGGCCGAATGGCCTATGGTCAGGGCTTTGCCTATGCGACCTACGTCCATGGCACATTCCCCGGCACTGCGGCAGCGTCCTCAGCCTGGGTCTGTGACGTCGCGGTGGATACCGAAACCGGCGAGGTCACCCTGTCGCGGGTTTTCGTCGGGCAGGATCAGGGGCTGGTCATCAACCCGGACGGCGTGCTCGCGCAGATCCGCGGCAATGTCATTCAGACCGCAAGCCGGACACTGCGCGAAGAGGTGACGTTCGATTCCATCGCGCCTCTGCCGAAAAGCTGGGCGGGGTATCCGATTCAAACCTTCGACGAGGTGCCCGAGATCGCGACCATGCTGGTCGAGCGGCCGGGCGACCCGGCGCTTGGTGTCGGGGAAAGCGCTGCGGTGCCTGCCGCCGCGGCCATCGCCAATGCGATCTTCGATGCAACGGGGGTGCGGCTGCGCGAGGCACCCTTTACCCCCGAAAAGATCCGCAGCGCCCTTGCCGCGCAACAAGGGGGTGTCGCTTTGCCGCCTCCGCCAGATGGGGCGCCCGGCCGGCTCGCCCGGCTTTTCGGGCGCGGCCGGCTCGCGGCGGCCTTCGGGGCGATCGGCGGGGCACTGACACTCGGCGCGGTGTCCCTGCCGATCCATTCCGTCATTCCGGCGAGCCGTGCGCCCGCGGCCGAGACCTTCTCTGCCGAGACGATCGAGCGCGGTCGACAGGTCTTTGCCGCAGGTGATTGCACGGTGTGCCATACCGCGCCGGGAGGTTTGCCGAATACCGGCGGCCGGGCGATGGAAACGCCGTTCGGCACGGTCTATTCGACCAATCTGACCGCCGATCCGGAAACCGGACTGGGCAACTGGTCCTATGCAGCTTTCGATCGCGCCATGCGCCACGGCATCAGCCGTGACGGCAAGAACCTGTATCCGGTCTTTCCCTACACCGCCTTCGCCAAGATCGACGAGGGCGACATGATGGCGCTGTATGCCTATCTGCAGACGCTGACGCCGATCTCGGCCCCCACACCGCAGGCCGCCATGCTGGCGCCGGTCAATCTGCGCGCCGTGAATGCCGGCTGGAACCTGCTGTTTCACGACGCGCGGCCGTTCAGCCCCGATCCGGCGCGGTCGGATGACTGGAACCGGGGGCGCTACCTGGTCGAAGGGGCCGGGCATTGCAGCGCCTGCCATAGTCCCCGCAACGCGCTGGGCGCCGAGAAGGGCGGCGCTGCGGCGCTGACGGGGGCGATGGTCGATGGCTGGTGGGCTCCGCCTCTGGCCGGCGCCGCAGCCGGAGCCCGGGGCTGGACCCGCGATACGCTTTACGCCTATCTGCGCGATGGTCATGCCCCCGGCATCGCCAGCGCGGCAGGCCCGATGGTCGAGGTCATCCACAGCGCCCAAGGGCTGCCCGATGCCGATATCGCGGCGATGGCCACCTATCTTGCCACGCTGGCGGAACCCGGTCCGGTGGCGGCGCCCGTTTCGGCGCCGGTCGCGACGCCGCCGGTGGGCGAAGGCGCGCGCCTGTTCCGTGCTGCCTGCGCAAGCTGCCATGAGCCGGGCCTCGCCGATGGCTTCACCGCCGCGCAGGTGCCGCTTGCGAAATCCATGGTGCTGCGGGCGCCGGAATCGGGACCGTTGCGCACCCTGCTGCGCGAAGGGATCGCCGCGCCGCTCGATCTGCCGCTGCGGGACATGCCGAGCTTTGAGGGCCAGTTCAGCCCGGCCCAGACCGATGAGCTGATCACCTGGCTGCGGGCGCGCTATGTGCCGGATCTGCCCGCCTGGAGTGACACGCCAGCGGCCGAAGTTGCGGCGGGCCGCTGATCATGGACGGATCACTTTGCAGGCAATCCGCATCACATGCCGCTCTGCCTGCTCGTTTTTTGTTCGTGTACATGCAAAATATGCTGCTGAAATGCATTTTTCAATGCGCGATATCATTTGTGTGCTAATGATAATTCATCTCGAACAAGGAAGTCGGACATGACGGATATTGAAACGGTAGACATTGCCGTTATCGGCGCCGGGTTGGGCGGCGCGGCGGCGGCGGCGCTTTTGCGTAATGCGGGCTTTTCGGTCCATAGCTTTGAGCAGGCGGATGAATTCCAGCGTGTCGGTGCCGGCATCCATATCGGCCCGAACGTGATGAAGATCTTCCGCTCCCTCGGGCTTGAGGACCGGCTGGCCGAGATCGGCTCGCATCCCTCGCACTGGTTCTCGCGCGATGGGCGGAGCGGCGAATATCTGTCCCGCATCGAGCTGGGCGATTTCGCGGTGAAGGAATACGGTGCGCCCTATATCACCATTCATCGCGGCGACATGCACGTTACGCAATTGTCGGTCCTGCCGCCCGAGACACTGCATTTCGGCTATCGTCTGACGGATCTGGAAGAGCGCGACGACGACGTGCTGCTCAGCTTTGCGAACGGCCGGCAGGTGTCAGCGAAACTGGTGGTCGGGGCGGACGGCATCGGCTCGGTGATCCGCGAAAAGCTGCTCGGGCCGGAGCGTCCGCGTTTTTCCGGATGGGTCGGGCATCGGGCGCTGGTGGACATGGACAAGCTGCGGGCGACGGGGCTTGAATACGAACGTTGTGTCAAGTGGTGGTGGGAACATTCGCGCCACATCATGGCCTATGCGACGAAGAACGACGGCTCGGAATATTATTACGTTACCGGCGTTCCGGTCGATGGCTGGAACCACGAGAGCAGCTATGTCGACAGCTCGCGCGAGGAGATGGAGGCGATCTTTGGCGACAACGCCCATCCGATGGTCAAGGGGCTGATCGACGCCACGACCGAGGTCACGAAATGGCCGTTCTGGAACCGCGATCCGATGCCGCTGTGGAGCCGTGGCCGGTTGGTGATGCTGGGCGACGCCTGCCATCCGATGCGCCCGCACATGGCGCAGGGCGCTGGCATGGCGATCGAGGATGCGACGATCCTGACCCGGGCGCTTTCGCTGACGGGTGAGGCGGATTACAAGACCGCGTTCGGGATCTACGAACGCACCCGGCGCGAGCGCGCGACCAAAGTGCAGACGATCTCGAACGCGAATACCTGGCTCAAGGAACCCGAGGATCCGGCCTGGGTCTATGCCTATGATCCGATCCGGGCCGAACTGGTCGGTTGAACTTCTGGCCCGCCCTTCGGGGCGGGCCGTTCATATTTTCGGCGCGGCAAGCAACCACAGCCCGAAGACCGTGTAGGCCACCATGAGCGTGGCGAGGGGAAGCTGGCTCAGCACCGCACGGCGAGGATCGGGCAGGGCGCGCATTGCCACGGCATGGGCAATGGCGATGCCGACGATATGGCCAAGCGTGATCACCCCGGTCTGAAAGGCCCAGACCAGTGCGACCCGTGCCGGATCCGAGAACATCGAGGCGCTGACATGGTAATGCGCTGTGCCGAACAGATCCCATCCGCGCACCAGCGGGTCCGAGGCGATGCGCCACAGATATTGGCCATCCATGATCAGCCGCACGGTGAAATGCGCGGCATGGAACACCACGAGGATCGGCAGCAGCGACACCACCAGTCTGGCCGCAAGGCCCGGAATTCGGACACCGGCGAGTGCTTCGCCCGCACGCACTGTCCCAAGATAGAGGATCGACAGCACTGCCCAGGCCCCCAGGAGGCCGATGGTATTTGCTTCTTCGACTTCTGAACGTCCGGGAAATTCGAGCGGATTGACCCCGATCACGGTGAGCCAGCGGAAGGTGTCTGCCAATCCGTCGAAGCTCGCGCTGGACAGGGCAAGCAGGACGAAGGCGGTTTCACCGCGGTCGGGCGGCGGTTCTTCGGACGCTCGCGCCCCGGGCAAGGTCAGCGTCAGGCGTCCGTGTCCGTCACGGCCGAAGGGGGACAACCGCCCCAGAAGCCGGAAGAAAAGTCCAAGCGGCTCGGCCCGCCCGAACCAGCTGGACCCGAACAGCGCCATAGCGATCAGATTGGCCGCCCAATAGACGGCGAGGTAGATCGCCAGCCTTTCCGGATCCATGTTGTAGGGCGAGATGAGGTCGATCCAGGCGAAGATCAGGAATTGCCCACAGGCGATCCAGCCCGCCACACCCTCGGGAAGCGCGAAACGCGGCCGGTTGCCGATCAGCGCCAGCAGCCCCGTCCACGGATTGCACCACGGCCAGGGGTTGCCGAATACCGCGGCGAACAGTGACATGCAGATCCAGCCCAGTGTCCAGACCCCATAACCGATCGGATTGCTCAGCGGATCGTCGGGACCGGTGCGGCCGATCCAGATCAGCATCAGCACGAACAACGTTGACAGGACCGAGACCGGCGTTTCAGGAAGTGCCGGCATCCGCAGCGGTAGCATCAGCCGCGGGCTTTTCAGCCGGGGCGCGATGGCAAGAAGCAGGGCCGAGGCCGCGACGGCTGCAGCCGCGCCGACCATCGTATTGCCGGTGGGTAGCAGAAGCACCAGGCCGCCACTTGCCTCATGTGCGGCGGCAGGCGGGGCAGGGCAGAGAAGGAAGGCGGCGATCGCCGCGATCTTCGCTTTCCGAACGGACACCCGCGTCCGCCCGTTCGCCTGTTCATGCCGAGGACCGTTGCGGAACGGCATGCCGGCCGTCCGGTCGCAAGCCCGGATATGCGGTTGGGGGGGCAGGTGAACGCCTTCGCTCATGCTCCGACACCGACATAGCGATGCAGCAGTGACAGGTCGTTGCGCACCTCGTCGATCGTGAAGCGTGCCTTGATTTCGCCGTGGTCCATGAAGGCCACGCGATCGGCGACCGGCAGCACGGCATCGACACGCTGTTCGACCAGAAGCACCGCCACCCCATTGTCGCGCAGCCGGATCACCGCCTCGCGGATGCCGGCGATGGCCGAAGGCATCAGCCCCTCGGTCGGCTCGTCGAGCAGGATCACCGCGGGTTCGATGCACATCGCCCGTGCCATCGTCAGCATCGTCTGCTCACCCCCCGAAAGGGTGCCCGAGCGCTGGTGCATCCTTTCGGTCAGCACCGGAAACAGGCCAAGCGCATAATCAAGCGCGCGGCGCGAGCTTTTCCGCGTCGACAAGCCGATTTCAAGGTTCTCGGCCACGGTGAGTTCCGCGAACAGGCGTCGTCCCTGCGGCACATGGGCGATGCCAGCGCGGGGGATCTCATAGGCGGGCAGCGCCGACAGGTCCCGCCCGTCGAGGACGATCCGTCCCGCGGTGCGCCGTATCGTGCCCATGATCGCCTTGAGCGCGGTGGTCTTGCCCGCGCCATTGCGGCCCAGAAGGCACAGGACTTCGCCGCCGCGCAACTCGACCGAAAAGCCACGCAGGGCCTGCGACCGGCCGTAAAAGGCGTCGAACCCCTCGACTGTCATCACGCTCATGCCGGTTCCCCCAGATAGGCGGCCTGAACGGCCTTGTCGTTCATGATCTCGGCTGGTGATCCTTCGGCCAGCAGGCGGCCGCGTTCCAGCACGGTGATCCGGTCCGCAAGCGACATCACCACATGCATGTTGTGTTCGATCAGCAGCACGGTCGAGCTTTGCGCCACGCGTTTCACCACCTCGATGAAATTCGCGATCTCGGAATCCGACAGGCCCTGCGTCGGTTCGTCAAGGATCAGGAGCTTGGGTTCCAGCGCCAGCCCCATCGCCACCTCCAGAAGCCGCTGGTGCCCGTAGGCAAGCACGCCCGCCACCTCATCAAGACGGTCGTCGAGACCGACGGCGGCAAGCGCGGCGCGGGCGGCATCCTCGATCTCCGTCTCGGAGGCGCCCTTCCGGAGGAACGAGGGACGTAGCCGGCTTTGCGCGGCGACGGCGACGTTTTCGAGCACCGACATCGAAGGATAGATGTTGGTGATCTGGAACGTGTAGGCGATGCCGAGACGCACCCGCCGATGCGCGGGCAGCGCGGTGACATCCTGACCATCGAACTCCACCGTTCCCTCCGAAGGCGGAATACGACCCGAAAGCAGGCTGACGAAGGTCGATTTGCCCGCCCCGTTGGGGCCGATGATGGCGCGGATTTCACCCTTGCGCAGGGTGAAATCCACCCCATCCACCGCCTTGAGCCCGCCGAAATGGCGCTTCAGCCCACGGGTCTTGAGAAGGATCACTTCAGCCATGGCACCCACCTGTCACGAATGGTTCCGAGGATACCCTTCGGGAACCAGAGATTGATCACGATCAGAAGCACACCGACGACGATCAGATAGGCCGAGGTCATGCCGCTGAGACGGTCGATGAGCATGGTCATCACCCCGGTGCCGACCAGCGGGCCCAGGAGCGTGCCCGGACCGCCCACGAGGGTGAAGAGCAGCACCTCGATCGAGCTGCGGAACTCGGCGAAGGACGAGCCGATGAAGCCGAACATCAGCCCGTAAAGCGCCCCGGCCAGCCCCGAGATCGCCCCCGAGATGGTGAACGCCAAGAGCCGGATGCGGTAGGTATCGAAGCCGAGCATCTCGGTGCGGTTGATGTTTTCGCGCACCGCGACGAACAGCCGGCCAAGCGGCCCCTGCGTCACCGCGAACAGCCCGATCAGCACCACCGCAAACAGCGTGAGCGCGATGTTGAAGCGCACCATCGGCGATGTCAGGTCGACCGCCAACCCGAAGAGCGAGAAGCTGCGCGAGGCGGTGGGCAGCGTCAGCCCCTGATCGCCGCCAGTGACGTTCGAGAAGTAGAGCGTCAGCAGGTAGGCGACCTGCGCGAACATCAGGGTGACGATCATGAACGACACCGTTTGCGTGCGCAGCGCCAGCAACCCGATGACGAAGGCCAGCACCCCGCCGCCGAGAATGCCGATCACGAAGGCAATGGGCAGCGATACCCCGCCATAGTAGTTCGCAAGCCCTGCGGCATAGAGGCCGGCGGCAAAGAACATCGCATGGCCGAGACTGAGCAGCCCCGTGTAGCCCATCAGCATGTTGTAGCCCATCGCGAAGATCGCAAGGATCAGGATGCGGGTCAGCGCCAGCACCAGGTAGTTCGACAGCACGAACTGCGCCATGAAGAGGAGCGCGAGCACCACAAGGCACAGCGCGAAGAGTTTCTTGTTGGGAATGGTCATATCCGTCCGGCCTTTCCGAACAGGCCCTGCGGTTTGAAGACGAGCACGAGCGCCACGAGCAACGTCGACGCGATCTTTGCGAGCGTCGGCGAGAAGAACACCGAGAGCAATCCATCCGACAGCCCGATCAGGACCGCTGCGGCGATGGTGCCGGGGATCGAGCCCAGCCCGCCGACGATGACGACGATGAAGGACATCAGCAGCGGATCGTGCCCCATCAGGTAATGTGCCTGACTGTTCGGCACGACAAGCACGCCCGCCACCGCGGCCATCATCGCCCCGAAGGCGAAGACCGCGGAATAGACCCTGCCCACCGGAATGCCGAAGTTGAGTGCGGTTTCCCGGTCATACTGGGTAGCGCGCATCAGCAGACCCATCTTGGAGTGTTTCATCAGCAGCCACAGCGTCGCCACCAGAGCGACGGCGACCCCGATGATGAAGAACTTGTAGCTCGAATAGCCGAACCACGGGAACCGGATGTTGTAGTAGAAGGGCGGATCGACCGCCCGTGCATCGGGCCCAAAGGTCATCAGCGTCAGTTGCTGGATGATGTAAGAGATGCCGATGGTCGAGACGATCGTCGCTTCCGGGTTGTAGTTGATGCGTTGCAGGATCGCGCGATCGGCAAGAGCGGCCAGCAGGCCGACGATCAGCGGCGCAACGATCAGCGCCACCGCGAAAGAGATCGCCGGATGCCCCGGGATCAGCGTCGCGCAAAGCCAGGCGCCGACTGCGCCCAGCATGTAGAATTCGCCATGCGCGACGTTGACCACGCGCATCACGCCAAACACCAGCGACAGGCCGAGTGCGGTCAGCATCAGCACCGATGCCTGTACCAGGCCTTCAAGCGTCGCCAGCAAAAGATACGGAGCTATGTCCATGCGTCAGTTTCCTCGGTCCCGCACCGCAGGGCGCGGGCCGGCCATTAGGGGGAGAGGGATGGGGGCGAAACCCCGTCGCGGCGCCGTTTCAGAACGACATCTGGGTGTAGTCGGTCTCGTCGGGATAGAAGGACTCTTCGATCGTCGTGGTGTGCACGACCTCGAGCTTGCCACCACCGAATTTCGAGACATTCTGATGGGCGAAGGCTTGGTGGGTCTTGCCGTTGAAGACCTTGTCACCTTGCGGAAACTCGTTCGAGGCTTCGAAGCCGGTGATGCCCTCCATCGCTTCGAGCATGTCGATTTTCTGTGCCGGTCCCTTGTAGCCCGAGATTTCCATCGCCTTCTTGATCGCGAAGAGCGTCTCCCAGGCCGAGAACATGTGCGAATAGGTCGAGATATCCTTGGGATCGGTCGCCGAGGCACCCGTCGCATCGACCCCTACCGCATTGCGGTAGAACTTGTCGAACTCGGTCTGGTCGGGCTGCGCGTAGCGCGGCATCGCCTCCCAGAAGTAAGTGCCTTCGAGGAAGGAAAGCTGCGGGATGTCCATCTGCACGCCTTCGAGGCTATCGATGAAACCGAAGATCTCGGGCCGCTTCGTGCCCAGATGCTCGCCCAGCTCCTTGACGAAGGTCAGGACGGCGGGTCCGACCATGACGTGATAGATCACCTCGGTGTCGAAGGGGATGCGCGGCAGGTAGCGGGTGAAGCTCGTCTCGCTCGGCGGAATGGCGATGGAGGCGACGATCTTGCCGCCCTGTGCCTCGACTGCGGCGGTCATGTTGTCGCGGTGGTCGTAACCGAAGGCGTAATCGGGGTAGATCAGCGTCACCTTCTTGCCGAGGTTCGAGGTGATCCAGCCGCCCATCGAGTTGATCTGGCTTTTCACGTCGGTGATCGAGGGCTGGAAGCAGTAGCGGTTGAACTTGCCCGCTGCCAGCGCATGGGTTTCCGAGCACAGGAAATAGGGCATCTTCAGCTCGCCCGCGCGCGGTGCGGTCGCCGCCACGACATGCGAGAAAAGATGGCCGAAGACCGCATCGACCTTATGCTCGGCTGCGAATTTTTCCATCACCTCGACGCCGCGTTTCGGATCGGTGCCATCATCCTCGACGATCATCTGCACGGGCAGGCCGTTGATGCCGCCCTGTTCGTTGATGATCTTGAGTGCGGCGGTCGCGGTGCGTTCATACCAGCGGCCATAGGAGGCACCGATGCCGGTGCGGTGGAATGGCGCGCCGAGGCGGATGGCATCGCCCGCCTGGGCTTGCGCGCGACCGACGATCCCGGGTGCTGCAAGCAGCGCACCCCCCGCGAGGAGCCCGTTCAGAAACCCGCGCCGGGGCAGCAGAATGTCCTTGGAAGATCTGTTCATGATTTTTCCGTCCCTGTTTCTGGCATCCGGACCTGACATCCAGATGGCTAATGCTGTCGTTACACATCGGTCGGATCAGGCCGAGACGACGCCAATTTCATTTTCATACATACAAATATGCATCTCGTGCGCGACTTTTCCGGTGCGCCGGAGCATTATTCATCGTGCGATTAATTATTGAACGCATGGAATGCTCCATTGCATAATTCACATGCGCCCTGAGCGAGCAGGGAGCGCGGCGCAGATGGGCTGGATGGCAGTTAGGCAGCGGTGACGATCTCTGCGGTGGTCATCAGCCGCACCTGCTGCGCGAGCCGGGGCAGCACGTGGTTCAGCACGGCCTCATGCGCGGCCGGGTCGGAGCTTGCCACCGCGTCCGTAGCGACAGTGACCGCAAATCCCAGATCGACAGCATCCAGCACGCCCGCCAGCACGCAGACATCGGTTTCGACCCCCGAGAACACCAGATGCCGAACGCCTTCACGGCGCAATTTCTTGGCGAAGCCCGGCACCTTGAAGGGGGAATATGTCGGTTTGTCCAGAATTGTCCCCGACGTCGCCAGCGGGAAGGGCGGCGCGACGAGGTCGATCAGCGCCGGATCATGCCTTCCACCCACCAGCATATCCCAATGGCGATAATAGTGCTGCCACTGTCCCTCGGCCGAAGCCGCATCCGGCGGGACGACGAAGCGCGCGAAACAGGTCCGTTCGGCAAAGCTATGCGTCAGCCGAAGCACCGCGGGAAGTATGGCGTGAAGTGAGGGCGTGTGCCAGACGGTTTCCTCGGCGACCAGGCGCTGCATGTCGATGACGAGATACCGTGTCGCGTCGGGGGCTGCGTTCCAGTCAGTCATGAGTCTTCGAGAACCATGGTTTGGGCGGGCGACCATGTCATCGTCACCTTGGATTCCGGGGGCAGAATCGAACCGTCACGGTTCTGTACGAAGGCGCGCAGGACCAGCCCCATGGGTCCTTGGAGCAGATAGGTCAGCGCAGGTCCTGCATAGATCGCATTCGTCATCCGGGCGGCGACGCGGTTCATGCCTTCGGGTACCGGTCCCCTGCCGGGATCAGGGAGACCTTTTCGGGACGTACCGCTACCGTTCCCTCGCCTTTGGGCAAAGGAGAGGCCGCGCGCAGCACGGTACCGTCCGCGAGTCGCAGCGCACCTGCCTAGGCATGGCCGGTGAGAAAGTTGGAATCCCCCAGAAACTGTGCCGCGAAGCGGGTGCGGGGCGCTTCGTAAATGGCAGCGGGCGCACCGCTCTGCACGATCCGCCCCTTGTCGAGGATGGCAATCGCATCGGACAGCGTCAGCGCCTCTTCCTGATCGTGGGTGACGAAGATGCTGGTCAACCCGATCTCGCGCTGGATACGTAACAGCTCGATCTGCATTTCCTGCCGGAGCCGCCGATCGAGCGCCGACAACGGCTCATCGAGCAAAAGCACGGTCGGTCGGTTCGGTCACGATGGCGCGGGCCATGGTGACGCGCTGCTGCTGGCCGCCTGAAAGCTGTTTCGGCAATCGCCCAACAAAACCCGGCAGGCGCACCATATCGAGCGCACGTTCCACGCGGGCGGCGGCCTCGCTGCTGCGAATGCCGCGCCGGCCCAGCCCGAAGACCACGTTCTGCGCCACCGTCATATGCGGAAAACAGCGCGTAGGACTGAAACACCATTCCGATGTTGCGTGCCCAGACCGGGGTGCGGGTCACGTCGCGCCCGGCGATCGTCACGCGCCCGCTGTCGGCGGAAACGCAACCTGCGACGATACGCAAAAGCGTGGTCTTCGATCCCGAAGGGCCGAGCAGAGAGGTGAAGCTGCCCTTCGGGAACTGCACCGAGATGTCGGTCAGCACCGGGGCGGTGCCATAGCGCTTGGCGACGCCGGAGATATCAACTTCTGTCATTCCTGGCTCCGAAGTGGGAAAAGAGTGCGAACAACAGCACCAGCGCCATCGACGCCAGCAGCAGTATTGTCGAGATGATGTTGATGTCCGGGGTGAAGTCCTTGCGGATGGCGGAATAGATCCGCACCGGCAGCGTCGTATAGCCCGGCGTTGCAAGGAAATACGAGATCACGAACTGATCGAGCGAAACGGCAAAGGCGAAAAGCGCGGCGCCGACCATGCTGGGGGGCAGCATCGGCAGGGTTACCCTGAAGAAGGCATGAAGCGGGGTGGAGCCAAGGCTCATGGCCGCTTTTTCCAGATCGGTGATTTGCAGCCCGGCGACCAGCACGACATAGGGAATCGCCAGTGCCACATGCCCGATCAGCATCGCATGAAAGCCACGGCCGATGCCGCTCCAGTAGAACATCACCAGCATCGCGGTGCTGGTGATCAGCCACGGGATCGCGATGGGTGGCAACAGGAGCATCCGCAGCAGTGCACGCCCCGGAAACTCCCGCCGGTGCAGTGCCACCGCCGCCATCGTGCCGAGCACCGTTGCGATGACGGTCGTGATGATCGCGATGACGACGCTGTTGCGTCCGGCCTGAATCAGATCGTCGATCATCAGCAGCTCGTCCACCCAACGGGTCGAGAAACGGAATGGCAGCTGATAGTAGGGCGAGTAGTTGAAGCCCATCGCGATCATCACCGCGATAGGCAGATAGAGAAAGACGATCAGTGCGCAGAGATAGACACGACCGAGTTTTTTCATGTCTATCCCTCAGATTTGCGCATTGCGCCGCAGGACGCCGGAAAATGTCGCGAAAATGGCCAGAACCACCGAAAGCAGGATGAACGAGATCGCCGCCCCCTGCGGCCAGTTGAAGGCCTGGGTGAAGTTGCCCTCGATCACTGTGCCGAGCGTCACCCCCGCAGGGCCGCCCAGGATGCGCGGCTCCATGAAGGCGCCGACCACCGGCACGAAAATCAGCACCGATCCTGCAACCAGCCCGGGCGCTGCCATCAGTATCAGGATCTTGCCCTGAATGGTCCACCAGCGCGCCCAGAGCGCGGCCGCCGCCTCGATGATCGCGTCGTCGATGGTCGAGAGCGCGATATAGCAGGTCAGGACCATATAGGGGATGTAGCCATGCACCAGCCCCAGAACGATGGCCGACCGGGTGTTGAGAAAACCGAGGGACGGTGCGCCCGGCCAGACCATCTGCACCAGCGCATCCATGAAACCGCCCTGCCGGATGACCATCGTCCAGGAGAACACCCGGATCAGGCCGTTGGTCCAGAACGGCAGCAGGATCAGGATCAGGAATACCGCCCGCGTCCGACCCAGACCCGAGCGCGTCAACGCCAGTGCCGCGAGAAAGCCGAAGACCGCGCATAAAAGGGTCGTCGCCACGGCGATCTGAAAGGACCACAGTGCCACCTGCCACATATAGGGTTGCAGAAAGAAGACCTTGTACCGGTCAAGCCAGCCGATCGCACCTTCCTTCGGCACCACGAATTTCACCGGCAGTCCGCCATTGCGCACCGAGCGCACCGAGGGCCCGGACCAAGTCAGGCCCATGTCGAAAACATTGGCGGCAAAGGCCTTGTTCCATTGGTCCTCGCTCGACCAAAGCGTGTGCAGGTTCGGCTTGACCGGGCGCGACATCGTCTTGACCGCGTCAAGATCGGCGGGGTTGTTCATATCCTGACCGGTAGCCAGCAGCGGATAGGGCATCCCCTGGAACGCGCCTTCGCTCAGCGAGAGCAGCGCCTCGATCGGCTAGCGGATCGCCAGAAACAGCGGCCGAAGGTTGCAGAACGACTTAGACAAGGCCTCGGCGGGCATTCTGCTCACCGCGATCTATGGCGGCGGCTTTCTCATGCAATATCCGTCGGCATGGCCGACGACCGGATGCGCAAGGCGCAGTTCCTGACCTTCGTCTCGGTCGTCTGGGCGGCGGTGTCGATCACGCTCGCCACACTGGATTTCGGCATGGCGCATAGCTCGCTGATCATGCTGATGGCGCTCTGGGGCGGCCTGTCCTCGGCGCTCTATTCCACCTGCGTTGCCGATGCCTGCGAAAAGGTTGGCCCCGACGCGGTTATCCCGGTGATGAGCACGCTGCTCATCGCCTGGTCGATCGGTGCCGGTCTCGGGCCGCTGATGGCCATGCAGGGCGAGAGCGTACGCGAGATGTTCGCTCTCGCCAGCGTTGCGACCTTGCTGTTCGCGGCCTTCGCCACATGCGCCACGCGCCGTTGATCCGGCTCAGGACCGCAGATGCTCGCGCAGGGTGCGGCCTTCGTATTCCGTGCGGAACAGGCCGCGACGCTGCAATTCCGGCACGACGCTGTTACAGAATTCCTCGTAGCTCGCCGGTGCGACCAGCGGCGAGAGGATGAACCCGTCACAGGCGCCCGAGGTGAACAGATCCTCCAGTTGGTCCGCCACGGTCTTCGGTGAACCGACCAGCGTGTTCGTTGTCCCGTGTTTGGCCGCCTGACGGAAATCGACCTTTTCGGCCGAGGAATACTGCCGGATCAGATCGGCGGTGCCCTGCATCCCCTGATTGCCCATCGCCGCCTCGATCGGCTTCGAGCCATCGTAGCGGGTCATGTCCACGCCAAGCGAACTGGAAGCCGAGGCCAGCGACAGTTCATCGATGACGAGCGAATCCAGATATGCCTTGCGTTCCTCGGCGATGCTGTCGGTCTCGCCAATCACGCAGCTCGTCTGGACAAGGATGGCAAGGTCCCGGGCGGTGCGGCCGTATCGCTCCGTACGGCCCTTGAGATCGGTGTAGAAGGCCTGCATCTCGGCCTTGCCGCGCTGTGCGGCAAAGACCACCTCGGCCCAGCGGGCGGCAAATTCGCGTCCCCGCTCGGACGCCCCCGCCTGCATCAATACGGGATGTCCCTGCGCGCTTTGCGGGATAGAGAGGGGGCCGCGCGTGCGCACCCACTCGCCCGCATAGTTCGCATAATGCACCTTGGACGGATCGGCAAAGATGCCACGTTCCTTGTCCAGCACGAAGGCGTCCGGGTCCCAGCTATTCCACAACTTCATGATCGCCTCGACCACCTCGTCGGCGCGGTCGTAGCGGGCGTTCTTCTCGGGCAGGCCTTCGAGGCCGAAGTTCTGCGCCTCGAGATCGGTGGCCGAGGTGACGATGTTCCACGCCACCCGTCCTTTGCTGAGCACGTCGAGCGACAGCAGCGATCGTGCAAGATGGTAAGGGTTGAACAACGTCGTCGACAATGTCGCTCCGAGCCCGAGCCGCGAGGTCGCCGCCGCCATCACCGGCAACACCACCATCGGATCCAGAAAGCTGATCTGGCCCCCGTTGCGGACATAGGCGTCGAAGCCGCCGCCGTGGATATCATAGAGACCGAAGAGGTCGGCAAAGAAGCACCCGTCGAAGCGCGCCTCCTCCAGCCGCTTGGCCAGTGCGACATACCGCGAGGGCTCGAGGATATCATCGAGCCGCGCCTGGGGATGCCGCCAGCCTCCCGCATGCATCGCCGTCGGGCCGGTTTTCAGGTAGGCGACAAGGTGCATCTTGCGGGCCATTTGGGGGACTCCTTGAGAGGTTCCGTCGTTTCTCGCACAGACTAGGCGACAAACCCGGCTCCGGCATCCCCCGAACAGGTCCATTGCAGAAGGGCTTCTTCGTCCGAAGCGTAGGAAAGTCCGCAGGAGCCTGCTCGGTTCGCGGGCAATTCCATTCGGGAACCGCCGCCTTTGCGGGCACCGACGGGGGATGGGCACCGCCGCGGCCTAAATTCGTTGGCATACATGCATCTTTTTGCCGAACACTCGAATGCAGGGGAGGATCCCTGGCTGCGAAGGGGGTGAATCGATGGCTGTCGACCATGGTATCGAAAGGCCCGCCGCATCCGGGCGGGAGCTGTCATGCCGGTGATGGAGCTGCCCGCTGCGCGCACCCTGCGCCGCATGGCCGAGACGCTGAACGCCTGCCCCGACCCGGCTGGGATCCTCAGCCAGCTTGTCGAGGCAATCTGCCGCAATACCGGCTGGACCACGGCTGGCGTGATGTGCATCGAGGAAAACGACGGAGTGGCCTTGGTGATCGCGCGGTACAATCCGAACCGGATCGGGCCGCCTCTGAACGATCGCTGGACGCTTGCCACCAGCCCGACACGGATGGCGTTGATCCACAACGCCCCGGTGCTGATCCCCGACGCCCAGACCGACGATGACTTTCCCGGCTACCGCGACGAGGCGCGGGAACGTGACTACCGTTCGGTTGCGGTGCTGCCGCTCGGCTGCTGCGACGGTCACGGGCGCCAGATGGTACTTTCGGTGCAATCGCCGCGGGTGATGACGCCCGCGGACTATGACCTGTCCTTCATCGAGGCGCTTGCGGGCCTTGCGGCGATCGCGCTCGAAAAACTCTACCGGCTGGAGGAGGAACAGGCGGTCACCTTCCGGGCGCAGGCCGCGCGCATACGCCGCGAGGAGATGCTACGCAACGCGCTGGCCGAAGATTCGTTGTCACTCATCGCGGGCGAGGTCGCGACGCTGTTCGATTGTCCGGTGCTGATCGTCGATCTGGACGGATCCGAGATCGTCCCCGGCCGTTCGCCCGACCCCGAGACGTTGTCCGACGCGGACTGGGCACGGGCGGTGGCGGGTCCGGCGCGGCGTGACATTCTGCGACTGGCGCGTCATGGCGGATGCGGCGCGCCACGGTTCAGCGAGGCGGTGCTCGATTGCGGCGGCCGGCGTCTGGTCGTGCCGGCGCAGCGCGTGGCCATCGAGGTCGATGGTCATCTCACAGGCGCGCTGATCCTGTTCGGCGCGCCCGGGACACCAGCCCCCGATGCCGAGGAAGTCGAGACGGCGCGGATGGTGCTGGGCGTGCAGATGCTGCGCAGCCATGTGCGGTTCCGCAATGCGACCGAAACCTCGGGTGAGCTTTACGCGGAAATCGTTGCCGGTGGCTGCCGCGATCTGCGGGCACTTGGCGGGCGGATGCGGCGGCTGGGGATGAACCCCGACGCCCCCGCGCGGCTGATCGCGATCGACCTGACCGACGAAAACGCCGAAATGGCAACGGATCTGCTCAACGTCCTGCGCCGTGCGATGGGACGTCAGCCCGAACCCGCCTGCGCCGCGCTCGTCGACGGTATGATCCTGTGCCACATTGAAGACCCCGCGGGCGCTGGCGAACCACCGTTGATCCGCCGGCTCATCGATGAGACGCAGTGGTTTTTGGGCCGCCGGCCAGTGGCCGTCTCGGGGCGGATCTGTACCGCGCTGACCGATTACGCAGCGGTCTGGGCGGAATGTCGGCGCATCGCAGCACTGGCGAGACAGTTCGGGCGCGAAGGACTGCTGTCGGCGCGCGATTTCGGCCCCTATCCGATGCTGCTCGCCGCCGCCGGAACTGGCGAGGTGCGCGAGTTCGTCGAAATCTCGGTGGGGGCGATCCTGCGCCACGACCGCAGCCATGGCACGCAATACCTCGCCACGCTGGCGTCCTTCCTCGATCAGGGATGCCGCCATCAGGCCTGTGCCGATGCGCTCGGGCTGCATGTGACGACGCTGCGCTACCGCCTGGCACGGCTGAGCGATTTGTTCGGTATCGACTTGTCGGTGCCCGAAGCGCGGTTCTCGCTGGGGCTTGCGATCCGGCTGTCCGGCGTGGGCGCGGCACCCGCCTGAACGGACCGGAACCCCGCTGCTCGGGTCCTGAGGAAAGAACCTCCGTCGGCTGCACCGCGGCATAGGAAGACGTCATTGCCAGCGGCGCCGAAACTGCCCCGAGGAAACCCATATCCGGGATGCAGGAATCGGCATCCCGGCAGGCAACGGGGACGTGGGCCTGAAACAACAGGGACAACAGGAAGGACGCACCGGCTGACGGTCGAGGACATCTACAAGATTTTCGGACATGCTCCGCAACAGGCACTGGCCCGGCTGCGCGAAGGCGGCAGCAAACAGAGCGTGCTGGCCGCGAGCGGGCATGTCGTCGGACTGAACGATGTCTCGCTCTCGATCCCGGTATACGGTGACGGGGCTGTCGGGTTCGGGAAATCTACGCTCGCGCGTTGCCTCAACCGACTGATAGAGTCGGATGCAGAACGTATTCTTCTTGATGGCGAGGACATCTTGCAGGCCGGCGCGGACCGCCTGCGCGAAATCCGCCGGGCCCGCATCGCCATGGTGTTCCAGCATTTCGCCCTGCTGCCGAACAAGAGTGTTGTCGAAAACGTCGAATTCGGGCTCAAACTGCATGGCGTGCCGCGCACCGAACGCTGTGCCAAGGCACGGGAGATGCTTGATATCGTCGGCCTCGCGGAATGGAGCGACCGGCCCAACGCCGCGCTCAGCAGCGGCATGCGCCAGCGTGTCGGCCTTGCGCGCGCAAGGCCGATGCCGATCTGCTGATCATGGACGAGGCGTTCAGCGCGCTCGACCCACTGATCTGCACCGAGATGCAGGACGAGTTGCTGCGGCTGCAGAAGATGCTGAAGAAGACCATCGTCTTCATCACTCACGACTTTCAGGAAGCCGTTCGGATCGGCACCCGGATCGCGATCATGGCCGAGGGCCGGGTGATGCGCGAAGGCACTCCGCAAGACATCGTCGAGGCGCCAGGCAGCGACTATGTGGCGGCCTTCACCCGGGGGGCCGATCGCAGCCGCCTGTTCGACGCGCGCACGGTGATGGCTCCGCCCGGAACCCCTTCGCGCTTCGCACTTGATGCCGCGGGGCGCCTTCTGGGCGCGGCCGACGGCGGGCCACCTCTCACCGTTGCGCCCGGCGCCAACCTGGCCGAAGTCGCGGCAGCCTGCCTAGCGACCGACCTGTCGCCGTCATAGACGCGGACGGCAGGTTCCTCGGCGAAATCGACATCGGGCGGCTGCTTGCCTGCATCGGCGGACGCCATGCCGCGTGACCGGAACGCGGACCGAATCAGACAAGGACGGACATGTTCCATACCGACGATCTTTATGTAATTCCCCTCGACGAATGGGTCAGCCTCATGGTCGAATGGATCGCCACCGATCCGAAGAGCGGCGCGAAGGTGAAGACCGGACCGCCAGGCAGCCCCGATGCCGCGCAGCCGAGCGTGGCGGTCGGCACCCCGCGCAGCATCAGGCGCAAACCCATCCGTTCGGCCGAGAGCACCACCGGCTTGCCCTTCGGGCGCACTGCGGGAGCGAGCAGGATCGGCACGCAGGCGGCAACTGCGCCAGCGGCGCTGAGGATGAACAGCCCGGGTCCCTTGATCGCAAGGATCTGCGGAGTGAGCGGTGCCAGCACCAGCGCGACCCGTGCCATCAGCGCGCTGAGCGCGAAGGACCGGCCGTGGCTGCCCTCGGGCGCGAGCTGGCCGACCCAGGCCTCGGGCAGGGTGAAGATTGCGGCGATGGCAATCCCGGTCAGGAACCGCAAGGCGATCCAGCCGCCTGGCGTTTCGGCGGTGATCATCGCAAGAACCGTCAGCGCGCAGGCGACAGCCGCCAGAACGAAGGTCCGCCCTGCGCCCATGCCGCGCACCACTGCAGCCCGCCCCGAATCCCCGTGCATCGACCGAACCGACAAGACCGATCATGCGCGTTTCGAAGCCCTCGAACGTCATTCTGAGCGGCACGATCGTATGCAGGAGCCCGGTCGAACTCTGCATGAGGGCTCCACCCAGCATCACCGGCAGCAGCCAGCCGAGGCCCCGCATTCCGGCCTGCGGCCGGTTGGGTCCGGCGATGCTCATGTCGGTTTCCCCGCATGAATCCGCGGCTCCCGGGCCACGGGTGGGCGGGAGATGGGCGAGACATGTAACGGCATGGGGAAACCCTGATGATGGTGCCGTATCATATGCCACCACCGCACGCGTATCTTCCACTGAAGTGATGCGTTGCATGGAATTTTCTTCCGTCGGATGCGCGGGATTGGGCCTCTCCCGTAATCCCCCTCAGGTCCGGGGCGGCCGTGGGCCGACACAGTGGGAAGGATGCAGGAAGGTGGCGACAGTGAGAAAGACTATGCCTCGGCAAAGCCGGGTTTCGCGCGCAGAGCACAGAATACGAAGGGCCGTTCCGCGGAAGCCAGGAGACCCTCGTCCCCGAGGACGGTGGGTGTTAGGCTGTGGGTAAACCGATCTGGACAGGCGGCACCATGATTTTCAGCCTACGGATCTTGCTGGATCCGAAATCCCGCGGAGCCGGGCGATGACGCGGACCCTTGGCGTGCTTCTGGCGGGGGGGGCATCGCGCCGGTTCGGTGCGCAGGACAAATTGCTTGCCATGCTGCACGGCACGCCGCTGATCTTGCACGCGGCCCGCACTCTGATGGCGGCGGGCTGTTCCGAAACGGTGGCCGTGGTGTCGTCGGAAGCCGTCGCGGCGCTGCTGCCGGCGGGAATGCGGTCAATCCGCGTGGCACCGGATCAGCCGATGTCGATGTCGTTCCGGGCTGCGGTCGCCCATGCGCAACAATGCGGAGCCGGGCGGGCGCTGATCTGCCTCGGGGATATGCCGCGGGTCCGGCCCGCGACGCTTGCTGCATTGCTTGCGCGACCGCAGGGGTCGGCTGCTTGTCGGCTGGGCACGGTGCGCATGCCCCCGGTGCTGCTCGATGCGCGTGACTACGAGGCCGGGTTGCAGGCCCAGGGTGATGCCGGTGCGCGCGGGGTGATCGCCGGGCTGCTGTCCGAGGCATTGATCGAACTCGATGCGGGAGAGGCCAGCGATGTCGACACACCCGAACAACTGGCCCGTCTGCGCTGATCCCGGCGTCGTACCGCGCGTGCCTTGACGGATTTCCGTATGACCCGGTTCAGGCCCCTGATCGCTGGCTATACGATCGGCTTGACGAACAGCGGCACCTTTACCACCGCGTGTAGCGGGTTTCCGGCTGCGCGGTCAGCTGATCGTGACAACCGCAGGGGCAGGTCGGCTGCAGGGCTGCAATCATCTCCAGCGCAAGTCTTGAGGTCCGGGCCTGCAAACCTGACAGCACGTCCTGTTGCAACAACGCACCACTGGTCCGGTCGAGATAATCGTTCATCCCCGCGGTCACATAGGCAATCGGCACGAAACAGGCGCCGATCTCGCGTGCCAGTGTCGCCTCGACGGCGAGCGAGTGGTTGATCACATCGGCCCCAAGCGAGCGAAAGGCCATGGCCTCGGCGGGAGTGGTCAGGCGGGGACCGTAGGAATGACCTGCAACCAACCCCTGCTCGATCCCATGCACCCGACGTCCTTCGGGCCAGTGCCGCCCGGCGGTCGCTGCAAGTATTGCCGCGCCGTCGGAGCAAATGATCCGCTTGCCGCTCGCGTCGAAACGCTGGCGCCCCGGCAGCAGCGAATAGGGGGTCTGGGTCAGTTCGATCACATCGGCGGGGATCACCAGATCGCCCGGCTGGATCGCGCGGTTCACCGCACCAAGCGTGGAGCAGGCCACGATCCGGCGCACACCCGCCTGTTGCAGCACCCAGTAGGCACGACGGTGGCAGCTATGGTCGATCTCGTCACGCGGATTGCCGTGCGAATACATGCACAGCACTTGCCGATTCTGCCCGTCGGCAGTGATCGCGCCGTCGAACTCCATGAGTTTCCAGTTGTTGCTTGGTCCCCAGGGGGTGGCATAGCTGAGATCCCGGGCGAGGAGGCGTACGCCTTCAACCCCGACATCTTCGGGCACGGCAATGCCCCAGTTTGCCGATCCGGTGATGAGCGCGAAGTCCACCTGCGGAATCGTTGCACTTGTCATTCTGGTTGGTCTCCGAAGGTCAGGATTTCTGGCAGGTGTTCACGATCAGCACAATGGCGATGATAAACCCGGTCCAGAGTGTTGAAATCGCAGCGATAGTCGGGTCGATCTGGTCACGCAGCGACAAAAACATCAGCTTTGGCAATGTGCTGTTTGCTCCGCCGGAGACGAAGATCGAAATGACCGCTTCGTCGAGCGACGTGAGAAAGGCCATCAGCGCCGCGGCAAGGAAAGAAAAGCGCAACTGCGGCACCATGATTCCGGCAAGCCCCCTGAACCAGCCCGCACCAAGGCTGCGCGCCGCCATGACCTGTGCCCAGTCAAAGCGATTGACTGCGGGAGCAAGCACGATCACCACGACCGGAATGGCCAGAACCGCGTGACCGATCAACACACCCGCCACGGTGCCGATCAGCTTCATTTTGGCCAGCACGAAGAACAGGCCGATTGCAAGCAGGATGCCCGGCAGGATCGAGGGCATCAGGACATAGCCGTAGATCGCCCGCGACGCCTTACCGCTCAGCCGGTTCATTCCCACGCAGCACAGGAAGCCCAGAGGCACCGCCACCATCGGGGTCAGCACGCCGAGGAGGATGCTGGTCCGGAGCGCCGCCATCCAGGCGCCGGACCCGAAGAAATTCTCATACCATCGCAAGGACAGGCTGCGTGGCGGGAACTCCAAGAGATTCGAGCCCGAGAAGGACAGGGGGATCACCACCAGCGTCGGCAGCACGAGGAAGGTCAGAACCAGTGCTGCGAGCAGCCACAACAGAAACCGGCCGAGACGATTGTCGGGATAGGCATCAAGCATGAATCATCCTCCGACGCGGTGGCGGCGCAGCAGGCGCATCGCACCAAACAGGGTGGCGGCAACTATGGCGACGAGAACCAGCAGCAATACTCCGAGCGCGCTGGCTGCGCCCCAGTTCTGGAAGGTGGAGAGAGTGCGCTCCATGCGGATGGCGATAGGCGCGACCTTGCCGCCGCCCAGGATCGCCGGGGTGATGAAGAAGCCGAGCGTGTAGATGAAGACAATCGTCCCGCCGGAAACGATGCCTCCCATGGACAGCGGCAGGATCACCGTCCAGAAGCTGTGCCAGAGGCTTGCGCCCATGCTGGCGGCGGCGCGGACCGCATTGGCGTCGATGTCGCGCATCGCAGCGTAGGTCGGCAGAACGAAGAGCGGCAACATGTAATGCACCATGCCGATCAGGGTGCCGGTGAAATTGTAGATCAGCGGCAGCGGCTCCGACACGATGCCCGAGCCGATCAACGTCTTGTTCACCAGCCCGTCACTGCGGAGCAGCACCAGCCAGCCATAGGTCCGTACCAGAATCGAGGTCCAGAGCGGCAGCAGGATCAGCATCATCAGCCGGTTTGCGATCCTGGGGGGGGTCGACGCCAGGGCGAAGGCCAGTGGAATTCCCAGAACGATGCAGATCCCCAGCGTCGCCGCCGACAGTTCTATCGTAACGAACAGCGCCCGCCAGGTCAGCGAACTGGACAAAAGCTTCGCGTAGTTTTCCAGCGTGAAATCGCCGCCCAGGGTCTGGAAGGATTGCTGGATGATCCATGCTGCCGGGATCAGCGCGCCGATCCCGACCAGTACCATTGCGGGGAGCGACATCGACAGAAAGAATATCCTTTCGTATCGCGCATCGCGCATCAACTGCGCGGATCGGGGCGTGTTCATGTGGCGGCCTCTCTGGCGAAGACATGCAGATGATCACGCGCGGCCCAGGCGGTGATCTCGGACCCGGGCGTCAGCGCTTCGCAGCCCGCGGCGCGGGTGGCCGGAATGCTGAACAACACCTGTCTCTCGCCGGTGGTAACCTGCAACAACCAGTTCTCGCCCCGGAATGCCTTGGCGGTAAGCCGCCCGGTCAACGCGATCGTCTCGCCGGCCGGCGGTTCGAGATGGAAGCTTTCTGCCCGGATCATCACCATGTCCGAGGCGGGGCGCGCACCCTCGCTGAAGGCATCGCCGGGCAGGATATTCGCTTCGCCCATGAACTCGGCGACAAACTGCGTGCGTGGGCGATGATAGATCTCGTCCGGCGTATCGATCTGCTGGATGCGACCGGCGTTCATCACCGCGATCCGGTCGGACATGGTCAGCGCCTCGCGCTGGTCGTGGGTGACATAGATCGTGGTGATGCCCAGATCGTCATGCAGCTTGCGGATCTCGAACTGCATATGTTCGCGCAGGTTCTTGTCCAGCGCGGACAGCGGCTCGTCCATCAGCATGACGCGCGGCTCGAAAACGATGGCCCGGGCCAATGCGACACGCTGGCGCTGCCCGCCCGACAGCGCCGCGATGTCGCGGTCGCCATACCCGTCGAGCTTGACCCGGGACAGCGCCGCCTGGGCACGCTCGTGCGCTTCGGCTTTCCGGATCTTCCGCAGGCGCAGGGGATACTCGACATTGGCCAGCACCGACATATGCGGAAACAGCGCATAGTTCTGGAAGACGATGCCGATGTCGCGTCGGTTCGGCGCAAGCCGCGTCACGTCACGTTCGCCGATCCGCAGATTGCCGTCATCGGGCCGGGTGAAGCCCGCGAGAGCCATCAGAAGCGTGGTCTTGCCCGAGCCTGACGGCCCGAGCAAGGTCAGGAACTCACCCGCGCGGATCTCCAGCGATACATCGTCGAGCGCTATGTAATTGCCGTAAACCTTGCGGATGCGGTTGATCGAAATTGGCAGCGATGTCATTGTTCTGGGGCTCCGCCTCGGCTGGATCAGTTATTCATCATCTCGTCAAAGGCGATCTGCGCCTCCTCGCCATGCGCGGTCCACCAGTCGGCCCGGGAGAAGACCGAGCTGTCGAGATTGCCCGGCGCAGTAGCCAGCTGCTTCAACCGATCCCCGGGGATCAGCCCGCCCTCATAAGCGGCGGTATTGACCGGGCCATAGGCGATGTAATCGGTCAGCCTGGCTTCGCGCTCGGGAGTGGTCATCGCGGCGATCAGTTTCATCGCCGCGGCGATATTCGGTGCCCCCTTCGGTACGCCCAGACAATCGGTGCCAATGATCGAGCCCTTGAAGCTGTAGTCCACGCCGCCGCCATCATCGATGACGCTTTGCGCCCGACCGTTCCAGGTGATGACCAGATCGGCCTCGCCATCCTTCAGGAGTTGTGCGGATTGCGCGCCTGAGGTCCACCAGACCGAAACCGCGGGTTTCAACTCGGCGAGCCGGGCAATCGCGCGCTCGATTCCGCCTTCTTCAGACAGAACGGTATAGACATCCGCCGGGGCCACGCCTTCGGACAGCAGGGCAATCTCGATCAGATCCTGCGCATTGGCACGCAGCGCGCGCTTGCCCGGAAATTTCTCCACATCCCAGAACTCGCCCCAGTTTGCGGGCCCCCCTTCTGGATAGGTCCTGGTGTTCCAGGCCATGACGGTGCCGTAGCTGTCGAAAGGATAGCAATGGTCGGAATGGGCCCCTTCGGGCAACGCCTCGCCGTCAATCACCGAATAATCCAGCGGTTCCAGCAGGCCGAGTTCGGCAGCCTGCGCTCCTTCGGGCGAGCCGAGATGAACGACATCCGTGGTCACGCTGCCGGAGATCACCTGCATGCGGATCGCGGCCAGCCCGTCGCTCTGCGTCTCTTCGCGCACGTCAAGGCCAAGCTCGGCCGCGGCAGGTCCCCACATGGCCTCTTTCATCGCGGCGCCGTATTCGCCGCCCGCAGTGGTGATCGTTATGGATTGTGCATGGGCCGGCAGGCCAATCATCGCACCCGCAATCAAGGCGGTCGTGGTCTTCAGAATGGGTCTCATGAGGCCTCCCCGGCGCTGAGTTGGGATCAGGATTTTCGTTCGGATTCGCAGTTTTTTCCAAATCGTAACGTTACGATTTACAGATTCGAGAAACCCGTCAACCTTATTGTTTGTCTGCAATCGATGTTTTCAGCCAGATCGCGAAACTGCCTGAAAACTGATCATGACGTTCGACTTGCCGCTGATCGAGGCGCGTCATGTGCGCCGACGGATGACAAGCTGCTCGGCTGGGGATAGTCAGATCGAAAGACAATCGGAAGTATGCGAATGACGGGGCGGAGCCGACCCAATCTGAAGCAGATCGCAAGCGCACTTGGCCTCTCGGTCACAACTGTTTCGCGCGCCTTGAAGGATGGGCCGGAAGTCCATCCCGAAACCATCGCCCGGGTCAAGGCCGCAGCGCTGGCGGCAGGATACAGCCCCAATCCGCACGGGCTCGCACTGCGCACCGGGCGCAGCAACACGCTGACGGTCGTCTTGCCGCTGGAGACCAATGCCTATCTTGCCGATATCGCCAAGGTTCCGCTGATCGAGGGGATGACGCTTGCGGCGCGCCAGGCGGGCTATACCTTGTCGATCTGCTCGGTCGGGCCGGACGAGGATCAACTCGATGTGCTGCGTCGTCTGCGCCTTTCGGGGGGAACCGATGGGGTGATTGTCACCCGTATCGTCGCAGATGATCCGCGTATCGCCTTCCTGCGCGAGCAGGACCTGCCCTATGTCACTTTTGGGCGCAGCGATAGCGGCATCGATCACGACTATGTCGATATCGACAACGAGGCGATGTGTTACCACGCGGCGGCGACCCTTCTGGCTCAGGGTCACCGCCGCATTGCCCTTCAGCTTCTGTCGCGCGACGATCTGATCGGTGTGGCGCGGGCGCATGGCTTTGCCCGCGCCCATGCCGAGGCCGATATCCCCGTGCTTGACCGTCTGATTGGTTATGGCCATTTTACCATGGGCGAAAGCGAAGCACTCTTCACCCGGCTATTGTCGGAAACCGACCCGCCGACAGCGCTGATCTGTGCAAACGAACTGGGTTTGCTGGGCGCCGTCAGTGCACTGCGCAAGCGCAGTCTGGTCCCTGGACGGGATGTGGCTCTCGTCACACGCGACACCAGCCATATGAGCCGCTATCTGGCAGTGCCGGTGCTGGTGCATTTCGTTGATATGGCCGAAGTCGGGCAGGCCCTGATCAACACCTTGGTAAAGCGCCTCACAAGCCCGTCAAGCGCACCAATCCGGCTACTGCTGCATGGGGGGGTCGAGCAACTCTCCGGTTACTGATCGATACCCTTTCGCTGGAAATTCAGGCGGGTCACAATCGCGAACGCCCTCCTCGATACGGCGATCTCCCTGCATGCTCACCGGATCTCGATCCCAAGGAAATCAATCGACCGCTCACACGAACACGTCGCATTCGCAGTCTCATATCTGCCGCGCTGAAAGCACACCTCCGGTGCGTGGAGGCACGAACCTTCGACTGACTCACTTAGGCTCCCGGCGACATCTGCAATCGGTTCACCCAAGAAGAATGCCGGACCTTCCGGACATAGGCTTCCTGAATGACGGCCGTCAGTGCCTTCCCTGCCGAGCGCCGAGGCTCGAGAAGGAGCGGGGCAGTCCGCGCGCAGGCGTGGAATGCGCAGCTCGACACTGCCGTCACGGGTCTGCCAGTCCCGAGCGTGGTAGCCGTTGCGCAGGCCAGCCGCTCGTCACTCTTTTCGCCGTAGTCGGCGCCAGTCTTGGCACCAACCTCCATCTCCATCATCGCATCGAACTGAAGGGAGACAGCATGCGCCGAAAAAGTGCCAAACCCGGATTGATCCAGACCGAAACCCCCGAAATCATCACCCAGGACGAATGACAGCAGCGCAAGGACCAGCCGTCGGACAATTGTCCGGGTTTTACTGAAACGGCTGTCCGGTTTTCCGAAATCTGAGTTGCTGCTGGTTTCGTAGACAGCGGCTTAAGCGCATAGCGCGGGCCTCGAACTCCTTTGGGCTGAGGTAGCACAGTTTCGAATGCCGCCTGCGCGGGGTGTAGAAGCGCTCGATGTCGTCGAAGACGTCAGCACACGCTTCATTGCGGGTTCGATAACCCTTGATGGCTGTCCATTCGGTCTTCAGCGTTGAGAAGAAGCTTTCTATCGCGGAATTATCCCAGACGTTACCCGCGCGGCTCATCGAGCAGGTAATTCCATTGTCGGCCAGAAGCCGTTGGAACTGTTCGCTTGTATATTGCGATCCCTGGTCTGAGAGATGGAGCGGAGCATCGGCTTTGCCGCGTCGTCACTGAGCGGGGCAGTGCCACCGGTTCGAACGTGCCGCGAAGGCCGTCCTCAGTGCATCCATGACCAGTGATGCATCCCGATCGGCCTTCATGGACCAGCCCAAGGCGCGTCGGGAAAACAGGTCCAGAACGACTGCGACTTAGAACCAGCCTTCCACAGTCCAGATGTAGGTGAAGTCGGCCAGCCATTCTGGTTCCGCCGGTCTGCCTGAAAGTTCCGGTCGAGCCTCGCCGGTTCCTTAGAACCGGTGGCAGTCACCGGCTCGATGTCGGCGATGACCGACCGTTCCCCATCGTCCCCGGGCTTTCCCCGACGCCTGGGCCGCGTTCGTAGGGCATTGATCCGCATCAACCGTTCGATGCGATGAAGCTCACGCTCCGTTCGGAGCCGGGCCTTCGCGCCGTTGCTCGAACCAGTGGCGCAGCCGTGCCGATCTCCCGCCATCGCGGAAGTGTAGCTCGCAGGCGAGTTTCGATACACCCTCGGCCCACTGCTGACGGATCTGCACAATGAATAGTCATATTGGCACGAGAATGCCTGTTTTTCATCAGGTGGCAGGTCTTCCGAGTGCATGACTCCGGCTGCGCTTGACGCTGGGCGGACTCCACGCTGTAGTCGACAGATCATATATGGCAACCACGCCCGTCTTCTGTAAGCCGCATTCGCGGTGACCAGTTGGCGGGTTTTTTTGTTTTGAGGCTTAATGAAGCGGCGCATCAACATCGGCCTGCTCTACTCGCGTTCCGGCAGCTACTCGCTGATTGCAGATGCCTGCCGGATGGGTGTGCTGACAGCGGTAGCCGAGGTGAACGGCGATCAAGCGCTGGACCTGACCTTCGTGCTGACCGAGCGCGACCCGGGTGGCAATATCGACCTATATGGGCCGATGTGCGAGGAAATCCTGCACGACGGCGGCGCCCGCCACGTTTTCGGTTGCGTGACCTCATGGAGCCGGAAAGAGGTCATCCCGGTGCTGGAGAGGGCGGGCGGCACGCTCTGGTACAACCAACCCTATGAGGGGTTCGAGGCATCGGACCATGTGGTCTATAGCCACGCTTGCCCAAACCAGCACCTATTGCCGCTGCTTGGTTGGACCTTCGGACGCTTCGGCCGGCGCGGCTACCTGACGGGATCGAACTACATCTGGGGCTGGGAAATGAACCGGCTGGCTCGCGAACTGATCGCCGATGCGGGCGGCGAGACGCTGGGCGAGCGGTATCTTCCCATCGGATCAACCGAGGTCGATCGGATGATCGACGAAATCCGTGCGACCCGGCCGGATTTCATTCTGAACAACCTGATAGGTGCCTCACAGTATCGTTTTCTGAACGCCTATGCCGAGCTTGGCCGACAGGATAAGCATTTCAGCCCGGATCGTTGCCCTATCCTGTCCTGCAACCTCACGGAATGCGAGTTGCATGCCGTCGGGCCAGTGGCCGAAGGGCTGGTGGCAGCCGGGCCGTATTTCCGCGACGCGCCTGGCCCTGCCGGTGTCGGGCGGTTCGGCTCGTCGCACGAGGCAGCGGGCTATGCCGCGGTATGGCGGCTGGCGCGCCTTCTGGCCGGGCGGCCGGGAGCCGAGAACGCGCCGCTGTCGGAGTTGCTCGCCTCAACAGCCGCGGCCGAAACCGGTATCGACCCCAAGACCCACCACACCGTGCTGCCGGTGCTGATCGCGCAGGCGGAGGGCGGCAGCTTCCGCGTGGTCAAGGACTGCGGCAGCGTCGCTGGCGATCCCTATCTCACCCGGGGCAGGGAACTGGCCTTGCCCGCCCCGCGTCTGAGGGTGGTGCCATGAAACGACGGGTCCGCAGCCAGAACCTTGGCGGGGCGCGAGCGATCCTGTTGCACCGCCCGCACCCGACCGTTCAGGCGCTGGAACGTCAGCTTGCCGCCATTGGCCTTGCGGTCGAGCAATGCTGGCCCGACCTGCCCGCATCGGCCATCGCCGCCGATTTCATCTTTTTCGATGCAGACCACGGCCACGACAGCCAGTTCCCGTGGGAGCCCGGCAATCCCCCCATGCCGATGATCGCCCTGATCGGGTCCGAGGCGCCGGGGCGCATCGAATGGGCGCTGAATGCGGGCGCGGATGCGCAGCTTTTAAAACCCGTGGGGGACGGCGGCGCCTTTTCCGCCCTTCTGACCGCCCGCGCTGCCTTTGAAGCGCGGCAAGCGCTGGCGGCAGAAGTCGCGGCGCTGCGGCAGCGGCTGGATCAGCGGCAGACGGTGGTGCGTGCCGTGGCCATGCTGATGGGCCTCGGCAAGACCGAGGACGAAGCCTATGCCCAGTTGCGCGCCATGGCGATGGCCTGGCGGATCAGCTTCGAGGGCGCGGCAGAACGGGTTGTCGCTGCGCAGCGCGGCCCGGACACGCAGGTGCGGGGCGGACGGGATGACTGACGTTACCGCCTCCGCCACCAAGGCCCCTGCCGGCGCGTTGCGCCGTCTGCTGCGGCGGAAACTGGCGATCCTCGGGTTGGCCATCATCGCGGTCGTGGTGCTGGGCGCCTTGTTTGCGCCATGGATCGCTCCCTACGCGCCCGAGGAACAGCTGTTCGACGGGCTGACGCTGGAGGGCGCGCCGCTTGCCCCCGATGCGACCTTCATCTTTGGCACCGACCTTCTGGGGAGGGACCTTTTCAGCCGGATGCTCTACGGCGCGCAAACCTCGCTGGTGATCGGCGTGGTGGCGAATGGGATCGCTTTGGCCATCGGCACATTGATCGGCGTCACCGCGGGGTTCTTTCGCGGCTGGATCGGCGGCGGACTGATGCGGCTGACCGATTTGATGATGGCCTTCCCCGCGCTGCTGCTGGCGATCTGCCTTGCCGCGATCTTCACCCCCTCGCTCTGGATCGTGGCCATGGTGATCGCGCTGGTGAACTGGGTGCAGACGGCGCGCGTCATCTATACGGAAACCACGGCGCTTGCCGAACGCGAGTTCATCGCGGCCGAGCGGACACTCGGCGCGGGCACGGGGCGGATCCTCTTTCGCCACATCCTGCCGCATCTGGTGCCGACGGTCATCGTCTGGGGCACGCTGGGTATCTCGACGACCGTGCTTCTGGAGGCGACGCTTTCCTTCCTTGGCGTCGGGGTGCAGCCGCCTACGCCCAGCTGGGGCAACATCATCTTCGAGAACCAGACCTATTTCCAGGCGGCGCCCTGGCTGGTCTTCATTCCCGGTGCGGCGATCGTCCTGCTGGCCCTTGCCTTCAACCTCGTGGGCGACGCCCTGCGAGATGTGCTGGACCCGACCCAAAGGGGACGTGACTGATGGCCGCCTATCTTGCCCGCCGCCTGATCCAGTCGGTCCTGATCCTTCTGGGCGTCAGCTTCATCACCTTCCTGCTGCTCTATGTCCTGCCGGCCGATCCGGTCCGCCAGATCGCGGGCCGCGCGGCCACCGCCCAAACGGTGGAGAATATCCGCCAGCAACTGGGCCTCGACCAGCCGTTCCTCGTGCAATACGGGCGGTATCTCGGAAACCTGCTGCACGGCGATCTTGGCCGCAGCTATCTGCAAAAGACCGATGTGGCCGAACTGATCTGGTCGCGCCTGCCTGCCTCGCTGCTGTTGATGGCGGGGGGCATCGCGTGCGAGCTGGTGCTCGGCCTGACTCTGGGCGTGATCGCCGCGCTGTGGCGGGGCCGCGCGCTGGATCAGGGGCTGATGGTCGGCAGCTTTGTCGCCGTTTCGGCACCGCAGTTCGTAGTCGGACTGCTTCTCCTCTATGTCTTTGCGGTGCGGCTGGGGTGGTTTCCCATCGGCGGCTACGGCACATTCGCGCATCTGGTCCTGCCCGCGCTTACGCTGGGGATACTCGGATCGGGCTGGTATAGCCGCATGATGCGCTCCTCGATGATCGAGGTGCTGCGCGCAGACTATATCCGCACGGCCCGCGCCAAGGGGCTGGACCGCGCCCGTGTCATCCTGCGCCATGCCCTGCCCAATGCGATCCTGCCCATCGTCGCCATGATCGGCATCGACATCGGTATCTTCATGGGCGGGATCGTCGTCGTCGAAAGCGTGTTCGGCTGGCCCGGCATGGGGCAGCTCGCCTGGCAGGCGATCCAGCGCGTCGACATCCCGATCATCATGGGCGTCACGCTGGTGTCTGCCAC
Source organism: Paenirhodobacter populi (assembly GCF_004022215.1). Lineage (GTDB taxonomy): Bacteria > Pseudomonadota > Alphaproteobacteria > Rhodobacterales > Rhodobacteraceae > Rhodobacter > Rhodobacter populi. The sequence continues at coordinate 73,064 of NZ_SAUZ01000012.1, forward strand.
CGCAATCGTTCTGGGCAACCTGCTGGCCGATCTGATCGCGCCACTGGTCGACCCGCGCATCAAACTACGCTGAACAACAAAAACCGACAGGAGAGATAAGATGAAACACTGGCTTGCCTCTACCGCGCTTGCGCTTTGCCTTGCCGTTCCGGCGCTGGCGCAGGACTATACGCCCGATCCGAACGCCAAACCCGGCGGGGCCATCGTGATCACCTACAAGGACGATGTGGCGACGCTTGACCCTGCCATCGGCTATGACTGGCAGAACTGGTCGATGATCAAGTCGATCTTCGACGGACTGATGGACTACGTCCCCGGCTCCACCGCCCTGCGCCCCGGTCTGGCCGAAAGCTATGACCTGTCAGAGGACGGGCTGACCTTCACCTTCCACCTGCGCCCGGGCGTCAAGTTCCACAACGGTCGCGAGATGACTGCCGAGGACGTGAAATATTCGCTGGACCGCGTCACCAACCCCGAAACGCAATCGCCCGGCGCGGGCTTCTTCGGTTCGATCGAAGGGTTCGAGAATGCGGGGCCGGACGGCCTCTCGGGCGTCAAGATCATCGATCCGCTGACGGTCGAGATCAAGCTGTCCCGGCCCGATGCGACCTTCCTGCATGTGATGGCGCTGAACTTCGCCTCGGTCGTGCCGAAAGAGGCGGTGGATGAATACGGCGCCGATTTCGGCAAGCATCCTGTCGGCACCGGCGCCTATTCGCTCGCCGAATGGACCATCGGGCAGCGTCTTGTCTTCGCCAGGAACGAGACCTACTGGCGCGCCGGCGTGCCCTATCTGGACCAGATCACCTTCGAGGTCGGGCAAGAGCCGGTCGTGGCCCTGCTTCGCCTGCAGAAGGGCGAGGTCGATGTGCCCGGCGACGGCATTCCGCCGGCGAAATTCACCGAAGTGATGGCCAACCCGGATGAGGCATCGCGCGTGGTCGAGGGCGGGCAGCTCCACACCGGCTATATCACCATGAACGTGACGCAGCCGCCCTTCGACAAGGTCGAGGTGCGTCGTGCGGTCAACATGGCGCTGAACAAGGAGCGGATCGTCCAGATCATCAACGGGCGCGCCGTGCCTGCGAACCAGCCGTTGCCGCCCTCGATGCCCGGCTATGCCAAGGACTACAAAGGCTATGCCCACGATCCCGAAGGGGCGAAGAAGCTGCTGGCCGACGCGGGATATCCCGACGGGTTCGAAACCGAGCTTTACGTGATGAACACGGACCCGAACCCGCGGATCGCGCAGGCGATCCAGCAGGATCTGGCGGCCATCGGCATCAAGGCCTCGCTGCAGAACCTTGCGCAGGCCAACGTGATCGAGGCCGGCGGCGCGGGCACCGCGCCGATGGTCTGGTCGGGCGGCATGGGCTGGATCGCCGACTTCCCTGATCCGTCGAACTTCTATGGCCCGATCCTCGGCTGCGCGGGCGCGGGGGAGGGCGGCTGGAACTGGTCGAAATACTGCAACGAGGCGCTGGATGCCGAGGCGGTCAAGGCCGACAGCTTCAAGGACCCCTCGGATCCTGCGCGCCTTGCGATGTGGTCCGACATCTATGTGAAAATCATGGACGATGCCCCCTGGGCGCCGGTCTTCAACGAACAGCGCTATACGATGAAATCGCCCCGCATGGGCGGCGAGGATGCGCTCTATGTCGATCCGGTTTCGATCCCGATCAACTATGACTATGTTTTCATAAAGGAATAAGGCCATGTGCAAGGCCTGCAACTATACCATCCACGGCGCGCAGCATCACTTTGGCTGGGACAATTCATTTGTTCCGGTCGAAAGGGTGGCGCCGGGATCGACCATTCTCTTTCACTGTCACGATTCCTCGGCGGGCCAGCTTGGCCCGTCGTCGAAACTGGCCGATGTGGCGGCGCTGGACTTCGGCAAGATCAACCCGGTTTCCGGCCCGATCTTCGTTGATGGTGCCGAGCCGGGCGATGCGCTGAAGGTCACCATAGACAGCTTTGCTCCGCAGGCGGTTGCAGGGCGTGGGTGGGGATGGACCGCGAACATCCCGGGTTTCGGCCTTCTGGCCGACCAGTTCACCGATCCGTCGCTGATCGTCTGGGACTTTGATCCGGCAACGTTGGCGCCTGCTCTCTGGTCCAGTCAGGCGAAGATCCCGTTGAAGCCCTTTGCCGGCACAATCGGCTGCGCACCGGCCGAGCCGGGGCATCACTCGGTTGTCCCGCCCCGGCGGGTAGGCGGCAATCTTGACATCCGCGATCTGGCGGCGGGCACCACTCTCTACCTGCCGGTCGAGGTGGCGGGGGCGCTCTTCAGCGTTGGCGACACCCATGCCGCCCAAGGCGATGGAGAGGTCTGCGGCACGGCCATCGAAAGCCCGATGGATGTAGTCCTGAAGCTTGATCTGGTGAAGGGCGCCAATCTGAAACTGCCGCGCTTCACGACACCCGGGCCGGTCACCACCCATCTCGACGCCAAGGGCTATGAGGTCACGACCGGGATCGGTCCCGATTTGATGAGCGGCGCGCGCGATGCGGTGGCGGGGATGGTCGACCTTCTGACCGCCACGCACGGCATGTCGGCGGTCGAGGCCTATATGCTCTGTTCCACCTGCGGCGACCTGCGGATATCCGAGATCGTCGACATGCCAAACTGGGTGGTCAGCTTCTACTTCCCTCGCGCCGTTTTCGAATGACCGAGGGGAGGCCATCGGCAGGCGCAGGGGCGCCGGTTCTTTCGGTGAGGGGCCTGACCGTCTCGATCGGGCACAAGCCGCTGGTCGAGGGGCTGTCTTTCGATCTTGCCCGCGATGAAACCCTCGCCATCGTGGGCGAGAGCGGGTCGGGCAAGTCGATCACCTCGCTGGCGGTTATGGGCCTGCTGCCCCCGCAGGTGCGCGCGACCGCCGGGCAGGTGCTGTTCGACGGCCGCGATCTGCTGGCCCTTCCCGAAAGCGCGCTGCGGCCCATCCGCGGTGGGCGTATCGCGATGATCTTTCAGGAGCCGATGACCAGCCTCAACCCTGTGATGACCGTGGGCGCGCAACTGGTCGAAGCCATCACGGCGCATGAGCCGCTGCGGCGGGGCGAGGCACGCGCCCGTGCGGTTGCGGCGTTGAAATCGGTGCGGATCTCGCAGGCGGAACGACGGTTGGCGCAGTATCCGCACGAGTTGTCGGGCGGGATGCGCCAACGGGTGATGATCGCCATGGCGCTGGCGCTGAAACCCGATGTGCTGATCTGCGACGAGCCCACGACCGCGCTGGATGTGACGGTTCAGCGCGAGGTGCTGGATCTGCTGCGTGACCTTCAGCGCCAGACCGGGACCGCGCTGATCCTGATCACGCATGACATGGGCGTTGTCGCCGAAATGGCAGACCGGGTGATCGTGATGAAATCCGGGCAGATGGTCGAGGGAGGCTCCATTGCCAGCATCTTCGCCGCGCCTCGCGCACAGTATACCCGTGATCTTCTGGCGGCGGTGCCGCGGATGGGCGATGGCTCGGGCGCGATCCCGGTCGCCAAGGCGCCGCCGGTTGCGCGGCTGCATGACGTGCAGGTCGGCTTCGACATTCGGGGCGGTATCCTTCAGCGCGTGACCCACCGCGTCCATGCCGTCGAACATGTCAGCCTCGAGATCCTGCCGGGCGAGACCTTCGCAATCGTCGGCGAGAGCGGCTGCGGCAAGTCCACGCTTGCCAGGGCCATCGCTGGCCTTGTCCCCCATCAGGGGCATATCGAGGTCGCGGGAAAGCCACTGGCGGGGCTGACGGTCGAGGGGCGGCGCGCCATTTGCCGCGACGTGCAGATGGTGTTTCAGGATCCGATGGCCGCGCTCGACCCCCGGATGCGCGTCGGCGATCTGGTGGCGGAGCCGCTGGTGATCCACGGGATCGGCAGCCCCATGGAACGCCGCGAGCGCACCGAAGACCTCTTTGACCGCGTGGGCCTGCCCCGCGACACACTGGACCGCTATCCGCACGAGTTCTCGGGCGGCCAGCGTCAGCGGATCTGCATCGCCCGAGCACTGGCCCTGAAGCCAAAGCTGATCATCTGCGATGAAAGCGTCTCGGCCTTGGACGTTTCGGTCCAGGCCCGGGTGCTGGCGCTTCTGAACGAGCTGAAGGCCGAATTCGGGCTTTCTTATCTTTTCATCAGCCATGACATGGCGGTGGTGGAGAATATCGCCGATCGGGTTGGCGTCATGTATCTGGGTCAGATCGTCGAAACCGGTACCCGGGCGCAGGTGTTCGGCAATCCGCAGCATCCTTACACCCGCCGTCTGATCGAGGCGGTGCCGGTTCCTGACCCAGCATATCGGCGTATGCCCGCAGCTCGGCTGACAGGAGAGGTGCCAAGCCCCATCCTTCCGGTGGGAGTGTCATCCGTTCGGGTCTCTCTAGCGGATATCGGGGGCGGCCATCTGGTCGCGATAGATGAAGGGGGACCGGGCCAATAGCCTGTCCGGCACGCAGAAGAAGACCCGACTAGGTGTTTGATCCCATGGTGTGATGGTGCGATCCTTTCTCCGGAATGGCAGGAAGCATCATGGGCCAGGTTCGTCACGGGAGCGCCACAACCTCGGCTCGCCAAGCCCGCGCAGGGTGGCAATCTCGACGGCCGCACCGTCGATATTCTTGCGTAACCGGTGAACGTAAATCTCGATCGCGCTTGGATCTGTCTCTGCGCCAAGGCCGAAGATGCTGCCCGACAGTGCCGATTTGGTGACGGTGCGCCCGGTCTTGAGAATGGGATATTCGAGCACGGCATATTCGCGCGGGGTCAACGCGAGCGGCGCCTCCGCCAGCCGGAATTGCCGTGTCGTGGTATCGAGCAAGAGATCGCCCACCGCCACTTCGGGAGGGCGGCGGCCTCCGCTGAGGCCTTGCGCAACACATCAGCCAGAAGCTGTGGCGCGTTGAGCAAGAGCCTGTTGCTGAAGTTGAAACGGCTGGTTTGAAAGGCTCCGGCCTCCATGTCCGCGCCAAGCTAGACGTAGCCCCCACGCATCGCAAGGAAGGCCGACTTTGGAAAGGGGATTGTCCGGCCGCCATCGCTCGCGACAGTATCCTCCAGGGGGCTAGGTGCTTCCTCGCCGCGGGATATGAGGCCGATTAAATGCTACACGCTCTAATGCGGTATGGCCTCTTTGTGTTCTGTTTTTCGCAACACGAAGCTTCGCACTCTCGACTACGTCCTCCATGGCCAGAGGGGCATGATGGTCCCGAACTATCGGAGTGCCGCCGGATATGGGCGGCATGTGAGGATTGACATGCCCAGTATCGCGACCAATGGAATCCAGACCCATTTCGAAATGAAAGGGGAGGGTGCGCCTGTCGTTCTGGTCTCGGGGCTGGGGGGGACGGGCGCTTACTGGGGGCCGCAGATCGAGGCATTGTCGAGGCAGTATCAGGTCATCACTTATGATCAGCGTGGCGCGGGCGGCTCGGATCATCCCGACATGGCCTACAGCATCGAGATGCTGGCCGATGATTTGGAGGCGCTGATTTCTGCGCTCGGTGTTGAACGTCCGGCGCTGATCGGTCATTCGACCGGCGGCGCGATCGGCCAGATTCTGGCCGCGCGCGGCCCCGATATGCTGCGCGGCATGGTGCAATATGCCAGCTGGTCCAAGTCTGATGCGCATTTCAACTGGGTTTTCCGGCTGCGCCGCGCACTGTTGGCAAATGCCCCGATAGAGGAATATGTCCACGGCTCGGCCCTGTTCCTTTACCCGCCCGAGCATGTGCAACAGGGTGGAGTGGCGCTGTCCGAGCGGCTGCTCGATTCGGTCAGGACCTTTCCAGATCCCGCGATCATCATGCGCCGGATCGATGCGATCACGGCCCATGACGCGATGGCGGTTCTTGGCCGCATCCGTATCCCGACCCTTGTGATCTGCGCCAATGACGACATTCTGACACCGCCCTATCAGGCCCGCATTCTGGCTGAGGCCATCCCGGGGGCCGAGCTGCAGGTGTTGCCTGAGGGTGGACACAGCCTGTCGGAAACGCAGCCCGAAATCTTTAACCGTATTGTGCTGGACTTTCTGGCCAGCATCACGGCAACCGCAGCCTGAACCGCCACAGTCAAAGGTAGAAGACCATGCTCGACACCAGCGAAAAAACCACTGAACTGGGGGTGTTCCTTCCCGTCGGCAACGGCGGCTGGATCACCTCGACCACCAGCCCGCAACTGCCTGCGACCTATGACTACAATAAGCAAGTGGCGATCCTTGCCGAAGAGATGGGCTTTGACTTCGCCCTCGCAATGGCAAAATGGCGCGGTTACGGCGGCCCGTCGAAACATTGGGACATCACCCTTGAAAGCATGACCGCCATGGCTGGCATCGCCGAGGCCACCAGCCGCATCGGTGTCTGGGGCACGGTGCACACCATGGTCTTCCATCCGGCAGTGGTGGCGAAGATGACGGCCGTCATCGACCAGATCTCGAAAGGGCGCTTTGGGCTCAACATCGTGTCGGGCTCGAACCCGTCGGATCAGGGACAGATGGGGCTGTGGATGGACCTTGACCATGCCGAGCGCTACGAACTGGCGGAGGAATGGCTCAGCGTGCTCAAGCGGCTGTGGACCGAAGAACGGGTCGACCACAAAGGCAAGCATTACGAGCTGATCGACTGCATGTCGAACCCGAAACCCTCGGTTCAGCCGCCGATCATCTGCGCCGGCGCCTCGGATCGCGGGTTCCTGTTCACGATGGAGCATTGCACCGGCAGTTTCATGCTGGGCTCGGACCACGATGACTTCATCAAGACCGGCCTGCGCGCCAAAGAGCTTGCCGCTCAGCAGGGTAAGCCCGGTTTCAAGACCTATGGGCTGTTCACCATCGTTCCCGGTGCCACCGATGCCGAGGCGCGCGAGCGCGTGGCCTATTATGACAGTGGTGTCGACACGATCGCGCTCGACAACCAGACGCGGGAATATTCCGGCGACAAGAGCTTCAAACAGAACACCATGGCGCAGCGTTTCGTTTCGCAGGGCGAGAGCCGTAACTCCATGACGCGCGCCGCGCTTGTCGGCTCGTCCGAGACGATCGGGCGCAAGCTGGCCGAGATCGTCAAGGGTGCACAGCTCGACGGCGTGACGGTGATCGTGCCCGACTTCATCGATGACCTGCGCACCGTCGGCACCGAAGTGGTCGAGGTTCTGGCCCAGAACGGCGTGATGACCAACGCCTATACCCACCAGAAGGCCGCCCAATGACCGATCATCCGCAAGGCCCGTTCAATCCCGCCGGGTTGAAACAGCAAAGCTATTACAACCACGCCATTCTGCGCCCCGGCCAGCCGGTCTTTCTGACCGGCCAGGTTGCCTGGGACGAGGCGGGGGAGGTGGTGGGCATAGGCGACATCGACGCCCAGGCCCGCAAGATCTGGGAGAACATCGGCCATGCCCTCAAGGGTCTGGGCGTTGGTCCCGAGGCGGTGGTCAAACTGACCACCTTCGCAGTGTCGCGCGATGCAATCCCGGCACTGCACCGTGCCCGCGAGGCCTTCTTCGCCGGCTATGATCTGCCTGCCTCGACCTTCGTCATGGTGGCGGGATTGGCCGAGCCCGAGCTGCTGGCCGAAATCGAGGCGACAGTGATGCTGCCGCAGGGTTGATCCACTTCACGCGTCCGCCCTTCTGCCCCAATAAAACTATCGAAACAGCCGCCATCAAAGGCGGCGTCACAGGGAGACTGACCAATGAAAACCAACACCTTTCTTGCCACACTGGCTGCGGGCGCCCTGGCGCTGGCCTCGGCCGCAGCTGCGCAGGATGCCCCACCCCGCGTCGCGGGCCTCTTCACCCAGACCGTCACTCAGGGCTCGTGGGACGTAGCCGGTTACGCCGGGTTCAAAGCGATGGCCGAAGCTCAGGGCTTCAACGCCAGCTATCTTGAGCATGTGACCTACGAATCCGCGCCGGCCGCATTGCGCCAGCTGGCCTCGGACGGTGTGGCGATGATCATCGCCCATTCCTCGGGCTATTCGGCCGCGATCAAGGAGGTGGCGCCGTCGTTCCCCGATACGCAGTTCGTCCTTTATTCCTATGAGGGTTCGACGGACGGGCTGAAGAACTATTCCGCATGGTCGGTAGACTGGGACGAATACGGATTTGTCCTTGGCGTTCTGGCGGCTTCGGCGAGCAAGTCGGGCCATATCGCGGTGATCGGCGGCGAGCCCATCCCTTCGGCCGAGCGCACGATGGAGTTCATCAAGAAGGGTGCGGCCTATGTCGACCCGGCCGTTACGGTCGAGACCGCCTATGTCGGCTCGTTCAGCGATGTCGCCCGGGCCAAGGAAATCGCAACCGGCCTGATTGCGCGGGGCGCGGACTTCCTGATCCCCTCGGCCGATACCGCCGATGCGGGCATTCAACAGGCGGCTGACGAAGAGGGCGCGCTGACGATCGGTTCGTATTCCGATCAGTCGGCTGCCTATCCCAACGCGGTGATGACCTCGACGGTGATGAACTTCGCCAAATCCTATGGCGAGATCGGCGCCGAGTTCACCGCCAAGACGCTGGGCGACAAGATCGTGACCGAGAACCTTGCCTCGTCGGGCTGGACTCTGTCGCAGCCGTTCCAGCATGTTGATGCCGCGGTCGAGGCCAAGGTCTTTGCCGTCATCGACGAGCTGAAGGCCGGCAAGATCGACCTGTACAAGTAAGCGCCATGTCCGCCCCGATCATCAAATGTGACCATGTCTCGAAACGCTATCCCAACGGGTTTCTGGCGCTTGAGAATGTCACGGTGGACCTATATCCCGGTGAGATCCACGCCTTGCTGGGCGAGAACGGGGCGGGCAAATCCACGCTCATGAACATCCTTTACGGGGTTCATGAACCCACGGGCGGCGGGCTGCTGCTCAATGGACGCGAGGTGCGCCACACCCGGCCGGGCGACGCGATCGCCAACGGGATCGGCATGGTGCACCAGCATTTCAAACTGGTCATGCCCTTCACCGTAGCCGAAAATCTGGCGCTGGTCGCAAAGGGAGCGGCCCGGGCCCGGCTGCGCCGTCATGCGGATGTGCGCACCTTCATGGCCGAATTCGGGATCGAGCTCGACCCGGGGGCGGTGTTGGGCGATCTGCCGCTGGCACTGCAACAAAGGGTCGAGATTCTCAAGGCGCTGGTCAATGAAAGCCGCATTCTGCTGCTGGACGAGCCCTCGACGATTCTGGCCCCGTCTGAAGTGGGGGCGCTTTACGACACGCTGCGCCGGATCCGCGACCGCGGCACCGCGGTGGCGGTGGTTACCCACAATGTCGACGAGGTACTGGCCAATGCCGACCGCTATACCGTGCTGCGCCGCGGACGCACCGTCGGCACAGGGCATATTGCCGGGGCTGATGCCGACGCGCTGGTCGAGCTGATCGTGGGGCGCAGCGTGGCCACCGGCAGCCGGATCGGGCCGTATCGGACGGGCGGTGAACCGCGGCTGGTGCTCGCTGGGGTGAGCATCAGGCCAGGCCGCGGCTCTCCGGGGCTGAGCAATGTCGATCTTGAGTTGCGCGCAGGCGAAGTCGTGGGGGTGGCGGGCGTCGAGGGCAATGGACAGACCGAACTTTTCGAGTTGCTGGCGGGTCAGCGCCTGCCAGATCAGGGACGTATTACCCTTCCCAAGGCGGTGGCACTGGTCCCGCAGGACCGGCACCACGAGGGGCTGTCGCTCGATCTGCCGGTGTCGCAGAATCTGCTCTACTCTGAGATCATGCGCAGGCGGTACCGGCGTGCGGGACTGCTGGATCATGCGGCCATCGGCAACCGGGCCGAGGCGATGATCGAGGCCGCCGACATCCGCACCAGATCGCATGCCACGCCTGCCCGCGCGCTGTCGGGCGGCAATCAACAAAAGATCGTTCTGGCCCGCGCCATGGCCGAGGATGCGCCGGTCATCGCCGTCTATCAGCCGACGCGTGGCCTTGATGTCGCGGCGGCCGAGGCGGTGCTGGCCCGGCTGGCTGAGGCGGCCGACCGCGGCACTACAGTGGTGATGATTTCGTCCAATATCGAAGAGCTGATCCGGGTTTCGGACCGCATCGTCGTCCTGAACGGGGGGCGCGTCACCGGCGAGGTTTCGGGTGCGGGCATGGTGATCGAGAAGATCGGGCCGCTGATGACGCGGGCGGTTGCGCCCGGGAAAGAGGGGGTGGCACATGGCTGAACCGATGGCAGACCAGATGGGCGCGGCACTTGGCCTGATCCGGCGGGCTCTCTCGGTGCCGCTTTCGATGCGGGTCACGCTGGCGGCCTTTGCCGGATCGCTGGTGATCGGGCTGATGCTCATCGGGCTCTTGGGCGTGCCGCTCGGGGCTGCGGCGCGGGTGGCTGCGGCGGGGGCATTTGGCGATATGCGCGCCATCAGCGATACGCTCGTGTTCATGACGCCACGGCTGCTGGTGGCACTGGGCGCATTGGTGGCGATCCGCGGCGGCATGTTCAACCTTGGTGGCGAGGGCCAGCTGCAGATGGGAGCCATCGGCGCCATGCTGCCCTTTCTGGCCTTCGGCGACATCGGCGTTGCGCTTCTGCCGCTGGCCATCCTGTCGGGGGCGATCTGCGGCGGGATCTGGGCCACGATCCCGGCGCTGCTCAAACTGTGGCGCGGCGCGGATGAGGTGATCGTGACGCTGCTGATGAACTTCATCGCGATCTTCTTCCTGAAATACCTTGTTCAGGGGCCGATGCAGCCCGTGGGGTCGAACTTCAACATGTCGGCGCAGCTGCCCAGTGCAGGCACTCTTCCGTTGCTGATCGAGGGGACGCGGCTGCATCTGGGAGTGGTCCTGGCTTTGGTCGTGGCATTCGGTGTCTGGGTGATGCTGCAGCACACGGCCTTTGGCCTTGCGCTGCGTGCCAGCGGTGCAAGCCCGGGATTTGTCCGCCTGCAGGGCCAGTCGGCCGGGCGCATGATCGTCTCGAGCATGGCGATTTCCGGCATGATCGGCGGGCTGGCCGGAGCTTTCGAGGTCTTGGGCGTGCAATACCGGCTGATCGACGGCTTTTCGGCAGGCCTCGGCTTCGAGGGGTTGGCGGTGGCTTTCCTTGCCGGGCTTGAACCCATGGGGGCGGTGGTCGTCTCGCTCTACTTCGGGGCGATCAACAGCGCGACGCTCTCTCTGCAAAGCCAGCTGTCGATTCCCTCGGCACTGGCCGAGATCCTCAGCGGCCTGCCCATCATCCTGCTTGCCGTGATCAGCGGCGTCCTGCTTGCGAAAGGGAGGCCTGTATGGACTTCGACGCGGTAACCATCGCGCTGTTTCTGGCGGCGGGTGTCCGGCTGTGTCTGCCCGTTGCACTGGCCGCACTTGGCGAGGCGGTGTCCGAGCGGGCGGGCGTCTTCACCATCGGGCTTGAAGGGCTGATGCTGTTCGGTGCGGTCGCTTCGGCTGTTGGGCTGGCCATGACCGGCTCACCCCTCATGGCGCTGGTCATCGGGACGGGCGGGGGAGCGGCTGCGGCATTCGTCCTGGCGCTCGGCACAGTGCTGGCGCGCGCGAACCAGATCGTCATGGGGATAGGTTTCAACCTGCTGGCCATCGGGGCGACCTCGCTCATCCGGCAGCTGGTGCTGACGAATGCACCGCCCACGGGCTCTTTGCGGACGGTCACGATGATGAAGTTGCCGTGGCTTGCCGATCTTCCGGTGGTGGGACGGGCGTTCTTTTCGCAAAGTCCGGTCTTCTATCTGGCCGTGGTGATCGCGGTTCTGCTGTGGGCGATGCTGCGCTACAGCCGTCTTGGGCTGGTGCTGCGTGCGGTGGGCGAAAATGCGGCCGCCACTGATGCCGCCGGCCTGCCGGTCCTGCCGATACGGATGGGGGCTGCCGTCTTTACCGGGGTGATGGCGGGGCTGGGGGGAGCCACGCTTTGCATCGTCGCTTCGGGCGGCACGTTCGTCGACAACATGACGGCCGGGCGCGGCTATCTGGCCATCGCCATCGCGATCTTTGCCCGCTGGAAGCCCGTCCGGGTGATGCTCGTGGCCTTTGTCCTTGGTCTGCTCGAGGCGCTGCAGTTCCAGGGCCAGTACCTTGGCATCCAGATCGCCACTCCCCTTTTGATGGCGGCCCCTTTCGTGGTGGCGCTTATCGCCTGGATCGCCATTGGGCGCGCGGGTGCCGCGCCGGCCGATCTGGGCCGACCCTTCCTGCGCGGCGAGCTGCGCTGAAATCCATACCCAAGGGGCACATCCTGTGCCTCGAAATCCAGGAGACTGACAATGAACCAAGCAATCAATCCCGAAGGTTGGACCATCGGCAAGACCGCGACCGGCCTGAACCACCTGAACTGGGGTATGAAGGCAGGCAACCACGTCTATGTCGCAGGCATGTTGTCGACCGATCCGGTCGACGGTTCGATCATCGGCGTGGGCGACATCGAGGTGCAGACGCACCGTGTTCTAGACAGCATCAAGGTGGTGCTTGAAGCCGCAGGTTCGAGCATGGACCATGTGGTGATGAATCAGATCTTCCTGCGGGACATGAACGACTATCACAAGTTCAACAACATCTACGTCACCTATTTCCCGAACCTGCTGCCGGCCCGCTTCTGCGTCAAGCTCGAGATGGTGCGCCCCGAATTCCTGGTCGAGATCGCGACCACGGCCGTCATTCCGGCCTGATGCGCCGGGACGCCGGGGCCTGTGTCCCGGCGTCGCCCCCAAGGCCCGAAAGAACAAGGACAACAGGACCATGGATTACAGATACCTCGGCCGCAGTGGCCTCAAGGTCTCCGAGCTGTGCCTCGGAACGATGATGTTCGGCGGTGCGACGGATGAGGCGGAGTCGGGACGCATCATTGCCGCTGCGCGCGATCGCGGCGTGAATTTCATCGACACCGCCGATATCTACAACGGTGGCGAGTCCGAGCGCGTCGTCGGCCGCGCCATTTCGGCCGAGCGCGACCACTGGGTTCTTGCCACCAAGGTCGGCAACCCCATGGGCTCGGGCCCCAACCAATCGGGCATGTCGCGCAAATGGATCCGCGAGGCGACCCATGGCTCGCTCAGGCGATTGGGGACCGATTTCATCGACATCCTCTACATGCACAAGGCTGATTTCAATGCCCCTCTGGAAGAGATGGTGCTGGCCTTTGCCGAGCTGATCCGCGAGGGCAAGATCGGTTATTTCGCCGTTTCGAACTTCAAGGCCTGGCGCCTGGCCGAGACCGCCCGTATCGCGCGGGATGCCGGCATCACTGGCCCCGTCGCCTCGCAGCCGCTCTATAACCTCGTCAACCGCGAGGCCGAGGTCGAGCATTTCCCCGCCGCCGCCCATTTCGGTGTGGGGACGGTCTGCTACAGCCCGCTGGCCCGTGGCATCCTGACCGGGAAATATCGCCCCGGTGTGGCGCCCGATGCCACCACCCGCGCAGGCCGCGCCGACCCCCGGATGCTCGAGGCAGAGTGGCGCCCGGAATCGTTGGAGCTGGCTGCCAAGCTGGCCGACTATGCGGTCTCGACCGGGCGGCATCCCGCGCATTTGGCCCAGGCCTGGGTTATGCGCAACCGCCTTGTCACCAGCACGCTGGTCGGACCGCGCACCTTCGCGCAATGGGAAGACGGCCTGGCCGCGCTCGATACCCCGTGGTCGGCTGAGGACGAGGCCTTCTGTGACGCGCTCGTCTCGCCCGGCAAGGGGTCCAGCCTCGGCCCGGTCGATCCGCATCATCCGATCGAGGGGCGTATCGCGCGCCTGTAACGATATGGTGGGAGCTCTCCCACCCTAAAACGGAAAAGCCCCCCATTCTTGCCAGAAGGGGGGCTCTTCTCTTGGCCATATGGCCCGCGGGTTATGGGGTCACGGATTGGGGGGAGCCAGAGGGGGATATGTCCTGAGAACCCCTAAGTGATCACTCGGTCTCGACGGCATAATCCATCACGTTGACATCCTCGCCGATCAGCTTGTGCTCCTTGAGGAAGGCACCATATGCCTCGTACCGTTCGACATCGAGCTTGCCGGGATCATTGGCAAAGAAGGGCAGAGTGTCGATCCACGCGGTCTTGTAAAGGTCGGTGTTCATGTCGGGGTAATCCTTGATGAACCGCTCCCAGGTCTCTTGCGGATGGGCGCGCAGGTATTCGGTGCCCTTCTTGAGCGCCGCGACAAAGGCCTTGATCTTGGGATCGTCGGACTTGTCGGCCGCCGACAGCACGATCAGTTCATCATACATCGGTGTGCCATGCTCTTCGACCGGGAATATGATGGGCGTGGCGCCCTGTTCCCGGATCTCGGTCGCCTCGAAGTTGCGATAGCCGCCGATCACCGCATCGACCTGACCCGTCAGCAGGCCCGCGACCAACTGAAAGTTCACGTTGACCATCTCGACGTCGTCAAGGCTCAGGCCGGCCGAGGAGAGCATGCCGCCAAGCGTGGCCTCTTCGACGCCGCTGACCGAAAAGCCAACCTTCTTGCCCTTGAGATCCTCAAGGCTGGTGATGCCCTTGCCCTCGACGGTTGCCAGCACGTTCAGCGGCTGGTCGACCAGCGTGGCCACCCGCTTCACCGGCAGCTGTTCTTGCGCCAGCATGTAAAGCTGCGGCTGATAGCTGATGGCGATGTCGCCCTGACCGGCCGCGACCAGGCGCGGCGGCATCGAGGGATCCGAGGGCTGGATGATCTCGACATCGAGGCCCGCATCCTTGAAGGCACCGATCTGCTCGGCCACGATCAGCGGTGCATGGTCAGGGTTGATGAACCAGTCGAGCAGGACGGTCAGTTTTTCCTGTGCATAGACCGGGGCGGCGGTCATCAGCATCGCCGCACAGCCCAGTATCGGCAGGCTTTTTCTCAGTTTCATCTGTGCTTCCCTTGTTGGTTGTTGTGGATCGAATTCAGTTGGCGGAGCTGTCGGGCACCCAGTAGAGGATCCGCTTGAGGAACAGATCGACCCCCTGCCACAGCAGCACCGCGACGAGTGCCAGGATGAACAGCGCGGCGAATGCGGTATCCGTCTGCATCCGCGCATTGGCGTTCAGCATCATGAAGCCGAGACCGGCCGAGGCGCCGACCCATTCACCGATCACCGCCCCGATGGGCGCGACCGCCGCCGCCACCCGCAACCCCGAGCCAAAGGCGGGCAGCGCCGCGATCAGGCGAACGTGGCGCATCTCTGCGTAGGGTGTGGCCCCCATGGTGCGGGCAAGGTCGAGCCAGCCCTTGTCGGTCCGCCGCAACCCGTCATAAAACGCCGCGACGACGGGAAAGAAGATGATCAGCACGGCCATGACCACCTTCGACGCCATGCCAAAACCGAACCACAGCACCAGCAGCGGGGCCATGGCAAAGACCGGGATCGACTGCGATACCACGATCACCGGCATCAGCCAGCTTTGCAGCGTCTTCGACAGGATCATGGCCAGCGCCAGCACCGCGCCAAAGGCCAGACCGAAGCCCAGACCCAGCACGATTTCGCTCAGCGTGACCAGGGTGTGATGCGTCAGCATGGCGCGCTGAACCCATATGGCCTGCGCGACCGAGGCGGGACTGGGCAACATGAATTTCGGAATGCCGCTCAGCGCGGTCACCGCCCACCAGATGGCGATCAGGCCGACAAAGATCAAAAGGCCGCGCAGCCGCGACAGGTTCGAGGATTTCACGACTGCAACTCCTGGAATCGGCGCAAGAGCGCGGCCTGCGCCGCGACGACATGCGGTTCGTCCTGATGGCGCGGGATCGCACCGGGGATGACCATCGGCGCGTCCAGCTTGGCCGGGCCGCCCGAGAGCACCAGAAGCACCTTGCCGAGGCGGCAGGCTTCCATTGGATCATGCGTGATCAGCAAGGCGGTCGCATCGGCCAGAAGCTCGGCTGCAAGATCCTGAACGCTTGCCCGTGTGATGGCGTCAAGCGCCGAAAAGGGCTCGTCCATCAGCACGATCTGCTTGCGTTCGTAAAGGGTGCGGGCAATGGCCGCGCGCTGGCGCATTCCGCCCGACAGCATCATCGGCAATGCATCGCGCCGTTTGGTCAGCCCGACGCGCTCGATCAGGTGATCGGCCCAGTCGAGGTCGGGCTTTTCGCCGCGCAGCCGCGCCCCCAGCGTCACGTTCTGGCGCAAGGTGAGCCAAGGATACAGCAGGTCCTGCTGACCCATATAGGCGATGCGCCCGGGGACGGGGCCACCGTCGGTGGCGGTGACGCTGCCGGCACTGGGGCTTTGCAGGCCGGCGATGATCTTGAGCAGGCTGCTTTTGCCGACGCCGCTTGAGCCGAGCAGGGCCACGAACTGCCCCGGCTCGATATCGAAGGAAAGGTTTTCAAAGATCACGTGCCTGTGGAAGCGCAGGGCAAGATCACGCACCCGGATCCCGATTTGTCCCGCTTTTCCCGGCGTGGCGTCCGCTACGGCTGGTTTGTTCAATGGTCATCCTCGCAGTGATCCCCGCAGGATTGACGGCCTTTGCGACTGGCCTGCCGGGGCTGATGGGCGGATGTTATGCCGAGGCGTCGGGATGGCTCAGACGCGTTATTGAGACTACGCGTTGCCGATTTTGCAACAACATGCGGAATATCTTCACGCAAGCAGACCATGATGCCGTCTGACGGCAAGCGATGTTGATCTAAATAGCGCTTGCGTTCTTATTCTGGCAACGCACCGGCATTTCTTTTCGAGCGGTGCATGCTGAAATCGCTGGTTATTCTCGACGCCGATGAACCCGCCGCGGCCCCGACGGCCATAAGCAGGGGGCGAACAACGAGGGAATAAGCATGTCACGTCTGATCTTGAAAAATGGTATGGTCCTGACGCTGGACGAGGCGGGAACCTATCACGAAGAGGGCTCGGTCATCATCGAGGCCGACCGCATCACCGCTATCGTGCCGGGCCATGACTCCGTTGCCCCTCAGGCGGGCGACAGGGTGATCGACGCCACCGACAAGATCATCATGCCGGGCCTGATCGACCTGCATTACCACACCGCGATCGGCAAGGGCTACAATGACCACATGCCGCTGTGGGAATACCTCGACGAATGCTGGTACCCGCTGGTGCGCGCGCTGGACCCCGAGGCGGCCTATTGGGCGGCCATGGCCTCTTACGCGGAATCGATCAAATCCGGCGTGACCACGGTCAACGACATGTACCGTCAGCTTGACAGCCTGGCCGATGCCGCTTGCGACATCGGTATGCGCGCGGTGCTGTGCAACGATGTGGCTCTGCCCGAGCACGACCTTGACACGCTCGAGACCAACAAGGATGCCTTCCACAAGAACCACGGCCGTGGCAATGGGCTGATCGAGGTGCGGGTGGGTATCGAATGGGTGCCGCTGTCCTCGCCCGGGCTGCTGCGTGATGCCCGCGCGCTGGCGAACGATCTGGGCGCGGGGCTGCACATCCACCTCAATGAATCAAAGACCGAGGTCGAGTTCTCGCTTAAGCAATTCGGCAAGCGGCCGACGGAACTGGCCTATGAGGCGGGTTTTCTTGGTCCCGATTGTGTCGCCGCCCACTGCGTGCACCTCAGCGACGACGAGATTCGCATGATCGCCGAGACCGGCACGCATATCTCGCACAACCCCAACTCGAACGCCAAGCTCGGCAACGGCGTGGCACGCCTGCCCGAGTTCCTGGCGGCCGGCATCAACGTGGGCCTTGGTCATGATGCGGTCGAGTGCAACAACTCGGCCGATATGTTCGAGGTGATGAAATGGGCCTCGCTTGTGCATCGCGCGCACCGGGCCGATGCCAGTCTGTGCCAGGCGGCCGATGTCTTGCGCATGGCTACGAACAACGGCGCCCGTGCCCTTGGTCACCAGACCGGGGCTCTGAAAGTGGGTAACAAGGCCGACATCATCCTGATCGAGACCCAGTCGCCGATCTTTACGCCGCTATTGCGCGACACGCCGGTCCAGATGACGAGCCATCTGGTCTTTGCCTCGAACAGTAGCGTCGTCGACACTACGATCATCAATGGCGAAGTCGTGATGCAAGGCCGCGTGCTGACCCGCGCCAACGAACGCGAGATCGTTCAAAAGGCCAATGCGGCCTTTGTGCGGATGAAAGAGAAAATGGTCGTCGTGCGTCGCGCGCAGGCCTGAAAATACCAAAATTGGGAATGACGATGACTGAGATTGATTTCTCCGCCGGCCTGTTCGGCAAATTGCGCGCGGGTGCGGGCCAGATCTGGGAAAGCTATGTCGACCATGAATTTGTGCGCGTACTGGGCACGGGCGAGCTGCCGGAGGCCTGCTTCCGCCGCTTTCTGGTGCAGGACTACTTGTTCCTGAAGCATTTCGCGCGGGCATATGGCTTGGCGGTCTATAAATCGCAGACCGTCAGCGACATTCGTGCCGCCAATGCCGCGCTGCAGGGCATCTTGCAAGAGGTGCCGCTGCATGTGACCTATTGCGCCAGTTGGGGCCTTTCCGAAGCCCAGATGCAATACGAACCCGAGGCGAATGCGACGATCACCTATACCCGCTATGTCAATGATATTGGCAATTCGGGTGACCTGCTCGACCTGCTGGTCGCGCTGATGCCCTGCGTGGCAGGCTATGCCGAGATCGGCCAGCGGCTGCTTGCCGCGTCCACCACCCGGATCGAGGGCAACCCCTACGGCAGTTGGATCGAGAACTACAAGGGCGAGGAATACCACGAGATGGTCGCGGCCTCGTTGTGCAAGTTCGAGGACATCGGCCAGCGCTATGGCGGCGAGACACGTCTTGCCCGCCTGCAAGAGATCTTCACCACGGCTTCGCGGCTCGAAGCGGATTTCTGGCAGATGGGTATGGATGCCGATCCGCGCCGCAAAACGGGAGCCTGATACAACATGGATATCGACAGCCTGATCGGCGCGGTCGAGAGGCGGCAGGACGAGCTTCTCGCCCTTCTGTCCGACCTTGTGCGCTTTGAAACCCCCGCGCCGCCCGCCCGCAACACTGACGCCGCGCAGGACCATATCGAGGGCCTGCTGAAGGGGCTTGGCTTTTCCACCGACCGTTGGGAACTGCACCCCGGCGACAGCAACGTCGTGGGCACGCTCAAGGGCTCAGCCCCCGGTAGCCACCGCAGCCTGATCGTCAATGGCCATGTCGATGTGGCCGAGGTCCACGAGGACGAGCCGTGGGAGACCGGCCCCTTCGATCCCTTCATCCGCGACGGGCGCATCTTTGGCCGCGGCACCTCGGACATGAAGGGGGGGATCGCTGGCGTTCTCTTCGCGCTGAAGCTTTTGCGTGAGGCGGGATGGGCGCCGAAAGGAGACCTGTTTTTTGAGGCCGTCACGGGGGAAGAGGTCGGCGAGCCCGGCACGCTCGAATGCCATGAGCATGGC
Organism: Paenirhodobacter populi; assembly: GCF_004022215.1. Lineage (GTDB taxonomy): Bacteria > Pseudomonadota > Alphaproteobacteria > Rhodobacterales > Rhodobacteraceae > Rhodobacter > Rhodobacter populi. The sequence goes on from NZ_SAUZ01000012.1 coordinate 92,328, forward strand.
TACAAGGCCGATTATGCCGTGGTGGTGGACACCTCGGACCTGGTTCTGCAGGGGCAGGGGGGAGTGATCACCGGCTGGGTCACGGTGCGCTCGAAGGCGACGCACCATGACGGCACCCGCGCGCAGATGATCCACGCCGGTGGCGGGCTGAAAGGCGCCAGTGCCATCGAAAAGATGATGAAGATCATCGCGGGCCTGCAGGAACTCGAACGGCACTGGGCGGTGACCAAGTCCTTCCCCGGCATGGCGCCGGGCTCGAACACCATCAATCCCGCCGTGATCGAGGGGGGGCGGCACGCGGCTTTTGTCGCTGATGAATGCCGGTTGTGGATCACTGTCCACTTCCTGCCCGATGAGCGCCACGAGGACATCGTGGCCGAGATCGAGGCGCATCTGGCCGCCGTTGCCGCCGCTGATCCCTGGCTGCGCGAGAACCCGCCCGTGTTCGAATGGGGAGGGCGATCGATGATCATCGACCGGGGCGAGATCTTCCCGGCGCTGAACCTCGACCGCGGGCATGCGGCAACGCAGCTGCTGTCGGCGACCCATCAGGCGGTGCTGGCCCAGTCCGCCAGTTTTGGCATTTCGCCAAGCGTCAGCGATGGCGGCTGGTTCGGCCATGTGGGAATCCCGGCTGTTGTCTATGGTCCGGGCACGTTGAAAGAGGCGCATGCCGTCAATGAATCGGTCGAGATCGCGCAGTTGATCGACTTCACCAAGGTGATGCTGCGCTTCATGGTCGAATGGCTCGACCAGCCCAAGAGCTGAACCGTGAAGGAAACGGCGGGCCATCTGGCCCGCCTGTTTCTTCGCGAGTTTGTTCTGGTGCAGCAGTGGCAGGTGTGGCCTGACAGACCGCTGAAAAGAATTTCGATTGGCCAAGCTGGGGAAGCTGTCCTCATTCCAGGGAAATGGCGCGGAAACCGGGTGGTCCGGGCAGATTTAAGGTCGATTTCCTGCCTTCAGCCTCGGTTGGTGCTGACGCACAGGATTTTCCCGCAACCTGCTCTCATGATTTCTGGCAAGGCATTGTTCTATGGAATATCCGGCTCGGCCGGGCACGGTTCAGTGTAGGTGCATGCCATCGAAAGCCAGCGCCGATATGCTTCCGTCTACCTCCTCCTAGCCTGTCGCCGTGCAGGATCAGTGCGGAACATGTCAGCCGGTTCCAGCTTTTGCCGGGGCATGTTCGGCGCAGATCAACCACGACCGAAATCATTGCCTTGCACATAGCAAGTCAGACAAACCTGCCGTCTCTTGTATCTGGTCTCTTCCCCATTCTTGACGCTCGGCACCAGCCAATTCTGGTGCACCCCTCGAACGGAGAACGCCGCGGGAGAGGCCGCCGGCCCAATCCGTTCACAGCCATCATGGCGTCTGAAGCCGGGCCAGCGCCTCGGTCAGGGCCGCATGGTCGGCAATTCGCAGTCGGGCCAACTGGCCAAGTGCTGGATGAGCCTCCAGCGCCTCAGCGCTGCACGCGCCGCCTTCCCTCCCAAGACAGGGACAGACGAGCATCTGCTCGGGCAGTCCCGCCACCTGCGCCAGCGCGATGGCCAGCGTGGCAATCTCGGCCGCATCCTTCGCGGCTTCGGTGCAAAGCTCGGGCAGGGGCGCGGTCGCTTCCTTGGCGGTATCCGGGGCTGGATCATCGGCCAGCACGCTGGCAATGCCGAGGCGTGCGAAAAGCGCGCTCAGGGCGGTGGCGCTGGCCTGGGCCGCCATATCACCCGCGCTGCGCACTAGTGCCATGGCACCGCCCGCGTCCCGGGTCATCGCCGCGACCTTGCCCGCACTGGCGAAGGCCGCCGGAAGCACCAGCCAGAAGTGGCCATGGCCGTCCTCGATCACCACCCGCTCGACGAGGCGCAGCCGCCGGATACAGTCGGCCAGCGTATTGGCTTGTCGATCCGGGTGTGTCGGCAGGGCGGCGCGGGGGGGCGCCCTCAGCATACCGAGGCCTTTGGCCGCAGCATGAGCAGTGCAAAGGGGGCTAAAGCAATTTTCATTTTCGCATGATTTTCGGTCGATATGAACATAAATTCCGCAAGTGCCGTATTCCTGATAGTCCTTTCAACGCCAAGGCTAGCCATACCGCCCGGTTGCGGTGTAGCCCCATTTTCCAGCTCGTGCGTTGCCGGATTGATAACGGCCAGATTGATCTCGGTACGTCACGACGCCGACAGCGAACCGACAGGCGGCCCGCCCCGCGGACTGATCCGACATCGGGCCATATGGCCCGACCGTTCGGGCCCGCCTCTGGGCCGCCGGATGCCTTTACCCATGACGACTTCGCTGGCCCAAGAGACCTCAGATGAACTTTGTCGCCTTTCGCTATTTCAACGAGGTCGCCAAGACCAAGGCCATTCGCCGCGCAGCAGACCGGTTGCATGTTGCGCCCTCGGCTGTCAGCCGACAGCTGGCGATGCTTGAACATTCCTTTGGGGCGCCGCTGCTCGAGCGGACCAACACCGGTGTCGAACTGACCCCCGCGGGCGTATTGCTCGAGCGCTATACCCGTAACATGTTCCGGGAACTTGACCAGGTAAAGGACAGCATCTCGGGGTTCAGGTCGCTACGTCAGGGCGAGGTCAAGATCCATGTGATGGAGGGGGTGCTGTCGAGCATGCTGCCCGAGGTGATCGCGGGTTTCAGCAGCCGCTTTCCCGGCATTCGCTTTTCAGTATCGAGCAACGCCAGCGATGCCATAGTCGAGGCGCTGATCAAGAACCAGACCGACATTGGCATCACCTATAACGCCTCGTTGCGGCCCGAGCTCGAGATCGTGGTCGAGCGCGCCGATCCGGTGATGTGCCTTGTCGCCACCAACCACCCGCTGGCCCAGAATGCGACCGTCCGGCTTGACGAGATCTGTCAGAACCGGCTTGCGTTGCCGCACCGTGGCTTTGGCCTGCGTCAGCTGTTCGACAGCGCGGTCGAGGCCCGACGTCTGCAGCCTGACTATGTCGTCGAGACCAACAACATCGAGCTGCCTCGCGCCATGGCCGCGACCGGAAATTGCGTGACGCTCGGCCCCGTGTTAGCAGCCTTCCGAGAGATCCAGATGGGCCTGCTGGTGGCCATTCCGATCGATGTCCCGACCTTTTTGATGGTGCGTTCGTCGGTCTGCGTGCACCGCGACCGCAAGCTGTCCTTTGCGGCGCATGAGTTCATCAAGATGCTGCGGATGGGTTTTTCCCAATCCGGGATTGCGGCCTGAGCAGGGTGTCGGGTTTTGTCAAGGGAGATGTCACATCAACCTGGACGCGGGTTTCTGGTCGACGTAGCGCAGTTGCTTTATCGCGCGATGGGAAGCTCGTGGATGAAACGGCTTTTCATCTGTGCAAGGGGCTGTTGAAGAAAGTCTATCTCCAGCAGGATGCCCAAGGCGAATCCATGCTGTTAGACTTCTGTCATGAGTAAACCTGAGCCTGCCCGCTACCGCACGACGAACTGGAAGTCTTGCAAATGAGCCATTGAGGCGCCACTGGTTCAAGCCTGATGGCGAATGCGCTGAAGCGACGAGGCTCCCTGCTGATCTGACTGGACAAGGGATATGGTCTGGCGAACTGCGAGAGCCGGGCGCAATGGCCGACCGCCTGTCTCGGCCGGAGATGGGCGAAAGCTGGTATCGCTGCATGACCGTCGCCGCAGAGCCCGGCCCGATCCACGCCGCAGGCGGATTGCGGGTCGAGCCGGATGGCGGTCTGGAGTTGCTTCCCCGGGCGGATACGGTTGTCCTTCCCGGCTGGCGGGGGATGGACGAGCCCGCGCCTGCCGGGCTTCTGTCGGCCTTGTGCGATGCCCATGCGGCGGGGTCACGGATCGTTTCGATCTGCGGCGGAGCCTTTGTGCTGGCGCAATGCGGGCTGCTCGACGGGAAACGAGCCACGACGCACTGGCATCACGCCGCGCGGCTCGCCGCCCGGTTTCCGAAGATCACCGTTCTGCCGGATGCGCTTTACGTCGATGAGGGGGCGGTGATGACCTCGGCCGGCAGTTCGGCGGGGCTCGATCTGTGTATCTATCTGGTGCGCCGCGATTATGGCGCACAGGCCGCGAACCGCGTGGCGCGGCGTCTGGTGATCGCGGCCCACCGCGATGGCGGCCAGTCGCAGTTCATCGAGCGCCCCCTGCCGACGCCGTCGGGCACGCGTGTCGCGGGACTGCTCGACAGGATCAGGGCGCATCTGGACGAGGACTGGAGCATCGTGCGCATGGCGGGAGAGGCGCATGTCAACTCGCGTAGCATTCAGAGTCATATCCGCGATGCGACCGGGTTGGCGCCGGGGGAATGGCTGCTGCGCGAACGGTTGTCACTGGCGAAGGAGCTGCTCGAAGGCTCCTCGCGCTCCGTCGGCGAAATCGCTGCGCTTTGCGGTCTCGGCAGCGCGACGAACTTCCGCGAGCATTTCCGGGCGGCGATGGGCCTGCCGCCCTCTGTCTATCGCGCAAGGTTCCCGGCTGGGGCGGGGCAACCGGAAGAGAGGACGGACGACCGGATCAGGCCTGCGCCGCGCTGATCCGGTCGAGGATGGCCGCCCGCGCGTGCCGTGATGGTGCCAGCCTTTCCCGGGCCGCGGCAAGCACGGCGGCAGGCGCGGTCTCCGGGTTCCCGCCTGAAACGGCGGTGCCGGGGCGTATTCGAGCGACAGCTGCACGGTTTCCGCCTCGGCCTGCCCGGGCAGTTCGGCGAGCACCGCAAGCCCGAAGTCGATCCCCGAAGTCACCCCGCCCGCTGAGATCAGCGTGCCATCCCGTACGATCCGCCCCTCGACCGGAATGGCGCCGAAACGGGCAAGGAAATCATGCGCGTTCCAATGCGTCGTCGCCCGTCGCCCGCGCAGCATCCCCGCCGCGCCGAACACCAGCGACCCGGTTACGACCCGGAAGCTCTCCGGTTCGGCGGTGATGCGATCCATCACCCCGTTTGACCCGGGCGCGGGGCGTGTTCGCATTTGCTCGGGGCCATGGCCCCGAGCTTTGGCCATCCTCAGGCGAGCAGATCAACGGTCCATCACGCTGAGAGCGGGGCTGGCCTGTATGAAGCTCCCGTTCCGTTTCGAGACCCTCGCGCGGTTGCGTTCCTTTTGCGGCGATCTGTCGTCGTGCCGTGCATGATCTTTCGGGCCTATGCGTCCAATCAGCCGATCAATCCAGACTTCAGACTTCGGAAACGGACTCATCCCCGCCAAGCGGCTTTGCACAGATGTGACCAACTGGCAGGTGCGACATGCGCGTCCGATCTTCTTCCCGATGCCGATGCGATTACTGTTCGTCGCGCGCAGCGTCACGACGCCGCCGCAACGACCCCGGAGCAATCGCCGAAACCGATCGGGGCAAAGCCTTCGCGGCGGCAAAACCCTTTCAGCGTGACTTCGTCCCCGTCCTCCAGATAGCTGCGCATCTCGCCATTCGGTAGCCTGACGGGCTGTTGCCCGTTCACGGTCAGCTCAAGCAGGCTGCCGAGCTGATCATCGACCGGCCCCGAGATCGTGCCCGTGCCGATCAGGTCGCCAGCCTCCATCTGGCAACCCGAAGAGGCGTGATGCGTCAGCAGTTGCTGCGGTGTCCAGTAAAGATGCCGCATGTTCGAGGTGATGATGGTCACCGCATCCTCGCCGGCGGAGAGCATCCTGCGGGTCCGCAGCTTCACCTCCAGCGCGATGTCGAACGTTCCCGCCGCCTGATCCTGCGCAGAATGGAGATAGGGCAGGGGTTGCGGATCCTCCGCATCGCGCGGAGCCATGGGAACCCGGAACGGTGCAAGCGCATAGGGCGTCAGCACCCAGGGCGAAACGGTCGTGCCGAAATTCTTTGCCAGGAACGGGCCAAGGGGCTTCATCTCCCACCGCTGGATGTCGCGTGCCGACCAGTCGTTCAAAAGCCCGTAGCCCGCGATATGTTCACCGGCCTCGGCGATTGCGATCGTCTCTCCCCAGGCGGAAGGCTTGCCCAGATAGACCGCCATTTCCAGTTCGAGGTCCAGCTCGCGGCAGGGGCCGAAGCTGGGCGTGCCATTGCCCTGCGCCGCCATCAGCTGACCGCTTGGCCGGCGGACCGCCATGCCCGAGACCTTTACCGTCGAGGCGCGGCCATGATAGCCGATCGGCACCCATTTGTAGTTGTCGGGCAGGGGGTTCTCGGGCTGCAGGAGGGAGCCCGCGCGCACGGCGTGATGAATGCCGGCATAGAAGTCGGTGTAGTTCCCCACCCGCGTCGGGCGGTGCATCACGACATTCGTCTGCGGGTGGAGCAACTCCGCGCCATGCCGCGCCGCATCGCGGGGATCTGCCTCGTTCAGCAGTGCGAAGACAGCGTGGCGGAGCGCAATGCCAGTGGTGTGACCCGCGGCGAAAAAAGTGTTGAGGCTATCGGTCGCAAGCAGATCGCGCGGGACCGCATTGCCCAGCAGCCCCATGTCATGCGCCGTCACGAGGTCGAGGACCTGATCGCCGATCGCCACGCCCACATGCGTCTTCCCCTCTTCGGTTGAAAAGACGCCGAGTGGCAGATTCTGGATCGGAAATTCGGTATCGGGCGCATTCGCGCTCGGGACCCAGCTTTTCTGAGCAATGTCATGGGTGTGATCAATATCGAGGTACAAGGCCATCAAATCCATCCTGCGTTAGGTTCGGTCCGGGCCGATCCGCAAGCGCATCGGCGAAGTAAACCTCCCCGGATGCCACCCGCTTGGCGGCTCCCGGAGAGGAGGCCCGCCGATACCGCGCACAGGCGGCGGAACCGGCGGGTCATCGGTATGGCTCCCCTAGAAGAATCTCGGGATCACGAGGAGCGCGACAGAGGTCACGACGAACCAGATGCACCACAGGAACGCCATGTAACCCCAGACATCCCTGAGCCGCATTCCCACCACCGCCAGCGCGGGAATGACATAGAGCGGCTGCAGCAGATTGGTGGCCTGATCGCCGTAGACGAAGGCATTCACCACCAGGTTCAGATCCGCGCCCAGAAGCATCGCGGCATCGACCGTCATATCCCCCTGAACGATCCACTGTCCGCCTTGGGACGGGATGAACAGGTTCACGAAGGAGGTGGCGTAGTAGGTGTAAAGCGGCATCGTCTCGGCGGTCGAAAGCGAGGTGAAGAAACCGACCACCGCCACCGCCATGCCCGACTGGGCCATCATCCCCGCGATTCCGCCATAGAACGGAAACTGGATCATCACATCCGTCGCAAGCTTCAGGTTGTCGCGGTATGCGGTGATGAACTTCTCCGGCGTGTTGTAGAGAAAGAAGTTCAGGATGAGAAAGACGAAGATCACGAAGTTCAGCGTCAACGAGGAAAAGAGGCCGTTCGACACGATCGTGTAGACGATCATGGTCACGCCAAGCAGCCCCATCGCCCACATGATCAACCGGCTGCCGTTCATCCGATCGGCAAGAGATTCCCCGGTGGAATCCAGCCTGGCCGCGGATGGTGGGGCAGGGGCCGCTTCGCTCCGGAACTCCACTACCTGATGCGTCGGCGGCAGGGCCATGACCGCGATCAGCACGGTGATGGAGGCAAGGATCACCCAGATGACGATATTCGCCGGATTGTAGGTGGTCTCCGTCTGCGGAATGACGCCGATCTTGCCGGCAAGGAAATGCTCCGGGCTGGCCAGCAGCGCAAAGACGGTTCCCGTCGGGCTGAGGCACTGGCCAAGGATCATCGTCGAATATCCCGCCGCGATCAGCATCGGAAAATGCAGTCCGGGGATCCGCTTGCTGAGCGCCATGGCCAGCACCGGCGTCACGATCAGCGCAAAGGCCCAGTTCACGAAACTGGCCAGATAGCCGAAGACCATCAGCAGCAGCACCGCCGAGATCGGGGTCCGCGCGAGTCCCGCCAGACGGTCGAGCCCGGCCGCGATCTGCGGCGAGCGCGCCGCGACCGCGCAGCAGACCACCATGAACGACATCTGGAAGGCGAAGGCGATCTGCGACCAGATGCCGTCATACCAGTATTGCGCCATGTCGAGCGGCGTGCTGCCGGTGAAAAGCACGCCGCAGACGAACAGGACCAGCGTGAAGATCAGGCAGAATACCAGCGGATCCGGAATGATCTTTTCTGCCGCGAAGTCGAATTTCTTGCTTAGTCGCCACAGGAATGAGCCGCCGCCCATCTGTCTCGTGTCGGTAATCATGGTTCTCTCCTCCCCTGGAACCGGTTCAGTTCTGCTCCGTGACCGCGAGCTGGCGGATCAGACGGATATGGAAATCGCGCGTCACCTGGCTCCTGCGATCATCGGCATAGGCAAAGAACCCCTCGCCGGTCTTGAGGCCGAGCTTGTTCTCGGCGATCTTCTGGCGAAGAAGGTCACTCGCCTTCTGTGCGCTGCTGATGGCCGGCAGAAGATTGTCGCCCACCGTGCACCAGATATCGAGGCCGCCGAAATCCGCGATTTCGAGCTGGCCGGTCGTCGCATAACGAAAGGCCGGGCCGTATTTCAGGGCGGCGTCGATATCCTCGGGCGAAGCGGCGCCCATCTCGATGAGCGAGAATACCTCTCGCGCGATGCCTTGCTGAATGCGGTTGGCGATCAGGCCGGGAATGTTCGCAAGCACGCGGATCGTCTTCTTGCCGATGCCGGTGAACAGCCTTTCGACCCGTTCGAGCGCGTCATCGGGCATGTTCCCGAACTGCGAAAGCTCGACCAGCGGCACCAGATGCGCCGGATTATACCAGTGGCAGATCAGGCAGCTTTTCACCCGCTCCGGGCGCACCCCGTCGATCATGTCGAAAAGATCGAGGCTTGAGGTATTGCTCGCCAGAATGGTTCCCGGGTCGCAAAGTGCGTCGAGCGCGCGGAACAGGTCCCGCTTCATCCCGATGTCCTCGGGTATGGCCTCGATGACAAAATCGCTGCCCTTCACCGTGCTGGCCAGATCCTCGCAAAAGGTGATCCGCCCAAGAATCTGGTCGATCGAAGCGGTCTCGATCCTGCCCATCTCGGCCAGAAGACCCAGTTCTTCGGCGATGCTCGCCAGGGCCTTTTCCTGCGTGGCCCGGAACTTTTCGTAAACCCGGACCTCATATCCAAAGCGCGCGAAGGTTTCCGCGATGCCGTGGCCCATTGTCCCGGCACCGATGATCGCAATATCCCTGATTTCCGTCATGTCGTCCTCCTCCCTTGCAGTGCGGGTGCGCGAAGCCATTCCCCCGGAACATGTTCCGGGCGGCAGCACCGCTCTGCTTTGACATTTCTCTCCCATCTCCGGCCCTGAGGGGCCGAAGTCCCGGCGCAGCCTCAGCTATCGCCACTTCTTGGGCCGCTACGGCCCCGTCACGCTACCTCCTCCGGAACCTCCCACAGCGCTTTCTGGTCAGGGCCTCTCCCGATCAGGATAGACATTGGCCAGGGTGGAATTCAGATGTTCATGCAGCAGCTCCAGCGCGCGTGTCTCATCGCGGCTCAGGGCGGCATGCGCCAGAACCCGGTGCATCTGCATGAAGTCGTCGGCGTCGATCAACCTGCGCATGTTGGAGCGCCGATACCGATAGGCCTGATTGTAAAGATCGCGCGCCAGTTCGGTGAGACGCGGAGAACCGGACCCACCGATCAGCTTGGCGTGGAACTGGTGATGCAGTTGGTCGAACTGCTCTCCGCCCGCGCCGAAATTCGATCCGGCCCGTTCGACGTAAAGCTGCAAACGGTGCAGTGAGGCGACCAGCTCTCCTTCCCATTCGTCACCGCCCTGCCGCATCGACAGACGCAGGGCCTCTTGCTCGACAAGAAAGCGGACACGGGTGATGTCGTGCAGATCCTCATAGTTCATGCCGCGCACATGAAAGCCGCGCCGCCCGACCGCAGCGACAAGATTCTGCGACGTCAGACGCGACAACGCCTCGCGGATGGGCGTGGCCCCGATGCCATATCGTTCGGAAAGGTCGATGACCGCCAGCCTTGCTCCCGGCTCAAGAACGCCCTGAAGGATCTCGCGCTGCAGCAACTGCGCAGCCTTCTCGGTCAGGGTTCCTTCCTCTGGCGCAGCCTTGTTTGTCACCAGCCCCTCCTCTCCGATATGCAGCCCGTGCGACGATGTTATTTTTCATTCTATATATAAAAATCGATTCTGTGCAAAAATAAAATCTGGGAGGGCGGTTCGTGCCGCTTTCTGCTCATCAGGTCCTGACCTGTGCAGAAAGACGTTGTTGCGGAAGTCGGGCGTGATCGGGCACGCCCTTTTCCCCGTTGAGTTCAGAGCGCCGGTAGACTTCACGCAGCCATCCTCGGTTTCTGGGCGGGTAGCCGATCGCTTCGTCCGGCGAGCCGAAGGGATTGATGATCGCGAGCGGTCAGAAGGGTTCGGTCTTCAGGACATCTGCCTCATCCGGCAGGTCCGCAAACACCGTCGGCGGGAAAAAATAGCCCTCGCGGTTCAGCCGCTTGCCGCCACACAGCAGTCTGGCGCCCTTGGCCTCGGCGCCCGCGGTCAAGGCCTCCAGCGCATCGACGCGGCGGTGGTCGGCAACGGGACCCATCTGCGCGTCGGGATCCATCCCGTCCCCCACGCGGATCGACCGGGCCTTTTCAAGGAAGGCTTCGGTGAACGGCCGGCAAAGACTTTCAGCACGAAGAACCGGGTGGGCGCAGTGCAAACCTGCCCAGAATTGCGGTATTTCCGCGTCGCACAGGCCAGCCCCGCCGCCACCGGATCGGCATCCTCGGCGACGATCATATCATCCCCCCAACGGCGGAAGCGCTACATTGCCCGCATGGAGACCTGAGCCGCCGCCTGAAGTGCGCGTTCCAACTGGAATACGGCGGCCCGTTGCGGACGGCCCACTGGTTGTTCGAGGTAGTAATTGCCCGGCCCCGGCGTCCTCGGGACCAGCGGGCAGACCTGCAGGCCCAGAGCCTTGGCCAGCGGCGCGCAGACGGGGTAATGGCCGATCGCCAGCCCCATGCCCTGACTGACCATGACGAGCGCAAGAGGCGTCGTGTCGACGATCTCGATTCTGAGGTGCCGGTCCGGCATCGGTCCGAAATTGTGGTGGAGCAGCGCGGCCCAGCCCATCACATGCGGGGCAAGGTCGAACAGCCGGAATGACGACAGCAGGTCGTCAAGGCTGTCGAGCCGGGCGACATCTTCCGCCCGTCCGAGGACCACATGGCTCATCCCCATCAGCCAGCCCGGATGGCGCACCAGCCGCGGCTCATCGCCGAAGCGTATGGCCAGATCCGGCGCATCGCCCCGGCTGACCCCCTCCATGACGACATCGACACGGATCAAGGGATTGTCGCGCTCGAAATCGGCGATGACACGGGGTAGCCAGCTCATCGCCATCAGCTGACTGGCAAGCAGGGTGATCCGCTCGACACGCTGCCGCGCGAAGAGGAGGGAGGCCTTGCTTTCGATCGTCGCGAGGGACACCTGAACCGTGGGGAGGAAATCGCTTCCCTCGGTCGTCAGGGTCACGCGATTGGGCGCGCGCTCGAACAGCGGCCGGCCAAGCGAGGTTTCCAGCGCAAGGACCTGCTGGCTGACGGCGGCGGCCGACATGTTCAGCTCCTGCGCGGCTCTGGCGAAGCTCTGATGCCGTGCGGCAGCCTCGAACACGCGGAGCCAGTTCAGGGAGGGAATGAGCGATGACATCGGCTTTCAGCATAAGCTCAGCTTGGTCTCAGATCAAACAGATACTGTATCCATAAACCTCGATCGAGCCGCTAAGGAAAAAGGGCTTCGGTCCGGACTGCCGGCCCGTCGACAAAACAAACAAAAGGAAACAGGGAAATGCTTGCACGTCACATGACGCTTGCGCTTGCGATTCTGCCTCTCATTGCCGGGGCGGCCGCCGCGCAGAACCTGCCGGAACGCATCACCATCGCGACCGAGGGGGCCTATCCCCCGTGGAACTATTCTGCCGCCGACGGCTCTCTCGTCGGCTATGAGATCGACCTGATCCCGATCCTGTGTGAACGGATGAAGATCGAATGCACCGTGGTCGCGCAGGAATGGAACGGCATCATTCCCGGCCTGACCGTCGGGCGATACGACGCGATCATGGCCTCGATGGGCGTGACCGAGGAACGCACCAAGGTCGTCGCCTTCTCCCGGCCCTATGCCAAGGCGCCGAACGGATTTCTGGCGATGGGCGACACCAGCCTTGCGGAACTGCCGGATACGGGTCTGTCCTTCGATCTGACGAATGCACCTGACGAGGCGTCCAGCGCCATCGACACGCTGAAGGCGGGTCTGGCCGGCAAGGTGATCGGCGTGCAGACCGGCTCGACCGCGGCGAGCTTCGTCTCGGAATATTTCAAGGGCCTGAACATCCGCGAATATCCGTCGTTCGAGCAGCTTGGCCTTGAACTCTCCGCCGGGCGCATCGACGTCGCCGTGGCCAATGTCACCGCCTTCAAGGCCGTCATCGACGCGAACCCGGCGCTGGTCTTCACCGGCCCGACCTTCTCGGGCGGGGTGCTGGGTATGGGCACGACCAACGTCGCCCTGCGCAAGGGTGACGACGCGCTGCGCGAGGCCTTCGACGATGCCATCACGGCGGTCAACGAGGATGGCACCAACAAGGCGCTGACCGAAAAGTGGTTCGGCGTCGACATTTCCATCCACGAGTGACGCGGCCTCCCCTCCCTGCGGGGAGGGGACCTCCCCCCGGTCGCGTTGCTGCGATCCGACCCCATCCACAGACAGGTGCCGACATGTTTACGCCCATCGGGTCCGCCGAGGCGACGATAACCATTTTCATGGACGACACGCCGATCCCGGCCCGCCCGGGGGAGACGATCGCGGCATGCCTGCTGCGGGCCGGCCTGTCCCGCTTCCGCACCACGCCGGTCAGCGGGGCGCCGAGGCTGCCCTATTGCATGATCGGGCATTGCTTCGACTGTCTGGTGGAGATCGACGGCGTCGGAAGCCGTCAGGCCTGCCTCTCGCCGGTCTCGGATGGGATGCGGGTCCGCACGCAGCAGGGCGCGGCCACGATCGACGGAGTCTCCCCGTGATGAACGCCCTGTCCTTCGGAGCGCCCGCCGCCGATGCGGATGTGATCGTCATCGGGGCCGGCCCGGCCGGCATGTCGGCGGCCATCGACCTCGCGGCTGCCGGGAGGCGGGTCATCGTCCTCGACATGCAACCCGCGCCGGGCGGCCAGATCTTCCGCGCGCTCGAGGCGAATTTCGCGGATCCGGAAACCGGGGCGCTTCTGGCGGCGCTCGGCCCCGCCTACAGCGCGGGCAAGGCGCTGATGCAGGCCTTTCGCGCAACGCCGGGGATCGACTATCGGCCCGAGACGACGGTCTGGGACCTGCGCGCCGATGGCACGGTCGGCTGGCTCCGGGGCGGCGCGGCGGGCTATCTGCGCGCCCCGCAGGTCGTGCTTGCAAGCGGCGCGATGGAACGGCCGACGCCCTTTCCGGGCTGGACCCTGCCCGGCGTGATGACCGCCGGCGCGGTGCAGACGCTGATCAAGGCCGGGCGCCTGAGGCCCGAGGGGCGCATCGTCCTTGCGGGCACGGGGCCGCTGATCTTCCTTCTGGCGGAACAGTTGCGACGCCTCGGCGTGAAGCCGGCGCTGATCGCGCGCACGGACCGCCTGCGCGACAAGATCGCCGCGCTGGCACAGCTGCGCCCCGCCGCCTTGCCCGCCGTCGTCAAGGGGCTGGACTGGCTCGCGCGTCTGCGGCTGGCGGGCATCCCGATGCGCACGGGCATCACCGAACTGGCGGCGAAAGGGACGGAGCGGGTCGAGGCCGTGAGCATGAAGGTCTCGGGCAAGACGCTGGACCTGCCCTGCGACCTGCTGGTGGTCCATGACGGCATCGTGCCCTCGGTCGATCTGGCGCATTGCGCCGGGCTGGCGCTCGAATGGCGGGATTCGGAGGCAAGCTGGCGGCCGAGGACATCGCCCGATGGCCGGGCGGAGCTGGTGCCCGGGCCGTCCCTGACGGCAGGGCCGTGCCGCATCCGGATATCGGGCGATGCCCGGCGGATCGGCGGGGCCGAGGCCGCCATCGCGCATGGGCGGCATGTCGCGGCGGCGATCCTGGGGGCCGCGGCCTCGGACACCGCCGCCGACGTCCGGCAAGCGATGGCCGCGCGGGGCTTCATCGACGCGGCCTTTCCGCCCGGACTGGCGAAACATCTGCCCGCTGACACAACCACCGTCTGCCGCTGCGAAGAGATCACCGCCGGCACGCTGCGCACACAGATCCGTGCCGGAGCGACCGAGATGAACCAGATCCGCGGGATCACGCGCTGCGGCATGGGGCCGTGTCAGGGGCGGAACTGCGCCGTCACATTGGCCCGCATCCTTGAAGCTGAATGTTCCGCGCCGCCCGTTCCCTTCCATGCCCGCCCCCCGGTTCGGCCGCTGCCGCTCGGCGCGCTGGCGGGTTTGACGGGGCTGGATCCTGAACTCGCGCAAGTCGTGTCGCTCGAAGACAAGCCCGTTGCCGCCGGAGATGATGCCGATGAATAGTCCCTCGGACGTCCTGATCATCGGCGGCGGGCTGCATGGCTGCGCGGCCGCCCTGTTCCTCGCACGCGCGGGGCGCCGGGTGACGGTGATCGAAAAGAACATCGCTGGACGCCATGCCTCCAGCGTGAATGCGGGCGGGCTCCGGCTGCTGATGCGCGACGTGCGGGAATATCCGCTTTCCCTCCGCGCGATGGAGATGTGGGAAAACCTCGCCGATATCGTCGGCGCGGAAGCGGCCGAAACTTGTGAGATCCGTCTGGGGGTCTCGCAGATCGCCGTGGCGATGGAGGCGGCGGAGCTGCAATGGATCCATGCCCGCGTGCAGGACATGCAGCGCCGCGGGATCCTGTCGGAAGAGGTCGTCGAGCCGCGGGAGCTGCACCGGCTCTTGCCGGGGCTCGCGCCCTCGGCCCTCGGCGGGCTCATCTCGCGGCGCGACGGGCATGCGAACCCGGCCAATGCCGCCCGCGCCTTCCGGCTGGCGGCCGAGGCGGCGGGGGTGCGCATCATCGAGGGCTGTTCCCTGCGCGACCTGACACCACAGGCCGCAGGGCATTGGCGCGCGGAAACGGATGCCGGGCCGATGGAGGCGGAACAGGTCGTCAACTGCGCCGGCGCATGGGGCGCGCAGGTGGCCGAGAGCGTGGGTGAAACCCTGCCGCTCGACGTTCTGGCGCTGTCGATGATGGTGACGGCCCGCGTCAAACCGCTCTTCGCGCCGGTGGTGATCGGCATCGACCAGCCGCTGTCGTTCAAGCAAAGCGCGGTCGGATCGCTCGTCATCGGCGGCGGCATATCGGGCAAGCCCTGCCTCGACCGCAACACCTCCTTCGTGGTGATGGACCGCATGGCGTCGAGCGCCGCCGCCACCGTCGCGGCCTTTCCGGCGCTGGCGCGGGTCCCCGTCGTGCGGACATGGACCGGGCTTGAAGGCAAAACACCGGACGGCATCTCGTTCATCGGCCCGAGCAGCCTGCACCCCGGCCTCTGGCATGTCTTCGGCTTCTGCGGCCACGGCTTCCAGCTCGCCCCCGCCGTGGGCGAGATCGTCGCGCAGTCGATCGTCACGGGCCGCCCCGATCCGCGGCTCGCCCCTTTCGCCACGGACCGTTTCGTCCGTCCCGATCACCGCCCGATGTCAAGGAGCTCCGCATGACGCCAGGCACTTTTGAACTACTGGGCTTCGGACCGCAGGGATGGGGATTCCTGCTGCTGAAAGCCGCCGGAACGACCATCGCCGCCGCGATCTGCGGCTTCTTTCTGGGAAGCCTGTTCGGGCTTCTCGGCGCGGCCCTGAAACTTTCGTCCCTGCTCGCCCCGAGGATGATCGGCCAGTTCTACACCACGATCTTCCGTGGCGTGCCGGAGATTCTCATCGTCTATCTGCTGTTCTTCGGCGGAAGCGTCGCCGTGACGCAGGTGATGAACCTTGGCGGCTTTCCCGGATTTTACTCGCTGCCGGTGTTCGTCATCGGCGTGATCGCCATCGGCCTCGTCTCCGGCGCCTATCAGACCGAGGCCTACCGGTCGGCCTTCCTGCGCCTCAATCGCGGCCAGATCGAGGCGGGCGCCGCCTGCGGCATGCCGCGGCACCTGCTGCTGCGCCGGATCATCGCACCGCAGACCCTGCGCTTCGCGCTGCCCGCGCTCGGCAACATCTGGCAATCGGTGCTCAAGGAAACCTCGCTGCTTTCCGTCATCGGATTGACCGAGCTGTTGCGTCAGGCCGGCACGGCGGCCGGTTCCACCCGCCAGCCGCTGCTGTTCTACGGGATCGCCGCCATCCTGTTCCTGATCATCGGACGCATGACCGGCGCGGCCCTCGGCGGGCTGGAACGCCATCTCGCAAAACCGTGGAGCCGCTAGTCATGGATTGGCCCTTTCTCATCGACGTCGCGCGCCAGCTCCTGTCGGGCGTTCCGCTCACCCTGCAACTCGCCGGTTCCGGCCTTCTGGCGGGGGGCGTGCTGGCCGTGCTGGTCGCCTCCGCCGCCGCCAGCGGGATCGCCCCCCTGCGGTGGATCGCGCTCGCCCATGTCGAGGTGTTTCGCGGCACCCCGCTGCTGGTGCAGATCTTTCTCATCTACTACGGCCTCGGCCAGATCCCCGAGCTGCGGGACTCCTTCCTCTGGCCGTTCCTGCGCGAGCCCTACTGGTGCGCGATCCTGGCGCTGGCGCTGAACACCTCGGCCTATACCGCCGAGATCATCCGGGGCGCGCTGCAGGCCGTACCGGAAGGTGAGGTCGAGGCCGCGCGCGCTGCCGGCATGTCGGGGGTCCTGCTGCGCCGCCGGATCACCTGGCCCATCGCCCTGCGCCACGGCATCGCCCTTTACGGCAGCGAGGTCATCCTCATGGTCAAGGCGACCTCGCTCGCCAGCGTGATCACCGTGGCCGAGGTCACCAACATCTCCTACCGGCTGATTTCCTCGACCTATCGCGCGCTTGAGGTCTTCGTCGTCGCCGGTGCGATCTATCTGGCGCTGACCTTCCTCGTCAGCCTGGCCGTCGCCCTGGTCGAACGGCGGCTGAACGCCCATCACGCCCATCGCCGCACCTGAACCCCCCACAGGATTGGAAATGCCATGACTTCCCCCATGCAAGCAAACACCGCGAATACGAGCCCGGTCATCGCGACCGAGGGCCTGCGCAAGCACTTCGGAACCGTCGAGGTCCTGAAAGGGATAGATTTCAGCGCGAGGGATGGCGAGGTCATCTCGATCCTCGGCGCCTCGGGTTCGGGAAAATCGACATTCCTGCGCTGCCTCAATCTTCTGGAAATGCCGTCGGCGGGCCGGCTGCACATCTTTGGCGAAGAGGTCGGGCTGCGGGCCGGCAAGGACAGGCTGCGGATCGCCAATCGCCGGCAGGTCGATCGTCTGCGCACGCAGGTGGCGATGGTCTTCCAGAACTTCTGCCTCTGGAGCCACATGACCGTGCTCGAAAACCTGATGGAGGCGCCCGTCCACGTGCAGGGGCGCAGCCGGGCCGAGATCCGGGAAGAGGCGGAGGCCATGCTGGCGCGCGTCGGCCTGACCGCGCGGCGCGATGCCTATCCGGCGCAGCTTTCCGGCGGGCAGCAGCAGCGCGCCGCGATCGCGCGGGCGCTGGTCATGAAGCCGCGGGTGCTGCTGTTCGACGAACCGACCTCCGCGCTCGACCCGGAACTGGTCGGCGAGGTGCTGAAGGTCATGCGCGATCTGGCGGACGAAGGGCGGACGATGCTCATCGTGACGCATGAGATGGCCTTCGCGCGCGACGTCTCAAGCCGGATCCTGTTTCTCGACCAGGGGCAGATCGGCGCCGAGGGCACGCCGCAACAGCTCTTCGGTGGCGGCCACAACCCGAGGTTCGACCAGTTCGTTTCCCGGTTCAATCAGGGCTGAAGCGATGATTTGCCGTCGCGTCGCTGGATGATGATTGCGTCGCATGCGGTGGCTGCCGGAGCGACGCTGGAAGAGATTTTCCAGCTTGTCCCTGCTCCGCTGAAGGCGGAAAGCCGGATAGATCCCGGCGGGACAGCAACCCGATGCAAGGGCTGCAACAGCGGCTTGTCAGATCACTATCTGGAGCGAATGTCGGTATCGGTAGCTGCACGCCCCCGCAACTACCGTTTCAGGCATGCCCGCGGATAACACCGCGGGTTTTGTCGTTTTGGACGCCTTTCCAATAGCTTGCCGATCGGTCCATTCGAGGATCGTCCGCAGTTCGCCATGCAATGTGGCGTAGATTTCCCACATTCTGGGCCGGAGTGAGCACGATCTTCTCGATCAGCATCCGCAAAGCCTCGGCCGCCTGCGGCCGTTCGTCGGGTCGGGCCAGCGCTCCGGTGAGGACCGCGACCATCTTCGCATAGACCGCCGATGCGCTCGGTAGGATGTCCGGCCCATCATCCGGCCCATCGGCCAAAAGCTCCGCCAGTTCCTTCTTGCGCGCTTCCAGCTCCGTCATCTCGCCCTTCATGCTCTCATGGAGCATGCCGGCCTTGATCGCCTCGATGATGCCCCTGATCTGCTTCCCGACCTTCACCAGTTCCGCCTTCCAGGCGTCGCCGTTCGAGTGGCGCTCCCGGTTCAGCCGGTTGGTCTCCTCGGCATAGGCGCGCATGGCCTCGGCGGCGATCTCGGGCGACATCATCCTGTTCTTGAGGCCGGCTGACGTGCCACTGAACCTTCTTCCAGCGGCGATTAGAGCCTCGTCTGTTACTGTCACGCCCTGAGGCGCGGGATGAGCAACCGGATTGGCGGTTGCGGCGAGAAGCCCGGCGAAGGCCGCCGGGGTTTGATAGCCACGCGAGGAGTGGGGCCTCGTCGTATTGGGATCCTCCACCCATTCGACGATGGCACTGCGGGCATGGGCGAGGCCGGAGAACAGGATCTCGTTCAAGAGCTCATCGCGCATCCGCCCATTGAAGCTCTCGACAGAGCCATTCTGCATCGGCTTGCCGGGCGCGATATCGTGCCGCTCGACACGATGATCCTTCGACCAGGTCAGGATCGCGTTCGAAGTGAGCTCCGTGCTGTGATCGGACACGATCATCCCCGGTTTGCTGCGACGATCGATCAGGTCGGTCAGTTTCCGAGCAACACGCCTGCCGGAGATCGAGGGTGAGCCATCGAGCCGCCATCGGTTCGAGGCCGATGGTAAACGGGATTGCGGCAAGACATTCCCGCGTCACGTCATCGACGATGTTCAGCAATGAGCCGTTGAGGCGCCATTGGTGCGCGCCTAACGGCGAATGAACCGCCGCCCGCAGGCAAACTGGTCATGCACGAAGTCCGGCGACCATCGAGCGTTTGCTTTTGCCTCAACCAGGATCGGAGCCCATGTGCCGACGGCTCGCCGTCGGGCTCGACGCTTGCGAACCGTCAGTCCTTCCTCCCGGTAGAGACGATAGAGGCGATTGACCCCCGATGGTTCGCCCTCCCGCCGCAGCAGGATGAACCGCTGACGATAACCGAAGCGGCGCCGCGCGTTGGCGAGATCCCCTGGCGCGCAGCTCCGTCTCTGGCGGACGGCACGACTGGTAGCGCACCCTCTTCCGGTCCGCTCCGGCGATGGAACAAGCCCGCCGTTCTGACAGGCCCATGACGGCCCGCAGATGCGCGACGGCTTCGCGCTTCACGGCAGGCCCTGCCATTTTTGACAGAAGCTTCTTAAGCGCCGCAGCGTCCAGCATCTGGCCGGCCAACAGCTTCTTAAGATTCGTGTTCTCGTCTTCCAGAGCGTTCAGGCGCTTGGCGTCGGACACGTCCATCCCGCCATACTTCGCCTTCCCATTATACAGCGTCGCCTAGCTGATCCCGTGCTTGCGGGCCAGCTCGCCTGCCTTCGCACCGGCCTCGTACTCCCGCAGCACCGCGATGATCTGCTCTTCCGTAAATCGTTTCCGCTTCATCTGTTCGTCCTCCAATCAAGACCGGACTCCAATCTCAGTTGGAGGAAAATTCAGTGGCTCGTCAAAAGTGTTTGAACCGGCATAGAAAACTGCCTCCTTACACTGATGGTCATGATGCCCCCGTGGTCATCGGGGGGGTGCAGTGCGGGATGTTGGTTGTGGAGATGACTGCGAAGATCCGTCGGGCGTATTTCCAGGAGAAGAAGACGATCAAGCAGATATGCCGGGAGTTGCGGATCTCGTGGAGTGCGGCGTGAGCCGCCACCGGTTCAAGGCCACGCCGAACGGTGCGGAGAGTGATCCGATCCGGTGTGACGGAACTGACCTATGAACGGACAATCCAGCCGCTGCCGAAGATCGGCCCCTGGAAAACAAGCTCGACGGGATGCTGGCGGCAAACGCCCTGAAACCGAAGCGCGAGCGCCTGACCCTGATCAGGGTTTTCGAGGAACTCCGGTCCCTCGGCTATGACGGTGGCTACGATGCTGTCCGGCGCTACGCGGGCTCGTGGTCCAAGGAGGAACGGGAGGCTTCGGCCGTCGCCTATGTGCCGTTGATCTTCGATCCGGGCGAGGCTTATCAGTTCGACTGGAGCCACGAGATCGTGGTGATCGATGGGGCGACCACCACAGTGAAGGTTGCGCATGTCCGCCTCTGCCACAGCCGGATGCTGTTTGTCCGGGCCTATCCGCGCGAGACGCAGGAGCCTCAGCCATCGGGCTCGGACCGATGGCGCTACGATGGCTTCGATCTTCGACGCCATGACAAGGCCTTCGCCTTCTTCGGGGGTGCCTGCGCTCGGGGGATCTACGACAGTGAGGCTGGGCCGCCATGGGTCTGAGGCCAAGCCGAACGAAAACGGCGGCGGATACGATTTTCGTTGGCCGCGACCGCGCCTACAATCGCCGTTTCCAGCAGATGTGCGGGCGCTATCTGGTCGATCCGCCGTCCATTGGGCTTGAACCAATGGCGCCTCGATGAACGGCCCTGCACCCCTGCCTCTGGCTGGGAGAAGGGACAGGTCAAGAACCAGGTCGGCGTTGTCCGGCGGCGGTTCTTCGTGTCTCGACCGAAGTTCAAAAGCCACGCCGAACTCAGTGCGTGGCTCAAGGATCGCTGTGTTGCCTGGGCCAGATCCCATCCGCACCCCGAGCTGCGCGAGCGCACGATCTGGGAGGTGTTCCAGGACGAGCGTGCGAGTCTGGTGCCCTATGTCGGTCCCTTCGATGGCTTCCATGCCGTGCCGGCCTCGGTCTCCAAGACCTGTCTCGTCCGGTTCGACAAGAACCGCTACTCGGTGGACGGTCGCGCTGTAGGTCGACCGGTCGAGATCCGCGCATATGCCGAGCGTCGAGTTCTGGCAGGACGGCAAGATCGTCGGGCAGCACGAACGCGCCTTCGGTCGCGACAAGGCCATCTACGATCCGCTGCACTATATTCCGGTTCCGGCCCGCAAGCCCGGCGCCCTTCGGAACGGAGCTCCCTTCAAGGAATGGGAACTGCCGCCAGCGATCAGGCGCGTTCAGCGCAAGCTGGGCAAGGTGCTGGACGCGATGGGCCAGCGGAAGCTCTACGGCATGAAAGCCGCCTACGATGAGATCATCGCCACGGCAGTGAAGCGACAGCACGAGCCGCAGCAGATCGTCGGCGACCTGCTGAACGCGGAGATCAGCGAGAAGCAGGCACGCTCGATCAAATACCAGATGACGATCGCACGGCTTCCCTTGGCCAAGGAGATCGACGAGTTCGCCTTCGAGGAAACGCCCGTGAACGAGACGCTGGTGCGAGATCTGGCCAGCGGGGAGTTCCTCGACCAGCAGCGCAACATCGTGCTGATCGGCGGGACCGGCACCGGGAAGTCCCACCTTGCCGTCAGCATCGCCCGGTCGTGTATCCGGCGTGGAAAACGAGGCCGCTTCTTCAACGTCGTGGACCTGGTGAACAAGCTCGATGCTGAAGCCCGCGCCGACCGCCAGGGACGCACCGCGGATCTGCGGTGCCGGCTCGACTTCCTGATCCTCGACGAACTCGGCTATCTGCCCTTCGCCCAGACCGGCGGGCAACTGCTGTTCCTCCTCATCAGCCGCCTCTACGAGCGCATTTCCATCATCGTGACGACAAACCTCGACTTCGGCGAATGGCCGTCGGTCTTCGGCGACGCCAAGATGACCACCGCTCTCCTCGATCGCCTCACCCATCACTGCGACAGTGTCGAGACCGGCAACGAGAGCTGGCGCTTCAAGATCAGGGAATAACCGAAACCCCGCTGGCCCGATACGGCTGCGCTGTGGGGAGGCTACACCGCATCGGGTCAGCTACCTGTGCGACAAGCAGGGGGTCATTTTTGGACGCCTATAGGGGGTTCCGTGCCGATGACGTAATTGCTTCGGTCATTTCCTGAAACGTCCAATGCGAGCAGGCTTTCGGTTCGAATGAACAAAAGCGATGAAAACGACGCGCGCGGCCTGGCCGAGCTGGTACGGATCGGCTGGTGTCGCGAGGTGGCGGTGAAGAGCGCGGCCAGTCAACAGGTGCGTTCCCTTCTTGTGGCCCGGTCACGGCTGGTTGCCGTCCGATGCGATCTGGAAAACCAGGTGCGGTCGATGCTCAAGGAATACGGCCTGATCTTTCCACGCTCGGTCGCCGGGTAGTTCCAGCGTCGCGTCATCGAATTGACGGATGAAGGTCACGTGTTGTGGTGCGTTTTACAACCGCTGCTTTCCGTCCATGCCCACGTCTGTGGTGAACTCGGGGGGGGGGCGATCAGCAGGTCCGTCACTTGGCCAGAGGGGACGAGACGACTCGCCGATTGATGAGCGTTCCCGGCATCGGAATGGTGACTGCCCTGACATTCCGGCACACCATTGATGATCCCGCCCGCTTTCGGAGTGCCACGACCGTCGGCGCCTATCTCGGCCTCACCCCGCGGCGAAAGCAACTGGGGCAAACGGATACAAAGGGCCATGTCTCACGCTGCGGAGATCGGTTGCTGCGCACCTATCTGTTCGAGGCGGCGAGCGTTCTGCTTCACCGGACAAGGCAATGGTGCGGGCAAAGCCTGGGGTCTGCGGTTGGCCAGACGAAACGGCATGAAGAAAGCCCAGGTCGCGGTGGCGCGAAAACTGGCGGTCATCCCCCACTGCATCTGGGTCGACGGCACCTCGTTTGAATGGGGAAGAGAAATGCCGGCGTAACCCATCAAAGTCCAACCCCGAGATCGCAGGGCTGAAGCCAGGCCTGTGATGTCCCCACATTCGCCATGGGCCTTGAACCCGTGGCGGCACCATGGCTCATCCCGCAGCAGAATGACATGGTCGAGCGCGTGATCCGGACGCTGAAAGAGTAATGCGTCCATCGCCAACGCATCGACAGCATCCGGCATGCGACCCGCGCTATCGGTGACTGGATCAGCTTCTAAAACAACCGCCGCCCTCACCAGGCGCTTGCAATGCGCACGCCTGCCGAGGCATTCAGATTGGCCGCTTAACCGGGGCAGATTCCGCTGGGTCGATACAACATGGCGATGGCTGTCCTCAACGGATTATAGTGGGGGGACTATGGATTATAGTGGGGGGACTATATTGTGATCCGCACCATTGGTGAAGCCATGGACTGGATCGAGACACCGCAGCAGGCGGACTCGCGGTCATTGTCTCCGGTGGCGATGGAACCCCAAACGGGATCTCGGGGACGGCAAGACAGGCCCGTGAAACCACGCAGACATCATCGCGGCTCACGGGCGAAAAGCCGGGTTCCGGGCGCGGTCCGGGGAAGCGGCCCTTGGCGCCACCGTCCAGCTCATCAGATGCCGGGAACCCGGGCGATATCGAAGCCCGGACGCGGGATCGCCTCCAGCAGCATCCGGGTATAGGCCTCTTTCGGCGCGCCGAAGATCTGCGCGGCGCTGCCCTCTTCGATGATCTCGCCGTGGCGCATGACGATGACCCGGTCGCAGAGATGATGCACCACCGACAGGTCATGGCTGATGAACAGCAGTGTCAGGTTGAGGTGGCGGCGCAGCTCCATCAGCAGGTTGATCACCTGCGCCTGGATCGACACGTCGAGCGAGGCGACAGGCTCGTCGCAGATGATCACCTCGGGCTGCATCGCCAGCGCCCGCGCGATGGCGATGCGCTGCCGCTGCCCGCCCGAGAACTGATGCGGGTAGCGGTCCGCCAGCGCCGGATCGAAGGCCACGGCGCGCAGCCAGCGATCGACATAGGCGCGCGCCTCGCCGCGTGTGCAGAAGCCATGCACGACGGGGCCTTCGGCGACGGATTGAAAGATCGTCCGGCGCGGATCGAGCGAGGCGAAGGGATCCTGAAAGATCATCTGGACCTTCGTGCCGTGCTTGCGGTTGCCGTCCATCACCGGCGCGCCGCCGACGGTGACGCGCCCGTCGGTGGGCGGGGTGATGCCGCACAGGATGCGCCCGAGCGTCGATTTCCCCGAACCGGATTCGCCGACGAGACCAAGGATCTCGCCCCGCGCGATGGTCAGCGAGGCGGAGCTGACCGCCCGCACCGGCACCGGCGGTCTGGCCAGCCCGCAGCGGATCGCGAAACGTCGGAGCGCGCCCGCTTGGGCCAGGAAGATCTTGTCCACGCCGCGCGCCTCGACGAAGGCGGGGTCGGGCGGCGCGCCGATGGCCGCGCCGCCGAGACCGGAGAAATCCATCTTCCCCGCCGCCTCGGTCGCGTTCGAGGCCAGCAACTCCCCCGGCCGCGAGCGCGAGGGCAGGGCGTCCAGCAGCCCCTGCGTATAGGGATGCTCGGGCGTTTCCAGCACCCTGCGCACGGGGCCGGCCTCGACGATCTTGCCGCGCCGCATCACGGCGATGCTGTCGGCGATCGAGGAAACCGTCGCCAGATCGTGGCTGATCCAGATCAGCGAGGTGCCCATTTCGGCCACGAGGCTCTTCACCTCCTTCAGGATTTCGGCCTGCACGGAGACGTCGAGCGCGGTCGTCGGCTCATCCGCGATGACCAGCCGCGGGCGGTGCAGCAGCGCGATGGCGATCGCCACCCGCTGGCGCATGCCGCCGGAAAATTCATGCGGATACTGATCGACCTTGTGGGCCGGATCGACGATGCGGACGCGGGCCAGCGCCTCGACCGCGCGGCGGCGCACCTCGGCGTCCGAGGCGGGTTCATGCGCGCGGATCGCCATGCCGATCTGGTCGATGATCTTCACCACCGGGTTCAGCGTCATCATCGGGTCCTGAAAGACCATCGATATGTCCTTGCCGCGGATGCGGCGCAGCTGGCGTTCCTCCATGCCGACGAGTTCGCGCCCGTCGAAGCGGATCGAGCTGCCGTCCTCGATCCGGCCGGGCCGGTCGATCAGCCCGATCAGGGAAAAGCCGGTGATCGACTTGCCCGAGCCGGATTCGCCCACAAGGCCCATGACCTCGCCGCGCTCCAGCGTGAAGGAAATGCCGTCGACCGATCTGACGATGCCGCGGTCGGTATGGAACCAGGTGCGCAGGTCGCGGACGTTCAGAAGATGGGTCATTTGCGCAGCCTCGGGTTCAACTGGTCGCGGATCTGGTCGCCGGTGAGGTTGATCGCCATGATCAGGACGATCAGCGCCACCCCGGGATAGATCGCGATCCAGTAGCGGCCGGACATCAGGTATTGAAAGCCATTCGCGATCAGCATGCCGAGCGAGGGCTCCGTGGCGGGCAGGCCGACACCGAGGAAGGACAGCGTCGCTTCGAGCGAGATGGCCGAGGCGACCTGCACCGTCGCCACCACGATCAGCGGCGGCAGGGAATTCGGCAGGATGTGGCGGGTGATGACGAACCAGCCGCCCATCGGCACGGAAAGCGCGGCCTGCACGTAATCCTTCTGCCGCTCGGCCGCCGCCGCGCCATGCGCCGTGCGCACGAAATAGGCGTATTGCGCAAAGACCAGCGCGAGGATCAACTGCCCCTTGCCCTGCCCGAGGATCGCCGCCACCACGAAGGCCAGAAGGATCGCCGGGAACGAGAGCTGCACATCCACGATGCGCATGATCAGCGCCTCGATCCGGCCGCCGAGATAGGCGGCGCTGCACCCCACCACCGCGCCGATGGCAAAGGCGATGGCGCCGGCCATCAGCCCCATCTCGAGCGAAATCCTCAGGCCGTAGACGATCGCCGAAAGCAGGTCGCGCCCCTGGCTGTCGGTGCCCAGCAGATGCAGCATCCCGTCGCGCCCGACATATCCCGGCGGGCGGCGGGCATCGCGCAGCACCAGCGACTTGAGGTCATAGGGATCCTGCGGCACGACGAACGGCGCAAACACCGCCAGCAGGATGATCGCCACCACCACGGCCAGCGCGACGACCGCCACCCTGTTGCGGCGGAAGTCACGCCAGAAGGCCGCCAGCGGCGAAACGGATTGCAGGGGCCGGGCCTCGGACATCTCAGCGCCTCCCGTGACGCAGGCGGGGATCCAGAACCACATAGGCCAGATCCACGCACAGGTTGATGACCACGAACAGCGCCGAGACCAGCATCAGATAGGCGACCATCACCGGCCGGTCGAGCGAGGTGATCGAATCCACGATCAGCTTGCCGAGGCCGGGCCAGCTGAAGATCGTCTCCGTCACCAGCGCGAAGGCGAGGGTGGACCCCAGTTCCAGTCCGAACACCGTCACCAGCGGGATCGAGATCAGCTTCAGCACATGCCGGCGCAGGATCGTCGCCTCGGAAATCCCGGCGGCGCGGGCGAATTTGATCGTGTCGGTCAGCATCACCTCGCGCGTGCCCGAGGCGGCAAGACGGCACATCATCGACATCTTGAACAGCGACAGGTTCAGCGCGGGCAGGATCAGATGCGCCCAGCCGTCGGCGGTCAGGAAGGAAAACGGCACGCCGAACAGGGTCCGCGTCTCGCCCCGGCCGCCGGCGGGCAGGATGCCAAGCTGCACCGCAAAGACCATGATAAGCATCAGCCCGATCCAGAAGGTCGGCACGGAAAAGCCCAGCACCGAGACCGCCATGATCACGCGTGCGGCGATGCTATCAGGTCGATAGCCCGCGTAAATGCCGAGCGGCACCCCCACGGCCGAGGCGAACAGCACCGCGATCAGCGTCAGTTCCAGCGTCGCGGGCAGTTTTTGCGCGATCAGCGTGCCCACCTGCATGTTGAATACGAAGGACGTGCCCAGATCACCGCTCAGCAGGCGTCGCAGGAAATGCAGGTATTGGTCCCACAGCGGCAGGTCGAGCCCGTATTGCGCGATCACCTGCCGCCGGATTTCCTGCGTCGCATCGGGCGAGATCAGCACGTCAACCGGATTGCCGATCACAAAGACACCCGCGAAGACGAGCATCGACATGACCAGCAGCACGACCAGCGCCTGCCCGAGTCTGCGGATGATGAAGGATGCCATGCCAGTCTCCGGAAGGGAAAGCCGTTGTCAGTGCCAGCCGTGCTCGATCTCGTGCCGGGTTTCCTCGACGCCGACCTGCCAGATCGCCAGCATGTCCTCGTCCGGGCGCTGGAACAGGCCGTGGTAGTTGCCCTCGGCGATCCGTTCGCGCTTGCGCCAGGCGTCGACGCGGGCGGTGGCGGCGAAGTCGATGCGCTCCTTGCGGTCGTTCGGAATCGGCGCGCCCTCGATGCGGGTCCAGGGAAAGTTCTCCATCCAGCTCGCATGCGAGGCGGCCGGGTCGATCTCCTGCACCTTGGCCATGGTCTTCGGTGCGCGCCACCAGTCATGCAGTTTGACCGAGGCGTCGCGGTGCGCGTTCATCCATTCGCTCAGCAGCGGGTTGACCGGCGTGTTGCCGCCATGGCCGTTGACAATGAGAATGCGCCGGAAGCCGGAGCGGTAGACGCTGTCGAGCAGATCCTCGATCACCGCGAGATAGGTCCGCAGCCGCAGCGACATGGTGCCCGGGAAGGCCGCGAAGGTCGAGGCCATGCCGAACGGCAGGCAGGGATAGACCGGCACGCCAAGCGGCTCCGCCGCCTCGACCGAGACCCGCTCCGCCAGGATCGTGTCGGTGGCGAGGCTCAGATAGGCGTGCTGTTCGACCGATCCGATCGGCAGGACGCAGCGGTCGTCCTCTTTCACGCGCGCCTCGACCTGGCTCCAGTTCATGTCCTGAATCCGCATTTCCCAGTCCTTCCGCAGAATCTTATCGGCGGGATGCGGCATGCGCCCCCCGCCGACCGGCCAAAGGGGCCGTTCGCCTTTATTCGGTTCCATAGGGAACAAAAAACAGGGATTGACGCAAGATATTTTTCAGAGATACCGTCCCAAATGGAACCACTGATGAAAACAGAGGCACCTTATGGATGACGCGATGCGGCAGGCTCTTTTCGAGGGGCGGGCAGGGCGGGACGAACCTCTCGTCGCGCCCGATATCGCCGACGACAGCCTTTTGCACGTCAAGTTGTGGGGCAATCCGTGCTGGTTCTCATTCCGGCTGAACTATCTGGCGCTGCATTTCAACAATCCGGTCTACGGGTTCGTGCAGGACCGTCTGGGCCTGCTGCGTCCGGATTTCGTGGTGCTGTGGTCGCTCTATCTGGGCGGGCCGTCGACGCTGACGGACGTGGTGCGGTCTTCGGGATTTCCGAAGAACACGCTCAGCCGCGCCGCCTCCAAGGTGCATCAGCGCGGCATGATCGACCGGGAGGTGGACGCGGCCGATCAGCGCCGGGTCACCCTGTTCCTGACCGACAGGGGGCGGCAGGCGGTGGAGGAGGTGAAGGCCGAGATGATCGAACAGGAACGCCGGATGCTCGAATGCCTCAGCCCCGCCGAAAGGCTGAGCCTGTCCGAAATTCTGACCAAGCTTGTCACGGCTTCGGGACAATGGCCGCAGTCGCTTGGCGACGGTCAGGCCGATGAGGGGCCGTGACCGGCGCGCAACCAGAACAGACCGGCGCGAAGCCGGCATGCAATCCTTGGCCCAAGGGCTATTGTCTGAGAGGGAATGAATGAAACTGACACCCATTCTGCGCGCGGCATTCCTTGCGACCGCGCTGGCATCCCCGATCCCGGCGCTGGCCGCGGATCTGGTGATCGCGACGAAAACCGGCCCCGCTTCGATGGACCCGCATTTCACCGCCACGGCGGCCAATGCCGAGGCGACGAAGCAGATCTTCGATACGCTGCTGAAATCGGGCAACGATCTGCAGATCGAACCATCGCTGGCCACCGAATGGAAGGCGCTGGACGACACGACCTGGGAATTCACCCTGCGCAAAGGGGTGAAGTTCCACGACGGGTCCGATTTCACCGCCGAGGATGTGAAATTCTCGATCGAGCGGATCCCGAACGTCACCGGCCCGAACCCGACGACGATCTATGTGCGCCGTGTCGCGGAGGTCGAGATCGTGGACGACTATACCATCCGGGTGAAGACGAACGGGCCGGCGCCGACCCTGCCCAACGATTTCGTGCGCCTGTTCATTGTTTCCCATCAGGCGGCGGCGGAGTATTCGACGCAGGAGACCTCGGCCGAAGGGTTCAACTCGGGCAAGGCCACGATCGGCACCGGCCCCTATAAATTCGTCTCCTGGGCGCCGACGCAGGATCTGGTGCTGGAGAAATTCGACGGCTACTGGGACGGCGCGCAGCCCTGGGACAAGGTTGTCCGCAAGGAAATCCCGAACGATGCCGCCCGCGTCGCGCAGCTCAGGGCCGGGCAGGTGGATATCATCTCGAAGGTGCCGGCGACCGACATCGACAGCATCGAATCCGACAAGGACCTTGAGGTGATCAAGTCGCCCTCGGTCTACATCCCCTATCTGGAATTCGACTTCCGCGAGGATTCGCCGCAGGTGTGGGACAATGCGGGCAAGAAGCTCGACAAAAACCCCTTCCTCGACCCGCGCGTGCGGGAGGCGTTCGACCTCGCGCTCGACCGCGAGACGATCGTGGAATTCGCGCTTGAGGGGATGGGCGAGGTTTCCACACAGCTCGTTTCGCCCAATATCTTCGGTTACAACAAGGACATTCCGGCGCCGGTCTTCGATGTCGAAAAGGCCCATGCCCTGATGGCCGAGGCGGGATATCCCGAAGGGTTCAAGGTCACGCTCGCCTATGCGAACGACCGGATGCCGACGGAGCTTGGGCCGACGGTCGCGCAGCTTCTGGCGGCGATCGACGTGACGGTCAACGTGCAGGGCGTGCCTGCCGCGGTGTTCAATCCGGCCAAGACGCGCGGTGAGTATTCGCTGTACATGGCCTCCTGGGGCACGCTGACCGGCGAGTCGAACTATATGCTGTCGTCGCTGATGCACACGAACGACAAGGAAAAGTCGCTTGGCGCGTTCAACGTGCGCGGCTATTCCAACCCGAAGATGGATGAACTGATCGAGGCTGCCGCCGTCGAGATGGACGAGGCGAAGCGCCGCGACCTGCTGGAACAGGCCAACATGCTGGTCGCGACGGACCGGCCCGACCTGCCGCTGGCGGTCAATCTGTCGGCCTGGGGCGCGAAGAAGGACAAGTTGACCTACGATCCGCGCTCGGACGAGGATACGCTGGCCACGGACATCCATCCGAAACAATGATGCGAAAGGGGGCGCCCGGCGATGGCGCCCCCGTTTCGACGACGGAGACGATCATGACCGGATTTGCGCTTGCCATTCATGGCGGCTGTGGAGTGATGGCGAAGCTCGATCTGAGCGAGGCCGAATGGCAGGCTGCCCGCAACGATCTGGGGCGTGCGCTCGTGGCGGGCCATGCGGTGCTGGCGGCGGGGGGACGGTCGCTCGACGCGGTGCAGGCGGCGGTGATGGTGATGGAGGACAGCCCGCATTTCAACGCGGGCCACGGCGCCGCGCTGAACGAGAACGGCATCCACGAGCTTGACGCCTCGATCATGGATGGCGAGACGCTGGCGGCGGGGGCGGTCTGCGCGGCGCAGCATATCCGCAATCCGGTCGCCGCGGCGCGGGCGGTTCTGGATCATGGCGATGCGGTCCTGCTGGCCGGAGCCGCCGCCGACCGCTTTGCCGCGCGCATGGGCCTGCCGACCGAGCCGCAGGAGTATTTCACCACGGAACGCCGCAAACAGGCGCTGGCCGCGATGAAGGCGCATGTCGCCGCAGGCACCGAGGCCGGGGCGAAAGAGGCGGAAAAGCACGGCACCGTTGGCGCGGTGGCGCTGGATCTGCACGGGCATCTGGCGGCGGCGA
The DNA here is from genome assembly GCF_004022215.1 of Paenirhodobacter populi. Lineage (GTDB taxonomy): Bacteria > Pseudomonadota > Alphaproteobacteria > Rhodobacterales > Rhodobacteraceae > Rhodobacter > Rhodobacter populi. The sequence goes on from NZ_SAUZ01000012.1 coordinate 123,318, forward strand.
CCTCGACCGGCGGCTACAACAACAAGCCGGACGGCCGGGTCGGCGACAGCCCCGTCATCGGCGCGGGCACCTATGCGCGCGACGGCGTCTGCGCGGTCTCGGGCACCGGCAAGGGTGAATATTTCATCCGCCATGTCGTCGGCCACGAGATCGCCGCCCGCATGGCCTACCTGGGCGAGGATCTGTCGACGGCGGCCGGGCGCGTGGTGATGGAGGATCTGAAGCCCCACAATATCGGCGCGGGGCTGGTGGCCGTGGCCGCCAACGGCGACATCGCCGCGCCCTACAACACCGACGGAATGTTCCGCGGCTGGGTGACGGCGGACGGGCGGTTCCATGTCGCGTCGCATGCCGAGGTCTTTGAATATGTCCCGAAGGACGATCCTGCCTGAAGCCACGCTATCCGACGCAGATCCACATCCCGGCATGACGGGCAGACCGGTGCCGGGACCGAAGGTTTCGCGCAGGTCAATTCCCGGTCAGACTATCGGTCGTCGCCGGGGCGTTGGCCGTGATCGGCCCTATCCCGGGCATGGATTGCACCTCCGCGCGGTCTCGTCCGCCCGGAGCAAGCCGCGCAACTGGGCGCGCGTTGGGTGCTCTCCCGCAGGCTGCTATCGTGGGGCAGGGCGGGATGATTGCTTTGGACATCGCGAAACAATGTGTGGATCATGCCCCCGCAACCAGCCCCGACGCCACGGTCTCCAACGATAGCCTGAAGCTGCGATTTCCTGCGACGGGGCGCTACGCCTGCCTGCTTTGTTGCGCGTATTTCCGAGGCGTAGTTTCGATGCGGATTTTGCGTCGTGAGCGCGCAGACGATCCATCCCCCGTCGGGAATCCCATCTCGCGGGCCTGCGCGATCCGGATGACCCGCAGGTCGCGGTCGATCCGGATGCCGGCAAATTCGGCATCCGCCAGCATTCGCGCAACACCCTTGGTGTTCAGTCATTGAAACAGGCCGGGCTGGGGGGCGATCTTCGCGCTCCAACTGTCCGGCTTCGGGGATACCTTCCGCAGGAAATATCTATTACTGAAATAACACTAATATATTTTACTTATTTTTCTTCGCGATCCATCTTGCGGTCCAGAGGACGGTTGACGGGAGGAGTCGTCAGCCGACGGAGTGCCGCTGCCGGAGGCGCGCGGTATTTCCCGATCAGTGGAGGAGGAACGCCATGCTTGCACTTGCAGGCTTGTTGACTGTTGTCTTGGTTCTGGCTGGGATCATCTCGAAGAAGCTGTCGCCGATGGCGGCACTGGTGGTGATTCCGATCATCACCGCGCTGTTCGCCGGTTTCAGCTTTGAGGACACGTCGAAATTCGCCATTTCCGGCATCCAGAAGCTTGCCCCCGTCGTCGGCATGTTCATTTTCGCGATCCTGTTCTTTGGCATCATCAAGGATGCGGGAACGCTTGAGCCGATTATCGGTGGCACCTTGCGGCTTGTCGGGTTGCGGCCATCGCGGATCGTGCTTGGCACGGCGGTTCTGGCGATGATCGTGCATCTTGATGGGTCCGGCGCGGTGACCTTTTTGGTCACCGTTCCGGCGATGCTGCCGCTGTTCGATCGCCTCGGGATGGATCGCCGGATCCTCGCCTGCGTCATTGCGATGGCGGCGGGCACGGCGAACATGCTGCCCTGGGGTGGGCCGACGTTGCGTGCGGCCAGCGCGCTGCAGATTCCTGTCGGCGACCTTTATCTGCCGATGATCCCGGCGCAGGCCGCCGGGCTGGCGTTCGTTCTGCTCTGCGCCTGGTATCTGGGGCTGCGCGAGGAACGCAGGCTGGGGCTGGGCGGGGGTGCCGCGGCGCCCGGGGGCGCGAACGAGACCCATCGGCGCGATCTGCCGGAGGAGGAGCGCGCGCTGATGCGGCCCGGGATGTTCTGGGTGAACTGCGCTCTGGTCGTTGCCGTTCTGGCGGCGATGATCGCCGAACTGGCCCAGCCGGTGCTGTGCTTCATGATCGGCACCATTGCGGCCCTGCTGCTGAACTATCCGTCCGTTGCCGAACAGCGCCGCCGCATCGACAGCCATGCCAAGGCGGCCCTGATGATGGCGACAATCCTTCTGGCGGCGGGCGTCTTTACCGGGATCATGAGCGGGACCAACATGCTTTCGGCCATGGCGGATTACGCGGCGGCGCATATCCCCTCGGAAAACGCCAAGCATATGCCGATCGTGCTGTCGCTGCTGTCGATGCCGCTGAGCCTGCTGTTCGATCCGGATTCGTTCTATTTCGGCATTCTTCCGGTCCTGTCCGAGGCGGGAGGCGCACTTGGCGTCGACCCGATCAACATGGGCCGCGCGGCCATCGTCGGACAGATGACGACGGGCTTCCCGATCAGTCCGCTGACCCCTGCGACCTTCCTGCTCGTCGGGCTGTGCCGGATCGAGCTGGGCGATCACCAGAGGTTCACGTTCGGCTTCCTCTGGGCGACGTCCATCGTGATGACCGTCGTCGCCGTCCTGACCGGCGCCATCACGCTCTGACGAGAAAGGGAGTATCATGAAAACCATTCGTATCGGATCGGGCGCCGGCTATTCCGGCGATCGCATCGAACCGGCGGTGGAACTCGCGCAGAAGGGCGGGATCGACTACCTCGTCTTCGAGTGTCTGGCGGAGCGCACGATCGCCATAGCGCAGCGCGCCCGGCTTGCGGATCCGGAGGCAGGCCATGACCCGCTGCTCGAGGCACGGATGCGCGCGGTTCTGGGGCTGTGTCATGAAAAGGGTATACGCATCATCTCCAACATGGGGGCGGCGAATCCGCAGGCCGCGGCGCGCAAGGTGCTGCTGATCGCGCAGGAGCTGAACATTTCCGGTCTTCGCGTCGCGGCGGTTTCGGGCGACGAGGTTCTGGGCGATCTTCTGGATGGCGATTATCCCATTCAGGAGACCGGCGCGCCGGCGCGCACGATGCGCGATGTGCTGATTTCGGCCAACGCCTATATCGGGGCGGAACCGATCGTCGAGGCGCTGGCCCGGGGGGCGGATGTGGTGATCACCGGGCGGGTGGCGGATCCGTCGCTGTTCCTTGCGCCGCAGATCCATGAATTCGGCTGGGCACCCGACGATTGGGACAGGCTCGGCAAGGGCACGCTCGTCGGGCATCTTCTGGAATGCGCCGGACAGGTAACGGGGGGATATTTCGCCGACCCCGGGGTCAAGGACGTGCCGGGGCTGGCGCGTCTCGGCTTTCCGATCGGCGAGGTGTCCGAGGACGGCTCGGCCGTCATCACCAAGGTTCCGGGATCCGGCGGCCGCGTCTGCGAGGCCACGCTGAAGGAACAGATCCTTTACGAGGTCCACGATCCGCGGGCCTATCTGACCCCCGATGTGACGGCCGATTTCTCGGGCGTCACGGTGCGCGGGATCGGCCCGGACCGGGTCGCCGTCTGCGGTGCCACCGGCCGCGCGCGCCCCGAGACGCTCAAGGCCTCGGTCGGGTTCGTCGACGGCTATATCGGCGAGGGTCAGATCTCCTACGCCGGCCCCGCCGCGCTGGCCCGCGGACAGCTCGCCGCCGAGATCGTGCGGGAGCGCTTCGAGATCATCGGATTGAAAGCGCGTGAGTTGCGGTTCGACCTGATCGGGGTGAATGCCATTCTGGGCGATACGTTCAGCGCCCCCGCGGCACCGGCCGAGGTGCGGCTGCGTGTGGCGGGGCGGACCGCGACGATGGCGGAAGCCAAACGGATCGGCGCCGAAGTCGAGACGCTTTACACCAACGGTCCGGCGAGCGGTGGTGGCGCGGTCCAGTCGGCACGCCAGATCGTTGCCATGCTCTCGGCCCTGATCCCGCGCGCGCGGGTTTCCCCCCGCGTCGACATCTTCACCTCGGAGGACCTGTGATGCAGCTTCGCGACATCGCGCATTCGCGCACCGGCGACAAGGGCGATCACTCCAACATCTCGGTCATCGCCTACGATCCGGCGGATTACGACTTTCTGCGCACGCATCTGACGGCCGAGAAGGTGCGCGCGCATTTCGCCGGGATCGTCAAGGGCCACGTCGAACGGTTCGAGCTTCCGGGCCTTGGGGCGCTGAATTTCCTGATGTTCAACGCTCTTGGCGGCGGTGTGACGCGCTCCCTTGCCCTCGATGCCCATGGGAAATGCCTTGCGTCCGCGTTGCTCGCGCTGGAGCTTCCGGATCGTCAGACGGATTGAAACAGGTCGTCGGCCTCCGAGGCGGCGGCTCTGCGCAGCGCCGACATCAGGTCTGACGCAATCGGTTGCAGGCTGCGGTTCGCGTGCGAGATCAGGCTGAACTCCCGGACCAGATCGGGTTCGTTCATGGCGCGGCATACCAGTCCCGCCATCGAGCCCGCCTCGCGCGCGGCGGCGGGCAGAATGGTGATGCCAAGCCCTGCCCGTGCCGCGCCAAGCGCGGTTGACATGTAATGCGTCTCGAGCGCGATGGTCACGCCCCCCTCAAGACGCATGGTTGCCCGTGCCAGGATCGAGCGGACGCTGCTGTTGCGCCGGGTGACGATCATCGGGAACGGTGCGCAGTCATGCAGCGTCAAGGGGCCGGTTCGCGTGGCGAGAGGGTGATCCTCACGGCAGAATACGCACAGCCTGTCCGTCATCAGCGGCTCCGTCCGGAGCGAGCGGTCCGCCGTCAGGCGGATGCCGATGCCGAAATCCACCTGATCCGACTTGATCAGGTCGACCACCTCATCGGCGACGACATCGGCGATTTCGACATCGACATTCGGGTTGCGCCCGGCGAAATCGGCAAGCGCGATCGGCAGAAGGCTCGCCGCGACCGAGGGCAGGGCGGCGACCCGCACGAGGCCGCGCCGCCCCTGCGCCAGATCGCCGCTCGCGGCGACGAGCTCCTCCATGTTCAAGGCGAGCCGCTCCATGATCGGCAGGAGGTCGCGCCCGGCTGCGGTCAGCACCACTTCGCGCTTCGTGCGGTCGAACAGCTTGATGTCGAGCTGATTTTCCAGCAGCCGGATTTGCGAGGTTACCGCAGGCTGTGACATCCGCAATTCCTGCGCGGCGATGGTGAAATGCAGATGACGCGCAACGCTCAGGAAGGCGGTGACCTGTCGGAAATTCGGCATATGGGGCATCGGGGGACCGGGAATGAGCTTCGGCGTCAGCCTACTATGGCGGTCTGCCGATGTCATTTGTTCCCGTCCGTCGCGCCGTGGCCGCTGCCGGAACGCTATCGGATTCCGGATCTGGCACATGAAAACAGACGGCAATTCATCACGATGCCCGCCGAAACCCGCCATCTCTGACGCTCTCTTAGCGGCAGGGCAGAGGTGGTTCGCAGATTTCCGCCTTGGTTACGCCGCCGTTTCTGGCATCGGCTGACCGAAGTGGGATCGGAGGGGTTCCCTGAGGAGATGAATGCAGCCGGCGGATAGCGGGCGATTGCGGCACGTTCTTCACAGATGCTGGCGCAGGCGCGCAGATAGCCTCCTTCGTGTTTGGTGGCCTGCAGAGACGTTCGCCGAAGACATTTGCCATCCATGCTGATCCTGACCTCTGGTGTGGCCAGCAGCTTGATGAAGCTGGTCGAGGTGAACTGGCTGCCCCGACGTCGCATGGCCGCTCGAAGCATGTATGGATGGCTCCTGAATCATCGAATCTGGTTCTCACGGCTAGGCGCATCGGCGGCAGAATGCCCGGCATCCCGTGGCGCAAAACAGCCGAAAATCCCGGCCGGCCCCCGTTCGTCGAGGCCGAGGGCGGTCAGCCGTCATTCGTGATCGCGGGGGATATTGACGGGCGGATCGCACAGCGGCTTTATCCATGCTGCGCGGCCGTCAGGAGGGACTGGCCGCCGCGTGGGCGATGACTTGCGATCCGATCCCGGCACAGCGGGGACCCCATCACGAACCCCGCCGCATGGATTTCCCCCGGGAGGAAGCATGAGTTATTCGGATTGGCAACTGCTCGCGATCGCCCTTGGCGGCGTTCTTTTCCTTGTCGCGCTGATCGTGTCCCGCGTCAGGCTGCATCCGCTCCTTGCGCTGATGGTGACATCGGTGGTGGTGGGGCTTCTGACCGGAATGCCGCAAGAGGCGCTGGTCAAGTCGATCACCGCGGGGGCGGGCAATACGCTCGGCGCGGTGGGCATCGTCGTGGCGCTTGGCGCGATGCTTGGCAAGATCCTTGCGGATACCGGGGTGACGGAGGGGATCTCCAACACGATCATCCGCAAGACCTCGACGCGGCTGCTGCCCTGGGCGATGGCGGGCGTGGCCTTCGTCATCGGCATTCCGATGTTCTTTGAGGTGGGCCTTGTCGTGCTGCTGCCGCTGGTCTTCAGCGTGGCGCGCAAGCTCGAGGAAACCGCGAGCATCCGCGGCTCGGCCTATGTCTATATCGGCGTTCCGGTCATCGCGGCGCTTGCGGCGATGCATGGCATGGTGCCGCCGCATCCCGGTCCCCTCACCGCCATCGCGGCGCTGAACACCAGCATCGGGGCGACGATGCTGTATGGCTTCATCGCGGCCGTTCCGGCGATCGTGCTGGGCGGTCCGATCTACGGCGCGCTCATCACCCCGCGCATGGGCGTCAAGCCAGATCAGGCGCTGATCGACCAGTTCGCGGTGACCAGCGCCGGCAACGATGCCCGGGCCAGCACGCCTCCGGGGCTGGGGCTGAGCCTGCTGACGGCCTTGCTCCCCGCCTTCCTCATGCTTTTCCACGCGATCGCGGAGCTGGTCTTCCCCGAGGGATCGCCCGCGGTGCAGATCACCGGCTTTCTCGGATCGCCCGCGATCGCCATGCTGATCGGCGTTCTGTTCGCGGCATGGATCCTTGTCTACGCGCGGCGCGGAGATTCGGAAAAGCTGCGCAATTCCCTGTCGGCAAGCGTCAAGCCGATCGCCAACGTATTGTTGATCATCGCCGGTGGCGGGGCGTTCCAGCATGTCCTGACCGATGCCAAGGTGGGCGACGCGATCGTGCATCTGAGCCAGCAGTTCTCGCTCTCGCCGCTGTTGCTGGGCTGGTTCATCGCCATGCTGCTGTCGGTCTCGACGGGTTCGGCGACGGTCGGCATCGTCGGCGCCGCCGGGCTTCTGGCGCCGCTGGCGGGGGCCGGCCCGGTGAACGCGCCGCTGCTTGCACTGGCGATCGGCTGCGGCTCGCTGTTCTTCAACTACGCCAACCATGCCGGGTTCTGGCTGGTCAAGGAATCCTTCGGCATGTCGATGGGCGAGGCGACGATGACCATATCGGTCATCCAGTCGATCGTTTCGGTGATCGGGCTGATCATGGTCCTGCTGATGAACCTGCTGCCGCCGCTGATCTGAACCGCGACGGCCTCAAGGTCATGGGGCTGCGCATGCGCCGGTCATTCGGCCCTTTTCGTTGCGAGGCGGGCCGTCGCGGGAATGACCGTCAGAAGCACGGCCAGCAGGGCGAAGGCCGCCGACAGGTCGAAGTTATGCGCGATCAGGCCGAGCAGTGCGGGGCCGAGCAGGATGCCGCCATAGCCCACGGTCGTCACCGCCGCGATCGCAAGCGCGGGCGACATCACCTTTTGCCGCCCCGCGAGGCTGAACAGGACCGGGACGATATTGGACGCGCCCAGCCCGATCAGGACGAAGCCCGCAAGCGCGATGCCCGCGACCGGCGAGGTGAGCAACAGCACGATCCCCAGAACCGAGGTGATGCCGCCGGCCGCCAGCACCCGGGCCGCGCCCAGCCGGGCGACGATCCTGTCGCCGGTCAGCCGGCCGACCGTCATCGCGCCTGCAAAGAGCATGTATCCGACCCCGCCATGCGCGGGATCCAGCAACCCGTTGCCGGTGACCAGAAGGGCGCTCCAATCCAGAACCGCGCCCTCGACGAGGAAGGTGATCCCCGCGAGACCGGCCAGCAGCAGCACGATGCCGCGGGGCAGGGCGAAGGGGATCGGCTCCCCGGCCTTCGCGATCAGCAGCCGGGGCCAGGCCAGCAGCAGGGCGACGAGCGTCAGCAGACTGCCGAAGACCGCAGCCAGCACCGGCGTCAGCCCTGCGCCAAGAAGCAGCGTCATGCCGCCCGCCCCGGCAAAGCCGCCGATGCTGAACATCGCATGGAACCCCGACATCAGCGGCTTCGGCGCATCCCGTTCCACCTCGACCGCATGGACATTCATTGCGACATCGAGCGTGCCGAGGGCGGCCCCGAACAGCATCAGTGTCACCGCCAGCACCGGCACCGTATCGGCCAGCATCAGCAGCGGAAGAAGCGCGACAAGGCCCAGCCCGCTCCAGAGGATCAGGGGTTTGCTGCCGATCCGGCCCGCAAGCCAGCCGACCACCGGCATGGCCGTGACCGAACCGCCGCCAAGGCAGAGCAGCAAGAGCCCGAGGCCGGCCTCATCGACGCCGACATTCGCCTTGGCGAAGGGAACGAGAGGCGCCCAGCAGGCCATGGCAACGCCCGCTGCGACAAAGGCAAGGCGCGTGGCCAGCCGCGTTTCGGGGCGATCATTGGTCGTCATCAGCGGCCTTTCAGGACATGGGTCTTGCGACAGGGACGGCGGGGCCGAGCGCCGGCCGTTTCGCGGATTGGGGGAAACTCTCGGTCAGGATAGGGTTCCGGTCTCTTCGGGCGGGCGAAAGCGTGCATTGGCGGGCGATCTGACGGCCGTCGTCAGCGCCGGAGGAATAGCGCAAGACGCCGGCCCCGTCACCCCGGGACAATGTGAGGATACAACGGGCGCGGCGACATCCGCGCTGCCTCATTCCGGTCGCCCGGTCTGTCAGCGATGCGGTGGAAAGCGGATTTGTCAGATGACCGACATGAGCAGCGGGTTCAGAACCCGCGCAAAGAAATCGCCGCGCCATGAACGTGGGGGCGGTTAGTGTTGCGCTCGGCGCTCGATGAACTCCGGGCATTCGTCGGCAAATGGTAGGATCAGAAAGAAATCGTCCCGCTGCATGAGCTTGGGGACGGTTCGTGTCGCGCTCGGCGCTCGATGCACTCCGGGCATTCATCGGCAACTGGTCGGATCAGAAAGAAATCACCGCGCCATGACCTTGGGGGCGGTTCGTGTCGCGCTTAGCGCTCGACGAACGCCAGACATTCGTTGGCAACCGGTCCGATCAAGGTATGGGAGAGATGCGCAGGGCATTTTCGGCACCATCCGCGCCGACCCGCCTGATGGCGTTGATCGGCGGGCCGTGATGCGTGTGACAAACGCGCTCCTCGCCATGTCGGCGGGATGCGGATGCGGGCCTCATTGTGCCGCAGTCGCCCGATCGGGCGCATCTTGAGGGGTCGGGGGGAAACGCGCCCCGGTTGCCGTGAGGGCCGCGACACGGAGGGGGTCGGGCCTGTGAGCGCGTTGGAAAACCGTCACACAGCCCCGGTTGCCGTCGCGTAAGCCTGACCGAAATACTTGACTTTTATTCTCAACCAAATCACCGCTCGGTGAAGCGATCCAGAGACGGCTGCAGATTCATCCAGATCGCCCCACCAGCAAGCATCACGCCAGCATTTCCTGTTCACCCCTCCCGGGCCCTTGGCGCGGGAGCAGTCTTCATGTTTCGGGAGCATGTCATGGACACCAACCGACAGGCCGCGCGGTCGCAAGAGACCCGCGCGTTGATGCCGACACTCGGGCTTTTGCCCGTGGTCGCACTTTCCGCGGCCGCTGTGGCCGCACCTTCCTTCGCCCAGGAGGCGACGACGCTCGACACCGTTGTGGTCGAAGGTACAGCTGTTACGGGCGACAACAGCTATTCCGTCGCTGAAAGCAGCAATGAAAAAGTTCTGACGCCGCTCGTCGATACGCCGAAGACGATCACCGTCATCACCCAGCGGGAAATGACCGAGCGCGGGCAGACCTCGCTTGAGGATATCGTGCGCACGACCCCCGGCATCACCCTGACCTCGGGCGAGGGCGGAAACCCCGCCGGGTTCAACCCCACGATCCGCGGCAATTCCGCATCCAATGACGTCATGGTCGATGGGTTCCGGTCCAACCTGCGCACGGATTACGAGACCTTCAACCTCGAAAGCGTCGAGATCACCAAGGGGCCGGGCGGCACGGCCGCGGGCGTGGGCTCGACCGGGGGCACCATCAACATGGTGTCGAAGATGCCGCTGCCGGGCCAGTTCGACGATGTGTCGGCGACCTTGGGCACCGGCGCCTACAAGCGCTTCACGCTCGATTCCAACCGTCAGTTCGGCGATGTCGGGGCGCGTCTCAACCTGATGTATCAGGATGCGGATTCGCTTGGCGGGCGCGACGGCCGGACCTCGAAACGCTATGGCATCGCGCCGAGCGTCTCCTACCAGCTGGGCGAGGCGACCAAGCTCACCGCCGGTCTTTATTACTTCAGGAACAAGGACATGATGGATTACGGCGTGCCGTGGTCCAATGCGACGACGCCGGATGCCTACCGCCGCGGCTCGGGCACGGCGGACGATCCGTGGCAGCCGGTCGATGTGCCGACGGACGCCTATTACGGCATCAAGGACCGCGACAAGCACGATGCGGAAAGCAAGTCCGTCTTCCTGCGCGTCGATCACGACTTTTCGCCGAACCTGCGGTGGAGCAGCATGCTCCGTGCCGGGGCCGCCACGAACCACTATGTCGTCACGGTTCCAAGCGCCACCGCCACCGGCGTCAGCCGGTCCAGCCGGCAATCCAACCGCTCCGGCAACGACGTGCAGCTGAACTCCCAACTGACCGGAGAGGCCGCGTTCCTCGGGACCAGACATACCTATGCCCTTGGCGTCGATCTGTCCGATTCCGAAGTGCGTGCGAAAACCATTCAGGTGACGCCCCCGCCCGGCTTCGACAATTCGACGGGCTACACCAACCCGGATAGCGGGACGGACTGGGCGGGCTCGATCTACACGGGCGATCCCACCACCTCGCGCACCAAATACCGAAGCTATGGCATCTATGCCTTCGACGTCTTCGATCTGGCGCCGCAATGGCAGATGAGCTTCGGGCTGCGCTACGACAAATACGACGCGAAAACCACGACCGCGGCGGGCGAGATCACCGAGAACAATTCCAACTTCTGGAACTCGAACATCGGGCTGAACTACAAGCCGGCCGAGAATGGCTCGATCTACGCCTCGATCGGGACCTCGTCCAACCCCGCGGGGGAGGCGAACGGCGTCGGGACCGGCACCAATGCGGATTACAAGGATCTGGAACCCGAACGGGCCTACAGCTACGAAATCGGCACCAAGTGGACGTTCCTCGACGATCAGCTTCTGGTGACGGCGGCGGTGTTCAAGACCGACAAGCGCAATGCCCGGGCGCTGAACGCCTATGGCGAATACGAGAACATCGGCAAGACCCGGACGCAGGGGGTCGAGCTGGGCGTCGCGGGCCAGATCACCGACAAATGGGGCATTTCGGCGGGATATACCTATACCGATGCCAAGACGCTGGAGGCGGGCTACACCTGCACCGGGGGCGAATGCACGCCGAATTCCAACACCGGCGCCCGGGTCATCGGCATTCCGCTGAACACTCTGGCGATCTGGACCACCTACGCGGTGACGGATCAGTGGACCGTGGGCGGCGGCCTGACCTATATGGACGAACGCCCGATGAATGCGGCCCGCACCGCCGTGCTGCCGGAACAGACGCGGGTGGATCTGATGACGTCGTATGAGCTGGCCGAAAACACCCGGCTGCAACTGAACATCAACAACGTGTTCGACGAACAGCTCTATTCCGGGACGCGCGCCAACGGCTTTGCCAATGTCGAGCCGGGCCGCAACGTCTCGGTTTCGATCGCGCATCGCTTCTGATCGCCGCACCGCGACGGGAAAGGGCGGCGCGCGTCGCCCTTTCCCTGCCGGAACGGCGCTCAATTTCCGACAGAAATACTTAACTTTCAGACCGGGCAGGATTAGGCTGAACCGACATGCCCGAACCCATATGAGGGACGACAATGCTTGTGACCATTCCCGATCTGCTGACGCCGGAAGAGGTCGGCTATATCCGTCAGGTGCTGGAATCGACATCCTGGCAGGACGGGCGCACCACGGCGGGCGATCAGGCCGCACTGGTGAAGCGCAACCTTCAGGTGCCGGTCGACAGCCCCGAGGGGCGCGAGCTGGGCAATATCGTGCTGCGCGCGCTTGGCCGCAATCCCGCCTATTCCTCGGCCGCGCTGCCCTTGCATGTCCTGCCGCCGATGTTCAACCGCTATGATGAGGGGATGACCTTCGGCGCCCATGTCGATGGCTCGATCCGGGTGATCCCCGGCACCGCGCAGCGCATCCGCACCGATGTCTCGACCACCATCTTCCTCACCCCGCCCGAGGATTACGACGGCGGCGAACTGGTCGTGCATGACACCTACGGCGAACATGCGGTGAAACTGCCCGCGGGCCATGCGGTGGTCTATCCGGCGACCTCGCTGCATTCGGTGACGCCGGTGACGCGCGGATCGCGGTGGGCCTCGTTCTTCTGGGCGCAGTCGATGGTGCGCGACGACTGGCAGCGGCACATGCTTTACGATCTCGACCGCACGATCATGCGGGTGCGCTCGGTCGTGCCGGATGACGATCCGGCGGCGACGGGGCTGACGGCGCATTACCACAACCTGATCCGCCACTGGGCCGAGATGTGATGCCGCAGATCCCGCCCGACGTGGTGGCGCTGTGCGATTACGAACGCCATGCCGACGCGATCCTGCCCGCGCCGGTCCGGGCCTATGTCGATGGCGCCGGGGCGGACGGGCTGACGCATCGGGCGAACCTCGAGGCATGGGCGCGGATCAGGCTTGAGGGCCGGGTGCTGGCCGACATGCGCGGCGCGACGACGCGGCTGACGCTGTTCGGGCAGGAGATGGCGCATCCCTTCCTGCTGGCCCCTGTCGCGTCGCACGGGCTGGCGCATGCCGAAGGGGAACATGCGACGGCGCTTGGCGCGGCGGCGGCCGAAGCGGTGATGGTCGTCTCGACGCAGGCGGGCCGTCGGATCGAGGATATCGCCGTCCGCGCGCAGGGGCCGTTGTGGTTCCAGCTCTACATGCAGGCAGGGCGCGACGATACGCTCACCCTGATCCGGCGGGCCGAGGCGGCGGGCTATCGCGCGCTGGTCGTCACCGTCGATGCGCCGGTGAGCGGTCTGCGCAACATGGAACAGCGCGCGGGCTTCCGTCTGCCGGCGGAGCTTGGCCCCGTGAACCTGCAAGGGCTGCATGTGCCGGTGATCGACGTGCCGCCGGGGCGCAGCCCGGTCTTTCTGGGCATGCTCGATACCGCGCCCGGATGGGAAGACATCCTCTGGCTGCGGGAGGTGACGCGGCTGCCGGTGCTGCTGAAGGGCATCATGTCGCCCGTGGATGCCACCCGCGCGGTCGAGGCGGGCATCGACGGGATCATCGTCTCGAACCACGGGGGCAGGGCGCTGGATACCCTGCCCGCCACCGCCGAGGTGCTGCCCCGCATCACCCGCGCCGTCGCGGGCCGTGTGCCGGTCCTGTGCGACGGCGGCATCCGGCGCGGCACCGACGCGCTCAAGGCGCTGGCTCTGGGCGCAAGCGCCGTGCTGATCGGACGCCCGCAGATCCATGCGCTGGCGGTCGGGGGCGCGGCCGGGGTGGCGCATATGCTCACCCTCCTGCGCGCCGAACTGGAAGTCGCCATGGCGCTGACCGGGCGCCGGTTCCTGCACGAGATCGATGAAAGCGTGATCTGTCGGGCGCAGGACTAGCCGGGTGCAAAGCTCTCGCCGGGAAACCGCACCTTGCGGCCCATATGGCCGTTCATGCCGTTCTGACCGCGCAGTTCGGACGGCCCCCGGGACCGCTGCGGGCCACCTAGCAGGTTCCGAAACGGCTCGGGGTCATCCCATGGCGCGCCTTCATCAGACGCACGCCGGGCGGCACGGGAACCTCCGCCCGGATGGCGCAGCTTCACGGCAGGGGGCGGCTGGCTGTCGGCGTGTCGTGGCGCAACGAAAGCCCGATCGGCACGATCTTCGAAGGCCGGATCGAAGAGGCGGTCCGCATCGGCCCCTTCGCGGGCATCCGGCCGAGCCTCGGGGCCTGGGCGCGGATCACCGGGCACAACACGATTTTCGTCGACGACCGCGATCCGCTCCGCCACGGATTCCAGATTGCCTGACGGCGGCGGTATGCGCATGGTATCGCGTTGACGATCCGGGCAGGCGGGGGGGCCATGACCACACAACGCAGTGCAGGTTTCGGGGAAAACCCGGCCAAAGGCGGCGAAACCGACAGCCGGTTCGTCGCCCCGGGGGCCGCCCATGTGCCGGTGCCCGAGGGCAAGGGGCCGGTCACGGTGACCTTTGTCCTTGTGCCGCGGTTCACCATGCTTGCCTTCACCTCGGCGCTGGAGCCCTTTCGCGTGGCGAACCAGCTTGCGGGGCGGGTGCTGTTCCGCTGGCATGTCTGTTCGCTGGACGGCCAGCCGGTCAGCAGCTCGAACGGCATCCCGGTCCTGCCCGATGGGAAACTGCCGGCCGAGGCCGAGCCGGGCTGCGTGCTGATCTGCGGCGGCGTCACGCCCGATGTGACCATGCGCCCGGCGCTTGGCAGCTGGATCCGGGCGCAGTGGCGGCGCGGGCGGACGGTCGGCGGGCTCTGCACCGGGGCCTATGCGCTGGCGCGGGGCGGGATCCTCGAAGGCCGCCGCTTCACGCTGCACTGGGAAAACATCCCCGGCTTCCGCGAGACATTTCCGGACCTTGAGCCGGTGCGGCAGGTCTTCTGCCTCGACGACCGGATCATCACCTGCGCCGGCGGTGTGGCGGGGGCGGATCTCGCGCTGAACCTGATCGCGACGCATTTCGGCACGACGCTGTCGCGCGCGGTGATGGAGATGTGCCTGCTGTCCAGTTCGCGGCGCGAGGGAGAGGTGCAGTTCACCTCGCTCGCCTCGCGGCTGGCGACGCGGAACATGACCGTCGTGCGCGCGGCGGAACATATCGAGGCGGAGATCGAGAACGGCTTCGATCTGGAAGGCTGCGCGCGCCACGCAGGCGTGACGCGGCGACAGATCCAGCGGCTGTTCCGGCAGCATCTGGGCATGACGCCGCAGCAATATGCGGCGGATCTGAGGTTGCAGCGCGGGCGGATCCTGCTGGCGGAAACGGACATGTCGATTCTGGATATCGCCATCGCCTGCGGATATTCCTCGCGCTCGGCCTTTTCCAAGGCCTTTCGCGCCAAGTTCGGCGCGGCGCCGCAGGTCCATCTGAATTTCTCAGCCCGCGGCTGAGCAAGGCGTCCGGGGATCTGTCAGGCTGTTGTGCGGGGTCGAACCGCGGTGATCCTATCTGGCCTGTCGGTTCTCCACACTCGGATCGTCTGGCCTGACGGCTCCGGCTGGGGCAGTCACAACTTCCTGATGGCGCGCCGGAATCCACTTGAAGAGCGTTATGAAATAACATAACCAACATGCGACCTATGAAACGGACAGGAAGCGATGTTGCGATCCGGTGATCCCCTGCTGAGCGGCGTTTTCCCGCGTCTCGTGCTGGCCCTGCTGCTCGCGGGGCTGCTGTGGGGCGGGTATCTGGGGATCGCGGGATGATCTCTTTCAAGGATCTGACGCTGGCCTATGACCGGCAACCGGCGGTGCATCATCTGACCGGGCAGATCGCGCGCGGGGCGTTGCTGGCGCTGGTCGGGCCGAACGGGGCGGGCAAGACGACGCTGATGCGCGCCATCGCCGGGGATTTCCCCGCGGCCGAGGGCGAACTGAAGGTCAACACCAAGCGCATCGCCTGGCTGCCGCAGCAGGCCGATGTGGACCGGCAGTTTCCCATCGACGTGCGGGCCTTCGTCGCCATGGGGCTGTGGGCGCGGATCGGCGCGTTCTGCGACCTTGGCCGCAAGGGGCGCGACCGGGTGGACGAAGCCCTTGCGGCGGTGGGGCTGAGCGGTTTCGGCGCGCGACCGATTTCGGCGCTGTCGGGCGGGCAGATGCAGCGCGTGCTTTTCGCGCGGCTGATGCTTCAGGACGCGGAACTGTGCCTGCTCGACGAACCTTTCGCCGCCGTCGATGCGCGCACGACCGAGGACCTGATGGCGCTGCTGCATCAATGGCGGGCCGAGGGGCGGACGGTCATCGCCGTGCTGCACGACATGGACCTCGTGCGGCGGCATTTCCCCGAGGCGCTGCTGATCGCGCGCGAAAAGATCGCGCAGGGACCGACGGCCGAGGTGCTGAGCGAGGCGAACCTCACCCGCGCCCGGCTGGCGCTGGCCTCGGACGACCGTGCCGCATTGAGCCCGAGGGCCGCGGCATGAGCCATCTGCTCCAGCCCTTCCTCGATTACGTTTTCATGCAGCGCGCCCTGCTGGGCACGGTGGCGATCGCGCTCAGCGCCACGCCCGTCGGCTGTTTCCTGACCCTGCGGCGGATGAGCCTGATGGGCGATGCCATGTCCCATGCGATCCTGCCGGGCGTGGCGGTGGGGTTCCTCGTCTCCGGCCTGTCGCTGGGTGCGATGACCGTGGGCGGCATCGTCGCGGGGCTGGCGGTGGCGGTGCTGACCGGGGCGGTGACGCGCGCGACGGGACAGCGCGAGGATGCCTCGCTTGCCGCCTTCTACCTGATCTCGCTCGCGCTCGGGGTGCTGCTGGTGTCGCTGCGCGGCTCGAACGTCGATCTGATGCATATCCTGTTCGGCTCGGTGCTGGCGCTAAATGACGCGGCGCTGCGGCTGCTGTGCGTGATCGCCACGCTGACGCTGGTCACGCTTGCGGTGGTCTGGCGGCCGCTGGTGCTGGAATGCGTCGATCCGACCTTCCTGCGATCGGTCAGCCGGTGGAGCGGGCCGGTGCATCTGATCTTTCTGGGGCTGGTGGTGCTGAATCTGGTCGCCGGATTTCAGGCGCTCGGCACGCTTCTGTCGGTGGGGATGATGATCCTGCCGGCGCTCTGCGCGCGGTTCTGGTGCCGCAACCTCGGGCCGATGGTGGCGCTGGCCATGGGGGTGGCGATCGCCGCCTCGCTGGCGGGGCTTGTCGCGTCGTATGAATGGAGCCTGCCGTCCGGCCCGGCGATCACGCTGTCGCTGGGGGCCATCTACCTCTTCTCGCTCATCTGCGGTCCGAAGGATGGGATTCTTGCCCGTTTCCGGCCGCGCCCGCATTTCCATTCCTGAAAGGACAAGACATGTTGACACGTCGCTCTCTCCTCGCCTCTGCGGCCCTGACGGTGCTGCTTGCCACGGGCGCGCAGGCGCAGGACCCGCTGAAGGTCGTGGCGAGCTTTTCCATTCTCGGCGATCTGGTGCATCAGATCGGCGGCGAGCATGTGGCGCTGACCACGCTGGTTCCCGCGGACGGGGACGCGCATGTGTTCCAGCCGACGCCGAATGACGCGCAATCGGTGGCGGCGGCGCAGCTCGTCTTCGTCAACGGGCTCGACTTCGAGGGCTGGATGGACCGGCTGATCGAGGCGTCGGGCTACAAGGGGCCGGTCGTCGTGGCGTCGCAGGGGGTGGACCCGATCCCCTTCGAGGGCGACGAGGAAGAGGAAGGCCACGGCCATGCGCATGGGGAGCACGCCGAAGAGGGTCACGGCCATGCGCACGGGGAGCATGCCGAAGAGGGTCACGGCCACGCGCATGAAGACCATGCCGATGAAGGCCACGACCATCACGGCGTCGACCCCCATGCCTGGCAAAGCGTGCCCAACGCCGAGATCTATGTGAAGAACATCGCCGCCGCGCTGGAACAGGCCGATCCCGCCAATGCCGCCGCCTACAAGGCCAATGCCGAAGCCTATGAGGCGAAGCTGAAGGCGCTGGACGCCGAGATCCGGTCGGCGGTCGCCGCCTTCCCGGAGGATCACCGCACCGTCGTCACCTCGCACGACGCCTTCGGCTATTTCGCCAAGACCTATGGGCTGAACTTCGTCGCGCCCGAGGGGATCTCGACGGAATCCGAGGCCTCGGCACAGGATGTGGCGAAGCTGATCGACCAGATCCGGGCCGAGCACATTCCGGCGGTCTTCATGGAGAACGTCACCGATCCGCGCCTGCTGGAACAGATCGCGAGCGAGACCGGCGCAAAGATCGGCGGCACCGTCTATTCCGATGCGCTCTCGGGACCCGAAGGCCCGGCGGCGACCTATATCGACATGATGAAGAACAACATCGCCATGTTCTCGGCGGCGCTGAAGTGATCGCCGCCCCGGCCGGAACGGTTCCGGCCGGGGCCATCAACAAGACCGGTTCGCCCCCTCATTCCGGGTCAGACGCCATGCCATCCGATGCGCAACCGACGGGCAGATATGTGACGCTTGAACGCGCGGGCGCGCTGTGCGCCGCGCGCGGGGCAAAGTTCACGCCGTTGCGCCGCATGGTCTTTGGCCTGTTCCTCGAAAGCGGCGGGCCTTTGGGGGCCTATGACCTGATCCGGGCGCTGGAACTGCGGCTGCAACGGTCCATAGCGCCGCCCACGGTCTACCGGACGCTGGATTTCCTGCTGGATCAGGGGCTGCTCCTGCGGATCGAAAGCCGCAATGCCTTCGTTCCCGCCGCCCATCCCGAGGAAGACCGCGCGGGGGCCTTTCTGCTGTGCGACCACTGCGGCCTGTCCGTCGAGATGGATCTGGGCGAGGTGGAAGAGCAGCTTTCCGAACGGGCAAGAAAGCTCGGCTTCCGGATCGGGCGGCGGGTGGTGGAATTGCAGGGCACCTGCCCGGATTGCCAGACCCCGGATTGTCCGGCGGGCGAGCGGGGACGGGTATGACCGCGATTCCCGTGACCCTGCTGACCGGCTTTCTGGGCGCGGGAAAGACCACCTTGCTGAACCGGATCCTCGAAAGTCCCGATTTCCACGATACGGCGCTGATCATCAACGAATTCGGTCTGGTGCCCGTCGATCACGATCTGGTCCGGCAGGGACGCGAACGGCCCGTGGTCACCACCACCGGCTGCATCTGTTGCACGGCGGGCAGCGATCTGCGGTCCTCGCTCGGTGACCTGCTGTCGGGGCGCAGGGACGGCAGCCTGCCGCCCTTTTCGCGGGTGATCGTGGAAACCACCGGGCTGGCCGATCCGGCACCGATCCTCAACAGCCTGATCCCCGGCGGGATGAGGGCGCTGTCGCTGCGCGATCACGCCGTGGCGCGGGCCTTCCGGCTGTCCTCGGTGATCGCGGTGGTCGATGTCGAGGGGATCGGCGCCGTGCTGGACGCCCATCCCGAGAGCCTGCGCCAGATCGCCTTTGCCGATCACGCGGTGCTGACCCGCACCGATGTGGCACCCGCGGGCGACTGGCCGGACCGGCTGCGGGCCATCAACCCGGCGCTGCGCCTCCATGATGCGGCGGCGGCGGATTTCGATCCCGCGTGCCTGATGACACCCGGCAGCTATTCGGCCTTCGGCAAGGGGGAGGGGGCGGAGGCCTGGCTGACCGCCGGACCGGCGCATGACCACGGGACAGGCGGGCACTTCCACGACCTCAACCGGCACGGCGATGTGCGCGCCATCCCGCTGACCCGCGACGAGCCGGTGGATCTTGGCGCGCTTCGCCGGTTTCTTGCGGAACTGACCGCCGCGCCGGGCAACGGGCTGCTGCGCATCAAGGGGCTCGTCGCCGTCCGGGACGATCCCGCCTCTCCGGCGCTCGTTCATGCGGTGCAGCATCGGCTTTATCCGGTTGCGCGGCTGGAAGGCTGGCCGGGCGGTCAGGCCGGCACGAGGCTCGTGGTGATCGGAACGCATCTCGACGCGGCGGCGATCCGGCGGGATTTCGACGCGCTTTCCGACAGAAGGCAACCTTTCCGCCTTGCGGCATGGCTGCGCGGCGGCTCCTGATCCGCGCGCGGCGCTCCGCCCGGAACAGGCGAGGCCCGGACGCTCGGATCTCTTCTCTCGTCATAAATATCCCGGGGAATGAGGCGGATAAGCCAACCTTCCAGTGGAAGGTTGGCCCGCCGAATGCGGATCAGGCAGCCTTCCGGTGGAAGGATGCCCCGCCGAATGCGCAGGACACGCGCGAGGGGGCTGGTTCTCTCTCCATGCGCGTCATTATTTGTATTAAAAACAATAAATTAGACAGATTCCGCATCTCCCGGCACCACAATCTCCCCCCTTCCGCGACAATGTCACGATTATGTTATGTAATCTTGTTACCCACATCGTCGACGGAAAGGCCGATCCATCCATGCTCAAGGAGAAGACGATGAAGATTGTGAAATATGCCGTGCTCGCGCTTGGACTCTCGACCGCTCTGGTCGCGCCGGCAATGGCGCAGGAGGCGGTGGCGAAGAACGTGATCCTGCTGATCACCGACGGGGCCGGGATCGAGACCTGGCGTGCGGCGAGCTACTATCGTCACGGCGCGCTTGGCCACGAAGCCTATGACGATTTCGACGTGAAGGTCTTCGCCTCGACCTATCCGCTGAACACCTCGAACGTGCCGACCAACACCAACGAGGGCGCGGTGACCTTCGATCCGGCCGAGCTTTGGAACGATACCCCGGTCGACACCGTCTACGAAGGCACCATCGGCGATTATCCGGGCTTCTTCGCCGGGTATGACTACACCCGCGCCGATTATACCGACAGCGCGGCGGCGGCGACGGCGCTGGCCTCGGGCCACAAGACCTACAACAACGCGATCAACTGGTCGAACAACGGCGAGAAGCTGAAGCATATCGGCGAATATGCGGTGGAATCCGGTCGCTCGCTCGGTGTGATCTCGTCGGTCGAATGGACCCATGCGACGCCGGCGGGCTTCCTTGGCCATAACGTCAGCCGCAACGATTACGAAGGGCTGGGGACCGAGATCGTCTCGGCCGGGCTGGCGACGGTCGTCATGGGCACGGGGCATCCCTATTTCGACGGCGCCGGCAAACCGGTCGCCAATCCCGACGACAAGGCCTTCCGCTATGTCGGCGGGCGCGAGACCTGGGACAAGCTGACCTCGGGCCAGACGGCCTATGCGCATATCGAATCGAAAGAGGATTTCGAGGCGCTGGCGGCGGGCGATCTGGCCCTTGGCGACAAGGACAAGGTGATCGGCACCGCGCGGAACGTCCAGACGCTGCAATTCAACCGTCCGGGCGTGGCGGCGGGCAATCTGCTCGACAATACGCCGAGCCTGCCGGTGATGGCAAAGGGCGCGCTCAATGTGCTCGCGCAGGACGAGGACGGCTTCTTCCTGATGATCGAGGGCGGCGCGATCGACTGGGCGGCGCATGCCAACAACCTGCCGCGCCTGATCGAGGAACAGATCGACTTCAACGAGACGGTCGAGGCCGTCGTCGCCTGGGTCGAGGAAAACAGCTCCTGGGACGAGACGCTGGTGATCGTCACCACTGACCACGGCAACGGCCTGCTGCAGGGGCCGGGTTCGGACAAGGAGGCCTATCAGCCGGTCCTCAATCAGGGGGCCGGGGCGCTGCCGCTGGTGCGCTGGAACACCGACACCCATACCCGCGAACTGGTGCCGGTCTATGCCCACGGCGCTGGGGCCGACTATTTCCTGAGCGTCGCAAAAAAGGATCCGGGCCTTGCCACCTATGGCGTGGATGAGGACAGCCAGCTTTACGTCGACAATACCGATGTGTTCCGCGCCGCGATGAACGCCTTCGGTCTGACGCTGGCGTCCAACTGAGCCTTGCCAATGGGCCTCCGGCGATGCCGGGGGCCCTTTCATTTTCCGAAAGCCTTGCCCATGCGTAACCTGTTGCTCGTTCCTCTCGTCTGCCTCGGCCTGCTCGCCGTTTCCCCGGCCGTTGCCCTCGATCCCGGCGAAATGCCGGCGACGGCCAGCGCCAAGGCCCATGCCGACCTGCGCCGCGCCGTGCGCGCGGACGGCAAGCTGACCGTCGAGGTGCGCTTCCTCACCGATTTCGCCGGCTATTCCGGCGAGAAGATCTATACGGACCTTGACGAGACGGCGGTGCATGTCGATGCGGGCGGGCAGCGCTATCCGCTGTTGCGCGATGCTGCGGGAAAGCCGATGGCGCCGCAGGCGCTGGAGCTGAAGTTCAACTATGATCCGGCCAAGAACCCGCGTGTCGGATCGTGGAAGGCGGTGTTCGTCGCACCCCCCGCCGGTGTGAACGAGGCCGTGCTGATCCTGCCGAACGTGGCGCCGATCGGGCCATTCCCGATCACCGACCGTTGAGGGCGCCATGAGTGACAAACGCAAAAGCCCCGTCACGTTCCTCGCGCAAGGCGACAGCGGCGTGACCTATACCGTCACGGAAGCGGATCTGACGCTCAGGGACGGGCGCAAGCTGCGGGCGAACGGCGACGGAACCTGGACGATCCTCGAAACCGGCGAGATCCTGACCCGGCGCTGAACGGCTGGCCTCAAGGCCGGATTCGGCATTGCGGCGCCGCGCGATTCCGCTTAGTTATGTAATGTAATAACATTGCACTTTGCGAGGATGCCATGCCAGCCAGCCAGCCTTCAGCCGACAAACGCCTGCCCGTCACCGTCCTGTCCGGGTTCCTCGGGGCGGGGAAGACCACGCTTCTGAACCATATCCTGAACAACCGCGACGGCCGCCGGGTCGCGGTCATCGTCAACGACATGTCCGAGGTGAACATCGACGCGGACCTCGTGCGCGACGGGGCCGAACTGTCCCGGTCCGAGGAAAAGCTGGTCGAGATGACCAACGGCTGCATCTGCTGCACGCTGCGCGACGATCTGCTGGTCGAGGTGCGCAGGCTCGCGGCCGAAGGGCGCTTTGACTATCTGCTGATCGAATCCACCGGCATCGCCGAGCCGCTGCCCGTCGCCGCGACCTTCGATTTCCGCGATGCGGAGGGCAGGAGCCTGTCGGATGTGGCGCGGCTCGACACGATGGTGACGGTGGTCGATGCGGTGAACCTGACGCGGGATTTCGCCAGCCACGATTTCATCGCCGACCGCGGCGAAAGCCTTGGCGAGCAGGACGAACGCACCCTGGTCGACCTGCTGACCGATCAGATGGAATTCGCCGATGTCATCGTGCTGAACAAGGTGACCGAGGCCGGCCCCGTGCAGCTGGATCACGCGCGCAAGATCGTGCGGGCGCTGAACCCCGATGCGAAGCTGATCGAGACGGATTTTTCGCGTGTGGCGCCCGATGCGATCTTCGACACCGGCCTCTTTGATTTCGACAAGGCCCACATGCATCCGATGTGGGCCAAGGAGCTTTACGGGTTCGAGGAGCACGTGCCCGAAACCGAGGAATACGGCATTTCCTCCTTCGTCTACCGCGCGCGGCGGCCGTTCCATCCGAAGCGGATCCATGACGTGCTGAACGGCGATCTGCCCGGCGTGATCCGCGCCAAGGGGCATTTCTGGATCGCCAGCCGGCCGAACTGGGCCGCGGAGTTCAGCCTCGCCGGGGCGATTTCCAGCGTCACGCCGCTTGGCGGCTGGTGGGCCTCGGTCCCGCGCGACCGCTGGCCCACGCATCCCGACAGTCTGGCCGAGGTGGCGAAGGTCTGGGAGGATCCCTGGGGCGACCGGCGGCAGGAACTGGTGTTCATCGGCTCGGGCATGGACAGGGCGGCGCTGACCGCGCGGCTCGATGCGGCGCTGGTCGAGGCCGGGGACTTCACGCCCACGGACTGGGCGAACCTGCCCGATCCCTTCCCGCAATGGGGTCACCGCCGGGTGGCGTGACCGGAAGGGGAACCGGCTCAGGAATGACCTGTGCCCGGAGTATGCGAAGGGGCGCGGAAATCCGCGCCCCCAAGCGTTTTTCAGTCCTTCTTCGGCAGGGCGAAGGCCACCAGATAGTCGCCCGGCTGCGTCTGCATCAGGTTGTGACCGCCCGCCGCGATGACGACATACTGGCGCGCGTCCGGCCCCATGTAGGTCATCGGCGTGGCATTGCCGCCCGCCGGCAGGCGCCCCTTCCACAGCACGTCGCCCGTCGCCAGATCCATCGCGCGCAGCGACTGTTCGCCCGAGGCGGCGACGAACACCAGACCGGATTTGGTCGTGATCGACCCGCCAAGACCCGGCACGCCCAGCTTGATCGGCAGATGCGACTTGATCAGCGTCTTGCCGAGGGTCAGGCCGCTGTCCTCGGCCGTGCCGGAACGGCGGCTCCACAGGACCTTCTTCGTCGTCAGATCGACCGCCGTCACCATCCCGTAGGGCGGGGCGAGGCAGGGCGCACCCAAGGGCGACATGAAGGGCGAAAGCCCCGCCGCATAGGGCACGCCCATCTGCGGCACGTTGCCCCCGACCGAGGTGCCCGGCGAGCCATCGGCCGCCTTCAGGCCCATCGCGTCGGCTTCGGGGCGCGGCAGCAGGCGCAGATACATCGGCACCCGGTTCCAGTTCGCGACAAGGATCTTGCGTTCCGGGTCGAAGGATCCCGAGCCCCAGTTGCTGCCGCCGAGCGAGCCCGGCATGAACACGATGCTGTCGGTTCCGGGCGGGGTCAGCGTGCCGTCCCAGCGGGCTTCCTTGAACTTGATCCGGCACCACATCAGATCGAAGGGCGTCGCGCCCCACATGTCGGTTTCGTCGATGCCGGTGGGCTTCGCGGGATCGAGCCCGGAAAATTCCGGCATCTCGACCGAATAGGGCTGCGTCTTGGACACCAGTTCCGGCGTCACGCCACCCTGCGGCGCGGGCAGTTCCCGAACGTCGTAGATCGGTTCGCCGGTGCGACGGTCGAGAACGAAGTTCTGCCCGCGTTTGGTCAGTTGCACGAGCGCGGGGACCGTCTCGCCATTGACGTTCAGGTCCACGAGGCTCGGCTGCGAGCCGACATCCATGTCCCACACGTCCATGTGGACCGTCTGGAACAGCCAGCGCCGTTCGCCCGTCCTCGCGTCGAGCGCAAGGACAGAACCCGCGAAGGCGTTGTCGAAGTCGCGGCGATGACCGGCGTAATAGTCGGGCGTCGCGTTGCCGGTGCCCAGATAGACCATGCCGAGCGTATCGTCGGCCGAAATCGGGCCCCAGCTGTTCGGCGTGCCGCGGGTGAATTCCTCGCCCGGGCCGGGCATGGCGTGGTCATGTTCGCGGCCCATGTCGAAGGCCCATGCGAACTGGCCCGTCACCGCGTCGAAGGCCCGGATCACGCCCGAAGGCTCGTCCACCGACTGCCCGTCCGAGATCCAGCCGCCGATCACGATATTGCCCGAGGCGATGGCCGGGGCGGAGGAGACATAGGAATATCCCGGGATGACCGTGCCCAGACCCTGTTTCAGGTCGATCTGACCGTTGTCGCCGAAGCCGGTGCAGGGTTCGCCCGTCTCGGCGTCGACCGCCAGCAGCCGCGCATCGACCGTCGGCCCGATGATGCGGCGCGCGCACAGCGCATGGCCCGCACCGTTCAGGACGGACATGTCCTGCTGCGCGGCCGCGACCTCGTGATAGGCGACCCCGCGACAGGCGGCGGAGCCGGTCACACCGCGCAGGTTGACATTCGCGTTGAAGCGCCAGTTCTCCTTGCCCGTCTCGGCATTCAGCGAAACGATGTCGTTGCGCGGCGTGCAGAAATAGACCGAGCCGCCCACCTGCAGCGGCGTCACCTCAAAGCGGCGGTTCGGCCCCTCGGGCGGCGGATAATCCCCGGTGCGGTAGGTCCAGGCCACCTGCAGATCCTTGACGTTGTCGGGCGTGATCTGCGTCAGCGGTGAAAACCGGGTGCCGGCGGCGTCATTGCCGTAATTCGTCCATTCGCCCGGTTCCGCGGCCGGGGTATATTGCGCGACGGCGGCGGGCAGCCCCTTGGTGTTGCGCACCTCGTGAAGGTCGCCGGTGGCAAAGCCCCAGACGAACAGCCCGGCGATCGACAGCGCCAGAGCCGCCGGAATGCCCTTGCAGGCGATGGCGGGGCGCGGGCCGGAAACGATGCTGTCGCGATACCACGGCGTCAGGAAAAACAGGCCGAACAGGAATGGCCCCGTCAGGCGCGGCAGCAGCGTCCAGAAATCGACGCCGACCTCATGCACCGCCCAGACCCAGGTCCAGGCCAGCATCAGCGCATACAGCCATCCGCCCCAGGCGCTGCCGCGCCAGACCAGCAGGGCCGAGACGATCACCGCGATGCCGGTGATCAGGAAATACCAGGTGCCTCCGAGGGCGGCCAGCTCGCCGCCTCCCCAGGCATATGCGGCGCCAATCAGCGCGATGACGATGGCGAAGACCTTCGCCACCACCGCCCGCGGGCGCGTAACCGTTTCTGTCATGTCGTTTCCCCTTGATCGGGTTTCCCCACGCTGCGGCGTGAACCGGCAGTGCGGACTCCTGAAACCCGGAGGCATTAAGTGACTCTGTGGTCACTTTTATACAAGCGAAAAATGCGACAAATTGGCGCGCGACGACATGCGTCACGCAACGTCCTTTGGCGGGGGATTCAACGGCTGGGGGGAAAGATCAGGTCGATCTGTTCGGCCAGCAGCTCGGCACCCGAAACCGGCGCGTCGGGCACGAGGATGCCGGTCTCGATCATCGCCAGCCAGAGCGGCGCGAAGATCAGTTGCGGGTGGCGCAGCAGGCGGTCGTCCGTCAGCTCTCCGCGTTCCATGGCGATGCGGGCCGCGGCGCGGACGAAATCGATCGTACGATCATAGGCTTCGCGGCGATAGGCCTGAACGATGAACGGAAAATTCCGCCCCTCGGCCAGCACGAGGCGGGCGACGTCGGCCCGGCGCGAGGTCTCGATCGTCGTCATCACCGGGATCAGGCTCCGGCGCAGGAAATCGCCGACGCTCTCATCCGCGCGCGGCTCGGGCGGGCCGATGCCGCTGATCAGCGGGGCCATGAATTCCGCCACGACGCCCTCGAACAGGGCCGACTTGGTCGGGAAATAGCGATAGGCGGTGCCCTTCGCGATGCCCGCGCGCTCGGTGATTCGCGACATCTGCGCCCCGGCAAAGCCATTCTCGACGAATTCATCCAGCGCGGCATGCAGCAGGCAGGACCGCGTCTGCGCAGTCTTTTCCGGGCTCGGCCCGCGGGTGCGGGGCTTGCGGGGCGGCGCTTCGCGGGGATTGTCGCCGGTTTCATCCGTCATCGCGTGCCTCCGTCAGGGCCAGGGCATGGGCGCGCCGTATCCGAAGGCACAGGCTGCGCGCGGGTCCGGCCATCAGACCGACATGTCGGGGGGCAGTCCGACATAGGCCGGCGCCTCTGTCGTGATCCTGTCGTCCATCCGGACATGCGGCATCGAGCTTTGCGTAGGCATGGCTATTCCCCAGTCGCAGGCAATGTATCCCATTTGGGATCGGCGACAATATCGCGCATGGCCTCACGCGCAGACGGGAATCGCCCCGGGAGAGAGACCTGCCGGACCTGCCCGAAAGGGCCGTGCGGGGCAGGCACGCCGCATCCGGTT
Source organism: Paenirhodobacter populi (assembly GCF_004022215.1). Lineage (GTDB taxonomy): Bacteria > Pseudomonadota > Alphaproteobacteria > Rhodobacterales > Rhodobacteraceae > Rhodobacter > Rhodobacter populi. The sequence continues at coordinate 150,560 of NZ_SAUZ01000012.1, forward strand.
TCCGCCGCATGGTCTGACGCGCGCGTCATGATCGTGGCGGCAATGCCCACGCGGAAGGCCGTGGCGTTTCTCATGGGGCGACGCATCCTTGCCTGCTGCGATCATAGGCGGGGGTGTCGGGTTCTTGCAGCAGGGCCTCCAGTTCGGCCCTCCGTTCGGCGGGAAGGCGCGCCGGATCGGCACCGGCCGCGATCAATACGCGGGCGGCAGGGGCCCTTCGGGTGCGGACGGCCTCGGCCAGAAAGGTCGGCTCGCCCCGGAACGGGGCATCGACATCCGCGCCCTGCGCCACCAGAAGCCGGGCGAAGGGCAGGGCCCTTGGCGCGGTCACCGTCTCCATGAAGCGATAGAGGGCCTCCATCGCCTGTTCCAGTTCGGCCGTGCCAACGGGGACCGGACGTTCGGCGAACAGCCATTCCCCGACCCCGATCGCGGCGCCGGAGGCGGCGGCCGCAACAAGGCCGTCCCGCGGATCGCCATCCCCTGTCGGCAAAGGCACACCCGCGGTGCGGAACGCCCGGATCATCTCCATGCGGTCAAGTCTGGCGGCGGTCAGCAGGGCCTCTTCCCTGCTTCTGTCGTCGCTGACGGGCAGCAGCAGGTCCACCATCGCGCGGTCGCCGCGCGCCACGGCGGCGCTCAGACCCAGACGGGCGGGCAGATAGGATCCTTCGCAGGTATACAGATCCACGCGCGAGCCATACCAGTCGTCGCTGTCCATCCGCGTCCCGGCCTCGACCAGATGGCGCGCGACGCGGATCGCCCCCGCATCCACCGCCGCCAGCAGGTCGGAGGACAGGCCCGCCCGACTCTGGCAGCGCACCCCGCACCGGGCGCGGGCGGCGTCGTAGGCCGCCGGATCGTCCGCCCCGATCGCCGCATGGATTTCGGCACGCTGATCGCCGGCGCGCCGGTCCAGAAACGACTCCCCGATCTGATACCCGAGCCAGCCGGCGAACAGCAGGGCGGGCAGGCTCTGCGCGACAATCGCCCAGCCGAACCAGCGGGACCGCATGCCAAGCGCCCAGACGATCCCGTTGCACAGCCAGGACAGGAACGTCCCCGCCCCGATGGCAAGGCCGCCAAGCGCCAGACCCAGACCGGGAAAGAACCCGCCCTGCGACGACGAGGCCATCAGCAGAAGGCCGAAAACGACGCCGCCACCGAAGGCGATCGCCGATATTGTCAAAAGAAGGATGCGCGCGACCTCTTTCATGCCACCGGCCATATTGGCCCGGTCACGTCGGCGTCAAGACCGCGTGCCCCAAGGGGCGCTCCTCGGTCGGGATGACAAACCCTCCACACGGCCTCTCTTGCCATTCATCTTTCCATAAATATCCCGGGGGTGAGCCCGGAACGGGCGAGGGGGCTGGCCCCCTGCTGTCCTATCCACCCGCGACACCGGCTGAGTATATTCCCAATGCGGCCGCGTATGGTCCCTAATCCGCCTCAGCCGCCCGATCCCGCAAGCGCTCCGGCCACGACACGCATCTCTTCACCCCTATTGTATAGATGCGGCGTCATCCGCAAAAACGCCCGGTCGCCGGCCTGTGCGAGGCGGGACAACGGCTCCTCGGTCGCCGGAAGCGACCATTTGGCGAGGATGTCCCGTTCGCGCAGGGCGTTGTCGATCCGGTCCCGCGCCGCCACGGCGACGCTCAGCACGACGGTCCCCGGCGCGTGCGCATCCGCCGCCGCGAGGACCTGCGCTCCGGCGATGTCGCAATCCTCCAGCGCCCCGCGCAGGTCCCGTTCCAGCTCGGCGATCCGCCCGGCGATCGTCACCACCCCGGCGTCCAGACAGGCATTCAGGGCGACGCCAAGGGCGCATCGGCCGGCGACATTGAAATCCCGCGCCTCCAGCGCCATTGCATCGGTCCCGAGCGTCCGCTCCGCCCGGGGCGAAAGCGCGGCGACGGCGGTACCCCTTGGCCCGCGCAGCCATTTCCGCGCCGTCCCCAGAAGGACGTCGCAGCCCGTCTCCATCGAAACCGGCGCACGGCCAAGCGCCTGCGCGGCGTCGACGATGACAAGGGCGGTCTCGGGCCGGGGCAGGGCGCCGATCGCCGCGACCGGATAGAGCAATCCCTCGATGCTGGTCACGGCGGGCAGCAGGATCGCGGCGGTCCTGTCGTCGATCCGGCCGTGCCAGGCGGCGGGGTCGAAGGCCTCGCCCTCGGGCACGACATCGACGCCAAGATCGAGGATCGAGGCAAGGTGCCGCAGGTGCCGGATATTGGCGCCCCATTCATGCGGCGAAAGCAGAATGCGCCTGCCGGTCAGGGGCAGCCGCCCGATGACCGCCTGCCACAACTGCGTCGTCGTCGTGCCGAAGATGGTCCGCGCCCCGGGCGCATCCAGAAGGCGCGCGGCCGCGGTGCGCGCCCGGGCAAGGTCCGCTTGCGCCGCATCTTCGGACAGGACCGTCCCGTGGTCCAGCTCGGCCTCGATCCGCGTCTTCGCGGCCTCGAGTGTCGCGCGGTCCGGCAATCCGTGGCTGGCGGCGTTCAGATAGATCGGCATGGGGGCTCCTGCGGTCTGCACGGCGCCACTCTGGCAGATCGGCCCTGCCGTGACGAGGGGGGCGGGAACCCGCCGTCCCGGCAGACCGGCCTTTTCATGCCGGTGATCCTCTCCGCGGGCTGTTGCGCCTTTCCAAGGGCTGCTATGGGAAGCCGGTTCGCAGTGCAGCGCCTGCCGGCCCCACGGGCGGAAGCCCCGATCCCCATTCGCGGGGCGGCGACGCTGTCAGCAAGATCCGGGCCGGTCCGGCCCACCCCGTAGCCAACTGCAACCGATGGTGAACCGCCTGACCACTCCGGCCGGGCATCTGTGCGGGTATGGATCGTCACGATGAGTCATGTGCTGACCGACATTTTCATGAACACGCGCCCCTCGCTTGTCTGGACCGTCATGCGCATCGTCCATGATCCGCAGGTCGCCGAGGATCTGACCCAGGAAACCTGGATCCGCGCCAGCAACGCCATGCAGCAGGAGCCGGTCGAACATGTCGAGGCGTTCCTGCACCAGATCGCGCGCAACCTCGCGCTGGATCATCTGCGCCGCAAGGGCACCCGGAGCCGCGTCGAGGCCGAGGGGCTGGCCCCGGCCGCCGTCGAACAGGTGCCCGGCGATGTCGTGTCGATCGAGGAGGGGATCATCGAAAGACAGCGGCTCGGCCATTTCGTCCAGGCACTTTCCGGTCTGCCGGAGCGGGTGCAGGCGGTGATGATCCTCGCCCGCGTGCACAACTGGCCGAACCGGCGGATCGCCGGGCATCTGGGGATTTCCGAACGCACGGTGTTCAACGACCTCCGTATGGCGCTGGGGCATTGCCGCGACGCCCTGATCCGATACGAAAAGACGTGACCCGGCCCCGAAAGCGCGGATCCCCGGCGGAAGGGATCTTGCCGGTTTCCGTTCCGCCGAACGTCAAGGTAAAGAAGCCCGAGCCAAGGAATGGACCATAACGTGCCGCCAAGCCATGATCGAACAGTGGATGCCGCAGCGGGTTACACCCATGACGACCCGGCCGTCGATGCCGCGCTGGACTGGTTCGGCCGGCTGCGCGACGGCGGGGCCGATCCCGCGGTGCTGGACCAGTTCGGCCAGTGGCTCGCGCAGGATCCCCGGCACGCGGCCGAATTTCGCGCCCTGGAAGAGATGTGGGGATCGAGCGCCTTTCTGAAGGCGGTCGAAAGCCTGCCGCCCGAGACCGTCAGGGCGCCTGTCCCGCGCAGGCAGGACTGGCTGATGCGGGCCGTCGCCGTGGCGGCCGTCGCGGCGCTGGCCGCGGGGATCTGGCACTATCCGCGGATGATGGCGGACTGGCGGGCCGATTACCTGACCGCCACCGGCGATCGCGCCACCGTCTGGCTGCCCGACGGGTCCACCATGGTGCTGAACACCGATTCCGCCGTCGCCCTCGATTTCGACAACGGCCGGCGGGAGGTTTCCCTTCTGCGGGGCGAGGCGTGGTTCGACGTCCGCCACGATCCCGATCATCCGTTCCGCGTCACCGGGGGCTTTGGCCGGGCGGAGGTGAAGGGCACCGCCTTTTCGCTGCGCCGTGAGGATGGCCGGGACGAGGTCGTGCTGGAACGAGGCCGCGTCGATGTCAGCTGCCTGTGCGACGGGGCCGGTCCGGTCGCGCTGCACCCCGGCGAGGCCGTGACCGTCCCCCCGGCCGGGCCGCAGGCGCCGGTGCCGGCCTCGCCGGAGCGGCTCGCCTGGCGCGAGGGACGGGTGATGTTCAGGGATAGCCGGCTGGGCGAGGTGGTTTCCGAACTGTCGCGCTATTACGACGGCACGATCATCGTCGCCGGTGACCGGATCAGCCGCATCGTGGTGACGGGAAACTACCGCCTCGACCGGATCGAGGGGGCGATCCGCACGCTCGCCGATGCCGCCGGGGTAAGGATGACGCGCCTTCCGGGTGGCGTGATAATTCTGAGGTAAGAACTCAACTATTTTTTCCGACTCCGTCCCCCTGCCGCGTCTAGGTAGCAGAGGGTGACGCAGGCGCGCCGCGCGGGCTGCCCTCAGGCACAAGAGAGGACAGTGGAATATGGTCAGGAAAACCGTGGCGGACCCCTATCGCGCGTGGGGCATGAGGTCGAAAAGGGGCAGGGTGCTTGCGCTTCTTCTGGCCTCGACGGTTCTGGGCGGCGTCCCGCCCCTTGGCGTCGCGCGGGCGCAGGCGCAGCAGGCCGCGCCCGGCACGATGGCGTTCCAGATCCCCGCGCAGCCGCTGTCCTCGGCCATCGACGCCTTCATCCGCCAGAGCGGCTGGCAGATCAGCTATTCGTCGGAGCTTCTGCGCGGCAAGACCTCGCCCGGCGTCAGCGGTACCCTTGCGCCCGAGGCGGCGTTGCAGGGGCTGGTGGCGGGCACCGGCGTCGCGGTGCGTCTGGGGGCGCCTGAATCCGCGGCGCTTGTCGATCCGGCGGTGGCGGATGCCGCGGCCGAACCCTCGCTCACGCTGGACACGATCGTCGTCGGCTCCAGCTATGAAACCGAGGGCACCAACAGCTACACGTCGGACCTGATCTCGGTCGGGGAAAAGTCGGTGATGTCGCAACGCGAGGTGCCGCAGTCGACCTCGGTCGTCACCAATACGCAGATCCGCAACAACAGCTACACCTCGCTGGATTCGGCGCTGAACGATGTGCCGGGCGTTCTGGTCTGGGCCAATGACGAGGGGCGGTCTTCGATCTATCTGCGCGGGTTCGAGCTGGACCGGCTCTATTACGACGGCCTGCCGATGGAGGAAACCTCCATCAACGCCACGCAGCCCGACCTTTCGACGATCGACCATATCGAGGTGCTGAAGGGCCCGGCGGGGCTGTTCAACACCGCGGGGTCGCCGGCGGGCGCGATGAACATGCGGCTGAAGCAGGCGACCCGCACCGATCCGGGCGGCTATGTCTCGGCGCAGGTGGACGGCAACGGCCGCTATCGGGGCGAGCTGGACTATGGCGGCGCGCTGAACCGCGAGGGCACGGTGCGTGGCCGTGCGGTGCTGGCCTATACCCACGGCGACGGTTTCGTCGACAAGGTGGAAAACGGCGTCACCTCGGCCTATGGCACGATCGCCTGGGACATCACGCCCGATACGCTTGCCACCTTCTCGCTCAGCCACATGGAAAAGGACATCAAGCCGTTCAACGGCCTGCCGACCTATGCCGACGGCAGCCTGATCTGGACCGATGCCGGGGCGACCACGGCGGCGGACTGGAACCATTTCGACAACAGCATCACCAATGCCGTCGCCGCGCTGGAGCACCGCTTCGGCAATGGCGCGCGGGTCAAGTTCGCGCTGCGGCAGTCGCATCATACGGCGGATTACCATTACGCCTGGGCGGGCGCCGCGGCGAATGCCGACAATACGGTCAACCGGCTGAGCTGGCTCGCGCGGGACTGGAAACACGACTCGACCGCGCTGGACGCCCATGCCGAGATTCCCTTCATGCTGGGCGGCTGGGATGGCAGCGCGATCGTCGGCGCCGACTACGAACGAAGCAAGTCGACCACCAAATCCGCGACCGGCGCGATCACCGGCAGCTGGGATCTGGACGACTGGGATGTCAGCGGCGTGGCGAAACCCACGGTCAACTGGGCCAGCATCACCCGCGCCCAGACGACGACCAAGGGGATATACGGTCAGGTCCGCATCAAGCCCACGGCGGAACTGGCGCTGATCGGCGGCGCGCGGGCGTCGTGGTATGACGACACGACGACCAACCTTTTGACCGGCAGTGCCAGCCGGCTGAAGGAAAGCGGCAAGCTGACCCCCTTCGCCGGCGTGACCTACGATCTGACGGCCTCGACGACGCTCTATGCCAGCTATTCGGAAATCTTCCAGCCGCAGTCCTATCAGGATGCGGATGGCAATACGCTGAAGCCGATGACCTCCGGGCAATATGAGATCGGCGTGAAGTCGGAATATGACGGGGTGAACCTGACGGCCGCGATCTTCGACCTGCGTCAGCGGAACGTCGCGCAGCTGGTGACGACAGGGGTCTACGAGACCGCGGCCGAGGTGCGTTCGCGCGGCATCGAGCTGACCGCCGCGGGCGAGCTTTATGACAACCTGCACCTGTCGGCGGGCTACACCTACAACGAGACCGAATACACCAAGGGCGCGGATGCGGGTGAGGCCTATTCGACCTATACCCCGCGCAACATGCTGAAGGTCGGCCTGCTGTACGACGTGACCGAAGGCCCCGCCGCCGGCTGGAGTTTCGGTGGCCAGATGCGCGCGATGACCAACTTTTCCAGCGTGTCGGGGGCGACGACGATCAAGGCGCCGGGCTATGCGGTCTTCGACCTGACGGCGATCCGCCATCTGAACGAGGACACCGACCTGCGGATCGGTGTCGCGAACGTGCTGGACAAGGACTATTACACCCGGGTCGGCTCCACCGCGGTCTTCAACTTCCGCGGTGAGCCGCGCACGCTGATGCTGGCGATGACGCATAGGTTCTGATCCGGCGGCCCGTTCCTGCCCATGACCGGAACGGGCGCGCGGTGAAACGCCATGATACCGGAGATTTCCATATGAAGCGGTTTTCCCGCAGATCCGTTCTGTGCGCCTCGGCGGCGCTTCTCTGGGCGGACAGATCGGTTGCGCAACCGGATGCGGGGCAGCGCGGCGACACCATCCCGGCCGAGGTGATCGGGGATCCACGGGTCGAGACCTTCGATCTTGGTCCGGCCGGGGCGCCTTGGCGGATTTTCGTCGGGCGTCCCCGGGGGAGGGCGCCCGCCGGGGGATATTCGGTGATCTTCGCGCTCGACGGCAATGCCTCCTTCCCGCTGTTCTGGCATGCGCGCGAGGCTCTGGCGCCCGAGGCCCCGGTGGTCATCGTCGGCATCGGCTACCCGACGCCCTACCGTTTCGATGCGGACCGGCGCTATCTGGACCTGACGCCCCTGACCCCGCCCGGGAATTTCGGCGGCCGCCGCAGCGACCGCGCCACCGGCGGGCGGAAGGTGTTTCTTGATTTCATCGAGGGGGAATTGTCGGCTGAAATCGTGCGCCGCCTTCCCGTCGATCCCGCGCGGCGCAGCCTGTTCGGCCATTCTCTGGGCGGGCTCTTCACGCTCCATGCGCTTTACGAACGGCCGCATCTTTTCAGCGGCTATATCGCTGCCGACCCGTCGATCTGGTGGAACAAGGGATCGATCCTCGCCGAGGAGGCGCGCTTCCGCGCGAACCTGACCGCCGCGCCGGTGCCGCCGATCCGCCTGCTCATGGAAAATTCCGGCGGCGAGCGGCGCGCGGCATCGGACCCGCGAAGCGATGCGGCCTTTTCCGGCAGGCTGGCGGCCGAACGTCTGGCCGGAACCGGAAGGATCGAGGTTTTCTACCGCGTCTTCCCCGATGAAACCCATCCCTCGATGCTGGGGCCGGCCATTGCCGACGGGCTGCTGTTCCACCTCGGGCACGACTTCGGCGCCGGGACGGCGGAGCGGATGCCCGTCGCGGTGGGAGGGCCTTCCGGAGAATGATCCGAAAGGCGCGGCATGAGGGCAGCGCATAGCCGGATCCCCCGCCCGGTATTTGTGCCAGATCAAGGCGGGACCGTTCCACCGCGCCGACAATGGCGGCGTTATCCGCAGGTGATGCGAATGGCATGGCGGAACGTGACGGGCCGACCGCGCCCGCCCATATCTGGAAGGTTCAGACGATGTCTGAGACAAATCCGGCCTCACGGGACCTCAACGCTGCGGAAGAGACCAGAATCGCCTTCATCGCGGCATGGCTTCTGTGCAGCCTGTTCTATTTCGTCCAATACGCGCTCCGCTCGGCGCCGGGGGTGATGCTGCCCGAACTCGGCGGCGCGCTTGCGATGAGCAATGTCGAACTGGGCACCCTGATCGGGCTTTATTACTACACCTATTCGGTCTTCGCGCTGGTCTCCGGGGCGGCGCTGGACCGGGCGGGGGCGAAATACACCGTGCCCGCCGGGATCGTCGCGGTGGCGGTGGGGGCGCTGCTGTTCGGCAGCAGCTCGGTCCTCGGGGCCGAGGCCGGGCGCCTGTTGCAGGGCGCGGGATCGGCGATGGCCTTCACCGGTGCGGTCTACCTTGCCACCCATGGGTTCCCCAAGGCGTGGCTTGCCACGGCCGTGGGCGTGACGCAGTGCTTCGGCATGCTCGGCGGGGCGGTCGGGCAGTTCGCCGTGGCGCCGGTCATCCACGGGATGATGAGCTGGCAGGCCTTCTGGGCCATCTCGGGCTTCTTCCTGCTGGTCATGGCGGTGGGCATGGCGCTGGTGACGCCGCCCGCGACGGTCGAGGAACGCACGCGCGAGGCCTGGTGGCGGCCCTATCGGGTGGTTCTGGGCAATCCGCAAAGCTGGCTGTGCGGCCTGATCGGCGGGCTTCTGTTCCTGCCCACGACGATCTTCGCCATGATCTGGGGCGTGCCCTTCCTGCGCGAGGGGCTGGGCGCGGGCTATGGCGAGGCGGTGGCGCGGGCCTCGATGGTGCCGCTCGGCTGGGTCATCGGCTGCCCGCTTCTGGGCTATGTCGCCGACCGCATGGGGCGGCGCAAGCCGGTGATCGTCGGCGGCGCGGTGCTGATGCTGCTGGCCGGGGTGCTGATCCTGTATCTGCCGGAGGTGCTGCCGCCCTATGTCGGGGGGCTGGCGCTTGGCATCGGGTCGGGCGCGGCGATGATCCCCTACACGTCGATCAAGGAACTCAATCCGGACCGGGTGAAGGGCTCGGCCACGGGGGCGATCAACTTCATCGTCTTCACCATGACGGCGGTGCTCAATCCGGGGTTCGGGCGGATCCTCGCCAGCCGCTCGGAAGGCGGGGAAATGACGCTGGCCACGTTTCAGGCGGCGGGGGCGTGGATTCTGGGGGGGATCGTTCTGGCCATCCTTCTTACAATTCCGTTGCGGGAATCGGGCACGCTCAAGGCCATTCCCGCCCATGCCGAACCTGCCCAATAGGAGAATCGCCGACACCACCCGTCTGCAACACCAACACAGCAAGGTCCTGAAAGGAACTCAGCCATGTCGGAAGCCATCAGAGATATCGGACACGCCGTAAACCTTGACGAAAGACACGCGGTCGGCGTCGTCCGAAGCAGCCATCCGGTCTATGTCGACCTGATGCCGCCGTGCAACGACGCCTGCCCCGCGGGCGAGAACATTCAGGCCTGGCTCGACCATGCGCGCGCCGGAGACTGGCACGGCGCGTGGCAGGTGATGACGGCGGACAACCCATTTCCGGCAATCCACGGGCGGGTCTGCTATCACCCCTGCGAAGGGGCGTGCAATCGCGGGTCGCTCGACGGGTCGGTCAGCATCCATGCGATCGAACGGTATATCGGCGATCTCGGCAATGCGCAGGGCTGGAAAGTCGCCCGGGCGCCCGCGACGGGGAAGAAGGTGCTTGTCGTGGGGGCCGGGCCTTCGGGTCTGTCCGCCGCGTGGCATCTTGCGGTCCGGGGGCATGGGGTGACGATCCTCGAGGCCGGGCCGATCGCGGGCGGGATGATGCGCTTCGCGATCCCCGCCTACCGGCTGCCGCGCGACATCCTTGCGCGCGAGGTGGCGCGGGTCGAGGAACTGGGCGTGCGGATCGTGCTGAACCACCCGGTGGCGGACATTCTGGCCGAACAGCGGGCCGGCGGCTACGACGCGGTCTATCTGGCGATCGGGGCGCAGGTCGGGCGGCATGTCGACATTCCCGCCCGCGACGCGGCCCGGGTGATGGATGCGCTCGACCTGCTGCGGGCGGCCAGTCAGGGGGAGAAACCGCTGCTCGGCCGCCGGGTGGCGATCTACGGCGGCGGCAACACCGCGATGGACGCCGCGCGCACCGCGCGCCGGCTGGGCGCCAGCGACGCGATGATCATCTACCGCCGCGACGCGGCCCACATGCCCGCCCATGCCTTCGAGGCGCAGGAGGCAGAGGAGGAGGGCATCACCTTCAAATGGCTGTCCTCGATCAAGGACATGACCGGCGAGAACATCACCGTCGAAAAGATGGCGATCGACGACAAGGGCAAGGTCACCCCCACCGGCGAATATGAAACGCTCAAGGCCGACAGCCTCGTGCTCGCGCTCGGACAGACGACGGATGTGGATTTCCTGCGCGGCGTGCCGGGGCTGGAATTCGCCCCCGACGGCACGCTGATCGTGGGCGAGGACATGCAGACCGGCCATCCCGGCCTGTTCGCGGGCGGCGACGTGACCCCCGCCACGCGGTCCGTCACCAATGCCGTCGGGCTTGGCAAGCATGCCGCGCGCCATATCGACGCCTGGCTGAACGGCACCCGCTGGGAACATCCGCCGCGCCATCCGCTGGTGTCCTTCGACGACCTGCACCTGCCGATCTTCGACGATGCGCTGAAGGCGAAGCAGGCGGAAACGCCGATCGAACAGCGCACCGGCTTTCAGGAGGTCATGGGCGGCCTGACCGAGGCCGAGGCCCTGCACGAGGCGGGCCGCTGCCTGTCCTGCGGCAATTGCTACGAATGCGACAATTGCTACGCCGCCTGTCCGGAGGATGCGATCACCAAGCTCGGCCCCGGGCTGGGCTATTCGGTCAACCTCTCGCTCTGCACCGGATGCCGGGCCTGTTTCGAACAATGTCCCTGCCACGCGATCGACATGGTGCCCGAAAGCGCGCCCGTCGCGGTGGCCGGTCCCTCGCTTTCGGAGGCAGTACAATGACCAGCGCCAAGATGAACCGACGGACGATGGATGCCAATACCGCCGTCGCGCGGGTGGCCTACAAGGTGAACGAGGTGGCCGCGATCTATCCGATCACGCCGTCCTCGACCATGGCGGAGCTTGCCGACGAATGGGCCGCCGCGGGGGAGCAGAACCTGTGGGGCGATATCGTCCATGTGCAGGAGATGCAGGCCGAGGGCGGTGCCGCCGGCGCCGTGCATGGCGCGCTGCAATCGGGGGCGCTGACCACGACCTTCACCGCCTCGCAGGGGCTGATGCTCATGCTGCCCAACATGTACAAGATCGCGGGCGAGCTGACCTCGACGGTGTTCCATGTGGCGGCGCGGTCGCTGGCCACCTCGGCGCTGTCGATCTTTGGCGACCATTCCGACGTGATGGCGGCGCGCGGCACGGGCTTCGCGCTGCTGAACTCGGCCTCCGTGCAGGAGGCGCAGGACATGGCGCTGATCGCGCAGGCCGCGACGCTGCAGGGGCGGGTGCCGTTCCTGCATTTCTTCGACGGGTTCCGCACCTCGCATGAGCTGAACACCCTCGACCTGCTGCCCGAAGAGGTGATGCGCACGATGATCGACGACGATCTGGTGCGGGCCCACCGGGCGCGGGCGCTCAGCCCCGAAAATCCGCGGATCCGGGGCACGGCGCATAATCCCGACACCTTCTTTCAGGCGCGCGAGGCGACCAATCCCTATTACGACGCCCTGCCCGAGATCGTGGAAAAGCTGCTCGACCGGTTCGCGGACCTGACCGGGCGGCGCTATGGGCTGTTTGAATATACCGGCGATCCGCAGGCCGAACGGGTGCTGATCGCCATGGGTTCGGGCGCCGAGACGGCCAAGGAAACGGTCCGGGCGCTGACGGCCGCGGGCGAAAAGGTGGGCATCGTGCAGGTGCGGCTCTACCGGCCGTTCTCGGCCGGGCATTTCCTTGCCGTGCTGCCGAAGACGGTGCAGAAGATCGCCGTTCTGGAACAATGCAAGGAATCCGGCGCGACGGGCGAGCCGCTGTATCAGGACGTGATCGCCTCGCTTGCCGGGGCGGTCAGCCGGGGCGACTGGCCGGCGCTGCCGCTGATCGTCGGCGGGCGCTACGGGCTGTCGTCCAAGGACTTCCCGCCCTCGATGGTCAAGGCGGCGTTCGACAACCTGATCGCCAACCGGCCGCGGAATTCCTTCACCCTCGGGGTGGAGGACGACCTGACGGGGCTCAGCCTCGGCTACGATCCGGCCTTCTCGATCGAATCGCCGCGCACGACGCGGGCGGTGTTCTTCGGCCTCGGCGCCGACGGCACGGTGGGGGCCAACAAGAACTCGGTCAAGATCATCGGCGAGGATACCGAGCTTTTCGCGCAGGGCTATTTCGTCTACGACAGCCACAAGTCGGGCGCGCAGACGATTTCCCACCTGCGCTTCGGGCCGGAACCGATCCGCGCCCCCTATCTGATCCGCGAGGCGCAGTTCGTCGCCTGCCACAAGTTCGAATTCCTCGCCCGGCAGGACATCCTGAAATATGCGGCACCGGGAGCCACTTTCCTGCTGAACGCGCCCTACGGGGCGGAGGAGGTCTGGCACCATCTGCCGAAGCCGGTGCAGCAGGCGATCATCGACAAGGGGCTGAAGTTCTACACGATCGACGCCTCTTCGGCGGCGCGCGAGCTGGGGCTGGGCTTCCGGGTCAACACGATCCTGCAGACCTGCTTCTTCGCGCTGTCGGGCGTGCTGCCGCGGGACGAGGCGATCACCCATATCAAGGCCTCGATCCGCAAGAGCTACGGCGAAAAGGGCGAGCGCATCGTCAAGATGAACTTCGCCGCCGTGGACGGGGCGCTGGAACGGCTGCACGAAGTGACGGTCCCCGCCACGGTCGATGCCGCCGCCCCGGGGCTTGCGCCGCTGGTGCCCGCCGATGCGCCGACCTTCGTCAAGGAGGTCACGGCGGTGATGTTCGCGGCCGAGGGCGACACGATCCCGGTATCCCGCATCCCGGCCGACGGCACCTTCCCCTCGGGCACCACCGCCTTTGAAAAGCGCAACGTGTCCGACACCGTGCCGGAATGGCGTTCGGATCTGTGCATCCAGTGCGGCCAGTGTTCCTTCGTCTGCCCCCATGCGGTGATCCGGTCCAAATACTACAACGCCGACCGGCTGGCCGGCGCGCCCGAGGGCTTTGCCCATGCGCCGATCAATACCCGCGGCTATCCGGACACCGAATTCACCCTGCAGATCTATGTCGAGGATTGCACCGGCTGCGGCCTGTGCGTCGAGACCTGCCCGGCATGGTCGCCGATCGAGCCGGATACCAAGGCGCTGAACATCGTCGAGAAGCTGCCGATCCTGAAGCAGGAACGCGAGAACATCGCCTTCTTCGAAAAGCTGCCGGTCAACGATCGGGCGCGGGTCGATTTCGGCAATGTCCGCGGCGTGCAGTTCCTTGAACCGCTGTTCGAATTCCCCGGTGCCTGCGCGGGCTGCGGCGAGACGCCCTATCTGCGCCTGCTGTCGCAGCTTTTCGGTGACCGGCTGCAGGTGGCGAATGCGACGGGCTGTTCCTCGATCTACGGTGGCAACCTGCCGGTGACGCCGTGGGCCAAGAACGGCGAGGGGCGCGGGCCCGCGTGGTCCAATTCGCTGTTCGAGGACAATGCGGAATTCGGTCTTGGCTACCGGCTTGCCGCCGACCAGCAGCTTGCGCTGGCGGTGAAATACCTTGGCCGTCTTGCCCCGCAGGTGGGCGAGGATCTGGCGAAGGCCATCCTCGATGCGCCGCAAAAGACCGAAAGCCAGATCCGCGCGCAGCGCGAACGGGTCGGCGCGCTGAAGGTCAGGCTGCTGGAGATGGGCGACAACGAGGACGCCAAGCACCTGCTGTCGGTGGTCGATCACCTCGTGCGGCGCTCGATCTGGATCGTGGGCGGCGACGGCTGGGCCTATGACATCGGCTATGGCGGGCTTGACCACGTTCTGGCGCAGGGGCGCGATGTCAACGTGCTCGTGCTGGATACCGAGGTCTATTCCAACACCGGCGGCCAGTCCTCGAAGGCGACGCCTTTGGGCGCGGTGGCGAAATTCGCCGCCGCCGGCAAGCGGACGCCCAGAAAGGATCTGGCGATGCTGGCCATATCCTACGGCAACATCTATGTGGCGCAGGTCGCCATGGGTGCCAATCCGCAGCACACCCTGCAGGCCTTCCGCGAGGCCGAGGCCTATGAGGGGCCGTCGCTCATCCTTGCCTACAGCCATTGCATCGCCCATGGGATCGACATGCGCAAAGGGCTGCATCAGCAGGATCTGGCCACCGCCTCGGGCTACTGGCCGCTGTTCCGCTTCAACCCGGCGCTGCGGCAGGTGGGGGAAAACCCGTTCTCGCTCGACAGTCCGCGGCCGTCGATCCCGTTCAAGGCCTATGCCTACAACGAGGTCCGCTATCAGTCGCTCGCCCGCGAGCGGCCGACCGAGGCCGAGGCCCTGGCCATCGCGGCGGAGCGCTGGATCCAGGAGAAATACATGCAATACGAGGATCTTGCCGCCCGCGACGGCGCGCGGTTCAACTATGAACTGCGCCCCGAGGATACGGTGGCCGCCGGGAAGGATATCTGATGGAACGCCTTGCAACATCCCGCCAGCCGGACCTGACCACCCATTACGCGGGCCTGACGCTGCGCAACCCGATCGTCGCCTCGCCCTCGCCCGAGAACGCCCATCTGTCATGGCTCAGGCGGCTGGACGCGGCGGGCATCGGGGCGGTGGTCCTGCCCTCGCTGTTTCAGGAACAGGTCGAGGCGCAGGAACATGCCGTCTCGGCCATCCTCGCGCAGGCGCAGGACAACAACCCCGAGGCGCAAAGCTATCTGCCCCCCTCGGTCACCGGCCCCTATGGCGTCGGGCCCGAGGAATACCTGACCCTCATCCGCAATGCGAAAGAGGCGCTGTCCGTCCCGGTGATCGCCAGCCTCAACGGCTCCTCCGTGGCGGGCTGGGTCGAATATGCGGCCGAGATGGAACGGGCGGGGGCCGATGCGCTGGAGCTGAACATCTATTACGTTCCGGTCGACATCACCCAATCCGGAGAGGAAATCGAGGCGCGCTACCTGCGCGTTCTCGAGGCCGTGCGGAAACAGGTCAAGCTGCCGGTCATCGTCAAGATCCCGCCGTTCTTCAGCTCGGTCGGGCATATGGCGGCGCGGCTGGTCGCGGCGGGGGCGAACGGGCTGGTGATCTTCAACCGCTACATCCAGCCGGATATCGAGCTTGGCCGGCTGCGCCTGTCGCGCCGGCTCGAACTGTCCGGCCCGGCCGAGATACGCCTGCCGCTTCTGTGGACGGCGGTTCTGGCGGGGCGGGTGAAGTGTTCGCTCGCCGCATCGTCGGGGGTCGAGGGGCCGGACGAGGTGGTGAAGTTCCTGCTGGGCGGCGCCGATGTGGTCATGACGACCTCGGCCTTGCTGCGCCACGGACCCGAACATGTGACGGTGCTGCGCGACGGGCTGTCGGACTGGCTCTCGGCGCGCGGTCTGGCCTCCGTATCGCGGATCCGCGGGGTGATGAGCAAGGCCCGCCTGCGCGAACCCGGCGCCTATGAGCGGGCGAACTACATCCGCCTGATCGAGACCTACAGCGCCGAGCACGGCTGAGGCGGGGGCCGTCCGGCCGTATCCCGGCCGGGCGGGATCCTCTCGCGGTTGCCATGATGGCGAGCACCCCCCGAGGAGTCGCGCCTTGAGGTTTCAGGCTTCGGGCGCCGCGCGTCCGAGGCGGTTTGCGATGTTTGCGATGAGTTGTCCGAGGGTTTCTTGGACCTCTGGTCTGGCTTCCGCGCTGGTGAGGGAGATGGCGATGCCGGCGAGGGGTTTTTGTGCGGCGTTGAGGACGGCGGCGCCGAGGCAGAT
>NZ_SAUZ01000013.1 GCF_004022215.1 Paenirhodobacter populi
GCGGAGATCGACCGCACGAAACCGAGGCCAGACAGATCAAGCTCATCGACGAACAGGTCAACGACGCGAACAAGATCATCCTCACCGATCCAGTCTTCCAGCCGCTCGGGGAAAAGCACCGTCTGGCCGCGCTGAACGCCCTCGATGAAACCGGCCATGCTGATCTCCCGCTACCGAGAAAGCATAGCGTGCCAACGGGTTTTGACACACCCTCGGCCCATAACTGCCGTTCATGCGATCCGACAGGTAAGGCACTTGCAAGCGCATAGTCGCAGGATACCTCAGCGAATGCTGCGTTGAGAGATGACCTCAGCCTGCGTCGGATAGTTACGAAAATATGTTGCGTAAAACATAAAATTGCTCGTCAGATATCCTCTTCAAAATCATCAAGATCAGGATCAAAAATATCAAGCCTGCTTTCCCACGGATCGCTATCCTCTCCGTAGTCTTCGCCAAGCGTTTGGAACTTGCGACAGTTCTCGGAACATTGGACTCGAATAAGATGTTGCCATTGAGTGTGGCAGATCGACGCCCATTTAGCGCAGCCTCTAACAAACTGTTTATCTTAGGGAGATCTACCGCAAGGTTGCTTGCTGACGCATCGAAGAATGAGACCCTCTGATCTCGAAGCGCACTGAAATATGGGTCAGTGGCGACGGCAGCTTCCGCTCCAAGAATTTTCCAAGACTTCCGTGTACCTGCTTCATATATGAGCATCCAATGTTCACCTTGGAGGTCTTCGGATGTAATATTCCCGATCCACTCCGAAATATTGCCGCGTCCAGACAGCAACGATCGACTGCGCATCATAAGGAATAAACAGCCACAAACACTGTTTTCAACGCGTGCCGCTAGTTCCGTTGCCCTCTCACCCAACTTAATTGATAGTGATCGACAGAACCAAAGGGTCCACGCGACTTCGTAATGATGATTTTATGGCGCATGCTCTTCGATCATGGCTTCGGAAAATTCCTTAACTCTCGCGCCGATTGGGTAGCCAGCCGCAGCATAGGTGCAAATAATCTTTACAACTGAGTCTAGGCAGTTCGAGTTCTCTCGAGCGATTCGAAGAAGGAACGGTTCATAAATGTCCCAGTTCGCTTTCTCAATCAAAACCCTAGAGGGCTTTCGAATAGAAAATGAAGAAATGCTTTCATCTGGCCACGATTTCGCAAGTCTTATCGACTCACTGAAAAACCGCATCAGGTCACGGCGTTGGTTGTGCGATCGCGCCCGAATTCGAAGCTGTGTGATGTCGCCGGGCCATCGCTCTTCGTTGAACTCTAGAGCATTGATAATTCGTGTCTTAGACGCATTTAGTTGTAAGTCGAAGGCAAGTATTGCGTCTCGTAACGCAGCGAGAAATGCCTCTGCATCTACATGAGAAGAAAAACAGAGAAAGAAGTCATCCATGTAATGGTAGTCGGCCGTTAGCTTAGCAAAGTTCGATTGCCCAACCTGCTGTTCAACCGCACAGAGAATGAATTCAGAGATAATGCGAGATGTATCAGGACCGACCGGAATACCTATCGTTTGCCCATCCTGACACGATCGCATTAGCGCATCAATAAAGTTTCCAAACACGGCGGGATCGATGGTACTTCGGTTCCTCTTCGCCGCTCTCTTGCCATGTAAAGCCTAGGGAATCGAATGCATATAAATCGCATGATAAAAGCTTAAAACGTCAGTCTGTAGAATAGCTCGTGCGGTCGCGTAAGCTTGGATACGCTTTTCTGATAGCACCGACAGCTTCTCCAGCTGCACAGGCCTCCCTCCGTCAGCTGTAATCGCAGCCGGAGTTAAGCTGATACTAGAACTCGCAAAAATGGTTTCGAACTCGCCCTGATGTTCTGCGAGCACCTTCGTTAGTAAAAACTGATTAACCGGGTTTGGAATGGCAAGCATGCGACGTGAATGTCCTTTGCGTGCCATATCAAATCTCGCGTAACGGCTTACTGGTAGGTAATTTCTTTTTTGCTGCTGGCTTAAGCCAGCCTCATGCGCCTTCCAGCGTGCTTCCACCCCAGCTATTTTATCCGTAAAAGAACAGTGCTGAAAGGGGGAGGAAATTCCTTTGGGAGGTACCCCTTAGTGATCAGGTGTCTTCTTAACCTTCTTGGCTAACGAATGACATGATAGTTTCGATGGGTCTGCGCCCCATGTTGCGATATCCGAGATGGGGTCGTTCACTTCTACCAACCATGACACGCTGTCCCAAGGCAGAGCCTGCGTCGGTGCCCCGTCATGGTTGCCGACCACCAGATGCCGCCGCGCGCCGGGAAGCTGACCGAAGATCGTCCTCAACCAACTCTCTTCTTTGGCCTTCGGCCCGAAGGCGAAGTCGCCGATGAACCAAAGGTCATCTTCCGCCCCGACCTTCTCCCAGAGACGTTCGATCATCACCGAATTCATGTGGTTCGTGTCGCGGGACGGTCTGCGGGCGTTGGCGATGACACTCTCATGCCCGAAGTGAGGATCGGCGGTCTACCAGTACGTCATGGCTGTCTTCGCTTAGGGAGTCTCCTGACCGAGACCCGCTATGCCATATCCCGGCGGTCGGAAACAGATGCGCACCAGATCAGATCCCGAGCCCTGCGCGCGCGCCATTTTCGCCCGAACCGCAGGTATTTCCGATCGGGGCAGCATGATGGTTCAGCTTTCAGTTGGGTCTCGGGCACAATAAAATTAATGAATTGCGATGCTATCGGATGTGCTATCGGATTTGATATCATTCATGCTCGCGTACTGGATATGGTGTTTGCAAGCATAAGCCAGAATGATCCCGGCCTCCGCCTGCATTCAAGTGTAAACAATAAATCGTTTGTTTACATGTGCGTGCGAATTGACCCCGATTTTCAGGGAGTATCTCCCGCAAAAATCCCAATATCCCAAAAGCCATATATTGATTTGATCGCGAATCGGTGCCAATCGCTGAAAGCGAATCACCTGGAGGGATGCTGTGCTGACCCTGACCAATGGACACGAATGGCTGAAAGCACGTCTGCACGAGCGTGGATCGTCCTTTGCCAGGATTGCCCGGGAACTTGGCGTTACTCCTTCCGCGGTGACCCACGCAGCAAAAGGGCGACATAAATCCAGAAAGATCACCGTCGCCATCGCCGCCCATGCGGGGATCGACCCTGAGGAAATCCAGAAGCACGAAGGAGGTGAAGACCAGTCCCAAAATCCGTGAGGGAAAACGAAAAGGCTCAGGAACTGCAATTCCTGAGCCCTTCGAGGAAGATCAACGATCCACCCCTTTTCTTAGGTCATTGATCCATTTTCCCCAAGCGCAAGTCAAGAGCAAACGCAGGCGAATGCTCGCCTGCGAACAGCATTGAACATCTTGGAGAAGCAGAATGACACGCATTCAAGGCGCGGAGGTTTCCTCCGGCGTCACCCTTCCTCTCATGTCCCGCGCCACACGCCGGGTTCCGATGCGCTCCCGGTTCAGTTGCCGGGGCTGGACAGTCATCACCAGAAGGCAGGACGGCCACCGCTTCCGCGTCCAGTTCGAGAGCCTTCTGGAACTTCTGACGATTCAGATGGCAGCCACGTTGCAGAGTTTTATCGATCTGATCGAACAGCCGTTCGAGGTGCCTTTCGTCGATGCGATGGGCAAACCCGGCACCCATCATATCGACCTTCTGGTCGTGCTCGATGATGGCCGGAAACTGGCCATCGCTGTTAAGCCCGCCGCAAAAGTAACTCCGAAATTCCGAGAGGTGCTGGCGGCTGTGAAACGATATCTGCCGTCTGATCTCGCGGACGACCTGATCCTTGTCACCGATCAGGACTTCACGCGCGCTCAGGCCCAGAATGCCCTGCGCTACATCGAGTTCAGCAAACGCCCCGATGTCGAGGCCGATGATGCTGTCACGCGCGCAATCACCTCGACCCATGGCATCGTGAGAATGCGCGACTTTGCCATGCTGACCGGGTTGGCAGGACGCGGCTATCGCGCCGCATTCCGTGCGGCGTTTCGCGGACAGTTGGAGGTGCTGACCGACGGCCTGATCAACCAGCATACGCTTGTGAAAGCGAGGGCGGCATGACCTTCCACTCCGTCCCGACGTCACGCCCGATCATACGGTCCTTGCGGCCAAGCTCGACTATAAAAATCGGGGAAATCGCCTATTCGCCAGAGGGGGCCGATTATCACGGCACCATGCTGCGGCGGCTCGACCAGCCAGAGGTCGTCGAACACTTCACTTGGGAAGATGTCGCGGCCCTGCGCGCCGAGGGTCGCTGGCGTTACACCCCGGCCCCGGCGGTTCGCGCCGGGGCGACCATGCTTCCCTTGGACCTGACACATTTAGCCCCGAAGGAACGGGCAAAGGTCACGTTCATGGCGCGAGTGCTGCATGGCTTGCATGATCTTGAAGCGAAGGGAGAGCTGAAGTTCACTGACCAGGGGCTGGAAGAGGCATTGGGCAAGATACTGCCACGCCTCGCCGAGGCCTACGTCAACCAGCAAATCCCCGGCCGCCAGCCCCGGTTCGGCGATCAGGTCCAGCTTCCTCAGGCACCATCCACACGGTCCATCCGGCGGGTCTACCGCAAATTCGTCCGCGCCAACTTCGATCTTCGCGTTCTTGTTCGCAAAACACAGTTTGGCAAAGCCCGCAGCCATTTTGAGCCCGAGGTTGAGGAACTGCTGGGGCAGAGCGTCAGGGAATTTGGCAAGGAGGGGGGAAGCGACGCCAGAACCGTGGCCAACAACACACAGCAAATGATTCTACGCGTGAGCCAGACCCGACTCGACAATGGTCAGTCCGCCCTCACCATTCCCAGTCTCCGAACCATCGAGCGGCGCATCGCAAGGCTCGATCGGTTCGAAATGACCGCCCTTCGCGAAGGTATCGACGCGGCACGGAAAAAATTCGCCACAAGCGGCCTCGGAATTCAGCAGATGGCGCAGTTCCCCGGTGAGCGCATCGAAATCGATGAGTGGTGGGTGGACCTCTGGACCTATTTCGCGCGTCTGGGAGTGATGCGGGCGCTGCCACCAGAGCTTCGCGAGAAAATTCCCCAAGGCCGCCGCTATCTCTACGCGATCATCGACTGCGCCACCCGTTGCATCCTGGCGCTTCTTGTGGCGGAACGGCCAAGTGCCGAGGCCGCGATGCGCGCGCTCCGCATGGCATCGGTTGACAAGACCGACTATGCCCGTGCCATCGGTGCCAAAAGCCCCTGGTCCTTTTGCGCCGGTTTCTCGACCGTCTGCGCGGATACCGGTTCAGCCTTCAATTCGGATGCGTTCATGGCGGCCGTGAACAGCATCGGAGCGACCATGCTATTTCCGCCGGTCGCGATTCCTGAGCTTCGGGCACATGAAGAGCGCTCTTTTGGGAACCTCAGCAATAACATGACACCATACCTGTCTGGTCGGACGTTTCCCAACCCGGTTGCCCGAGGCGACTACCCAACCGAGGCGCGGTCGGCTCTGGATGACGAAGATCTGACGCGGGTTCTGTCGCTATACGTCATCGACCACTACCATAACCGTCCCCATCGTGGCCTCAACGGGCAGTCACCAGCCAATCGCTGGCGCGAATTGGAAGATCAGTTTGCCGTAAGTGAACCTGCCGATATCCACACTCTGCGTGCGGCCTTGGGCGTGGAGTTCATCCGTAGGCCCTCGAAAAAGGGGATCGAGCTTTTTTCCCAACATTACACCTGCGAGGCCTTACGCCAACTTTGGGTCAAGGGCAGGTGCAGCCCTCTCCGCGTCAAGGCGGATCCGGCCGATATCGGTGCCATCTCCGTCGAGCTCAACGGCCGGTGGGAAACGGCGGAAGCTGTTTCGGCGACTCCGCTGTTCGGGGTTTCCCTCGCCGAGTGGACCGAGAAATTCAGGACTATCAAACAGCGCTACGCGCATGAGGCAGAGCTGACGGAGTCGATCAGAGCCCGGGCGATCGAGGAAATCTGTGCAATAGACAAGGCTGCCCGCATCCGCGCGAATGTTCTGCCGGGCGAGCCATCCCATCAGCAAATCAGAGCCGTACAAGCCAACCTCTTCAATGGCACCAGCTTTCGGAGCGGGCCGGCAATCCTCACGACCCCGGCCAAGGCCTTTATTGGCCAGCGGATAGAACTCCCACCGGATGACAGCGATCCTGGGACAAAACCCGAAAAAGATACGGCGCCGATCCCTGAGACGTCCCCCTCATCCTCTCCCGAAGTCGATGCAAGTGAATGGGGGTTCGATGATGAGTAACACGGTTCCTGCTGCCGCCCGCCCAGACGTTCAGGACATCGACCTCGCCTTGGCTCGGCTTCGTGCACGTTTCTTTGCGCACCGCCACTACCGAGACTTGCAGGAGAGCTTCACGACATTACTGAATCGGCGTCGCGCCGATCTGAAGCTCGGAAGCCAGAACGAAGCGCGCGGAATCGCCATTATCGGAGATTCCGGGTCCGGGAAGACAATGGCCGTAAGGCGGTTGCTTGCAACCTACCCGGACCTGCAAACCGTGCGGCCGGGGATCCAGAGGGCAGATGCGGTAAGCCTCAGCCTCCCGTCTCCCGCCAGCGTCAAGTTCGTGGGTCTCGCTTGCCTGAATGTGCTTGGTTATCCGCTGCGACGAGACCGAACCACGGCCATCATCTGGGCTCTGGTCCACAGCAATCTGCGGCTGCGACAGACGCTGGTGCTGCATTTCGACGAGGCCCAGGACTTCTACATCAACCAGAATGCGCGAGAGATGCAGTCGATGATCAACACGCTCAAGGCGCTGATGCAGAATCCCGACTGGCCGGTGAGCATTGTCCTCAGCGGGATGCCCCAACTTCGCAATCTGATTAACATGGACCCGCAACTGGCCCGGCGCTTCACGCCTGTCCAGTTCACCAAGTTCGACCCTGCACTGGACATCACCCCGATCGTGAAGATGGTTACCGGCTACGCGGAGGCTGCCGGTCTGGAGGTTGGGCCGAATCTGAAAGACAAGTCATTCGTCAGGCGTTTGATCTATGCTGGGGACGGAGAGTTCGGGTTGACGGTCGAACTGCTTCGCTTCGCCGTCGAAAGCGCCCTGCGTACCGGAAGATCAGCCATTGACCTCTCCTGCTTTGTTCAGGGCTTTGCCCTACGCTCCGGTTGCGCGCCAGATTTCAACCCATTCCTGCGAGAGGATTCTACAACCATCAACCCCCGCCTGCTTCTGTTGGGCCGTACAACGGAAGAGGACCATCCGGCCCCCATATCAAAGGGACGCCGGAAATGAGCAGTTTTGCGTTTGGCATGTCGCCGAAACCGTTCGAGTCTGCAATCAGCCTCGCATTGCGTATCACCATGAGGCTTTGCATTCCCAGCATCGCCGACTGCTTGCTCGATTTGGGGATCAATTGGCCTCTTTTCCGCCGTGGTCAGCCAGCAGCGATCCAACATTTCGCAGACATTATCGATACAGACAGCACCGTTCTGCTGCGCGATTCTTGTGCTCCGCGGTCGGAAGGTCAGTTCAGCTTTCGAGGTCACCTTCTTGACCGGCCGATGGTGAATCGGCGCGAAATACGATTGTGCCCACATTGCATTCTGGAAGACGATGATCGCGAGGGCGCTCTCGGACGATATGGTCGATCCTACTGGCAGTTGACCCAGTTTCGGACCTGTCCACGCCACGGAACACCGATCATGTCGCTGCCCGCGCCGCGCCACGCCTTGGACTTCGCGCCGGTCGTCGAACGGAGTTTGGAGAGCATCCGACAAAATGCAGGTGCCGCCACCGTTCGACAACACGGTTTTGAATCTTGGCTGCTGCATCGTCTGGCGGGCCAGAGAACGGACTACTGGTTTGACGATCTGGAAATCAGCGTGGTCGCGCAGTTCTGTGAAAAAGTCGGGATTGCGCTATGCTTCGGTGGCGCGACAGCACCTCGGCAGCTTGAAGACGGGCAGCTCGCCATCGCAACCGGGGCAGCTTTCCAGCACCTTGCGGCCACGACCACTGGCGTTGAACCTCTCCTGCGGGAAATCTGGACGAACACCTGCTCCACACGCCCGGCGTGAGTGATCTCTGCCCGGTTCAGCGCAAGGCGGCGGTGATAAATATTTTCCGATATATCTTTAATTCCGATATATCGTGATTTAGATTGGCCGCATGAGACATATGCACGACAAGGATCACGGCCGTCCGCACAGGCCGGACCATGCCCCCGGCGAAGGCCGCGGGGATCACCTGCACCCGAAGGGCGCCCGGCGCGGCCGGGGGCCGTTCGACTATGGCGCGCTGCGCCTGTTCATCCTCGCGCTGATCGCCGACGAGCCGCGGCACGGCTACGAACTGATGCGCATCATCGAGGAACGCACGCAGGGCCGCTACATTCCCAGCCCCGGCGTGATCTATCCGACACTCGCCTGGCTCGACGACATGGGCTTCGTCACGACCGAGACCGAGGCCGGGCGCAAATCGCATCGCATCACGCCCGAGGGGATGGCCTTTCTGGCCGCCAACCGGGACCGTGTCGATGCGCTGCTGTCGCGCGACTGGAGCAGCATCGAAGAGGATGCCGATCCGGTCCGCGCCGGGATGCAGGCGGTGAAATCCGCGCTGGTTTCGGCGCTGCGCCACGGTGATGCCGATGCCGGCGCACGGGCGGAGATCGCGGCGATTCTGAACACGGCGGCACAGGCCATCCGCGCCCGTGCCGGGACCAAGGAGGACTGAATGGAACAGATCATCACCCGCCACCGCTTTGACATCCGGCGGCGTCACCTGACGGTGGCGGAAAAGAGCTGGCTGACCCCGCACATGATCCGCATCGTGCTGGAGGGCGAGGAACTTGCCGATTTCCAGAGCCTTGCGCCCGACGACCATATCAAGCTGTTCTTCCCCACCGGCACCGACAAGCCCGAGATGCGCGATTATACCCCGCGCGCCCTTGACCGGGCGGCGCGGCGGCTGACCATCGACTTTGCCGTGCATGAGGCTGGCCCCGCCACGCAATGGGCGATCGACGCCCGACCCGGCGACGGGCTGGAAATCGGCGGTCCGCGCGGTTCGGCGGTGGTGGCGCAGGTGTTCGACTGGTGGCTGCTGATCGGCGATGAAACCGCGCTGCCCGCGATGGGCCGCTGGGTCGAGGAGATGCCCGAGGGCACCCGCGTCACCACGCTCGGTCTGGTGACCGGGGCGGAGGAGGAACAATCCTTCGCCACCCGCGCCGCGCATGAGGCGCGCTGGCTCCACCGGCCCGCCGAAGCGGCGGCGGATCCGACGGCGGCGCTTGCGGCGGCGGCGGGGCTTGACCTGCCGGAAGGCCGGGGGTTCATCTGGATCGCGGCGGAGGCCTCGGTCGCGCGCACCCTGCGCGCGCATTTCCTGACCGAACGCGGCCATCCGCGGGAGTGGGTCAAGGCCTCGGGCTACTGGGTGCAGGGGCAGGCCGACGCCCATGACAAGCTGATCGACTGAGATCGCGGCGGGGCCTTTGGCCCCTCTCGCAACGCGCGTTCCCCCCCGGAGTGTTTTCAAAGAGGCATCACATGACCCTGAACGGCAAGACGGTTCTGATCCTTGGCGGCAGCTCCGGCTTCGGGCTTGAAATCGCACGTCAGGCGGCGGCCGAGGGCGCGCGGCTGGTGATCGCCGGGCGCGACGGCGCCAAGGCCGCCCGCGTCGGGGCGGAGCTTGGGGCGCATCTGGCCGAGGGGCTCGATGCGACCGATCCCGCCGCGCTCGAGGCATTGCTGACGCGCACCGGGCCGGTCGATCACGCCGTGTCGATGATCGGCGGGGCGATGGGGGGCGGGTTCCTGTCCGCCGACATGGCCACCATCCGGCAGGCGATCGAGGAGAAGTTCTTTGCCAATCTGCAGATCGCGCGCGTTCTGGCCCCGCATCTGGCACAGGGCGGCAGCCTGACGCTGACAGCGGGGTCGGGCGGACGGCCGGACAACGCCTCGGGCGCGATCATCGGTAACGAGGGGATCTCGACCCTGGTGCGCGGGCTGGCGGTCGAACTGGCGCCGAAGGTGCGCGCCAATGCCGTGGCGCCCACCTGGACGCCGACGCCCCTGTGGCGCGGGATGAGCCCGGCGGAGGTCGAGGAGATCCGCACCCGTTTCGCCACGCAGATCCCGCTTGGCCGCACCGCCGATCCGGCCGAGGTGGCCACGGCCTATCTGTTCCTGATGCGCTGCGGTTTTGTCACCGGGCAGACCGTCACCGTGGATGGTGGGCTGACGCTGGTGCAGTAGGGGCCAGCCCCCTCCCGGCGCGGCCACGGGCCGCGCGTTCGCCGGGGATATTCATGGAAAAACGACGGCCTACAAGTGAGCGGGATGTCAGGACCGGCGCAGCAGCCGCAGGCCCGAACTGGCGCCGACGGCAAGCGATGCGAGGATGACGAGACAGAGCAGCGCCTTGTTGTTCGGCTCGATCACGCCGAAGATCAACCATGCGTGGATCACGGCGCACAGGGCGCTGGCGACGGCGAGGCCAAGATGCAGCGGCCGCCAGATGCGGGGCGGGATCTGGCGCCGCAACGTGGACACGATGCCCGCCGCCAGCAGCCCGGCAAACCCCGCGACGCCCCATGCCGAAAACGTCGTCAGCGCCCGCAGCAGCAGGGCGTCGGTGATGTCCTCGGGGCTGTAGAGCCAGAGCCCGGCGACATGGGCGAGCGCCAGCGCAAGGATCGCCGCACCCAGCCAGCGGTGTCGCCGACGCCCGGCGCGGGTCGCCCACGCCGCTGACCGGTAAGGGCCGCACCGCCAGCAGCGCCAGCGCCGCCGTGCCCGTAAGCCCGCCGAAGATCCAGACCGCCTCGCGCCCGCGTTGCAGCGGCGAGGCCGCGGCCAGCCCGAAGGCCACGGCGGCCAGCACCAGCACGGGGATCACCATCCGTCGGGGCAGGCGGTCAGCTTTGTTGGGCATTGCCGCCGGTCGTAGGCTGAAGCACGAAACCGACCGTCATCGCCTTGCGGTCCCCACGGCCCAGAACCGGCCGCAGGAACAGCCTTTCGTAGCCGGGATCGTCATAGGCGACATGGATATGAAGCTGCCCGCCCATCGGACGGATTTCCGAGATCTGCATGACATAGCGCCCGTTCGCATCGGTCATGACCGAGCCGTGGTTCGACGGCTCCCGCTCGCCGCCGCGGCCGGTCGCGGACCAGACCTGCACCCGGATGCCGGGAATGGGCGCGCAGCTTCCGGCTTCGCGCTCCACGCCCGAGACCTGCCAGCCGGTGCCGAGGTTCTGCACCAGCGGCGCGCCGGGTTTCAGCCAGCGCCGGGAAGGATGTCATCTGCAAGAGGGACAAGGCCATCGCGGCGGCTGTGATCGGTCGCATCGCTTGTCTCCGGTATTGATGATCCCTGCGGGGGTGACCAACAGTCCCACCCCCGGGCGATCATCGCAACGCTCACGGCCGATCCGGCGCTAAATCTTTCGTGAGGGCAGGGGTCAATACCGCCCGCCGCGGTCGAACCAGTGCTGGGGCGCATCCCACAGGCGGCGGGCGGCCTCGGCCTTGGCCTCGGACCATTCGACGCCGATGTCGTCGAGCAGATGCGCATCAAGCTGCGCGAGGCTGAGCCGTTGCCGGCGCAGCGCCCTGAGCGCCACGATCCGGCGCAGGATCGAAACCGGACGGCGGACCAGCCGGATACCGGAGAAAGCATATTCACGGATCATTTGTGGCTCCTTTCGTCACGTCATCCCGTGATATTACGGGGGTTGTTTCCACGGATCCTGATATACCCTTGACGAACCCATTCTCATAACCAAAGATTGTGCGGGTCATAATCAAGGATCGTGATAATGCCCCGCACACTCGACCTGACAGCCCTGCGCGCCGTCGTCACCGTCGCCGAAAGCGGCAGCGTGACCCGCGCCGCGCAGATCCTGAACCTGACGCAATCCGCCGTTTCGATGCAGATCCGGCGGCTGGAGGAATCGCTCGGCCAGCCGCTGTTCAACCGCGCGCAGCGGCGGATGGAGCTGAGCGTGCAGGGCGAGCGGATCGTGGATTACGGGCGCCGGATGCTGCGGCTGAACGACGAGGCGCTGTGTTCCATCGGCGCGGCGGAGGGGTTGCAGGACCTGCGCCTTGGCGTGCCGCATGACATCGTTTCGCCGCAGATCCCGGCGATCCTGCGGTTGATGACGCTGGGTTGGCCGCGTCTGCGGATCGTGCTGACGGTGGCGAACAGCGTGGCATTGCTCGAAGGGTTCGCGGACGGATCGCTCGACATGATCCTGACGACGGAACAGCGTCCCGGCCCGCAGGGGGTGGCGCTGGGCCTGCGCCGGCTGGTGTGGCTGGGCGCGCCGGGGACGGTGGTGCGGCCCGACAGGCCGCTGCGGATCGCGCTTGGCAAGACCTGCGCCTTTCGCGCCGTTGCCTTCGAGGCGCTGGAGGCCGCCGGGATCATCGCCGAAAACGCCCTTGACGGGGACAGCGACGCGGTGATCGACGCGACGGTGGCGGCGGGCATGGCGGTGACGACGCGGCTGGAAGGCACCGGCATCGCGGGGTGCGAGGAACTCGGCCCCGCCTCGGGTCTGCCCGACCTCGGCCATTCGGTCATCTGCTTCTACGACCGCACCAGCATGACCGGCGAGGCGATCGAGGCGCTGCGCGCCGAAATCCGCCGCGCCTACGCCACGCCCGACCCGCAGCCGCGCCCCGAGGCGCCCGCCCGCCGGGTGCCCGCATATTCACCGGACTGAAACCCGTCCGCCACAGGACTGTTACATTTTCCGCAGAGGTTCCGCGCAGCAAGTCAACCGACAGGAGCTTCTGATGCGCAACATCCTTCTGGTCGCCGGGGCGCTGACGCTCGGCGGCACGGCGCTGAACGCGGCGCCGACCCAGATCACGTGGTGGCACGGCATGGGCGGCGCGAACGAACAGGTGATCAACCAGGTCGCGCAGAAATTCAACGAATCGCAATCGGCCTGCGCGATCACGCCGGTGTCCAAGGGCACCTATGAAGAGGCGCTGGCCTCGGGCATCGCGGCCTTCCGCTCCAAGGAACAGCCCAATATCCTGCAGGTCTTCGATGCCGGCGCGGCGACGATCATCAACGCCAAAGGCGCGACCATCCCGGCCGAGGATATCCTGTCGCAGAACGGCCACAAGCTGGACCGCGACGCCTTCATCAACGGCGTGCGCTATTTCTACGCCGATGCCGACGGCAAGTTCATCGGCATGCCGTTCAATTCCTCGGCGCCGATCATGTATGTCAACGAAGAGGCGATGCAGAAGGCCGGGGTCGAGCCGCCGAAGACCTGGCAGGATTTCGAGAAGATCGCCCCGAAGCTGAAGGAGGCGGGCTATATCGGCATGACCGCCTCGCAGCTGACCTGGATGTTCTTCGAGAACTTCTTCTCGCGCAACAACATCCAGATGGCGTCGAACAACAACGGCTACGACAGCTTTCAGGGCACGACGCTGAACGCGACGAATCCCGAGCTGGTCGCCTTCTTCCAGAAGCTCAAGGACTGGCACGACAAGGGGTATTTCGGCTATTACGGCGCCGGCTGGAACGACAACCAGAAGCCCTTCGAGGAAGGCAAGGTGGCGCTGTGGATCGGGTCCTCGGGCTCGTTCGGCGGGCTGTCGCAGACCGCGACGATGCCTTTCTCGGCCGATTTCCTGCCCTATGACGCGGATGCGAAGGACGGCAACAAGTCGAGCTTCATCGGCGGCGCCTCGCTCTTCGCCATGTCGGGGCATCCGGCCGAGCAGAACAAATGCACCGCCGATTTCTTCAACTTCCTGACCTCGACGGATATCCAGAAGTTCTACCACGAACAGACGGGCTATGTCGCCATCACCACCGCCGCCTACGAGGCCGCCAAGGCCGATGGCTGGTATGAAAAGCATCCGCAGGCCGAAGTCGGCATCAAGCAGCTGATGCTGCCGCAGGGCGAATGGTCGAAGGGCTACCGGCTGGGCTTCTATCCGCAGATCCGGGTGGTCGAGGAACGCGAGTTCAACAAGATCTTCTCGGGCGAAACCACGGTCGAGGATGCCTTCAAGGCGATCGAGACCGAGGGCAACGACCTGCTGGCGCGGTTCGCCAAGACCTCCGGCTGATCGCCGGTCCCATGCAAGCCGGGTCCGCGACGCGGGCCCGGCCTTCGCCATTCCGCGAGGCGCCCGCCCATGTCCGTTCCCTCCACCTCCCTTCAGACTTCCCCGAGCGGCATCGCGCGCCTTCGCGCCCGGCTGGCCGCCCCGCCCGAGGCCGCGAAGCGCGTGCAGTTCCGCCGACCGCTGCTGCCCTGGCTGCTTCTGGCGCCGCAGCTTGCGGTGGTCGCGACCTTCTTCTACTGGCCCTCGGCGCAGGCCGTCATCTCGTCCTTCTACATCGAGGATCCGTTCGGCTTTGGCGCCACCTTCGTCGGGCTGGACAATTACGCCGATGCGGTGGGATCGTCCGAATATATCCGCATCGCCGGTTTCACGGTGATGTTCACCGTGATCGTGACGGTGCTGTCGCTGGCGATCGGCATGCTGCTGGCGGTCAAGGCGGACAAGGTGATCCGCGGCAGGCCCGCCTATCGCACCGCGCTGATCGCCGTCTATGCGATCGCGCCGCCTGTCGCCGGGCTGATCGGGATGATGCTGTTCGACCAGCATATCGGCTCGATCGTGCGGTTCGCGGCGCTGTTCGGCTGGAACATGCAGGTCGGGCTGAGCTACTGGGACACGGCCTTCGCGATGATCGTCGTCGCGGTCTGGCTGCAGATCCCCTACAATTTCATCTTCGTGCTGTCGGGGTTGCAGGCGATCCCCTCGGCGGTGCGCGAGGCGGCGCTGATCGACTGCCGCAACGGGCTGCGCCGGTTCCGCACGGTGATCCTGCCGCTGCTGGCGCCGACGGCCTTCTTCCTGATGATCATCAACATCACCTACGCGCTGTTCGACACCTTCGCGCTGATCGACGTGATGGTGAAGGACAAGCCCGCCAACAACCCGATCACGCTGGTCTACAAGGTCTATCTGGACGGGTTCCGCGGCAATGACATCGGCGGGTCCTCGGCGCAGTCGGTGATCCTGATGGCGGTGGTGCTGGTGCTGACGCTGTTCCAGTTCCGCTACATCGAGCGGCGCGTGCATTACGGATGATGCGATGAACCGGATGAAACCCTTCGACCACCTGATCCTGATCCTCGGCACGCTGTTCATGGTGTCGCCGATCGCGATCGCGGTGATGACCTCGACCCATAC
Source organism: Paenirhodobacter populi (assembly GCF_004022215.1). Lineage (GTDB taxonomy): Bacteria > Pseudomonadota > Alphaproteobacteria > Rhodobacterales > Rhodobacteraceae > Rhodobacter > Rhodobacter populi. The sequence continues at coordinate 15,197 of NZ_SAUZ01000013.1, forward strand.
CGCGGCCGACATCCATGCGAACGGGCTGAGCCTGCTGCCCGGAGGCCATGGGTTCGAGACCTATGAAACCGTGCTGACCCGGCAGGGCGGCTTTACCGGGCAGGTCACGGGCACGCGGATGATGATGAACTCCGTCATCCTCGGGCTGGGCTTCGCGGTGGGCAAGATCGTGTTCTCGATGCTGGCGGCCTATGCGCTGGTGTATTTCCGCTTCCGCTTCGCCACCGTGATGTTCTGGGTGATCTTCACCACGCTGCTCCTGCCGCTGGAGGTCCGGATCATGCCCTCCTATCAGGTGATGTCGGGGCTTGGCCTGCTGAACACCTACACCGGGCTGATCGTGCCGCTTCTGGCCTCGGCCACGGGCACGTTCTATTTCCGCCAGTTCTTCAAATCCGTGCCGGACGAATTGCTGGAGGCCGCGCGGATCGACGGCGCGGGGCCGGTGCGGTTCTTCATCGACGTGCTGATCCCGCTGTCGCGCACGATGATCGCGGCGATCTTCATCATCATGTTCGTCTATGGCTGGAACCAGTATCTGTGGCCGATGCTGATGACGACGGACGAACGTTTCTTCACCCTGATGCGCGGCATCAAGCAGATCCTGCAGGTGTGGATCGGCTCGCAGATCCCCGACTACAACGAGGCCTTCGCGCTTGCCGTTCTGGCGCTGTTGCCGCCGGTCGTGATGGTCGTGGTCTTCCAGAGCTGGTTCATCAAGGGTCTAACCGAAAGCGACAAGTGACATGGCTTCCATCGACATCACCGGCGTTTCCAAGATCTATCCCGGGGCGGCGGGCCGGTCGGTCACCGGCATCGACCTGACCATCGCGGATGGCGAATTCATCGTGCTGGTCGGGCCTTCGGGCTGCGGGAAATCGACGCTTCTGCGCATGGTCGCGGGGCTTGAGGACATCACCGAGGGCGAGATCCGCATCGCAGGGCGGCGGGTGAACGACCTGGAACCGGCGGACCGCGACATCGCCATGGTGTTCCAGAACTACGCGCTTTACCCGCATATGACGGTGCGCGAGAACATGGCCTACGGGCTGAAGAACCGCAAGACGCCCCGCGACGTGATCGAGGCCCGCGTGGCCGAGGCGGCCCGGATGCTCGAACTCGGCCCCTATCTGGACCGCAAGCCCCGCGCGCTGTCGGGCGGGCAGCGTCAGCGCGTGGCGATGGGGCGCGCCATCGTGCGCCAGCCCGCCGCCTTCCTGTTCGACGAGCCGCTGTCCAACCTCGACGCCAAGCTGCGCGTGTCGATGCGGGGCGAGATCCGGCGCCTGCAGAAACGGCTGGGCACGACCTCGATCTACGTCACGCATGACCAGCTTGAGGCGATGACGCTGGCCGACCGGCTGGTGGTGCTGAACGGCGGGCGGATCGAGCAGGTGGGCACGCCGCTCGACATCTATCACCATCCCGCCTCGACCTTCGTGGCGAGCTTCATCGGCTCGCCGGCGATGAACCTGATCGACGCCGAGGTGTCGGGCAACCGGGTGGTGATCGGCGATCAGGCGATCACGCTGGCCGCGCCGGTGCAGGGGATCGGTGGCCCGGCCGTTCTGGGCATCCGGGCCGAGGATCTGCATCCCGCGCCCTCGGGCCTGCTGTTCCGCGTCGATCTGGTCGAGGAGCTGGGCGCGCAGCGGCTGGTCCACGGCCATGTCTCGGGGCAGGGGCTGACGCTGGCCCTGTCGCCCGCGCATCCGCTGAGCGAAACCATGACCATCGCCCCCGCCGGCCCGGCGCTGCACTTCTTCGACGTCGGAACCGGGCGGCGCATCGGCGACACCGCCGCCGCGCGGACGGGTGCGGGGGTGATGGCCTGATCGACGGGGCCGGATCATGACATGCTGGTGGCGACTCCGTCGCTTTGACCCTTCCGATTGTCATGAAGCTGTAACGGCGGCGGCGTAGGCAGCCCGCATGTCGGAGGCAGAGGCTTTCGCACGAAACACAGGATTCCCGAAAGGAGTGACCGATGTCACGTTTCGCTCTTGCCCTTGTTCTGCCGGTGATGCTGCCCTTCGCGGCCGCGGCGGAAACGCTCACGCTGTATACGTCGCAGCCGAACGAGGATGCGCAACAGACCGTCGACGCCTTCAAGGCTGCCAATCCGGGTATCGAGGTCAACTGGGTGCGCGACGGCACCACCAAGCTGATGGCGCGCCTCGCGGCCGAGATCAAGGCCGGCGCGGCGCAGCCCGATGTTCTGCTGATCTCGGACACCGTGACGCTGGAAGGGCTGGCGCAGCAGGGCGACCTTGCCGCCTATCCTTCGCCCGAGGCGGCGGCCTACGACCCGGCACTGTATAGCGCCGAGGGATATTACTACTCGACCAAGCTGATCACCACGGGCATCGCCTACAACACCGGCGTGACGGAAAAGCCCGCCTCCTGGGCGGATCTGGCGAAGCCGGAATACAAGAACCTCGTGGCGATGCCCTCGCCGCTCTATTCCGGGGCGGCGCTGATCCATATGGCGACGCTGACCGCGGACCCCGACCTCGGTTGGGGTTACTACGAGGATCTGGCGAAGAACGGCACGCAGGCCGATGGCGGCAATGGCGCGGTGTTCAAGGCCGTCGCCTCGGGTGAAAAGCCCTATGGCGTGCTGGTGGACTACATGGCGCTGCGCGCCAAGGCGGACGGCTCGCCCATCGACTTCGTCTTCCCGAAGGAAGGCGTGACCTATGTGACCGAGCCCGTCGCCATCCTGAAAGGCGCGCGCAACATCGAGGCGGCGCAGAAGTTCGTCGATTTCGTGCTGTCCGAACAGGGGCAGGATGTCGTCGTCAAGATGGGCTACATCCCGGCCCGCAACGGCGTCGCCAGCCCCGAGGGCTTCCCCGCCCGCGACAGCCTCAAGCTGATGCCCTTCGACGCGGCGAAGACGCTCGCCGATACCCAGGTGAACCTGCAACGCTTCTCGGACATCTTCGGCATCCAATGACGTCAGCGGTTGCCCGAACAGGGGTTGGCCGGTCTCCGGACCGGCTGATCTCATTGCTTTTGCTGCCGGTCGCGCTGATCGCGCTTGGCCCGATCCTGCGGCTGCTGGCCGAGGGGCTGGGCTATGGCGAGGGGCTGACCTTCGCCCATGTCGGCGAGGTGATGGGCCGCAACAGCACCCGCATCGCGCTGTGGCATTCGCTGGTCACGGCGGGCGGCGGAACGGTGATTTCGGTGCTGATCGGCGCGGCCTTCGCCTTCGTCGTGGCGCTGACCGATATCCGGGCCAAGGCGGCGCTGGTCTTTTGCCTGATGATCCCGATGATGATCCCGCCGCAGATCACCGCGCTGGCGTGGATGCAGATGATGGGGCCGTCCTCGGTGCTGCTCAAGACGCTGGGGATCGCGCCGCCGATGGGCAGCCCGCAGCCGCTGCGCTCGGCCGGGGGGATCGCGCTGCTGCTGGGCATCCAGCATGCGGCCATCGTGTTCCTGACGCTGCGCGCCGGTCTGCGCATGATCCCCGCCGATCTGGTCGAGGCGGCCCGCATGTCCGGAGCGCGCGGCTGGCGCGTCTGGGGGCGGATCGTGCTGCCGCTGAGCCTGCCGAGCCTTGCCGCCGGGGCGGCGATGACCTTCGTCACCGCGCTTGGCAATTTCGGCATTCCGGCGATGCTGGGGATTCCGGCGCGCTATTCCACGCTGCCGACGCTGATCTATCAGCGGCTGACCGGCATGGGGCCTTCGGTCCTGCCCGAGGTGGCGGTGCTGGCGCTGCTGATCGGTGCCGTCGCCATCGCGGGTGTGCTGCTCAGCCGTCTGATGCTGTCGCGTCGCTCGCTAGGCCTTGTGGGCCTGTCGGGGCGGCCGCTGGCGCTGGCGCTCGGCTCGGCGCGGATATGGGTCGAGGCGGGGCTTTGGGCCTTCATCTTCCTGATCCTCGTGCTGCCGCTGCTGGCGCTGCTGGCGACCTCGCTGGTGCCCGCATACGGCGTGCCCCTGACGTTTGGCAGCGCGACGTTCGACGCCTGGAACGAGGTGCTGTTGCGCCAGCCCGTCACCCGGCGCGCCTATGCCAATTCGCTGCTGCTGGCGGGGCTTGCCTCGGTCATCCTGATGGCGGTGGCGCTGCCTCTGGCGTGGGTGATGAGCCGCCGCCCCACGATCTGGACCCGCGCGGTCGATACGCTGGTCGATCTGCCCTATGCGCTGCCCGGGGTGGTGCTGGCGATCGCCTGCATCCTTGCCTTCATGCGCATCCCCTTCACCGGGATCACGCTCTATGGCACGCTGTGGATCATCCTGATCGCCTATCTGGCGCGGTTCCTTGTGGTGATGCTGCGCCCGGTGCAGGCGGCGATCGGCCAGCTCGACCCGGCGATGGAGGAAGCGGCGGCCAGCGCCGGCGCCCGCCTTGGCCGCAGGCTGTGGCGGATCGTGCTGCCGCTCGCCGCGCCCTCGGCGGCGGCGGGGGCGATCCTCGTGTTTCTCACGGCGGTGAATGAACTGACCGTCTCGGCGCTGCTCTGGTCCTCGGGGACGGAAACGCTTGGCGTCGTCATCTTCAACCTCGAAGACAGCGGCGAGACGGTGATGGCCTCGGCCCTTGCGATGTCGATCGTGGTGCTGGTCATCGCGCTGATGGGCTGCGTGCAGATCGGTGCTGCCCGCCTGCCGAAAGGAGTGGTCCCGTGGCAGAACTGATCTTTTCCGGCGTGTCGAAACGGTTCGAGGGAACCACGGCGCTGAACGACATCGACGCCCGGATCGGGTCCGGCGAATTCGTGGCGCTGCTGGGGCCGTCGGGCTGCGGCAAGACCACGCTCTTGCGTCTGGCCGCGGGGTTCGAGGCCCCGACGGGCGGCGAGATCCGGCTGGGCCAACGGGTGCTGGCCTCCGCCACGGCCTTCGTCCCGCCCGAGGACCGCAACATCGGCATCGTGTTCCAGTCCTACGCGCTCTGGCCGCATATGACCGTGGCGGGCAATGTCGCCTTTCCACTGGAGGTGCGCGGCATATCGGGGGCCGAACGCGCCCGCCGCGTGGCCGAGGCGCTGGAGCTGACCGGCCTTTCCGCCTATGGCGCGCGCTTCCCCGCGCAGCTTTCGGGCGGGCAGCGGCAGCGCGTCGCGCTGGCCCGTTGTCTGGTGGCGGAACCGGGGGCGGTCTTGCTGGATGAGCCTTTGGCCAATCTCGACCTCGCGCTGCGCGCCTCGATGCAGGAGGCTTTCGCGGCCTTCCATCGGCGCACCGGGGCGACGATGCTTTACGTGACGCATGACCAGACCGAGGCGCTGGCGCTGGCCGACCGCGTGGCGGTGATGCGCGAGGGCCGGATCCGGCAGTTCGACGCGCCGGAAACGCTCTATGCCCGCCCGCGCGACTGTTTCGTCGCCGGGTTCGTCGGCGACGGGGCGGTGATCGGTTGCCGCGCGGTGGGGCCGCTGACGCGCGCGGGGCTGGTGGTCGAGGCTCTGGGTCAGCGGATCGAGGCGCGCGGCGACGATCCCGCCCCCACCCACCTGTGCCTGCGCCCCGAGGATGTCGTGCCGGACCCGGACGGCCCGCTGACCGCCCGCGTCAGCGCGGTGCGCTATATCGGCGGCCGCTTCCGTCTGGTGCTGGAGACCGAGGCCGAGACCATCGTCACCGTCAGCCCGCAGCGCGCCGCGATGGGCGAGCTGCTGCGCCTGCGGATCCGCCATCCCTGGGCCTTCCGCGATCCCGATGCGCCGGTCCGGCCCTGGGCGGAGCTGTGCGATGCCTGATCCCGCGCGGTTCGAGATCCTTTCGGGTCTGGGCGCGAAGGGCCCGGCCTGCATCCGGCTGCGCACCGGGCGGCATGTCTGGTTGCTGGATGTCGGCTCGGGGCCGGAGGCCGACGCGCCCTTTCGCCCCGAATGGCTCGACGGTGCCGATGCGGTGTTCATCAGCCACGATCACGTCGATCATGTCGGCGGGGCCGTCCATGCGGTGCGCGCCGGTCTGCCGATCCGCTGCACGGCGCAGACGGCCCGGGCGCTGCCGCCCGGCGCGCGGGTGCAGGTTCTGCCCGAGCGGGGCGAGACGGTCATCGACGGCATCCGTCTTGTCACCGGGCGCGACGGCCATGCGCTTGGCGGGATCTGGATGTGGTTCGATCTGGGCGAGGGGCTGTTCTATTCAGGCGACTGGTCGGCGGAATCGCAGTGGTTCGCCTTCGACATGCCGCAGGTGACGGTGGGGACCGCGCTGATCGACTGTTCCTATCGCCGTGATGACGTTTCGCAGGACCGGCGGCGGGCGGAGCTGGATGCTACCTTGGATGCCCTCGGACCCGAAGTGCAGGTGCTGTTCCCCGTGCCGCCCTCGGGCCGGGCCGGGGAGCTGGCGCTGCATCTGTTGCCACGCGGCGGGGTCACGCTTGACGATACCTGCCGGGAGGCGGTGCGGGCGGCGCTCGCCTCGGACGGGGTGACGCCGCGGGCGCGTGATCTGCGGCCGTTGCTCGACCGGCCCTTCGATCCCGCGGCGCGCTATCTGATCTGCGATACGCCGGATGCCGATGGCGGCATGGCCGCGCGGATGGTGCGGGACTGGCGGGGGCAGGGGCGGCTTGGCCGTGATGCGCGGGTGGTGTTCACCGGACACATGACCGCGCCCGCCCGGGCGATTGCCGCCGAGGGTGGGCTGTTCCGGCGCTGGAACGTGCATCCGCCGCTGCACGACCAGATCGCCATGGTGCGGCAGTTGCGGGCGCGCCGCTTTGCCCCGCTGTTCTGCGAGGATCCGGCGGATTACCTCTCCGAGCCGGGCTTCACTGCCGCACCGCTGCTGGACGGATGGGGGCTGTTGTGACTTTGCCCCGGCGTGCCTTCTGCCTGATCCGCCATGGCGAGACCGATGCCAACCGCGACGGCATCATCGCCGGCCGGACCGAGGCACGGCTGACCGCGCGCGGACGGGCGGCGGCGGCGGGGCTGGCGATCCTCGACTGGCCCGGCAGGATCGCGGTCTTTTCCAGCCCGCAGGAGCGTGCCCGCGAAACCGCCGCGCTGGCCTTTCCGGGGTTGCGGGTGACGGTGCTGGCCGGGCTGCGCGAACGCGACTGGGGCCGGTTCGAGGGCAGACCCCTTGCCGAACGCCCCGACCGCGAAGCCCCGGCCGAGGGTTGGGAGGACTGGTCCGCGATGGTCGACCGGGTGGAATGGGCGATCGCGCAGGCTGTTGCGCGCAGCGGCGCTGCGCTGCCCGTCATCGTCGCGCATTCCGGCGTGATCCGCGCGGCCCGGGTGTTGACCGGGGGCGGGGCGGGCGGCCCTTCGGCGGAAAACGCCCTGCCGTTGTTGTTCGCGCCGGTGGGTGGGGGCTGGCGTGAAGGGCGGCTTTTCACCGACGGGCCGGCGCGCGGGCGGATGGGGTGAAAGGGGGCGCCGCCCCCTCTTTGCGCTGACGCGCAAATTCACCCCCGGGATATTTAGGGAAAAACGACGGCCAGAAGCGGTGCCTGCGTGTCGACTGGCTTACGTTGCGACCGAAACCGGCGTTCGGGGTTCCCATCATGGCTTCGGACGCTATCTGTGGAGGAGTCGGGCTGTGCAGGAGTCGGGGAAGGAGGCAACCATGACGACAGCACCCATCACACGTGAAGAGATCGGCGCGCGCGACCGTCAGCTCACCCGGACCACGCGGCGGCGCAATGCGTTCGAATATCTGGCCGGAGGGGCGGCGATGCTGTTCTTTCTGGTCATGGCGGTCTGGACCTTTGCGAAGGGCGGCTCGGCGGCCCAGATGCTGATCGCGGTGGGGTTCGCGGTACTGGCGCTTGGGGTGGCCGTGGCGGGCTGGCACCTGTTCCGGCAAAGCCGCCGTGCCGCGGCGGGCGGTGGCATCGCCGCCGATGCCGGCTATCTGGAAGGGCGCCTTGCGCGCGAACGCGACCTGCTGCGGTCCGCCTGGCTGTGGTATGCCGGGCCGATGGTGCCGGGCTTCGCGCTGATCTACGGCGGGGTCTTCCTGTCCGGCGGCGTCGCTTTCGCGACCATCGCGGGCGGGCTGACCCTCGCCTTTCTGATCCTTGTCGCCGTGATCAACCGGCGCGCCGCGGCCTGCATCGACCGGGAGATCGCGGATCTGCGCCATCGCAGGACGTAAGCGCCGCTTCGGCGGGCGGCTCGGGCAGCCGCGCCGCCCGCATGCCGAGCCGGGCCAGAAGCGCGGCATCGCGGTCGCGCCCCGGATTGCCGGTGGTCAGCAGCACATCGCCGGTGAAGATGGAATTGGCGCCGGCGAGGAAGCACATCGCCTGCATCTCGTCGCTCATGGCGTCGCGGCCGGCCGACAGCCGCACGACGCTTTGTGGCATCAGGATGCGGGCGAGCGCGACCAGCCGGACGAAGGCGATGGCGTCGGCGGGGCGGGCCTTGTCCATCACCGGCGCGCCCTCGATCTCGTTCCACATGTTGAGCGGCACGCTTTCGGGATGCCGTTCCAGCGTGGCGAGCGTCACCAGCATGGAAATGCGGTCCGCGACCGTTTCACCCATGCCGACGATGCCGCCGCAGCAGACGTTGATCCCGCCCGCGCGGACATGGGCCAGCGTTTCCAGCCGGTCGTCCATTGTGCGGGTGGTGATGATTTCCGGGTAGAAATCGCGGGAGGTGTCGATGTTGTGGTTGTAGTAATCCAGCCCCGCCTCGGCCAGCCGGTCCACCTGCGGCGGCGTCAGCATGCCGAGCGTGACGCAGGTTTCAAGACCAAGCGCCTTCACCCCCGCAATCATCGCGCAGACCGTATCCATGTCGCGGTCCTTGGGGCTGCGCCAGGCCGCGCCCATGCAAAAGCGCGTGGCGCCCCCGGCCTTGGCGCGGCGCGCCTCGGCCAGGACGCGCTGCACCTCCATCAGTTTGGTCGCTTTGACGCCGGTTTTCCAATGCGCGCTTTGCGAGCAATAGCCGCAATCCTCCGGGCAGCCGCCGGTCTTGATGGAGAGGAGCGTGGCGGTTTCCACCTCGGCCGGGTCGAAATGCTGCCGATGGACCTGCTGGGCGCGGAACATCAGATCCGGAAGGGGAAGATCATAGATAATTTTCGCCTCGGCTTCGGTCCAGTCGGTGCGCGGCGCCTCGATCTGCGCGGGGCGGTTCATTTGCGGGCCTCGCCGCGCAGGCGTGCAGGGATCAGTGCGGCGCCGAGCGCGACCATCGAGATGTTGATCAGATCGCCGAGGATGAAGGGCAGGAAGCCGAGCGTGACGATCTGCCCCGCCGGGACGTAAAGGCCAAGCCATGCCAGCCCCGCCGCATAGGTGACGCCCAGCCCCGCCAGCATGGCAAGCACCCGCCCCGCCATCCCGCGTCCGCGTGCCAGCGTGCCGGTCAGCCAGCTTGCGGCAAGGAAACCAAGCAGATAGCCGCCGGTCGGGCCGACCATATAGGCGAGGCCGATGCCGCGTTCCGGGGTTCCGGAAAAGACCGGCAGCCCCGCCGCCCCCGCGCCCAGATAGGCAAGGAAGGTCGCCGTGGCGAGCCGCGGCCCCGCGGCCAGCGCGATCCCCATCACCGCCAGCGTGTGCAGCGTCATCGGCACCGGCCAGGACGGCACCCGGACCTTGGCGCAAATCGTGATCAGCGCGACGCCGAGCACGATGGCCCCCGCCGTCTTCGCTGCGGAAAGAAGCCTCGGCCGGGATATGGCAAGCGTCTGGGTGGGCGTCTGGTTCATCTTGTCACCTTCATATTATAGATAATTGAAACGGTTATCTACGATGAATCCACAAGATGGTGCAGTTGGCAAGAATTATATAGATAATTTATCCAACGATGGCGAAAGCATCCCGTTTGCGCCCGCCGGCGACGGGAATCGGGCGGTGGCCGATCCATTGCACATGCCGCGCCAGCGTCGACAGCGCGGTTTCGGTATCGCCCCGGCGCAAGGCCGTCAGGATGGTGCGGTGGTCGTGATCGGTCCGCGCCTCCCAATCCGATTGCCATGCGGCGAACAGGAAGCGCGCGCTGGCCGCGTGCAGATCGTCGATCGAGGCGAGCAGGCGCGGCATCCCGCAGGGTTCGAGGATCAGGCGGTGAAAGCGGCGGTTCGCCTCTTCCCACGACCGGACATCGCGGGAATTGTCGCCGGCCTTCGTGGCTTCCTCGGCGGCATCGATGATCGCGGGCGTCAGATGCGGCAGGGCATGGCGCAGGGCCAGCACCTCCAGCGCCGCGCGCATTTCGGCGACTTCCTTGACCTCGGAGAGGTCGAAGGCGGCCACACGCACGCCCCGGCGCGGTTCGCTGACGGCCAGACCCTGCGCCTCCAGCCGGCGAAAGGCCTCGCGCACGGGGACATGGCTCGCGCCGAATTCGGCGGCGATGTGATCCTGCCGAAGCCGCGCGCCGGGCGCGATCTCGCCGGCGATGATCCGCTCCGCCAAGGTGCGGCTGATGCGGGCGGCCAGGGTTTCTTCCGATTTTACCGTCATGTTTCACAGATAATTTGCCGGGCGGGGATTGTCGATCAATCTTGCGCGACACCCGACGCATGGGGCGGCAGGCGGTTGACCGCGCCCGGCGGGAGGAGGATCGTGACAGCGCCCCCGATCCGCAGGCTCGGACCGGGCGGCCGCCGGGGGAAATCCCCGAGGAAACGGGAGGGCTCATTCGCGGCCATATGCGGCCGCGACGGAAACAGGAGCTGCCAGATGGCTGTCAGAAGAAGGGGTTTCAACGCCGGTCTTGCGGGGGTCGGCATCACCGGGCTGTTGTCGCCTGCCTCCGCTTTCGCCGCGCCGGCGGTATCGCCCGAGGTGCTGCAACTGGAACCCAACGGCTGGATGCCGAACAATCCGCGCCTGCCGGTGCTGCTGTATCGCGGGGCGGTGGATCTGTCCGGGCCGGACCCGGCGGCGAATTTCGAGGCGCTCTTCGACCGGAATGGATGGCCTGCCGCATGGCGCAACGGGGTCTTCACCTTCCACCATTACCACTCGACGGCGCATGAGGTGCTGGGCTTCGCGGGCGGCAGCGCGCGGCTGATCCTTGGCGGTCCGGGCGGGCAGGAGGTCGAGGTGAATGCCGGCGATGTCGCCCTGCTGCCGACCGGGACCGGGCATTTCAAGCAATCCTCGACGCCCGGTTTTCTGGTGGTGGGCGGCTATCCGCCGGGGCAGAGCCCGGACCTGTGCCGCGAGGGCGCGACGCAGGACATGCTCGACCGGATGGCCACATTGCCCTTCCCGGACAGCGATCCGGTGAATGGCATGGAACCGCCGCTGACGACCTACTGGCATCGCGGCTGAGGCGGGACCCCGGCGCCCCGCGGCGCCGGGATCGCCGTGTCAGATCCGCGTGGTCGGGCGCAGCGCCTTGGCCCCGTCGCCCAGCAGCGCCAGCGCGAACATCACCACGGCCCACATCACCGGATATTCCCAGCCGCCGCCATTCGGCGCGGCGAAGCTGAAGCCGTTCTGCGCATGACCGAAAAGCGCCGCGCCCAGCAGGTGGACGCCGAAGATCACCGCAAAGATCCGGCTGTAGACGCCAAGGATCAGCGCGACCCCACCGACCAGCTCAAGCGCGATCGCGACATAGCCCAGAAAGCCCGGCAGCCCGAGCGACTGGAAATATCCGGCGGTGCCGGCGGGGGTGAAGACAAAGACTTTCGTCAGCCCGTGGATGATGAACAGCACGCCCGTCAGGACGCGCAGGACGAGCGCCGCATAGGGGGCGTATTTCGTGTCGATCATGTCAATCTCCTTCGAGGCCCGCAGGACCGGGCGATGCCCGGCGCGGGATGGGTGCAACGGGGCAAACCCGGACTTCGGGTGCCCCGTTCTGATGGAGTGACTATGCGCATCGGGGATCAGGAACGATATGGCGAACTCGTTGAATGACTATCGCCATTCCGTTCCGAATGGGCGACCAAGCTCCACCGCTCCACCGCTCCACCGCTCCACCGCTCCACCGCTCCACCGCTCCACCGCTCCACCGCTCCACCGCTCCACCGCTCCACCGCTCCACCGCTCCACCGCTCCACCGCTCCACCGCTCCACGGTCTGGCGCGGCCGAACCAACTGCCCCGGCCTTCCTCCCATCATCTTTCCAAAAATATCCCGGGGGTGAGCGCGGTACGCGCGAGGGGGCTGGCCCCCTGACCCGCCCTCCGTCTGTATCAACGGTTCCTGAACCTCACCCGGCAGATCCCATCAGACCGGGATGGATCAGGACCTGTCCCGATCAGACCGCCTCGACACTCCCGAGACCGTCGAAGAAATCGCCAATCACCCGGTTGAACCGGGCGGGACTGGTGACGTTGAGGGCATGGCCGCCCTCGGGTTCCAGCACCAGCCGGGCACCGGGGATGCCCTCGGCCAGCCGCACCGACCGCGACCACGGCACCAGCATGTCGTCGCGGCTGGCGACGATCAGCACCGGCGCCGCGACCTCGGCCAGCCTGTCGTCCACGTCGAAGGCGCGCAGCGCGGCGATGCGGCGGGTGATGTTCCCGGCACCCTGAAAATGCGCGATCCCATGCGCTTCCTCTTCCGCCAGCCGGGCGGCGTTCCGGGCCATCCATTCGGCGGGATAGAGGAACAGCGGCTGCGCCTTGAGAAATGCCTCGACGCCGGTATCGCGCAACAACGCCAGCCGCACGTCGAAACACCGCCCGGAATGCGCGTCGGCGCGGCTCCATGCGTTGATCAGCACGAGGCTGGCGATCCGGTCGGGTTCGCGCAGCGCGAGGTCCAGCCCCATCAGCCCGCCAAGCGCATGGCCGATGAAATGCGCGCGCGGGGTGCCCGAGGCCCGCATCACCTCGATCACATCGTCAGCCATGTCGGCGATGGTGGTGCCCTCGGGCACGGTGCCGCCGGTGCGGGCGCAGCCGCGATGGTCGTAGGTCACGACGCGGAACCGCGCCCGCAGCGCCTCGATCTGCGGCGCCCAATAGCCCGCCGAACCGCCAAGGCCCGAGGACAGCAGCACCGTTTCCGCCTCGGGCGACGGCCCGTCCAGAATGTCGAACTTCATCGGATCACTTCTTGCCGATATGCGCGACCGTTGCGATCTCGACCAGCGCGCCGGGCTTCACCAGCTCGACCTTGACGCAGTAACGCGCCGGTTTGTCGCCGGGGAAATATTCGGCATAGACCTCGTTCACCGCGCCGTAATTGGCCCAGTCGGTGACGAAGACATGGTTCATCGTCACATCGGCCATGGTGCCGCCCGCCGCCTCGATCACCGATTTGATGATGTCGAGCACATGCCGCGTCTGCGCCTTCGGATCGTCCAGATGGACCACGTTGTTGTCCTTGTCGAAAGGCAGCGTGCCCGAGACATAGACCACCCCATCCGCCAGCGTGCCGGGCGAATAGGGTGCAAGCGGCTTGCCGCTGCCAGCGGGAACGACGATTTCCATGGGCATTTCCGGATCTCCTGTTACTGGTTCTCGGGGGCGATCTGGCGGATCGCACCGCTGAAATCGGCGGTGGTGGACACCCAGCCGAAGAATTTCTCGATATTGTAGATCGCCGCGTCCTGCATGAACTGCGGGCCGAGGTGATGCGTCGCATCCTCCAGCACCACCGGGAAATATTCCAGATGGAAGGCGTCGCGGATCGAGCTTTCGACGCAGACATTCGTGGCGATGCCGACGAAGATCAGGTTGCGGATGCCACGGGCGCGCAGCGTCGAATCCATCGTCGAATTGAAGAAGCCCGAATAGCGCGTCTTTGGCACGACGATATCGCCGGGTTGCGGGGTCAGCTCATCGACGATGGCATAGTCCCAGCCGCCCTTGGACAGCAGCTCGCCCTGCCGGTCGGGATGCGCGCGCATGTATTTCAGCGCGTTCGACTTGTGCCAGTTGGGCGAACCGGGGCCACCCGCCTCGACGTAATCGCTGTCCCAGCCGTTCTGGAAATAGATCACCGGAACCCCCGCGGCGCGCGCGGCATCCAGCGTCAGGCGGATGTTCTCGATCACCGATTTCGCGCCCGAGATGTCGAAGCCGGCGATGTCGACATAGCCGCCCTCGGTCGAATAGGCGTTCTGCATGTCCACCACGATGACGGCGGTGTCGTCGGGGTCGATCACCAGCGCCTCGGGCCGGGCGGGCAGGGTGATCTTGCGCCCCTTGCGGCCCTGTGTGGTGTCGACGACGGTCTCGGTGGTCATTCCGCCGCCTCCGCATAGATGTGCTGGCGCGATTTCATCAGCGGCTGGACGTATTTGCCGAACTTGTCGATGCCTTCGAGGAAATCGTCGAAGGTCAGCATGACGCCCCCGGTGCCGGGCACCTCGCCCATTTCATCCAGCATGGCGGCCACTTCCTCAAAAGATCCGATGATCGTGCCCATGTTGAAATTCACCGCCGAGACCGGCTGCGTCATGTGCCGCACGTTGGTATCGCTGCCCGAGGTCTTGTCGGCCTGGCTTTGCAGACCCATCCAGGCGATGGCGTCCTGATCGGCGCCGGCCTTGTAATGTTCCCACTTCGCCCAGGCCTCTTCCGAGGTCTCCTCGGCGATGACCATGGTGAGCACGAAGGACCGCACGTCCCGCCCGGTCTTGGCCGTCGCGGCCAGCAGCCGTTCGTTCGTCGGCGCAAAGGCCTGCGGCGTGTTGATCCCCGCCCCGAAGCAGAAGCTGTAATCCGCGAATTTGGCCGAGAAGGCGAGCCCCTTGTCCGACGACCCCGCGCAGATCAGCTTCACATCGCCCTGCGGCACGGGTTTCATGTGGCAGTCGTCCATCTGGAAGAACTGGCCCTTGAAGTCCGACTCGCCGGTGGTCAGCAGTTCCTTCAGCACCGTGGTGTATTCGGTCAGGTATTGGTAGCGGTCGCCGAAATAGTCGTCGCCGGGCCACAGGCCCATCTGGCTGTATTCCGGCCTTTGCCAGCCGGTCACCAGATTCACCCCGAACCGCCCGCCCGAGATGGAATCGATCGTCGTCGCCATCCGCGCCACGATGGCGGGCGGCATCACCAGCGTTGCCGCCGTGCCGAACAGCTTGATCTTCGACGTGACCGCGGCAAGCCCGGCCATCAGCGTGAAGGATTCAAGGTTGTAGTCCCAGAATTCCGTCTTGCCGCCAAAGCCGCGCAGCTTGATCATCGACAGCGCGAAATCGAACCCGTAGCCCTCGGCCTTCAGGGTGATTTCCTTGTTCAGCTCGAAGCTCGGCTTGTATTGCGGCGAGGTCTCGGAAATCAGCCAGCCGTTGTTGCCGATCGGGATGAAAACTCCGACTTCCATGTGTTGCACCTCCTGTTGGTCGCCGTTTCAGCGGTCTGACAGAAGGGTAGGCGCCGTCGCGGCGCGGCGAAAAGAATGATTTTTGACTATGTGATAAAAAATGCGTCTGGGGGATATGTTCAGGGCGGCCCTGCCCGATATTCGGGCTTTCCGGGGCCGCCCTGCGCAACTGTCAGGCAGTCGCCAGATGCCGTCAGGCGTCGAGCCGGGTGACGAAACGGGTGTCCAGATAGGCGTCGATCGCCTCGGACCCGCCCTCGGTGCCGATGCCGGAATCGAGGATGCCGCCGAACGGCACCTCGGGCAGCGCGAGGCCCAGATGGTTCATCGTCAGCATGCCCGAGCGCACCTCGTTCTGCAGCCGGTTCGCGGTGGCGATGTCCTGCGTGAAGGCATAGGCCGCAAGGCCGTAGCGCAGGCGGTTCGCCTCGGCGATGGCGGCGTCGGCGGTGTCGAAGCGGTTGATGACGGCGAGGGGGCCGAAGGGCTCCTCGTTCATCACCTCGGCCGTCACCGGCACGTCGGCAAGGACGGTGGGTTCAAAGAACCAGCCCTCGTTGCCGATCCGGTGGCCGCCGGTGACCAGCCGCCCGCCCTTGTCGACCGCATCGGCGATCATCCGTTCCAGCGCCGGGATGCGGCGTTCGTTGGCCAGAGGCCCCATCTGGCTGTTCGGATCGGACCCCGGTCCGACGCGCAGCTTGCCCGCGATGTCGGCGAAACGTTCGGTGAAGGCGTCGGCGATGTCGTTCTGCACAAGGAACCGGGTGGGCGAGACGCAGACCTGCCCGGCGTTGCGGAACTTGTGGCCGGCCATCAGCTGGGCCACCGCATCCACATCCACGTCGTCGAAGACCAGCACCGGCGCATGGCCGCCCAGCTCCATCGTCGCCTTCTTCATGTGCAGCCCGGCGAGCGAGGCGAGCTGCTTGCCCACCGGGGTCGAGCCGGTGAACGAGATCTTGGCGATCACCGGATGCGGGATCAGGTAGGACGAGATCTCGGCCGGGTCGCCGTAGACGAGGTTGATGACCCCTTCCGGAATGCCCGCATCGGCAAAGCAGCGGATCATCGCGGCGGGGGAGGCCGGCGTTTCCTCGGGCGCCTTGACGATGATCGAACAGCCCGCGGCGACGGCGGCGGACAGCTTGCGCACCACCTGATTGATCGGGAAGTTCCACGGCGTGAAGGCGGCGACGGGGCCGACGGGCTGGCGGATCGTCAGCTGCGTGACGCCGCCGCGCCGGGCGGGGATCACCTGACCATAGGTGCGGCGCGCCTCCTCGGCGAACCAGTCGATCACATCGGCGGCGGAGAGGGTCTCGCCCTTGGCCTCGGCCAGCGGCTTGCCCTGTTCGGCGGTCATGATGGCGGCGATTTCATCGGCGCGGTCGCGCAGCAGCCCCGCCGCCTTGCGCATCAGCTTGTAACGGTCGAAGGCCGAGGTCGCGGCCCAGCCCGGAAACGCCTTTGCCGCCGCGTCGAGCGCAAGGTCCAGATCCGCCTTGGCCGCATGGGCGACCTTGCCGATGGCGCTGCCGGTCGCCGGGTCGATGACGTCGATCGTGCGGCCGTCAAGCGCGTCGCGCCAGGTTCCGCCGATGAAAAGTTGGGTGTCCGGATAGCTCATGTTCGCCTCCTGCTGGATTCGCATTCGATGCGACAGTTGCGGGCGCACCGGCGGGACGCAAGCCCCTTGCCGCGGCAGAAGTCAGATTCCGCCGGCTGCCCGCCAGCGATCTTGGATCGAGCGACCGGGATATCCCCAGACGCACCGCCGTTTCGTTCGAGCCGGTGGCGACGGTCAGCGGGCCGCATCCATCAGTGCGCCGCGGATCACCGAACAGACCTGTTCGGACAGGTTTCCACGGTCGGTTCTTGTCAGGTTCGCCATCGCCTTCTCCCGTATGTGGAGGCAGCATGTATCCGTCCCGGCGCCCGCCCGAAGCGGGCATTTTCAGCGGTGGCCCGGCCGTCAGGATCGGCGCGTCGCCCCGGATGGGGATCACGGCATCCGCCGCCCGCAACGAAGCCATCCGTCAATGATCTCCGTCTTTTTGTGACTTTTTAGATTGGAGAGCGCCGGGCAGGGAAGTCCTGTCGGGCGGAACCTGCGGCGGAATGCAGCGCCCCACCCCGGCGGGTGCAGCAATATATTGAGGCTCTGTGACAACCACGCTAACGTCATGCGAAGCGTCGGCCCTTCCGCCGCGAAAGATGCAGCAGGGGACGCCGGGACCGGCGCCCGGAAGCAACAGGGGTAACCAACAATGACCATGCAATTGCGCAAGACCATCGCGCGGCTCTCGGCAAGCGCCTGCCTCATCGCGCTGGCGGCAGGGATGCCGGCTCTTGCGGACACGCCGAAGGACACGCTCGTCGAAGCCTTCGCGATCGACGACATCATCAGCCTCGACCCCGCCGAGGCGTTCGAGCTTTCGACCGCCGAGATCACCTCGAACAGCTACAGCCTGCTGGTGCGGCTGGACCCCGAGGATACCTCGAAAGTGGTGCCCGATCTCGCCGAAAGCTGGACCGTCTCGGATGACGGCATGACCTATACGTTCAAGCTGAAGCCCGGCGTCAAATTCGCCTCGGGCAATCCGCTGACGGCGGAGGACGTGGCCTTTTCGATCGAGCGTGTGGTGAAGCTGGACAAGAGCCCGGGCTTCCTGTTCACCCAGCTTGGGCTGAGCGGCGAGAACGTGGCCGAAAAGGCCCGCGCGGTCGATCCGGAAACCTTCGAGATGACCGTAGACAAGCCCTATGCGCCGAGCTTCGTGCTGAACGTGCTGTCGGCGACGCCGGGCGCGGTCGTTGACAAGGAACTCGTGCTGTCGAAGGCCAAGGCGGTGACGCCCTCGGCCGAATATGCCTATGACACCGATTTCGGCAACGAATTCCTCAAGACCGGCTATGCCGGCTCCGGCCCCTTCGTCACCCGCGTCTGGAAGGCGAACGAGGCGGTCGTGCTGGAACGCAACGACAATTATACCGGCGAAAAGCCGAAGCTCGCCCGCGTGATCTACCGCCACATGAAGGAAAGCTCGGCGCAGCGTCTGGCGCTGGAATCGGGCGATATCGACGTGGCGCGGAACCTTGATCCGAACGATCTGAACGCGATCGAGAACAACCCGAACCTGACGCTCGACAGCGCGCCGAAGGGCACGATCTACTACATCAGCTTCAACCAGAAGAACCCGAACCTCGCGAAGCCCGAGGTCGACGAGGCAATGAAATACCTGATCGACTATGATGCGATCGGCAGCACGCTGCTGAAGGGCGTGGGGGTGATCCACCAGACCTTCCTGCCGACCGGACAGCTTGGCGCGATCGAGGACACGCCCTACAAGCTCGACGTGGCGAAGGCCAAGGAACTGCTGGCCAAGGCCGGCCTGCCGGACGGCTTCTCGGTCACGATGGACGTGCGCTCCACCCAGCCGGTGTCGGGCGTCGCGGAATCGATCCAGCAGACCGCCGCGCAGGCGGGCGTGAAGATCGAGATCATCCCCGGCGACGGCAAGCAGACGCTGACCAAGTATCGCGCCCGCAACCACGACATCTACATCGGTCAGTGGGGCTCGGACTACTGGGATCCGAACTCGAACGCGCAGACCTTCGCCTACAACGCCGACAATTCGGACGACAGCCCGCTGAAGACTTCGGCCTGGCGCAACGCCTGGGATCTGCCGGAGCTGTCGAAGCAGACCGATGCGGCGCTGCTGGAAAGCGATACGGAAAAGCGTGCCGCGATCTATGAGGACATCCAGCGCAAGGTGCTTGCGGACAGCCCCTTCGCCTTCATCTGGCAACAGGTCGAGGTGGCCGGCGTGTCGAACAAGGTCGAGGGATACAAGCTCGGGCCGACCTTCGATTCCAACTACCTCACCAATGTCTCGAAGAACTGACCGGCAGGGCTGAGGCATGGCGGTCATTGATGCCACCGAGGGATCCGGGCGCCGACGCGCCCGGTTCCTGAAGCCGCTTTCGGGTGTGCTGCGTTTCGCCGTGGTGATCCTCACCACCTATCTGGGGCTGCTTGCCGTCACCTTCTTCATCGGGCGTGTCGTGCCGGTGGACCCGGTGCTGGCGGTTCTGGGGGACCGGGCGCCGGCCTCCGCCATCGCGCGGGTGCGGGCGGAAATGGGGCTCGACCTGCCGCTGTGGCAGCAATTCCTGCTGTATCTGAAACAGGTGCTGTCGGGCAATCTGGGCAATTCGGTCCTGACCTCGCGCCCGGTTCTGGAAGACGTGATGCGGGTCTTTCCCGCGACGCTGGAACTGGCGACCTTCGGCACCATCGTCGGCACCGCGATCGGCATTCCGCTGGGGGTTCTGGCGGCGGTGAAGCGCGGCTCGATCACCGATCAGGTCGTGCGGCTGATCGGCCTTGCGGGCTATTCGATCCCGATCTTCTGGCTGGCGCTTCTGGGGCTGGTGCTGTTCTACGCCAAGCTGCACTGGGTCGCCTTTCCGGGGCGGATCGACGTCACCTATGAATACACTTTCACCCCGATCACCGGGATGCTGCTGTTCGACGCCCTGATCCAGCGCGAATGGGACGTGGCCTGGGACGTGTTCCGCCATATCGTCCTGCCGGGCTGTCTGCTTGGGTATTTCTCGCTCGCCTATATCAGCCGGATGACGCGCTCGTTCATGCTGAACGAACTCGGGCAGGAATATATCGTCGCCGCCCGCGCCAAGGGCCTGTCGGAACAGCGGATCATCTGGTTTCACGCGCTGCGCAACGCGGCCGTGCCGCTGGTGACCGTTGTGGCGCTGTCCTATGCCGGGCTGCTCGAAGGATCGGTGCTGACGGAAACGGTATTCTCGTGGCCGGGGCTCGGGCTCTACATCACCAACTCGCTGCAGAACGCCGACATGAACGCGGTTCTGGGCGGGACGATCGTGATCGGCTCGGTGTTCATCGCGCTCAACCTGTTTTCCGATTTCCTCTACCGGACGCTTGATCCGAGGACGCGGGTGAAATGACCGACATCTCCCAATTCCAGAGCCGGCGCGACTGGCTGCTGAGCAATCAGCCCGCCTCGCGGCTGCAAGCGCGGCTCGGGCGCGCCTACATGATCTGGCTGAGCTTTTCGGCGAACCGGCTGGCGCTGGTGGGTCTGGCCGTCATTCTGGGGCTGCTGCTGGTGGCGCTGTTCGCGCCGTGGCTTGCGCCGCGCTCGCCCTTCGTCGGGGATCTGGCCAATGCGCGGCTGCTGCCGCCGGGGACGGATGGCTACCTGCTGGGGACCGACAGTCAGGGGCGGGACATCCTGTCGCGGCTGATCCACGGCTCGCGGCTGACGCTGATGGTGGTGGTGCTGGTGGCGATCATCGCCGCGCCTCTGGGTCTGCTGGTCGGCGCGGTTGCGGGCTATGCCGGCGGCTGGATCGATGCCGTGCTGATGCGGATCACCGACATCTTCCTCGCCTTCCCGAAACTGGTGCTGGCCATGGCCTTCGTCGCCGCCCTCGGCCCGGGGATCGAGAATGCGGTGCTGGCCATCGCCATCACCTCCTGGCCGCCCTATGCCCGCATGGCGCGGGCCGAGGCGATGGGCGTGCGCAATTCGGATTACATCGCCGCGGTGCGGCTGATGGGGGCGAGCCCGGCGCGGATCGTGATCCGGCACATCATGCCGATGTGCCTGTCTTCGCTGATCGTGCGGGTGACGCTCGACATGGCGGGGATCATCCTGACGGCGGCGGGGCTTGGCTTCCTCGGCCTCGGGGCGCAGCCGCCCTTGCCGGAATGGGGGGCGATGATCGCCTCGGGCCGGCTCTACATCCTCGACCAGTGGTGGGTGGCGACGATGCCCGGCATCGCCATCGTGATCGTCAGCCTCGGCTTCAACCTGCTGGGCGATGGGCTGCGCGATGCGCTCGATCCGCGGGAGGCCGGCAAATGACCCTGCTGACGGTGGAAAACCTCAAGGTCCATTACCCGACCCGCACGGGTCTGGTCGAGGCGGTGCGCGGCGTCTCCTTCACCCTTGGCCGGGAACGGCTGGGGATCGTGGGCGAAAGCGGCTCGGGCAAGTCGCAGACGGGCCGCGCGATCATGGGGCTGACGCCGCCCTCGGCGCTGATCACGGCGGACCGGCTGGACTATGCCGGGATCGACCTGTTGCGCGCCTCGGCCCGCCAGCGCCGGTCGCTGCGCGGTGGGCGCATCGCGATGGTGTTGCAGGATCCGAAATATTCGCTCGATCCGGTGATGACCATCGGCAAACAGATCGTGGAAACCCTGCGCACCCATGCCCGCGTTCCGGGGGACGAGGCGCGCCGCCGCGCCCTCGAAATGCTGGAAGCCGTGCAGATCCGCGATCCGGAACGGGTCTACGACCTCTACCCGCACGAGGTATCGGGCGGCATGGGGCAGCGCGTGATGATCGCCATGATGCTGATCGCCGGGCCCGAGATGCTGATCGCGGACGAACCGACCTCGGCCCTGGACGTGACCGTGCAGCTCGAAGTCCTGTCGATCCTCGACCGGCTGGTGCGCGACCGCGGCATGGGGCTGATCTTCATCAGCCACGACCTGCGGCTGGTGTCGTCCTTCTGCGACAGGGTGCTGGTCATGTATGCGGGCCGGGTGGTCGAGGAAATCGCCGCCGGAGACCTCGCCCACGCGAAACATCCCTATACGCGCGGCCTGATCGACTGCGTGCCGAAACTGGGCGAGGATCGCCATCCCCTGCCCGTTCTTGACCGCAAGCCGGAGTGGGCGCAATGACCGCGATCCTGAGTGTTGCGCACCTCAGGGTGCGGTTCGACGATTACCTCGCGCTTGATGATGTCAGCATCTCGGTGGCGCCCGGGGCGTCCTTCGGGCTGGTGGGCGAATCCGGTTCGGGCAAGTCGACGCTTCTGCGCGCGGTGGCGGGGCTCGCGCCGGTGGACGCGGGCGAGATCACCGTGGCGGGCGAGACGATGCAGGGCGGGCGCCGGTCGCGCGACTTCTACCACAAGGTGCAGATGGTATTTCAGGATCCCTACGGATCGCTGCACCCGCGCCAGACGGTGGACCGCGCGCTGCTCGAACCGCTGGCGATCCACGGTTTCACCGATACCGACGCCCGCATCCGCCGCGCGCTGGACGAGGTCGGGCTCGGCCCCTCCTTCCGCTTCCGCTATCCGCATCAGATGTCGGGCGGGCAGCGTCAGCGCATCGCCATCGCCCGCGCGCTGATCCTCGAACCGGAAATCCTGCTGCTGGACGAACCGACCTCGGCGCTCGACGCCTCGGTGCAGGCCGAGGTGCTGAACCTCCTCGAACAGGTGCGGGGCGAACGCGGGCTGACCTTCGTCATGGTCAGCCACGATCTGGGCGTGGTCACCCATATGTGCGAAAGGCTCGCCGTCATGCAGGGCGGCCGGATCGTCGAGGAAGTCGCCGCCGCCGATCTGGCGCGGGGCGTGGTGACGACCGACTACACCCGCCACCTGATGGTGGCGAGCAAGGGCTTCGTCCGCCCGGAAACGGTCTGAAAGGCGAGGGCGCGAAACTCCGGATACGCCACATCCGCGCGCCCTCGATCCCACCCGAAGCGCCCTTCCTGCCGTCGTTTTTCCATAAATATCCCGGGGGTGAGCCCGGAACGGGCGAGGGGGCTGGCCCCCTCTCTCCCTCACCACCGGCTCAGACGCCGGGCACGTAATCCCGGCCCGGATCCACCTCGGCCGGGCGGCCTTCCAGCGACAGCAAAGATACCCGCGGCAGGGTGCGGCTGATGACCTTGCCGGCCTTCAGCACATAAAGCCGCGCGGGTTTCAGCCGGATCGCCTCGACCACATCGGCTGCCTGCAACACCACCAGATCGGCGTTGCAGCCGACCTCGACCCCGTAGCCCGGCAATTCCATCGTGCGGGCGGAATTCACGGTGATCGCGTCGTAGATGCGCTTCTTGTCCTCGATCCCACCCATCTGGCCGACATGCACCGCCATATGCGCGACCTCGACCATGTCGGCCGAACCCATCGAATACCACGGGTCCATGCAGCAATCCTGACCGAGCGAAACGTTCACCCCGGCCTCCATCAACTCGCGCACCCGGGTCAGGCCGCGCCGCTTGGGATAGGTATCGTGGCGACCCTGCAACATGATGTTGATCAGCGGGTTGGGGGTGGCGTTGATCCGCGCCTCGGCCATCAGCGGGATAAGCTTCGACACATAGTAATTGTCCATCGAATGCATCGAGGTCAGGTGCGAGCCGTTCACCCGCCCCTGAAGCCCGTGGCGGATCGTCTCGGCGGTCAGCGTCTCGATATGGCGCGACATCGGATCGTCGGTCTCGTCGCAATGGATGTCGACGGGCAGGCCGCGTTCGGCCGCGATCCGGCAAAGGGCTTCGAGCGAACGCCGCCCGTCCTCCATCGTGCGCTCGAAATGCGGGATGCCGCCCACGACGTCGATCCCCATGTCCAGCGCGCGTTCCAGCGACTTTGCCCCCTCGGGCGCGCGGTAATAGCCGTCCTGCGGAAAGGCGACGAGCTGCAGGGTGATGTAGTCCTTCACCCGGTCGCGGACCTCCAGCATCGCCTCGGCCGTCACCAGCCGGGGGTCCGAGGTGTCGACATGGCTGCGGATGAACAACAGCCCCTGCGACACGGCCAGATCGCAATAGCGCAGCGCGCGTTCGACCAGCGCCTCGCGGGTCAGCGTCGGGCGCAGCTCGCCCCACAGCGCGATCCCCTCCAGCAGCGTTCCCGACACGTTCATCCGCGGCAGGCCGAGCGAGAGGGTCGCATCCAGATGGAAATGCGGGTCGCAGAAGGCCGGGCTGATCAGGCGGCCCGTCACGTCGATTTCCTCGCGCGCGGTGGCCTCGATACGCTTTTCGATCGCGGCGATTTTGCCGCCCGTCACGCCAAGGTCTACGCCCGCGCGCCCGTCGGGCAGGTTGCCGTTGCGCAGGATGATGTCGAACATCTCGGGTCCTTTCGTTCAGATGCGTTCGCCGCGCCGGTAGGGTTTCATCAGCGCCTGCGGCACCCGTGCCCGGCGCGCCATCACCGCCAGCGCGACGATCGACAGGATATAGGGGATCATCAGGAAGATCTGATAGGGCAGATCCCCGGTCAGCACCGTTTGCAGGCGCAACTGGAAAGCGTCGAAGAACGCGAACAGGAGCGCCCCCAGAAGCGCGCGCCCCGGCCTCCATGATGCAAAGACGACAAGCGCGATGCAGATCCAGCCGCGCCCCTGCACCATCGTCGGGAAGAAGCTGTTGAAGGCTGACAGCGTCAGGAACGCGCCCCCCACCGCCATCAGCGCCGATCCGGCGATCACCGCGCCGTAGCGCAGGGCGGTCGGGTTCAGCCCCTGCGCATCCGCCGCCTGCGGGTTTTCCCCGGTCATGCGGATCGCAAGGCCCAGAGGCGTGCGGAACAGCACCCATGCCAGCGCGATGGCCAGCCCGATCGCCAGCCATGTCGGCGCGGTCTGGTTGAACAGTGCCGCGCCAAGGAAAGGCAGGTCCGACAGCACCGGGATATGCACCGGCGCGAAAGGGGTGACGGTCGGCGGCGTGCCCGCCACCGGCACCATCAGCCGGAACAGGTAATAGCTCAGGCTCGCGGCGAACAGGGTCACCCCCAGCCCCGAGACATGCTGCGACAGGCCAAGCGTCACCGTCAGTCCCGCATGCAGCGCGCCAAAGATCCCGCCGCAGATCGCCGCGACCAGCAGCCCCGTCCACAGGTCGCATCCCTGATAGACGGCAAGCCAGCCTGCCATCGCGCCGAAGGTCATGATCCCCTCGATGCCCAGATTCAGTACCCCCGCCCGTTCGCACAACAGCGCGCCGAGGGTGCCGAAGATCAACGGTGTCGCGATCCGCAGCACGGCGGCCCAGAGCCCGGCAGAGCCGAGGATGTCCATCATCTCGTTCATCGCCGGATCCTGTAGCGGGTGAAGAACAGCGCGACCAGCATCGACAGCAGCGACAGCGCCACCGTGACATCGGCGATATAGGTGGGGATGCCCATGGCGCGGCTCATGCCATCCGCGCCGACATACATCAT
The DNA here is from genome assembly GCF_004022215.1 of Paenirhodobacter populi. Lineage (GTDB taxonomy): Bacteria > Pseudomonadota > Alphaproteobacteria > Rhodobacterales > Rhodobacteraceae > Rhodobacter > Rhodobacter populi. Next base: position 40,422 of record NZ_SAUZ01000013.1, read on the forward strand.
CGCGGTGAACAGCGCGGCGGCGACCACGCCCAGAGGGTTCAGCCCCGCCAGCATGGCGACGACGATGCCGGAATAGCCGTAGCCCGGCGACAGGTCGGTGGTGACGTAGCCCTTGACGCCCATCACCTCGACCGCGCCCGCAAGACCGGCCAGCCCGCCCGAGATCATCGCGACCAGAACCAGCGTCCGGCCAAGCGGCACGCCGGCAAAGACGGCGCCGCCCGGGCTAAGTCCGGCGGCGCGCGATTGCAGGCCAAAGGTGGTGCGCGCCTGCACGAACCACACGACCAGTGCCAGCGCGACGGCGATGACCAGCCCGACATGCAGCCGCGAGCGCGCCACCAGCCGCGGCAGCATACCGTTGTCCGAGATGGGCAGGGATTGCGGCCAGCCGAAGGCCATCGGATCCTTCAGCACCGTGTCGATCAGCATCGACACGAACAGCACCGCGACGAAGTTCAAAAGCAGCGTGGTCACCACCTCATCGACCTGAAACCGCAGCCGCAGCCACAGCGGCAGCAACAGCAGCACCATCCCCGCCGCCGCCCCGGCGACCAGCAGCACCGGGATCTGCACGATGGGCGGCCAGTCGGGGATCAGCAGGCTGCTGACCGTCACCGCCGCGACGGCGCCAAGGTAAAGCTGCCCCTCGGCCCCGATGTTCCACAGCCGCGCGCGGAAGGCCACGGCGGCGGCAAGGCCCGTCAGGATCAGCGGAATGGCGCGGGTCAGCGTTTCCGTCGCGGCGAGGCGGGAGCCGAAAGCCTCGGTCACGATCAGGCCATAGGCGCGCAGGACCGGCGCGCCGGCCAGCGCGATCAGCCCCCCGGCGAGCGCCAGCGCCGCCGCCACCGCGATCAGCGGTGTGGCGAGGGCCAGCCACGGGGGCAGGTGGTCGCGGGGTTCAAGACGCATCCTCGGCCTCCATCCAGTCGCCCGCCATCATCAGGCCAAGGCGGCGCGCATCGGCGCCCTCGGCCGCGACCGGGGGCGACAGGCGGCCGCCGACGATCGCCTGAATCCGGTCGGACAGCGCCATCACCTCGTCAAGATCCTCGGAAATCAGCAGCACGGCGGTGCCGGCCCGCCGCGCCGCAAGGATGCGTTCATGGACCGCCGCCACCGCCCCTTCGTCAAGCCCGCGCGCGGGCTGCGCCGCGATCAGGATGCGCGGCCTGCGGGACAGGTTGCGGCCAAGGATCAGCTTTTGCACATTGCCGCCCGACAGCAGCCGGATCGGCCGCGCGGCCCCGCCGCCGCGCACGTCGAATTCCGCCATGATCCGCTCGGCATCCGCCATGCCCGCCTGCCGGTCGACAAAGCCGTGCCGGGAATAGTCCCCGATCCGTTCGAGCACGACGTTTTCCCAGATCGCCATCTCGCCCACGACGCCTTCGTGGTTGCGATCCTCGGGGATGCGGCCGATGCCTGCGGCGATGGCGTCGGTGACGGTCAGGTTGCCGATGGGCTGGCCGAACAGCCGCACCTCGCCGCCGCTGCGCCGGGCGGTGCCGCCCAGCAGGGCGGCAAGCGGCTTCTGCCCGTTGCCGGAGACGCCGATGATGCCCAGCACCTCGCCTTCGCGCAGGTGCAGGCCCACGGATTTCAGCCGGTTGACGCCCGCCTCGCGCAGGGTGACATCGGTCAGTTCCAGCACCACGGCCCCCGGCGTCGCCGCGTCGCGCACCGGGCGGGTGACGGCGCGGCCGACCATGAGTTCCGCCAGTTCGGCGCGGCTGGTTTCCGCCGCGCGGCGTTCCGCCACCAGCCTGCCGCCGCGCAGCACCAGAATGCGGTCCGCCGTCGCCATCACCTCGGGCAGCTTGTGGCTGATGAAGATCAGCGACAGCCCCTGCCGCGCCATGCCCTTGAGCGTGGCGAAAAGATGCTCGGCCTCGATATTCGTCAGCACGGCGGTGGGTTCGTCCAGCACAAGGATCCGCACGTCATTGTACAGCGCCTTGAGGATTTCCACCCGCTGCTGTTCGCCCACCGACAGATCGCCAAGCCGCGCGTCCGGATCGACCGCCAGCCCGAATTTCCGCGACAGCGCCAAGAGCTTCGCCCGTCCCGCGGCGGTGTTCGAGCGCGGCGACCACAGGCTTTCGGTGCCGGTCATGACGTTTTCCAGAACCGTCAGGTTCGGGGCGAGCGAGAAGTGCTGATAGACCATGCCGATCCCGGCCCGGATCGCCATCCGCGGCCGACCGGGCGGCAGGACGGCGCCCGCCACGCGGATGATGCCACTGTCGGGGGTGTAATGGCCGGAAAGGATGCTCATCAGCGTGGTCTTGCCCGCGCCGTTTTCGCCCAGAAGGGCGATGATCTCGCCCTGTGCCAGCGTCAGCGAGATGTCGTCATTCGCCCGGGTGGTGCCGAAGCTCTTGCTGACATGCTCGATTTCAAGGATCGGGGTCATGCGGCCAGCCCCGCTATGGCGAAGGGGTGTTGCCAGCGGTCTTCCCGTTCCAGCAGGGCGGCGGCGGCCAGCAGGCGTTCCTCGCCCCCCATCGGGGCGATGAGCTGCACCGGCAGCGGCAGGCCCTTGTCCGAGCCGAAGGGCAGCGTCAGCGCCGGGAAGCCCGAGATATTGGCCAGCGCGGCCAAGGGTGCGAAGGCGGTCATGCGGGCGAAATGCGCCTGAATGTCGGTGCCCCGCGTCGGGAAGGAGCCGATGGGCGGCGGCGCGGCGGCGAGCATGGGGGTCAGGATCAGGTCCACGCCCTCGAAAACGCGCCACAGGTCGCGGCTGACAAGGGCCATGTCGGTGGTGATCCGCCAGACCTCGGCCCCGGTCATCGCGGCGCCAAGGTCACGGGCGGCGCGGGTCATGGGTTCCGCCTGCGCGAAATCCAGCGGCAGGGTGGCGAGGTTGACCGCGACGATGGCGGCAAAGAGCCGGGCGCTTTCGCGCGCGGCAGCCAGCAGGGCGGCGCTGTCGATGGGCACGATCCGGTGGCCGTGGGGTTCCAGCGCGCGGGCGGCCTCTTCGACAACGGCAAGGCGGGGGGCATCGGCGGTTTCGGTCAGCAGGCCGATGCGCAGCGGGCCTTCGGGCGCATAGGCGACGGGCGGGAAGGGGCCGCGCGTCTCCCCCCGGCAAGCGGCGAAGATCGCCGCCGTGTCGCGCACCGACCGGCAGACGGCGAGTTCCGAGGCGATGCCGCCGAGGTAATTGCCATATCCCGGCCCGGCGGGGAGGCTGCCGCGTCCGGGCTTCAGCCCGACCAGCCCGCAGCAGGCCGCGGGCACCCGGATCGAGCCGCCCGCATCCGTCGCATGGGCGATGGCGACGATCCCGGCGGCGACGGCGGCGGCGGCCCCGCCCGAGGACCCGCCCGCCGTCAGGTCAGGGGCCAGAGGATTGCGGCAGATGGGGCCGACGGCGGGCTCGCTTGCCAGCGACAGGCCGAATTCGGGCGCGGTGGTGGTGCCGAAGACGCAGAGCCCGGCCGCTCGGAACCGTGCCGCCAGATCGGAATCCGCCGTGCCCGGATCGTCGGCCAGCAGCCGCGATCCGGCGCGCATGGGAAAGCCCGCGAAAGGCCCGCCCAGATCCTTGACCAGCGTGGGCACTCCGGCAAAGGGACCGGGCGCGGGATCGCGCGCCGCCGCCCGCCCGCGCGCGGCATCCAGATGCACGATCGCGCCCAGATCCGCGTGGCGGGCGGCGGCGGCCAATGCGGCCTCCATCGCCTCGGAGGGCGACAGGCGACCGGAGCGGATCGTCCCGGCCAGCCCCGATGCGTCCTGCGTGGTCACGGCAGGTTACTTCGGCTCGTTCGCATCCGCGGGAACGGTGAAGGCGCCCGATTTGATGTCCGCGCGGACCTTTTCCATCGCTTCCTCGGCCTCGGCGGGGGCGACGCCCTTGACATAGGCGATGTCCGAGCCGCCTTCCTTCAGCAGCCCGTAGGAGGTGTAGTCGCGCCCGACCGGCTTGCCCGCCTGCACATCGGCGATCGCCGCGTCGAGGATCGGGCGGAAACCCCAGAGCGCGTTGGCGAAGACCGTGCCCGGATACATCGGCGTATAGTCGATGAGCGAGCCGACCGCCTGAATCCCGCGTTCCTTCGCCGCATCCGCCGTGCCGATGCGTTCGCCGAACAGGATGTCGGCGCCGCCGTCGATCAGCGCGAGCCCCGCCTCGCGCGCCTTGGGCGGGTCGAAGAAGGTGCCGATCCAGCTGACCTTGTGGGTGGCATCGGGGTTCACGGCCTTGACGCCTTCGGCGAAGGCATTGATCAGCAGGTTGATTTCCGGGATCGGCATGGCGCCGACCGAGCCCACGGAATTGGTCTTCGTCATCTTGCCCGCAAGCATCCCGGCCAGATAGGCGCCGTCATAGTTCCATGTGCCGAAGACGCCGAAATTGTCGCCCGCCGGGCCGGTGCTGGAACCGAGGACGAAGGCCGTATCCGGGTAATCCGCCGCCACCTGCCGGGCCTGCCGCTCGATCGGGTAGCATTCGCCGATGATGAGTTTCGCGCCCTGTTCGGCATATTGGCTCATCGCGCGGGGGTAATCGGTGGGGGAGACGGCTTCGGAGAATACATATTCGATCTGCCCTTCCTTCGCCGCGTCAAGCAGCGCCTGATGCAGCACGGAATTCCAGGCGTTCTCGACCGGCGAGCCGTGGATGCCGGCGACCTTGAGCGGCGTCGCGGCGCGCAGCGGCGCGGCCAGCGTGCCGGCGCCAAGAACCAGTCCCGATTGCAGGAGGAACCTGCGCGAAAGGCGAAAATCTTTGGTCATCCCGGTGCTCCCCGCATCTGATGTGATCTTGCGAGCCAGTTCGGAGGCTCGCACGGAAAAGTCAATCGGCCGGAGTGCGGGCAGCGCCAAAGCCCGTGCCGCGGTGCGGCTTTCCGGGATGGCGCTGCCCTTGCGGCGGCAAATTCGCAAGCTGCGATGATTTTTTACTCAATGATAAAAACATCGGATGAAACCGCCGCCGCGGATCGTCAGCCGAGGGGGTTGCCCTCGATATTCGCGAGGATGCCCTTCATGATATGGGTGCCGTCTTCCTTGCGCAGATCGGCATACCATGCGGCGGTCGCCTCCGGGTCCTTGGCATGGGTCACGTCGCAGCGCTTGCGGGCGCGCAGGACCAGTTCGCCTGCGCGCGGGGCGCGCTTGTCCTGATAGCGGATCAGCGCATCCTCGACGCCATAGGTGTTGGTCTGCAGGGCGATTGCCAGAACGACGGAATCCTCCATCGCCATGCAGCCACCCTGACCGATGTCGGGCGCGGTGTTGTGGGCGGAATCGCCCAGAATCGCCACGCGCCCCTTCACCCAGACCGGATTCGGGTCGATGTCGAGGATCTCGACCCGGTTGGTGCGGGCGGGGTCGATGCTGTCGATCAGCTTCTGCACCGGCGCGGCCCAGCCCCGGAAATTCTCGCGCAGCGTGTTCTGATAGGTGGCGCGGTCGTTCGGCAGGCCCTGCGGCAGCGGCACGTCGAAGAAGAAATAGAACCGCCCCTCCGCCACCGGCATCACCGAGACGCGCTTGCCCTCGCCCACGAAGGTGGTCCATTGCGTGGCGGGGGCGATGCTTTCGTCGATCTCGATCAGGCCGTTCCAGTTGACGTAGCCGGTGTAGCGCCGTTCCGCCTTGTGGCCCCAGACATAGCTGCGCACGCCCGAATGCGCGCCGTCGGCGCCGATCAGCAGATCGCCCGTCACGGTCGCGCCATCGGTGAAGGTCGCGGTGACCACGCCATCCGCCTCGGCGACCGAGGCAAGCTCGCGCCCCAGATGGATGCGGTCGAGCCCGAATGCGTCCATCAGCATCAGTTGCAGATCGGCGCGGGCGACGGGCCATGCGCGCTGGCCGACCTCTTTATACAGGGGTTCGAGGCTGAACTGCGTCATCACCGACCCGTCGAGCCCGTCGACATAGGCCATCGTGTCCATCTGCCCGGCCAGCGTCCGGGCCTGTTCATGCAGGCCGAGGTAATTGAGGCATTTCACCCCGTTCGGCCACAGCGACAGCGCCGCCCCAACGGGCTTCACCTCCGTCACCCGTTCGTAAATGTCGACGTCATACCCAATACGCTTGAGCGCGATGCCGGCGGTCAGACCGCCCATCCCCGCGCCAATGATAATCGCTTTCATGCTCTTCCCCCGGTGTCATCGTCTTCGCACGCGCTGCGCGCGCATGCCCCGACTGGGCCGGTCCAGAATGCGTGCGTCGCGCCCGAAGGGTAGCCGACTTCCCGGGCGAAGCGCAATTCCGGGGCATTTCGTCGCGATGAAGGCCCGTTTCGGCGGCACTCGCCTGAAAAACGCTCGATTCGCGGGCAGGGTCAGCGCGGGCTGCGTTTCGCCAGAATGCGTTGCAGCGTGCGGCGGTGCATGTTCAGCCGCCGCGCGGTTTCCGAGACGTTGCGGTCGCACAGCTCATAGACGCGCTGGATATGTTCCCAGCGGACGCGGTCGGCGCTCATCGGGTTTTCGGGCGGCGGCGGCAGGGATTCGCTGCGCGCCAAGAGCGCATTGGTGATGTCGTTCGCATCGGCGGGCTTCGACAGGTAATCCGTCGCGCCCATCTTCACCGCGGCGACGGCGGTGGCGATCGCGCCATAACCCGTCAGCACCACGATCCGCGCATCGGCGCGGCGTTCACGCAGCGCCTCGACCACCTCGAGCCCGTTGCCATCCTCAAGCCGCAGGTCGATCACCGCATAGGCCGGCGTCTTCGCCATGACGATCGCCTTGCCGGCCTCTACCGTCTCGGCGATCTCGGTTTCGAAACCGCGCTTCTCCATCGCGCGGGCGAGGCGGGTCAGAAAGGCCGTATCGTCGTCGACAAGCAGAAGCGTCCGGTCCGGACCGAGTTCGGCAAGTTCATGGTCTGCCATCGCGCTTCCCCCTGATCTGGCTGCAACCCCTTGTAGAACGGGATTTTCCCGGGGTCAATTTTGCGCAACGCGGTCGATGTGGCAAGCCTTGCACATTGAAGAGCCGCGCCCCCCCGGCTATCACCGGGGATCACCCGGCAAACGCGAGGATCAGGAATGGACGAGCAGTCGGACCGCGGCATCTGGAGCCCGCTGGATCACAACGACTGGATCCGGCTCAGGACGCTGATCTTCCTGCGGTGGGGGGCGGTCATCGGGCAGACGGCGGCGGTGCTGGCGGCGTGGTCGCTTTACGATGTCGCGCTGGACCTGACGCTGTGCCTGACGGTGATCGGGGTTTCGGTGTTGGCCAACCTTGCGGCGCGGTTCGTCTTTCCCGAAAGCCGGCGGGTGACGCAGGTGGAAATGACCGCGATGCTGCTGTTCGACACGACGCAGCTGGCGTTGCTGCTGTCGATCACCGGCGGGCTGAACAATCCCTTCGCGCTGTTCATTCTGGTGCCGGTGACGATCGCGGCGACGGCGCTGGAACGCAGGGCGATCCTGTTCCTTGGGGTCTGCACCATCGCGCTGATCAGCCTTGTCTCGGGGTTCCATCTGCCGCTTGTCACCCATGGCGGAGAGGTCATCGCCGTGCCCCCGCTGGTGGAACTGGGCTATTGGCTGGCGATCGTCATCGGGGTGATCTTCCTTGGGACATATGCGCATGGAATCGCTACCGAAATCCGATCCATGGCCGATGCGTTGCAGGCGACGCAGATGGCGCTGTCGCGCGAACAGAAGCTGACCGATCTGGGCGGGGTCGTGGCGGCGGCGGCGCATGAGCTGGGCACGCCGCTGGCGACGATCAAGCTGGTGTCGTCGGAGCTGGCGGATGAGCTGGAAGGGGATGAGGATCTGCACGCGGATGTGCTGCTGATCCGCGATCAGGCGGATCGCTGCCGCGACATCCTGCGGTCCATGGGGCGGGCCGGCAAGGACGACCTGCACATGCGCAGCGCGCCGCTGCTGGCCGTGCTGCGCGAGGCGGCCGAGCCGCATATGGACCGTGGCAAGCTGCTGCATTTCGATCTGGTCTCGGGCGCTGAGCGGCAGCCGCTGGTGCATCGCTATCCGGAACTGATCCACGCGCTGCGCAACCTGATCCAGAACGCGGTGGATTTCGCCCGCTCGACGGTCTGGATCGAGGCGGAATGGACCGCGCATGAGATCATCGTCCGGATCACCGACGACGGGCCGGGCTATGCGCCGGGGGTGCTGGGCCGGATCGGCGATCCCTATCTGCATCGCCGCGCCGCCGATCGCGTGCATCGCCCGGAATACGAAGGCATGGGCCTTGGCCTGTTCATCGCCAAGACGCTGTTGCAGCGCACCGGCGCGCATCTGCGCTTTGCCAACAGCCCCGTCCCCGCCGCCGAGCCGGGCGCGCTGCCGCGCCCTTCGGGCGCGATGGTCGAGCTGATCTGGCCGGCGGACAGGCTGCTTGCGCCCGAAGGGGCGCTTGGCGAAAACCGCCTGATAATGCCGTGAATTCCAAAAGAATACGCTTAACCGCCCATTAACCCCTTTTGCCGATGATTGCCGCATCGCGAGCGGGAGTTTTCGATGCAGTTCGATTGGTTTCAGGCGGTTCTGATCATCCTGAGTTCGGCCGGGGCGGCGGTTCTGGCGCTGGTCTTCTCGGCCCGGCTGGTGGATCCGCGAACGGCCCGCAAGGGCGGCGAAGCGGTGCCCGGGCCGGAACCGGCCGTGTTCCTGTTTCAGGGGAAGCGTCTGCTCGATACCACCGGGCCGGGGCGCAGCCTGCTGGAAACGGCGACGATGGCGGGGGATGACTGGTCGCGGCTGCTGTCCTTCGTCGGGCCGCGTTTTCCGGAGTTCGAGGGGGCGGTTCCCACCCTTGCCGACCGGCGCGATCCTCTGGTCCTGACCGCGGCGGCGGAGGGGCGGCGGCATCCGGTGCAGCTGCGCGCCGAAGACGTGAACGGCGCGATCCGGATCACCATCCTCGATCCGGAGGCGGAAGGCCACGGCCGCGCCGTCGATGCGCTGTCCTTCCTGGCGATGGAGGATGAGCTGGAGCTGATGCGCCGGACATTGGATTGCCTGCCCGCCCTTGTCTGGCGCGAGGCCGAGGATGGCGAGGTGATCTGGGCGAACCGGGCCTATCTTGCGCGATGCGACGCGGACGACGTGGCGGGCGAGGACACCTTCACCTGGCCCCTGCCGAGGCTGTTCCCCCCCACGCGGGACGGCGATGCCCCGCATCGCGCCCGCATCACCCGCGCGGGCGTGCAGCAGCCGGATCACTGGTTCGAGCGACACTGTTTCCCGCTGGCGCAGGGGCGGTTGCAGTTCGCCTTCGCCGCCGATGCCACGGTGAAGGCCGAACAATCGCTGCACGGTTTCGTCCAGACCCTGTCGAAGACCTTCGCCGATCTGCCGATCGGGCTTGGCGTTTTCGACCGGCAGCGCAAGCTGCAACTGTTCAACCCCGCGCTGATCGAGCTGACGCAGCTGCATGCCGAATTCCTGATCGGGCGGCCATCGCTGCATTCCTTCCTCGACCGTCTGCGCGAGGCGCGGATGGTGCCCGAGCCGAAGGATTACCGAAGCTGGCGGCTGCAGATGACCGAACTGGAAAAGGCCGCGGCGGCGGGGTTCCATTCCGAGACCTGGAACCTCCCCGGCGGACAGACCTACCGCGTGACCGGGCGGCCGCATCCCGATGGCGCGGTGGCCTTCCTGTTCGAGGATATCACCACGGAAATGACCCTGACCCGGCGCTTTCGCGCGGAAATGGCCCTGGGGCAGGATGCGCTGGACCAGATGCAGGAGGCGGTGGCGGTGTTCCGTGCCTCGGGCGATCTGGCCTTTTCCAACCGGCGCTATGACGATCTGTGGGGGGTCGAGCCGGCAACCAGCCTGTCGCGCATCACCTTGCGCGATTCGGTCCGGCTGTGGGAGGAAGGCTGCGGCCCGAGCCCGATCTGGGAGGCGCTGGGCGCCGCCTCGCCCGCCGGTGCCCGGGGCACCCTGCGGCTGCCGGACGGTCGGATGCTGGAATGTCACGCAAGGCCGATCGGGGCGGGGGCGCTGCTGGTGGGCTTCCAGCCAGTGGCCGCCCCGGCGGTGTTGGAAGAGGCTGGCGGAACGGATCTGCTCCACCGGGCCTGACGGGCGCCGCCCGCAATGAAAAGCCCGCCCGCACGGGGCGGACGGGCAAGGTTTGCGCGGATCGCTCGATCAGAAGCCGAAGACCAGCGACACACCAAAGGTGTTGTCGGTTTTCTTGCGGCCCTCGACCGGGGCGCTGTTGAAGTCGGTCTTGTAGCTGATGCGCGTGGTCATGACGTCGGTCATCTTCACGTTCAGCGCAAGATCGTTGGTGTTCAGCGTGCCCGCATCCGACTTCAGGATGTCGGTGTCGTTGGTCAGGAAGACGTTCTCGTTGAACTGGTAGTAGAAGCGCGAGGAGACGATCCCCGCGAATTCGGTGTCGTCGTCACGCAGCGAGTCGTTGACCTGATAGTAGCGCGCACCGATACCGGCCTGCACACGCCAGGTCATGTTCTGCTCGTTCAGCACCCGGTAACCCGGGCCGACGCCGACGAAGCTGTCCTTGCGGTAGGAGGCGAAGTCGTCCTGCTCATACCGGGCAAGGCCGAAGGCGTAGAGACGATCGTCGAAGTAGTAGTTGCCTTCGTAGAAGCCGAACACATCCTGCTTCGACCGTTTGTCGTCGTCCTTGCCGTATTCGATGCCGACGCCGAAGGTGTGCTGCCAGGGGCCCGCACCATAGGTGAGCTTACCGGCCAGCGCGAGATCGTCGGTGTCGGTATTGCCCGAGGTCCCGGCATAGGTCAGCGCCATCGCCCCGCTCCAGCCCGGCCGGAACGCGTTCGGCCCGAAACGCTGGCTGTCGTTCATGTCGGACAGATTCTTGTTCGCCTCGTTGCGGACGTCGGTGATGCGGTCATCAAGGCTGTCGATGCCGGTCACGGCGCTTTGGGCGAAGGCCTGCGTTCCCGCGAGCGCGGTTGCGGCCAGCAGGGCAGAGGTGGTGACAAGTTTCATCGTGATACTCCGTAGACTGGTCCCGACGGGAAATTCCCCGTGGGCTGCGCCTTACATCGTGCGAACGGGGGGGAATAACAGGCGGGTCCGCTGCGCGCCGCAAGTGGTGTTACGCAATTGCCACATGCCTTCTTGTTGAATTTGCAGAATTTTGCCGTCCGTGATCGGCATCCGGCCAGTTCTTGCCGCTTTCGCCTGTCACGAAAAAGTCAGCGCCGGAAATTGGGAACCAAGCCCGATCTGCGGCGTTTCACGAACACATCGTTTTCCAAAAACCGGCCTCGCGGAGAAATTCGCGGGGCCTATCTTTTTCGGCCCGGCACGGACCGAAACGCCCGCCCCGCGAAGGGAGCCCGGCGCATTCGGTGACATCGCAACGCGCGCCGATCCTTCCGCGCGGCCGAATGGTGCATACCGTTCAAGATGGATTATCCCGCCGCGGAACGCGGATATACTGCGGGGGCATCCGCGCCCCCGCCCATCCCGGCGGAGCCGAAAGAAAAACTTGCAGGAGGAATACCCCATGACCCGCCCCGCCCCCCATGCCGATCCGCTGTTCTGGGGCCACGGCCCGCGCATCTTCGAGATGTTCCTTGAGCCGACCTGCCCGTTTTCCGTCCGCGCCTTCGGCAAGATGGATGCGCTGCTGGATCAGGCCGGGCCTGACCGGATCACCGTCCGGCTGCGGATGCAGTCGCAGCCCTGGCACATGTTCTCGCCCGTCGTGGTGCGCTGCGTGCTGGCAGCCTCGATGCTGGACGGCGGGCGGGAAAACGCCAAGGCCGTGCTGGCCGCCGTCGCCGCGCATCGCGAGGAATTCGAGTTCGAGAAGCACTGCAAAGGGCCGAACATGGACGCCACGCCGAACCAGATCATCGCCCGGATCGAGGACTATGCCGGCCTGAAACTGGCCGAGGCCTTCGAATTTCCCGAGCTGGAGGCCGCGATCAAATGGCACGCGAAATACGCTCGGCAGAACGGCATCCACGTATCGCCGACATTCATGATCGACGGGCTCGTGCAGCCGGATATCGGCAGCGGCGATCCGGTCGAAAGCTGGGTCGAAAAGCTGCTCGGCTGAACGGTCAGCCCGCCGCCGCCAGCGCATCGGCGATCGACTGCGCGTCCTGCGCGCCGTCGTAGCGCGTTCCGTTGATGAACAGCGACGGCGTGCCGTTCACGCCGCTGCGCACGCCGCCGGTGAAATCGTGGCGGACATGCTGTTCCCGGCTGCCGTCGAAGGCGCTGCGGATCGCCGCCTGCGACAGGCCGAGCTGTTCGCCGTAAGCCACCAGACTTTCGTCATCCAGCGCGTCCTGATTCTGAAACAGCACCTCGTGCATCTGCCAGAACTTGCCCTCGCTCGCCGCGGCCTCGGCCATTTCGGCGGCGCGTTCGGCATGGGGATGGGCCTCGGACAGCGGAAAATGCCGGAATACGAAACACAGGTTGTCGCCGAAGGCCTGACGGATCGCGGCGATTTCCGGGAAAAGCGCGCCGCAATAGGGGCATTCGTAATCGCCGTATTCCACCAGTTGCAGCGGTGCGTCGAGCGGGCCGAGGTGATGGTCGCTGGCCGAGACGGGCGGGCGCAGGCTCATGCGGCACCGCCCTTCACCCCGAGCGCGTCCAGCGCGTCGAGGATCCCGTCCGCCCCCGGATTGATGCCGACGGGGGAAAGGTAGCTCCAGCGGATCACGCCCTCGCCGTCGATGACATACAGGGACCGCTCGGCCACACCTTCGGTGGCGCGATAGCTGTGATAGGTGCGGGCGACGGCGCCCTTCGGCTCGAAATCCGACAGCAGCGGGAAATGGATCTTGTTCGCCTTGGCGAAGGCCTCATGGCACCAGACGCCGTCGACGGAAATCCCCATCAGCTCGGCGCCATAGGCGGAAAATTCGGACAGCATTTCATTATACAGCACCATCTGGTCGCTGCAGACGGGGCTCCAGTCCGCGGGATAGAAGGCCAGAATGACCGGCCTGCCGCGCAGGTCGGACAGCTTGACCAACTGGTCGGGCGTCGAGTGGAGGGAAAAGTCCGGCGCCTTCGTGCCGGGTTGAAGCAGGACGTTCGCTGCCGTGTCGGCCATGATATGCACCTCGCTGCGATCACGGATGGCGCCGGTCCGATGAGGGCCGGACATGGCGTCAGTGTCCTCCCCCCGTGACGGAAATACAAGCAGGCGCGCGCTCTCACGATGAGGTGAGCCGTCGTGATCGCCGGTTTTCCCGGTCCGGGCCTATATCCAAAGGAACGGTCTTACGACATGGGAAACGGAACGGATGGTCTCACGGCGGATCTTCTCGCTGGGTCTGGGCGCGGCGCTGGCCGCACCGGCCCTTGGGCGCGCGCAGGGCGCGGCATTGGCCGAACTGCGCCAGTCCGCCGGTGCGCTGCGGCAGTTGCATGCGATCACGGTGCAGCGCGGCGATGATGTGATCCTGGCCGAGGCCCCGCGCGGTCCCGGCCTGTCGCGGTCCGCGAACATCAAATCCTGCTCGAAAAGCGTGCTCGCCCTGTTGGTCGGTTCGGCGATCGCGGGCGGGCAGCTCCGCCTGTCCGACCGGCTTGGTGACATCGCCCCGCGCCTCGTCCCCGCTGACGCGACCGAAGGCGCGGCGGGGCTGACGATCGAGGATCTGGTGACGCTGCGGGCCGGGCTCGCCAGCACGTCGGGGGCGAATTACGGCGCTTGGGTCGCCTCGCCGAACTGGGTGGCCTATGCGCTGCGCCAGCCCCGGATCGCGCCGGCGGGCGGGCGGATGATCTATTCCACCGGATCGACGCATGTGCTTGGCGCGGCGCTGGCGACGGTCACGGGCGACAGCCTGCTGACCCTGTCGCGCCGCTCGCTGGGCGCCGGTCTGGGGATCGAGATTCCCTCGTGGACGCGCGATCCGCAGGGCTTCTACTTCGGCGGCAACGAAATGGCCCTGACGCCCGAGGCCATGCTGCGCATCGCCGTGATGATGCGCGACGGCGGGCGCTATCGGGACCGGCAGGTCATCGACCGCGACTGGATCGAGGCCTCGCGCCAGCCCCGCACCCGCTCACCCTATTCGGGCCTGTCCTATGGCTACGGCTGGTTTCTCAGCCCCAGCGGCTGGACGCTGGCGCGCGGCTATGGCGGGCAGCTCATCGCCGCGCATCCGGCGCGCGGGCTGGCGGTGGCGATCACCTCGGACCCTCAGCAACCGGCCAGATCCGAAGGCTATTTCGGCGATCTGATGCGGCTGCTCGACGGCCCGGTGCGCGCCCTGGGCTAGGCTTGGGGGGAAGGGCGCCTCCCCGCCGACACAAAGCTGCCCGAAACAGCCCTGAGCCTTTCGTGTTTCCATAAATATCCCGGGGGTGAGCCCGGAACGGGCGAGGGGGCTGGCCCCCTGCGCCCCATCCCCATGCGCACCGCCCGGACAACGCGACCACGGGCAGGCCAAATGTTTCGCCCCCGGAAACGCCGAAGGCGCAGAGGTTTCCCTCTGCGCCCCCGGGGAGGCGGACGGCGGGTTTCCCTCCGCCGCCCGGATCGGATCAGGCGAAGTCGAGGACGATGCGTCCGTCGATCTGGCCCTTCTCCATCTTGTGGAAGACATCGTTGATCTCTTCCAGCTTGGCCTTGGCGGTATGGGCATGCACCAGCCCGCGCGAGGCGAAATCGATCGATTCCGCCAGATCCAGCCGCGTGCCCACGATCGAGCCGCGCACCGTGATCCCGTTCAGCACCATGTCGAAGATCGACATCGGGAATTCCCCCGGCGGCAGGCCGTTCAGGGCGATGGTGCCGCCGCGGCGGGCGAATTGCAGCGCCTGATGGAAGGCCTTGGTCGAGACCGCGGTGACCAGAACCCCATGCGTGCCGCCGCCGGTTTCCTTGCGGATCGCCGCGACCGGATCGGTGTTGAGCGCGTTCACCGTGACCTCGGCCCCCAGCTCCTTCGCCAGCTTCAGCTTGCTGTCGTCGATGTCGACGGCCGCGACATGCAGCCCCATGGCCTTGGCATATTGCACCGCCATGTGGCCAAGCCCGCCGATGCCCGAGATGGTCACCCATTCGCCGGGTTTCGCCTCGGTCATCTTCAGGCCCTTGTAGACCGTCACGCCGGCGCACAGGACCGGCGCGATCTCGACGAAATTCACGTCGTCCGGCAGGTGGCCCACGTAATTCGGGTCGGCCAGCACATATTCCGCGAAGGCGCCGTTGATCGAATAGCCGGAATTCTGCTGCTTTTCACACAGCGTTTCCCAGCCGCCCAGACAGTGTTCGCAATAACCGCAGGCGGAATAGAGCCACGGCACCCCGACCTTGTCGCCTTCCTTGATATGCTTCACGCCCTGTCCGACCCCGACCACATGGCCCACGCCTTCGTGCCCCGGAATGAAGGGCGGTTTCGGCTTCACCGGCCAGTCGCCCATCATCGCGTGCAGGTCGGTGTGGCAGACGCCGCAGGCCTCGACCTTCACGAGGATCGTGCCGGGGGCGACTTCGGGCACCGCGGCTTCCTCGATCACCAGAGGCGCGCCAAATTCCCGCACAACGGCGGCTTTCATCGTCTTCGTCATGGAAATCTCCCGTATTCTGAGGGGGCACCCCGAAACCGGGATGCCCGATGCATTGCGGGCGTTTCAGAAGAAGCCGAGCTTCTTCGGCGAATAGCTGACCAGCACGTTCTTGGTTTCCTGATAATGGTCGAGCATCATCTTGTGTGTTTCCCGACCGATGCCGGACTGCTTGTAGCCGCCGAAGGCCGCCCCCGCCGGATAGAGGTGGTAGCAGTTGGTCCAGACGCGGCCGGCCTCGATCCCCCGCCCGGCACGGTAGGCGGTGTTCATGTCGCGCGACCAGACGCCGGCGCCAAGGCCGTAGACGGTGTCATTGGCGATCTCGATCGCCTCTTCCGGGGTCTTGAAGGTGGTGACGGAAACTACGGGTCCGAAGATTTCCTCCTGGAAGACACGCATCTTGTTGTTGCCTTCAAAGATCGTCGGCTTGATGTAATAGCCGCCTTCGATGTCGCCGCCGAAGTGGTTGGCCTCGCCGCCGGTCAGGACCTTCGCGCCTTCGTTCAGGCCGATGTCCATGTAGCTCAGGATCTTGTCGTATTGCTGTTTCGAGGCCTGCGCGCCGATCATCGTGCCACCGGCACGCGGATCGCCCGCCTGAATTGCCTCGACCCGCTTGAGCGCCCTTTCCATGAAGCGGTCGTAGATCGATTCCTGGATCAGCGCGCGCGACGGGCAGGTGCAGACCTCGCCCTGATTCAGCGCGAAGAAGGTGAAGCCTTCCAGCGCCTTGTCGAAGAAGTCGTCATCCTCGTCCATCACATCGGCGAAGAAGATGTTGGGCGACTTGCCCCCGAGTTCGAGCGTGATGTTCGTCAGGTTGTCGGCGGCGGCGCGCATGATGCCCTTGCCCACCGGGGTCGAACCGGTGAAGGCCACCTTGCGGATCCGCGGGTTCGAGGCCAGCGGTGCGCCCGCCTCCGCCCCGGTGCCGCTGACGATGTTGACGACGCCCGGCGGCAGCAGATCGCCGACAAGCTCCATCAGCACGAGGATCGAGGCCGGCGTCTGTTCCGCCGGTTTCAGCACGACGCAATTGCCCGCGGCCAGCGCCGGGGCAAGCTTCCACGCCGCCATCAGGATCGGGAAGTTCCACGGGATGATCTGGCCGACGACGCCAAGCGGCTCCTTGTAGTGATAGGCGACGGTATCGGCGTCGATTTCCCCGATCGAGCCTTCCTGCGCGCGGATCACGCCGGCGAAATAGCGGAAATGGTCGATCGTCAGCGGAATGTCCGCGGCGGTGGTTTCGCGCAGCGGCTTGCCGTTGTCCCAGGTTTCGGCCAGCGCGATCTGTTCGAGGTTCGCCTCGATCCGGTCGGCGATCTGGTTCAGGATGCGCGAGCGCTGCGTGACCGAGGTTTCTCCCCAGGCGCGGCGGGCGGCATGGGCGGCGTCCAGCGCAGCCTCGACATCCGAGGCGTCGGAGCGCGGCACCTCGCACACCACATGGCCGGTCACCGGCGAGATGTTTTCCATGTAGCGGCCGGATTTCGGCGCGACCCATTCGCCGCCGATGTAATTGTCATAGCGCGCCTTGAACGGCGCGGCCGAAGTGAAGGTTTCGGTCTGGATTTTGTCTTCTGGCATTTTTTCCTCCTCCCAACATCATCGGCGGAACCGGATGGTGCCGCCGTCGTCCTCCGTGGGTGTCATTTTGCCCTTTCGCCTCCTCAAACGAAGGGGTGCGACATTGATCCACGGCGCCGATTGTCCCGGTTCCGAGACAGTCGGAAACTCAATTCTGCCGTTCCGCGCGCAGGCCGAGCGCGTCCATCTTGCGGTAGAGCGTCGCGCGCCCGATCCGCAGGTCGCGCGCGGCGGCGGAGACATTGCCCCCCGCCCGGCGCAGCGCGCGCAGCACCTCGGACCGCAGGGCATCCTGCAAGCCGCCGCGTGTCCCCCCGGCCGCGTCGCGCAGCAGGTCCGCCGCCGGGCGGTGCAGGGCGATATCCGCGTCGGTGATGCCGAAGGCGCGGCGCGCGGCGCGGTTGCAGCCAAGGATCAGGTCGTCGCGGTCCACCGCGATCTGGCACGGTCCCTGCGCGGGGTCGCCCGGCATCACGATGATCCGCGCCTTGGGGAAGGCGGCGGCAAAGAGTTCACAGCCGATCCGGGTCGCGGCGTCCTGCACCGTCAGGCCGATCAGCCGGGCCTGCGCCTCGCTCAGGTCGCGGCGGCAGGACGAGATGTCGACCACCCCGGCCAGACCGCCGCCCGGCGCCTCTATCGGCGCGCCCATGCAGGTCAGCGCCAGATTGCGCGTGTGGAAATGCTGGTCGTGCCAGATCACCACCGGGCGCCGTTCGGTCAGGCAGGTGCCGATACCGTTCGTGCCTTCGTCCGCCTCGGACCAGCTTGCGCCCGCGGCCAGCCCGGCGCCGCCGAAATCGGCGCTGTCGGCGGGGTGGCTGCGTTCCTCGAGGATCAGCCCGTCCGGCCCGCTGAGGATCACCGCGCTGCCGGTATCCATCGCCGCCGCCGCCAGCCGGTTCAGGATCGGCCCGGCGATGCGCAGCAGGTCCTGCGCCGCCTCGCGCCGTTCGCGCAGGGTGGATTGCGGCACGCGGTCCGGGCGACGGATTTCGGCGGGGTCGAGCTGGTGGTGCATCAGCGACCGCCGCCACGACGCGGCAACGGCGGAGCGGCCGGGCGCGGGCGATTCTGCCGTCCGGCGCACCAGTTCGACGTGATCCTGAACGGAAACTTGGCTGGTCAAGGTCGTCATCCTTGTCAGAATCTGCAAGAGGCGGTGTCTCGCATGGTCCCCGGGACAACGGCGCCACCGGCAGGCGGACCGAAGACGGAAGGCCGCCGCGACGTGGTGGTGACGTAGCTGCGGCATTCTGCCTCAGAGAGAGTAGCCTGCCCCCTGCCAAAGACAAGCAACGAAATCGTGCGCGCGGGTTTCCGTGGCGTCAGCTGCGCCGGCCCCGTTTCCGGGGCCGGGCGTGGGTCATTTCAGATCGGGGTCATTTCAGGTGATGCGGCGGCTCCATCCCCCAGACGGGCGTGTCGATCCCGGCCTGACGGGCCTTGAGCTGCAGCGACAGATAGCGCGAATAATGGCGCGACTGGTGCAGGTTGCCGCCGTGGAACCACAGCCCCTCCTGCATCGTCGGCTTCCACATGTTGCGCTGTTCGCCTTCCCACGGGCCGGGATCCTTGGTCGTGTCCGAGCCGAGGCCCCAGCACTTGCCGACCCTGTCCGCGACCTCCTGCGAGATCAGATCCGCCGCCCAGCCGTTCATCGAACCATATCCCGTCGCATAGACGACCAGATCGGCGGGCAGTTCGGTGCCGTCGTCCAGCACCACGGCATCCTCGCTCAGATGGCTGATGCCCTTGCCCGATTGCAGCTTGATCGAGCCGTCGATCACCAGATCGCAGGCCCCCACGTCGATGTAATAGCCCGAGCCCCGGCGCAGGTATTTCATGAACAGGCCGGATTCGTCGTCGCCGAAGTCCAGCATGAACCCCGCCTTTTCCAGCGCGGCGTAGAAATCCGCGTCGCGGCGCTTGATCTCGTCATATTGCGGGATGTGGAATTCGTGCATGATCCGGTAGGGGATCGAGGCAAAGATCATGTCCGCCTTGTCATGGGTGATGCCGTTCGCCACCGCCTGTTCGGAATAGAGCCCGCCGAGGCAGACCTCCATCAGGCTGTCCGACTTGACGATATGGGTGGACGAACGCTGCACCATCGTCACATCCGCCCCGCCTTCCCAAAGCGCCGCGCAGATGTCGTGGGCCGAGTTGTTGGAGCCGATCACCACCACCTTCTTGCCGCGATACGCCTCGGGTCCCGGATGCTGGCTGGAATGCTGCTGTTCGCCCTTGAACACGTCCTGACCGGGGATGGTGGGGATGTTCGGCTTGCCCGACATGCCGGTGGCAAGGACAAGCTGCTTCGGGTGCAGGGTGATCTCTTCGCCGTCGCGGTCCACGATCACGGTCCATTCCTTTGCCGCGTCGTCCCAGGTGGCGGATTTCGCCGTGGTCTTCGACCAGTAGTTCAGCTCCATCACCTTGGTATACATTTCCAGCCAGTCGCCGATCTTGTCCTTGGGCGCGAAGACCGGCCAGTTGTCCGGGAAGGGGATGTAGGGCAGGTGATCGTACCAGACCGGATCGTGCAGGCACAGGGACT
The DNA here is from genome assembly GCF_004022215.1 of Paenirhodobacter populi. Classification (GTDB taxonomy): domain Bacteria; phylum Pseudomonadota; class Alphaproteobacteria; order Rhodobacterales; family Rhodobacteraceae; genus Rhodobacter; species Rhodobacter populi. The sequence goes on from NZ_SAUZ01000013.1 coordinate 60,083, forward strand.
TGTAGCGCTTGCGCCACTGGTCGCCGGGGCGTTCGTGCCGGTCGACGATGATCGCGGGCACACCCAGTTGCCGCAGCCGCGCGCCAAGCGCGATGCCGCCCTGCCCGCCGCCGACGATCAGCACATAGGGCTGTTCCTCATGGCCAAGGCGGGTGGATTCCTCCTCGCGCTTTTCCTTCCAGGTCTTGCGGTCCGGGTCGTGGCCGTGTTCGGCGCCCATCGGACGGCGCAGGCCGCGGGGTTCCTCGTGGCCCTTCAACTCGTGCAGCGTGGTCAGCAGGGTCCAGATCTTGCCCTCCTTCATCCGGATATAGCCGACGCCGCGCCCGGTTTCCGTCTCGAACTTCAGCCAGCCCTCGGTGACATCGCCGGAATCGGTCACCTGTTCGTCGGGGTCGAGGTAGAGCTTCTGCGGCCGGATCGCATCAAGCTGCGCGGCCGCCATGTCGCGGATCTGGTCGCGGCCCTCGCAGGTCTTCAGGTTCCAGGTGAAGGCCGCCAGATCGCGCCAGAAACCGGTTTCCAGAAACAGGTCCGCCACCGCCTGCGCGTCGCGCGCGACCAGCGCCTGTTCCAGATCGGCCACCAATGCGGTCAGGGCGCCCTGTTGGGTCGAATCGAGCATCATTTCCTCCCTTTGCTCCTGTCCGGGCGATGCCGGGGCCTCCCAACCCCTTCGCGGCATGGCCAGACGAATGCGATCAGCCTGCATCACCCGCCGGAGCGGCCCAAGCGCCGTGGCCGCGCCACGGGATTTCAAGGGCTTGGCCGGCGCCCCCGTGGCAACCCGCGCCACAGGTGCGGCGCCCCGCCGCCACAGGGGAAATTTCGGTGTTTGCGGTATCGCCCCCTGCGGTTACCCTGATCCCGCCGGACCCTTTGGGAGGAGAGACCGGCAAGGGAGGAATACGTGGAGGATCTGCGTCATATCCGCGAAATCGAACAGGTTTCGCAGGGCGCTCCGGCGTCCCGCGATCCGGTCGTCGTGGCAAGCTGGCTGCGCTGCCTGAACCAGCATGGCCTCGACCCCGCCCGCCGGGCCGAGGCCTATATCGTGCCCGACGCGGCCCTGCGCGCCCACCGGCAGCGGTCCGAGGACCTGATCGCCATCGCCCGCTCGGGGATCGAGAACCTGTACCGGCTGGTCGCCGGGCAGAATTACGTGCTGCTGCTGGCCGATCATTCCGGGGTGACGGTCGAATACATGGGCGATGCCGCGCAAAAGGCGGAACTGCGCCGCTCGGGCCTGTTCCTTGGCGCGGAATGGCGGGAATCGCGGGCGGGGACCAATGCACTGGGCGCCTGTCTGGAAACGGGGGAATCGCTTGTCATCCATCAAAGCGACCATTTCGACGTGACGCATGGCGGGCTGTCCTGCACCGCCGCGCCGATCTACGACACGCGGGGCAAGCTGACGGCGGTGCTGGACATATCGCTGCTGTCCTCGCCCCGGCCGCGGGTCAGCCAGATGCTGGCGCTGAATCTGGTGCGGCAGACGGTGCGGCGGATCGAGCTGGCGAACATCATGGCCGAAAGCCGGCGCGAATGGGTGCTGCGGCTGTCGGGCAGCCCGGATTTTCTGGATGTCGACCCCGAGGCGGCGGTGTCGCTGGACGGCGCGGGCTGCGTGATCGGCATGACGCATGGCGCGGCGCGGCTCTTGGCACGGGCGGCGGGGCAGGACTGGCGGGCGGCGGGGGATCTGATCGGGCGGCCGATCTCGGATTTCCTGCGGGTGACGCCCGACCGGCTGGAAGACCTGACCCGGCAGCGCCCGGCGGCGGAACGGCTGATCCAGACGCGCGACGGCCATCACCTCTTCGGTCATGCGATCGAACCGCGCCGCCTGCCCCCGGCCCGGACGCGCGGCGATCCGCCCGCGCTGCCGCCCGCCCTGCGCGATCTGGCGGGGCCGGAGGATGCGGCGATGGCCGACCTGCTGGCCCATGCGGCGCGGCTGGCGCCGGGGCGGCTGCCCCTGCTGATCGAGGGGGAAACCGGCACCGGCAAGCTGACGCTCGCCCGCGCGATCCATGCGGCGGGGCGTGTCGGCCCCTGTGTCAGCGTGCCCTGCGCCGAACTGGCCGAGGGGGACGAGGCCCTGCTGTTCGGCCGCGTCGCCGGGCGGCGGCACGAGCCCGGCCTGATCGACGGGGCGCGGGGCGGGACGCTGATCCTCGACAAGGTGGGGGAGCTGCCCGCCCGGATGCAGGGGCGGCTGCTGCGCCTGCTGGGGGAGGGCGCGTGGCTGCCGATCGGCGCCACCCGGCCGGAACGCGCGGATCTGCGGCTGATCGCCACGCATCAGGGCGACCTGCTGGAGGCGGCGTCGGCCGGGCTGTTCCGCCGCGATCTGGCGCATCGGCTGGCGGGGGCGGTGCTGCGCCTGCCGCCCCTGCGGGCGCGGCGCGACCTGCTGTGGCTGGCGGAACGGCTGCTGAAGGCGGCGGGCGGGGCCGGGCGGCTGTCCCCCGCCGCATGGGCAAGCCTTGCGTCACATGACTGGCCGGGCAACCTGCATGAGCTGCACCACCTGATGGCGCAACTGTCGGCGGGGCTGCCGCGGGTCGTCGGCCCGGCGGATCTGCCGGCCCCGTTCGCGGAAAACGCCCCCGCCGCCGCCCGCGGCGATGCCGCGCTGCTGCGCCGGATCCTTGCCGAAACGGGCGGCAACGTGTCCGAGGCGGCGCGCCGTCTGGGCGTCGACCGGACCACGGTTCACCGGCGAATCCGGCGCTACGGCCTCTGACCCATGCGGCGAATTCGGAGAAGGAAAGCATTTTCAATAATGCGGGGCATTGGTATTGGGGTAGGGAGGCACTACCTGACACCCGTGCCACCACCCGCCAATCCCCTCGGAGCGACCGGTTTCTGACATGATAAAACGTTTGATTATTGCGATCGTCCTGCTGACTCTCGTCATCGGTGGCATTGTCGGGTTCAATCAGTTCCGCGCGAAGATGATCGCGCAGTATCTGGATTCGATGAAGAACGTCACCGTGCCGGTCACCGTGACCGAGGCGCAATCCGGCACCTGGACCCCCGGCATCGATGCGATCGGCACCGCCAATGCGCGGCAGGGCGCGGATCTGTCGACCGAGGCCTCGGGCGTGGTGCGCGAGATCCTGTTCCAGTCGAACGACACGGTGACCAGCAGCCAGCTGCTGGTGCAGATCGACGACCGGCAGGAACGCGCGGATCTGGAGGCGGCGAAAGCCTCGCTCAATCTGGCGCAGATCACGCTGAACCGGGCGCGCAACCTTCAGGAACGCGGCGTGACGGCGACCAGCACGCTCGACAGCGCGCAGGCCGAAGAGGTGTCCGCGCAGGCGCAGGTCGCGAAGCTCGAAGCCGTGTTGCAGACGAAACAGCTTCTGGCGCCCTTTGACGGCACCATCGGCATTCCGCGCATCGAGGTGGGGCAGTTCGTCGCCGCCGGCACCGTCTTTGCGACGTTGCAGGACCGCAGCCAGATGCGTGTCGATTTCGCTTTGACCGAACAACAGGCGGCGCAGGTGCGGCAGGGATTTTCCGTCACCGCCATCGACGAGGAAGGCGGCACCAGCTTTGAAGGCGAGATCACCGGCATCGACCCGAAGATCGACGCGAATTCGCGGCTGGTGACGGTGCGCGCGCTGCTGGACGAGGCCTCGGGCGAGGCGCTGACCCCGGGGCAGTTCCTGCGCGTGCGGGTCAACCTGCCGGCGGTGGAAAACGTCATCTCGCTGCCGCAGACGGTGGTGACGACCTCGCTGTATGGCGATTCCGTCTTTGTCGTGCGCGAGGAAACGCCCGAGGGCGCGGATGCGCCGCAGACCATCGCCCGCGAGGTTTTCGTCAGGATCGGCCGGCGGCATGGAAACTCGGTCGAGATCCTCGAAGGTCTGAAGGCGGGCGACAGGGTGGTCGATGCGGGGCAGAACCGGCTGAGTTCTGGCGCGGTCGTCCGCATCGTGACCGATCCGGCGGAAACCGGCGACGCGCCGCCCGTCATCGGCAACTGAGGAAGGCGCGATGCATTTCACCGAAATCTTCATCCGCCGCCCCGTCCTGTCGATCGTCGTGGGCGCGTTCATGCTGCTTCTGGGGATCGCGGCCTATTTCAACCTTCAGGTCCGGCAATATCCCGAGGTCGAGGAAACCGTGGTCACGGTGACGACCACCTATCCCGGCGCCTCGCCCGACCTGATCCAGGGCTTCATCACCGCGCCGATCACCGAGGCGGTGGCGACGACGGAGAACATCGACTACGTGACCTCGACGTCGAGCCCGTCGGCCTCGGTCGTGTCGGTGCACATGAAGCTCGGCTCCAATTCCGATGCGGCTCTGACGGACGTTCTGGCAAAGGTGCAGCAGGTGCGGTCCTCGCTGCCGTCGGAATCCGAGGATCCGGTGATCGTCAAGGGCACCGGGGACACCTTTGCGCTGATGTATATCGCGGCGCTGAACCCCAACATGTCGCCCGAGCAGCTGACCGAATATATCGAGCGGGTGATCCGCCCGCGGATGTCCACCATTCCGGGCGTCGCGCAGATCGAGGTGATCGGCGCGTCGAAATATTCGATGCGGATCTGGATCGACCCGGACAAGCTGGCGGCGCGGAACATCACCGCCGCCGAGGTGCTGGCGGCGGTCAATGCGTCGAACTACCTCGCGGCGGCGGGCAAGACGGAAAACGACCTTTACGCCCATGCGATCACCTTGCAGACCACGCTGCAGGACCCCGACGCCTTCGGGATGATGCCGCTGCGGTCCGAGGGGGATCAGGTCGTCCGGCTGCGCGACGTGGCGCAGGTCGAGCTTGCCTCGGACGAATCGGGTGAGATCGTCACCTTCGAGGGCAAGGCCGGCACGTTCATCGGCATCCATCCGACGCCCGCGGCCAACCCGCTCGACACCGCGGCGGCGGTGGTCAAGGACCTGCCCGCCATCAACGCCGGCCTGCCCGAGGGGATGCGGCTGGAACTCGTCTACGATTCGACCGAGACGATTTCCGCCTCGATCCGCGAGGTGTTCAAGACCATCGCCGAGGCGGTGGCGATCGTGGTGGTGGTGATCCTGCTGTTCCTTGGATCGTTCCGGTCGGTGCTGATGCCGGTCGTCACCATCCCGCTGTCGCTGGTGGGGGTGCTGGCGGTGCTGCTGGCGCTTGGCTATTCGATCAACTTGCTGACATTGCTGGCGATGGTTCTGGCGATCGGGCTGGTGGTCGATGACGCGATCGTGGTGGTGGAAAACATCCACCGCCATATCGAGGACGGCATGAAACCCATCCCCGCCGCCGTGCAGGGGATGAAGGAGATCACCGGTCCCGTGGTCGCGATGACCATCACGCTGGCCGCGGTGCTGTCGCCGCTTGGCTTCACCGGCGGGCTGACGGGGGCGCTGTTCCGCGAATTCGCCTTTACGCTGGCGGGATCGGTGATCCTGTCCGGGGTGATCGCGCTGACCATCACGCCGATGATGTCGGGGCGGCTGCTGAAATCGGGTGAGGGGTCGCGCTTTCAGGTCTTTGTCGACCGGACGTTCGAGCGGCTGGCCAACTGGTATGAGCGGCGGGTGAACAACTCGCTGGATTACCGGCCGGTGACGATCCTGATCGTCCTTGGGCTGGTGTCGGTGACGGGCTACATGATGCTCAACACCCAGTCGGAGCTGGCGCCCGAGGAGGATCAGGGCGCCGTCATCGCCATCGCCAACGGGCCGCGCTACGCGACCGACGATTACACCGCGAAATACATCGACCAGATCAGCAAGGCGACCGCCGGGATGGACGAGGTGCGGACCGACTTTTCCATCGCCGGTTTCGGCGGGGACGATACGCAGGGCATCCTGATCTGGGCACTGAAGGACTGGGCCGAGCGGTCTCGCTCGCAATCGCAGGTGCAGCAGGACATTCAGGCGCAGCTTGACGCGAATACCGGGTTGCAGGGCTTTGCCTTCGCGCCGCCGACCCTGCCGGGCACCGGGGGCGGGCTGCCCGTGTCGGTCGTGATCCAGTCGATCCACGAACCCTCCCGCGTCGCCGAGGTGGCCGAGGAAATCCGCCAGCGCGCGCTGGCCTCGGGCAATTTCATCGCGGTGCAGAATTCGCTGAACTTCGACGCGCCCGAGGCGCGGGTCATCATCGACCGCGAACGGGCCGCGTCGCTGAACGTGGCGGTGTCCGACATCGGATCGACGCTTGGCCTGCTGGTCGGCGGCTACAAGGTCGCGCAGTTCGACCGCGATTCGAACAGCTACGACATCATCCCGCAGGTGCCGCAGCGCTTCCGCGACAATCCCGAGCTGCTGGGGTCGTATTTCGTGCGCTCGGGGTCCGGCGCGCTGGTGCCGCTGTCCGCCGTGGTCCGGGTCGAGACGGATGCGATGCCCTCCTCCATCCAGCAGTTCAACCAGCTCAATTCGGCGACGATCACCGCCCTGCCGATGATCGGCACATCGAGCGCAAGCGGCGTGGCGACGATCGTTTCCATCGCCAACGAGGTGCTGACCGAGGGGTTCTTCATCGACTATGCCGACCAGTCGCGGCTGGAACAGACGCAGGGCAACACCATCGCCATCGCCTTCGGGGTGGCGGTGCTGGTGATCTATCTGGTGCTGGCGGCGCAGTTCGAAAGCTTCCGCGATCCGTTCATCATCCTGATGTCGGTGCCGCTGACGCTGTTCGGGGCGATCCTGCCGCTGAACCTCGGGCTTGGCACGCTGAACATCTACAGTCAGGTGGGGCTGATCACGCTGGTCGGGCTGATTACCAAACACGGCATCCTGATGGTGGAATTCGCCAATCAGCAGCGTGAGGAACACGGCCTGACCCGGCGCGAGGCGATTGTCGCCGCGGCGCGGACCCGTCTGCGCCCGATCCTGATGACCACGGCGGCGATGGCGCTGGCGGTGGTGCCGCTGGTCTTCGCCGAGGGCGCCGGCGCCGCCGCGCGCGAGGCGATGGGCATCGTGATCTTCTTCGGGCTGATGATCGGCACGACCTTCACGCTGTTCGTCGTGCCGATGTTCTACAGCTTCATCGCGCCCTCGGACAAGGCGATGCAGGTGGCGCGGGAAAGACGGCTGGCCGCCGGCTGATCAGGCGTTGACCTGATCGGCGGGCTGCTTGCCGGCAAGGAAGGCGCCGATATTGGCCAGCGCCCGGCGGCCCATCGCCTCGCGCGTTTCGATCGTGGCGCTGCCCATATGCGGCATCAGGAAGGCGCGGGGCTGGTCGCGCAGGCGCAGGTCGTAGGCGGGTTCGTTGCGGAACACGTCAAGCCCCGCCCCCGCCAGCCGGCCCGAGGCCAGCGCCTCGACAAGCGCATCTTCATCGACGAGCGAGCCGCGCGCCGAATTGACGAAGACCGCCCCCGGCTTCATCAGCGCGAAACGTTCGGCGGTCATCACCACCTCGCCCGAGCCGGGCAGGTTCAGGCTCAGCACATCGGCCCGCGCGACCAGCGCATCGGTATCGGCCACGAATTCCGCGCCCGCTTCCTGTTCCGGCGGCAGGCGGTGGCGGTTGTGATAGGCGATGGTCATGCCGAAGGCGCGCGCGCGATGCGCGACGGCGCGGCCGATGCGGCCCATGCCGACGATGCCCAGCAGCTTGCCCGACAGGTCGGTGCCCAGCATCTCGTTCATCGCGAAGCTGCGCCGCCAGCCTTCATCCATGATCGCCGCATATTCCCGCGCCCGGCGTGCAGCGCCCAGCATCAGCAGCATGGTCATGTCGGCGGTCGCGGCGGTCAGCACATCGGGCGTGTTCGTCACCGCGATGCCGCGCGCAGCCGCCGCCTTCACGTCGAGATGATCGTAGCCGACGCTGCAGGTGGCGATCAGCCGCACGCTGTCGGGCAGCTGGGCGATGCCCTCGGCCGCAAGCTTCTGGCGGCCGGAGAGCAGGATCGCCTCCGGCTTTTCGCGCGTGGCAAGGGCGATCATCGCCTCGGGCGTCAGGTTGTCGGTGGCGGGGGCGGCGCCAAAGGCGTCGCGCGCCTCGGCCTCGACGGCGGCGGGCAGGGGAGTGGCAATAAGCAGGCGCATGGCGACCTCGTGATTCATCGGGAAGGTGGCGCGATGAAACACCTTTGCGGCCCGCCATGCAAATTCTGGCGGGCCGCGGCCGTTCACTCAACCCCGTGCGTGTGCCCGTGCCGCCGGTTCCAGCGGATCGAGGACCAGAGCGCGATCCCGATCAGCAGCGCCCCGGCAAGGCCGGTGATGACCTCGGGGATATGGAACAGGGTCTGCACATACATCACCACCGCCAGCGCGGTGATCGCGTAAAAGGCCCCGTGTTCCAGAAAGCGGTATTCCGACAGCGTGCCTTTCTCGACCAGCATGATGGTCATCGAGCGCACATACATCGCCCCGATGCCCAGCCCGATGGCGATGACGAACAGGTTCTGCGTCAGCGCGAAGGCCCCGATCACCCCGTCGAAGCTGAACGAGGCATCCAGCACCTCAAGGTAAAGGAACGCGCCGATCCCGCCCTTGGCCGCGGTGGACAGCGTATCCTGCTGCACCCGGTCCAGAAGCCCGCCCAGCACCTCGACCAGCAGGAAGGTCAGCAGGCCCCAGATCGCCGAATTGACAAAGACCTGCGCCGCCGCCCCGTCGTGAAGCTGCGAGAAGCCGAGGATCATCAGCAGCACCACCGCCACCTCGACCCCGCGGATCGAGGCGTAGCGCGCCATGTGGCTTTCCAGCCAGCGCACCCAATGGACCTCTTTTTCATGGTCGAAGAAGAAGCTCAGCCCCACCATCATCAGGAAGGTGCCGCCGAAGGCCGCGATCGGCAAGTGGGCGTCGTGCATGATCCGGGCGTATTCGTCGGGCTGCGAGGCGGCCATGACCAGCGCTTGCCACGGGCCGATCTTGGCCGCGATCACCACGATCAGCAGCGGGAAGACGATCCGCATCCCGAAGACGGCGATGATGATCCCCCAGGTCAGGAAACGGCGCTGCCATTTCGGCGTCATCGTCTTGAGCTTGTTGGCATTGACGATGGCATTGTCGAACGACAGCGAGATTTCCAGCACCGCCAGAACGCAGCAGATGAAGAAGATCGTCGCCGTGCCGCCCGCCGTGCCGGTGGTCTGCCAGCCGAGCCATGCGCCAAGCGCGAGCCCGAGGATGGTGATGATGAAGGCCCAACGGAAATAGCTCAGCACGGAGGCCGAGGCTCCGGACGCGGACTTTGCCCCGCCGGAGAGGTTGGTCGGATTGGTCATGAAAGACATTCCAGGCGGCTGGAGCGCGTATGATGCCGACATCGCGAAAGCGCCGCCACTTCCGCCAGAGGGGCCCGGTCATCGAACGGAATCCTGTGTCGGGGCCGGTTCCGGGCACCTGCCGGGGCATCACGGTCTGACACAGCAGCGTGATCCTATCGCGCCGCGCGCGCGCGGGCAACAGGTTACGCGCGCAGGGTCCGCCGGGGGCGACGCAATGCCGCCATCGCGGCGATGGCGGCCAGCGGCAGGGCCAGAACCGCCAGCAGGCTGGGCCAGTGGCCGGGCAGCGCGCCCCAGTCCGGCCCGACGATCCGCCCGGTGCCGAATTCCTCGCCGCTGTGCTGGCACAGCTCGAGGTCGCGGCCGTTCGCCAGCATGTCGGCGTCGATGCGCTGGCGCAGGCGGTCGACCGCGGGGCTTTTGCCGGGCAGGGATTCGAGGCGCAGCAGCGCCTCGCGCGCGGTGGCCAGATAGGCGTGGGCGCAGCCGTTGAAGGGGCTGGCCGCATCGGTGACGGTGCCGGGCATCAGCCCCCAGAGGCAATAGGCGAACTGGATTTCGGCATGGTTCGTCAGCCGGCGCAGGGTCTCGTCCACTGGATAGTGGCGGGCGGCAAGGGCAAGGATCTCGCCCCGGTGGCGGGCCAGAACGGCCATCTGCCCGTGTTCGAGGCTGGCGATCGGCACCCCGCCCGGATGGTCCTCGGGCGCGCGGGCGCCATGCGGCTGCGCGGCGGATGCCAGCAGGCATCCCGCGAGCGCGAGGAAGAGGCCACGAAAGCGGGGGCGCAAAGCTGCCATTGCCGTAGTCCCGGGAAAGGGATGCCGCCCGTGGGCGGCATCGGTTCAGGCCAGCGCGTGACGGCGGCGGGGTTCCAGCCGCGCCTCGGCCAGGGCGCCGAAGGTCAGGCCGATCACCGTCCACAGGATCGCGTGGATGCCGATCGTCACCGCGCGGAAGGCCCAGAGGCGTTCGGCGGCGAAATCCGCGGGCACCTCGTTCACCGGGGGCAGGGCGAACAGCACGACCGCGATCACCGCCAGATAGGCTACGCCGGCGATGATCCCCGCCGTCCACGCCCCGCGTTCCGCGCACAGCCGCCGCGCCAGCGCCACCGCAAGCACCATCGCCGCGATGGAGACGACGAGCAGGATGAAGAACAAGGATGTCCGGCTGCCGATCGTTTCCGCGCTGCCCACGGCGGGCGGGTTCGCCGGATATTTGATCTGCGGCACCAGCGCCACGGAAACGAAGGCCGCAAGCGCCAGCAGCGCCGAGGTGGCGCGCGCGCCAAGCGCCGTCACCCGGCCATAGGCCCAGGCGAAGACCAGCGCGAAGATGCCGCCGATCGCCGCACCATAGACCAAGAGGCCGGTGGCAAGACCGATGGTGGATTGCGTGGCGCGGCTGACGATCTCGGGCTCTTCCGGCTCGCCCGCGGCGGCGGCCTTCTGTTCTTCAAGCCCGATGGCATAGTCGACCTCGGGCTCGCCGAAGGCATAGGCGAAGCCGAAGGCAAGCACGGCGGCGATCAGCCCGGCGATCATGCCGCGCAGCAAAAGGGAACCGACCATGTGCGTCTCCTCAGTGGCAGGGGAAGCCAAGAAGATGGCGGCCGTCATGCACGAATTCATGCACATACATGCCGTTGAAGAGCGCGATGGCGCCTTCCTCGGCGCTGATGAAATAGATCGCCAGCACAAGGATCAGCCCGGCGAAGACCGCCCAGGGAAGCAGCTCGCCAATCGGGACGGGAACGGGGCGCGCAGGCGCAAAGGTGGTGTCAGTCATGAGGCTCTCCTGGGATTTCGCGTCCCGTTGAGGTTTCCGGCGACCGCCCGAGGTCTGACTTCCGAAGTTTCGGTTACAGTGGCGCGACCGCGCCGGAATTGCACCGGCTTCCCGTGCGGTGCCGCCCTTCCATGGTTAGTCGGATGGGGGCGGGCTGTCAATTCTTGGTGATTCCGGTCTTGGCGATCCCGGCGCAGGCGCGAAGCAGGGGCCGGTCGTAGCGCGCCATCCAGTCCTGCGGCGGCGGCGCGCCGGTCAGGAACAGATGCTGGCGCAGCGCGACGCGGATGGTGGCGGTGCCGTGGCGGTCGGCGGCGATCTCCTCGAACCGGCCTTCGCGCAAAAGGGCAAGGACCCGCTGTTTCAGCAGCCACAGATCCGCCCGCCCGTGGGCGGCGAGCAGCGCCTGAAAGGCGCGGTGGCGCGCCGGTCCGTCTTCGGCCATCGGATGCGGCGGGAAGACATGCGCGACCGGCGTTTCACCCGGGCGGAGCGGCGTCGCCCGCGACGGCCCCGCCGTGCCGAGGATCAGCACCGGCACCGGGCCGGGCGGCTGCCACCGCTCGATCCGCGCGATGCCGGCGTCGGTGATCCATGTGCCGGAAAGGGCGGTCAGCGCGGCCTCGGCCCAGTGCCGCCCGCATAGTGCCAGTATCGCGGGCAGGGAATCGGGATCGGGGCGGAACAGCACCCGGACCATGCCGTCGCCTTGCCCCATGTCGAAAACCGGGGCCTCGCGGTCCTCGTCGCGGATCGCGTGGGGGTCGGAGGTCAGGCGGCGGATCGGTTGCGGCTTTGCCTTCGGGGCGGGGGGCGCGCAGATGGCGATGCCCTGCGTCCAGCCCTGCGGGGTGGAGCTGATCGTCTCGAACGCCAGAAGGGGGGCATCCGCCGCGATGCGCAGGCGGGCGGGGCCTGCCTCGGCGATCAGGTCCCGCCCCGCGCGCGTCACCGGCCCGGCGGGGGTGAAGCCCATGACGGCGGCGGGGGTGCCGACGCTCCAGACATGTCCCGGCGCGGCAAGCAGCCCGGCCAGCGTTCCTTCCCTGTCATCCGTCATCCGCGCCCCCGATCCATCCCGCAGCTATCGCCCGGGCGGGCGGGCCCGGTCAACGCCGGCGTTGACATCGGCGGGCCTGCACCGTTCCTTGCGCCAGACAGGAAAGGGAATCGCATGGGCAACCCATCGGCGGAAGACACCGCGATCATCAGCGAAACGGAACTGCGTGGCATCGTCGCGCGGATCCTTGAACGGAACGGCTGCCGGTCCGAAGTGGCCGGGATCCTCGCCGCCAATTGCGTGGGGGCGGAGCGCGACGGATCGGTCAGCCACGGCCTCTTCCGGGTCGAGGGGTATATCGCCTCGCTCCGCTCCGGCTGGGTCGATGGCACGGCGGTGCCGGTGCTGGAGGACAAGGCCCCCGGCTGCCTTGCCGTCGATGCGAAGAACGGTTTCACCCAGATCGCGCTGGATCTGGCGCGCGGGGAGTTCACCGCCCGCATCCGGCAGAACGGCATCGCGCTGCTGCTGATCCGCAACTCGCACCACCTCGCGGCGCTGTGGCCGGATGTCGAGCCTTTCGCCGAAGAGGGGCTGATTGCGCTGTCGATGATCAATTCGATGACCTGTTCGGTGCCGCAGGGCGCGAAAAAGCCGGTCTTCGGCACCAATCCCTTTGCGCTGGCCGCGCCTGCGGGGAAGGAAGGGATGCTGGTCTTCGACATGGCCACCACCACCACCGCGCATGGCGATGTGCAGGTCGCCCGGCGCGAGGGCCACATGCTGCCCCCCGGCACCGGCGTCGACCGCGACGGCAATCCGACGGGCGATCCGGCGAAGATCCTCGACGGCGGGGCGCTGGTGCCGTTCGGGGGGCACAAGGGCTCGCTCATCTCGCTGATGGTGGAACTGCTGTGCGCGGGGCTCGGTGGCGGGCATTTCTCGTGGGAATTCGACTGGTCCGGCCATCCCGGCGCGGCGACGCCGCATACCGGGCAGATCTTCATCGGCATCGATCCGTCAAAGGCGGGCGGGTTGCCCTTTGGCATGCGGGCGGAAACGCTGGTCGAAAAGCTGCGCGAGGCGGGGCTGAGCCATCTGCCGGGGCGCCGCCGTCACGATCTGCGCGCCGCCCGCGCCGGGCAGGTGCCGGTCGCCGCGGCGCGTCTGGCGCATCTGCGCGATCTGGCCGAGGGACGCGCGGGCTGAAACGAAAACGCCGCCCCGAGGGGCGGCGTTTCCTGTCATGCGGAACGGATCAGCGGTAGACGATGCCGCCATCGGTCAGGATCGCCTGACCGGTGATGTAGTCGGAATCGTCGCTGGCAAGGAACTGCACCAGCGCCGCCACGTCGTCCGGGGTCTGCACCCGGCCAAGGGCGATGCCCTCGACATATTTCTTGTAGGTCGCCCCGATCGGCGCGCCGGTGATTTCCGAAAAGCGCTTGTCGATGTCCACCCACATGTCGGTGCCAACGATGCCGGGGCAATAGGCGTTCACGGTGATGCCCGAGCTGGCGAGTTCCTTCGCCGCCGCCTGGGTCAACGCGCGCACCGCGAATTTGGTCGACGAATAGACACCCAGCAGCGCAAAGCCGTCATGACCGGCGATCGACGAGGCGTTGATGATCTTGCCCTTGTGGCCGAGCGCCTTGAACTTCGCGGCGGCGGCCTGAATGCCCCACACGACGCCGTTCACGTTGATCTTGTAGATCAGGTCGAGGTCGGCCGGGCGCACGTCCTCAAGCGGTTTCACCTGCGCGATACCGGCGTTGTTGACGATGACGTCGAAGCCACCCAGTTCCTTCGCCACATGTTCGACGGCGGCGAAGACCTGATCGCGGTCGCTGACATCGGCGGTGAAGGTGGTGGCCTTGCGGCCAAGCGCCTCGATCTCGCCCTTCACGGATTCGATCTTGTCGGACTTCAGGTCGACCAGACCCACATCCGCGCCTTCCTTGGCCAGACGCAGGGCGATGCCGCGGCCGATCCCCTGGCCAGCCCCGGTCACCAGAGCAACTTTTCCGTTCAAAGACATGGTATTTCCTTTCAGGGAGGTGCCGCGCGACCCCGGGGCCGCGCGGCGGTCGTCTTAGAAATGCGCGTCGATGTCGACGACATCGATCAGCTTGTGGTTGACGAATTCCTTGAGCCCGAGGCCCAGAAGTTCGCGCCCGTAGCCCGAGCGGCGGATACCGCCGAAGGGCAGGTCGGCCTCGACCTTGGTCGGGTGGTTGACGAAGACCATGCCCGTCGAGATTTTCTTGGCGACCTCGAAGCCGTGCTTTTCGTCCTTGGTGAAGACCGAGCCGCCAAGCCCGAAGGGCGAGTCATTGGCGATGCGGACCGCATCGGCCTCGTCCTTCGCGCGGAACAGCATCGAGACCGGACCGAAGAATTCCCAGTAGCGGGCCGGGTTGTCCTCGGCCAGTTCGGTCAGGATGGTGGGCTGCACGAAGGCACCCTTGTTCGGCACGGCGGGGCCGACTTCCTCGGCCTTGGCGCCATGTTCGATCGCCTTGCGGATCTGCGCCTTCACGTCATCGGCGGCCTTTTGCGACGACAGCGGCGCCAGCGTGGTCGCCGGATCCATCGGGTCGCCGGCGACGAGCTTGGCCACGCCCTTGCGGTAGCCGTCGAGGAATTCGTCATAGACGTCATCCACGACGATCATCCGCTTGGACGACACGCAGACCTGCCCGCCGTTCCAGTGACGGCCGAACACCGCCCAGTCGATGGTCTTCTTCAGATCGGCGTCCTTGAGCACGACGAAGGCATCGGCGCCGCCAAGCTCCATCGTCGATTTCTTCAGCGCCTTGCCCGCCTCGGCCGCGACGATCGCGCCCGCCGCTTCGGATCCGGTCAGCGCCACGCCATGCACGCGCGGATCGTTGATGATGGTGTTGATCTGCTCGCGGGTCGGATAGAGGTTGGTGAACCCGCCCTCAAGCAGCCCGGCCTTGTGCATCAGCTTTTCAAACGCGGCGGCACTTTGCGGCACGTTCGAGGCATGCTTCAGGATCAGCACGTTCCCCGCCGAGAGCTGCGGCGCAAGGATGCGCGCGATCTGATAGTAGGGGAAGTTCCACGGCTCGATCGCCAGCAGGATGCCAAGCGGTTCATGCACCAGCACCGCATCGCCTTCGGCCGGGTCAAGCACCGGCAGCTTTTCCGGGGCCAGCAGCTTTTCGGCGTTGCGGACGTAATATTCGAAGATCTTGGCGGACAGTTCGACCTCGGCCTTTGCCTCGGCGAAGAGCTTGCCCATTTCGAGGGTCAGCAGTTTCGCATAGCCATCGGCATCGGCGCGCAGCAGGTCCGCCGCCTTTTGCAGGACCTTCACGCGCTCGGCGATGGGCGTGTCACGCCATTTCGCGAACGCGGCATCGGCCTTGTCGAGTGCCTTGCTCACCTCGGCATCCGTCGCATCCGGGAAAGAGGCGACAAGCTCGCCGCTGTATGGATTGATCGTTGCGTAGGACATTTCATTCTCCTTGTCGCAGCCGGGAGCACGCTCACGAAGGCGGGTTCCCGCGGGATTTTCAGGCCAGCGTGGTTTACCGCGCGGTCCGGTCGTGACGATTACAATAGCTCTCTGATTTCGGAAGGGTAGCTGCCTTTGTCGCCGTTGCGATGTGCAATTCCGCACAGGTCATTTGCTCGTCCCTCCTTCGGATGGCTGCAGATGGGATATTCTATCGAAACGCTAGGGTTTTCCTTGATCGAAGTCAAAGTGGAGCCCGCCGCGCCATCTTTTGCACAAAGTCCCGACGCGGGGCGGGGTTCCCCCGCTCACGCGCTTGTGCCCAGAAAAAACGCGGCCCCCGAAGGCGCCGCGTCCATTGCGTGAAATTTTCATGACGGCGGGGATTTCCGTGTCGGATCGCTCGGTTTTCAGATCGGTTTGTCTTCGCCCTCGGGCGTGACGACCCGCGACGGCAGCCCGATCCGGCCGAGAAGTTCGAGGAAGGGCCTTGCGGGCAGTTCCTCGACATTGGCCATCTTCTTCACGTCCCAGGTGCCTTGGGCGATCAGCAGCGCGGCGGCGACGGGCGGCACGCCGGCGGTGTAGGAAATCCCCTGCGAGCCGACCTCTTCATAGGCTTCCTTGTGGTCGGCGACGTTGTAGACGAAGACCTCGGCGTCCTTGCCGTCCTTCGTGCCCTTCACGAAATCGCCGATGCAGGTCTTGCCGGTGTATTTGGGCGCGAGGGATGCGGGATCGGGCAGCACCGCCTTGACGACCTTGAGCGGGATGACCTCCTGCCCCTCGGCGGTCTTGACCGGCTGTTCGGACAGCAGGCCGAGGTTCTTCAGCACGGTGAAGACGTTGATGTAATGGTCGCCGAAGCCCATCCAGAAGCGGATATCGGCATCGGGATAGTTGGCGGACAGGCTGTGCACCTCGTCATGGCCCGACAGATAGGCCTTCTGCTTGCCGACGACGGGCAGATCCCATTCGCGGCCGACCTCGAACATCTTGTTTTCCTGCCACTTGCCGCCCTGCCAGGAATAGACCGTGCCGGTGAATTCGCGGAAGTTGATTTCCGGGTCGAAGTTGGTGGCGAAATACTTGCCGTGCGAGCCGGCGTTGATGTCGACGATATCGACCGAGGTGACGGAATCCAGATATTCATCCGCCGCGAAGCGCACATAGGCGTTTACCACGCCCGGATCGAAGCCCGCGCCCAGAATCGCCGTCACGCCCTTTTCGGCGCACAGATCGCGCTTCTTCCATTCGTAGTTGCCATACCACGGCGGCGCCTCGCAGATGCGGTCCGGCTCTTCGTGGATGGCGGTGTCGATATAGGCGACGCCGGTTTCGATGCAGGCGTCCAGAACGTATTTGTTCACGAAGGCGGAGCCCACGTTGATGACGATCTGCGCCCCGGTTTGGCGGATCAGTTCGGCCACCGCCGCCGTATCCATCGCGTTCACCGCGTGGGCCTGGAACGTGCCCGGCACTTTCATCGCGCCCTTTTCATGGACCGAGGCGATGATGGCATCGCATTTCGCGCGGGTGCGCGAGGCGATATGCAGGTCACCGAGGATGTCGTTGTGCTGGGCGCATTTGTGGGCAACCACTTGCGCGACACCGCCGGCACCAATGATGAGCACGTTCTTTTTCACTTCAGCTTGCTCCTTTCACGAGCGAGGGGAAGGGGGGCGATCAGCCCCTCAGGACAGCGAGGATGCGTAATCCTCATAGGAAAATTCGCGGATCAGGTCGATGGTTCCGTCCTGCCTCCGGATGGCGATCGAAGGCATCTTCACGCCGTTGAACCAGTTCTTCTTGACCATCGTGTAGCCCGCCGCGTCGCGCACCGAAATCCGGTCGCCGACGTTCAGCGGTGCGGCAAAGCGCGCATCGCCGAAGATGTCGCCCGCCAGACAGGACTTGCCCGCGATCTGGTAGGCGTGCTCGCCGTCCTGCGGGAGCTTGGCGGATTCGCGGTAGATCAGCAGGTCGAGCATATGCGCCTCGATGCTGCTGTCGACGATGGCGATCTTCTTGCCGTTGTCGAGGATGTCGAGCACCGACACCTCAAGCGTCGTCGACTGGGTGATCGAGGCCTCGCCCGGTTCCAGATAGACCTGCACGCCGAAGCGTTCGGAAAACAGCCGCAGCCGCGCGGCCAGCTTCTCGATCGGGTAGTCGTCGCCGGTGAAATGGATGCCGCCGCCAAGCGAAACCCAGTCGAGCCGTTCCAGCAGCGGGGCGAATTCCTCCTCGATCCGGGTCAGTTGCTGGTCGAACAGGGCGAAATCGCGGTTCTCGCAATTGTAGTGGATCATCACGCCGGAAATCAGCTCGCCCACCGCCAGCAGTTTCGACAGATCCCATTCGCCAAGCCGCGAGAAGGGCCGCGCCGGATCGGCAAGGTCGAAGCCCGAGGTGGAAAACCGCGGGTTCAGCCGCACGCCACGCTTGATATGGGCCGACTGCGCCTCGAACCGCTGCAACTGCGCGACGGTGTTGAAGATGATCTTGTCGGCGTAGCCGCAGGCCTCGTCGATCTCGCCATCCGCCCAGGCGACGGAATAGGCATGCGTCTCCTTGCCGAATTTCTCATGCCCGAGCCGCAGTTCGTAAAGCGAGCTGGAGGTCGTGCCATCCATATAGGGCCGCATGATGTCGAAGGCCGACCATGTGGCAAAGCATTTCAGCGCCAAGAGCGCCCGCGCACCCGAGGCTTCGCGCAGGAAGGCGATCTTGCGCATGTTGTCCAGAAGCCGGGCTTCGTCGATCAGGTAGAAGGGTGTCGGAAGCATGGTCCCCCCAGGCGGCAAAGTGAAGCCGCGATATAGGACCCCCGCCCCCCCAAGCGCAAGAGGCGGTCAATCGACCCGCAGCGCATCCTTGGCTACGGCCAGAGTGTAACCCTTGCGTGAAATGTTCCTGACAAGCAGCTCGGACACCAGCGCATTGCCCATCGCGTCGCGCAGCCGCTTGATGCGGGTGGCGCCGGCGGCTTCCTCGCATTCCGCCTCGGGCTTGCCGGAGATCATCGATTCGATCTGCGCGCCGGTCAGGGTGTCGTCGTCCATCCGCGCCTCGGCCAGAACGGCAAGCGTTTCGATCGCCGCGGGGGTCAGGGTGAACACCATGTCGTTCAGCATCACCGCGTTTTCGGCGCGCAGGATGCGCAGGGACTGCACCTCGATCCCCGCGCGGCGGATTTCCGTCATCCGCCGGTTCTGGCTGACCACCGTCAGCAGCAGCACCAGCGCCGCGATCATCAGTGCCGAGGCAAAGACCAGCAGGATGAAGATGATCATCCGGTAGGAGGTCAGCACCTCGGTGAATGCGGTGCCGGATTGGGCCAGAACCTCCAGCAGGCGCAGCTGCGTCGGATTGGTCAGCGCGTCGTTCGCGACGAAGATCTGTTCGACCTGCCGGTTGAACGCATCGGCATCGGGCAGCGTGACGAACAGCAACGCCCCCGCCAGCGCCAGAATCACCCCGATCGCCGCCACGCCCCAGACGAGCGCGCGCGAGCCGGTGCGCAGCCCCTCAGTAACGGAGGAAATATGATCCGGCACTGTCTTTCCTTTGATCGAGCCCTTCCGGCCCGAAAATGGAGACGATGTTGAGAAGCGTCCAGCCGTCCCGTGCCAGACGCGGCGCCAATGCGCGGGCCGCCGCCTGCCGGTCGCAGGCATTGTCGGGCAGTTGCGCGACGCCGTAATGCAGCCGCAGGGGGGCGTCGCGCTTGGCCTTGTAATCGGCATAGCAATCCGCCGCCGCAGGGCTTGCGGCACAGAGCGCGAGGGTCACGGCAAGGCAGGCGAGGGCGGATCTGGTCATGGCCCGAGGCTGCTATGCGGCCGCCCGTCATGCAATAGCCAAAAGGGGTTATGGCTTTGTTATCGGATAACGGAGCCCTGATATTGCGTGACGGACCTGTCCCGAACCAGCCTGCGTTCACCCTGCGGGCCATCATGACCCGCCTGAGAAAGGACAGACCATGATGAACGGACTTTTCCGCAATCCGCTTGCGACCGTGGCGACGGTGATCGCCGTCGGATTCGGCGCGATGACGGTGACGGCGCATCCCGCGGCGGCGCTGACCGATCGACAGGCCCTTGGCCTTGCTCTGGGCATCGGCACGGCCGCCGTGGTGCTGCATCAGATCGACAAGAACAGCGGCAAGTCGCACCGGCCTCGCCATGCGCCGCCGCCGCCTCCGCCGCGCTACAGCCAGCACGGGCCGAAACATGCCCAGTGGAATCACCGTCCCGCCCCGCATCGGCATGATTTCCGCGGCCCGCAGCACGGTCCGCAGCATGGCCCGCAACGCGGCTGGCGCTGAGCAATTCACAGGCCGGATCAACCGGCATCGGGCAGTCGAGGCTGAAAGGGGCGGGTTTTCCGCCCCTTTTTCCTTGCCTCGCGGCCTGTCTCGCGGCACAGCCGGGGCATGATGGAACTGCCCGATTATTCCTTTGAGCTGGCGGCGCGGGCGCTTGGCTTTCGCGCCGTCGCCGGTGTCGATGAGGTCGGCCGCGGCCCGCTCTGCGGTCCCGTCGTCGCGGCGGCGGTGATTCTGGACCCCGCGCGCATCCCCGAGGGGCTGAACGATTCGAAGAAGCTCAGCCACAAGCGGCGGATGGCGCTGGAAGCGGCGATCAAGACCGATGCGGTCTGGTGCGTGGCCGAGGCCTCGGTCGCCGAGATCGACCGGATCAACATCGTGCAGGCCAGCCATCTGGCGATGTGCCGCGCGCTGGCGGGCCTTGCGCGCAAGGCGGATCACGTTCTGGTCGATGGCAACCTGCTGCCCAAGACTCTGGCGATTCCCGCGCAGGCCATCGTGCGGGGCGATGCGCGGTCGGTGACGATCGCGGCGGCCTCGATCCTCGCCAAGGAAGCGCGCGACCGGATGATGGTGGATTTGGCGCAACAATATCCGGGCTACGGCTGGGAACGGAACGCGGGCTATCCGACGAAGGATCATCTTCAGGCGCTTCTAGATCTGGGGCCGACCCCCGTGCATAGGCGTTCGTTCCGCCCCGTCCACAATATCTTGTGCCAAGACATTTCCTTAAGCCGTTGAATTAAAAAAGAATTTGACGGCGAGTCCGGCTTCTCGCATCTTGGGCCCACGAAGACCGGCACAAGCCGGCGCGTAATCGAGCAGACAGATGAACAGGCGCAACCCGAGCTAATCGGGTGCTTCCGGCTTGGCCGGACCGAACGAGGCACAGATGACGAAAACGACTACGCCAGCGGCGCAGGCGATGCTGCCGCTCAACCAGATTTTGGCGGGCGATTGCATTGAGGTGATGAACAGCCTTCCCGAGGCGAGCGTCGATCTGATCTTTGCCGATCCGCCCTACAACCTGCAATTGCGGGGCGACCTGCATCGGCCGGACAATTCCCGGGTCGATGCGGTGGACGACGACTGGGACCAGTTCGGCTCCTTCGCCGAATACGACCGTTTCACCCGCGACTGGCTGACCGCCGCGCGCCGGGTGCTGAAACCCA
Organism: Paenirhodobacter populi; assembly: GCF_004022215.1. Taxonomy (GTDB): domain Bacteria; phylum Pseudomonadota; class Alphaproteobacteria; order Rhodobacterales; family Rhodobacteraceae; genus Rhodobacter; species Rhodobacter populi. The sequence continues at coordinate 81,090 of NZ_SAUZ01000013.1, forward strand.
CGGGCGCGATCTGGGTGATCGGCTCCTACCACAACATCTTCCGTCTGGGGGCGGAGCTGCAGAACCAGGGGTTCTGGATGCTCAACGACGTGGTCTGGCGCAAGGCGAACCCGATGCCGAATTTCCGCGGCAAGCGGCTGACCAACGCGCATGAGACGCTGATCTGGGCGTCCAAGACCGAAGGCGCGAAATACACCTTCAACTACGAGGCGCTGAAGGCGCTGAACGAAGGCGTGCAGATGCGGTCGGACTGGGTGCTGCCGATCTGCACCGGCCACGAACGGCTGAAGGACGAACAGGGCGACAAGGCCCATCCGACGCAGAAGCCCGAAAGCCTGCTGCACCGGGTACTGGTCGGCACGACCAATCCGGGCGATGTGGTGCTGGACCCGTTCTTCGGCACCGGCACGACGGGCGCGGTGGCGAAGAAGCTCGGCCGCCATTACATCGGCATCGAGCGCGAGGAAGCCTATCGCAAGGCGGCGCAGAAGCGGCTCGACCGGATCCGCATCTTCGACCGCGAGGCGCTGGAGGTCACCGGATCGAAACGGGCGGAGCCGCGCGTGCCCTTTGGCACGCTGGTCGAGCGCGGAATGCTGTCGCCGGGCGAGGAGCTGTATTCCCTCGGCAGCCGCTTCAAGGCCAAGGTCCGCGCCGACGGCACGCTGATCGGGCGCGACATCAAGGGCTCCATCCATCAGGTGGGCGCGCAGCTTGAGGGCGCGCCAAGCTGCAACGGCTGGACCTACTGGCATTTCAAGCGCGAGGGGAAGCTTGTCCCCATCGACCTGCTGCGCCAGCAGATCCGGGCCGAAATGAACTGATTTCCGACTTGCGCGCGGGTGACCGCGCCGATGTTCCGCCAGTGTCCGGGGCTGCCCCCGCGACACCACTCGCCCCGCCGTGTCTCACGGCGGGGCTTTTTTCAGCCCGCGTCCAACCGATGGCGCAGGGCGCGCAGCACCGGCAGGGCGGCGCGGACCTTGTCCGTCCCGATCGAGCGCACGACATCCGCGATCACCGGCATGAAGGCCGCCAGCGCCGCATCCCGCGCCTGCCGCCCGGCGGGCGAGATCGAGACGAACTTGCGCCGCGCATCGTCCCAGTCGGGGCGGATATGCACATGCCCCGCCCAGACCAGTTTCGACAGCGTGTTGGTCATCGCGCCGCGCGTGACGTGGAAGGTCGCGGCAAGCTGCGCCGGGGTGCGTTCCTCGGCCACATGCGCCAGATGGTTCAGCACCGAGAAATGCGAGATCTCCATGCCGCGCGGCAACACCCGGCTGACCATGTTGCGGGCCAGCTGGTCGACCATGAACACCTCGGCAAAGAGGGTCGCGGCAAGGGGATCGGACCCGTCATCCATCACGGGCCGTCGAAGTCGCGGTCGTGGGTGAGCGAGGGCACCCGGCCCCGCGCCTGCGCCAGCCGGGCGAGGTCGATATCGACCAGCGTCGCGCCCGGCTCGGCTCCGCCATCGGCCAGCACCTCGCCCCAGGGGGCGACCGCGAGGCTGTGGCCCCAGGTGCGGCGCTGCCGCGCGGGGGCATTGGGGCTGTGCGCCACATGGGCCCCGCATTGCGCAGGCGCAAGGACAAAGGCCGTGTTCTCGATCGCCCGCGCCCGGATCAGCGTTTCCCAATGCGCGGCGCCCGTGGTGTCGTTGAACGCCGCGGGCAGCGTCAGGATCTGCGCCCCGCCCTTCGCCAGACGGCGGAACAGATGCGGGAATCGCAGGTCGTAGCAGACCGCCAGCCCCACCTTGCCGAAATCCGTGTCCGCGACCACGGCGCGGGTGCCGGGGCGATAGCCTTCGGATTCGCGATATTTCTCGGTCTCCGACACGTTCACGTCGAACATGTGAATCTTGTCGTATTTCGCGACGATCTGCCCCTTCGGCCCGATCAGGAAGGAGCGGTTGGCGAAACGCCCGTCGGGATCATGCGTTTTCAGCCCGAGAGAGCCGATCAGCAGCCAGATACCCAGATCCTCGGCCAGGGCGCGCAGTTCGGCCAGCGTCGGGTCGTCTTCCTCGTGATACAGCGCCTCTTTCTGCCAGGCGCGGTCCGAGGACAGCAGGTTGGTGCATTCCGGCGTCAGCACGAAGCGCGCGCCACCGGCGGCCGCTTCGCGGATGAAGGCCTCGGTCACCGGCAGGTTCCGGGCGGGATCGTCCGAGACGTTCAGCTGGACAAGGCCCGCTTTGATGGTGCCCGCGTTCATGGTCAGCCCACCAGCATCGCGTCGAGCTTGCCCGCCGCGTCCAGCGCGTGCAGATCGTCGCAGCCGCCGATATGGGCGCCGCCGATGAAGATCTGCGGCACGGTGCGCCGTCCGCCCGCGCGTTCCGTCATCGCGGCGCGATCGAGGGAAACGTCGGTTTCCTCATAGCTGATGCCCTTGCGCGTCAAGAGCGCCTTGGCCGCGATGCAATAGGGGCAGGTGGGCGTGGTGTAGATTTCGACGTGTTTCATGAGATCCCCCTTGGGTCAGTCGACTATAGGGATTTAGGCATCCTTCGCAACGCGCGCCAGTGCCACGACATGCACCTTCGTTGCCCCGGCGGAAAGCGCCGCTTCGGTCGCCGCGCCGAAGGTCGCGCCCGAGGTCATCACGTCATCCACGATCAGCACCGCCCGCCCCTTCAGAGCCGCCGCCCGCCGGGGCATGACGCGCAGCGCATCGGCAAGGTTTTCATGGCGTTCCGTGCGCGAACGTCCCTCCTGCGAGGGGGTGGCGCGCAGCCTCTGGAACAGATCGGGGACATGGCGCAGCCCATGCGTGTGCGCGACGACGCGCGACAGCAGCGCCGATTGATTGTATTGCCGTTTCAGCAGGCGCAGCCGGTGCAGCGGGATCGGTGCGACGATCATCCCCGGCTCGATCAGCGGTGCCGCCGCCCGCGCGACCCAGCCGCCGAGCGGGCGGGCAAGGTCCAGCCGGTCGCCGTGTTTCAGCGCCAGCACCATCCGCCGCCCCGCGCCGTCGTAACGGATCGCCGCCGCGCCCCGGTCCCACGGCCGGGGATGCGTCAGGCATTCGTCGCATAGCGTTGCCTCCCCGGCCTCACCGGGCAACGGCGCGCCGCAGGCATCGCAGGCCAGTCCGGCGATGAAGGCCGTTTCGCGCCAGCAATCCCCGCACAGCCCGAAGTCCGAGGCGACGGCCCCGCCGCAGCAGATGCAGCGCGGCGGAAAGACGCTGTGCAGCCCGCCAAGCGCCAGCCCGCGCAGCAGTGCTGGAATCCGCGCCCGAAGCGCCGTAATCTCTGTTCCCATCATGACCACGCAGCCCCTTCTGACCGACCGAACCGCCCTGATCCGCCAGCGGACCCGCGCGGCCCGCGCGCCCACGCTGTTCCTGCACGAGGATGCGGCGGATGAACTTCAGGAAAGGCTGCTTGAGGTTAACAGAACCTTTACGGCGCCGGCTCTGGTGACGAATTTTCCCGCGCCCTTCGCCGCCGTGATGCCCGGCGCCAAGGTCGTGGCGGATGACGAGGTGCTGGACCTGACCCCGGGCGGGCACGATCTGGTTGTCCATGCGATGTGCCTGCACTGGGCGAACGATCCGGTCGGGCAGGTCATCCAATGCGCCCGCGCGCTTCGCCCCGACGGGCTGTTCATCGCGGTGCTGTTCGGGGGCCAGACGCTGCATGAACTCCGCGCCGCGCTGGCCGAGGCCGAGGCCGCGGTGACCGGCGGCCTGTCCCCTCGCGTCCTGCCGATGGGGGAGATCCGCGAACTGGGCGCGCTGCCCGGGCGCGCCGGGCTCGCCCTGCCCGTCGCCGATTCCTTTCCGCGCAAGGTCACCTATGCCGATCCGCTGCGGCTGATGGCCGATCTGCGCGCGATGGGCGAAACCAACGCCCTCGCCGCCCGGCCCCGGCATTTCACCCGCCGCGCCGTGCTGGCCGAGGCCCTGCGCCGCTATGCCGCGGACTTCGCCGAACCGGGCGGACGCATCCGCGCCACCTTCGACATGGTCTGGCTGACCGGCTGGAAACCGCATGAAAGCCAGCAAAAGCCGCTGCGTCCCGGTTCCGCCGCGCAACGTCTGGCCGAGGCGCTGAACACCGCGGAAATCTCAACCGGCGAAAAGCCCGGCGCCTGAGCCTCCCATCGCCTGAGCCCCATTGACCCCGCCGCGTAACGCGATACCTCCGGGGGAAGCCAGAACAGGACAGATCATGACCTACCGCCCGACCCACGCCCCCGCCGACCATCCGCTGTTGCCGGAACCGAAGATCGGGGTGCTGGTCGCCAATCTCGGCACGCCGGACGGCACCGATTACTGGTCGATGCGGCGCTACCTGAACGAATTCCTGTCGGACAAGCGGGTGATCGACTATCCGTCGTGGAAATGGCAGCCGATCCTGCAACTGATGGTGCTGACGAAACGGCCGTTCACCTCGGGCGCCAACTACCGCACGATCTGGAACACCGAAAAGAACGAAAGCCCGCTGATGACGATCACCAAGCAGCAGGTGGCGGCATTGCGCACGGCGGCGGCCGCGCGCTACGGCGAGGGCGTGATCGTCGATTTCTGCATGCGCTACGGCAATCCCTCGACCTTCGAGGTGGTGGACCGGATGGTGCGGCAGGGCTGCGAGCGGATCCTGTTCGTGCCGCTTTACCCGCAATATGCGGGGGCGACGGTGGCCACCGCGAACGACCAGTTCTTCCGCGCGCTGATGCGGCAAAAGCGCCAGCCCGCCTCGCGCACCGCGCCCGAATATTTCGCCCGCCCCTCCTATATCGACGCGCTGGCGCAGTCGGTCGAACGGGTCTACGCGACGCTCGACCGCCGCCCGGATGTGCTCGTCGCCTCCTACCACGGGATGCCGAAACGCTATCTGGCCGAGGGCGACCCCTACCATTGCCAGTGCCAGAAGACATCGCGTCTGCTGCGCGAACGGCTGGGCTGGGAACCGGGCGGGATCGACACCACCTTCCAGTCGGTCTTCGGGCCCGAGGAATGGCTCAAGCCCTATACCGTCGAACATGTGGCCGAACTGGCGAAGGCCGGGAAGAAGAACATCGCCGTCATGTCGCCCGCCTTTTCCGCCGATTGCATCGAGACGCTGGAAGAGGTCAACGGCGAGATCCGCGAGGCCTTCATGCACGCGGGCGGCGAGACCTTCACCTATATCCCCTGCCTGAACGACGATCCGGCGCATATCGCCGCGCTGATGGAACTGATCGGCGAAAATCTGGAGGGCTGGGCCGACTGACCCGGCCCCGCGCCCTCCGCATTCCGCCGCGCAAAGTGGCCTTCCGGGCCACAGATAGTGCGCGAAAGCCGCGGTTCCGCCGTCAATCCCCGCCTCACGCAACTGTGGGTTTGCGCCCGGTCATCCGGCGTTGTATGGCACAGCCTGAATTTCCGGGGGTACGTGAAAATGAGCCGCGTCAAGGCGTTGATATTGTTTGCTGTCATGGGTCTGGCCGCGTGTCAGCCGTCCACGCCTCAACTCGGGCCGGACGGGCAGCCGCTGCCGCAGCTCTACAGGATCTCGAACAAGGACGCGGCAGAGATCCCCGGCCGCGTGACCGAGGCGATCAACTCCCTGCGCGCCGTCCGTGGCACCGCGCCGCTGACGCTGGAACCCACGCTCACGCAGGCGGCCGAGGTCCATTCGCGCGACATGGCGCGGCAGAACCGCGCGTGGCACTGGGGCTCGGATGGATCCTCGCCCTTCGACCGCGCGTCGCGGGCGGGCTTCCCGGGCAAGGTCGCGGGGGAAAACATCTCCGAAACCTATGAAAACGAAACCCAGACCCTGTCCACCTGGATGGCCGATCCGGAAACGCGCGACGTGATCCTGAACCCGGCGGCGACGATGATGGGCTTCGGCTGGTATCAGGAACCCTCGGGCAAGATCTGGTGGACGCTGGTCACCGGCCACTACTGATACGGCTCCGGCGTATCAGTAGGTTGCACCAAAGCCCGCCTTCGTGACCGCGGCGCGGAATGTAATTCCATCTGCGAGCGGTCGCGAGCCCGTTTCCGCGGGCTGATGCTGACACGAAGATCGTCATGAGGAATGGCATTCCCCGATGCGTTTCCCGAACCGGGCTCGGCCCCTCGGCCCCTCGGCCCTTCTGCCTTTCATCTTTCCAAAAATATCCCGGGGGTGAATTTGCGCGTCAGCGCAAAGAGGGGGCTGGCCCCCTGCCTCCCCCTCCGTTCTCCCGGCGCTCAAATCCTGATGCCATGAAAAAGGCCGGCGATTCCGCCGGCCTTTCACTGTCTGTCCGCGCCGTTTCAGGCGATGCCCTGTTCCGCCACTTCCTTCGCCGTGCGGTCGAGCACCACGCCCATGATGCGCAGGATCTCGGCCACGTCGGCTTCGGTCACGATCAGCGGCGGGCACAGCGCCAGCGTGTCGCCGATGGCGCGCAGGATCAGGCCCTCTTCATGGGCGATCCGGTTGGCGATCTGGCCGACCTGACCGGATTTCGGGAACTTCGCCTTGGTCGCTTTGTCGGCCACCAGCTCGACCGCCGCCATCAGGCCGACGCCGCGCACCTCGCCCACCAAGGGCTTGTCGGCAAAGGCGCGCATGCCGCTCTGGAACGGCGCCTCCAGACGCGCGGCATTGCCGACCAGATCGCGTTCCTCGATGATCGCGATGTTTTCCAGCGCGACGGCGGTGGCGACGGGGTGGCCTGCGGCGGTGAAGCCATGCGCGAAGGCGCCGATCCGGTGGCTGTTGTCGGCCACGGCCTCATAGATCGCGTCGGAAAAGACGATGGCGGCCAGCGGCATGTAGCTTGAGGTGATCTGCTTCGAGACGGTCATGATGTCGGGGGTGAAGCCCATCTTCGCCGCGCCGAAGGTGGTGCCAAGGCGGCCGAAGCCGTTGATGACCTCATCCGCGACGATCAGGATGTCGTTCTTGCGGCAGATCGCCTCGACGCCTTCCCAATAGCCCTTCGGCGGCACCAGAACGCCGCCCGCACCCATCACCGGCTCGCCGATGAAGGCGGCGATCGTGTCGGCACCCTCGCGGGCGATGGTGTCTTCCAGCTCCGCCAGCAGACGGGCGGTGAACTGTTCCTCGGTCTCGCCCGCCGTGCCTTCGCGGTAGAAATGCGGGCAGGTGAGGTGGATCACCGGCAGGATCGGCAGGTCGAAATCCTTGTGGTCGACGGCGATGCCCGTCAGGCTGCCCGAGGCCATGGTGATGCCGTGATAGGCATTGGTGCGGGCAAGGAACTTCTTCTTTTCGCGGCGGCCAAGCGCGTTGTTGTAGTACCAGACCAGCTTGACGACCGTATCATTGCCTTCGGACCCCGAGGAGCAATACAGCACGTGGTTCAGCCCCTCGGGCGCCATTTCGGCCAGCTTTTCCGATAGCTTGATCGAGGGTTCATGCGATTTCGCGCTGAAGGTGTGGTAGTAGGGCAGCTTCTGGAACTGCTTGTAGGCGGCTTCAGCCAGACGCGGCTCGTTGAAGCCGACGGCCACGGACCACAGCCCGGCCATGCCCTCGATGTATTTCTTGCCGGTGGAATCGAAGACATGGATCCCCTGACCGTGATCGATGATCAGCGGGCCGTTCTGCTCGAACGCGCGGGCATCGGTGAAGGGATGCAGCTGATGCGCCACATCCGCGTGGGCCAGAGAATTGGATAGCGTCATGATCGTCCTCATGTCAGTGTCGGGGCAGGCGGTCGCCGGGATCGGGATGCGTTCAAACCGCAGCATAGACAAGATCGCGCCGCGATGTTTCCCGATTCTTCGCGTCACTTGCTGAAAATAGATGCAGTTTCTTGCGTCGTGGATGACATGGGCGAAAGGATATTCACCGATCCCCCGTCCGCGGCGAAGATCAGGGCAGCAATCCCGCCAGCGCCAGCAACAACGCCACCCCCCCCATCGCCCGCGCATAAAGAGCCAACGCCCGCCGCATGTCGGCGGCGTCCGGGTCCGGCGCGCCCTCGTTCACCCAAGGCTCCTGCGCGATCCGGTCGCCATAGACGCGCGGCCCGGACAGGCGCAGGTGCAGCGCACCCGCCATCGCCGCCTCGGGCCAGCCGGCGTTGGGCGAACGGTGATGCCCCGCGTCGCGCGCCATGCAGCGGATCGCCGCCGAGGGCGCGCGCGACACCAGCGCGAAGATCAGCCCCGACAGCCGCGCCGGGATCAGGTTCACCAGATCGTCGATCCGCGCCGAGGCCCAGCCGAAGGCCTCGTGCCGCGGCGTCCGGTGCCCGATCATCGAATCGAGCGTGTTGATCGCCTTGTAGGCGGCGATCCCCGGCAGGCCCAGAACCGCGCCCCAGAAGATCGGCGCCACGACCCCGTCCGAGGTATTCTCGGCCAGACTTTCCAGCGCGGCGCGCGCAACGCCCGCCGCATCCAGCGCCTCGGGATCGCGCCCGACGATCATCGACACCGCCCGCCGCGCCCCCGCCAGATCGCCCGCCGCCAGCGGTCGCGCCACCGCCGCCACGTGGTCATGCAGGGACCGCATCGCCACCAGCGGCCATGCCAGCAGCCCACCGATCACGATGCCCGGCCAGCCATCGGGCAGGACGGCTTGTAGAACCGCCGCCACCCCACCCGCGAGGCCGATCACCAGCACCGCCGCCAGAGCCCCCGCCAGCCTGCGCCGGGGCAACCGCCGGTCTAGGCCCGCGATCAGCCCGCCGACCCATGTCACCGGATGGCCGATGCGACGAAACAGCGGCGCGGGCCAGCCGATCGCCAGATCAATGGCCATCGCGACCAGCATCATCAGGGCGAAATCCGGGATAGTCATGCGAAACTCCGGTTCACGAAGCCGACGGACCAGCCCGCGCCGGTCCGGGTGAGTTGGGTCAGCGACAGCGGCGCGATCTGAAAGGCCAGCGCCCCCGGCACCGATCCCGTCGCCGCCGCCAGCGCCGCGCGCACCGTTCCCGCGTGGACGACAAGGCAATGCGTGCCCGGCGCCAGATCGTCCAGCGCCGCGCCGACCCGGGCGCACATGGCGTCGAAACTCTCGCCCTCCGGTGGGGCATGAGCGGCAAGATCGGCGGTGCACAGCGGACCTAGATCGGGCAGATCGGCGAAGGCCAGCCCCTCCCACGCGCCGAAATCCTGCTCCCACAGGCGCGGATCGCTGGCGGGTTCCGCGCCGGGCCAGATCGCCTGCGCTGTCTGCACGCAACGCCGCGCGGGCGAGGACCATATCCGCGCCTCCCCCACCGCCGCCCGCAACGCGCGGGCCGCAGGGGCGCCGAACGGCTCCGCATCCACATCCCGGTGCCCGGCAAGGCGGCCGTCATGCCGGGCGGGCGCATGGCGGATCAGCCATATCCGGGTCTCATCGCGCATGGATTTTCCTTTATCCCCGCTGCCGTTTCTGCTTTGAACCCCGCACGGGAACAAAAGTCCATCGGGGGGCGCATGGCACGGATCATCCTTGTCACCGGCGGGGCACGCTCGGGCAAGAGCGCGATCGCCGAAAGCCGCACGCTCGGCCTTGGGCCGGAGGCGGTCTATATCGCCACCGCGCAGGCGTTCGACGCCGAGATGGAGACCCGGATCGCCGCCCATCAGGCCCGCCGCGGGCCGGAATGGGTGACGCATCAGGAACCGCTCGATCTTGTGCCGGCGCTGGATGCGACGGATGGCAAGCCGCGCCTTGTCGATTGCCTGACGCTCTGGCTGACGAACCTGATGCTGGCCGGGCGCGACTGGCAGGCGGCGGGGCGGGATCTGGTCGCGGCGCTGCCCCGGCAATCCGCCCCGGTGGTTCTGGTGACGAATGAGGTCGGCGCCGGGATCGTGCCCGACAACCGCCTCGCCCGCGATTTCCGCGATGCGGCGGGGGTTTTGAATCAATGGGTGGCGCAGGCGGCGGATGAGGTGATCCTTGCCGTCGCGGGCCTGCCGCTGAAGGTGAAATGATGACATTCGACGATCTTGCCGCGATCCCTTTCCTTGCCGAAACCCTGCCCGTCGCGGATGAAGCGGCGCGGGCCGCTGCGCTCGACCGGCAGAACAGCCTGACGAAACCGCCCGGATCTTTGGGGCGGCTCGAGGATCTGGCGCTGTTCATGGCCGGATGGCGGGCGACGCCGCGTCCCCGGATCGGGTTGGCGCAGGCGCTGGTCTTTGCCGGCAATCACGGGGTCTGCGCGCAGGGGGTGAACCCCTATCCGCAGGCGGTCACGGCGCAGATGGTGGCGAATTTTCAGGCGGGTGGCGCCTCGATCAATCAGCTCTGCCGGGTGAACGGCGCGGATCTGTCGGTCGTGGCGCTGGATCTGGACCGGCCGACGGCGGATTTCACCGCTACCGCCGCGATGACCGGGGCTGAGACGCTCGCCGCCATGAACCGCGGCGCGGCGGCGGTGAATCGGGATGCGGATGTCCTGATTCTGGGCGAGATGGGCATCGGCAATTCGACCATCGCCGCCGCGCTGGCAGCGGCGCTGTTCGGCGGGAATGTCGCGGATTGGGTCGGCCCCGGCACCGGCTCGGACGCCGAGGGGCTGCGGCGCAAGATCTCGGCGATCGAGCGCGGGTTGGCCCGGCACCGGGGGCTGACGCCGATGGAAACCCTTGCGGCATTGGGCGGACGCGAACAGGCGGCGATCTGCGGCGCGGTTCTGGCGGCGCGGGCGGCGCGGATCCCGGTCATCCTCGACGGGTTCATCTGCACCGCTGCCGCCGCGCCGCTGCATGCGGCCGATCCGCGCCTGCTCGACCATTGCCTGATCGGCCATGTCTCGGCCGAGCCGGGGCATCGGCGGCTGCTGGCGGCGATGGGCAGGACGGCGGTGCTGGATTTCGACATGCGGCTGGGTGAGGGGTCCGGCGCGGCACTGGCGCTTGGCATCCTGCGCGCGGCGCTGGAATGCCACAACGGCATGGCCACCTTCGGCGAGGCCGGGGTGAGCGAGGGATGATCCGCACCCGGCTGGCAGAGCTGCAACTGGCGGTGATGCTGCTGACGCGGCTGCCGGCGGGGCGCCTGCCCGAGCCGGTGCCCGGCATCGGGCGCGCCGCCTGGGCCTTTCCGCTGGCCGGGCTCGTGCCCGGGCTGATCGGCGCGGGCGTTCTGGCGCTGGCGCTTTGGGCGGGGCTGGCGCCGGTTCTGGCGGCGGGGTTGGCGCTGGCCGCGCAGATCGCCGCCACCGGCGCGCTGCACGAAGACGGACTTGCCGATTGCGCCGACGGCTTCTGGGGCGCGCGAGACCGGGCGCGGCGGCTGGAGATCATGCGCGATTCGCGGATCGGATCCTTCGGGGCGGTGGCGCTGATCCTTGGCATCGGGCTCAGATGGCAGGCGCTGGCGCTGCTGGCCGATCCGGCGGCGATGATCGTCGTCGCGATGGCCAGCCGCGCCGCCCCCGCCGCGCTGATGACGCTGCTGCCGCCCGCGCGGGCGGACGGCCTCGGCCATGCGGCGCAGGCGCGCAGCCTGCCGGCGCTCGCCGTGGCGCTGATCCTCGGCAGCGCGCCGCTGGCCTTCGTTCCCGGCGGCGCCGTGGCGCTTGCGGCCGCGATGCTGGCGGTGACCGGGCTCGGCCTTATGGCGCGGGCGCGGCTTGGCGGACAGACGGGCGACGTTCTGGGCGCGGGCCAGCAGATCGCCGAGATCGCCCTGCTGCTCGCCCTCTCGCGCTGACCCGCCTTCCCCCTTCATTCTTCCATAAATATCCCGGGGGGTGAGCGCGGCACGCGCGAGGGGGCTGGCCCCCTTGACCCGCCTGCCGATATAAACCCGCCAAACCGTATGGCGCAGGAAACCGGACCGGGATTCGCGCGTTATGACCGTGGGGAAGCTGAAAACCTGTGGATTCGTCCACGTTCCGGCGCATGATATCCCCGGGCGCAATGTGAGAATGGAGAGAACGATGGGTCTCAAGGATGAAATCCGCCAGCTTCGCGGTGAACTCGACGACAAGCTTGACGAAACGGGTGTCAGGGACGGCGTCAAGGACGCCGGGGAAAACGTCGCCGACACGGTGAAAAAGGGCGCCGCACATGCGCAGGCCAAGGTCGAGGAAGGCCTCGACGCCGTGCAGCGCACGGTGCGCAGCGCGCGGGCCAAGGTCGACGAAGTGACCGATCCGGACTATATCGCGGGCGTTCGCAGTTCGCTGAGCCAGTCGCTCGCGCAGGTCGGCGAGGAACTCGAACGTGTTCCGGCGCGCTATCCGACGCTGACGGCGCTGACCGCGCTTGGCGTGGGGATCGCCCTCGGCCTGTCGCTGAGCCGGAAGAATCGCTGAGGCCGCGCGCGGCAGGAGGACGGAATGTCGACGACACTTGATGCCGCGCGTGTCTATGCACGGATCGCGGTCCTGCGCCGCAAGCTGCTGTTGCAGCAGGCGGCGCAGCGCGTTGTGGCCGGGATCGTGGCGCTGGTCGCGCTGCTGATCGCGATGGGGTTCGGAACGCGGGCGCTGTATCTGGCGCTGGTGCCGGAGTTGGGCGAACTGGGCGCGACGGCGGTGATCGGCGGCTTCTGGCTGGTGATCGCGGTGGCGCTTGGCATTTACGCGGCCAGCACGCCCCGGTCTCAGGAATTGGCCGAGCTGGAACAGATGGAGCGGCAGGCGCGGGTGCGCACCGAAAACGCCATAGGCGCAATGCGGGCGGCGGGCATGCAGGCGGAAACGATCACCGGCCGGGCGATCATGCTGTTCGGCGTCGTCAATGCGCTGCGGCGGATGCTGCGGCGGCGAAAACGCTAACCGGGAAGGTTGTTCTGCCGGGCGGTGCGGTCGTTGATGTAGAGCTTCCACACCGCAAAGAACAGCGCAGCGATCAGCGGCCCCAGAACGAAGCCGTTCACCCCCAGGATCGACAGCCCGCCGAGGGTCGAGATCAGCACGACGTAATCCGGCAGGCGGGTGCTCTTGCCCACCAGCGTCGGCCGCAGGAGGTTGTCGATCAGGCTGATGACGCCAAAGCCGATGACCATCAGGATGATCCCGCGCATGAAATCTCCCGTCACCAGCATGTAGATGGCGACGGGCAGCCAGACCAGCGCCGCGCCCACCGCCGGCAGCAGCGACAGCACCGTCATCAGCACCCCCCAGAACAGCGAGGCCTTTACCCCAAGCGCCCAGAACGTCAGCCCGCCGATGCCACCCTGAATGACCGCGATGATGAGGTTGCCCTTCACCGTCGCCTTCACCACGGCGACGAAGGCGCGCAGCAGCCGGTCGGTGTGGTGATCGCTCAGCGGGCTCGCGCGGCGGATCGTCGCCGCCACGGCCGGCCCGTCGCGGAACAGGAAGAACAGCAGATACAGCATCACCCCCGTCGCCACGGCGAATTGCGCCGTGCCCTGACCCACGGAATAGGCGCGCCGCGCGATCGTCTGCGTCGCGGTCTCTAGGAAAGACGTCAGCCGCGACTGGAGGTCGGAGAACTGGGTGAAATCCAGCGACGACAGCCATTGGTCCAGCCGCACCGGCAGCGCCGAACGCAACTGTGCCAGCAGCGTGGCCGGGTCGAACTCGCGCCGGTTGATGGTGTTATACAGATCCGTCGCCTGCTGCGCCAACGCCGCCAGCAGCGCCGATCCGGGCAGCACCACGATGCAGATGCAGGCCAGAACGCTGACGATCGCCGCGATCGAGCGGTGCCCGCGGAACAGCACGGTCAGCCGCACCTGCAACGGATGGAACAGGATCGCAAGGATCGTCGCCCACAGGATCGCGCCGTAATAGGGCACGATCAGCCAGATGAACGCCAGACTGACCACCACGATCAGCACGTTGAAACTGGTGGTCTGTTCCCGTTTCTCTTCGGTATCTTTCGCCATCTGGCACTCCTGGACGGGCACGTGACCCCGTTGCAACCTTATCGCATCGGTCCGGGCGCGTCATTCCATCTCGTTGACAACCGGCTGGATTCGTCTCAGTCTTTACTGAACTGGTCAGTTCAGGGGGCGTCATGCGCCGCGCATTTCCAACATTCGTTTTTCTGTCGGTTCTTGTCGGATTAGGGGCCGCGCCCCCGGTGCAGGCGGCTGGATTTCTGGACAGCGTGCTTATCACGCTTGGCCTGCGCAGCGCGGAAACGGATATTTCCAGCTCGAATGGCCGGATCGAGGCGCAAAGCGTCGATGTTGCGGCGAAATATGCGGGCCGGGTGTCCGCGGTGCTGGTGTCCGAAGGGCAGGTGGTCGAGGCGGGTCAGGTGATCGCGCAGCTCGACGACCGGGAAATGCAGGCGAAACTTCTGGGCGCCGAGGCGCAGGTGTTGCAGGCGCAGGCGACGAAGGCGCAGGCCGAGGCCGCGGTGATGCAGGCGCAAAGCGCCGTCACCGTCGCGCAGACGACCTATGACCGGACGGAAAAGCTGCAGGCGCAGGCCATCGCCTCGCAGGGCAGTCTGGACGACGCGCGCAACGCGCTGGAATCGGCCAAGGCGTCGCTCGCCTCCGCGCAGGCGGCGGTATCGAATGGCGACGCGCTGATCGCCGCCTCGAACGCCGCGGTCGAAGAGGTGAAGGTCGCCATCGACGATCTGACCGTCAAGGCGCCGATCCGCGGCCGGGTGCAGTTCCGCCTGCACGAACCGGGCGAGGTGATCGCGGCCGGAACGCCGGTGGTGACGCTGCTCGACCTGACCGATGTCTACATGAACCTCTATCTGCCCGCCGATGCGGTGGGCACGCTTTCGGCGGATGACGAGGCGCGGCTGATCCTCGACCCGATCCCGCAATATGTCGTGCCGGCGAAGGTCACCTTCATCTCGCCGCAGGCGCAGTTCACGCCCAAAAGCGTGGAAACCCAGTCCGAGCGCGAACAGCTCGTCTTTCGCGTCAAGCTGTCGATCCCGCGCGATCTCTTGGAGAAATTCGAGGATTACGTGAAGGTCGGCGTGCGTGGCGTGGGCTATGTGCGCAAGGATCCCGCCGTCGACTGGCCCGCGAACCTGCAAGTGAAGCTGCCGCAATAGGTGCATGATGGCCTTCGCGGCGGAACTTGAAGGCGTCGGCCACCGCTACGGCAAGACCGTGGCGCTGGACGGCGTGACATTGCGGGTTCCGGCGGGCTGCATGGCGGGCCTGATCGGGCCGGACGGGGTGGGGAAATCCACGCTGCTTGGCCTGATCTCGGGTGTGCGCAAGGTGCAGTCGGGCAAGGTCGTGGCGCTCGGCGCGGATATGAGCGACCGGGCGGCGCGCGCGGGGATGCAACCGCGCATCGCCTATATGCCGCAGGGGCTGGGGCGGAACCTCTATCCGACGCTGACGGTGCGCGAGAACCTCGATTTCTTCGGCCGGCTGTTCGGGCAGAAGGCCGGGGAGCGCGACCAGCGTATCCACATGCTGCTGGACGCGACCGGCCTTGCGCCGTTTCCGGACCGGCCGGCGGGCAAGCTGTCGGGCGGGATGAAGCAGAAGCTCAGCCTGTGCTGCTCGCTCATCCATGACCCCGACCTGCTGATCCTCGACGAACCGACCACGGGCGTCGATCCGCTGTCGCGGCGGCAGTTCTGGGACCTGATCGACAGCATCCGCGAACGTATGCCGGATATGAGCGTGATCGTCGCCACCGCCTATATGGACGAGGCGGAACGCTTCGACTGGCTCGCCGCGATGGACGGCGGCAAGGTGATCGCCGAGGGCGCGCCGAAGGAGCTGATGGAACGCGCCGGGGCCAGGACGCTGGACGACGCCTTCATCGCCCTTCTGCCCGAGGCGGAGCGGGCCGAGCACAAGCCCGTCGAACTGCGCCCCCGCGTGCCCTCCGCCGACAAGGCCCCGGCGATCGAGGCGCATAACCTCACCATGCGCTTTGGTGATTTCACCGCCGTCGATGATGTCAGCTTTGAAATCCCCGAGGGCGAGATCTTCGGCTTTCTCGGCTCGAATGGTTGCGGCAAATCGACGACGATGAAGATGCTTACGGGTCTGCTGACGCCGACCGAGGGCACGACGAAGCTGTTCGGCGAACCTCTTGGCCGGTCGGACATGCAGGCGCGGCTGCGCATCGGCTACATGTCGCAGAGCTTTTCGCTCTACAGCGAGTTGTCGGTGCGGCAGAACCTCGACCTGCATGCGAAACTCTATGGCGTGCCGCGCGCGGACCGTGCAGGGCGGGTGGCGGCGAGCCTGACGGATTACGAACTCGACACCGTGGCCGATCAGATGCCCGACGATCTGCCGCTTGGCATCCGGCAGCGGTTGCAGCTTGCCGTCGCCACGATCCACGAACCGCGGATCCTGATCCTTGATGAACCAACCTCGGGCGTCGATCCGGTGGCGCGGGACGGGTTCTGGCGCAAGCTGATCTCGCTGTCCCGAGACAAGGGCGTGACGATCTTCATCTCCACCCATTTCATGAACGAGGCGGCGCGCTGCGACCGCATTTCGCTGATGCACGCGGGCAAGGTGCTGGCCGTCGGCACCCCCGCCGAGTTGACGGAAAAGCGTGGGGCCAAGACGCTGGAAGAGGCGTTCATCGCCTATCTGGAGGATGAGATCGCGGCCGATCCCGCACCCGAGGGCGTGCTGCGCGTCGAAAAGGCCCCGGCCCCCTCGGCCCCGCGCGCGGCGCTGACCCGGCTCTGGGCCTATGCCACGCGCGAGACGATGGAGCTGTTGCGCGATCCGATCCGGCTGTTCTTCGCGCTGCTTGGGCCGGTAATCCTGATGATCACCGTGGGCTTCGGGATTTCCTTCGACGTGAACCGGCTGAGCTTTGCCGTCGAGGATCAGGACCAGACCGCCGAAAGCCGCCGTCTGGCCGAACAGTTCAGCGCCATCCGCCAGTTCGGCACGCAAGATCCGCTGAGCGGCACGCAGGACATGATGCAGCGCATGGGGCGGGGGGATCTGGCCATCGCGCTGGAAATCCCCGACGGCTTCGGCAAGGCGCTGCGGCAGGGCAAGGTGCCCGAGGTCTCGGTCTGGCTCGACGGGTCGCTGCCGTTCCGGGCGGAAACCTCGCGCGCCTATGCGCTTGGGGTGATGAACCATTTCGCCGATCTGACGGCGCAGGAACAGGGCGGCGCGGCGGCCTCGCAGGTCGATATCGAAACGCGGTTCCTGTTCAATCAGGCCTTCCGCAGCGCCAATGCGATGGTGCCTTCGGTCATCATGCTGATCCTGTTCCTGATCCCCGCGATCATGGCCGCCATCGGCGTCGTGCGCGAGGTGGAAACCGGCACCATCGCCAATTTCCGCTCCACCCCGGTCACCCGGCTGGAATTCCTGCTGGGCAAGCAGCTGCCCTATCTGGTGATCTCGGTGGTGAATTTCGTCGTGCTGTTCGTGCTCGGCCTGCTGATCTTTCAGGTGCCCTTCACCGGCAGTTTCTGGACCCTCGCCGGGCTGAGCGTGATCTATGTCGCCGCGACGACGGGGTTCGGGCTGCTGATCTCGACCTTCACGAAAACGCAGGTGGCGGCGGTCTTCGCCACGGCGGTGCTGTCGATCCTGCCCACGGTGAACTTCTCGGGGCTGATCGTGCCGGTATCCTCGCTGCAACCCGCGAGCCGGATGATCGGCTTCGGCTTTCCGGGGTCGTGGTATCAGCAGGTGACGCAGGGCACCTTCGTCAAGGGCTTCGGCTGGAGCGATCTGGGGCTGAACGCGCTGGTCCTGACGGGGTTCGCGCTGGCCTATCTGGCGCTTGCGGTGCTTGCCCTGCGCAAGCAGGAGGCCTGAGATGCAGCGGATCCTCAACACCCTGCGCCTGACGGCCAAGGAATTGCGCGCCATCGCCCGCGACGTGGTGATGCTGGTGCTGATCGCCTATGTCTTCACCGTGTCGACCTACATGGTCGCGGATGCGATCTCGACCGAGGTGGATCATCTGGCCGTCGCCGTCATCGACGAGGATCAGAGCATCCTGTCCGCCCGCCTGACCGATTCGATCCAGCCGCCGCTGTTCAAATCCCCCGACATGATCGCCGCGGATCAGGCCCTGCAGGCGCAGAAGGACGGGAAATACATCCTCGTCGTCGATTTCCCGCCCGACATGGAGCGCGACCTGAAGGCCGGGCGGTCGGTGACGATCAACATCGACGTGGATGCGACCGCCGTGGCCCATGCCGGCAATGGCGCCGCCTTCATGAGCCAGATGCTCGGGCAGGAGATCACCCGCTATTTCAGCCCCTCGGCGGTGGATGGTTCGCAGATCGACGTGGTGTTCCGCAGCTTCTACAACCCGAACCTGACCTCGAAATGGTTCACCTCGGTGATGCAGCTGATGAACTCGATCACCATCCTGACGCTGATCCTAGCCGGGGCCTCGCTGATCCGGGAACGGGAACACGGCACGATCGAGCATGTGCTGGTCATGCCGGTGCGGCCGCCCGAGATCGTCGTGTCGAAGATCCTTGCGAACGGGCTGGTGATCCTGATCGCGGCGGTGTTCAGCCTGATCGTGGTGGTGGAATGGCTGCTGGCGGTGCCGGTGAGCGGCTCGGTCCTGCTGTTCGTTCTGGGCACGGCGCTTTACGTGATCGCGCTGGCGAGCCTCGGGCTTCTGCTGGCGACGTTCACGAAGAACATGGGGCAATACGGGTTGCTGGTGATCCCGGTGATCGTGGTGATGATCCTGTTGTCGGGGGGGATCACGCCGCTGGAATCGATGCCCGGCTTCCTGCAGGTCGCGATCCGCATCCTCAGCCCGGCACCGCATTTCGTCGCCTTCGCGCAATCCGTGCTATATCGCGGCAGTGGCATCGGGCTGGTCTGGCCGGAAATGGCGACGATGGCGGCGATGGCGGTGTTCACCTTTTCCGTCACGCTCATGCGGTTCCGCAAGGTTCTTTCCGGATAGGGCGCAGGGGGCCAGCCCCCTCTTTGCGCATCCGCGCAAATTCACCCCCGGGATATTTGGGGAAAGATGAAAGGATCTACCCGTTCGGGGCAAAATGGGTCACGGCGTCGCCCGCGCGGGCCTTTCACGATATTTCCTGTTTCGGCTTTCCCCAAATATCCCGGGGGAGCGCGGAATGCGCGGGGGCAGCGCCCCCTACGCCCGTGCCGCCAGTCCGACGAGCCTCAGGCAGACCCGCGTTGCCGCCGCCATGTCCTGCACCGAGATCCATTCGAGCGGCCCGTGGATGTCCTGCATGCCGGTGAAGACATTGGGGCAGGGCACGCCCATTTCCGTCAGTCGCGAGCCGTCGGTGCCGCCACGGATCGGGTTGGAGACGGGCTCGATCCCCTCGGCGCGGCAGGCGTCGTGGGCAAGCGTCACCGGCGTCATGTCCTTTTCCAGCCAGTAGCGCATGTTGCGGTATTGGGGGCGGATCTCGCAGGTCACGGTGGCGCGGGGTTCGGTGGCGGCCACCGCCGCGCAGACCTGTTTCAGCATCTCGCCCCGCGCGGCGAGGCCGTCGAGTTCGAAATCGCGCAGGATGATCGACATATCGACCTCCGCCGCCGTGCCCTTCATCGCGTGGATGTGCCAGAAGCCGTCGCGGCCGCCGGTGACCTCGGGCGTCTGGGTGGCCTGCGGCAGGGTGTCGATGATCTTCGCCGCCAGATGCAGGGCGTTGACCATCTTGCCCTGCGCCGTGCCGGTATGGGTGGAAACGCCGGAGACCCGCACCTTGGCCCCGTCGGCGGAAAAGGTTTCGTATTCCACCTCGCCCACCGCGCCGCCGTCGAAGGTATAGGCGAAATCGACGCCGAGATCGGCGGGCAGGCGCGGATCGACGCCACGGCCGATTTCCTCGTCAGGTGTGAAGGCGATGCGCAGTTTCGGGCGCGGCGCGCCGGAGGCGATCAGCTCCCGCACCGCGGTCATGATGACCGCCACGCCCGCCTTGTCATCCGCGCCCAGCAGTGTTGTGCCCGAGGCGGTGATGATGTCATGCCCCACCTTCGTCGCCAGATAGGGCGAATGTTCCGGCGTCAGCACCAGCACGCTGTCGGGATAGGTGATCGCGCCGCCGTTGTAGCCCCGGATCACGCGCGGCTTCACCCCCGTGGCATTATAGGCGGGTGCCGTGTCCATATGCGCCAGAAGCCCGATCACCGGACCCTCCGCCGTGCCCGGCACCGTCGCCAGAACCGCCCCGTAATCGGTGATCGTCACATCCCCGGCCCCCGCCGCGCGCAGCTCATCGGCCAGCATCTTTGTAAGGTTCAGCTGGATCTCGGTCGAAGGCTGGCTCGCCGATCCCTCGTCGCTTTGCGTATCCACGGAACAATAGCGGACAAGGCGGTCTTCAAGCTCGCGGTCGAATTGGGTCATCGGGGGCCTCCTGTTTCGGGGATGAGGCGCGCGGAGCGGCGCGGTGTCAAGACCTTGGCGCGGGCGCGGTGGCGGGCTACAACGTCCCCTCGACCCGAAGGGAGACACCATGGATACCGCCACCCGCATCGCCCGCACCATCGCCGCCGAAATCGGCGCGCGCCCGGATCAGGTCTCGGCCGCCGTGGGGCTGCTGGACGAGGGGGCGACGGTGCCCTTTGTCGCGCGCTACCGCAAGGAGGCGACCGGGGGCCTTGACGATACGCAGCTGCGCAAGCTGGCCGACCGTCTGGTCTATCTGCGGGAGATGGAGGCGCGGCGGGCCGCGATCCTCGACAGCATCCGGGGGCAGGACAAGCTGACCGACGATCTGGCCGCGCAGATCGCGCGGGCGGAGACCAAGGCCGAGCTTGAGGACATCTACCTGCCTTACAAGCCGAAACGCCGCACCAAGGCGATGATCGCGCGGGAAAATGGCCTCGCCCCGCTGGCCGAGGGGATCCTGGCTGACCGCCGCGCCGAACCCGAGGCTCTGGCCGCCGGGTTCGTCACCGAGGCGGTGCCGACGGTGAAGGATGCGCTGACCGGCGCGCGCGACATTCTGGCCGAGGGGCTGACGGAAAACGCGGCACTTCTGGGCGATCTGCGTGCCTTCCTGCACCGCACGGCGAAGGTGACGGCCAAGGTCGTCGCCGGGCAGGAGGAGAAGGGGGCGAAATTCTCGGACTATTTCGAGCATAGCGAGGATTGGGCGACGATCCCCAGTCACCGGGCGCTGGCGCTGCTGCGCGCCTCGAACGAGGGGGTGGTGACGCTGGACATCCAGCCCGATGAGGCGGGGGCCGAGCGCGCCGTCGCCATGGTCGCCGCCGTCTTCGACGCCCGCACGCAGGCGCCGGGCGATGTCTGGCTGCGCGGGGTGGCGGGCTGGACATGGCGGGTGAAGCTGAGCCTGTCGATGATGCTCGACCTGATGGGCGAGATGCGGGCGAAGGCGCAGGAAGAGGCGATTGCCGTCTTTTCGCGCAACCTCAAGGATCTGCTGCTGGCCGCGCCTGCCGGGGCCAAGGCGACGCTGGGGCTCGATCCCGGCATCCGCACCGGGGTCAAGGCGGCGGTGGTCGATGCGACGGGGAAACTGCTGGCGACCGACACGCTCTATCCGTTCCAGCCGAAGAACGACCTGCGCGGGGCGCAGGCGGCGATCATCCGGCTGATCGCGGCGCATGGGGTGGACCTGATCGCCATCGGCAATGGCACGGCGAGCCGCGAGACGGAAAAGCTGGTGGCTGAGACGCTAAAGCTGCTGCCCGCGGGCGTCAGGGCGCCGGTGAAGGTGGTGGTGTCCGAGGCCGGGGCCTCGGTCTATTCCGCATCCGAACTGGCGGCGCGGGAGTTCCCGGATCTGGACGTCTCCCTGCGCGGCGCGGTGTCCATCGCGCGGCGGTTGCAGGACCCCTTGGCCGAACTGGTGAAGATCGAGCCGAAATCCATCGGCGTCGGCCAGTATCAGCATGACGTGGACCAGTCGAAGCTCGGCCGCGCACTCGAAGGCGTGGTCGAGGATGCGGTGAACGCGGTGGGAGTGGATCTGAACACGGCCTCAGCGCCGCTCTTGGCGCATGTCTCGGGCCTCGGGCCGGGGTTGGCCGAGGCGATCGTGGCGCATCGCGATGCCAACGGCGCCTTCCGGTCGCGCAAGGCTTTGCTGAAGGTCGCGCGTCTGGGGCCGCGCGCGTTCGAGCAATGCGCGGGCTTCCTGCGCATCCGCGACGGGGATGAGCCGCTGGATGCCTCGTCCGTCCACCCCGAGGCCTATGACGTCGCACGGCGCATCGTGAAGGCCTGCGGGCGCGACATCCGGGCGCTGATGGGCGACGGCGCGGCGCTGAAACGGCTCAACCCGGCCGATTTCGTCGATGCGAGCTTCGGCCTGCCCACGGTGCGCGACATTCTGGCGGAACTGGAAAAGCCCGGACGCGACCCGCGCCCGAGCTTCGTGACGGCGAGCTTTGCGGACGGGATCGAGGACATCAAGGACCTCCGCCCCGGCATGCAGCTCGAAGGCACGGTGACGAATGTGGCGGCCTTCGGCGCCTTCGTCGATATCGGCGTGCATCAGGACGGGCTCGTCCATGTCAGCCAGCTGGCAGACCGTTTCGTGAAAGACCCGCATGAGGTGGTGAAGGCCGGCGACGTAGTGAAGGTCCGCGTGACCGAGGTGGACATTCCGCGAAAGCGCATCGGCCTGACCATGCGCAAGGACGGCGGCACTTCGGCGCGCGAGGATCGCGCCGCGAAGGGTCCTCAGGCTGGGCCGAAGCCGAAGGGGCCGATGTCGTCTGCGCCGAAATCCGCGCCGAAGGGCGGGGATACCGGCTCTTTCGGCGCGGCCCTGCTTGACGCGATGAAGCGGCGCTGATTGGCTGGCCGAAAGGGGCGCAAGATGAAGACGATCCACATCCTGAACGGGCCGAACCTGAACCTGCTGGGCCAGCGGCAACCGGAAATCTACGGCGCCGATACGCTCGCGGATGTCGAGCGCGACTGCGCCGCCGTCGCCGCCGCGGCGGGCTTCGCGGTGAAGCTCCTTCAGACCAACTGGGAAGGCCAGATGATCGACTGGATCCACGAGGCGCGCCAGACCGCCTGCGGGGTCGTGATCAATCCGGGCGCGTGGACGCATACCTCGGTGGCGATTCTCGATGCGCTGAACACCTTCGAGGGGCCGGTGATCGAATGCCACATCTCGAACGTCCACAAGCGCGAGCCGTTCCGGCACCATTCCTATGTCTCGCTGCGGGCGGACGGGGTGATCGCCGGGCTGGGGATCGAGGGCTATGCGCTGGCCGTGCGGCGGATCTGTTCGCTGTTGGGCTAGGCGCTTGCGGCTGGCGGGGCTGGGGGGCGCTGCCCCCCGTCTTCATTTCATGAAGACTCCCCCCGGGATATTTATGGAAAAACGACGGCCATTAAGGATTTAGTCACCACGTCGGGCAATTCTGGAGATGCGGAACAGGCGGGGACGCCGATGACCGTGAAAGACGACGGTTCCGGCCCGGCTTCGCCTGGCGTCCCGGGTCGGGCCATTCCTGCTTTCGTGTTTCCATAAATATCCCACGGGGGTGCGGGGGTGTGAAACCCCCGCCGCCGACCCCGCCGCAATCATGCGTTGTGCAGGTAGAGCGCGTAATCCACATCGGCGATCCAGCGCGCCACCCGCTGATATTCCGCCGCCTTGATCGCGGTGAAGGTGCGGTGCATGTCCGGGCCGAGCGCCTCTTTCAGGAAGGCCGAGCCTTGTGCCGCGCGGATCGCCTCGCGCCAGTCGCCCGGCATCGGCAGGTCATCGCCGCCCTCATAGCCGTTGCCCTGCGTTTCCGGCCCCGGATCGATGCGGTGCGCCAGCCCGTGCCGGATCCCGGCAAGGATCGTCGCCCCCACCAGATAGGGGTTGGCATCGACGCCCGAGGGCCGGTGCTCGATCCGGCGCGCCTTCACCTCGCCCGCCGGGATGCGCAGCGCGACGGAGCGGTTGTTCACCCCCCAACTGGGCGAGACGGGCGCATAGCTCTGATTGGCGAACCGCCGCCATGAATTGGCATGCGGCGCGAAGACCAGCATCGATTCGCCCATCGTTGCCCGCAGGCCGCCGATGGCGTGGCGGATCGTGTCGGTCCAGTGGCCCTCGACCTCTTCGGCAAAGACATTGCGTCCCCGGTCGTCGCACAGGCTGACGTGGAAATGCATCCCCGATCCGGCATATTTCTCGATCGGCTTGGCCATGAAACAGGCAAGGACCCCGTGCCGGCGCGCCTGCATCCGCACGATCCGCTTCAGCCGGATCAGGTCGTCCGCCGCCTGCATCACATCGGTGCGGTAATGCAGCGTCAGTTCGTATTGCCCCGGCGCATATTCCGAGATCACCGTTTCAGCGTTGATCCCCATCGCCTCGGCGGCGCGGTAGATATCGGTGAACAGCGGTTCCATCCCGTGCAGGTGATCGACGGAATAGACCTCGGTCCAGTCCGAGCGCCGCCCGTCCAGCACCGCCGCCGCGGGGCGCACACCCTGCGACCGGTCGGGATCGAGGAGGAAGAATTCCAGCTCGAACGCCCCCGCCGGATGCAGCCCTTCGGCCGCCATCGCCGCCACCTGCCGCTTCAGCGCGTGGCGCGGGTCCGAGGTCATCTCCGCCCCGTCCAGATGATACATGCTCATCAGCAGTTCGCCGCGCGGCGGATTGGTGCCGTGCAGCGCCTTCAGCGTGCCGGGGATCGGCCAGGCGCGCAGGTCGCCGTCGCCCTGATCCCAGATCAGCCCGGTTTCATGCACATCCTCGCCCACGATATCCAGCCCGAGGATCGAGATCGGCAGATGCCGCCCGCCCTTGTAGAGGCCGGCCAGTTCGTGGCGCCGGATGATCTTGCCCCGGCCGATGCCGTTCGCATCGTGCAGAACGATGTCGAACGCCTCGATCTCGGGATGGGCGGCGAGGAAGTCTTCGGCCTCGGCGATGTCGGAGCCGGAAGGGGATTGCGTCATGTCAGGTCCCGGTCAGATGGCCCGGCGCATCGGCGAAGGCAGCGACCGGCAGGTCGATCTGCGCCCGCGACATCACCGGCGATGCGGTATCATATTGCGGAACGGCGCGGTCAGACAGCCTCGATTGAGCGGTCGGGGATCGCCGTTTGCACGGGGACGATCCCGGCGTTCAAGGTCCGTTTTCCCCCGTCAGCGCGGTTCGACTCACCCGGACAGGGACGGCGATAGCGGCGGCGCGACAGGTTCCGGCCCGCGCCCTGCGGGACACGGTTGCGCGACATCACGCCGCTTCGGGTCATGCCTTTGGCAACAATGCGCTGCAACAGTGCCGCAACGACAAGTTTGATATCGCGTGACATAAAGCTCTCTTGCAAGTTCACAGGCACTATGCCTAAGGATTTGGCAAAGAGGCTGCTATTTGGCGGCCTGAGGAACTATATGACATCGCTTGGAAAATACATGTCCCCACGCAATGCCCTTTTGCCGTTTTCGCTGACCCGCCGGAACCTTCTGGGCACCCTCTCGGCGGGTGCGGTCCTGGCCTGTGCGGGAACGGCGGTGCGCGCGCAGGAAGCCCCGCCGCCCGAGCCCGACCAGACCCCGCCCGAGGCGGAGCCCGCGCCCGCGACGACGGGCCAGCAGCCGTTCAGCTTTGACACGCTGTCCGCCACCATGCGCGACACCGCCAGCAAGCAGCCGCAGACCTCGACCCTGCCGGACAGCTTCCTGACCCGGCTGAACTACGACGACTACCGGCTGATCCGTTTCAACCCGGACCGGGCGCGTTTCGCCGATACCGAACATTCGCGGTTCCGGCTGCAGGCCTTTCACATGGGCTGGCTGTTCAAGGAACCCGTCCTGCTGTACGAGGTGGCGAACGGTCAGGCCTGGCTTCTGGGCTTCGACACCGACGATTTCATCTATGAGCGACAGGCGCGTGACATCGTGCCGGAGCACGAGGCCCTGCCGGGCGTCGCGGGCTTCCGGCTGCACACGCCGCTGAACCGCCCCGATGTGTTCGACGAACTGGTGGCCTTTCAGGGCGCGTCCTATTTCCGTGCGCTCGGCCGCAATTCGACCTATGGCCTTTCGGCGCGCGGGCTGGCGATCAACACCGGCCTGCCGGTGGCCGAGGAATTCCCCCGCTTCACCAAGTTCTGGATCCAGCGGCCCGAGCCCGGCTCGCAGACGCTGGTGGTCTGGGCGGCGATGGAAAGCACCTCGCTGACCGGCGCCTATCAGTTCGTCATCACGCCGGGTCAGGAAACGATCATGGACGTGACGGCGCGGCTGTATTTCCGCGCCGACGTGCAGCAGCTGGGCATCGCGCCGCTGACCTCGATGTTCCTTTATGGCGACCGCAACCGCGCGCGGTTCGACGATTTCCGCCCGAAGGTGCATGACAGCGACGGCCTTGGCATCCTGCGCGACGACGGCGAGCGGCTCTGGCGGCCGTTGTCGAACCCGACCCGGCTGGCGTCGAGCTATCTGGTCGAGGAAAATCCCCGCGCCTTCGGCCTGTATCAGCGCGACCGCGATTTCGACCATTATCAGGATGCCTCGGCGGTCTACGAACGCCGCCCGTCCTGCGTGGTCGAGCCTCTGGGCGACTGGGGCAAGGGCACCGTGCGGCTGGTGGAAATTCCCTCGGACCTTGAGGTGAACGACAATATCGTCGCCTTCTGGGTGCCGGACACACAGGCCAAGGCGGGCACCGACATGGAATTCCGCTACCGCCTGCGGTGGGGCGACCTGATGCCCGATCCCAATGCGAACCGCGCCCATATCGTCGCCTCGCGCGCCGGGCTGGGCGGCGTGTCCGGCACGCCGAACACCGACGGGTCGCGCAAGTTCGTCATCGACTTCGCGGGGGGCATGATCGGGCGGCTGCCGGCCTCTGCCGCCGATCAGCTCTCGATCGTCGCCACCGCATCGCAGGGTGAAATTTCGACGCAAGTGTTGCATTATGTTCCCGAGAGCAAGGTCTGGCGCCTGATCCTGGACGTCAGACCCACAGGCAATGTCGTGGAACTTTCGGCCCATATCGCTGGTTACGATCAGAAGCTGACCGAAACCTGGCTCTATCAATGGATCAACGCATGACCGCACAGAGCAAGCCATCAGCGTCCCGGCCCCCCAGGTCCCGGTCCGGTGAAAGCCGCGCCCGGGGTCCGGCAAAGGCCACGGCCGCGAAGGCGACGGCCAAGGATGCCGCCGCGATGTCGCCCGCCGATCTGGTCGCAGGTCCCTGTGCGCTGCCCGATGCGCCGCTGGCCATGCCCCAGCAGGTGATCGAGCCCGCGCGCGGCCTGTTCCGGCGTCTGGCCGACGCGGCCGGTCTTGCCCCGCAATCTCCCGCCGCGCCTCCGGCGGGTGCCGACCGATAAGAGATGATCCCCCTTCCCATATCGCGCGCAGGGCTTTTCGCGCTGCGCTTTGTGGCCATGGCGCTTGCGCTTGTGGCGGGGCTTGGCGCGTTCGTGCTGTTCCTGCAATTCGGCGATGCCGACGGGCTGGATGCGCTCGACGTGATCCGGGCCATGCTGATCCTGATCTCGACGCTGTGGCTCGCGTGGGGGGCGGTGCAGGCGCTGATCGGGCTGACCTCGCACGCCAAACCCCCGGCCTATGACCCGAAGGCGCCGATCCTTGGCCGGACGGCGGTGCTGATGCCGGTCTACAACGAAGACCCGCTGGCCACCTTTTCCCGCGTCGCGGCGATGGAGGAATCCTTGCGCCGCACCGGCGATCCGGCGGTGGTGCATTTCGCCATCCTCTCCGACACGCGCAACGAGACCATCGCCCGGCGCGAGTTGGTGATGTTCAAGCATCTGGTGCTGGACCGCAACGGGCTCGGCCGGTTCTTCTACCGCCGGCGCGAGAACAACACCGGCAAGAAGGCCGGCAATATCGAGGATTTCGTTACCCGCTCGGGCGGCGCCTATGACTATGCGGTGATCCTCGACGCCGACAGCCTGATGGAAGGCGAAACGATCCTGCAACTGATCCGCCGGATGGAGGCTGAGCCGCGTCTCGGCCTGTTGCAGACCCTGCCCAAGGTGATCCGCGCGCGGTCGCGCTTCGGCCGGGCGATGCAGTTCTCGGCCGCTTTCTTCTCGCCGGTCTTCGCGCGCGGTCTGGCGATGATGCAGGGCGAGACGGGGCCGTTCTGGGGGCACAACGCCATCGTCCGGGTCCGGGCCTT
Source organism: Paenirhodobacter populi (assembly GCF_004022215.1). Lineage (GTDB taxonomy): Bacteria > Pseudomonadota > Alphaproteobacteria > Rhodobacterales > Rhodobacteraceae > Rhodobacter > Rhodobacter populi. The sequence goes on from NZ_SAUZ01000013.1 coordinate 109,023, forward strand.
TGCCGAATCCTGCGGGCTGCCGCCGCTGCGCGGCAAGCCCCCCTTCGGCGGCCATGTGATGAGCCACGATTACGTCGAGGCGGCGCTGCTGGCCCGCGCGGGCTGGGTGGTGCGGCTCGATGACGATCTGGAAGGATCGTTCGAGGAAGGCCCCGAAAACATCGTCGATCACGCCAAGCGCGACCGGCGCTGGTGTCAGGGCAACCTGCAACATTCGCGTATCATCGGTGCGCCCGGCCTGCGGGCGTGGTCGCGGTTCGTCTTTGCGCAGGGCATCATGGCCTATATCTCGCCGCTGTTCTGGCTGGGATTCATCATCGCCTCGATCATCGCGCCGCTGACGGCGCCGCCGCCGGACTATTTCCCCGAACCCAACTGGCCCTTCCCCTATTTCCCGCCGTCCGAGGCGTCGAAGGCCATCGGCCTGTTCATCGGCATCTTCGTGCTTCTGCTGGCGCCCAAGATCCTGATCGCCGCCAAGGCCGCCATCACCGGGCGGGCGAAGCAGTTCGGGGGGGCGGGGCTTGCCTTCCTGTCGTCGCTGGCGGAACTGCTGCTGTCGTCGCTGACGGCGCCGGTGCTGCTGATGTATTCGACGCGCTCGGTGATTCAGGTGCTGCTCGGGCGCGACGGCGGCTGGCCGACGAACAACCGCGGCGACGGTTCGCTTGGCTGGCGCGACGCCTTTGCGGCCTCTTGGTGGATCGTGGCGATCGGCGTGATCGGCCTTGCGGCGACATGGTATCTGGCGCCCGGGCTGCTTCTGTGGCTGTCGCCGGTCGGCGTGCCGATGGTCTGCGCGCCCGCGCTGCTGCGCTGGACCTCGCTGCCGTCACACGGAAAACTGATGGGCGTGCCGACGGAATATGCGCCCGCCGCCGTTATGCAGATTCATGACGCAATTCTGGACCGCTGGACCGACGCCCTTGACCGGGGACGCGGTGTCCCGGCGGAAAACGCCACGCCGTCCGCACCTGCCGTGCCTGCCCGCTGAGGGCGATCGACCACCGGTAAGCCACCAAGGGAGGCCGCAACATGACCGGAACCACGCCGACGACCCATCCGGAGATGCCGGGCCTTGCCCCCGGTCAGCGCGACCCGCGGCTCGATTTCTTCCGCGGGCTGAGCCTGATCATGATCTTCATGAACCATGTGCCGGGCACGTTCTTCGAAAACCTGACCTCGCGCAATTTCGGCCTGTCGGATGCGGCCGAGGGCTTCGTGTTCATGTCGGGCTGCGCCGTGGCGCTGGCCTACGGGCCGAAGATGAAGAACGGCCTTGGCGTCGACGTGGTGCGCAAGGGCTGGGGCCGCGCGTGGCAGCTTTACCTCGTCCACATGATGACCACGGTCTGGGCCATGGCGCTGGTCGCCGGCGGGGTGCTGTGGCTCGGCGCGGATGAGGTGTTGCTGAACAATTCCTTCAACCTGCTGTGGAAGCAGCCGGTCGAGGTGATCCTGGGCGTCGCGACGCTTGGCCATCAGTTCGGCTATGTGAACATCCTGCCGATGTATGCGGTGCTGATGCTGGGGGCGCCGTTCCTCGTGCGGCTCGGCCAGCGCAGTCCGATGGCGTTGCTGGCGTTTTCGGTGGGCTTCTGGATCCTGACCTTCGCGCTCTCGCTCGATCTGCCGAACTATCCGCAGCCGGGTGGCTGGTTCTTCAACCCCTTCGCGTGGCAGCTGATCTTTACGCTTGGCATCCTGACCGGGCTTGCGCTGCGCGAGGGTCGGCGGTTCGTGCCGGTGAAGCCCTGGCTCGTCTGGATCGCGGCGATCTGGCTGGTGTTCTGCTTTGCCTGGGTGCAGGACGTGGACCTGAAGGAATGGATGAACCAGACGCTGAACGCGCTCAGGGCGCAGGGCGTGCCGGGGCTGGTCGCCGGGTTCGACAAGACCTTCGTCTCGATGCCGCGTCTGACCCATTTCATCGCGCTGGCCTATATCCTGTCGATGCCGCTGGGGATCCCGAAATTCGCCGCCTCGCAGGCGATGGAGCCGGTCCGGCTGATCGGGCGGCACAGCCTGCCGGTCTTTGCCACGGGCACGGTGATCGCCATCTTTGCGCAGGTGGTGAAGGACGTGCATCCCGCCGGGATCGAACAGGACATGCTGCTGGTTCTGGGTGGGCTGTTCGCGCAATGGTGTCTGGCCTATGCGCTGGAATGGAGCCGGCAAAGGGACGGCCGCACCAAGCCCCCGGTCGTGCGCGAGACCGAGCCCGAGGTCGCCCCGCACCGGCTGCCCGTCGCGCCCAGCACCAGCCTGCGCTGATCCGGCCGGCGCCGGTCAGGCGCCGCCCTCGGCCGCCAGCGCGCCGCATTCCTGCGCCACGCCCTTCAGCGCGGCCAGCGCCGCCTGAACCTTCGGCGTGCGGTGCAGATCGACATGGGTCACCAGCCAGATCGCCGAATCCCATTCGGGGATCGGCGCGATCACCTCGATCAGGCGCGGATCGTTTTGCGCCTGCAACACCGGCAGGAAGCCGAGCCCGATCCCCGAATGGATCGCCGCCTCCGTGCTTTCGGGTTCGTTGGCGCGGAAGACCACCGCCTCGGCGGGCTGCGTCTCCGCCAGCCAGCGATAGAACGGCGCGCGCGATTCCCGCGTGTCGGCACCGATGAACCGATGCCCGTCCAGATCCCCGATCCCCGCGGGCCGGCCCATCCGGTCCAGATAGTCCGCGCTCGCATAGAGCGCCATGTGGTTGGTGCCCAGAGGCTGCACCACATTGTCCGGCTCGGTCGGGCGGGCGCCGGCGCGGATCGCCACATGCGCCTCGCCGTATTCCAGACGGAACACCCGCTGATCGGTCAGATAGCGCAGCTTCAGCGCCGGGTGTTCGATCATCAGCCGCGCCAGCGCCGGGACCACCAGCCCCGACATCGTCGGCAATGAGGTGATGATCAGCTCGCCCGAGATTTCCGCCCCCGCCCCGGCGATCCGGGCCGCAAGCTGGCTGAACTGATCCTCGGTCGCCTGTCCGACGGCCAGAAGCTGCAACCCCGCCTCGGTCGGCGTGTAGCCGCGCGGATGGCGCTGGAACAGCCGGGTGCCCAGCCGTTCCTCCAGCGCGTCGACATGGCGGATCACCGTGGCATGGTGGACGCCCAGAACCTCCGCCGCGCCGGAGACCGTTCCCACCCGCGCGACCTGATAGGCGGTGCGGATTTCATCCCAGTTTTCAAAGCTCATTTGTGCGCCTGTAAACATCCATTGCGCGATCATTACACTTGTGTTCGGCAAGGCAAAGCCCGAATTTTTCTGCAAGTGCAAACCCCTGTTGGAGACCCTCCCATGACCAAGATCCTGCGGATCGATACCTCGATCAAAGGCCCATATTCGGTGTCGAAGAAACTGGCCGAAAAGATCACCGCGAAGATCGGCGGCGATGTCACCGTGCGCGACGCGACCGCCCTGCCGGTGATCGACGGCGCGTGGATCGCCGCGGCCTATACGCCCGCCGCCGACCGCACCCCGGAACAGAAGGCCGCGCTGGCGCTGTCCGACGAACTGATCGCCGAACTGAAGGCCGCCGATGTGGTCGTGCTTGGCAGCGGCGTCTACAACTTCGGCGTCACCGGCCCGCTCAAGACCTGGATCGACCAGATCTGCCGCGTCGGCGAAACCTTCAAATATGGCGAAAACGGCCCGGTCGGGCTGGTCGGCAACAAGCGCGTGATCGTCGCCTATGCCTCGGGCGGCGTGCCGGTTGGCTCGGCCTATGACCTTGCCACGCCCTATATCCGGCAGGTGCTGGGCTTCATCGGCATCACCGATATCACCGTCGTCGCCACGCAGGGCGTGAACGTCGACGAAGCGGCGGCGCTGGCCAATGCCGATGCGCAGATCGCGGCGCTGGCGGCCTGAACGCCCCCTTGCCGATGACGGATGGCCCCTCGGTTGACTCCGGGGGGCTTTTTCTGTAGTCAGGCCACGATTCCCCGGAGGTATGCCCCTCCGGTCCCTGTTCTGTGACGGGGATCGCCACCAGTCAGCGCGTCGCGCCCACTGGTGCGCTTGTCGTTTGCCGCGCGGGCTTTCGCCCCCGCATGTCGTAGCCCGCCGCATCGCGGCACATGGAGGTGACCATGTTCGAGAATCTCTCCGAACGCCTTGGCGGCGTGTTCGAGCGTCTCACGAAGCAGGGCGCGCTTTCCGCCGACGACGTGCGCACCGCGCTGCGCGAAGTGCGCACCGCTCTGCTTGAGGCTGACGTCTCGCTGCCCGTGGTGCGCGAATTCGTGAAGAAGGTCGAGGCCGAGGCGACCGGCGCGCGGGTGACGAAATCGGTCACGCCGGGCCAGCAGGTCGTCAAGATCGTCCATGACGAACTGGTCAAGATGCTGGCGGGCGACGACGATGCCGGCGCGCTGAAGATCGACAATCCGCCCGCGCCGATCCTGATGGTCGGGTTGCAGGGCTCGGGCAAGACCACCACCACCGCGAAGCTCGCCCGCCGTTTGAAAGAGCGGGAAAAGAAGCGTGTGCTGATGGCCTCGCTCGACATCTACCGCCCGGCGGCGATGGAGCAGTTGCAGATCCTCGGCCATCAGGTCGGCGTCGACACGCTGCCGATCGTGGCGGGCGAAACCGCGGTGCAGATCGCGAAACGCGCCAAACAGGCGGCGACGCTTGGCGGCTATGACGTCTACATGCTCGACACCGCGGGCCGTCTGCACATCGATCAGGTGCTGATGGACGAGGTGCAACAGGTTCGCGACGCGGTTTCCCCGCGCGAAACGCTGCTGGTCGTCGATGGCCTGACGGGTCAGGTCGCGGTCGAGGTCGCGCAGGAATTCGAGGACAAGGTCGGCATCTCGGGCGTCGTGCTGACCCGGATGGACGGCGACGGGCGCGGCGGCGCGGCGCTGTCGATGCGCGCGACGACGGGCAAGCCGATCCGCTTCGTCGGTCTGGGCGAAAAGATGGATGCGCTGGAGACCTTCGAGGCCTCGCGCATCGCCGGGCGCATCCTTGGCATGGGCGACATCGTCGCGCTGGTCGAGAAGGCGCAGGAGGTCTTCGAGGCCGAACAGGCCGAGCGCATGATGAAGCGGTTCCAGAAGGGCCTCTTCAACATGAACGACATGAAGGGCCAGCTCGACCAGATGCTCAAGATGGGCGGGATGCAGGGCGTCATGTCGATGATGCCGGGCATGGGCAAGATGGCCAAGGCGGCGGAAACGGCCGGCTTTTCGGATGTCATGATCCGGCGGCAGATCGCGCTGATCAATTCGATGACCAAGAAGGAACGGGCGAACCCCGATATCCTTCAGGCCAGCCGCAAGAAGCGGATCGCGGCGGGCGCCGGGCTTGAGGTCGCTGAACTGAACAAGCTTTTGAAGATGCACCGGCAGATGTCGGACACGATGAAGAAGCTGGGCAAGATGGGCAAGGGCGGCATGCTGAAGCAGGCGATGGCCGCGATGCAGGGCAAGGGGGGCGGCCTGCCCTCGCCGGGTGAAATGGACCCCGCGAAGATGGAAGAGGCCGCCAAGGCCATCGGCCAGATGAAGGGCCTGCCGGGTGTGCCCGGAATGGGCGGAATGAAGCTGCCGGGCGGGCTGTCCGGTCTTGGGTTCGGCAAAAAGAAATGACCGCTGTTCCGACCCTCGAAACCGACCGTCTGGTCCTGCGTGCCCCCGGCCCGCAGGATCTGCCTGCGATCTATGATTTCTACGATTCCGACCGCTCGCGCTTCGTCGGCGGGCCGTGCTCGCATGAACAGGCTTGGCGGTTTCTGGCGATGGAGATCGGCCATTGGGCGCTGCGCGGCTACGGCCGCTGGACCGTCGAGGAGCGGGCCACCGGCGCGGTGGCCGGCATGGTCGGGCTGTTCAACCCCGAGGGCTGGCCCGAACCCGAAATCGGCTGGGACCTGTTCAACGGCTACGAGGGCCGCGGCTATGCGACCGAGGCGGCCCGCGCCGCCCGTGCCTATGCCTATGACACGCTCGGGCTGGACACCGTCATCAGCCTGACGCGGATCGCCAACACGCAATCGGCGGCGGTGGCGCAGCGGCTTGGCGCGACGCTCGAAGGCACGTTCCACCACGAACGCCACGGCATGATGAATGTCTGGCGTCACCTGTCGCCCGCGCAGCTGAAGGAGCAGGCCGCATGACCGATGACGTGACCCGCGCCGCCGCGCTGCTGAAGGAACACCGCGATTCCATCGACCGGCTCGATGCGATTCTCGTCTACACGCTGGCCGAAAGGTTCAAGCACACCCAGTCCGTGGGGCGGCTGAAGGCCGAACATCATCTGCCCCCCGCCGATCCGGCGCGTGAAGCCACGCAGATCGCCCGGCTCGAAACGCTGGCGAAGGAAGCGGATCTCGATCCCGACTTCGCCCGTAAATTCCTCAACTTCGTGATTTCGGAAGTGATCCGGAACCACGAAACCTTTCAGAAATAAGGGCCTCGGCCCCCACCAGCCATCACAGGAGACAACACCATGGCTATGAAGATCCGGCTCGCCCGCGGCGGCTCCAAGAAACGTCCCCATTACGCGATCGTCGCGACGGATTCGCGCATGCCGCGCGACGGCCGCTTCCTTGAGAAGCTGGGCACCTACAACCCGCTGCTGGCGAAGGATTCCGAGGATCGCGTGAAGCTCAACGTCGAGCGCGTGCAGCACTGGCTGGGTCAGGGCGCGCAGCCGACCGACCGCGTGGCCCGCTTCCTCGAAGCCGCCGGCCTCAAGGCGAAGACCGAGCGCAAGAACCTGAAGAAGGCCGAGCCGGGCGACAAGGCGAAGAAGCGCGCCGAGGAAAAGGCCGCGAAGGCCGCCGCCCCCGCCGAGGAATGATCCCGGGGAATGATCCGGTCAACGACCTGATCTTCGGCTGAAGATATGGGCCGGGCAGCGATGCCCGGCCTGTTGCCAAATGGCCCGGAGCGTGGTCCAAGACCGGGATCGGGTCGCGTGCGGATCGGTCGCAGGGGGCCAGCCCCCTCGCGCATTCTGCGCTCACCCCCGGGATATTTATGGAAGAATGAAGACAGGCCGTTTATCCGGGCGGTTCTGAAATACGCTCCTGATGCAGGGGGAGAGAATGGCGAACAACGATCGGGTCTGCGTGGGCGCCATCGCCGGAGCCTTCGGCGTGAAGGGCGAGGTGCGGCTGAAGAGTTTCTGCTCCACCCCCGCGGATATCGCCGCCTATGGCCCGCTCTGGACCGAGGATGGCGCCCGCCAGTTCACCGTGAAGCTGACCCGCCCCGTCACCGGCGGGCTGGGCGCGCGGCTGTCGGGCGTGGCGACGAAGGAAGAGGGCGATGCGCTGAAGGGCGTGACGCTGTGGGCGGACCGGGACCGGCTGCCCGCGCTGCCCGACGATGAATTCTACCATGCCGACCTGATCGGGCTGGATGTCTTTGACACCGGCGGGGCGGCTTTGGGCAAGGTGCGGGCGATCCAGAATTTCGGTGCCTCGGACATACTGGAGATCTACGCGCCGGGGCGGAAGAGCACGCTGATGCTGCCCTTCACCCGCGCGGTGGTGCCGACGGTCGACCTGAAGGCGCGGCGCATCGTCGCCGATCCGCCGGAGGAGCTGGAGTGATGCGCGTCCTGCTGCATCCGGGCTTCCACAAGACCGCCACGACCACGGCGCAGGATTTCCTGCATGAAAACCGCAAGCTGATCTGGCCGCATGCGGCGCTGGTGCTGCCGGCGCGGATCCGTCCGGTGACGGAGGCCGTCTTTGCCGGGGCGGGGATCACGGCGGCGATGACGGCCTTTTTGCGCGGGCTTGACCTGACGCCGCGGCGCACGATCCTGATCAGCGGCGAGAACCTGCTTGGCCGGATGCCGCGCGGTTTGACCGGGGCGCCCTATCCCGATGCCGTGGCGAACCTGCGCGCGCTGCTGGCGGCCTTCGAGGGGCTTGGCTGGCCGTGCGAGGTGACGCTGTATCTCTCCACCCGCGATCAGGCGGGGTGGGAGGAAAGCCTCTGGGCGCATCACGCGCGCAAGGACCGGGACGAGCCCTTCATCGACGATCTGGCCACTTTCCGCGCCCGCGTCGGAGGGGTGAGCCTTGCCGAACAGCTGGACCGCATCCGCGCGGGTCTGCCGGGGCTGCGTGTCCTGAGCCACGACATCGCGGAATTCGCGGCGATGCCGTTGGGGCCCGGCCAGCCCTTCGTCGACTTTCTGGCGCTGCCCGAGGCGCAGCTGCGGGCGTTCCGCCCCGTCGCGGCGCGGAACGCCTCGCTCCCACGCGAGATGACCGAACGGTTTCTGGCGCTGAACCGCGACTGGAACACCGACACCCCGGCCGCCAAACGCGCGCTGCGGCAGGCGGAGGGGGACGCCCGATGAGCACCGAAGACGACCTGCCGAAGCCGATCGCCACCTACAAGGGGGCGCAGAAATTCTCGCTCGGCGATTTCGCCGAGGCGGCGGCCTCGGACAGCGCGCCCGCGTCAACGGGCGGGCGCTCCATCGGGCGGCGGCATGTGGTGACCTCGCTTGCCGGACCGCTGAAGCCGCGCGACCTGATGGAGGAGAGCGCCGAAAAGCAGGGCGTCTGGCGGGCAAAGATCGTGACCCTGTTCCCCGAGGCCTTCCCCGGCGTGCTGGGGCTGAGTCTGACCGGCAAGGCGCTGCATGACGGGATCTGGGCGCTCGACACCATCGACCTGCGCCCCTTCGGCATCGGGCGGCACAGGAACGTCGACGACACCCCCGCGGGCGGCGGCGCGGGCATGGTGCTGCGCCCCGATGTGGTGGCCGCTGCGCTGGACCGCGCGGCCGAGGGCACGCCCGAAGACCGCGCGAAATGGCCGGTGATCTACCTCTCGCCGCGCGGGCGCCCCTTCACCCAGGCGATGGCGCGCCGATTCGCCGGGGCCGAGGGGATGACCCTGCTGTGCGGCCGGTTCGAGGGGGTGGACGAGCGCGTTCTGGAAGAATACGCTGTCGAGGAAGTGTCGATCGGCGATTTCGTCCTGACCGGCGGCGAACTGGCCGCACAGGTCTTGATCGACGCGACGGTTCGCCTTATACCGCGCGTGCTTGGGAATCAGGCTTCCACCGAGGAGGAGTCCTTTTCGGATGGTCTGCTTGAGCACCCGCAATACACCCGCCCCGCGCTTTGGCAAGGTCGCGCGATACCGGAAATTCTTCAGTCCGGGCATCATGCGAAGATAGAGGCGTGGAAACGGGTGCAGGCCGAAAGGCTGACGAAGGAACGACGACCTGACCTCTGGCGGGCTTGGTGTGCGCAGCACAACAGGGACCCGGATGAAGACCGAGAGCTCTGAGGACGCGAGAAACCATTGCGGAACCACCGCAAGCAACCAAAGGAACAGCGATGAACCTGATCGCACAACTCGAGGCGGAACAGATCGCCGCCCTCGGCAAGACGATCCCGGATTTCAAGGCCGGTGATACCGTGAAAGTCGGCTACAAAGTGACCGAAGGCACCCGTTCGCGCGTGCAGATGTACGAAGGCGTCGTCATCGCGCGCAAGGGCGGCTCGACCCTCGCGGCCTCGTTCACCGTCCGCAAGATCTCGTTCGGCGAAGGCGTCGAGCGTGTCTTCCCGCTCTATTCGACCAACATCGATTCGATCGAGGTCGTCCGTCGCGGCCGCGTCCGCCGTGCGAAGCTGTATTACCTGCGCACCCGTCGCGGTAAATCGGCCCGCATCGCCGAGGACACGACCTACAAGCCCAAAGCCCAAGCCTGAGGAGTGGACCGATGAAAGCCGAAACCCATCCCGACTACCACTTCATCACCGTCAAGATGACCGACGGCACCGAATACCAGACCAAGTCGACCTGGGGCAAGGAAGGCGATGTGATGTCGCTGGACATCGACCCGACCTCGCACCCGGCCTGGACCGGCGGCAACGCCCGCCTGATGGACACCGGTGGCCGCGTGTCGAAGTTCAAGAACAAATACGCTGGTCTCGGCTTCTGATAGCCGCCAACGGACCCGAAGAAGGGCGCGCCACCGGCGCGCCCTTTTGCTTTGTCAGCCCGGTCCCAGATATTGCGCGTTGCGCGCCCGGATACGGGCTGCGGCCTCGTCATACAGGAACGGCAGGAAGGCGAACCTTTGCCCCCGTGTCACCCGTGACACCTGATGCAGAAGCGCGCAGGAAAACACCACCGCGCCGCCGACAGGCGCTTTGAAGCCGCGCGGGCCGTATTCGGGAAAGCTGACCTCGCCGCCCTCGAAATCCGCGTTCAGGTTGATCGAGACGGCAAAGCGCCGATGCGCCGTCGCCGCGGTGGTATTGTCCCGATGCGCGGCGAAATGGCCGCCGTCCTCGGCGGCGTAGCGGGCGACGATATAGCGTTCCATCCGGGTGGCGTGGAAGTGGAAGGCCTTGGCGATCTCGGGCAGGACGCGGCGCTTGAACCGGGCGCGCAGTTCCTCGATCAGGTCTTCATCCGCGATCACATGATCCTGCCGCCGCTTGAACCGCGGATCGGACACCGCGAGGGGCCGGCCCCCCTCTTCGCGCATGAAGCCGCTGTCGACCCCGCCCCGGCTTTCGTAGAGCGCGATCAGATGGGCGCAAAGCTCCGGCTCGAACACCCGCGGCAGGATCAGCACCGGCGCCTGGATCACCTCGCCGATATGCGCCTCGGGCGGTGGCAGGCCGTCCAGCAGCGCCAGCAGCCGCCCGACATCCGCGCCATCTTCCGCGAGGGGGATCGAGGCGATCACCCGCATCCCCGGATCGGCCACGATCCATCCGGGCCGGAACCCCGTCCCGTCGGCAAGGCGATATAGCTGCGCCAGCCGCAGGTCGGGATCGTGAAAGAACCGGTAGCCCGGTTCCCCCTCATGCGGCACGGCATCGGTCGTGATCCCGAAGAAGCTGGCGCGACGATCGTCGAACAGATCCCGCCGGGCCAGCACCGCGCGCAGCGCGCCCTGCGCCGCCGCCGCATCCGACCGGCCGAGGAAGCCCAGCACCAGATAGCGCCCGGCCATCGCGCCGATGCTGAACGGCCGCCCTGAGCCGATAGGCCAGCTGAACATCGGCGCCGGTTCCCCGGGCGTCAGGGCGGGGCCGATCCGGGGGAAAATCTGTGTTTGCACGGTCATCGGAACCCATCCTTCGCTGCCTGCGCCGCAGGATAGCGGGGCAGACTTAACAACAGGTTCGCCACTTTCCCCGGCGAATCGTCCCGCGCCTCCCCCGATGCCGATCACAGACTCTTGCGCGCGGCGGCAACCTTCGTTAGCCCGTCTGAGATGCTCCGCGCCCTGCCAGGCGCTTAATGATCCGGGGGTGCCACTTGGCGCATATCATCGTTTTCGGCAACGAAAAGGGCGGCTCGGGGAAGTCGACCACCTGCATGCATGTCGCGACCGCTCTGGTGCGGATGGGGTTCACCGTCGGTGGGCTCGACCTTGACCTGCGCCAGCGCAGCTTCGGCCGCTATGTCGAAAACCGCCGCGTCTTTCTGGGGCGCGAGGGGCTGGACCTGCCCGTCCCCGACTACCGCCCGCTGCCCGAGCTTCCGCCCGAGGCGATCCCCGAGGGCGAGAATGCGATGGACTACCGCATCTCTTCCCTCGTGGCGGAACTTTCGGGCCATGACTTCATCGTCATCGATTGCCCCGGCTCGCATACCCGCGGCGCGCAGGTCGCGCATTCGCTGGCCGATACGCTGGTCACGCCGCTGAACGACAGTTTCATCGACTTCGACCTGCTCGCCCGGATCGACCCCGAAACGCTCAAGGTGCAGGGACCGTCGATCTATTCGGAAATGGTCTGGTCGGCGCGGCAGTTGCGCGCCCGCGCCGGGCTGAAGCCGATCGACTGGATCGTGCTGCGCAACCGGATGGGCGCCCAGCAGATGCACAACAAGCGCAAGGTGGGCGCGGCGCTCGAAGAACTCTCCCGCCGCATCGGCTTCCGCGTCGCGGCGGGCTTTTCCGAACGGGTGATCTTCCGCGAACTCTTTCCGCGCGGGCTGACGCTGCTCGACCTCAAGGACATCGGGATCGAGAACCTGAACATGTCGAACATCGCCGCCCGGCAGGAATTGCGCGAACTGGTCAAGGAACTGAACCTGCCCGGGGTCGAGGTCAATTTCTGAACCGTCCCCGGGGCATCTGCCTGTCGTTTTTCCATAAATATCCCGGGGGGAGTCTTCATGAAATGAAGACGGGGGGCAGCGCCCCCCGCAACGATGGCCACAGGCGGTCCGGCCCGTCAGATCAGCGCGGCATGTTTCAGCGCCGCGTCGATCTTGGCCTTGGTCGCATCCGAAAGCCCGGTCAGCGGCAGGCGCACTTCCGGGCTGCACAGGCCCAGCTTCGACATCGCGTATTTCGCCCCAGACACGCCGGGTTCAAGGAAGATCGCGATATGCAGCGGCATCAGGATATCCTGATATTCCAACGCTTTCGCATAATCCCCGGCCAGCGTCGCCGCCTGCATTTCCGCGCAGAGCTTCGGCGCGACATTCGCCGTGACCGAGATGCAGCCCACGCCGCCCATCGCATTGAAGCCGACCGCCGTCGCATCCTCGCCGGACAGCTGGATGAACTCCCCGCCGCAGGTGAGCCGCTGCTTCGCCACCCGCGCCAGATCGCCCGTCGCATCCTTCACGCCGACGATCCGCGGCAGCTTCGCCAGTTCGCCCATCGTTTCGGGCGTCATGTCGACGACGGACCGGCCGGGGATGTTGTAGATGATGATCGGCAGGCCGCAGGCATCGTGGACGGCGGTGAAATGCGCCACCATGCCGCGCTGCGTCGGCTTGTTGTAATAGGGCGTCACCACCAGCGCGGCATCGGCGCCGGCGGCCTCGGCATGGCGGATCAGCTCGATCCCCTCGGCGGTGGCGTTCGAGCCGGCACCGGCGATCACCGGGATCCGGCCGGCCGCCGCCTTCACCACCTCTTCGACCACAAGGTTGTGTTCCTCATGGCTCAGGGTCGGGCTTTCGCCCGTCGTGCCCACCGGGACGAGGCCGTTCGAGCCCTGTTCCACATGCCAGTCGACCAGTTTTTTCAGCGTGTCCAGATCCAGCGCGCCGTCCTTGAACGGCGTGATGAGTGCGGGAAAGGACCCTTTGAACATGACACGCTCCTGAAATTTGGCGGATTCGCCCGGTTGATTTCGCGCGGAACATAGGCGAGCGCCCGCGCCTTGCCAACTTGTGAATTGCGCTGGCGGGTGCTTCCCTGCAACAAGGGGAAAACAAGAGCAGAGCCATGTTTCATCCGACCGCCCGCCTTCTTATCCGTGCGGCCCTCGTGGCCGCTGCCCTGTCCGCACCGGCCGCCGCGCAGCAGGGTCCGATGCCCGCGCCCGATACCATAACCGCCGACGAAGCGCACCGCGTCGCGATCGAGGCGCTGAAGCGCGCGCTGACCCTTGCGGGGCGCGAGGACTGGGTCTTTGCCCGGGCCGAGGCCAAGGCCGCCGGTCCGGTGGCCGTGGACATCATCGAATGGCACCGGCTGCGGGCCGGCGCCGGCACGTTCGACGACTACCGCGCCTTCGCCACCCGCCACGCCGACTGGCCGGGGATGGACCTTCTGCGCCGCCGCGCCGAAAGCACGCTGACCGAGGCTCCGGCCGCGAAGGTCGTGGCCTGGTTCGCCGGCGCGATGCCGCAGACCGGGCAGGGGGCGCTGACGCTGATCGCCGCGCTGCAATCCGAAGGCCGTCACGCCGAGGCGCGGCAGACCGCGCGCAACGTCTGGCGGTCGCTGAAGCTGACCGAGGCCGAGGAAACCGCCTTCCTCGCCCGTTACGGCGATCTCGTGGCGCCTTATCATGCCGACCGGGCGCAGGCGATGCTGGACCGGGGCGAAACGGCGCAGGCGCAACGGCTGGTGCCGCTGCTGCAACCGGGGCCGCGGGCGCTGAGCTCGGCGCGGATCGCGCTTCAGCGCCGCATGGGCGGCGTCGACCGGCTGATCAACGAAATCCCCGAGGGGCTGCGCAATTCGGCTGGGCTGGACCGCGACCGCACCGTCTGGCGCTGGCGCAACAGCATGGAGGATGGCGCGGCGGATATCCTGCTCGACCGTTCGACGGATGCGCAGAACCTTGGCGATCCGGCGATCTGGGCCACGGTGCGCGGGCAGCTGGCGCGGTTCTACATGCGCAAGGGCGATCCGCGGCTGGCCTACAAGATCGCGGCGCGGCACCGGATGCAGCCGGGTGGCGGCGACTGGGCCGATCTGGAATGGCTGGCGGGCTATGCGGCGCTGAAGCTGGGCGATGCGCCCGTCGCGCTGGAACATTTCACCCGCGTCGCCGATCACGTCCGCAGCCCGATCAGCACCGCCCGCGCCGCCTATTGGCAGGGCCGGGCGCTGGAGGTCATCGGCCGGGTGGGCGAGGCGCGCGAGGCCTTTCGTCAGGGCGCGCGCTGGCAGACGGCCTACTACGGCCTCCTCAGCGCCGAACGGCTGGACCTGCCGCTCGACCCGGCGTTCAGCCAGCCGACCGTGCTGCCCGACTGGCACGACGCCGCCTTCACGCTGAGCGACGTGCATCAGGCGGCGCTGATGCTGCACGAGGCCGGGGCGCAGGATCTGGCCCGCCGCTTCCTGCTGCATCTTGAGGAAAGCCAGCCCGCCGACCAGATCCCCCCGATGGCCGCGCTGGCCGAGGATTGGGACGATGCCTATCTGGCGCTGAGCCTTGCCAAGCGGGCGGCGAATGCCGGGGATGTGCTGGTGTCGGCCTATTATCCGATCCCGGCGCTGACCACCGACGATCTTGGCGTGCCCGAGGAGCTGGCCCTGTCGATCGCCCGGCGCGAAAGCGAATTCGACCATACCGTCGTCAGCCACGCGGGCGCGCGCGGGCTGATGCAGCTGATGCCCGGCACCGCGCAGCTGATGGCGCCGGCGATCGGCGAACCCTATGAGCCCGCGCGCCTGACCTCGGATCCGACCTACAACGCGCGGCTCGGCGGGGCCTATCTGGCAAAGCTCAGGGCGGAGTTCGGCACCTCGCCGGTGCTGGTCGCGGCGGGCTACAACGCCGGGCCGGGGCGGTCGCGCCGCTGGATCGTGGAGCAGGGCGATCCGCGCCTGCCCGATGTCGATGTGGTCGACTGGGTCGAGATGATCCCCTTCACCGAAACCCGGAACTACGTGATGCGGGTGGCCGAAAGCCTGCCTGTCTATCGCGCGCGGCTGGGTGAGCCCGATCAGGGGCCGGTCCGCTTCACCGAGGAACTGCGCGGCACGCCGCCCGCCATCGAGGCCGATACGCAACCCCCGCCCGAGACGGTGATCCCCACCGGCGCCCCGGCACCGCAGGCGCCGCTCAGTCCTTCTGCGCCATGAGGATCTGGCGGGCCTTCACCCGCGCCCGCCAGATGGTGAACAGCCCCGCGCCCACGGTGATCGCCGCGCCGATGGCGACATGCAGATGCAGCACATCGCCAAAGGCCCACATGCCGAGGATCGAGCCCCAGACCAGTTGCAGATAGGCGATGGGTTGCAGGGCCGATGCCTCGGCCATCTCATAGGCGCGGATCATCAGATAGTGGCCCGACGTCGCCGTCAGGCACAGAAGCGCCATCCAGCCCCAGTCGCCCAGGCTCATCGGTTCCCAGAAGAACATGCCGCCAAGCGTGGCAAAGACGACGCCCACGATCCCGGTCCAGAAGAACGAGACGATCCCGTCGTCGCTATGGCCGACATAGGCCGTCAGCAGCGCATAGGCGGCGAAGATCACCGCGCTCAGCAGCGGGATGACGGCGCCCATGGTGAACAGCCCCTTGCCGGGGTCGAGGATGATGATCACGCCGACGAACCCCACCGCGATCGCCGTCCAGCGCCGCCAGCCGACCTTTTCGCCCAGAACCGGCCCGGACAGAGCGGCGACGATCAGCGGATAGCAGATGAAGACCGAATGGGTGTTGATCAGCCCGTTCTGCACGAAGGAAAAGATGATGACGTAGATCTGCACCACCAGCAGGATGCCGCGCAGCGCCTGCAGCCAAGGCCGCTTCGCCCGGATCGCATGGCGCAGCCCGCCCCGCGTCCGTGCCGCCATCGCGATGACGAACAGCGCAAAGAACCAGTAGCGGATCATCACGATCATGTAGGTATTGTAGGCCTCGGACAGATGGCGCGAGATCCCGTCCTGCATGGCAAAGATGAAGGTGACCGCCACCATCATCATCACGCCCTTGCGCGTATCCTGTTGGGTCATGCCAGAACTCCCCGGCTCATGTGTCGTTTACCGGCGTATCCCGGCGCGCGCTCGACCGCAAACCCGGCGGCCGTCAGGGCGCGGCGCACGAAGCCCGCGGCGGTATAGGTGGCGAAGGTGCCGCCGGGCGCGGTATGGCGGGCGACCTCGGCCAGCAGATCCGCACCCCACAGCTCGGGGTTCTTCGCCGGGGAAAATCCGTCGAGGAACCATGCGTCCGCCCGGCCCGGCCAGAGGGGCAGGGTATCGCGCGCGTCGCCTTCGATGATCTCGGCGCTGACCGGCCCCAGCGTGAAGCGCCGTTCCCCCCGCGCCCATGCGGCGATCATCGGCGCGGCGAAGGCATGCGCCTCCGGAAAGGCGGAAAGCGCGCGGTCCATCTCATCCCCCGACATCGGGAAGGCCTCGAAAGAGGTGAACTGCACCGGCACATCCCCCGCCGCGATCGCCACGGCGATCAGATTCAGCCCGGTGCCGAAGCCCAGTTCCGCGATCCGAAAGCCGGGCCGGAACCGCGCGGGCAGCCCGTTGCCCTCCAGAAACACGTGCCGCGTTTCCGCAAGCCCGCCGGCAAGGCTGAAATACGGATCGTCGAAGCGCGTCGAAACGGGCGTGATGCCATCGCGCCAGTCAAGCGCGGCGGGGCTCTGGTCAGGGCAGGTCATCGGAGGTAGTCCGTGGGGGGCGGGCGGAATGTCCGTGACGGGCCGCTTAGTCGAAAGGACACGGAATTGGCAAGGGCTGACAGGATCACGGTCCGGGGAGGCGGCATTTTCGGCCTTGCCTGTGCCTATTCCGGCGCGATCCGTGGCGCGCGGGTCACGGTGGTAGAGCCACGCCGAATCGGCGCGGGCGCCTCGGGCGGGACGGTGGGCGCGCTGGCGCCGCATGTGCCGGAACAGTGGAATCCCAAGAAACAGTTCCAGTTCGAAAGCCTGCTGATGGCGGCGGATTTCTGGGCGGACGTCGCGCGGCTCGGATCCGATCCGGGTTATGCGCGGCTCGGCCGGATCCAGCCTCTGGCGGATGCGGATCAGGTCGCCCGCGCCCATGCCCGCGCGATGGGCGCCCGCGATCACTGGGGTGAGGCCGCCGTCTGGCGCGTGGCGGAGGCGGCGGAGTTCCCCTTTGCCCCCCTCTCGCCCACCGGGCTCGTTGTCCACGACAGCCTCACCGCGCGCATCGCGCCCCGCACGGCCTGCACGGCGCTGGCGCAGGCGGTCATCGCCTTGGGCGGTCAGATCGTCCCCGAGGCACCGGACGAAGGCGCGGTGATCCACGCCACGGGGCACGAAGGGCTGGCCGATCTGTCCCGCGCCTTCGGACGCCCTGTCGGCAACGGGGTCAAGGGGCAGTCGGCGCTTCTGCGGCTCGATCCCGGCGCGGTGCCGCAGGTCTATGCGGACGGAGTCCATATCGTGCCGCATGCGGATGGAACGGTGGCGATCGGCTCGACCTCCGAACGCGACTTCGCCACCCCCGACAGCACGGATGCCCAGCTCGATGCCCTGATCGCCAAGGCCCGCGCGATCTGCCCCGCGCTGGCCGAGGCCCCGGTGACCGACCTCTGGGCCGGCGTCCGACCCCGCGCCCGGACCCGCGCGCCGATGCTCGGCCCCTGGCCCGGCCGCCCCGGCCATTTCATCGCCAATGGCGGGTTCAAGATCGGCTTCGGCATGGCGCCCAAGGTCGGCGCGGTCATGGCCGATCTCATCCTCGAGGGCCGCGACGCGATCCCCGCGGGCTTCCGGGTCGAGGACAACCTCTGACCCTTCCCATCGTGTTTCCATAAATATCCCGGGGTGAGCCGGGAGAAAGCGGCCTTCCGGTGGAAGGACGCCCCGGCGAACGCGCGGCCCGTGGCCGCGCCGGCCTGGAACGCGCGAGGGGGCTGGCCCCCTGCTACCAGCGTTTCAGCGCGTCTTCATCCGCCTCTTTCGCGGCGATCCAGTTCTCGCCGGTCGGGCCGATCTCCTTCTTCCAGAAGGGGGCGCGGGATTTCAGATAATCCATCAGGAATTCGGCGGCCTCGAAGGCGGCCTTGCGGTGACGGGCGGCGGTGGCGACCATCATGATCTGCTCGCCCACGGCGAAACGTCCGTAGCGGTGGATCACCAGCACGTCGGTCAGCGACCAGCGGGCCACGGCCTCCTCGGCGATCGCGGTCATCGCGCGTTCCGTCATGCCGGGGTAATGTTCGAGTTCCAGCGCCTGCATCTCGCCGCTGTCGTTGCGCACGATGCCGGTGAAGGTGACGATGGCGCCGGCCCCGGCACCGCCGAAACCGGCCAGCTCGGCGGCGGAGTCGAAGGGGGCGGACTGGACGGCGATGCGCATCTCAGCCCCCCGTCATCGGCGGGAAGAAGGCGACCTCGCGCACGCCTGCCAGAGGCGCCGAGAAATCCGACAGCTCCTGATCCAGCGCCACCCGCAGCGCCGAGAGGTCGGCGAAGGCGGCGGCATAGCGCGGTTCGCGGGCGCAAAGTTCCTCGACCAGATCGGCGACGGTGGCGGCCGAGGTGGTGATGCTTTCGCGCGGCAGGCCGATCCTTTCGCGCACCCAGGCGAAATAGACGACCTCGATTCCGGCTGGCTCAGTCATGGTCCGAATCCCGCAAGAAGGGCAGCGCCTTGCGGAAATAGTCCCAGCCGGTGATCGCGGTCAGGATCGCGGCGATCCAGATCAGCAGCAGCCCGACGTGATTGGCGATGTCGGCGGGCGACAGGCCGGTGGGCAGGTCGCCCTCGCCGGCGCGCGGCGCGCGGCCCTTTTCCAGATAATCGAGCCCGGTCGCCAGAAACAGCACCGCGATCGCCACCATCTGCGCCGTGGTCTTCCACTTGGCAAGCTTTGTGACCTTCAGCAGCCCCGCCTGACCGCGCAGATATTCCCGCAGGCCGGACACGAATACCTCGCGGAACAGGATCAGCGTGGCGGGCAGGATCAGCCATGGGTTCATCCCCGAATAGCCGGTCAGCACCATGATGGCGATCACCACCATCGCCTTGTCCGCGATCGGGTCGAGCATGGCGCCAAAGCGCGATTCCTGCTTCCACAGCCGCGCCAGATAGCCGTCGAAATAGTCGGTGATCGCCGCGCCGATGAACAGCGACAGCGCCAGCCAGTCGGCCCAGGGACGGTGGAAATACAGGAACATCACCGCCACACCCGGGGCGGCGAGCAGGCGAAGCACCGTCAGCGTATTTGGCAGGGTCCATTTCATGCGCGCACCCTACCCTTGCCCCGGAGGAAGGGGAAGGGGGTTAGCGGACCGGGTCGGCATAGTCGTGGACGCGGCCCTTCCAGTCCGTCACCTTCCATGTGCCGGGGACCGGGCCGGGGGCGAAATGATCCGCGGTGATCGGCACCTTGCCGTAACCGCCCGGAATGTCGAGCACATAGGTCGGCACCGCCGCGCCCGACAGATGCCCGCGCAGGCCGCGCACCAGCGCCCGCCCCTCGTCGATCGTGGTGCGGAAATGCGAGGTGCCGCGTGCCAGATCGCAATGGTGCAGGTAATAGGGCTTCACCCGGATGTCCTGCAACGCGCGGAACAGCGCCACCAGCGTGTCGTGATCGTCGTTGATCCCGCGCAGCAGCACCGATTGCGTCAGCATCGGAATGCCGCCGTCCACCAGCCGGGCGATGGCGGCGCGGCCCTCGGGCGTCAGCTCCTGCGCGTGGTTCGTGTGCAGCACCACCCAGACCGAGGGGCGCTGCCCCCGCAGCAGATCGACCAGCGCCGGCGTGATCCGTTCGGGCGCGACCACAGGCACGCGGGTGTGAAAGCGCAGCGTCGTCACATGCGGAATGGCCGAGATCCGCGCCAGCACATCCGCCAGCCGCCGCTGCGACAGCGTCATCGGATCGCCGCCCGTCAGGATCACCTCGCGGATCGCCGGGGTGCGCGCGACATAGGCCAGCGCCTGTTCCAGCGCCTCTTCCGGCAAGGGCCCGGTCCCGCCCACCGTCTCGCGGCGGAAGCAGAAGCGGCAGTAGACGTCGCAGGTCTTGGTGACATGCAGGATCACCCGGTCCGGGTAGCGATGCGTCAGGCCGGGGGCGGGGGAATGGGCGGCGTCGCCGATCGGATCGATCAGCTCCTCGGGGCGGGTGCGCAGCTCCTCCGCCGTCGGCACGAACTGCCGGGCGACGGGATCTTCGGCCCCGGTAATCGCGTTCCGCATCGCGGGGGTGATCCGCAGGCGGAAATTTTCCGACACCTCGCGCAGGGCGGGCATCTGGGCGTGACGCACCAGACCTTCGCGCAGAAGATCCTCTGGATGGGTCAGGGCGGTGCGGATCGGGCTTGTATCGTTCATGGCGGTGGTATCGGGAAAGCGCCCGCGACTGTCAATCACACGTCCCCGTGTTCTGGTGGCCCGTGTTGTGGGGAGCTGTGTTCAACGGGCCGTGAGAAAGGCGGAAAGCCCGCGTCCGCCGCCTATTCTAGGGGACCGAGGGACGGAACAAGACCAAGAAGGAACCGAAGTGACCAGACCGCCCGGACATTATCCGATGCTCGACGGCATGCGGGGCTATGCCGCGCTGATCGTGATGCTCTACCATTTGCAGCATTTCTTCGGCGACCGGCTGCCGGTGGGCAACGGCTTCCTCGCCGTCGACCTGTTCTTCATGATGAGCGGCTTCGTCATCGCGCTGAGCTGTGAGACCCGCCTGCGGGAGGGCGAGATCCGCTTTCGCGGGTTCCTGCGGCGGCGGTTCCTGCGGCTGTATCCAGCCTATCTGGCGGCGACGCTCTTTGGGCTGGTGGTGGCGCTGATCCTTGCGCGGCAGGGGGTTGAGGTAGCCGCGGCCTTCGCCTCGGCGCTGCTGATGCTGCCCGAGCTGATCCTGCGCGGGGCGGACGGGCCGTTTCCGCTGGTCCCGCCCGCATGGTCGCTGTTCTACGAATTCTGGGGCAACCTGTTCTATGCGGCGCTGGCGATGCGGTGGCGCACCCGCACGCTGGCGGTGACGGTGGCGGGGGCGCTTGCGGTCTATGTCGCGGCCACGCAGATCGGCGGCACGTTCGAGCTGGGCGTCGGTTACGCGAACCTGTTGCCGGGGATCGCGCGGTTCTGGTTCGGCTTCGGGCTGGGGGTGCTGATCTGGCGTTGCCGCGCACGGCTGCCCGATCCGGGCCGGGCGGCGGTGCCGCTGCTGCTGGCGACGCTGGCCTTCGGCGCGGTGCCAAAGGTCGACGCGCTGCGGTTCCTGTGGGTGGCGGTGGTGATGCCGATGGGCCTGATCGCGGCGCTGCGGATGCCGCTGACCGGGCGCGCGGCGGCGGTCACCGCGCATCTGGGGCGGATGTCCTATCCGCTTTATCTGCTGCACTGGCCGGTGATGGAGCTGGTCGTCCATCTGGCCGAGGGGTCCGAGGGCGTCCGGGCATGGACCGATCCGGTGCTGGGCCTGACGATCGTGGCGGTGTCCTGCGCGCTGACGGTGATCCTGACCTATGGGGTCGAGCCGTGGCTGCGCCGGGCGCTGGATCGGATCACAGCTTGTCGTTGAAGAAGTTCCAGATCGTCTCCGCCATCGCCTGCGAGATGCCGGGCGCCTCTGTCAGATCGGTGACGCCCGCGCGGCTGACCGCCTTGGCCGAGCCGAAATGCTGCAACAAGGCCCGCTTGCGGGTCGCGCCGATGCCGGGGATCTCGTCCAGCGGGTTGACCATCTGCGCCTTCGCCCGTTTCGCGCGGTGGGCGCCGATGGCCCAACGGTGCGCCTCGTCGCGCAGGCGCTGAATGTAATACAGCACCGGGTCCTGACGCGGCAGGGCGAAGGGACGCTGGCCGTAGCGGTAGAATTCCTCCTTGCCCTGATCGCGGTCGATCCCCTTGGCGACGCCGACCATCGGGATATCGGTCACGCCCATCTTTTCCATGATCTCGTGCACCGCCGAAACCTGCCCCGCGCCACCGTCGATCAGCAGCAGGTCGGGCCAGATGTCGGTCTTGCGTTCGGGGTCCTCCTTCAGCAGGCGGGCGAAGCGGCGGGTCAGCACCTCTTTCATCATGCCGAAGTCGTCGCCGGGGGTGAGTTCGTCCCCGCGGATGTTCCATTTGCGATACTGGCTTTTCAGGAAGCCGTCCGGCCCCGCGCAGATCATCCCGCCCACGGCATTGCTGCCCTGAATGTGGGAGTTGTCGTAGACCTCGATCCGCCCGGGCGGTTTAGGCAGGCCGAAGGCCTCGGCCACGCCCTTCAGCAGCCGCGCCGTCGCCGCCGATTCCGACATCCGCCGGGCAAGGCTTTCGCGCGCGTTGCGCAGCGCGTTTTCGACCAGTTCGGCCTTTTCGCCCCGTTGCGGCACGGTGATGTCCACCCGGTGGCCCGCCTTGCCGGTCAGCGCGTCCTGCATCAGGTCGGCATCCTCGATCGCATGCGACAAGAGGATCAGGCGCGGCGGCTCCTTGCGGTCATAGAACTGGCCGAGGAAGGCTTCGAGGATTTCCGCCTCTTCCGCGCCCGATCCGGTGCGGGGGTAGAAGTCGTGGTTGCCCCAGCTTTGATGTGCGCGGATGAAGAAGACCTGCACGCAGGCCTGCCCGCCATCCATGTGGAGCGCGATCACATCCGCCTCGGCGACGCCGCGCGGGTTGATGCCCTGCGACTGCTGCACCGTGGTCAGCGCCTGAATCCGGTCGCGCAGCGCGGCGGCCCGTTCGTATTCCATCGCCTCGGATGCGGTGTTCATCTCCTGCGCCAGATCCCTCTGGATCGAGGTGGTCTTGCCCTGCAGGAACCGTTCGGCATCGGCGACGGTGCGTTGATAATCCGCCTCGGCGATCTTGCCCACGCAGGGGGCGGAGCAACGCTTGATCTGGTATTGCAGGCAGGGCCGGGTGCGGCTGGCGAACATCGCATCCGAGCAGTTGCGCAACTGGAAGACGCGCTCCAGATGGTTGAGCGTGCGGTTCACCGCCGCCGCGCTGGCGAAGGGGCCGAAGTAGCTGCCCTTCACCGTGCGCGCGCCGCGATGCTTGCGGATTTCCGGAAAGGGCGTCGACTTGTCGATCAGGATGTAGGGGAAGCTCTTGTCGTCGCGCAAAAGCACGTTGTAGCGCGGCTTGAGCTGCTTGATGAGGTTCTGTTCCAAGAGCAGCGCCTCGGTCTCCGTGCGCGTCGTCAGGAACATCATGTAGGCGGTTTCGCGGATCATCCGGTCGATCCGCCCCGAATGGCCGTTGAGCCGTGCGTAGCTGGACACCCGCGCCTTCAGGTTGCGCGCCTTGCCGACGTAAAGCACCTCCTGCCGGTCGTTCAGCATCCGGTAGACGCCCGGAGAACTGTCCAGCCGCGAGACATAATCCGCGATCAGCGCATGGCCGCGCAGCCGCCGGGGGGCGGGGTCGGTGACATCTGGCTGGTCGGGATCGGAGCTGTTCATTTTACCTTTTGTTAAGATTTTGATTCCCCCTCTGGCTGCAACCTTCCGGGGGCGAGTTCAAGGATAAAGGCATCCACCGTTTCTGTGGATAACTCTGTTGGGAAGTTTTGGAGATCGCGAAATTATCCTTGAATCATTGGCCCTTCCTTGAACGGCCTAATTTTTGGGCAACCGCGTAGGCATTTGATATTTCAGGATATTTTTTTGACGTTTTTGCAACCCCCTGAATCCATTGAAAGAATCGTATCAGATTTGTTACGGTTTCGTGAGGGGTGGACAACCTGTCGCAACGATCCCGTCGACGGCGGATTTTCGCCTTACTCGGGGCCCAGCACATCGGGGGTTTTCCAGCCCAGATGCTGCCCTCCGTCGACGCAGAGGAGTTGCCCGGTCACCGCCACCGCATCCAGATAATAGCCAAGCGCGGCACAGATATCGGAAGGGTCGGCCCCCCGTTCAAGGATCGTCGCGGCGCGCTGGCGGGCGAAGTGATCGGCGGACTGGCGGTCGCCTTGCAGCGTCGGTCCGGGGCCGATGGCGTTGACCCGGATCTCGGGCGCCAGAGCCTGCGCCGAGGTCCTGGTCAGCGACCACAGCGCCGCCTTGGCAAGGCTGTAGGTGATGAACTCGGGCGTCGGTTTCAGCACCCGCTGATCGACCATGTTGACGATGAGCGAGGTGGCGCGCGGCTCTCCGCCCTTCCGGTCGGCCTTTGGCGCCTGCCGGGCAAAGGCCTGCGTCAGCACGAAGGGCGCCCGCAGGTTCGATCCGATGTGGCGGTCCCAGCTTGTCCGGGTCGCGCTGTCCAGATTGTCGTATTCGAAGATCGAGGCGCTGTTCACCAGCACGCCGAGCGGCCCGCCAAGCGCCTCCGCCGCCTGTCCGACCAGCGCCTGCGTCTGGTCTTCGTCCAGCAGGTCGGCGGTGACGACCCCGGCGGTGACGCCAAGGGCGCGGGCCTCGGCGGCGGTGGTCTCGGCCTCATGGCGCGATCCGTGGCAATGGATCGCCACGTCATGGCCGCGTCCCGCCAGATACAGCGCCATCGCCCGGCCAAGCCGTTTTCCCGCGCCGGTGACGAGGGCCTTGGGCATGTTCATCCTCCTCGAAGTTTCTGGCTCAGGATTTCGGGGTCTTGCCGCAGGGACAGGGGCCGGGGCCGATCCGCGGGCGGCCGCAGGCGGAACAGCGCCCGCGCCCCCGTATCACCCGCCGCTTTGCCGCCGGGACCCAGTATTTGGCAAAGATCGCAAGGACCGCCATGGCGATCAGGAACAGGGTCATGATCTTGATCAGCATGGTGCCCCCTAAAGCCCGTAGCGTGCGCGGATGGCGCGTTCCTCGGCCTGCGCGATGATCGCCTCCGCCGCCTCGGTGCCAAGGCCCGATCCGAAGGCCGCGCCGATCCGGCGCAACAGCGAGCGTCTTTGTCCGTAGGGGATCAACGCCACCTTGTCGCCGTAAAGCGCCTTCAGCTTCGGCACCGCATGACCGATGCCGTCGATCAGCCCGGTGGCGATCGCCTGCCGGCCGGTCCAGACCTCGCCGGTGAACAGGTCGCCTTCGGCGAGCTTCGGCCCGCGCCGGCTGGTCACCCAGTCGCGGAAGCTGACGTGCATGTCTTCGAGCAGGCGGGTGAGGCGTTCGACATCCTCGGGCTTTTCCGGGCGGAACGGGTCGAGGAAGCTTTTCGAGCCGCCCGCCGTATGGACGCGCCGCTGGATCCCGTGGCGGTCGATGAACCCGTCGAGCCCGAACCCGGCCGAGATCACCCCGATGGAGCCGACGATCGAGGTGCCGTCCGCCCAGATGTCATCCGCCGCGCAGGCGAGCCAGTAGCCGCCCGAGGCCGCCACATCCTCGACGAAGGCATGGACCGGGATGCGCTTTTCATCCGCCAGCCGGCGGATGCGCGCGGCGATCAGCGAGGACTGCACCGGCGATCCGCCGGGCGAATTGATCAGCAGTGCCACGGCATCCGGGCGGCCGCGGGCGAAGGCGCGCTCGATCAGCGGCGCGAGGGCCGCGTCGGACAGGCCCGCGGCACCGGGGCGCGTGGCGCCGATGACGCCGTGCAGGCGCAGCACGGCCACCCGTTTCTGGCGGGGGCGGAAGCGGGCGGGGAGGAGGCGCAGGATATCCATGCGACCGATTTAGGGGCCCCGGGCGGGCGCGGCAAGCGCGCAGGCGGTGGCGGCTCGACTTTCGTGCCGAACGGGGGCAGTTTGGCCTTTCGATCCCGGACCGGAGGTTCCCATGTCCCTGCCAGACGGCGCGATCCGCATCACCCTGCCCGACGGGGCGGAACAGGTCCTGCCCGAGGAAACGGCGGTGGCGCTGGTCTATGACGGCACGACGCAGGCGGTGATGATGGCGACGCCCGCCGATCTGGAGGATTTCCTGATCGGCTTCGCGCTGACCGAGGGGCTGATCGAGGCGCCCGGCGAAGTGTCGGGGGTCGAGGTGCTGGAGCAGCCGCGCGGGATCGAGGCGCGCGGCTGGCTGGCCGCGGGCGCCGGGCTGCGGTTCATGGAACGGCGCCGGGCGATGGCGGGGCCGGTGGGTTGCGGATTGTGCGGCATCGACAGTCTGGAACAGGCATTGCGCCCGCTGACGCGGGCGCCCCGCGCCCCCTTCGGGGGCGAAGAAGGGGGGGCGGCTTCGGCCGGGCTGACGCCCGACCTCGCCGCGCGGGCGCTTGACGATCTGCGGGCGGGGCAGGTGCTGAAGGATGCGAGCCGCGCCACCCATGCGGCGGGGTTCTGGGTGCCCGATGCGGGGATCGTGGCGCTGCGCGAGGATGTCGGGCGGCACAATGCGCTGGACAAGCTGGTGGGGGCGCTGGCGCGTCAGGGGATCGACCCGGCGCGCGGGGCGGTGGTGATGACCTCGCGCGTGTCGGTCGATCTGGTGCAGAAGGCCGCCGTCGCCGGGGCGGGCGCGCTGATCGCCCCCTCGGCGCCGACCTCGCTCGCGGTGCGGGAGGCCGGGGCGGCGGGGCTGCGGCTGATCGCGCGGGGGGCGGCCGGGTTGACGGTTTTCGCCACCGGGGCGTGAGCGACTGGAACGAAACCGAACCCTTGTGCGCGTGGAGAGGGAGGAGGGGGCGCTGCCCCCTCTTGGCCTGCGGCCAATTCACCCCCGGGATATTTAAGGAAAGATGAAAGGCAGAAAGGGGCTTTGCTGGTTTGAAATGCGCTTTCAGCCGCCGGTCTTCGCCCGGTCGAGTTTCGCGCGCAGCTCGGACGCCTCGCGGCGGGCGTCGCGCAAGCCGTCCATCGCGGCGCGGAGTTCCGCCTCGGTCTGGGTCAGCTGGTTGGTCAGCTCCGCCTCGCGCGTTTCCATGTAGCCAAGCGCCTGATCGCGCGTTTCCTCGGCCTCGTGCAGGGCCTGCGCCATCTGTTCCAGTTCGCCCATATCCGCCTTCGACACCCGCGTCAGGCGGTGCATCAGCCATGACGAGAACCAGCCGAGGCAGAAGAAGACAAACAGGATGATCGCCGTGGCGATGACGAATTCGGTTCTGTTCATGGGCGGTCCCTGTCGTCTCGGGTCGGGGAATGGGATTGGGCGGGCGTCATTCCGAGGTGTCCAGCCCGTCGGGGCGGGTCTCGGGCTTCGCCGGGGAATCTTCGGCCGGGGCGACGGGGACCTCGATCGTCGGATCCTGTTCCGGCAGGGCGGCGGGCGCGGGGCCTTCGCTCTCGGGGGCGGTGTCGGGCGGCGCGCCATCCGTGGATCCGGTGTCGGGTCCCTCGGTTTCGCCGGCCTGCGGGGCGGTCGCCTGCGTATCATCGGTGGCAGGCGCCTCGCCCGTATCGTCGGGGGCTTCCTCCATCGGCGGGGCGTCGTCGCCCAGGGTGTCCAGCGGGGCTTCGTCTTCACCCTCGGGCGTGGTCACCTCCGTCTCATCCGTCACGCCGGCGTGTTGCTCCGCCTCGGTCACGGGCGTCGCCTCGGTGGCGGGCAGGGGGGCGCCCTCGGTTTCGATCGGCTTCGCGTCCAGCAGGACGAATTCGATGCGGCGGTTGGCCTCGCGCCCCTCTTCGGTGCCGTTGTCGGCGATCGGCTGCGTCTCGCCATAGCCCGCGGCCACGAGGTTTTCGGTCAGGACATGGCGTTCCATCAGCGCCATCAGCACCGACCGCGCCCGTTCCTGCGACAGCGCGAGGTTCATTTCGTCGCGGCCCTGGCTGTCGGTGTGGCCGGCGATCTCCATGCGGAAATCCTGGCAGTCCTTCATCGCCACCGCCAGATCGTCGAGCGTCTTTTCCCCGGCGGCGGCGATGACCGCCGAGCCGGGCTCGAAGCTGACCTTGCTGGCGGCCAGAACGCCGTTCAGCCGGTCCACGCATTCCGGCCCGGTGGGCAGGCCCAGCACCGGGTCGAGCCGCCGGTCATACTGGATGGCGAGCGCGATCGCCGCCCCTTCGCCCAGCCGTTTGGCCAGAAGCCGCGAGACGGTGTCCGAGGCCTGCTGATCACCGGTGATGCCGCTGACCCGGACCAGATCCGGGGTGACCACCACCGAACCGGAGGCCAGCGTGTCCAGCGCCTCGAGCGCGGCCATCGTGCGCACCGGCCAGCCCTGCGGCAGGTCGGGGTCGAGCCGCGTCGCCCCGTAGACCGAGGCGGCGCCGAACCGCGCGCGGGCGTAGCTTTCGATCGCGTCGCGGCTGCGGGCATTGGTGACGCGGCCGCGCAGGGACACCTTGCCGTCCTTGTCCAGAAGCGCGGTGAATTCGGGGCGGGTGCCCTCGGCCTCGGCCGCCTTCTGCCGTTCCGCCTTGAGCGAGAAGATATCCGGCAGGTTCGATTCCAGCTCGCCCACGACCTTGTCGTAGGTCGCCTGCGGCACGTCCGGCGCGGCGGCGAGGACGATATCGGCATCGGCGAAGGTGATGGTGCCCGCGCCCAGTTCCCTGAGCGCCTTCAGCCCCATCACCACCGCGTCGCCCCATTGCGGCGAGGGGGTGCCCATGCCGATGGTGCAGCCCTGCGCGCCCTTGACGCCCGCATCGCGCGCGGCGGCCAGGATGCGGTCGCGCGCGCGGTCGGTATCGGCGGAACAGGCGTCGAAGCGCGCGCCCTCATCGTCGATCAGGAAGCGCAGGGTGAAGGGGGTGATGACCGGGCGCGGGGCCGAGATCTCGGAGACCAGCTTCAGCTCAACCGGGCGGCGACGGGCCAGCGATGTCTCGATCCGGGTCTTTTCCGCCGGGCTGTCGGCGATCGCGTTCACCTCGACCAGCCCCGGATCGACCGAGATCTTGGCGCGCGGCAGGGTGCGGATCGTCTCGACGGCGAAGTCGACGGCCATGCCCCAGCCATCGGGTTCGGGATAATCGGCGGTCTCCAGCATGTCGGTGACGGTGCCGACGCCCTGCTGCGCCTCAAGCCGCGACACCAGCGCCGCGCGGTCCGTGGCCGAGGGGATGAACCCGATCAGCGAGATCCCGTCGTCATTGCGCAGCATCTCCAGCGAGAAATCCGGCGGCGCGGTGGCCACGCTGTTTTCGACATCGGTGTTGTCGACGATGCGCGAACTGTCGACCACGGTGCTGGCGCGGGTGATGGCGCGGAAGCGTTCCGCCTCGGACGGCGCGGTGCCCAGCAAGATCACCTGCAGCCCGTCGGTGCGCACATCGACCCAGCCGTGGCCCGTCGCCTCCATCTCGATCTGCATCATCTTCTGCGAACGCTTCTCGATCACCGTGGCCGAGCCGCCCGCAGCGAAGGCCGCGAGCACCGCGGCGGAGGCAAAGCAGACGGTGGTCAGGATCTTGGCGCGCAGGCTCATGCGGTCTCCTCATTGCCGTTCGGATAGGGGCCGTCCGGGTCGGGCCTGTCTTATGCGGCAGGGTCGGGCGAGGCAATTACACGATTGCGGCAACGGCAAGAAACAGCGCAGCCAGCAGCCCCGCATCACGGTTCGAGCGGAACAGCCGGAGGCACACGTCGGGATCGTCGATATCGAGCCTGCGCAGCTGCCACAGCAGATGCGCGCCAAGCGCGACGGGCGCCAGAAGCGCCAGCACCAGCGCGGCGCCGCCCATGCCCGCCGGCAGCAGGGCGGCCAGCACTGCCACCTCGAACAGCGCGACGGTCAGGATCAGGAAGCCGGTCAGCCATTGCCCGGTCCTGTCGGCGAACAGCCGGGCGGTGGATTTCACCCCGATCAGGACGTCATCCTCCTTGTCCTGATGGGCGTAGATCGTGTCGTAGAACAGCGTCCAGACCAGCCCTGCAAGCCACAGCAGGACCGGCGCGGCGGACAGGCTGCCCGCATGCGCCGTCCAGCCGACAAGCGCGCCCCAGTTGAACGCGATGCCAAGGAAGGCCTGCGGCCACCATGTGAAACGCTTGGCGAAGGGATAGACCAGCACCGGCAGCAGCGACACGATCCCCACGACGATCGCCGCGCCATTGAAGCTGAACAGGATCAGCGCCGAGATCGCCGTCTGCGCGACCAGCCAGACCAGCGCCTGTTTCACCGTCACCTGCCCCGACGGGATCGGGCGCGACCGCGTCCGCGCCACGGCGGCGTCGAACTTGCGGTCGGTGATGTCGTTCCAGGTGCAGCCCGCCCCGCGCATGAGAAACGCGCCGATGGCGCAGCCGAGGATCAGCCACAGATCCTCCCACCGCGGTGTCCCGGCCGCGGCGGCCAGCGAGATCCCCCACCAGCAGGGGATCAGCAGCAGCCATGTCCCGATCGGCCGGTCCGCGCGGCTGAGCCGCAGATAGGGCCGCGTCGCGGGCGGCGCCAGCCGGTCGACCCAGTTGCCTTTCACGGCATCGGCGACGGCGCCTGCTTGCTCTGGCGTTTGCGGTTGGCCTTGCATAATCTGCGCCTCATGGAACGTGCCAAGATCAGACTCCATGTAGATCAGCCTTTGGGGCAGGGGCAAGCGGTGTCCCTGACGCCCGATCAGGCGCATTACCTGTTCGCGGTGATGCGCGAGGGGCCGGGTACGCATGTCGCGCTGTTCAACGGGCGCGACGGCGAATGGACGGCCGAGGTGACTTCGGCGGGCAAGAAGACCGGGGTGCTGACCTGTCTGGCATGGGCGGCGCCGCAGCTGAACCCGCCGGACCTATGGCTGCTGTTTGCGCCGATCAAGAAGGAGCGCACCGATTTCATCGTCGAGAAGGCGGCGGAACTGGGCTGCGCGCGGATCCTGCCGGTGGCGACCGACTACACCAATTCGCAGCGCATCCGGCAGGACCGTTTGCAGGCCCATGCGCTGGAGGCGGCGGAGCAATGCCTTGGCACCTATGTGCCCGAGGTGACCGATCTGGTCCCGCTGAAAAAGCTGCTGGCCGACTGGTCGCCCGAACGGCGCATCCTGTGGGCGGACGAAAGCCTCGTCGGCGCGGGCCGGGTGATGGCGGGGCTGACCCCCGGCCCCTGGGCCATCCTGATCGGGCCGGAGGGCGGCTTTTCGGAAGGGGAGCGCAACTGGCTGCGCATGAAACCCTTCGTCACGCCGGTCAGCCTTGGCCCGCGCATCCTGCGCGCCGATACGGCGGTCTGCGCGGCGATCACCCTGTGGCAGGCGACGCTCGGGGATTGGCGGTGATCCGGCCGGAGCTGCGCGACAGACTCCACCGTCACCGCGAGCTGATCGCGGCCATCGCCGCCATTGCCGCGGGGCTGTGGATCGCCTCGCTTGGCGGATGGCTGCTGATCCCGGTGGGCCTGCTGGTCGCGGCGGCGGCCTGCGCCTGGGCGACGAGCGCATGGCGGCGCGGCCGCTTCACCCGGCCGGTCACCGATCCCGGCGTCGTCGAGGTGATCGAGGGCCGGATCGGCTATTTCGGCGCCGGGCAGATGCTGGGCGGATATGTCTCGATCGACGATCTGGCGGAAATCCGGCTGCTGACGCTGCGCTCGGCGCGCTACTGGCGGCTGAAGACGGCCGACGGGCAGGCGATTCTGGTTCCCGTGGCGGCGGCGGGGGCAGAGGCGCTTTACGACGCTTTCGCCGCCCTTCCCGACATCGACATGCGCCGGCTGACGGCGGCGCTTGAATCCGATATCGTCGCACAACGCCTGTGGACCCGGCAGGGCCCGCGCGACCTTGACACCCGCGCGCGATAGAGCCACCAGTTCGTGCGACCTTCAGACAAGAGAGCTTCATGTCCATTCCCCAGCAGGGCGGCGGCCCGATCGAGCGGCTCGAACAACTCGCCGAATACATCGCGTCGGGCGAGAAGCCGCGCGAGGACTGGCGCATCGGCACCGAGCACGAGAAATTCGGCTACGACCGGCGCGGGCTGGCCCCGCTGCCCTATGAGGGGGAAACCTCGATCCGCGCCATGCTCGAAGGGCTGCGCGACCGCTTCGGCTGGGAACCCGTCGATGAACAGGGCAAGCTGATCGGCCTGACGCGGAATGGGGCGAATGTCAGCCTCGAACCCGGCGGGCAACTGGAACTGTCGGGCGCGCCGCTGGCCACGCTGCACGAAACGCGGGACGAACTGGAAAACCACCTGAGCGAGGTGGCGGCGGTCGGCCAGCCGATCGGGGCCGAGTTCATCGGCCTTGGCGCGGCGCCCGTCTGGACGGCGGATGAGATGCCGGTGATGCCCAAGGGGCGCTACCGGCTGATGAACGACTACATGGGCCGCGTCGGCACCATGGGGCGGACGATGATGTTCCGCACCTGCACGGTGCAGGTGAACCTCGACTATGCCTCCGAGGCCGACATGGTGCGCAAGATGCGCGTGGCGCTGGCCTTGCAACCGGTGGCGACGGCGCTGATGGCGAATTCGCCCTTCCTCGACGGCAGGGTGAACGGGTTCAAGTCGTGGCGCGCGAATGTCTGGCAGAACCTCGATGACGCGCGCACCGGCATGCTGCCCTTCATGTTCGAGGACGGCGCCGGCTATGAACGCTATGTCGATTACGTCCTCGATGTGCCGATGTATTTCGTCTACCGCGACGGCAAATACATCGACGCGCTCGGGCAGAGCTTCCGCGACTTCCTGAAGGGCGAACTGCCCGCGCTGCCCGGCGAAAAGCCCACCCTGTCGGACTGGGCCGATCACATGACCACCGTCTTCCCCGAGGCGCGGGTGAAGAAATACATCGAGATGCGCGGCGCCGATGGCGGTTCGCGCGAACGGCTGGTGGCGCTGCCGGCACTCTGGGTCGGGCTGATGTATGACGGTGCGGCGCTGGATGCCGGCTGGGATCTGGTCAAGGACTGGGACGCCGGGACCCGCGACGACTGGCGCCGCGTGGCGGGGCGTGACGGGCTCGCGGCCGAGGTCGGCGGCGTGAAGATGCGCGATCTGGCGCGCGAGGTTCTGGCGATTTCCCGCGCCGGGCTGGCCGCGCGCGGGAATGTGGCGGAGGGGCAGGACGAAACCCGCTTCCTCGACGTGCTCGACGAAAGCGTCGCCACCGGCCGCACCCCGGCCGACGAACTTCTGGCGAAATACCACGGCGAATGGCAGGGCGACCTGTCGCGGATCTACCCGGAATACCGCTACTAGGTCACCTCATCCGCCAAGGCGCCCTTCCTGCCTTCATTCTTCCATAAATATCCCGGGGGTGAGCCCGGAACGGGCGAGGGGGCAGCGCCCCCTGCTGCGCAGGCCCCTCCGCTCAGACCACGGGCGGGCCGAAGCGGTTCGCCTCCGGCTCGGCATCCGGTGCCCGGCTGATGAAGAAATACAGCAAGATCAGCGACCCGATCAGCGGGATCAGCGAGATGAACAGCCACCAGCCCGAATGGTTGGTGTCATGCAGCCGCCGCACGCCCACCGAGATCGCCGGCAGCAGCACGATGAACGAGAAGATCGTGCCAAGCGGCCCGCCGCTGGTCGCGTAGTAGAAGAAGCCCATCCCCGCGTCGAAATGCGCGCGCCCGAACAGCAGCCCGTCCAGCACCGCAAAGACGATCTGGCCGAGGAAGATGAACAGCATGAACCACCAGAATTCGGAACGCGGCGCGCGACCCTGAAATGTGGCGAAATCCTTGAAACATTTGCGGACAGCGGTCTGAAAATCCATCGGTCGGCTCCTTTTTCACCATCAGGCACCCGCACCGGGCGGAAATCAAGTCTTCTTGCCGATCTTCGGTTCCCGCCCCTGCGCGAGGCGCTGGATGTTCGCCCGGTGCCGCCAGAAGATCAGCACCGCCATGATCGCCGCGGCGGGCATCAGTTCGCGATAGCCGAGGATCTGCGCCAGCGGCACCGACAGCGCCGCCGCGACCAGCGCCGACAGAGAGGAGATCCGCGTCACCAGCGCCGTCACCAGCCACGCGAGGCAGGCCGCGATGCCAAGCGGCCAGGCCAGCGCCAGCAGCGTGCCGAGGAAGGTCGCCACCCCCTTGCCGCCGCGGAACCTCAGCCAAACGGGATAGAGATGACCGATGAAGGCCGCGACGCCCGCGATCTGCGCCGCCGCCTCGCTGCCCAGAAACCATTCGACCAGCAGCACCGCCACCGCGCCCTTGGCGCCGTCGAGGATCAGTGTCGCCGCCGCCGCCGCCTTGTTGCCGGTGCGCAGGACATTCGTCGCGCCGATATTGCCGGATCCGATCTGTCGCAGATCGCCGAGCCCCATCAGTTTGGTGATGACGACCCCGAACGGGATCGAGCCGAGCATATAGCCCAGCAGCGCCACCGCCGCCAGAATCGCGGCGCCGTCTCCTGCCTCCGGCATTGCTGCCCCTCATGTTTTATTATTGCTCTTTGTTATCGCTATAAACCTGCACTCCGCCGACGAATGTGGCAAGGACCTTTCCTTGCATCCGGGCGCCGTCGAAGGGGGTATTTTTCGATTTCGAGTGCAGTTTGAAGCGATCCAGCACGAAAGGCCGGTCCGGATCGAACAGCACGAGGTCGGCGGGGGAGCCTGCCTCGAGCCGCCCCTGCGGCAGGCCGAGCCGCTTTGCCGGGTTCAGCGACAGCGCCCGGAACAGCTGGTTCAGCGTCAGATGGCCGCCGTGATACAGCCGCATCGCCGCCGGCAGCAGGGTTTCCAGCGCCACCGCCCCGGCCGCCGCCTGCTCGAACGGCAGGCGCTTCGATTCCTCGTCCGCCGGGGTGTGCATCGAGCAGATCACGTCGATCAGGCCCGACCCCACCGCCTCGATCGCCGCCAGCCGGTCGCTTTCGGCGCGCAAGGGCGGGGTCAGCTTGAAGAAGGTGCGGTAATCGCCGACATCGAGTTCGTTCAGCGTCAGATGGTGGATCGACACCCCCGCCGTCACGTCGAGACCGGCGGCCTTGGCCCGTTCCAGCGCCGGCAGGCTGCGCGCCGAGGTGATCTGGTCGGCGTGGTAGCGCACGCCCGTCATCTCGGCCAGCGCCAGATCCCGGTCGAGGCCCATCCTCTCGGCCATCGGGCTGACGCCCGGCAGGCCGCGCAGCGCGGCGAACTTGCCCGAGGTGACGGCGGCGCCATGGCTCAGCCCCGGTTCCTGCGGATGGCAGATCACCAGCGCCTCCAGTGCGCGGGCATAGGTGAAGGCGCGCGACAGGACCTTGGCATCGGTGGCGACATGCCCGGCATCGGTGAAGGCGACGGCGCCCGCGTCCAGAAGAAAGCCGATCTCGGTCATCTCGCGCCCGGCGCGGCCCTTGGTCAGGGCGGCCATGTGGCGGATGCGGACCGGCTGTTCCGCCGCGCGCTTGGTGGCGAATTCGAGCGATTCCGGCGTGTCGATGGCGGGCGCCGTGTCGGGCCGCGCGATGATCGTGGTGACGCCGCCCGCCGCCGCCGCAAGGCTGGCCGAGCGGAAGCTTTCCATGTGCCGCTCACCGGGTTCGCCGATCTTGACGCCCAGATCGACGATCCCGGGCGCAAGGCACAGGCCCGAACAGTCGATCACCCGGGCGCCCTCGGGCACTTCGGTCAGGCCGACCTCGCGGATGAGGCCGTCCCGCACCAGCAGGTTGCCCGTCGTTTCGGTATTCGCGGCCGGATCTATCAGCCGGGCGTTTTCAAAGAACAGGGTCATTCCATCCCCTTCTGTATGCCGCGGATCAGGGCGTATACCCCGGCCGGGTCCGTGATGTTCTGAAAGCTGGCGATCACCGGCTGTTCCGAATCGTCCTGACGGCGCCGG
Organism: Paenirhodobacter populi; assembly: GCF_004022215.1. Taxonomy (GTDB): domain Bacteria; phylum Pseudomonadota; class Alphaproteobacteria; order Rhodobacterales; family Rhodobacteraceae; genus Rhodobacter; species Rhodobacter populi. The sequence continues at coordinate 144,683 of NZ_SAUZ01000013.1, forward strand.
CGGGTGCCGACGGTGAACCGCACGGAATTGTCGGTGACGGTGACCGGAAGCCGGGCGGTGATCGGAAACCGCTGGACGCGGCGCCCATCCCCCGGCGGGACCGAGGCGATGTAGATCGCCCGGTCGGTGACGAGGTAATGCAGATAGCGCAGCCGGCGGGTGCCCGGCTTCAGCGTGCGGGCGATCTGCGCGCCCGACAGCACGAACAGCGCCATGCCCAGAACCTTGATCCAGATCGCCTCGCTGGCGTTCACCAGCAGCGCGATGCCCGAAACGAAGCCCGCGCCGGACAGGACCGTCAGCAGCGGGCTGGTGCGCGCGGCGGGGGCCTCGGCCTTCGCGGGATCCGGGGAGCCGAACCAGAGCACCGTCTCGGCCCGGTCGATCTCGCTTTGCCAGAAGGCGGGGGGCATGTCCGGCTGCGCGCTGTCGCGGGCCTCGGGGTCGTCGCCTCTGGCGCCGCGCCGCACGGCGGGGATGACCGTGGCGCGATCGTCCCGGTCCAGCAGGATCGGGTCTTCGTCGCGCAGCGCGTCCCGTTTGCGGAGAGGGTCGGACAAGGCGGGCCTCAGACGAATGTGCCGCGGGCGAGGTTCTCGGTCGCCGCGCGCCCGCGTTCCGCCCTGAGATTCTGCGCCAGCAGGTCCATCACCGCCATCCGCACCGCGACGCCCATTTCCACCTGTTCCTGAATGACCGAACGGGTGATGTCGTCGGCGATGGTGCCGTCGATCTCCACCCCGCGGTTCATCGGGCCGGGGTGCATGACGATCGCATCGGGTGCCGCGAAGCCGAGCTTTTCGGCATCCAGCCCGTAGCGGTGGAAATATTCGCGTTCCGAGGGGATGAAGCCGCCGTCCATCCGTTCCTTTTGCAACCGCAGCATCATCACCACATCGGCGCCCTTCAGGCCCGCGCGCATGTCCTCGTAGATATCGACGCCGAATTCGCCGAAGCCCGAGGGCATCAGCGTCGGCGGCCCGATCAGCCGCACGTGGTTTTCCATCTTGCCCAGCAGCAGCATGTTCGACCGCGCCACCCGGCTGTGGGAAACGTCGCCGCAGATCGCCACGGTCAGCCCGTGCAGCCGCCCCTTGGCGCGGCGGATCGTCAGCGCGTCCAGCAAAGCCTGCGTCGGATGTTCGTGCTTGCCGTCGCCCGCGTTGACGACCGCGCAGTTCACCTTCTGCGCCAGCAGGTCCACCGCGCCCGAGGCCCCGTGCCGCACCACCAGCAGATCGGGGTGCATCGCGTTCAGCGTCAGCGCGGTGTCTATCAGCGTCTCGCCCTTCTTCACGCTGGAATTCTGCATCGCCATGTTCATCACATCCGCGCCGAGCCGCTTGCCCGCAAGCTCAAAGCTCGACTGCGTGCGGGTCGAGTTCTCGAAGAACATGTTGATCTGCGTCATGCCCTCCAGCGCGTCGGTGCGCTTCACCGTGCGCCGGTTCAGGTCGACATAGCGATCCGCAAGATCGAGGACGGTCAGGATCTCCTCCGGTGCCAGATGTTCGATGCCCAGAAGATGTCGCGCGCGGAATGCCATGACCTGCCCCCGAAAATGGTCCGTGCCGTATATCGCAAACGGGGAAGGCTGCGTCCAGCGGCTTTACCCGGCGCGGGGGACGGCATAGCTTGCGCGAATGACAGGGGATGCCGATCAGTTCGACCATGATGCCGCCCGCGCCGCGCTCGAATGGCTGGTCGAGCTGGGCGTGGATACGGCTGTCGGCGATGCGCCGGTGAATGCCTATGAGCTGCCCGACCATCTGGCGCAGCCGAAGCCCGCAGCGCCCCCCGCCGACGCGCCCGCCCTGCCGCTGCGCGTGGCCGAGGCAGGGCCCGATCCGGTGGAAGAAGCCCGCCGCGCCGCCAAATCCGCACGGACATTGGAAGAACTGCGCGAGGCCATCGTCGCCTACGATCTTTGCCCGTTGAAGAAGGGGGCGAAGAACACCGTTTTCTCGGACGGCAATCCGAAGGCGCGGGTGATGGTGATCGGCGAGGCGCCGGGCCGGGACGAGGACATTCAGGGCAAGCCTTTCGTCGGCCGGGCGGGGCAGTTGCTGGACCGGATGTTCGCGGGAATCGGTCTGGACCGCACTGCGCCCGACGCGGCGCATGCGCTCTACATCACCAATGTTTTACCGTGGCGCCCACCGGGCAACCGTGAGCCCGAGGCGGGTGAGATCGCGCAGATGCTGCCGTTCCTTGCGCGGCATGTCGAACTGGCGGACCCGGATCTGATCGTTCTGATGGGCAATGCGGCCTGCGCCGCCGCGCTGAACCGGCGCGGCATCATGCGGCTGCGTGGCCACTGGACAGAGGCCTTCGGCCGTCCCGCCATGCCGATGACCCACCCGGCCTATCTGCTGCGTCAGCCGCATGCCAAGCGCGAGGCCTGGGCCGATCTGCTGGCCATCCGGGCGCGGCTGGATTCGCTGCCCGGATAGTCACGCCGGGGTAGGCCGCGAAATCCGCGGATGGTGCGGATCATTCGGCCGGGCAGCCGTCTATCTCGATCGCCTGCGCATCGCCTTCGGCCGGGTTGTCCAGCACGGTGATCCGCAGGTCGGACTGGTCCAGCGCGAAGGGCCGGGCGTCGTCGGGCACGAAATCGGCCGAGGCGATCAGCACCCCGCCTTCGCGCGACATGGTGGATTCCGACACCCACATCGGATGAGAGCGCAGCTCGAACAGCGCGACGCGATCCTGATCGGCGGTATCGCGATCATCGGGCAGGTCGATCCGCGCCGTGACGCGGGTGCCGTCGGACACGGGTTCCGTCGTGCAGCGGGCAAGGCCGGGGCGCGGGACGGGCACATCCTCCATCGCCGCGCTGATCCTGTCGTCGGGGGCGCCCGCGCCCTCCAGATCCACGTCGAGCCGCACCGAGACCGGCACGCAGATGTTGCGGCAGACGCCGAAATCCATCACCGCGTCCAGCATCACCGGCTCCGCCGGGTCGTGAGGCGTGATCCGCACCGGCAGCACCAGCACGTCGTGATAGCCGATCGAGCGCATGCCGTTCTGGTCGAAGGCGGTGGGCACCGGCCAGATCACCTGCAATTCGGCGATGTTGCGCGATCCGGTGAAATCCAGCATCGGCGGGATGCCCGCCTCGCCGGGCACGCGCCAGTAGGTCTTCCAGCCGGGGTCGAGCCCGATGCGGATCGCCGCGATGCGGCTGCCATCGGGGGCGCGCCAGCCGGGCAGGATCTCCACCCCGGCGATGCCGGGGGGCTGTGCCTCCTGCGCATGGCCGGACAGGGGCTGCGCCAGCGCGGCGGCAAGGATCAGCGAGGGGGTGACGGAACGGATCATGCGCCTTCATATCCCCCGCCCGGGCGCGCGTTCCAAGTCACAATCGCGCAAGCGATGCGCGGGATGGCGCGAAAGCCACCGCGCATCGGCCCGGCCGGGGGTTGATCGTGGCGCCGGTCGGGGCCACTTTGGTTAAAAGCGCTTTCTGCGGCGCTTCTTGGCCCGGAGGCGACGCGATGGATATGGCAATGGATATGACGGGCAAGCTTCTGATCGCCATGCCCGGTATGGAAGATCCCCGGTTCGAGCATGCCGTGGTGGCGATCTGCGCCCATTCGCCCGAGGGGGCGATGGGTCTGATCGTCAACAAGCCCCTGCCGAAACCGGCGATGAGCGACCTTCTGGGCCAGTTGGGCATCACCGTGCCGACCTCGGATCTACGCGGGGGCGAGCCGATCCTGTTCGGCGGCCCGGTGGAGACCGGGCGCGGCTTCGTGCTGCATTCGCGCGACTGGCCGCGCGGCGCGGATCAGGCCGGCGCGATCATGGAGGTCTCGCCCGACATGGCGATGACCGCGACGCGCGACATCCTTGAGGCGATGGCCTCGGGCCACGGGCCGGAACGCGCGCTGCTGGCGCTTGGCTATGCCGGATGGGGTCCGGGGCAGCTTGAGGCCGAGATCATGTCGAATGGCTGGCTGGTGGCCGATGGCGACGCGGAACTGGCGCTTGGCGCCGATCACGCGACGAAATGGATGCGCGCGCTTGGCGCGATGGGGATCGATCCGCGGACGCTTTCGGCTTCGGCCGGGCGGGCGTGACGGAGGGGTCGCAGGGGGGCGCTGCCCCCTCTTTGCGCTGGCGCGCAAATTCACCCCCGGGATATTTATGGAAGAATGAAGGAAGGTCTCGGTCAGGGCCGGGGCGCGGCGGCGCGGCGCAGGCGGTCGTTGATCGCGCGGCCAAGGCCGGTTTCCGGCACGGGGGCGACGGCGATGCGCCGCGCGCCCGTTTCGATGGCGATCCGGTCGGCCGCCCGCAATGCGGAAAACAGATGCGCCGCGGCCTCGGTCGTGTCGCCGGCGGGCGAGAAGTTCAGATCCGCGCCGGCGCAATCCGGGCCGAAGCCGATCCAGACCTCGCCGGGTTCGCGCGCCGTCGCCATCAGGCGCACGGGCGCGCCGGGGGCGTAATGGGATGTCATCTGGCCGGGCGCGTTGGGTTTGTTCGCGTCGCCGCCGATGGGCAGGGGCTGGCCGAGCGCCTCTTCCAGCGCCTCCGCCGTCAGGCCGCCGGGGCGCAGCAGCATCGGCGGGTTCAGGGACAGGATCGTCGATTCCACCCCGACCCGGCAGGTGCCGCCATCGACGACCGCCGCGATCCGGCCCGACAGGCCCTGGATCACATGGCAGGCCGTCGTCGGGCTGACCTTGCCCGAGGGATTGGCGGAGGGCGCAGCGACCGGCCCGCCGAAGGCATGCAGCAGCGCCTGCGCCACCGGATGCGCGGGCACCCGGATCGCGATCGTGTCAAGCCCCGCCGTCACCAGATCCGAGATCCCCGCATCGCGGCGCAACGGCAGCACCAGCGTCAGCGGCCCCGGCCAGAACCGCGCGGCGATGGCGCGGGCGCGATCGTCGAAGACGGCGATTTCCTCGGCCGCCGCCAGATCGGGCAGATGGGCGATCAGCGGATTGAACGAGGGCCTTCCCTTGGCCGCATAGATCGCCGCCACCGCGTGGCTGTTGCGGGCATCGCCGCCAAGACCATAGACCGTCTCGGTCGGGAAGGAGACGAGTTCACCCTTCGACAGCAGTTCCGCCGCCCGGGCCAGTCTTGGTGCGTCAGGTGCAAGAACGTCGGTCATGTATCCTCGGTCGTGGCGTGACATCTGCGGCGGATCGTTCGTGACGTGGCGTAGCGGTTGATGCGACCTGCCCTTGCGGTAACGTGCCGCCAATCAGTCCGCATCCATCTGACCCTTGCAATTAAGCCTTATGGCCGCGGATGCCAAGCCCGGCGCTTCAGGAGGAAAGCCATGCCCTATCGTTCACCCGTCGCGGAACTGCGCTTCATCCTCGACAATGTGGTGCCGCTCGCGCCGGTCGCGCAGACGGATCTGTTCGCCGAGGCGACGCCCGACACGGTCGAGGCGATCCTGACCGAGGCGGGCCGGCTGTGCGACGAGGTCATGGCCCCGCTGAACCGCGAGGGCGACCTGCACCCGCCGCGTCTGGTGGATGGCGCGGTGATCGCCACGCCCGGATTCCGTGAGGCTTATCAGCAGATTGCGGAGGGCGGATGGGTGTCCGTCGCGGGGCCGGTGGACTATGGCGGAATGGGCCTGCCGCTGACCGTGGCGATCGCGGTGAACGACATGATGGCGGGGGCCAATCTGTCCCTGCAGCTCAATCCGCTGCTGACGCAGGGGCAGATCGAGGCGCTGGAACACCATGCCTCGGATGCGCTGAAAGAGGTCTATATCCCGAAGCTGGTTTCCGGCGAATGGGCGGGGACGATGAACCTGACGGAACCGCAGGCGGGGTCGGATGTCGGCGCATTGCGGGCGCGGGCGGAGCCTTTGGGCGATGGAACCTATGCCGTGACGGGGCAGAAGATCTTCATCTCCTGGGGGGATTCGGACCTGACGGCGAACGTCTGCCATCTGGTTCTGGCGCGTCTGCCGGATGCGGCGCCGGGGACCAGGGGCATATCCCTCTTCATGGTGCCGAAGTTCATCCCCGACGAAAACGGCGAACCGGGCGAAGCCAATGCGGTCAAGGTCGTGTCGCTGGAACACAAGATGGGGCTGCATGGCTCGCCCACCTGCGTGATGAGCTTCGAGGGCGCCACGGGCTGGCTTGTCGGGGCGCCGCACAAGGGGATGGCGGCGATGTTCACGATGATGAACAACGCGCGGCTGAACGTCGGCGTGCAGGGGATCGGCATCGCCGAGGCCGCCTATCAGAAGGCCCGCGAATATGCGCAGGAACGGGTGCAGTTCGCGCCGATCATCGAACATGCCGACGTGCGCCGGACGCTGGCCGAGATGAAGGCCGAGCTGTTCGCGGCGCGTTCCATCGCGCTCGCCTGCGCGGTCGCGCTGGATATGGGCCGGGCGACGGGGGAGGAAGACTGGGCCGCGCGCGGCGCCCTGCTGACCCCGGTCGCCAAGTCTTTCGGGACCGAAACCGGCATGTGGGTCGCGGATCAGGGGATTCAGGTCCACGGCGGCATGGGCTTCATCGAGGAAACCGGCGCCGCGCAGTTCTGGCGCGACGTGCGGGTGACGGCGATCTACGAAGGCACCAACGGCATTCAGGCGATGGACCTTGTGGGCCGCAAGATGGCGGATGGCGGCAAGGCGGCCTTCCGGCTGTTGCAGGAGATCGAGGACGAGGCCCGTTCCGCCCGCGACAGCCTGCCCGATCTGGCCGGGGAGGTCTGGCAGGCAGCCGAATCCCTGCGCGAGCATACCGAATGGCTGCAGGGGCAGGACAGTGCCGACCGCTTCGCCGGCGCGGTGCCCTATCTGCGCGCCTTCGCCCGGGTTCTGGGCGGGCATTACCACCTGCGCGCCGCGCTGGCCGAGGGCGGCGCCGGTCCCCGCACCGCGCTGGCCGCGGTCTATATCCGCCGGCTTCTGCCGCAGGCGGGCGCCAGCCTTGCCGAGGCGCGCGAAGGCGCCGCGGGGCTTTATGCGCTGACGGACGAGGATCTGGCCTCCTGAGATCGGGCGCGGAACGGGCGCAGTTGTCATTGCGCCTGTTCTGGTGTTTGTGGTGCGCGTGAAGTCCGGCGGCCTCCGCGCAGCCCGAAAATGAGGAGAGCGCCTCTTGCGCCGATTGATCCTGTGCCTGCTCCTGCCCCTGTTTCTTGCGGCCTGCGGGGCGGAACCCGTATGGGCCCCTGACGAGGCGGTCCAGAAGGCCGCCTATCGCACCGGCAACCCGCCCTCGGTCACGCTGATGACGGTGATCGGCACCAAGACCGGATCTGGCGGGCATTCCGCGCTGATGATCGACGGCTCGCAGCGGGTGATCTTCGACCCGGCCGGAAGCTGGCATCACCCTTGGGTGCCGGAACGGAACGATGTCGATTACGGCATTACCGACCAGATGTATCGCTTCTACTACGATTACCATGCGCGCGAGACCTGGTATGTCCGCGAGCAGAAGGTGTTCATCTCCCCGCAGCAGGCGGAAATGCTGATCAAGCGGGTCGAGGCGAACGGCGCGGTGTCCAAGGCGATGTGCGCATGGGCCGTTTCGGGCGTGCTGCGCGATATTCCGGGGTTCGAATCGATGCCGCGGACCCTGTCGCCCACCAAGCTGTCGCGCGCCTTCGCCAAGCTGCCGGGGGTCGAGACGAAGGACCATTACGACAACGACCCGGATGACAATTCCGGCGTGCTGATGATCGAGATGGAGGCCGTCCGCGAAGGTGCGGACGGGGCGAACCGGCGGCGCTAGATCAGCCAGAGCGCCAGATAAAGCGTGGCAAAACCGCCGAGGATCGCCGCCAGCGTGTTGCGGGTGGCGATGCCGACCGCCACCGTCGCCCCGGCGGCCAGCAGCCGCGCCGGATCGGCGCCGCTGCCCTCTGCCGCCTGCGGCCACAGCACCAGCGGCGCGACCAGCCCCGGCAGCACCGCGACGGCGGTGTAGCGCAGATAGCGCAGCGCCCAGGCGGGCAGCGGGCGGCTGCCGATCAGTCCGATGAAGGAATAGCGCAGCAGGAAGGTGCCGATGCCAAGCACCACGATGATGCCCCAGATCATCGGCCCGCTGTAGTGGTCCGCGGCGGTCATGCGGCGTTCCTCCGTTCCAGAAGGCGCTCGACCGTCGCGCCGGTCCACATCGCCAGAAGCGCCGCCAGCAGCAGCCCCGTGCCGGTCGGCAGCGGCGACAGCGCCAGCGCCGCGATCACCGACACGGCCGCCGCCGCCAGATGCGGCACCGACCGCAGCCCCGGCGCGATCATCGCGAGGAAGGTCACCGGCACGGCGAAATCCAGCGCCAGCCCCTCGGGGATCGCCTTGCCGGCCAGCGCGCCCGCCAGCGTCGACAGCGACCACGGCAGGCAGGTCGGCAGGCAGGCCCCGAGGAAATAGGCGACCTTCTGCGGCAGGCTCATCGCCGGGGCGCGTTCGTATTCCTGCTGCGAGAGGCCAAAGCTCTGGTCGGTCATCAGATAGGCGATCAGCACCCGATGCCAGGGCGCCGCCCGCCCCAGATGCGGCGCGAGCGAGACGGAATACATCGCCATCCGCAGGTTCACCGCCAGCGAGGTCACGATCACCATGAAGGCCGGCGCGTGATCGTTCATCAGTTGCAGCGCGGTGAACTGCGACGCCCCCGCCAGCACGAGGATCGAGAAGCCCATCACCTCGGCCAGATCGAGCCCGGCATCCGTCGCCGCGACGCCGAACAGCGCCCCGAAGGGCAGGATGACCAGCAGGAACGGCAGGGCGTTGCGCGCGCCGCGCCAGAAACAATGTGAAATCGGAGTGATTGACGCCATGCTCTGCTTTCCGGACGAAGGATGTTGCGCCAGTTCTAGAAGGAGGATCGGGGAACACCAAGCGCGGGATTGTAAGGGGAGCAATTGGTCGATGTTGGCACAGACGCGACCTGACATGCCGGTTCCGCTGGCGCGCATCCGGCGCGGTGTTCCCGAGGCTGACCGGCGCGCGGCGGCCGAGCTTTACTGGCAGGCGTTCGGGGCGAAGCTCGGCCCGGTCATGGGACCGCGCGACCGCGCCTTGGCCTTCATCGAGCGGGTGATGGATTCCGATCACGTGCTTTCGGCCTGGGACGGATCGGGCCGGCTGCTCGGCGTGATCGGTTTCCGCAATTCCCACGGCGCTTTCGTCGGCGGCACGACCGAGGATCTGGATGCCGTCTACGGCCCCTTCGGTGGCTTGTGGCGCAAGCTGGCGCTTTCGGTTCTGGGCACGGATCTGCCGGGCGGGGTGCTGGCGGTGGACGGGCTGGTGGTCGTCGACGACGCGCGCGGCACCGGCATCGGCGCCGCCCTGATCGAGGCCCTGTCGCGCGAGGCCCGTGACCGCGGCTACCGGAGCCTGCAGCTCGAGGTGGTGGATGGCAACGACCGCGCCCGGGCGCTGTATGAACGGCTGGGCTTTCTCCATGCGGGCTGGTCGCGGAGCTTTCTGGCCGCGCTGTTCTTCGGCATCCGGGGCAGCACGTCGATGCAGCGGCCGCTGTGAGCGCTTCACGACGGCGAAGCCAAATTCACGGCAAAAGGCACCGAACTCCACGCGAAGATATTCCTTCAGGGCGGTTCGGAGCCGGACGCGCCCTCTCCCCTTCATTCTTCCATAAATATCCCGGGGGTGAGGCCGAAGGCCGAGGGGGCTGGCCCCCTTCTCCCTCTCCGCCGGCACCGCGGCTTCCCGCCGTGAAATGGCCTAGTCGAAAATACCCGTGACCCGGCCAAGCAGCATGAACGCCCGCGCCGTGCGGGTGTTCGCCAGCGCGACGATCTCCTGATCCGTGGCGTTTTGTTCAAAGGCCGCGAAGCCGCGGTCGAAATGGCGCAGGAAATGATGCACGGCATCGCGGAAGATCGTGTCCGACCGCATCTGCGCGGCGCTGATCGCCAGCACCGAACGGTCGCGGATGCCGCCGACGGCGGCGATCTCGCGGCCGCGCTCGCCTTGGGCGAAGCGGCGCCACAATTCGGGCCGGGCCAGATCGGGGCTCAGATCGTCCATGAAAATGTCGATCCGCGACAGAAGGTTCAGCACATCCTGCGACGCGCGGATCAACCGGGCCGTCGAATGATCCTCAAGCGCGCGGCGCAGGGCGCCGAAACCCTCCCGGTCCTCGGCATTGTCGGGAAAGTTCAGCGCGCGGATGAGGTCGGCACTGGACAAGGGCGGCGCCAGCGCCTCGGCCGGGGTGCCAAGCGCGAGCGAGGGCTCCGCCTCGCCGGCCGGGGCGGGACGGGCGGAAACGAGCGCCGCGCGCCGATCCGCCGAAGGCTCGGTCGCCCGCCCGTCGCGGCGCGAGGTGAAGGCCCCCTGCCGCTCGACCGGAGGTGGAGGCGCGGGGCGGTCGGCGAAAGGCTCCGGCTCGGCCGGGCGCGGCACCGCGATTCCCGATGGGCGCGGCGGCGACAGCGCCTCGATCACCGCCTTCATCCGTTCGGCCTCGTCGCGCAGGTCCTGCACGGTGCGCGCGGTCAGCGCCGCGATCCAGATCAGCGCGAGCGGCAGCACCGCACCGACCAGAGCCAGGATGACCGTCGCGGCGCTGGTCTCAGCGGGCGCGGGCAGGAACAGCCAGAAGGCCAGCACCAGCAGCAGCCACACGGCGCTGAGCGCGATCGCGATCCGCTCCGCCGGGCCGAGCCGGTCGAGCCCCTGCCCAAGCCGCGCCTGATGGCTGCGCAGAGGTGCCACCGGGCCGCCCGGCGCCTGCGGCGCGGGGGGGACGGGGTCCGTATCGGTGCGGCTCATGGCGATAATCCTTGCGTCGATTCCTCCCGCATCCCGCGGGAAGGGGCCTTGCATCGGTTCCCGCGGGATGCGGGAGGCGGGCAGGCGGCCCTGCCTTCGGCCCCCGTCTTCAGGCGTAGACCACCTTGATGATCTCGTAGCTGCGCACGCCGCCGGGGGTGCGGACCTCGACGCTGTCGCCTTCGTCCTTGCCGATCAGGGCGCGGGCGATCGGCGATTTCAGGTTCAGCAGGCCGCGTTCCAGATCGGCCTCGGTCTCGCCGACGATCTGGTAGGTGCGTTCCTCGTCGGTATCCTCGTCGACGATGGTCACCGTGGCGCCGAACTTGATCGAGCCCGACAGCCGGGACGGGTCGATCACCTCGGCAAGGCCGAGGATCGACTCGATCTCCTTGATCCGGCCCTCGACGAAGCTCTGCTTTTCGCGGGCGGCGTGGTATTCTGCGTTTTCCGACAGGTCACCATGTTCACGCGCTTCCGCGATCGCCTTGATGACCATCGGGCGCTCGACGCTCTTGAGCGTCTTCAGTTCTCCATCAAGCGCGTCGAATCCGGCGCGCGTCATCGGTATCTTTTCCATGGTGCCCTTGGTCCGGCTTTCTGTTCCTGGATCAAAGAGTGTAAATCTGTCCTCCCCCCCCGAAGTCAAGAGGCGCGGTGGATTTTGCCCGCATCGCGCGCCGGGCCGCGATCGGGGGGCGGAATGTCGCTGCGGGGCAGAAATCCCCGTCCCCGCCTGTTAGATGCCGGGGTCGTCGCGTCACAATTGCCTCATTCCCTCAGGTAAGTTAGCAACGGCACAGGGAAAGCGGATGCCAAGCCGAAAGGGGCCAAGCGGATGAGCGAGCCAGCGATTGATCGTGAGTCGATGGATTATGATGTCGTGATCGTGGGGGGTGGTCCTTCGGGGTTGTCCGCGGCGATCCGGCTGAAGCAGATCGACCCGGATCTGGGCGTGGTGGTGCTGGAGAAGGGCTCCGAGATCGGGGCGCATATCCTGTCTGGGGCGGTGCTGGATCCGGTGGGGCTGGACCGGCTGATCCCGGACTGGCGCGAACGGGGCGCGCCGGTCACGACCGGGGTCACGGAGGACAGCTTCCTGTTCCTGACCGAGACCGGGCAGATGCGGATTCCGAACTGGCCGATGCCGCGGTTCATGTCGAACCACGGGAAATACATCGTCTCGATGGGCAATGTCTGCCGCTGGCTGGCGGAGCGGGCCGAGGAGCTGGGGGTGGAGATCTTCCCCGGCATGGCGTGCTCGGAACTGGTGTTCGAGGGCGACCGTGTCGCGGGCGTCGTCGCCGGCGAATTCGGCCGCGAGGCCGATGGCACGCCCGGGCCGAACTACGAGCCGGGGATGGAGCTGCGCGGCAAATACGTGTTTCTGGCCGAGGGGGTGCGGGGGTCGCTGTCGAAGGTGGCGATGGCGAAATACGACCTCTCGGCCGGGCATGATCCGCAGAAATTCGGCCTTGGCATGAAGGAGATCTGGGAAATCGACCCGGCGAAGCACAGGCTGGGCACGGTGGTGCATACGATGGGCTGGCCGCTCGGCAATAACGCGGGCGGTGGGTCGTTCATCTATCACGCGGAAAATAACCAGATCTTCATAGGTTTCGTGGTTCATCTGAATTATGCGAATCCCTATCTGTATCCCTACATGGAGTTTCAGCGTTTCAAGCAGCATCCGGCGGTCAGGCCGCTGCTGGAGGGCGGCAAGCGCGTGGCCTATGGCGCGCGGGCGATTTCCGAGGGCGGTTGGCAGTCGATCCCGAAGCTGACCTTTCCGGGGGGCGCACTGCTCGGCTGTTCGGCCGGGCTGGTGAACGTGCCGCGGATCAAGGGCAACCACAACGCCATGCTGTCGGGCATCGCGGCGGCCGAGGCGGCGGCGGCGGCGATCGCGGCCGGGCGCGCGGGCGACGAGTTGGTGGAATATGAGGCCGACCTGCGATCCGGCCCGATCGCGGAGGACCTGAAGAAGGTGCGCAACGTCAAGCCGATGTGGTCGCGGTGGGGGATGGCGGCCTCGACGGTGCTGGGCGGCTTCGACATGTGGACGAACGACCTGTTCGGGCTGTCGCTCTTCGGCACGCTGAGCCATGGCAAGACGGATGCGGCGGCGACCGGCAAGGCCCGCGATTTCAAGCCGATCGACTATCCGAAACCGGACGGGGTGATCAGCTTCGACCGGCTGACCAACGTGGCCTTCAGCTTCACCAACCACGAGGAATCGCAGCCCTGCCACCTGAAGCTGAAGGATCCGACGATTCCGATCCGGGTGAACCTGCCCGACTACGCCGAGCCCGCGCAACGCTACTGCCCCGCCGGCGTCTACGAGGTG
>NZ_SAUZ01000014.1 GCF_004022215.1 Paenirhodobacter populi
GTAGGCCTTGAATTCGCCGAAATACTTCGTGATCGCAGCCGTCAGCGTCGTCTTGCCGTGGTCAACGTGGCCGATCGTGCCGATGTTGACGTGCGGTTTCGTCCGTTCAAACTTTGCCTTTGCCATTATGGCCTCCTGGTGTTCCTGAAACGTGCCGGGCGGCGCCGGGTTGCCCCGGCGCCGTCACGATCACGCGTATTTCTTCTGGATCTCGTCCGAGATGTTCTGCGGCACGGCTTCGTAGTGATCAAAGATCATGGTGAAGACCGCACGGCCCGAGGACATCGAACGCAGGTTGTTGATATAGCCGAACATGTTCGCGAGCGGCACGAAGGCGTTGATCACGTTCGCGTTGCCGCGCGTGTCCTGCCCCTGCACCATGCCCCGGCGCGAGGTCAGGTCGCCGATGATGCCGCCGGTGTATTCCTCCGGGGTCACCACTTCGACCTTCATGATCGGTTCGAGCAGCTTCGCGCCGGCCTTCTTCAGGCCTTCACGCATCGCCGCACGGGTCGCGATTTCGAACGCCAGCACCGAGGAGTCGACGTCGTGGAACGCACCGTCAACCAGCGCGACCTTGAAGTCGATCACCGGGAAGCCCGCCAGCGGACCGGAGTCCATGACCGACTTGATGCCCTTTTCGACACCCGGGATGTATTCCTTCGGAACCGCGCCACCGACGATCTTCGATTCGAACGAATAGCCTTCGCCCGGCTCGGTCGGCGTGATGATCAGCTTGATCCGGGCGAACTGGCCCGTGCCGCCGGTCTGCTTCTTGTGCGTGTAGTCGATTTCGGCTTCGCGCGAGATCGTTTCGCGATAGGCCACCTGCGGAGCACCGATATTCGCCTCGACCTTGAACTCGCGACGCATACGGTCGACGAGGATGTCGAGGTGAAGTTCGCCCATGCCCTTCATGATGGTCTGACCGGATTCGAAGTTGGTCTCGACGCGGAAGGACGGGTCTTCGGCCGCCAGACGCGCCAGCGCGAGGCCCATCTTTTCCTGGTCGGCCTTCGACTTCGGTTCCACGGCGATCTCGATCACCGGCTCCGGGAAGGTCATGGTTTCCAGAACCACCGGCTTCGAGGCGTCGCAGAGCGTGTCGCCCGTGGTGGTTTCCTTCAGACCCGCCAGCGCGATGATGTCGCCCGCGAAGGCTTCTTCGATTTCCTCGCGGTTGATGGCGTGCATCATCATCATGCGGCCGATGCGCTCTTTCTTGCCCTTGGTCGCGTTGAGGATCGAATCGCCCTTCTTCAGCTGGCCCGAGTAGACACGGGTGAAGGTCAGCGAACCGACGAAGGGGTCGTTCATGATCTTGAACGCGAGGGCCGAGAAGGGCTCGGTATCCGACGGATGCCGCTCGATGTTGCGGGTTTCCGTTTCGTCGCCCGGAGCGAAGCCGACATAGGCCGGCACGTCGAGCGGGCTCGGCAGATAGTCGATGACCGAGTTCAGGACCGGCTGCACGCCCTTGTTCTTGAACGCCGAACCGGCGGTGACCGGAACGAAGGCCATGGACAGGGTGCCCTTGCGGATCAGCTTGCGCAGTTCCGCGGCTTCCGGCTCGGTGCCTTCGAGATAGGCTTCCATCGCCGCGTCGTCCTGCTCGACCGCAAGTTCGACCAGCTTGGAACGCCATTCGTCGGCTTCGGCCTTCAGGCTGTCACGGATCTCGCGGATTTCCCACGAGGCGCCCAGATCTTCGCCCTGATAGACCCATTCCTTCATCGTCACGAGGTCGATGATGCCTTCCAGCTGATCCTCGGCGCCGATCGGCAGGGCGATCGGGGCGGGGGTCGCGCCGGTGCGGTCCTTGATCATCTGGACGCATTTGAAGAAATCGGCACCGATCTTGTCCATCTTGTTGACGAACACGATGCGCGGAACCTTGTAGCGGTCCGCCTGACGCCAGACGGTTTCCGTCTGCGGTTCGACACCGGCGTTGGCGTCGAGCAGGCAGACAGCACCATCGAGCACCGCCAGCGAACGTTCGACTTCGATGGTGAAGTCGACGTGGCCGGGGGTGTCGATGATGTTGAAGCGGTATTTGGGACCCTCATGGGTACCGTCTTCGGTGCGCTGCCACATGGTGGTGGTCGCAGCCGAGGTGATGGTGATCCCGCGCTCCTGTTCCTGTTCCATCCAGTCCATCGTCGCGGCGCCGTCGTGGACTTCGCCGATCTTGTGGGACTTCCCGGTGTAGTACAGGATCCGCTCCGTCGTGGTGGTCTTGCCCGCGTCGATGTGGGCCATGATCCCGAAGTTGCGGTAGAGATCGAGGGGATATTCGCGTGCCATGAGGGCTTCCTCTCTTACCAGCGGTAGTGGCTGAACGCCTTGTTCGCGTCGGCCATCTTGTGGGTGTCTTCGCGCTTCTTGACGGCCGAACCACGTGCGTTCATCGCGTCGAGCAGTTCACCCGCCAGACGTTCTTCCATCGTGTGTTCGTTGCGGTTCTTCGCAGCGTTGATCAGCCAGCGGATCGCCAGGGCTTCGCGGCGCGTCGGACGCACTTCGACCGGGACCTGGTAGGTGGCACCACCAACCCGGCGCGAACGGACTTCGACGGCCGGTTTGACGTTGTCGAGCGCTTCGTGGAACACTTCCACCGGCTCGCGCTTCGCCTTGGCCTCGATGCGGTCAAGAGCGTTGTAGACGATACGTTCGGCGACAGATTTCTTGCCGTCGATCATCAGGTTGTTCATGAACTTGGTCAGAACCCGGTCACCATACTTGGCGTCGGGCAGGACTTCGCGCTTCTCAGCGGCGTGACGACGAGACATGTTCTACACTCCTCACTTCGGCCGCTTCGCGCCGTATTTCGAACGGCGTTGACGACGGTCCTTGACGCCCTGGGTATCCAGCACACCGCGCAGGATGTGGTAACGGACACCCGGAAGGTCCTTCACACGGCCGCCGCGGATCAGAACAACCGAGTGTTCCTGCAGGTTGTGCTTTTCGCCCGGGATGTAGGAGATGACCTCGAAGCCGTTCGTCAGGCGCACCTTGGCGACCTTACGCATAGCCGAGTTCGGTTTCTTCGGCGTCGTGGTGTAGACGCGCGTGCAGACGCCGCGTTTTTGCGGGCACTGCTGAAGGTGCTGCGACTTGGATCGCACCACCTTGGGCTGCCGCGGCTTGCGGATCAGCTGCTGGATGGTAGGCATTCGGTTCCCCGTTTTGCTCTGTCAATACTCGCATCAGGACCCGGTTGCCCACGTTCCGATGCGCCACTTCTCGACGACATTCCATGCGGATCATGAAACGCCAAATTGCACCGCCTGCCCGAGGGCCGACGAATGCGCCGAAATCCCAGAGGATCTGGGCTTTCGGCCCGGACCGTACCAGAAATGTCCGCGACGGGCAGACTGCACCCGTCATCAGGTGTCGGGGCTATAGGCGGAGTCGGGGGGCTTGTCAACTGCGCCCCTCTCCCCCGCGCCGCCACGGCCGTTGGCCCGAGAACAGCGCATAGAGCGCCCATGCCGCCGTCAGGGTCAGCAGCGCCCCGAACACCGCGTCCGAGGCGAAATGCCGCCCCGCCGAAATCCGCTGCAGGGTGACGAAAACCGGGATCAGCACCGCGACGACGCGGATATAGCTGCGCTGCCAGCCTTCGAGCCCGCGCCACATCGTGGACGCCAGCCACAACGTGACCGAGAGCGCCACGGCCGAGGATACCTCGCCCGAGACGAAGGAACAGTTGCGCTGGCACTGGTCGGTGATCTCGCCCGCGCGGGTAAAGAGGCTGTCGCCGCCGAACTCGACGATATTCGCAGGACGCGCCCGGCCGGAATAGGCCTTGAGCACGCCATTCGCCATCAGCACCGGGGCGATCAGGAACACCGACCAGATATAGGCCCAGGCCCGCGCCGGCATCCCCAGAACCGGCCTGCGCCGCGCCAGAGACCGCAGACAGGCCACCAGCGCGATCACGAAAACCACGATCTCGATGTCCCACAGCAGGTTGCGCAGGAGATCCCACAGCTCGCGGTTACCCAGCGGAAAGCCGGTTCCGCTCCGCCAGAACGCCGCGCTGATCCACAGGTCGATCGAGGGCACGCCCACGAACAGCGCCACCGATGCGATCCACGCCGCCAGCAGCCAGCGCCCCGTCCGCTCGAAATCAAGGCCGGGCAGCAAGGCACCCTCCGTCCACCACATAGGGGATGATCTGCCGGTCGGACCAGACGCCCGAGGTGGCAAGGATCCCGGCGGGCGGTATCGCCCCCGCGCCGCAATCCAGAGGCTCGCGGCGGAGCACCAGAATGCGGCCGTCGAACCCCTCGGGCAGCGGGAAGGTCTGTTCGTAATAGTTGCGCGGGCGTCCCTCGTTCCGCGGAGCATAGATCGTCACACCGGAATCGCGCCCGGTGTAGAACAGATCGGCCAGAATATCGCGGTCGTCGGCATAGACCGGCACGCCGTCGGCCTGTGCCAACGCGAGGATGCGGGTGCTCAGCTCCTCCCGTCCCAGATAGCGGTTCAGGAGCGGCTTGCCGTTCACCACCGGCCAAGGCGCCAGCACCGTCAGCACAGGGATCGTCACCGTGACGATCAGGTTGAACGCGAGCGCCAGCCACCGCCCCCACCGCGGCAACACCAGCACCGCCAGCACCGTCCCGGCGAAGTAGGCGGCCACCGCCCAGTTGGCATAGGCCTTGCCAAGGGCCGCCTGCACCGTCACCGCGATCAGTGGCGGCACCGACAGCAGCGCCAGCGCCCGGGCATCCGCGCCCTTGCGGAAATAGCCCACCAGCAGCGCGACCATCGCCACCGGGCCGAAGACGCCGAACTGGCTGCCGAAAAATTCCGCCATCCGGCCGAAATTCAGCCCCGCGCCGCCGCGCACCCAGCCCACATTGTCCATCGTATGTTCAACGGTGGCCAGCTTGTGCGTCAGGTTCCACACCACATTGGGCGAGATGACGACCGCGAAGGCCAGCACCATCAGCGCCGCATTGCCCCATCCGATCCGCCGCCCGGGCACGGCGATCATCGCCAGCCCCGCCCCGATCAGGAAATAGATCGCCGCATATTTCGCCATGAAGGCCGCGCCGATCGCCGCCCCGGCGGCAAGGGCAAAGACCGGTCGACGATCCTCGCCGCAGCGCCAGAAGAACAGGAGGGCGAGCGCGAAGAACGGCGCCATGATCGTGTCGGTCGAGATCATCACCGTGCCGACGCCGACGAAAGGCAGCGTCACATAGAGCGCCGCCGTCCAGATCGCCGCCGAACGCCCCGCGATCCGCGCCGCCAGCGCCGCAAGGATCAGCGCGGTCGCCGCATGGAACAGCGTCCCCGGCATCCGCACCCAGAACGGCGCATCCGACGCCAGCCGGGTCACCAGACCGATCACCCAGCCGATCAGCGGCGGCTTGGAATAATAGCCGAAATCGAGCCGCTGCCCCCAGAGCCAGTATTGCGTCTCGTCGACGAACAGATCCGTCCGGTCGAACGCCAGCATCACCAGCCGGAAGACGGTGACCGCCAGCACGACGAGCAGCGCTGGCCTCAGCCAGCCGGTGTCACTTGCGTCGTTTCGCATGGATCAGCCAAAGGTTACGCATGTAGATGATCACCCCAAGCCCCTGCCCAAGGATAAAGACCGGATCGGCGCGATAGATCGCATAGCTCAGCAGCATCACCCCGCCCGCGAGCGAGAAATACCAGAAGGCCACCGGCATCACCGAATCCCGCGCCCGTTCCGAGGCGATCCATTGCACCAGAAACCGCGCGGTGAACATCAGTTGCGCCGCCAGCCCGAAAAGGACCCACATCAGCTCGCCCGCCGAGTTGACGTGGAGAACGCGCTCAAGCCATTCGGTCATTTCGTCACCTCGGTCGGGCGGGATTTCTTGCGCCGCCGGATCAGCCACGCAACGCCCATCAGGTCGCTGATGCTGACAAGCCCGCGTTGCAGGTTGGAATAATGCGACCGGCCGCCGCCCCGCGCCCGGTGGCTGACATCGACATGCGCCACCTGCCAGCCGTCGCGCGCGAACAGCGCCGGCAGATAGCGGTGCATATGGTCGAAATAGGGAAGCGCCAGAAACGGTTCGCGCCGGAACGCCTTCAGCCCGCAGCCGGTATCGCGGGTGCCGTCATGCAACACGCGCGCCCGTATCCAGTTGGCGAATTTCGAGGCGAGCTTCTTCGACAGCGTGTCCTGCCGCCCGACCCGCTGCCCCGCGACCAGAGCCACCGCCTCGGATCCCGGCGCGAACAGCGGCGCCACCAGCTTCGGCAGTTCCTCGGGCGGGTTCTGCCCGTCGCCATCGAGCGTCGCGCAGATCGGCGACCGCGCCGCCTGCACCCCCGAATGGACCGCCGCCGACTGCCCGCCGGACCGGTCGTTGCGCAGCACCCGCAGCCGCGGTGCCCGCGCAAGCCGCGCCTTGAGGATCGCCTCCATCCCGTCGTCCGAGGCGTCATCGACCACGATCACCTCGTAATTGAACGACGGCGCAAGCGCCGCGTCGATGCCGTCGAGCAAGGCTTCTATGTTCTCCGCCTCGTTCTTGGCAGGGATCACGATGGAAAGATCGGTCATCAGGAAAGGCCCTTTCGCCCGGGGTCGCGAGCGGCCTTCTCTTACCCGCTGTCCGGTTCAATGTAAACGCGGCTGTCCGGGTTCCACAGGAACGTCATCCGGCTGACATAACCCCCCGGAAGAGCAGGGTTCAAAGCCCCCGCCGCGGACCGGAAAGACGGTGTTTCCGGCCCTGAGACGCATATGAAAAAGCCCCGCGCGATCGCTCGCACGGGGCCGATGTCAGGGAATCCGCAGGGATCAGAGATGGCTTTCCGGCGTATCGACCGGGCCCTGATCCACATCCGTCTCGATCGGCGCGGCAAGCGCAGCGGCAGCGGCGGCCTCGGCGCGACGCGCCTCGATCACCACGTTGTCGCGGTCGCTTGCGATCTTGCGCACGCGGGTGGTCGCGCCACCCGTGCCCGCCGGGATCAGACGGCCGACGATGACGTTTTCCTTCAGCCCGACAAGCTTGTCGCGCTTGCCCTGGGTCGAGGCTTCGGTCAGCACGCGGGTCGTTTCCTGGAACGAGGCCGCCGAGATGAAGGAACGGGTCTGGAGCGAGGCCTTGGTGATACCGAGCAGGACGGGTTCCCCCTGCGCCGGACGACCACCGCGGTTCTCGACCTTCTTGTTCTCTTCCTCGAACTCCTGCTTGTCGACGTTCTCGCCCTTCAGCAGCGTCGTATCGCCCGAGTCGGTGATCTCGATCTTCTGCAGCATCTGGCGAACGATCACCTCGATGTGCTTGTCGTTGATCTTCACACCTTGCAGCCGGTAGACGTCCTGCACCTCGTTGATGAGGTATTCGGCCAGAGCCTCGATCCCCATGATGCGCAGGATGTCGTGCGGCGCCGGGTTGCCGTCCATGATGTAGTCACCCTTCTGCACGAAGTCACCTTCCTGCACCGGGATGTGCTTGCCTTTCGGCACCATGTACTCGACGGGATCCAGCCCCTCTTGCGTCGGCTCGATCGAGATGCGGCGCTTGTTCTTGTAGTCCTTGCCGAAGTGCACGTAGCCGTCGACTTCCGCGATGATCGCGTGGTCTTTCGGGCGACGGGCCTCGAAGAGTTCGGCCACACGCGGCAGACCGCCGGTGATGTCCTTCGTCTTCGCACCTTCGCGCGGAATACGGGCAACCGTTTCGCCGGCCTTCACGTCCTGCCCGTCCTCGATCGACAGAATCGCGTCGACCGACATCGGATAGGTGATCGGGTGGCCCGCATCGTTGCGCATGGGTTCGCCATCCGCCCCGACGAGGATCAGTTCCGGCTTCAGATCGCTGCCCTTCGGCGCCGAACGCCAGTCGGTCACGATCTTCTGGGTCATGCCCGTGGCCTCGTCGGTCTCTTCGCGCACCGAGATGCCCGAGACGAGGTCGACGAACTTCATGTGACCGGCCTTTTCCGCGATGATCGGCAGGGTATAGGGGTCCCATTCGAACAGCTTGGTGCCGCGCTTGACCGTGTCGCCTTCGTTCACATGCAGCTTCGAGCCGTAGGTGAGCTTGTAGGCCACCCGCTCGACGCCGTGATCGTCCACGATGGCGATCTGCATCGAACGACCCATCACGATCTGGTCGCCGTTGTCGGCTACCAGCAGCGAGGGGTTGCGGAACTCGATCTTGCCCTCTTGCGAGGCTTCCTGGAACGACTGCGAGCCGCCCTGTGCGATGCCGCCGATGTGGAAGGTCCGCATCGTCAGCTGCGTGCCGGGTTCACCGATCGACTGGGCGGCGATGATGCCGACCGCTTCGCCGATATTCACCAGCGTGCCGCGCGCAAGGTCACGACCGTAGCAGAGCGCGCAGACGCCCTCTTCGGCCTCGCAGGTCAGCGCCGAACGGATCCGGATCGACTGCACGGCGGCCTGTTCGATCAGGTCGGCCTTGCGTTCGTCGATCAGTTCGTTCTTGCGCACGATCACGTCGTCGGTGCCCGGAACCAGCACGTCCTCGGCCGCGACACGTCCCAGAACCCGCTCGGACAGCGGCGCGACCACCTCACCGTCATTGACCGCCGCGGTCGCGGTGATCGAATGTTCGGTGCCGCAGTCGTGCGAACGCACGATGCAGTCCTGCGCCACGTCGACCAGACGACGGGTCAGGTACCCCGAGTTAGCGGTCTTCAGCGCGGTATCGGCCAGACCCTTGCGGGCGCCGTGGGTCGAGTTGAAGTATTCAAGAACGGTCAGACCTTCCTTGAAGTTCGAGATGATCGGCGTCTCGATGATCTCGCCCGAGGGCTTGGCCATCAGACCGCGCATCCCGCCCAACTGCTTCATCTGCGCAGGCGAACCACGAGCCCCCGAGTGGGACATCATGTAGACCGAGTTCGGTTCCATCTCGGCCCCCGCGTCATCGACGCGAACGGCGGAGATTTCCTTCATCATCTCGGCCGCGACGGCATCCGAGCACTTCGACCAGGCATCGACAACCTTGTTGTACTTTTCGCCCTGGGTAATCAGGCCGTCCATGTACTGCTGTTCGAATTCCTTCACCTGATCGCGGGTCTTGTTCACGATGTCCCACTTGGTATGCGGAACCACCATGTCGTCCTTGCCGAAGGACACGCCGGCCTTGAACGCCTCGCGGAAGCCCATGCCCATGATCTGGTCGCAGAAGATCACCGATTCCTTCTGGCCGCAGTAGCGGTAGACGGTGTCGATGACGTTCTGGACGTCCTTCTTGCGCAGCAGGCGGTTCACCAGATCGAAGGGCGCCTTGGCGTTCAGCGGCAGAAGCGCGCCAAGCCGCAGACGGCCGGGCGTGGTTTCAAAGCGCTTGTAGACCTCGTTGCCTTCTTCATCGATCTGCTTCACGCGCGACACGATTTTCGAGTGCAGATGCACCACGCCGTTATACAGCGCGTGTTCCACTTCCTCGTTCGAGGCGAAGATCATGCCTTCGCCCGGCATGCCTTCACGTTCCATCGTCGTGTAGTAGAGGCCCAGAATCATGTCCTGCGACGGAACGATGATCGGCGAGCCGTTGGCGGGCGACAGGACGTTGTTCGTCGACATCATCAGGACGCGCGCTTCCAGCTGCGCTTCCAGCGACAGCGGAACGTGAACGGCCATCTGGTCGCCGTCGAAGTCGGCGTTGAAGGCCGAGCAGACCAGCGGGTGAAGCTGGATCGCCTTGCCCTCGATCAGCGTCGGCTCGAACGCCTGGAAGCCCAGACGGTGCAGCGTCGGCGCCCGGTTCAGGAACACCGGATGTTCGCGGATCACCTCGTCGAGGATGTCCCAGACCTCGGGACGTTCCTTTTCGACAAGCTTCTTCGCCTGCTTCACGGTGCTGGACAGGCCCTTGGCCTCAAGCCGCGAATAGATGAACGGCTTGAACAGTTCGAGCGCCATCTTCTTCGGCAGGCCGCACTGGTGCAGCTTCAGCTCCGGCCCGGTCACGATGACCGAACGGCCCGAGAAGTCGACGCGCTTGCCGAGCAGGTTCTGACGGAACCGGCCCTGCTTGCCCTTGAGCATGTCGGACAGTGACTTCAGCGGGCGCTTGTTGGTGCCCGTGATGACGCGGCCGCGACGGCCGTTGTCGAACAGCGCATCGACCGACTCCTGCAGCATCCGCTTTTCGTTGCGGACGATGATGTCGGGGGCGCGCAGCTCGATCAGCCGCTTCAGACGGTTGTTCCGGTTGATGACCCGGCGATACAGGTCGTTCAGGTCCGAGGTCGCGAACCGGCCACCGTCGAGCGGCACCAGCGGGCGCAGCTCCGGCGGGATGACCGGCAGCACGGTCAGGATCATCCATTCCGGACGGTTGCCCGATTCCAGGAACGATTCCACGATCTTCAGCCGCTTGATGATCTTCTTCGGCTTCAGTTCGCCCGTGGCTTCCTTCAGCTCCTCGCGGAGCTGTTCGGCCGTGGCTTCAAGGTCGATCGCCGACAGCATTTCGCGGATCGCCTCGGCGCCGATATTGGCGGTGAAGGCGTCCGAACCATACTGGTCCTGCGCGTCGAGATATTCATCCTCGGTCAGCAGCTGGCCATAGGTCAGGTCGGTCAGACCCGGCTCGATCACGACGTAGTTTTCAAAGTAGAGGATGCGTTCCAGATCGCGCAGCGTCATGTCCAGCATCAGGCCGATGCGCGAGGGCAGCGACTTGAGGAACCAGATATGCGCGACGGGCGAGGCCAGCTCGATATGGCCCATCCGTTCGCGGCGCACCTTTTGCAAGGTGACTTCCACGCCGCACTTTTCGCAGACGACGCCGCGATACTTCATGCGCTTGTATTTGCCGCACAGGCATTCGTAGTCCTTGATCGGCCCGAAGATGCGCGCGCAGAACAGGCCATCACGCTCCGGCTTGAAGGTCCGGTAGTTGATGGTCTCGGGTTTCTTGATCTCCCCATACGACCACGACAGGATGCGCTCAGGGCTCGCAAGCGAGATCTTGATCTCGTCGAACTGCTTGGGCTGCGCCAGCGGGTTGAAGGGGTTCTGGGTCAGTTCCTGGTTCATCAGCTAATTCCTTGAATGAGGAGGGAAAGGGGGATGAGCGCCGCGGCGCTCACTCCTCATCCTCCGAGTCCAGGAGTTCCATGTTGAGGCCGAGGCCCCGGACCTCTTTGACGAGAACGTTGAACGATTCCGGCACGCCGGCCTCGAAGTTGTCCTCGCCCTTGACGATGCTTTCGTAGACCTTGGTCCGGCCCGCGACGTCGTCCGACTTCACCGTCAGCATTTCCTGAAGGGTATAGGCGGCACCATAGGCTTCCAGAGCCCAGACCTCCATTTCCCCCAGACGCTGACCGCCGAACTGCGCCTTGCCGCCCAGAGGCTGCTGCGTGACGAGCGAGTAAGGCCCGGTCGAGCGCGCGTGCATCTTGTCGTCGACAAGGTGGTGCAGCTTCAGGAAGTACTTGACGCCGACGGTGACCTTGCGGGCGAACTTCTCGCCGGTGCGGCCATCGTAGACATCCGACTGGCCCGAGGTGTCGAACCCGGCGCGGGTCAGCGCGTCGTTGATGTCGGCTTCCTTCGCCCCGTCGAAGACCGGAGTGGCGATCGGAACCCCGCGGCGGACGTTCTCGGCACATTCGAGGAAGTGATCCTCGTCCATGTCCGAGAAGGCATCCTCGTAGGTCTCGTCGCCATAGGCATAGCGCATGGCTTCCTGGACCCCCGCGAGTTCATGCGTCTGGCGATAGGCCTTCAGCGCCTCGTCGATCTTCAGCCCCAGACCGCGCGCGGCCCAGCCCATGTGGGTTTCGAGGATCTGACCGACGTTCATCCGCGACGGCACGCCGAGCGGGTTCAGCACCAGATCGACGGGCGTGCCATCCGCAAGGAACGGCATGTCCTCCATCGGGCAGATCCGCGACACGACGCCCTTGTTGCCGTGACGGCCGGCCATCTTGTCGCCCGCCTGCACCTTGCGCTTCTGGGCGACGAAGACCTTGACCATCTTCATCACGCCCGGAGGCAGGTCGTCGCCGGCGCGGACCTTTTCCACCTTGTCCTCGAACCGCAGGTCGAGCGCGCGCTTCTGCGCGTCGAACTGGTCGTTCAGGGCCTCGACTTCCTTGGCATCGCCCTCGTTTTCCAGCGCGAGCTGCCACCACTGGCCGCGCGACAGCGAGGCCAGCAGATCCTCGGTGATTTCCGAACCGGCCTTGATGCCCTTCGGACCCTTCACCGCGGTCTTGCCAAGGATGATCTGCTTCAGACGCGCGTAGAAGTTGCGTTCGAGGATCGCCAGCTCGTCGTCCCGGTCACGGGCCAGACGTTCGACTTCCTCACGCTCGATCTGCAGCGCGCGTTCGTCCTTTTCGACACCGTGCCGGTTGAACACCCGCACCTCGACGATCGTGCCATAGGCTCCCGGCGGCAGGCGCAGCGAGGTATCGCGCACGTCCGACGCCTTTTCGCCGAAGATGGCGCGCAGAAGCTTTTCTTCCGGCGTCATCGGGCTTTCGCCCTTCGGAGTGATCTTGCCCACGAGGATGTCGCCCGGCCCCACTTCGGCGCCGATATAGACGATCCCGGCTTCGTCGAGGTTGCGCAGGGCTTCCTCGCCGACGTTCGGGATGTCGCGGGTGATCTCTTCCGGGCCGAGCTTGGTGTCACGGGCCGCGACTTCGTATTCCTCGATGTGGATCGAGGTGAACACGTCATCGTGGTGGATCCGCTCGGACACGAGGATCGAGTCTTCGTAGTTGTAGCCGTTCCACGGCATGAACGCGACGACCACGTTCCGGCCAAGCCCCAGTTCGCCCAGTTCGGTCGAGGGACCATCGGCGACGACCTGCCCCTTGGTCACCTGCTCGCCGACCTTCACGATCGGACGCTGGTTGATCGTCGAGGACTGGTTCGAGCGCTTGAACTTGCGCAGACGGTAGATATCCACGCCCGCGTCGCCCATGCCCAGATCTTCGGTCGCGCGGATAACGATACGCTGCGCGTCGACCTGGTCGACGATGCCGCCGCGCTTCGCCATGATCGCGGCGCCCGAGTCGCGCGCCACGATCGCTTCCATGCCGGTGCCGACGAAGGGCGCCTCGGCGCGGATCAGCGGAACCGCCTGACGCTGCATGTTCGCCCCCATCAGGGCGCGGTTGGCGTCGTCGTTTTCAAGGAAGGGGATCAGCGCCGCGCCGACCGAAACGAGCTGCTTCGGCGACACGTCGATCAGGTCCACCGCCTCGACCGGGTTCAGCATGAACTCGCCCGACTGACGGGTCGAGATCAGGTCGCTGGTGAAGCGCCCCTCGCTGTCCAGATCGGCGTTGGCCTGCGCGATCGTGTGACGCATTTCCTCGGTCGCCGACATGTAGACCACATCGTCGGTCACATGACCGTCCACCACCTTGCGGTAGGGGGTCTCGATGAAGCCATACTTGTTCACCCGCGCGAAAGTGGCGAGCGAGTTGATCAGACCGATGTTCTGGCCTTCCGGCGTTTCGATCGGGCACATCCGGCCATAGTGGGTCGGGTGAACGTCGCGGACCTCGAAGCCCGCGCGTTCGCGCGTCAGACCGCCCGGCCCGAGCGCCGAGAGACGCCGCTTGTGCGTGACCTCGGACAGCGGGTTGGTCTGGTCCATGAACTGCGAAAGCTGCGACGAGCCAAAGAACTCGCGCACCGCCGCCGCCGCCGGTTTGGCGTTGATCAGGTCCTGCGGCATCACCGTGTCGATCTCGACCGAGGACATGCGTTCCTTGATCGCGCGCTCCATGCGGAGCAGCCCGACGCGATACTGGTTTTCCATCAGCTCGCCGACCGAGCGCACCCGGCGGTTGCCGAGGTGGTCGATGTCGTCGATCTCGCCGCGGCCATCGCGCAGTTCCACCAGCCCCTTGATGCAGGCAATGATGTCTTCCTTGCGCAGCGTGCGTTGGGTGTCGGGCGCGTCCAGATCCAGACGCATGTTCATCTTCACCCGGCCCACGGCCGACAGGTCATACCGCTCGCTGTCGAAGAACAGCGTGTCGAACATGTTCGAGGCGGCTTCCACGGTCGGCGGCTCGCCCGGACGCATGACGCGATAGATGTCCATCAGCGCCGTTTCGCGGTTCCAGTTCTTGTCCGCCGCCATCGTGTTGCGGATGTAGGGGCCGACGGTGACGTTGTCGATGTCCAGCACCGGAATCTCGGTGATGCCGTTGTCGATCAGCGTCTTGATCGAGCCGCCGACAAGCTGGCCTTCCTTGTCGTATTCGGCGGTCAGCTCATCGCCCGCTTCGATATAGATGAAGCCGGTCTGTTCGTTGATGATGTCCTTGGCGCAATAACGGCCGAGGATATGCTCGAACGGCACCAGCAGATCGCTGATCGAGGCGTCGTCGCTCCACTTCTTCACCATCCGCGGCGTGGCCTTTTCGCCGGCCGACAGGATCACTTCGCCGGTGGCGGCGTCGATCAGGTCATAGGTCGGACGGGTGCCGCGCACACGTTCGGGGAAGAACTTGGTGATCCAGCCGCGCTTGCCCTCGGCGCGGAAGACGACCGTGTTGTAATAGGCATCCATGATGCCTTCCTGATCCAGCCCGAGCGCATAGAGGAGCGTCGTCACCGGGAGTTTCCGGCGACGGTCGATCCGCGCGAAGACGAGATCCTTGGCGTCGAATTCGAAATCGAGCCACGAGCCGCGATAGGGAATGATGCGGCAGGCGAACAGCAGCTTGCCCGAGGAATGGGTCTTGCCGCGGTCATGGTCGAAGAACACGCCCGGGGAGCGGTGCATCTGGCTCACGATGACGCGCTCGGTCCCGTTCACGATGAACGTGCCGTTCGAGGTCATGAGCGGCATGTCCCCCATGAACACGTCCTGCTCCTTGATGTCCTTCACCGAACGCGCGCCGGTGTTTTCGTCGACATCGAACACGATCAGGCGCAGCGTCACCTTCAGCGGCGCGGCATAGGTCAGGTCGCGCTGCATGCATTCTTCGACGTCGAACTTCGGCTTTTCCAGCTCGTATTTGACGAATTCGAGAAGGGCGTTGTCGTTGAAGTCCTTGATCGGGAAGACGGACTGGAACACGCCCTGGATGCCTTCGCCATCCAGCGGCTTGTCTGCGTCGCCCGAACGCAGGAACAGATCGTAGGAGGCTTTCTGAACCTCGATGAGGTTCGGCATTTCCAGGACTTCGCGGATTTTACCGTAATAGCGGCGGATACGCTTCTGACCAACGTAAGCTTGAGCCATGCTCGTCGTGACCTTTCGTCTCTTCGCGGGTGCGCATCGTCGGGGCCCGGTGCGCGCCGCAGGCGAATGAAGGGGGGTGCGGTTCCATACCTGCCCCCCGTCCCACCGGAAGGCTCCCGAACCGCGTCGCCGCCTTGGAGAAGGCTCTGGGGCGAAAGCCCTCTCCGAGACAGCTAAAGCCGGGCCCGGGAAACCCGGACCCAGCTCTTTTCAGTGAAGAGGATGCGGACGCATCCTGCCCGATTACTTGAGCTCGACCTTGGCGCCAGCAGCTTCAAGCTTCGTCTTGATCTCTTCGGCTTCGGCCTTCGCCGCGCCTTCCTTGACCTTGCCGCCAGCTTCGACCAGATCCTTGGCTTCTTTCAGGCCAAGACCGGTGATCGCGCGAACTTCCTTGATCACGTTGATCTTGTTCGCACCGGCTTCGACGAGAACGACGTCGAATTCGGTCTTTTCTTCAGCGGCTTCGGCAGCAGCAGCCGGGCCGGCAACCATGACGGCGCCACCGGCAGCCGGCTCGATGCCGTATTCGTCCTTCAGGATCGTCTTCAGTTCTTGGGCTTCAAGCAGCGTCAGGTTGACGATTTGCTCAGCAAGGGCTTTAAGATCGGCCATTTTTCCGTTCCATTCCGATATAGGGTTTTTCCAACGTCGCGTTCAGTGCGACGCCGGCAATTGATTGCTTCAGGCGGCTTCCCGCTCCTCAAGAGTCTTGAGGATACCCGCGATGTTGGAAGCAGGCGCGCCGATGGCGCCGGCGATGTTCGAGGCGGGCGCACCGATGCAGCCGACGATCGAAGCGATAAGCTCCTCACGCGACGGCATCTGGGCGACGACCTTGACACCGGCCGGATCCAGAGCCGTGTCACCCATCGCCCCGCCGAGGATCACGAACTTGTCGTTCGCCTTGGCATAGGCATCCGCGACCTTGGCAGCAGCCACCGGGTCTTCGGAATAGGTGAGAACGGTCATACCCGTCAGAAGTTGGCCCATGCTTGCGCAGGGTTTGCCTTCCAGGGCGATCTTGGCGAGCGTGTTCTTGGCAACGCGCACAGAACCCCCGACTTCGCGCATTTTCGCGCGGAGGTCCTGCATCTGAGCAACCGTCATGCCGGCGTAGTGGGCAACCACCACGACGCCAGAGCTTTCGAAGATCTGGCCGAGTTCCTCGACCACTTTCTCTTTCTGGGCTCTATCCACGGTTACACTCCAAGTTTGGGGGTTTCCCCCCGGCTCTCATTTTCCCTGGGCGAATGCCCGGGGTCGGGTCCGATGAAGGTCCCGAGAAGATCGCCCGAGGCGAACCCCGGATTATTCTCAGTTCCCATCTCAGGCAGGAAATTAAGCCCCGAAAGGCACCCACCGTCTCGGACGACGCGCGCGCACCCCCGAATCGGAGATGACACACGAGCGGCTCATATAGGCTTTGTTTACGGGCTTGCCAAGTCCAAACCTGTCGGGGCGTCAATGCCCGCCCGACAGTTTCATCAGCACGATCCCCGAAACGATCAGCCCCGCGGCCAGCAGACGCAGGGGCGAAACCGCCTCGCCCAGCACCACGATCCCGACGACGAAGGCGCCCGCCGCGCCGATCCCCGTCCAGATCGAATAGGCCGTGCCGAGCGGCAGCGACCGCATCGCGAAGGCCAGCAGGCCAAAGCTCGCGCCCATGCCGGCAAGCGTGATGACGGAGGGAATCAGCAGCGTGAAGCCCTCCGACCGCTTCATGAAATAGGCCCAGAGGATTTCGAGGATGCCGGCGGCCACCAGACAGATCCATGCCATGACGTCAATCCATTGCAAGCCGGGTCGTCCCGGATTGTCGCCAGAATGGAGAGGCCGTCCTCCGCGCCCTATCTGGGGTCGCCCGCCGCCCGCCGCAAGACCTCCCTGCCTTCATCTTTCCTCAAATATCCCGGGGTGAATTGGCCAAGGGCCAAGAGGGGCAGCGCCCCTTCCGCCCCCGCCACCCGCGCCGCGATGCGGTCCTGAACCGCCCCCGCCCGTCTCAGGACCCCCAACGCAAAAGGGCGCGCCATCGGCGCGCCCTTCGCATTCATGCGATCGTCGATCAGTTCGCCGTCGTCGTCAGGTCGAGCGTGACGCCCGGACCCATCGTCGAGGACAGCGAGACCTTCTTCACATAGGTGCCCTTGGCGCCGGTCGGCTTCGCCTTCGACACTGCCTCGACGAAGGCGCGGACGTTCTGCGCCAGCGCTTCCTCGGTGAACGAGACCTTGCCGATGCCGCCGTGGATCACGCCGGCCTTTTCGACCTTGAACTGCACTTCACCGCCCTTCGCGGCCTTGACCGCGTTGGCGACATCCATGGTCACCGTGCCGACCTTCGGGTTCGGCATCAGGTTGCGCGGCCCGAGGATCTTGCCCAGACGGCCGACCAGCGGCATCATGTCCGGCGTCGCGATGCAGCGATCGAACTCGATCTTGCCCGACTGGATGGTTTCCATCAGGTCTTCCGCACCGACGATATCCGCACCGGCTTCCTTGGCTTCGTCAGCCTTGGCGCCACGCGCGAACACGGCGACGCGGACGGTCTTGCCCGTGCCGTTCGGCAGCTGCACCACGCCGCGGACCATCTGGTCGGCGTAACGCGGGTCGACCCCGAGGTTCATGGCGATTTCCAGCGTCTCGTCGAACTTGGCCGAGGCGGAGGTCTTGATCAGCTTGACAGCCTCTTCAACCGAGAGGTTGGTCTTGCCGTCGAAAGCGGCGCGCGCGGCGACCGTGCGTTTACCCAGCTTTGCCATGACTTACCCCTTCACCTCGATACCGGCCGACTTGGCCGAACCCAGAATGATCTGCATCGCGGCTTCGATGTCGTTCGCGTTCAGATCCTTCATCTTGGCTTCGGCGATCTCGCGGATCTGCGCCACGGTCACCGTCCCGGCGGTTTCGTGGCCCGGCTTGACCGACCCTTTCGGACGGTTGCGCTTGCCGACCGGCTTCAGACCGGCGGCCTTCTTCAGCATGAAGGAGGCGGGCGAGGTCTTCGTCTCGAAGGTGAACGACTTGTCGGCGTAATAGGTGATCACGACCGGAGTGGGCGTGCCCTGCTCCAGCTCCTGCGTGCGCGCGTTGAACGCCTTGCAGAATTCCATGATGTTGATCCCGCGCTGACCGAGCGCCGGGCCGACGGGCGGGGAGGGATTGGCTTGCCCCGCCTTGATTTGCAGCTTGAGCTGCCCGATTACTTTCTTGGCCATCTGGCCTTCTCCTTATCACTGCCGCCCGGATGCGGGCGAAGTTTAGCGGTCCGGCCCCGGTTTCCCGGGCACCTCCCGCGGCTCCTCACGTCAGGCGACTTTCGACACCTGGGTGAATTCCAGCTCGACCGGCGTCGGACGGCCGAAGATCGACACGGTGACCTTCAGGCGGCCCGCGGCCTCGTCGACCTCCTCGACCATGCCCGAGAAGCCCTCGAACGGGCCGTCGGTCACGCTCACATTCTCGCCGACCTCGTAACGGATCAGGTTGCGCGGGGCCGCGGCCTCGCCCGTTTCCGTGGTCCGGTTCAGCATCTGGTTCACTTCCGCGTCGCGCATCGGCGTCGGACGCCCCTGCGGGCCGAGGAACCCGGTGACCCGGTTGGTGGAGGTGATCAGGTGATACCCACGGTCGGTCATTTCCATCCGCACGAGCACATAGCCCGGCATGAAACGGCGCTCCGAGGTAACCTTCTTGCCACGCCGGATCTCGATCACTTCCTCGGTCGGGACCAGAACCTCCTCGATTTCATCCTCGAGGCCCTTCTCGTGCACGGACTGCCTGATCTGCTCGGCCACCTTCTTCTCGAAGTTCGAGAGAACGCTCACCGAATACCAACGCTTCGCCATGTCCTAGCCTCTTCCGTCCGGCCCGAGTGCCGAAGAATTTCAAGATTGCGCAAAGCAAACGACACCGTCACGCGAATCGACGCACGTGCCTTGCGAAAAAGTTTCGTCCCCTTAGCCTTCGCGGCCTGCCAATGCAAGCCCGCCGATGCAGGCTTCGGGGCCTCAGCCGATCAGCACGCCCACGCCCATGCGGATGATCCAGTCGACGATCGAGAAGAAGATCGCCGCCAGAGTCGCCATGACGAAGACCATCGCCGTGGTCAGCAGCACCTCGCGCCGCGTCGGCCAGGTGATCTTGCCGACTTCGGAGCGCACCTGCTGCAGGAACTGAACGGGGTTCGTCATCCTCTGATCCTCTTTCCCGAGATTGGCCCCAGATACGCGGTGCCCCGCCGCGTTTCAAGCACCAAAGGCCGTTTTCCGCACCGGCCCGGCACCGGATAGGCCCCTGCAAAGGCG
The DNA here is from genome assembly GCF_004022215.1 of Paenirhodobacter populi. Classification (GTDB taxonomy): domain Bacteria; phylum Pseudomonadota; class Alphaproteobacteria; order Rhodobacterales; family Rhodobacteraceae; genus Rhodobacter; species Rhodobacter populi. The sequence continues at coordinate 19,525 of NZ_SAUZ01000014.1, forward strand.
ATTTTCGCGCGGGGCCGGAGGCGGACACCCCCCGGCGGACGCGCAGGATGCGCGAAAACGGCTTTAGGCCCTTGACGCCCCACGGCGCATCGCATAGTGAGCCGCCAGCGTGGCTAGGTAGCTCAGCAGGTTAGAGCACGTGACTCATAATCACGGGGTCGGGGGTTCGAGTCCCCCCCTCGCCACCAATTCTCCTCAATGACTTAAGAGTAGTTTTTGAAGACGGGCTTTCACCCGCTTACAGGATGCGTTCCGCGTTCGTGCTTTCCCGGACGATTCGAGAACGGGATTCGCCTCTCATCCAATGGCTCACCGCACCATGGGCAGACGCGCAGGATCCGCAACGTCCTTTCGCGATGCGGTCGCTGCCGCTCGGCACGGCCTATTCGATCTGGACGGGGATCGGCGCGGCGGGCGCCTTCGTCGTCGGGATCGTGGTGCTGGGCGAGGCGGTTTACCGACCAGCCCCGCGTCGATCTGTCCCGACTTCTGTTTCGCCAACCCCAAAGGTCATGAACCCGGATTCGTCAGATCGGGAGCGTGCGGCCAGACGGGATCTCGAACCTGAAAGCGAAGTCCCTGACGACACGGCTGCAATCCGCGTCGCGGAGTTGCCCATAGAAAAGGCCAGGAATGACGCTCTGGCATCGAACCATGAGCAGCCCCCATCCTTGCTGCAATCATCAATGATCGACATCCGCGCGGCGCAATAGCCCCGGCATAGGCCTGCACGCCGCCTAGGAGGGAACGGCACGAACTCCCCTCGTCGCCAAGACTGCGCCGTTCCGATTCGACGACCGCCCCGAAGGGTGGCACCGGACGGTCCGATTCCCGAATGAGGCGTCAGTAGACGGTGACTTCGGTTCCGATCGGCACCGCATTGAACAGCGCGATCACATGATCGTTCACCATCCGCACACAGCCGTTCGAGACCGCATGCCCGATCGAGGCCGGTTCCGTCGTGCCGTGAATGCGAATCGCCGTGTCGCGGCCGTTCTGATACAGATACAGCGCCCGCGCGCCCAAGGGGTTGGTGGGACCGCCCGGCATGCCGTCTTCGTATTTCTTGTAGGCGGCCGGGTTGCGCTCGATCATCTCGGGCGTGGGGCGCCAGCTCGGCCATTCGACCTTGCGCCCGACCACGGCCTTGCCACGGAATTTCAGCTCGTTCTTGCCGACGGCGACGCCGTAACGCATCGCCTTTCCGGGCGCGATGATGTGATAGAGAAAGAATTTCTCGGACACGATGATGATCGAGCCGACCCGAAGATCGGGCCGCACGTTCACTTCCGTCGGATAGTAGCGCCGGGCGATCGGCCATTCCTGCGGCGCGGGGGCCAGCGCGACCGGCGTGGCGGCGGGTCTGGCCGCGGTTTCCGACAATGCCAGTGCGGGGGATGCTCCGCAGGCCAGTGCTGCAAGAGCGGTCATCATGGTGCGACGGTTCATCGCGGTCTCCGATATCCTGTTCGGGGAAGGCTAACAAAGCGCATCCCGGGTCTCAATCGCCGAACGCCATGGTCCGGCAGAAATCTTAATGTTTTCCCGGCCAAAGCCCGGATTTCGCCCGTTCCGTCAGCGGCGGGCCGCATCCGGACGGGGCAGACCGGCAACCCCCGACCCCGGGCACGGGTTCCCGCAGCGCCCCCGCCGGGATCCGCGCCGCCGCCCCGAGCGGCGCGGACCTGTGCTCATCAGCCCGGCGAGCCGGAAGAAGCCCGTCTTGCCGGACCCGCCACCGCCTGACCGGCCAGTTCCGCCACCACGAAATCCCCGACCGCCGCCCGCGCCGCGACATCCAGATGCAGGCCGGTCTTGGTGCGCCGCCACAGCACGTCCTCGCCGCTGCGCGCCCATTCCCGGTCGATCTGCCAGCGGATCTCGGCCGCCGTCAGCGTCGCGCCGAAATCCTGCCCGAGGTCGGCGGCCCGCGCCGCATCGCCCAGCCAGAGGCGCGCCTCGGTCCCGTAGGTGCGGATCAGCCGCGCGGCCCATGCGGGCGTCAGGAACGGATAGTCGCGTGTCAGACCCTGCGCCAGATCCGCCCCGCCGCCCACCGGGAATGCCCCGCCCGGCAGGGCGACATCCGCCGTCCACGCCGCCGTCGCCTGCGGAAAGAACCGCCCCAGCTTTTCCAGCGCATGTTCCGCCAGCCGCCGGTAGGTGGTGATCTTGCCGCCGAAGATGTTCAGCAGCGGCGCCCCGCCGTCATCCAGCCGCAGCACATAGTCCCGCGTCGCCGCCGTGGCCGAACGCGCCCCGTCATCATAGAGCGGCCTGACCCCGGAATAGGTCCAGACCACATCGGCGGGCGTCACCGGCCGGGCGAAATAGCGCGACACGAAATCGCACAGATAGCGCTGCTCCTCGGGTGTGCAGGCGACGGCGGCGGGATCGCCGTGGTAATCGTTGTCGGTGGTGCCGATCAGGGTGAAGTCCTGCTCATAGGGAATGGCAAAGCAGATCCGCCCGTCCGGCCCCTGAAAGAAATAGGCGCGGTCATGATCGAACAGGCGCCGCGTGACGATGTGGGAGCCGCGCACCAGCCGCACGCCTTCCTTCGAGGGCACATGGATCGTGTCATGGATGACCTCGCCGACCCAGGGGCCCGCCGCGTTGACAAGCGCCCGCGCCCGGAAGGTGCCGGCCGTGGTCTCGATCCGCCACAGGCCATCCTCGCGATGCGCGGCGTTCACCTGCGTCCGGGTCATGATCCGCGCGCCCCGCGCCGCCGCGTCGCGGGCGTTCAGCACGACAAGCCGCGCGTCATCCACCCAGCCGTCGGAATATTCATAGGCGAGCCGCAGATCCCCGCGCAGCGCCGCCCCCGCCGGATCGCGCCGCAGGTCCAGCCTCCGCGTTCCGGGCAGCAGCTTCCGCCCGCCCAGATGGTCGTAAAGGAACAGCCCCGCCCGGATCACCGCCGCCGGACGCCGCCCCTTGAGAAAGGGCAGCATCCGCCCGACGGGCGTGTTCGTCGGAAACCGCATGGACGGGTCCATCGGCAGCACAAACCGCATCGGACGGCTGATATGCGGATTGGCGCGTAGCAGGATTTCGCGCTCTTCCAGCGCCTCGCGCACCAGCCGGATTTCCAGATATTCCAGATAGCGCAACCCGCCGTGGAACAGCTTGGTCGAGGCCGAAGAGGTCGCCTGCGCCAGATCCCCCTTTTCGCACAGCAGGACCGACAGCCCCCGGCCCGCCGCATCGCGGGCGATGCCGCAGCCGTTGATGCCGCCGCCGATGATGAAAAGATCCGCGGGATGTTCCGCCGTGCCCGCCTGCGACGCCTGTGTATCTGCCATGTCCGGTCTCCTGTCCCGGCGAGTGGTGCGCGCCGCGCATCACTTGTCAAACGAAGTTTCGCGGCGCCCTTCCGCCGCCCTGTCGGCGAGTCTCCGCCGACAGGAAAAGCACGGACTTTGCCCATCGGATCACCGCCTGTATGCCTTTGCGCCAAAGGGACAGTGGAGAAAACTCCAGGATGATGCACCGACGCAGCCTGCTGCTTGCCGTTCCGGCGATTCTCGCGCTTTCCGCCTGCGGGGTGTCGCCGCGGGCGTCGTCGAAGTCGATGTCGCCCGATGCGCTGCCGCTGCAACCCGGCGAAACGCAGCAGCTCCGCCAGCTCATCAACAAATACGCCGATCACTATGAAGTTCCCCGAACGCTGGTGCATCGCGTGGTGCAGCGTGAAAGCGGCTACAATCCGACGGCCAGCAACGGTCGCTATATGGGGCTGATGCAGATCGACCCGCGCACGGCCTCTTCGATGGGGCACAGCGGTTCGGCGCGCGAGCTGCTCGATGCGGAAACCAACCTGAAATATGCAGTCAAATACCTGCGCGGGGCGTGGCTCGTCTCCGACGGCAGCGAGGAAAAGGCCGTCGGCTGGTATGCGCGGGGCTATTACTACGAAGCCAAGCGGCGCGGCGTGCTGCACAAGGTCAACGGCTGATCTTGCTGGAATCCGGAATCGCGGGCGGATGGGGCGCAGGGGGCGCTGCCCCCTCGCCCGTTCCGGGCTCACCCCCGGGATATTTTGGGAAAGATGAAGAACAGAAGGGGTGCGCGGGGATTTTGACCCGCGCCCCTATTCCGGCGCGCGCAGGACCCGCGCCGGACGCAGCGCCAGCGGGCGCAGCGCGAAGGCCGCGCCCGCCAGAACCGTGACCGCCACCCCGCCGCAGACCACCGCCAGCGCGGGCGCCGGGGCGAAGCTGTAGCCCATCTCCATCACGAAGCGCAGCGCGGCCCAGGCGGACAGCGCGCCGAGCGCCACCGCGATCGCGCCCGCCGCCGCGCCCATCAGCAGCGACCGTAGCGCGAAGGACCACAGCACCATCCCCCGCGTCGCCCCGAGCGTGCGCAGGAGGGCCGCTTCGCGCGCGCGGGCGGCTTCGCCCGAGGCGGCGGTACCGATCAGCACCACCAGCCCGGTCAGCAGCGTGACCGAGGCCGCCACCGCCACGGCGCGGGCGATGCCCGTCAGTGCCTCGGTCAGCCGGGCGATGGCGTCGCTCACACGGATCGCCGTGACGTTCGGAAAGGCCCGGGCGGTTTCGCGCAGGATCGTCGCCTCGGCTTCCGGCGGCGCATAGACCGTGGCGATTTCCGTATAGGGCGCGCCGTCCAGCGCGGCGGGGTTCAGCGTCAGCACGAAGCCGATCCCGGCGGTCGAGAAATTCACCTCGCGGAAGGAGCTGATTGTCGCGGTGATGTCGCGCCCGAGGATGTTGACGGTGATCCGGTCGCCGAGCTTCAGCCCCAGCTCCGCCGCCTCTTTCGCCCCCATGCTGACCAGAGGCGGGCCGGAATAGTCGCGGGGCCACCATTCGCCCTCGGTCAGCCGTTCGCGCGGCGCATCGGCGAAGGTCACGCCGCGATCGCCGCGCAGCACCCAGTGGTCGCCGCCCACCTCGCGCGCCGGGCGCCCGTTGATCTGGGTCACGACACCGCGCAGCATCGGCGCGGTGTCGATGCGGCTGACGCCCGGCACCGCCTCGACCTGCGCCAGAAGCGGCTGCAACTGGTCGGGCTGGATGTCGATGATGAAGAAGGCCGGCGCCTGTTTCGGCAGATCGCCCGAGATGGCGTTGCGCAGGTTCGACTCGATCTGCCCGATCGCCGCCAGAACCGACAGCCCGAGGCCAAGCGACAGCACCACCGCCACCACCTCGGACCTTGGCCCCGAGATCGCCGCCAGCGCCGCGTGCAGCGCCGGACGCCCCCGCGCCAACGGACGCACCCGCCCCGCCAGCCACCGCAGGCCGAGCGCCGCCAGCGCCAGCACCAGAAGCGCCCCGGCCACGCCGCCCAGCACCGAAACCGTCACCCCCGGCATGCCCGACAGTAGCGCCGCGAAACCCACCAGCGCCGCCGCCAGACCGCCGATCAGCGCCAGCGCCGGCCAGCGGGGCAGCCGCCTGCCCCGCCGGTCCGAGGCGCGATACAGGGTCGCCGCCCGCAGCGTCTCCATCCGCGACAGGGGCCAGAGCGCGAAGACCGCCGCCGTCAGCGCGCCGTAGACGGCGGCCTCGGCCAGCGGGCGCCATGCCAGACCCACCTCGATCGGGATCGGCATCAGCCGCGTGATCGGCCCCGCCGCAAGCAGCACGCCAAGGCTTGCCAGCGCGATCCCCGCCGCGATGCCGCCCAGACCCAGTAGCGCAAGCTGTATCAGGAACGCCGCCCGGATCGTCCCCGCCGTGGCGCCAAGCGCGCGCAGCGTGGCGATGGTGCCGGCCTTGCGCTCGATCCACGCCGAGGTGGTGGACGAGATACCGACACCGCCCACCGCAAGCCCCGCAAGCCCCACCAGCACAAGGAAAGAGGCCAGCCGGTTGGTGAACCTTTCCGCCCCCGGCGCGGCGCGGCGGCTGTCGGACCAACGCATGCCCGCCCCCTCGAACTGCTGGCGCGCCGCCGCCTGCAGGCCGGGCAGCGTTTCCCCGGGGGGCAGCAGGACGCGATATTCGCTTTCGTAGAGCGATCCGGGGGCGAGCATCGGCGTCGCCTCGATCGCGCGCAGGCTGACGATGCTGCGCGGCCCCATGGTGAAACCGCCGCCCGAGGTATCGGGCTCGCGCGCGATCCGCGCCCTCATCACGAATTCCTGACCGCCGATCAGCACCGGATCGCCGGGCCGCACCTCCAGCCGGTCGGCCAGCGCCGGGTCGAGGAACACGCCCGGCGCGCCCTCGTCCAGCGCGGAAACCGGCATCGGCGGATCGAGCTGCAATTCCCCCACCAGCGGATAGGCCGCATCCACCGCCTTCACCTGCGTCAGCGCGTAATCACCCGCGGGGGTGCCCGCCATCGAGCGAAAATCGATCACCTCGGACACCGCCGCCGCATGATCCGTGATCCAGCCGCGCTCCGCCTCCGTGGCGCGGCGATAGGTGAATTCGTATTGCGCATCGCCGCCCAGAAGCACCGCCCCCTGATCGGCAAGGCCCGAGCGGATCGCCTCGCGCACCAGTCCAACGGCGGCGATGGCCGCGACGCCAAGGATCAGGCACAGCAGAAACACGCGAAAGCCGCGCAGGCCGCCGCGCAATTCGCGGGCCGCGATACGAAAGGCCAGCCTCATGTCAGGCGCCCGTCCGTCATGTGCAGCACCCGGTCGCAGCGCGCGGCCAGTTCCGGCGAATGCGTCACCAGAATCAGCGTCGCCCCGTAATCCGCCTGCAACGCGAACATCAGATCCATGATCTGCGCGCCGTTCTTCGCATCCAGATTGCCCGTGGGTTCATCGGCCAGCAGCAAGGCCGGGCGCGGCGCCAGCGCGCGGGCCAGCGCCACCCGCTGCTGTTCGCCGCCCGACATCTCGGACGGGTAATGGGTCAGCCGGTGGCCAAGGCCCACGGCGGCCAGCTCTGCCTCGGCGCGGGGCCAGGCGTCGGGGGCGCCGGCGATCTCCATCGGCAGGGCGACGTTTTCCACCGCCGTCATCGTCGGGATCAGGTGAAAGGACTGGAACACGATCCCCATCCGCCCGCGCCGGAATTTCGCCAGCGCGTCTTCGTCCATCGCCGACAGATCCTGTCCAAGCGCCGTCACCCGCCCCGAAGTCGCGCGTTCCAGCCCGCCCATCAGCATCAGCAGCGAAGATTTGCCGGATCCCGAAGGCCCCGTCAGCCCGACGCTCTCGCCACGGTTGATGTTTTCGCTGATGCCGCGCAAGATCTCGACGGGGCCGGCATTCCCGTCGAGGGTCAGCCGCACATCATCAAGGGAAAGGATCGTTTCCGCCATGCCATCCCGCTTTTCGCTTGCTCTTCTAACGGGATATGGGGCGCTGAACGCATTTCGCAACCGCAGCATCGGCATTGTTTCCGCACTTGTGCTGATGGCGGGCGCCGGGCTGGCGCAGGCGGAGCCGGTGGAAATCCTCGCGCTTGGCGACAGTCTGACGCAGGGCTACGGGCTCGCGCAGGGCGATGGGCTGGTGCCGCAGCTGCAGGCATGGCTCGACCGGCAGGGGGCGGAGGCCACGCTGATCAACGCCGGCGTGTCCGGGGATACGACATCGGGGGGCCGGGCACGGCTCGGCTGGTCGCTGACGGATACGGTCGATGCGGTGATCGTGGAACTCGGCGGCAACGATCTGCTGCGCGGCATGCCCCCCGCCGCGGCGCGCGAAAACCTTGACGCGATCTTGGCCGAGGTGACGGGGCGCGGCCTGCCCGTCCTCCTGGTGGGCCTGAGCGCGCCGGGGAATTACGGCACCGCCTACAAGGCCGATTTCGACGCGATCTGGCCCGAGCTTTCGGCGAAATACCACACCCTCCTGCTGCCCGACCTGCTGGCCCCCATCGCCGCGCTGACGCCCGAAGAGCGCGCGGCGCAGGGGCTGATGCAGGGGGACAACATCCACCCCTCGGCCGCCGGGGTGAAACTGGTGGTCGAGGCGCTCGGCCCCAAGGTGATGGAACTGATCGAGGAAGCGCAGCGCGACTAGCGCCGCCGCCGGTCCAGCACCAGCAGCGCCCCGGCCCCGATCACCGACAGCGCCGCCCCCGTGGCCGCCGTCAGCCCATAGCCGGACACCGCCACGCCGGCGGCAAAGACCGTGGCGCAGATCGCATCCCCCACCAGCTTTTGCAACGCCATCAGCGAGGCCCCCGCCCCCGGCCTGTCGCCCATCAGGTCCTGCAGATAGGCCATCGGCTGCGTCAGCACGACCGCCCCGCCGATGGCGGCGAAGACCGGCAGCACCCAGACCAGCGCCGTCCCCGCCAGAAACGGCAGCCCCGCAAGGTGAACGGCATAGATCGCCGCGCCCACAAAGATCAGCTTCACCTGCGGCACCCGGCCAAGGATCAGCGGCAGCGCCAGCATGAACGGCACCTCGAGCCCCGCCGTCAGCCCGGCATAAAGCGCGGTATCCGCCGCGCCGCGCCCCGGCACCGCCTCGAACACCAGCCCGATGAGGACAAGATACAGCGTGATCGCCCCGTGGATCGTGCCAAGCGCCAGCACCCGGATCAGGATGGCAGGCGCCCAGATCTCGCGCAGCGACTGGCGGAAGGTCAGGCCGGATTTCGGATCGGGCCAGCGCGTCGCCCCGTCCCGCGGCCACCAGAGCCAGACGCACAGCAGGATCGTCACCGCCAGCACAAGGCACACCGGATAGACCAGCATCACCGGCGCGCCCGCGCGGAACACCAGCGCCCAGACCGGCAGCACCAGCACCCAGGGCAGCGCGAACATCGCCCGCAGCGTCGACAGCACCGCCCGCCGCGTGGGATCGGGATGCAGGCTCGCCGCCAGCCGCGCCAGCGCGAAAAGCTGGCCGAAGAACGACCCCGACAGCGGCAGCAGCAGCGCATGGGCCAGCACGAAGACCGGCGTTCTGGGCGCCAGCGGCACCAGCCCGGTGCCGATGGTCAGGAACACCGCCGTCGCCAGCGCCACGCCCCGGCGGTTGGCGCGCTGATCGGCGATGATGCCGAAGCCGATGGACGACGCCACCGCCACCACCGAGGCCACCATCAGCACCACCGAATAGGCCCCGTCCCCCAGCCCGAAGACCGTCACCGCCAGCGCGGACACATAGGGCGCGAGCGAGGCGACATGCGCCCCGAACAGCACCAGCAGCCCCGCCGCAAGCAACAGCGGCGGGTCGCGCAGGATCGGCAGGAAAGGCGCGGCGAAGGGCATGGTATTCCGGGACGAAACGGATGCCGGACGGATCGCCCGTCCGGCGCGGCGATCTCAGGGCAGGACCTTGCCCGGGTTCAGGATGCCCTTGGGGTCGAGCGCCGCCTTGATCGTCTTCATCACCGCCAGCGCCACCGGGTCCTTGTGCGCGGCCATCGTCGGGCGCTTGGAAATCCCCACCCCATGTTCCGCCGAGAAGGTGCCGCCAAGCTTCACCGCCTCTTCCGCGATCGCGGCCCGGATCGGCGCCGACAGCGCCTCGTCCGTCGGATAGGCGGTGTAGTGGATGTTGCCGTCGCCCAGATGCGCGATGACAAGTTCCCGGGCGCCCGGGTCGATTTCCGCCAGACGGCGGTGCATGGTGGCCAGGTATTCGTCCAGCCGGTCCAGCGGCAGCGCCACATCGGTATCGACCAGCAGAGGCTCAGTGAAGGTGATCTCGGCCGCGGCCTCGCGCATTTCCCACAGCTTGCGGCGCTGCGCCTCGCTGGTGGCAAGGATCGCCTCGGTCACCTCGCCGGCTTCCAGCGCCTCGCCCAGCAGGGCTTCCAGCCGCGCGCCCGGATCGTCGCCGGGGATGGTCGTGGCGATTTCGAGCATGATGTTCACCGGCTCGGGCGGGAAGGGACAGGCCAGATCCGGCCGGTAATGCGCCAGCCGTTCCATATAGGTGCGCGGCATGAACTCGAACGCCTCGACCGCGCCGCCGGTGCCCGCCTGCACCTTGTGCAGCAGTCGCAGCGCGCCGGGCAGGTCCCGCATCCCCAGCAGCGCCGTCGCATGCCCCGTCGCCGCCGGCGCCAGCCGGAAGACGGCGGCGGTGATGACGGCGAGCGTCCCCTCGGACCCGATCAGCAGGTCGCGCAGGTCGTAGCCGGTATTGTCCTTGTGCAGCCCGGTCAGCAGGTTCAGCACCCGGCCATCGGCCAGCACCGCCTCGACCCCCAGACACAGCGCCCGCGTCACGCCGTAGCGCACCACGTTCGAGCCGCCCGCATTGGTCGACAGGAACCCTCCCACCATCGCCGAGCCCTGCGCCCCGAAGGTCAGCGGGAACATCAGGTCATGCTCCGCCGCCAGCTCGCGCAGGGTCTGCAGGATCACGCCCGCCTCGGCGGTGACGGTGCGGGCCTCGGTGTTGAACTCCCGCACCCGGTTCAGACGCGCAAGCGACAGCATCAGCGCCCCTTCGGCGAAGGTGCCGCCGTTCAGCCCGGTGTTGCCGCCCACCGGCACGACCGGCGTGCCCGTCTCGTTGGCGAGCTTCAGCACCTCGGCCACCTCGGCGGTCGAGCCGGGCCGCGCCACGGCCAGCGGCGTCCAGTGGTAATGCCCGGTCCATTCCTTGCCAAAGGCGGCGGTATCCTCCGCCCCGGTCAGGACATGCGCGTCGCCCAGAATGTCGCGCAGACGGTCGATGATGGTCATGGTCGTATCCGTATCATGTGAAACGGGCGGAAACCCCGCCCGGAAAATCTCAACGCCAGTCGAAGAAGCCTTTCGGTGCCTGTGCCAGCAGCCGTCGCGCCAGATCGGCCCCGATGGCCACCCCCTCGGCCAGCGCGCCCCGCGCCTCGCCCGCGATCGCCTCGGATCCGTCGGGGCGCAGGATCTCGCCGCGCAGATGCAGCCGATCACCCTCGATCACCGCAAGCCCGGCGATGGGCGTTTCGCACGACCCGTCCAGCTCCGCCAGAAAGGCCCGTTCGGCGGTCAGCCGCAGCCCCGTCGGCCCGTCGTGGATCGCGGCGAGCATCCGTTCCATCCGCGCGTCGCCCACGCGCCGCTCCACCCCGATGGCACCCTGCGCCACGGCGGGCAGCATGTCCTCGGGCGCGATCGGCTGCGCGATCCCGTCCATCCCCAGCCGGTTCAGCCCCGCCATCGCCAGAAACGTCGCCTCGGCCAGCCCTTCGTCCAGCTTGCGCAGGCGTGTCTGCACATTGCCGCGAAAGCCGGTGATCCGCAGGTCCGGCCGCCGATGGGCAAGCTGCGCCCGCCGCCGCAGGCTGGAGGTGCCGACGACCGCCCCCTCGGGCAGATCGGCAATCCCCCGGTAGCGGCGCGACACGAAGCCGTCGCGCACATCCTCGCGCGGCAGGAAACAATCCAGCACCAGCCCTGCGGGCTGCGCCGTCGGCATGTCCTTCATCGAATGGACGGCGATGTCGATCGCCCCCGTCGTCAGCGCCTCTTCGATCTCGCGGGTGAAGACGCCCTTGCCGCCAACCGCCTTCAGCGCCCGGTCCTTGGCGATCAGCGCCGCGTCGTCGCCCGTGGTGTGGATCACCACCACCTCGAACGCCGCCTCGGGCAGGCCGAAGGCCGCGCACAGGCGGTCGCGCGTCTCATGCGCCTGCGCCAGCGCCAGAGGGCTGCCGCGGGTGCCGATCTTCAACGGGGACTGGGGCGTGGGCTGTTCCATCCGCCCGGCATAGCCGTCCGCCCGCAGCCGTGCAAGGTGGCGGCGCTTGACATTTGCGCCCCCGCCGCGATGAAGGGCGCAAAGGAGAGCCCGATGACCGACAAGACGATCCTGCGCGCCCTGCGCGGCGAGGCGCTGCCCCGCCCCCCGGTCTGGATGATGCGGCAGGCGGGGCGCTACCTGCCCGAATATCGCGCGACGCGGGCACAGGCGGGGGATTTCCTGTCCTTGTGCTACAATCCCGATCTGGCGGCCGAGGTGACGTTGCAGCCGATCCGCCGCTATGGTTTCGACGCGGCGATCCTGTTTGCGGACATCCTGCTGCTGCCGCAGGCGCTTGGCGCCGATCTGTGGTTCGAAACGGGCGAGGGCCCGCGCCTGTCCACCACCACCACGCCCGCGGCGCTGCGCGCGCTGAAGGGCAGGGACGACATCCACGACACCCTCGCCCCGATCTACGAAACTGTGAAAATCCTGCGCCGCGAACTGCCGGGCGAGACCACGCTGATCGGCTTTGCCGGGGCGCCGTGGACGGTGGCGACCTACATGATCGCCGGGCGCGGCACGCCGGATCAGGGCCCGGCCCATGCGCTCAAGGCCGCGGACCGCGCGACGTTTGCGGGTCTCATCGAGCTGCTGACCGAAGCCACGATCGAATATCTCTCGAAACAGGTCGAGGCCGGGGCCGAGGTGGTGAAGCTCTTCGATTCATGGGCGGGCAGCCTGAAGGGCCAGGATTTCGAGGATTTCGCCGTCGCCCCCACCGCCCGGATCATCGCCGCGCTGAAGACGCGCCATCCCGGCCTGCCCGTCATCGCCTTCCCGCGCGAGGCGGGCGCGGGCTACATCGGCTTTGCCCGCAAGACCGGCGCGGATTGCGTGGCGATCGACAATTCCGTCTCCGCCGAATGGGCGGCGGCACATGTGCAGGTCGACGGCTGCGTGCAGGGCAATCTGGACCCGCGCCACATGGTGACGGGCGGCCCCGCGCTGGTCGAGGCGACCCGCGCCGTCATCCGCGCCTTCCGCGGCGGGCCGCATATCTTCAACCTCGGCCACGGCATCACGCCGGATGCGGACCCGGAAAACGTCGCCCTGATGGTCGAAACGATCCGGAACGGCTGAGCCCGCCAGCGTCGGTCTCCAGAAAGAGCGGGAAGGAAGGGGGCCAGCCCCCTCGCCCGTTCCGGGCTCACCCCCGGGATATTTATGGAAACACGAAAGCCATCAAGGCCTCGGTTGAGAGATCGGCCGAGGGTGTGTCGAAACTCGTCTTTATGACAATGCCTTGGAAGAAAACTCTCCAGAGGTGCCGGAGTGAGGCAGATAAGGTGCACTTACGTGGACCTATAGGCTACCGAAGGGAACAACGTTCTCCCCCGCGTCGCCGGAGAGTATAATTCTCAGAAATGGCCTAACAGCAGTCCTACGGTCGAGGCTGTGTCAAAACTCACTTTTATGACAGTGTCTTAGAATGAAATTCCCTTACGAAGCCACCCTTAGGCCATCTGCGCGCGCCGATGTGAACATAGATGCCACTGTGGAGAACCGCATTCTCCGGTGCGGCGCCAGAACCGAGTTTTGACACAGCCTCGGCCAATTCCGGACATTCAGGGAAGGTGAAGAAGGAAGGCCCGGCGCGGCTTCTTCCGGCGTGCCGGGGCCGGGCCTTTTTGTCTTCATTCTTCCATAAATATCCCGGGGGTGAATTCGCTGAAAGCGAAGAGGGGGCTGGCCCCCTTCTTCACTTCGGTCGTTTGTTGCCGCCGGGCTTGCCGAACTTCGCGGCAGGCTTGCCCGCGGGCTTCGCGGCTTTCGCCGCGGCGCCGTGGCCGCCTTCGCGTGCCCAAGGGGCGGCCTTGCGGGCCTTCGGCGCGGCGCCATCCGGCGTCCATTCGGATTTCGGCGGCCCCTTGCGGTGAGGCTTCTTCGGGCCGTCCTCGCGCGGTTTGTCGTAGCTGCGGGCCTTGTAGCCCCCCTCACGCACGGGCTTCGCCGACCAGCGCGCGGGTTTCGGGGCGGGGCGGTCGATGCCCTCGGGCGCGGCTGCCAGCACCTCGACCTTGCCCTTGTCCTCAAGCTGCATCGAGGGCGCCAGCGCCGACAGGAACCGTTGCGCCGCATCCGCATGGATCTGCACGAAGGTATGATCCTCCATCACCCGGATCGCGCCGATGTCGCGCCGGGTCAGGTCGCCCGCGCGGCACAGCATCGGCAGCAGCCATTTCGGATCGACCCAGCCGTCATGCCCGACCGACAGCCGGATCCAGGTGGCGCGGTCGAACTCGGCGCGCTCGCGCGGTTTCGGGCCGTCGCCGGAGACCGGCACCAGATCCTCGGGCGCGGAGCGCGAGGCGCGGAAGTCGCGCAGCACGGCGGCGGCAAGCTGGCGCGGCTCAAAGCTCGCCAGAAGGCGGTCGACATCCTCGGCCTCGTCGGCCTTGGCCGGGGCGGTGAGCTGCGGGATCAGCAGGATGCGTTCGCGGTCCTTCGCCAGGATTTCATCGGGGCCGGGGGCGGAATCCCAATGCGCCGTCACGCCCGCCTCGCGCAGCAGGCGTTCCGCCTTGCCCCGCGCGTTCATCGGCACGACCAGCGCCGAGATGCCCTTGGCCCCCGCCCGGCCGGTGCGGCCCGAGCGGTGCAGCAGCGCCTCCTTGTTGATCGGCAGGTCGGCGTGGATCACAAGTTCCAGCCCCGGCAGGTCGATCCCGCGCGCGGCCACGTCGGTCGCGATGCAGACATGTGCCCGCCCGTCGCGCAGCATCTGCAGCGCGCGGGACCGTTCGTCCTGCGTCAGCTCGCCCGACAGCGCCACGACCGACAGCCCGCGGTTGAGCAGCTTGCCCGTCAGATAGGTCACCGCCACGCGGGTCGAGCAGAAGACGATCGCCCGTTCCGGTTCATGGAAGCGCAGCAGGTTGACCACAGCCTTTTCGCGGTCGGTCTTGTCGACGATCAGCGCGCGATAGTCGATATCGGCATGCTGGCTTTTCGAGGCGATGGTGGAAATCCGTTCGGCATCGCGCTGGAAGGTCTTCGCCAGACGGGCGATTTCCGGCGGCACGGTGGCCGAGAACAGCAGCGTGCGGCGGGTTTCGGGCGCGGCTTCGAGGATGAATTCCAGATCCTCGCGGAAGCCCATGTCGAGCATCTCGTCCGCCTCGTCGAGCACCACGGCCCGGAGTTCGGACAGGTCCAGCGCGCCGCGCCGGATATGGTCGCAGATCCGCCCCGGCGTGCCGACGACGATATGCGCGCCGCGTTCCAGCGCCCGACGCTCGCCCCGCGCATCCATCCCGCCGATGGCGCCGACGATCACCGCGCCCGCCTTGGCATAGAGCCATTCGAGTTCACGCTGCACCTGCTGCGCGAGTTCGCGCGTCGGCGCCACGACCAGCGCGCGCGGCACGTCGGGCGGCGGCAGGCCCGCGTCGGCCAGCAGCTCGGAGGCGATCGCCAGACCGAAAGCCACCGTCTTGCCCGATCCCGTCTGCGCCGAGACCAGCAGGTCGCGCCCTGCCAGCGCGGGGTCCGAAACTGCCTCCTGCACCGGGGTCAGGGCTTCATACCCTTTCTGGGCCAGCGCCTCGGACAGCGCAGCAGGAAGGTTCGGGAAATCGGTCATCGGGGGAGCTTTCAATACGGCGGAAGGAGGCCTTCTAGGGGAAAGCCCTGCCCATGTATAGGGCGAATCGTCGGTCGACGCCACCGGCACATCAGGGCCATCTGGCGAGGGGCGGCAGGCTCATCAGCACGGCATCGGCATTGTGCCCGGTTTCCAGCCCGAATTTGGTGCCGCGATCATAGACGAGATTGTATTCGGCATAAAGCCCGCGATGGATCAGTTGCGTTTCCCGGTCTTCGGGCGTGACGGGGCTGCCCAGACGGCGGCGGGTGACGGGTTCGAAGGCGGGCAGGAAGGCCTCGCCCACCGCGCGGGTGAAGGCGAAATCGGCCTCCCAATCCCCGGTGTTCAGGTCATCGTAGAAGATCCCACCAACACCGCGTGCCCGGCCCCGGTGCGGGATGAAGAAATATTCGTCCGCCCAGTCCTTGAAGCGGGGATAGTAGCCGGGATCATGCGCATCGCAGGCGGCCTTCAGCACGGCGTGGAAATGCACCGTATCCTCGGGATATTCGATGCAGGGGTTCAGGTCGGCGCCGCCGCCGAACCACCAGGCGCCGGGCGTCCAGAACATCCGCGTGTTCATATGCACGGCCGGCGTATGCGGGTTCTGCATATGCGCGACAAGCGACACCCCCGAGGCCCAGAAGCGCGGATCCCCTTCAATCCCCGGCACCCCGCGCGCCGTCATCGCCTGGCTCGCCCGCGGCGCGAGCGTGCCCCAGACGGTCGAGACGTTCACGCCGACCTTCTCGAACACCCTGCCGCCGCGCATCACCGACATCAGCCCGCCGCCCTGATCCTCACCATCCGGGCCTCGGCGCGTGGTGGGCGTGACCTCGAACCGGCCGGGCGGAGCGGCGGCGGGGAAATCATCCTCCAGCGCCTCGAAAGCGGCGGTGATGCGGTCGCGCAGGGTGTGGAACCAGCGCGAGGCCTCTTGCTTGCGGGGGGCGAACGGGTCTTCGGTCATCTCGGTCTCCTTCCTCATGGTGGTAGCAGCGCCGGGGGGCGGGGGGAATTGCGTTTTGCCTGCCGGACACTACATTGAAGGCCCGGCCCCGCCGGAACGGAGGAAGTCATGCGCAAGTTCGCCCTGTTCGCCCTGCTGTCCCTGACAGCGCTTGCCGCCTGCGGCACACCGCAGGAGCGCTGCGTCAACCGCTCCACCAGCGAGGTGCGCGACCTGATGAAGCTGCGCGACGAGGTTGATGGCAATCTGGCGCGCGGCTACGCCTGGCATGTCTATCAGGTTCCGATCAGCCGCTGGGAAGTCTGCGGCTACAACACCTTCCGCGGCCGCGACGGCCGGATCATCGAGCGCCCGCGCATGTGTTTCGTGGACGATTACGTGACCCGCCGCCGGCAGGTGCCGATCGATCCGCAGTCCGAGGCGCGCAAACGCGATGCGCTGGCCGCGCGGATCGAGGCCCTGACACCGCAGATGAACGCCAATGTGCAGGCCTGCCGGGCGGCTTATCCGGAGTGACGCTTCTGCAAGCCGCGCGGGAGGCAGGGGGCCAGCCCCCTCGCGCGTTCCGCGCTCACCCCCGGGATATTTATGGAAAGATGAAGACATAAGCATGCCGGTTTCGTGATGGCGACGCGAAAAATGCCATATGGGGGCGGCTGCCGTTGGCAGGTGGATCCGGTGCCGGGCCCGGAAGCTTTGCAGAGACAGGAAGGGTTCTGCCCGGGGTGTTCGTGCCGCTAAAGCGCCGGGATCTGCACCCGGTCCAGAAGGCCACGCCCGCCATCGACGGTGATCACCTGCCCGGTGACGAAACCCGCGCCGGTCGAGGCCAGATACTGCACCGTCTCGACCAGTTCCGAGGCGGCGGCGATGCGGCCGAGGGGCGTGCCCTCGATCACCGCTTCGCGCCAGTCGTCATTGCCCTTGAGCGCGGCCTGCAGCGACCCGCTCATCACCGAGGCGAAGGCCACGCCGTTCACCCGGATGCGATGCGGGGCGAGCGCCACCGCAAGGCTGCGCGTGGCCTGATCCTGCGCCGCGCAGGCGATGGAATAGGCCAGCAATTCGGGCTGCGTGCGCTGCCCGGCCAGCGCCGAGATATTGACGATGGCGCCGATCTCGCCCTCTTCGCGGTCTTCCTTTTCGGCCTGCGCGATCATCCGCTTGGCTGTCATCTGCGACAGGCGCAGCCCGGCCAGAAGATTGTGCTTCAGCATCTGATCCAGAACCTCCCCCGAAGGGTCGAGCGGGTCCGAGGGGGCGAAGCTGCGCGCGGCATTGACCAGAATGTCGACGCGCCCGAAGGCATCCGCCGTCGCCGACAGCAGGTTCGACTGGGTGAGCTTTTCGCACAGGTTGCCGGCGAAGATCCGGGCCGGTCCCTCGGACCGGGCGGCATCGCCGAATTCGGCGATCAGCTTGTCCTCGTCAAGGTCGGCGCAGACCACCTGCGCGCCGCGATCCAGAAAATGCCGCGCGATGGCCAACCCGATGCCATGTGCGGCCCCGGTGACGATGGCGATCTTGCCGGAGATGGACAGCGACATGGGAAGTCCTTTCAGCGCGGCCGGCGGGCCGAATGCCGGGCGGCGCGACGCGGCGCGACGGGTTCGGGGGCCTTCTGCCGCGACTGCGGGATCGGCCGCTCGGCGCGGACGATGCGGAAGGCGCCGTCGCGTCCGGTGGGGGGCGTGATCTCCTCGACCTCGTGGAAACAGGCGCGCAGGACATCCTCATAGGGCAGGTGCCGGTTCGCCACCATCCACAGCGTGCCCGACAGCGACAGCATCCCCGCCGCGGCCCGGATGAACGCCTGCCCAAGCGCCGGATCGGCATTGCGCGACATATGGAACGGCGGGTTCGTCACCACGGCCGAATAGCGGTTTTCCGGCCGGAAGGTCAGCGCATCGGCCCAGAGCACCCGCGCCCGGGGATCCTGCACGTTCTGTTTCGCGCATTCGCAGGCGGCGTATTCCGCCTCGACCAGATCGAGGCTTTCGACCCCGCGATGCGCCAGCACCTGCGCCGCGAGCCAGCCCCAGCCCGCGCCGATATCGGCCATGCGGGCGGGCAGCGCCTCGGGCAGGCAGGCGGCCAGCAGCGCCGAGCCGCGATCGACCCCATCGGCCGAGAACACCCCCGGCATGGTGACGAAGCCGGGAAGGGCTTCGAGCGGCTGCGCCTCCCACCCCGCCAGACCGCCGGGCGTGGCGAGAAAGCGGAAGATCTTGCCATGCGCCTTGGCGATCGGATCGGACACCGGCAGCCGCCCGCGCAGATCCTTCAGCACCGAATCGACGCCGTCGGTTTTCAGCCCGTCGACCCAGACCGGACCGCCCGGCACGACGGTTTCACAGGCCAGCGCCAGCAGCGCGCGCGCCTCGGCCTTGGACCGGGGCAGAAAGACCACGGCCGCGGCATAGGGGCATTCGGCCTCGGGCGCGGTGTCGATGCCGCGCGCGGTCAGCGCGTCGAAATCCGGGCGGAAGCCCTGCACGGCATGCAATCGGCCTGCGGGCAGATCCGACAGGTCGGTCTGCGCGGTCGGGCGGAACAGCGCGATCCGGCCAGCGGCGGGAAGCGCATCGGGCGCGTCGAGCGCGAGCGAAAGACGGGGGTGTGTCATATGTCGAACGGGCGGCCCTTGCGGCGCAAACCCTATTCCTTTTCCATCGTGCATTGCAGGGGATGCTGATGGCGGCGGGCGAAATCCATCACCTGCACCACCTTGGTTTCCGCCACCTCGAAGCTGAAGACGCCGACGACGGCCAGCCCCTTCTTGTGCACGGTCAGCATGATCTCGAAGGCCTGCGCATGGGTCATCCCGAAGAACCGTTCCAGGATGTGCACCACGAATTCCATCGGCGTGTAATCGTCGTTCAGCAGCAGCACCTTGTACATCGGCGGGCGCTGCGTCTTGGGCTTGGTCTTCAGCGAAATACCAAGATCCTCGCCCGGATCCTCGCCCGCGGCGCGGACCGGACCGGCGGAGATCAGGCTGATACTGTCCATGCGCGGGGCGGAATACATGCTCGGATCGTGAATCGGGAAGGACATCCGCTGAATATAGGGAACTCGCGGCGCAAGAAAAGCCCGCGAAAGGGCGAATTGCACAACTCGCGTCCGCAAGGCAGATTATGCGGGCACGGGAGGCTTGCGGATGACCCTGACGGCAATCGGTTTCGACGCGGATGACACGCTGTGGCACAACGAGCGTTTCTTCCAGCACACGCAGGCGCATTTCGCCGGGCTCCTGCGCGATCACGTCGATGCCGCCGACCTTGAAACCCGCCTGCACGCGGCGGAGGTGCGCAACCTCGGGCTCTACGGTTTCGGGGTGAAGGGCTTCACCCTGTCGATGATCGAAACCGCGATCGAGGTCAGCGACGGCCGCATTTCCGCCCGCGTCATCGCCGAAATCCTCGAAGCCGGGCGCGAGATGCTGCGCCATCCGGTCGAAATCCTGCCCCATGCCCGCGAGACGATCGAGGCGCTGGCGGGCGATTTCCGCATCATCCTCGTGACCAAGGGCGATCTTCTGGATCAGGAACGCAAGCTGGCGGCCTCGGGTCTGGGAGATCTGTTCGACGCGGTGGAGATCGTCTCGGACAAGACGCCCGAGGTGTATCACTCCGTCTTCCGCCGTCACGCCAGCGGCGCGGATCAGGCGATGATGGTGGGCAACTCTTTGAAATCAGACGTCTTGCCGATGATTTCCGCCGGCGGCTGGGGCGTGCATGTGCCGCATGACCTGACCTGGGGGCTGGAACATGCCGACCCGCCGCAGGACTGCCCGCGCTTTGCCGAACTGCCGCATCTGGGCGCGCTGGCCGGGCTGATCGGCGGACTCAGGTAGGCCGCGGCGAAAAGCCGCCGCACGCCACAACCGTGCCTTGTGCGGTCCACGGCCTGCCAGTAGTCCGAAAGGATACGGTAACCAGTATCCGCCATGGTTTCACAAGGTGTGGCGTCACGGCGCCGGTGACCGACAATATCTGGCAGAATCATGAGGTTCGCGCCGAAACCGATTGAAATTAGTAGGTTTTCAGAGCGTTCCAACCATGATAGGCTTCAACGAAAGCACCGCCGCAAGAGCGGGCGCAAGGCAGCAATGAGGGCAGATACCGTGACCACGCTGACGCGATGGGTCCGTCATGGGCTTCTGGCAGTTTTCCTGACCGTTCTTCCGGTCGCCGTTTTCGCCGCGCCTTTCGCCGCCATGGTGATGGACGCCCGCACCGGCGAGGTGCTGTATTCCAAAAACGCGGACACGCGGCTGCATCCGGCCTCGCTGACCAAGATGATGACGCTGTATCTGGCGTTTCAGGCGGTCGAAAGCGGCAAGGTCAGCCTTGATTCGGTGGTCACCGTTTCGCAGAACGCCGCCAGCCAGCCGCCCTCGCGGCTTGGCCTGCGCGCCGGGCAGAAGATCCAGCTCCGTTACCTGATTCGCGCGGCGGCGGTGAAATCGGCCAACGACGCGGCGGCGGCGATCGGCGATTATCTGGGCGGGAACGAGGCGAATTTCGCCACGATGATGAACCGTCAGGCGAAGGCGCTTGGCATGAACAGCACGACGTTCCGGAACGCCAACGGCCTGACGCGGCAGGGGCACCTGTCCACCGCGCGGGACATGTCGATCCTCGGGCGGCATGTGATCTACGATTATCCGCAGTATTACAACATCTTCTCGCGCCGCACGGCGGATGCGGGCATCGCCAAGGTGGCCAGCACCAACCGCCGTTTCCTTGACGCCTATGACGGCGCGGACGGGATCAAGACCGGCTATACCGTGGCGGCGGGGTTCAACCTCGTCGGCTCGGCGCAGCGGGGCAACAAGCGCGTCATCGCCACGGTGTTCGGCGGCACCTCGACCGCGCAGCGCAACGCCAAGGTGGCCGAGCTGCTGGACATCGGCTTTGCCCGCGCGCCGAACAGGGCCAACAGCCCGCAGCCCGTGCTGATGGCCAAGGCGTCGTCGGATCTGGCGGGACCGGAAGTCACCGGCGCGGTCGATACCGGCGACGAGGGCGAGGCCCCGGGCACGATGCAGGTGGCCGCCAATACCGCGAACAAGGTGGCCCCGGCCAGCAGCCTGCGCCCGATGAAGCGTCCCGGCACGGCCGCGGCCCCCGAAGCCCTCATCGCCGACGCCGCGCCGCATCACGATCCCGAGGCCGAATCGCTTGCCGTCCAGCTTGCCGCCAATGCGGTTTCGACCCCGGCCCCCACCGGCCCCCGGCCCCTGCCCCGCTCGCCGCAGATCCAGCAGGCCGGAACCGCACCCGGAACCGTCGAGCCGAGCGCGATCGAGGGCGCCATCGCCTTCGCGCAATCCACCGCGCCGCAGCCCGAAACGCTGGCCTTGGGCGACGAACCTCAGTTCGACCCCGACATGGTGGCCGAGGGTGACGCCGATCCGAAGGATCCGGTCTTCATCCAGACCTCGACCCCGCAGCCCGAAACGCTGCAACTGGCCGAGCAGAAGGCGCCGCGCAATGATACGGTCATTCTGGCCGCGATGACGCCCCCCGCCCCCGCCAAGCAGCAAACGCGCGAGGTGATCGCCCGGGCCTCCACCTCCGGCGGGCGCAACTGGGGCATCAACGTCGGCAAGTTCAACACGCAATATGCGGCGGAACGGATGCTGCTGAAGACGGCGCTGATGGAAAGCGACGCGCTTGGCAGCGCGCTGCGCAAGGTCGCCAAGACCAAGACCGCGTTCGAGGCGAATTTCGTCGGCATGACCAAGGCCGGGGCGGAGCTTGCCTGCGCGCGGCTGACGGCGCGGGCGACGGATTGCAACGTGATCGGACCCTGAGCGAATCAGCGCGTGCGAGACCGGCCTGCGGCGCAGCATTCCCCCGCGTAAGGCAGCCCTCCGGCACGCGCGTTCCCTGCGGGGCTTGATCCTTGTCAAAGCGGCCCCGCCCCCTAGTTGTTACGGTGACGATAGGAAACATGAGCGGAGAACTGGCCATGGCCTATAAAACCCTTCTGACGGTGGTGACCGATCTGGCAGCCGCCAAGGCACAGATCGAAACCGCAATCGCCGTCGCCCGCCGCCGGGATGCCCATCTGGAAATCCTGTGCATGGGCATCGACCGCACGCAGACCGGCTATTACTACGCCGGCGCCGCGGCCTTCGTGCAGCAAGAGGCGCTGGAACGCGCGCAAAACGACGCACGCGCCATCGAAACCGCGATCAAGACGCGGCTCGCGACCGAGGACATCCGCTGGTCGTCCGAGGCGATGGTGGTGCAGATCGGCACCGTGGGCACGGTGGTGGGGATGCGCGCGCGCTTTTCCGACCTCGTCATCATGGGCCGTCCCTACGGCGAGGGCCGCGGCCTTGAAATCGAGGCGGCGCTCGAATCGGCGCTGTTCGAGGGCGATGTCCCCGTGCTGATCGTGCCCGACGGCTACACCGGCGAAGTTCCGGCGCGCCGCGTCATCATCGCGTGGAACCAGTCGAACGAGGCGCTGGACGCCGTGCGCAAGTCGATGCCGATCCTGAAGGCGGCGGAGCTTGTCGACATCACCGTGATCGACCCGCCCGCGCATGGGCCGGAACGGTCGGATCCCGGCGGACAACTGAGCCAATACCTCGTCCGCCATGGCGTGAAATGCGAGGTCTCGGTTCTGGCGAAAACCATGCCGCGGATTTCGGACGTGCTGAACCGCCACCTGCGCGATACCAACGCCGATCTGGTGGTGATGGGCGCCTATGGCCATTCGCGCTTCCGCGAGGCGATTCTGGGCGGTGCCACGCGGCACATGCTGGAACTGGCGGAAACGCCGGTGCTGATGGCCCACTGATTCGGGAGCGGCGCCTTCGGGCGCCCTCCCTCCGGGTCAGCCGACAAGGCCCCCGTCGCTGTCGTCGCCCGCCTCGAACATCAGCCGGTCCATGTCGGGCACAGTGACATGGCGCTTGCCGGCCAGCTCGATCACCCCCTCGCGCTTCAGCGCCGAGATCTGCCGCGACACGGTTTCCAGCGTCAGGCCAAGGTAATCCGCCATCGCCTCGCGCGTCAGCGGCAGGTCAAAGCTCATCCGCCCGATGGACGGCATCATGTTCACCGAGGCATCCCGCCGCGCGATGATCGACAGCAGCGAGGCGATCTTTTCCCGCGCCGTCTTGCGGCCCAGAAGCAGCATCCATTCCCGCGCCGCGTCCAGTTCATCCAGCGTCATCTGCAACAGCCGCTGCGCCAGATGCGGTGTGCGTTCCATCATGTCTTCAAAGGGCTTGCGGCGGAAACAGCACATCAGGATGTCGGTCGTCGCGATGACGTTATAGGCCGCCCGCGCCCGCCCGGGCCGCCCGACGAAATCCGAAGGCAGCAGCAGCCCCACCATCTGCGTGCGCCCGTCTTCCATCGTCTGGGTCAGCGTGGCGATCCCCGACACGACCGAGGCCACGAAATCCATCTGGTCGCCCGCCCAGATCACCGTCTGGCCGGCCTCGAAGCTGCGGTAGTATTTGATCCGCTCCAGCTCGCCCAGTTCCGTCGGTTCGCAGCGGGCGCAGACGGCGCGATGCCGGATCGGACATTCGCCGCAGGTCAGCGTGCCGTGAGGAAGGTCATCATGCGCCATCTGGGTATCGCTTGATATGGGTCAATTTGCGCGCGGCAATGTCGGCGTAAAGGTATACGCATGGAACAGGAATCGCAACTCGCCCGGCTCGGCCTCTTCGATGCGCGGGTTCCCCGCTATACGAGCTATCCGACAGCGCCGCATTTCACCGCGGATGTGGGGGCGGAGGATTACCAACGCTGGATCGAGGCGATTCCCCCCGGCGCGCGTATCTCCCTGTATATGCACGTGCCATTCTGCCGCCATCTGTGCTGGTTCTGCGCCTGCCGCACGCAGGGCACGCAAAGCGAGGATACCGTCCGCGCCTATGCCGATGTGCTGCTGCGGGAACTCGCGCTGCTGAAACCGCATCTTGCACCCGGGGTGACCCTGTCGCGCCTGCATTGGGGCGGCGGCACGCCAACCCTGATGCCGCCCGACCTGATTCGCCGTCTGGCCGAGGCGACCTTCGATGTGGTGCCGATGGGCGAAGGCGGCGAATTTTCGGTCGAGATCGATCCGAACGAGATCGACACCGCGCGGATGGATGCGCTGGCGGCCAGCGGGATGAACCGCGCCTCGATCGGGGTGCAGGATTTCGATCCGCAGATTCAGGGCGTGATCGGCCGCAACCAGAGCTATGAAACCACCCGCGCCGCGGCCGAGATGATTCGCGACCGCGGCGTGGCCAGCCTGAACGCCGACATCCTGTTCGGCCTGCCCTATCAGAGCCCGGAAAAGATCGCGGATTCGGTGCAGAAGCTCCTGTCCCTCGAACCCGACCGGGTGGCGCTTTACGGCTATGCGCATGTGCCATGGATGGCGCGGCGGCAGGTGCTGATCCCCTCGGACCATCTGCCGACGCCGCAGGAACGGCTGGCGCTGTTCCGCACGGCGCGCGACCTGTTTCTGGCGGATGGCTATGATGAAATCGGCATCGACCATTTCGCCCTGCCCTCGGACAAACTGTCGAAAGCGCGGCAGGCGGGCAAGCTGCGACGCAATTTTCAGGGCTATACCGACGATCTGGCCGAGGTCCTGCTGGGCTTCGGCGCCAGTTCCATCTCGCGCTTTCCGCAGGGCTATGCGCAGAACGCCCCGGCGACCTCGGCCCATGTCGCCGCGATCCGGGAGGGGCGCTTTTCCACCGCGCGCGGCCATGCCTTCGCGGGCGAGGACCGGCTCCGCGCCCGGCTGATCGAGGCGCTGATGTGCGATTTCCACGTCTCGACGGCCGAGCTGATCCACGATCACGGCGCCGATCCCGCGCGTTTGCAGGCGTTGTTCCAGAACTGCGCCGATCATTTCGGCGAAATGGTGCAGCTGGGCCCGGACGGGCTGACGATCCCCGCCCCGGGCCGACCGCTGACGCGGATGATCGCGCGGCATTTCGACGGCTACGACCTGTCCGTGGCGGGCCACAGCTCGGCGATCTAGATCAGCCGCAGTCGATGTTGAAGATGTTGCCAAGCTGGTCGAGCCGGAACACCACCCGCTTCGGATTGTATTCCTGCGGCTCGATCCCGCGCCATTCCACCACGCTGATCGGCCCCGAGACACCCAGCGTCGGGATCACCGAGGACGGCTGCCCAAGCACCGAGACATAGTTCCGCGCACCGCACAGATCGGGCTCGCGCTGTTCGAGGGCGCCTTCCTGGCTGACGGGCGGGGTCATGTAGGGAACCGGCACCGGCTCTGCGGGATCGGTGTTCTCGACCGTGCTCTGGCACCCTGCCACCAGCACTACCGCCACGGCAATGGCGGAAAAGCGGAATATCATGTCGCACCCATTCTTGCTTTGCCCGGCACTTTCGCTCAGGTTCTGGCAAGCATCTATACAGCGAGGATTTGCCGATGAGAACCCGTGCCGCCGTGGCTGTTGCCCCCGGCAAACCGCTTGAAATCATGGAAGTGAACCTCGAAGGCCCGAAGGCCGGCGAGGTGCTGGTCGAAATCAAGGCGACGGGGATCTGTCACACCGACGAGTTCACCCTTTCCGGTGCCGACCCCGAGGGGATCTTCCCGGCGATTCTGGGCCATGAGGGCGCGGGCGTGGTGATCGAGGTGGGCGAAGGCGTCACCTCGCTGAAGCCGGGCGATCATGTCATTCCGCTCTATACCCCCGAATGCCGCGAATGCCCGTCCTGCCTCAGCCGCAAGACGAACCTCTGCACGGCGATCCGTTCGACGCAGGGACAGGGGCTGCTGCCCGACGGCACGACGCGGTTTTCCATGCTCGACGGCACGCCGATCCACCACTACATGGGCTGCTCGACCTTTGCGCAGCATACGGTGGTGCCGGAAATCGCGCTGGCGAAGATCCGCGACGACGCGCCCTTCGACAAGATCTGCTATGTCGGCTGCGGCGTGACCACCGGCATCGGCGCCGTCATCAACACCGCCAAGGTGGAAATCGGCGCCAAGGCGGTGGTCTTCGGTCTGGGCGGCATCGGGCTGAACGTCATCCAGGGGCTGAAGCTTGCCGGTGCCGACATGATCATCGGCGTCGATCTGAATGACTCCAAAAAGGAATGGGGCGAGCGTTTCGGCATGACCCATTTCGTCAATCCGTCAAAGATCGAGGGCTCGGTCGTGCAGGCGATCGTCGAGATGACCAAGACCCCCTTCGACCTGATCGGCGGCGCGGATTACAGCTTCGACTGCACCGGGAACGTCAAGGTGATGCGCGACGCGCTGGAATGCACCCACCGCGGCTGGGGCGTGTCGGTCGTCATCGGCGTGGCGCCGGCGGGGGCGGAAATCCAGACCCGTCCGTTCCAGCTCGTCACCGGGCGGGTGTGGAAGGGCACGGCCTTCGGCGGCGCGCGCGGGCGCACCGACGTGCCGGGCATCGTCGACTGGTATATGGACGGCAAGATCGAGATCGACCCGATGATCACCCATACCCTGCCGCTCGAACGCATCAACGAAGGGTTCGAGCTGATGCACAAGGGCGAGTCGATCCGCGCCGTGGTCGTTTACTGAGAGCGCAGCGTGGGGGCTGTCTGCCCCCACACCCCCGAGGATATTTATGGAAGAATGAAAGGCAAAACCTGCCAGCCGTCGTTTTCCATGAGTATTTTGGGGCATGAGGCGGATCAGGCAGCCTTCCAGAGGCAGGATGCCCCGCCGAATGCGGATCAGGCAACCTGCCGGTGGAAGGATGCCCCGCCGGATGTGGATCGGGCGGCCTTCCGACACGAGAATGCACCGCCGAATGCCGCCGGGACGGGCGGGCAGTGTCCCCGCGCCGTCCGCCGGTCAGGCCGGACGCTTGACGCCGTAGAACGGCCCTTCGCCTGCCGCCGCGATCCGGGCGAGACAGGCGGTAATGCCCTCATAGGCGACATTCATCGTATAACCATTCGCATGGATCAACGTATCGGCGTCGCAGGCCATCGCCACATGCCCCTTCCAGAAGAACAGATCGCCGCGCCGGGGCGGCTCTTCGGCGGGCAGGAAATCCCCGAAAGCCGCGCGTTGCAGGTCGCTGTCGCCCGGACATGCGCGGCCGCACAGCGTCAGCGCCATCTGAACCAGCCCCGAACAATCGATCCCGTCGCGGGAATTGCCGCCCCACAGATAGGGCGTGCCCAGCAGCCGTTCCGCCACCGCCACCGGATCGGCATCGTTCCGTGTGATCGGGCGCAGATGCTGGATCGGAATATATCCCTCGGCGATGCGGGCGAATTTCGCGTCCTCCTCCAGCACCGGCAGGCGCGCGCCGAGGCTGAGCCGCATCACCTCCCCCCGCTTGATCGAGGCTTCGCGGTAGACATGCGTGGTAGGCACATGGACCAGATGCGTGGCGGGGGCGGGCGCCGTCAGCGCGCCATCCACGACCCAGCCGCAATAGCCATCCGCCTCGGCGCGCAGGAAGCTCCAGCCGTCCTGCCGGTCGATCACCGTCACCTCGGCGCCGAAGATCACCTGCCGGTCGCGCAACGCGCCGGGCTCGGGGCAGAGGTCGGTGACCGGGGCGGCGACACGGGCGGGCTCGCCCGTGGTCAGCGGCACATTCACCTGTCCCTTCAGCGAGACATGCGCGATGCGGCCGGAATTCGGCGTCAGTCGGCGGTCCGTCACAGGTCCAGAACCTCCGGCCCCAGAATTTCAGGAAGCGCGGCAAGGATCGCCCGCGCCCCCTGACAGGCTCCGCCCTTGGGCCGGCCCGGCTGCGCCGTGGGCTGCCAGCCGTAGATGTCGAAATGCGCGAAACGCCCGGTCTCGGTGACAAACCGGCGCAGGAACAGCGCCGCCGTGATCGACCCGGCCATGCCGCCCGAAGGCGCGTTGTCCAGATCGGCGATGCCCGGCTCGATCATCCCCTCGTATGGTTCCCAGAAAGGCAGCCGCCAGAGCGGATCGGCCGCCCGTCGCGCGCCGGAGGCCAGCGCCCCGGCCAGAGCCTCGTCATCCGTGAAGAACGGCGGCACATCGGGGCCAAGCGCCACCCGCGCCGCCCCCGTCAGCGTCGCCATGCACAGGATCAGATCGGGGCTTTCCTCATCCGCCGCCGCCAGCGCATCGGCCAGCACCAGCCGCCCCTCGGCGTCGGTATTGTTGATCTCGACCGTCAGCCCCTTGCGCGAGGTATAGATGTCCTGCGGTCGGAAGGCCGCGCCGCCCACCGCATTTTCCACCGCCGGGATCAGCACCCGCAGCCGCAGGGGCAGCTTCAGCGCCATGATCATATGCGCAAGGCCAAGGACCGTCGCCGCCCCGCCCATGTCCTTTTTCATCAGCCCCATCGAGGACGGCGGCTTGATGTCGAGCCCGCCGGTATCGAAACAGACCCCCTTGCCGACCAGCGTCAGCTCCGGCCCCGCCGCGCCCCACCGCAGGTCCAGCAGCCGCGGCGCCCGCGGGCTGGCGCGACCGACGGCATGGATCAGCGGATAGCCGCGGGCCAGCAGGTCATCGCCAACCACGGCCGTCACCTCCGCCCCGTGCCGGGCGGCGACGGCGCGGGTGGCGGCTTCCAGCTCCTCCGGCCCCATGTCGTTCGGCGGCGTGTTGATGAGGTCGCGGGTCAGGGCCTCGCCCTCGGCCAGAACCTCGATCCGCGCAGGGTCGAGCCCCTCGGGACAGACCAGCCGGGCCTCGGGCACGGCAAGCGCCGCATAATCGTCGAAGCGGTAGCCTTCCAGCAGCCAGCCGAGCGCCTCGGCCTCCGCCACCTCGGGCGGCAGATCCGCCACGATGCGCCAGTTCCCCGCCGGCAGTTTCGCCGCCACCCCGGCCAGCGCATAGCGCCCGCGCCGCCGCCGCGCCGCCGTGCCATAACCGAACAGCGCCGCCGCGATGCCGCCCTGCGCATCCGGCAAAAGGCAGAGCGCCCCGAGCGCCCCGGCAAAGCCCTGCGCCTGAGCAAAGGCCCGCTGCGCGGGCGTCAGCGCCGCGGGCAGGGGCGCGTCGGGTTCCAGCAGATACAGCGGCAGCGCCTCGGCCCCATCGGGGGCGAAACGCAATGCGGGACGGTTACGGAAAGGGTCGGTCATCACAGGCTCCGGTCACTGGGCGCTTCGCGCCTTCCCCGAACCTAGCGCCGCTGGCGGCGGGCGCAATGCCGTGCGAGGGGCCGGATTGATGCTGCGGATGCAAAATTCACTCGCACCCGCGCCCGCAGCGGCCTATCTACGGAAAACCGATCCACAGGAGACAGCGATGCACGAACATGTTCGGCCCTTGCCATCGTATCTGGTGAACCGCTTCCACGGCTGGCAGGCCACCGCCTATGCCGAGAACAAGGCCTGGTACCGCCGCCTCGCCGAGGAAGGGCAGCGCCCCCGGTCCATGGTGATCTCATGCTGCGATTCGCGGGTTCACGTCACCTCGATCTTCGGCGCGGATTCGGGGGAGTTCTTCATCCACCGCAACATCGCCAACCTCGTGCCGCCCTACAATCCGGACGGCGACCATCACGGCACCTCGGCGGCGGTGGAATATGCGGTCAGCTCGCTCAAGGTCGCGCATCTGATCGTGCTTGGCCATTCGCAATGCGGCGGCGTCGCGGGCTGCCATGCGATGTGCACGGGCCACGCGCCGGAGCTGGAGGAAAAGACCTCCTTCGTCGGCGCCTGGCTCGACCTGCTGCGCCCGGGGTTCGAGCGGGTAAAGGAACAGCCCGAAGAAAAGCAGGTCAACGCGCTGGAACATGAGGCGGTCGTCGTCAGCCTCGAAAACCTGATCACCTTCCCCTTCGTCAAGGCGGCGCTGGATTCCGACAACATGACCCTGCATGGCCTCTGGCACGACATCGGCTCGGGCGCACTGGAACAATACAACCCGGCGCGCGGCGCGTTCGAGCAGGTCTGATCCGCGCCCGAACACGCCGGCATCTGTTGCTTTCATCTTTCCGCAAATATCCCGGGGGTGAATTTGCCGTCAGGCAAAGAGGGGGCTGGCCCCCTCCCTCCCCAACCGCCCGCACCGGACGTTGTGGATCCGCGCCTATTGCAGCACCTGCCCGGCAGGCCAGTTCAACGTGGTTTCAACCGTGATATCCCGGTTCCCGCCCGCCGGAAGATCGAATTCCCAGGCCAGAACGCCACGCTTGTCCTTCCAGTCCGTGGCGGTGGGCGCGGGATCGGCCTTGTAGGTGACCTTCAGATCGTCCTGCTCGGAATAGGGCACGCGGTCCAGCACCCGCAGCGGCCAGTCGCGCGGGGTCAGGTTCTCGACCGTGATCCGCACCGTTTCCACACGCGCATTGGACCGCGAGATCAGCCCGCGGCCGCCCTCGCTCGCGCCGGGGATGACGCGCTTCAGCGTCAGCCCGTCGATCGCGCCGAAGCCCAGCCGGAACTCCGCCCCCGCCGCGATCATCGGCAGATGGGAGGAGCCGACCATCGCTCCGTCAACGAATAGCGCCGCCGGGCCGGGCAGCAGGGGTTCGTCCCCCGCCGTGCCCTCGACCATCCGGTAGGCCGTCGTATCCAGCAGCGGCACCGCCTCGGCGCGCAGGCTGACCGGGCGGTCGATCGTGTCGAGCTTCAGCCGCAGCCCCTCCACCCCATCGCGGATATCCACGGCGGCGGGATAGCGATAGGTCAGCGTCTCACCCTGCATTTCCGGCACGGCGGCATCGGCCATCATGGCTATGTCGGCCTTGCGGAACCCCGTCGCCTCGGCCATCGGGCGCGGCGCATCGGGCGGGCCGAACCGCACCTGCTCGGGCCAGATCTCGGACGGATCGGTGCGGTCCGACGGCCGCGCGGTCGACAGCGTCAGATCCACGCCCAGCCAGTCCTCCCCCGCCGCCTGCCGCACCGAGACGAGCCGGTCGAGCGCCAGTGCCCCCGCCCCGCTGTCGAGCCGCAGGTCATAGGCCGGCGACCAGCCCGCATCCGCGACGAAGGTGGTGATGGTCAGCGTGCCAGCGCCCGACGCCTCGACCAGCAGCGTATCCGAACCCTTCGCCGGATGTTCCAGCGCCGCAAGCGCCTGCCGCGCCTGTTCCAGCGCTTCGCGGTCGGGCTTCAGCGCGGCATCGGCATCGCGGGCCTGCGCCTCGATGGTCAGCGCCTCCTGCTCGGCCGCGCGCACGCCCTCGCCCACGGTGCGGGCAAGGTTTTCCAGCTCGGCCAGCGGCGTGTTCTGGGTCGAGGCGCCGCGCAGGACATCCGCCCGCGCCCGCGCCGCCCCGGCCCCCGCCCGCATCTGCGCGATGGCGTCGGTCTTTTCGGCCAGCGCCTGTTCCAGCGTCTCGACCCGCGCCCGCGCCTCGGCAACGGCCGGGCTGTCAGGCTGCCCCGCCACCGGCTGGCGGTCGTCGATCAGCGTCACCGCCCCAACCGCGACACCATCGCCCGTCACCCGCAGCGTCGAGATATCGGTCCCGTCCGGCAGACCGGGGATCAGCACCTGTCCCCCCTCGACCGTCGCGATGCGCGTCACCTGCGCGCCTTGGGGAAACAAAATCACCGATGTCACCTTCGCCGGCGTCTCGACCGGCGCCGCGAACAGCGCGGCGGGCGCGACGGTCATCAGCAATGAAGCAAGAAACGAACGCATCTGATCCTCCTGGAATTGCCCGGAGGGTCGCCTTGCGGGCGGGGAAAGGCAAGCTCTGTCGCCCCACACCGGCCTCACAGCTGCGTCAGACGGGCACGCGCGCATTCCGCGCGATGACCTTCCACTGGAGGGTCATCTGATCCACCTCATCCCAAGACATTCATGGAAACAAGAAAGCCCGAAAATCCGTTTCCGGCATGCGCTCACGCAACACGCTTCAAAGGCACCTGAACGCCTTTTGGCTTTCATTCTTCCATAAATATCCCGGGGGTGAATTTCCCGGAGGGAAAGAGGGGGCTGGCCCCCTCCTTCTTCAGCCTTTCTTCAGGCAGCGCTTGCCAAGGGTCTCCGCGATCTGCACCGCGTTCAGCGCTGCACCCTTGCGCAGGTTGTCCGACACGCACCACAGGTTCAGACCGTTCTCGACGGTCGAATCCTGACGGATGCGCGAGATGAAGGTGGCGTAATCGCCCACGCATTCCTTCGGCGTGACGTAGCCGCCCGGTTCGCGCTTGTCGATGACCATGACGCCCGGCGCCTCGCGCAGGATGTCGCGGGCCTCGTCCTCGTCGAGGAATTCCTCGAACTCGATGTTCACCGCTTCCGAATGGCCGACGAAAACCGGCACCCGCACGCAGGTCGCGGTCAGTTTGATCGACTTGTCGAGGATCTTCTTCGTCTCCGCCACCATCTTCCATTCTTCCTTGGTCGAGCCATCGTCCAGGAAAACGTCGATATGCGGGATCACGTTGAAGGCGATCTCCTTCGGGAATTTCTTCGGCGGCACGTCCGAGGTCGGGTTGTAGACGGCCTTCGTCTGTTCCCACAGCTCGTCCATGCCTTCCTTGCCCGCGCCCGAGACCGACTGATAGGTCGCGACCACGACGCGCTTGATCTTCGCGCGGTCATGCAAAGGCTTCAGCGCCACCACGAGCTGCGCGGTCGAGCAGTTCGGATTGGCGATGATGTTCTTCTTCGCATAGCCGTCGACGGCGGCGGCATTCACCTCCGGCACGACCAGCGGAACATCCGGATCGTAGCGGTAGAGCGAGGAGTTATCGATCACCACGCAGCCCGCCTTCGCGGCGATCGGCGCATAGACCTTCGTCGCATCCGAGCCGATCGCGAACAGCGCGATATCGTAACCGGTGAAATCGAAGCCCTCGATGTCCTTGGTTTTCAGGGTTTTGTCGCCAAAGCTGACCTCGGTGCCAAGGCTCCGGCGCGAAGCCAGAGCGACAACCTCATCGGCAGGAAACTCGCGCTCGGCGAGAATGTTCAGCATTTCGCGGCCCACATTGCCCGTGGCGCCCGCGACGACGACTTTATAGCCCATCTTGGACCTCCATGCTCAAAGCAGGCCGCGCATAGCGGAAAAGCCGGGATTTGGGAAGGGATTCTCTGTCAATTCACGCGGATGATGCGCGAATCCCGCCCCATCAGGTCAAAGACGTAGCGCGCCTCGGCGGAAAAGTCGTGCGGCACCTGCTCCGCCGTGCGATGCCCGGAGAGCGAAAGCGAGGCGAAGAAGTCGAAACCGAACAGCGTCAGCCCCGCCATGTCCGAGCGCGAAAACAGGTCGATCAGCATCGCCCCGGTGGTCGGCTGCGCCCCGATCCGGGCCTTGAGCGCCCGGTAATCCGCCAGCGGATGCAGATAAAAGCCGGGGCTCGTCGCCGTGTCCCAATCCAGCCGCTTGCGCTTATGGCTCATCCACAGGATACGCGCCGGGTGCAGCCGGGCACGTTCCGCCGCATCG
The DNA here is from genome assembly GCF_004022215.1 of Paenirhodobacter populi. Classification (GTDB taxonomy): domain Bacteria; phylum Pseudomonadota; class Alphaproteobacteria; order Rhodobacterales; family Rhodobacteraceae; genus Rhodobacter; species Rhodobacter populi. The sequence continues at coordinate 53,075 of NZ_SAUZ01000014.1, forward strand.
AGCCGCACCGCCAGCGCCAGCCAGTCCGTGCGCAGCCCGTGGCTTTCGGGCGAAGGCATCGGCGCGCGGTTGATCCGCACCACGAGGTCATGGGCGTCGATCTCGGCCCCGTGCATCGTATCGGCCAACGCGCGCGCATTGCCGACCAGCGCCACCCGCCTGCCCGCCAGATCGGCCAGCAGATCGGCCTGCGGCACCGACAGCGCGGCCAAGGGTGCTTCCTGCCGCAGCGTGCGCGCGAGGTAAAAGCCCAGCCGGTTCATCCCAGCAGCCCGCGATAGATGCGCACCAGTGCCGCCGCCTCGTCCTCGATACGGAAATGCGTCTCGACATGGGCGCGGGCGGCGACGGAGGCTTCTTCCAGCCGCGCCGGATTATCAAGGAAGGGCGCACAGGCCGCGGCCAGCGCCGGAACGTCGCCGGGTTCCACCAGCGCGCCCGCCCGCGGCGTCACGATCTCCTCGAAGGCGCCGACGCGGGTCGCCACCACCGGCACGCCGCAGGCCATCGCCTCGATCGGGGTCAGGCCGAAACCCTCCCACCGCTGCGGCGCCACATACAGGTCCAGCACCCGATACCAGTCGGCCATGCGATCGACCGGCACCTCGGGCGGAAAAAGGATGCGGTCCTCCAGCCCCTCGGCCTTCACCTTCGCCTTCAGCCCGTCGAGGAAGGCGCCCTGCCCCTCGGTCGCGCGGCCCATGACCAGCGCGGTGACGCCGGGCCGCGTCCGCAGCAGCTGGATCATCGCGTCGACGAAGGCATCCGTGCCCTTCTGCGCGCGGATGCGGCCATAGCAGCCGACCAGCAGCCCGCCGGGCAGGCCAAGCCGCGCCCGCAGTTCTGCGCGATCGCCGGGCGGGGTGAAGGTCTGCGTGTCGATCCCGTGGTGGATCACCGTCGAGGGCCGGTCGAGATAGGATGCCGTCTTGGCCGAGGTCGACACCACCGCATCCATCCGCGAAATCAGCCATTTGGTATAGCCCGTATGCCGCCGCTGGCTGGCCGAGGTGAACAGCAGTTTCAACGGCATGCCGCTTGCGCGCAGTGCCAGCCCCAGCAGCATTTCCGTATTGCGCCGCGCGTGCCAGACCCGCAACCGGCGCGGCAAGAACCGCAGCCGCCAGACCGGCACATGCGGCAGCTCCGCGGGCAATCCGGGGCCGGTCGTGACGATGCCGATCATCCGCGCCTGCACCGGCACCAGCCGCACGATGGTGGCCGTCACGCCCGACAGGCGGCGCTTCAGGTTGGGGGCGATGACCTCGATGGGATCGGGAAGGTTCTGGCTCATGCCCTCGTGTCTAGCGCGCCGCCGGGCGATTGTCTCGTGCGAAGCGCGGCCCTTGCCCCCGCCGCCGCGCTGCGACAGGATGACCGGCAAGGAGTGACCGATGGACCTGACCCGCACCACATTGAGGCTCTATTTCGGCAAGCTGGTCTTCGGCCCCGGCAAGGCCGACCTGCTCGAGGCGATCGACAGCGAAGGCTCGATCTCCGCCGCCGGGCGCCGCATGGGGATGAGCTACAAGCGCGCCTGGAGCCTTGTCGAGGAAATGAACACCTGTTTCGAAACGCCGCTGGTCGAATCCGCGCGCGGGGGCGCGCATGGCGGCGGCGCCCATCTGACCGATGCCGGGCGCGCCGTGCTGGCCGATTACCGGGCGCTGGTGTCGATCCTGCTGACGGACGGCGCGGCGCGCATCGCCGCCATCGGCGCGCGCGTCGGCGGGGCACAGGCCGGGGGCGCGCAGGTTGAAGGATCACAGGTTGACGACTCTCAGGCCGAAGGCGATGTGGCCCAACAGAAATAGCGCTTGCGACGGCAGGGCGCGGGCGGCTATGTTTCGCCGGACATATCGTTTCGGGAGACCTTGATCCAATGCGTATCGCACCCCTGTCCTTCGGCCTGATGCTGGCCCTGTCCACGCCGGTTCTGGCGGATCCGGTGATCTTCGCCGCCGCCTCGCTGAAGACCGCGCTGGATGAGATCGCCACCGATTTCACCGCCGAAAGCGGGGTGAAGCCGCTGATTTCCTATGACGGCTCGGGCGCACTCGCGAAACAGATCCTGGCCGATGCGCCGGCGGACATGTTCATCTCGGCCGCGACGGACTGGATGGATCAGGTCGAAAAGGCCGAATACATCCTGCCCGGCACGCGCGAGGATTTTCTGGGCAACACGCTCGTGCTGATTTCCGACAAGGCCGATCCGGTCGAAATCGCCGATCTGCCCGAAAAGCTCGGCTCCGAGCATATCGCGATGGGGCTGCTCGATTCCGTGCCCGCCGGCCAGTATGGCAAGGCCGCGCTGACCCATCTGGGCCTGTGGGAGAAGATCGAGCCGCAGGTGGCGCAGGCGCAGAACGTGCGCGCGGCGCTGGCCCTCGTCGCCTCGGGCGAGGCGCCCTACGGCATCGTCTACAAGACCGACGCCGCGGCCGAGCCCAAGGTCCATGTCGTCGCGACCTTCCCGGAAGGCAGCTACCCGGCCATCACCTATCCGATCGCGCTGCTCAAGGCCGGTCCCGATGCCGAAGGCGCCAAGGCCTTCTACGACTATCTGACCACGCCGAAGGCGACCGCCCTTCTGGAACAGCAGGGTTTCGAGATCCTCAAGAAGTAAGCAAGACGGCGTGGACAATATCCTCAGCCCGGATGAATGGACGGCGCTGATGCTGTCGCTCAAGGTCTCCACCATCGCGGTGGGGGCCTCTTTGCCGTTGGGCGTCTGGGTCGCGGCGCTGCTGGCGCGGTCGAACATGCCGGGGCTGTGGATCGTCAATGCGATCGTCCATCTGCCGCTGATCCTGCCGCCCGTCGTCACCGGCTATGCGCTGCTTTTGACCTTCGGGCGCAGGGGCTTCATCGGCCAGTATCTGGATCAATATCTGGGCTTCACCTTCGCCTTCCAATGGACCGGGGCGGCGCTGGCGGCGGCGGTGATGAGCTTCCCGCTCATGGTCCGCGCCATCCGTCTGGCGATCGAGGCGGTGGACCCCAAGCTGGAACACGCGGCCTCGACCCTCGGCGCCTCGCGGATCGAGGTGTTCTTCACCGTGACGCTACCCCTGATCCTGCCCGGGGTCATCGCCGGGATGATCCTTGCCTTCGCCAAGGCGATGGGGGAATTCGGCGCGACGATCACCTTCGTCTCGAACATCCCGGGGCGGACGCAGACGCTGCCCTCCGCGATCTATTCGTTCCTGCAGGTGCCGGGGGCCGAGCTGCAGGCCGCCCGCCTTGCCGGGATTTCCGTCGTGGTGGCGGTGGGGGCGCTTGTCATCTCGGAATTCGTCGCACGGCGGGTGGCGAAGCGGATCGGGGGCGCGTGATGCTCGAAGTCTCGCTGCGCCACGATTTCGGCAGCTTTTCCGTCGATGTCGATTTCACCGCGCCCAAGGGGGTGACGGCACTGTTCGGCGCCTCGGGCGCGGGGAAGACCACGGTCGTCAACGCCGTCGCCGGGCTGTTCCGCCCCGCGCAAGGCCGCATCACCGCCGAGGGTGTCACGCTGTTCGACACCGACAAACACATCAACCTGCCGCCGCGCAAGCGCCGCGTGGGCTATGTGTTTCAGGAGCCCCGGTTGTTTCCGCATATGTCGGTGCGGTCGAACCTGCTCTATGGCGCGCGGTTCGCGCCGCGCGATGCGACGGGGCCGGATTTCGACGCGGTGATCGGCATGCTGGGCATCGGCGCGCTGCTCGACCGACGGCCGGGGGCGCTGTCGGGCGGGGAAAAGTCGCGCGTCTCGCTTGGCCGGGCGCTGCTGTCGAAACCGCGGATGCTCTTGATGGACGAACCGCTTGCGGCGCTCGATGCGCCGCGGCGGGAGGAGATCCTGCCCTTCCTCGAATCCCTGCGCGATGCCGGAATGCCGGTGCTGCTGGTCAGCCATTCGATCGCCGAGGTGGCGCGGCTCGCCTCGACCGTGGTGCTGCTGTCGAAGGGGCGCGTCATCGCCTCGGGTCCGACGGGGGAAATCCTGTCCGATCCGGCGCTGGCGCCGCGCTTCGGCGCGGGCGAGGCGGGGGCGATCATCACCGCGCACACCGCCGGGCGCGATGCCGACGGGCTCATCCGGTTGGAAACGGCGGGCGGTCCGGTCTGGGTGACCGACGCGCCCGAGGCGGCCCATCTGCGCCTGCGGATCCAGGCCTCGGACGTGATCCTGTCGCGCGAGGCGCCGGCGGGCCTTTCCGCGCTGAACGTGCTCACCGGCACCATCCGCCGGATCGAGGAAGAGGCCGACGGCCGGGCCTTCGTCCAGATCGCCATCGGCGATGAGGCGATCCTGTCGCGCGTCACCCTGCGATCCGTGCGGGCGCTTGGCCTTGCGCCGGGCGTCGCCTGCCATGCCATCGTGAAATCGGTGGCGGTCAGCCGCGACGATCTGGCGGAAATCTGACACGAAAAAGGGCGCGGGAAATCCCGCGCCCGGCACCATTTACTTCAGACCAACACTCAGGCCTGAACAGGTTCGGCGGCCTCGGCCGGCTTCGCCTCGACGGATTTGGCCTCGACGGGTTGGGCTTCGACAGCCTTGCCCCCGGAGATCTCGATCCGGCGCGGTTTCAGCGCCTCGGGCACTTCGCGGACAAGGTCGATATTCAGCATACCGTCCTCATGCGAGGCCCCCGTGACCTTCATGTGATCGGCGAGCGCGAACCGGCGTTCAAACGCACGGGTGGCGATGCCGCGATGCAGGAAGGTCTTGTCCTCGACCTCTTCGGTCTTGCGACCTGTCACGATCAGCGCACCGTCCTTCAGATCGACCGACAGTTCATCCGAGCCGAAGCCCGCAACGGCGATCGAAATGCGATAGCCGTTTTCCGCTGTCTTCTCGATGTTGTAGGGCGGATAGGTGGGTTGCGCGAGGTCCGCGGACAGGGCACGATCCATCAGGTCGGCGACACGGTCAAAGCCGACGGTAGCGCGATAAAGCGGCGAGAAATCAAAAGTACGCATGGTTTTCATCCTCTTGGAGCGATGACATTGCGCCCTCCCCATCCGGGGCAGGGCATGGTTTCCACCGGGACCCGTAGCGGCATCCCGATGACTGGAATCTGGGAAGCACCGGGCCTGCTTTCAAGATATTCGCAAGGGAGGATGCGAAATTTCGGATCTTCTCGCAGCCGGTTCCCGGCTGTATCAGGGGCGAAACCGCCGCCCTCCCCCAATCCGGTTCCGTGATGACCTATCTGACCTCTTTCCACCTCGGCCCGCTGGGGCCTGCCGATCTTGGGGCGCTCATCGCGCTCGTCTCCGCCTGGCTCTGGATCGGCTGGCTGACGGAGCATCCGCCCAAGCACCGCAACTCCGTCGGCAAGCTGATGGAGGCCTATCGCCGCGAATGGATGCGCCAATTGGTCACCCGGCAGCCGCGGCTGTTCGACGGGCAGATGGTGGACGGGTTGCGGCAGTCGACGACCTTCTTCGCCTCGACCGCGCTGATCGCCATCGGCGGCGGGCTGGCGCTGATCGGCAATCCCGAGCAGATCACCGATCTGGCGCAGGAATTCGCCATCGCCTCGGGGCCGAAGCTGTTGTGGGAAACGCGGATCCTGACGGCGGTGATGTTCGGCGCCAACGCCTTCCTGAAATTCGTCTGGTCGCACCGGCTGTTCAGCTATGCGGCGATCGTCATGGCTTCGGTGCCGAACGATGCGTCGGACCCGCTGGCCTATCCGCGCGCTGCCCAGGCCGCGCGGGTCAACATCAACGCCGCGAAAAGTTTCAACCGCGGGCTCCGGTCGGTCTATTTCGCGCTGGCCTCGCTCGCCTGGCTTCTGGGGCCGGAAATGCTGTTCGCGGCGACGGTCTTTACCACCGGGATGCTGTGGCGGCGCGAATTCGCCTCGGTCGCGCGGAGGGCGCTGCTGGACAATCCGCCGAAGTAGGGCCGGGCGGAGAGGGCGGCAGGGGGCCAGCCCCCTCGCCCGTTCCGGGCTCACCCCCGGGATATTTATGGAAACACGAAAGGGAGGGGCGTCGCGGGACGGCATGCGTTCCGCGCAAGAACAGACGCCGCAAAGCGATGTGTGTCGGTCCCCGGTCAGGCGCGGCGGCGGCCGCGCCCCTCGACCAGCCAGGCGCCGAGCGTCAGCCCCGCCGCAAGGATCAGCCAGGCCCAGGCCGGCAGCACCGGCACCACCCGCAGGTCGGTCACCGAGCTTGCGCCGCGCGGGGTGACGCCGATCCAGCCCGAGCCGGCGGCAAGGCGCCCCTCGCTCACCCGGCGCACGGCGGGGACGCCGTCTTCCAGATGCGCCACCCCGCCGTGCGAGGCCTGTATCGCCGCCCGCATCGGTTCGTCGCTGGCGATGGTGCGTTCGAATTCCCGCGGGCTTGCCGGGCCGAGCGCCACCACTCGTTCCAGATCGCCCTGCTTCAGCCGGTAGAGCCCGGCCTCGGGCGCCTGCCAATGGGCGGCAAACCGCCCCGGACCGGCGGGGGTGAGCGTGACCTCCTGCGTCGCGCCGTCGGGCAGGGTCACGGTCACCGGCGGGGTTTCGTCCGCCATCGTGCGGCGGATCACGTTGACCGTCAGGCTGCCGGGTTCGACCGTCGCCTGAAGGGCCTCTTCCTCCAGATCCGGCTCCTTCATTTCCCAATGCGCGATGCGGCGCAGCAGTTCGAGTTGCGGCCCGCCCTCGTCATAGCCCCGCGCCCAGAGCCACGGGTGATCCGAGGCCAAGAGCGCCACCCGCCCCTTGCCCGCGCGCGACAGCACCAGAAGGGGCGACTCGTCCACGCCCTTCATCACCACCTCGCCAGTGGCATCGGTCAGCTCGATCTGCCGGAGCCAGCGGCCCCAGTGCTTGTCGCCGGGATCGCCCTCGGGCGGCGGCGCGCCGTCGAGCCCCGCCGTCACCGGATGGCGCAGGCCAAGTTCCGTCGGGCGCGGCAGGAAGGATTCGGACAGCACCCGGCCCGTCGGCCGCGCGGGCATGATGTCGCCCAGAGGCGTCTGCCACAGGCTTTCGACCGTGGCGAATTCCGGCCCCGCCGAGACGAGGATCGCGCCCCCCCGTTCGACGTAATCTCGGATCGAGCGGAAGTAGGAGGCGGGCAGGATCCCCCGCTCGCCGTAGCGGTCAAAGATGATCAGGTCGAATTCGTCGATCTTGTCGATGAACAGCTCCTGCGTCGGGAAGGCGATCAGAGACAGTTCCGACACCGGCACGCCGTCCTGCTTCTCCGGCGGGCGGAGGATGGTGAAATGCACCAGATCCACCCCGGCATCGGATTTCAAGAGGTTGCGCCAGGTGCGTTCGCCGGCATGCGGCTCGCCCGAGACCAGCAGCACCCGCAGCCGGTCGCGCACGCCGTTGATCTGCACCACGGCAGTGTTGTTGCGGTCGGTCAGCTCGCCCTCGACCGGGGCCACGGAAAACTGCACGACATTCTGCCCGCCATGTTCCAGCTTCAGCGGCAGTTCCAGATCCTGTCCGACCTGCACGCGGTAGTCCTGCGCCGCGCCCCCGTCGATCGAGACGGTCAGATCCGCCGTCGTTCCGGCCGAGGCGGGGACCATGCCCTCGTCCTCGACATGCAGCTGGATCCGGGTTTCCTCGCCGATGATGCCGAAGGCGGGGGCGGTCTGGATCACCAGCCGCCGGTCCCAGTCCCGGCGATGGCCGGTCAGCACCATGTGCAGCGGCGCGGGCATGTCGGGGGTCAGTTCGGCGTCGTGGACCTGTCCGTCGCTGACCACGATGGCGCCCGCCACGCGGGATCGCGGCTCGGCCGCCAGCGCCTCGGCCAGCGCGGCGCCGATCTGCGTGCCGCCGTTCTGCGCGCCGTCATGCACGGTGACGCGGCGCAGTTCGGTATTCGGCAGCGCGGCGATTTCCGTGCTCAGCCGGTCCACCGCCGCATCGGTCTGGGCCGAACGGTCCGACAGGTCCTGCGAGGCCGTCCGGTCATCGACCAGCAGCACGATATCCGACAGGGGCTGGCGTTCCTCATTCTGCAACGAGGGCTGCGCCAGCGCCGCCAGCAGCGCCAGCGCCGCCAGCCCGCGAAGCGCCCAGCCCCGCAGCCCGCGCCACAGCGCAAGGGCCACGAGCAGCACCGCCACCCCGGCCCCCGCCGCGATCACCACCCATGGCAGCAGCGGCGCAAAGATCACGCTCATCCCGGTCATTGCCCCAGCCTTTCCAGAAGCGCGGGCACATGGACCTGATCGGATTTGTAGTTCCCGGTCAGCACATGCATCACCAGATTGACGCCGAAGCGGGCCGCGATCTCGCGCTGACGCTCACCGGCCTGACCGCGCCCGATCGGCAGCATGGGCGCGCCATTGCCGTTCACCGCCCAGGCCGAGGCCCAGTCGTTGCCGCCGATCACCACCGGCGTCACCCCGTCATTCAGGTTGCGGAAGGGCATCCCCTCGGCCTGTTCGGCATCGGGGGGCGGCGCCTCGACCCAGATCGTGCCGTCGAACCGGCCGGGGAAACTTTGCAGCAGGTAGAAGGTGCGGGTCAGCACATGATCGGGCGGGATCGGCGCAAGCGGCGGAATCTCCAGCGGCGCGGCGATGGTCTGCAACCGCCGCCCGGCATCCGTGGCCATCCCAACGCCCGACAGATCGGCGTCCCGCGTGTCGAAGACGATCATCCCACCGCCGCGCAGATAGCGGTTCAGCCGGGCATATTCCTCGGGCGTGGGGACCGGCGCATCGGCCACGATCGGCCAGTAGATCAGCGTGTAAAGCGCCAGATCGTCGGCGGCGAGGTCGATGCGCATCGGGTCCGAAGGCTCGACCGTGGTGCGCCGGGTCAGGATCTCGGACAGGCCGCGCATCCCCGCCTCGGACACGGCATCCACCTGCGTGTCGCCCGTGGGCATCCAGGCCAGCACGACGTTCGAGGCCGCCTCGATCGCCCGGTCCTCGGGCATGGTGTCCTGCGCGTGGCCCTGCGACGCCAGACCGAAGGCCAGAACCGCCACCACCGTCGCCGCCGCCCGCGCGCCGCGCAGCCGCCCCGAGACGGCGAGCGAGGCCAGAACGTCGATCAGCAGCGCCACCAGCGCCGCCCCCAGCAGCGCGCCTTTCAGCGGCATCTGCCGAGGCGCCTCGCCGCCTTCGATCGGCACGCTCGCGGGCCAGACGGCGGCTTGCAACACCCGGTCGCGCGGCAGCGCGTTCAGCGCGACGGAGCGATCCTCGGCCACGTAAAGACCGGGGCGCAGATCAGGCCCCGGCGGCTCGGTGGCCAGCCTCTCGCCCGGCACACCGGCCGAAGCCTCGGCCGTTTCCAGCCGCCCGAATCCATCGAGCAGCTTGACCGGCACCCATGTCTGCCCCGCCAGATCCTCGGCCGAGGGGGTTTCCGCCCGCGCCGAAACGGCCAACCGTTCCAGCATCTGCGGGAACAGCCCCGACAGCGGCAGGTTCGACCATTCGACATTCGCGGTGACATGGAACAGCACGACCGAGCCGGCGCCGAAATCCATCCGCGTCACCAGCGGCGTCCCATCCGCCAGCGCGGCGATGGTGCGGGAGGCAAGCTCCGGCCCCGGCTCCGCCAGAACCTGTTCCGTCACGCTGACCTCATCGGGCACGGTCAGCCCGGCAAAGGGCGACCCGGCCGGGAAAGGGGCCAGCCGGCGCGGCTCACCCCAGCTCATCGCGCCGCCGACAGACCGTTCGCCCTGCCGCAGGGTGACGGGCAGGAACTGCCGCGTGTTGTTTTCCGAGGCCATCGCCAGACGCGGCCCGGCAAAGCGGATCAGCAGCCCGCCCCTGTCGAGCCAGTCGGCCAGCCGGTCGGCATCCGGGATCTCGGCCACATCGGCGAGGATGATGACATCCGGGCTGGCGGTCAGCGCGTCCTCCAGCGTGCCCTCGATCAGGTCGGCCGTGGGCGCCAGTGCCTGCCGCAGGTAATGGGTGGGGACAAGCAGCTCCAGCCCCTCGCGCGCGGCGGAGCCGGAGATCAGCGCCACCTTGCGCCGCTTGACCGCATCGTCGGTCAGGCTGACAGTCCCGGCCGAACGGATACCCGGAATCTCGAACCGGGTCAGGCGGTTGCGCAGCTCGGGCGGCAGATCGAAAACCGCCTGCCCCTGCGTGTCATTGTCCAGATCGACCGTGGCCCGCGCCAGTTCGCGTTCCGCGCCCGAAGGATCGGGGCCGATGGCGGCGACATCGTAGCGCGTGGAAATGGGGGCCGAAGTGGTCAGCGGCAGGCTTACCTGCCCGTCGCGCACCGTCGCCGGGCCAAGCGCCGTGACCGGCAGCGCCGGTTGCCAGACGCGCAGGGGGCCGCGCGCCTCGACCGCCTGCCGCAGGGCATCGCGGCCCGGTCGGGCCAGCCCGTCGGACAGCCAGAGCGTCTCGAAATTCCCGGCGGGCAGGATCTGCGCGGGATCCGGGGCCGAAGGCTCCCATGCCCGGGGCGTCAGGCCCGGCAGCGATTGCGCAAGGCTCGCCGCATCGGCAAAGCCGGGCGGCGCGGGCGGCGGATCTGTCAGCATCAGCAGCGCGGCGGGCCGACCCGCCGTCCCCGCCTCGGCCAAAGCGCGTTCCATCCGTTCCACCCGGCGCGGCCAGTCGCGGGCCGAGGCCCAGCTGCCATCCTCGACGATCAGCAACGGCCCCTGACCCGGCGCGACAGGCTCGGGGTTCAGCACCGGCCCGGCGAAACCGATGATCGCCGCCGCCAGCGCCAGAAGCCGCAGGGCCATCAGCCACCAAGGCGTGCGCTCGGCCTGAATCTCGTCGTCCTTCAGCCCCAGCAGCAGCGCCACACCCGGGAAGCGGCGCCGGATCGGCGCGGGCGGCACGGCGCGCAGGATGAACCACAGAACCGGCAGCGCCAGCAGCCCCAGCAGCAGCCACGGCGCGGTGAACCCGATGGGACCGAGCATCGCCATCACCGCCCCCTTTCCAGCGAGGCCGTCAGCCACAGCAGCGCGCCCTGCGGCGAGGTATCGGTGCGGTGGGTGGCGAATTGCCAGCCCGCCTGCCGCGCCAGCTCCGTCAGCAGATGCCGCCGTTCGGCCAGCCGATCACGATAGCGCGTACGCAGGTCGCGCGCCTGCCGGGTTTCGTGGCGAAGCGCCCCGCCCATGGATTCAAAGATCGTGCGGCCGTCGAAGGGAAAATCCTCCTCCATCGGGTCCAGCACCTGCATCATCACCCCGCCGATGCCGCGGTCGGCAAGCTGCGCCACCGCCGTCCGCACCGCCGCCGGATCACCAAGGAAATCCGACAGAAAGGCGACGCGCGCCTGCGCCGCGATGCCGATCACCTCGGGCGCGCCGTAATCCTGCGCCGTGGCGTCATCGGACAGCACGGCGGCCAGCGTCATCAGCTGCCTCCGCCCGGGCCGCGCCGGGGCCAGCGGCCCGGTCAGGCCCACACGCTCCCCCGCGCGGATCGCCGCCACCGCCAGCGCCAGCGCCAGCAGGCGGGCGCGCGCGGCCTTTTCCGGCCGGGTCTTCGCCCCCGTGAACCGCATCGAGGCCGCGCCGTCCACCCAGAGGTTCAGCGATTGCGCCAGCTGCCATTCCCGGTCGCGGGTGAACTGCCCGTCCGAGCGGGCGGACCGCCGCCAGTCGATGAAGCGCGCCGAATCGCCCGCCTGCGCGGGACGGTATTGCCAGAATTCCTCACCCGTGCCGGCGCGCTTCCGGCCATGGCCGCCCATCTGCACTGTCGCCGCCAGCTGTTCCGCCGCAAGCAGCAGCGCGGGCAGCGCCGCCGCCTGCGCCTCGGCCCCGCGACGCAGCGCAAGTGCAGGATTATCCTGGGCGGAACCGTTCACGCAGCGGCCTCGATTCCGGGGCCAAGGATCTCGGTTGCCGCCCGCGCGATGACGCCGGACAGGGTTTCCCCCCTTGCCCGCGCGGCAAAGCTCAGCGCCATGCGGTGCGTCAGCACCGGCCGGGCCAGCGCCAGCACATCCTCGACCGAGGGCGCCAGCCGCCCGTGCAGCAGCGCCCGCGCCCGCGCCGTCAGCATCAGCGCCTGCGCGGCGCGCGGCCCCGGCCCCCAAGCCAGGGCCTCGCGCACCACGGGCAGGGCCTCGGGCTCGCCGGGGCGGCAGGCGCGCACGAGGTCGAGGATCGCCTCCACCACCGTTTCGCCGACCGGCATCCGCCGCACGATGGCCTGCGCGGCGATCAGCTCGTCGGCGGTGAAGACCGCCACGGCCTCGGCCTCTCCGGCGCCGGTGGTGGCGATCAGGATGTCGCGTTCCGTGTCGCGGTCGGGATATTCCACATCGACCTGCACGAGGAAACGGTCGAGCTGCGCCTCGGGCAGCGGATAGGTGCCCTCCTGCTCGATCGGGTTCTGCGTCGCCAGAACGTGGAACGGCGGGCCAAGGCGGCGATGCACGCCCGCCACCGTCACCTCGCGCTCCTGCATCGCCTGCAGCAGAGCGGATTGCGTACGCGGGCTGGCGCGGTTGATCTCATCCGCCATCAGAAGCTGGCAGAAGATCGGCCCTTCGAGAAAGCGGAACGCCCGTGTCCCGTCCGCCGCCGTTTCCAGCACTTCGGAGCCGAGGATATCGGCGGGCATCAGGTCCGGGGTGAACTGGATGCGGCTCGGCTTCAGCCCCATCACCGTGGACAGGGTATCGACCAGCATGGTCTTGCCCAGCCCCGGCAGCCCGACCAGCAGCGCATGCCCCCCCGACAACATCGCCGCCAGCACCAGCTCCACCACCTTCTCCTGCCCGATGAACCGGCGGTTCACCGATTCCCGCGCGGCCAGCAGTTTCGTGCCCAGTGCTTCGATATCGGCGACAAGATCGTTGGGGTCGGTCATGACAGGGGCTCCCTTCGCGCTATATGCTCATAGGAACAGATAACCGTCCCGGACCCAAACGCAAACCGCCCATGACCAGCCCACAAACGCCACAAAACCCCGTGAGTGCCGAAGGACTTGCCGCCGCGGCGACCAAAGCCGCGAAAAAAGGCCCGCCGCCGGTGCATCTGTGGAACCCGCCCTTCTGCGGCGATCTGGATATCGAGATCCGCCGCGACGGGACATGGTTCTACATGGGCACCCCCATCGGGCGCGAGGCGCTGGTGCGGCTCTTCGCCTCGATCCTCAAGCTGGAGGAGGGGAAATATTTCCTCGTCACACCGGCAGAGAAGGTCGGCATCCGCGTCGCGGACGCCCCCTTTGTGGCCGTGGACTGCGAGGCGGGGGATGGCGCGCTGACCTTCACCACCAATGTCGGCGACCGGGTGACGGCGGATGCGGATCACCCGATCCGCGTCGCCCGCGCGGCGGATGGCGAACCCGCGCCCTATGTCATGGTGCGCCGGGGGCTTGAGGCGCTGATCGACCGCAAGACCTTCTACCGCCTCGTCGACATCGCCACCCCCGGCAGGCACGACGGGGAGGACTGGCTCGGCCTGACCTCGCACGGGGTGTTCTTTCCGATCGTCCCGATGCGGGAACTGGACGGAACCGGCCCGGCGGGATAAGAGCGCGTGTCACAGGTCTTTCCCGGGAAATGACGCGGGGGCTGCATGGCGGGCGAAGCAGGGGGCCAGCCCCCTCGCCCGTTCCGGGCTCACCCCCGGGATATTTATGGAAAGATGAAGGGTAGAAGGGTCCCGGCGAGAGGCGGCCGGGACGAACGGAGAGGCGCGTGAAACAGGTCATCTGCATCAACTGGGGCACGAAATACGGCCCGCCGTTCATCAACCGGCTGTATGCGATGGTGGCGCGCAACATCACGCCGCCCTTCCGCTTCACCTGTTTCACCGACAATACTGCCGGCATCCGGGCCGAGGTCGATTGCCAGCCCCTGCCCGAGATCGCGGTGGAGATCCCGAAGACGAAGCGCGGGATCTGGCCCAAGGCGCGGCTCTGGGGGCCGCGGCTCGGCGATCTGACGGGGAATGTGCTGTTCCTCGATCTGGATCTGGTGGTCACCGGCCCGCTCGACGATCTTTTTACCTACGGCAATCCGGATCAGGTGATCCTGTCGCGCAACCCGGCGAAACCGTTCGAGCGGATCGGCCAGACCTCCTGCTTTCGCTTCCCGGTGGGCAAGCTGGCGCCGATGCAGGAAATCTTCATGGCCAATCCGCAGAAGGTGGCCGAGGAATATGTCTGGGAACAGCGTTTCGTCACCCGCAACGCGCCGGGGGGGATCGACCTGTTCCCGCGCGCCTGGGTGCGGCATTTCCGCTATCAGTGCCTGCCGACCTTCCCGCTGAACTGGTTCGTCGCTCCGCGCCTGCCGCGCGATACGCGGGTGGTGATCTTCCCGGGCGGCGTCTATCCCGAAGTGGCGATCAAGGGGGGCTGGGCCGGGCGCGAGGGGTTCAGCCTGGCCGACCACATCCGCAACATCCCGAACCGCCCGGCCGGGGAAGGCTCGCTCTGGCGCTATCTGCGCCATTACACGAAACCTTCGGACTGGGTGGCCAGGGCCTGGCGGGAATAACCCCGCCGGGTTTGCGCGCCGCCGGCGCAGCCGGCAGGGCCGAGGAGGCAGGGGGCTTTGCCCCCTCCGACGAGGCCCTTCCCCTCAATGCGCCTCGGCCCAGCTCGCGCCTTGCCCCGCATCGACGATAAGCGGCACCGACAGCTTCACCGCCGGATCCGCCGCGCCCTGCATTGTGGCGCGGGCCGCCGCAATCAGCGGATCGACATCCCTTTCCGCGACCTCGAAGATCAGTTCGTCATGCACCTGCAACAGCATCCTGGCGTCCAGCCCGGCGATGGCGGCGGGCATGCGGATCATCGCGCGGCGGATGATGTCCGCCGCAGCGCCCTGAATCGGGGCGTTGATCGCGGCGCGCCGGGCGAAACCGGCGCGCGGCCCCTTGTCACCGATCTCGGGCGTGTGGATCTTGCGGCCGAACAGGGTCTGAACGAAGCTATGTTCCTTTGCGAAGCCGATCGTCTGATCCATATAGGCCCGGATGCCGGGGAAGCGTTCAAAATAGCGGTCGATGAAGGCCTGCGCCTCGCCCCGCGGGATGCGCAGGTTCCGCGCAAGCCCAAAGGCGGAGATACCGTAGATCACCCCGAAGTTGATCGCCTTCGCCTGACGGCGGATCATCGGGTCCATCCCCTCGATCGGCACCCCGAACATTTCGGATGCGGTCATCGCGTGAATGTCGAGCCCCTTGTGGAACGCGTCCTTCAGCGCCGGAATGTCGGCCACATGGGCGAGGATACGCAGCTCGATCTGGCTGTAGTCGAGGCTGACGATCCGCCGCCCCTCGGGCGCCACGAAAGCCTCGCGGATGCGGCGGCCCTCGTCGGTGCGCACGGGGATGTTCTGCAGGTTCGGATCGGTCGAGGCGAGCCGCCCGGTATTCGCCCCCGCGATGGAATAGGAGGTATGGACGCGCCCGGTTTCCGGGTTCACATGGCCTTGCAGCGCATCCGTGTAGGTCGATTTCAGCTTGGCGATCTGGCGCC
The DNA here is from genome assembly GCF_004022215.1 of Paenirhodobacter populi. Lineage (GTDB taxonomy): Bacteria > Pseudomonadota > Alphaproteobacteria > Rhodobacterales > Rhodobacteraceae > Rhodobacter > Rhodobacter populi. Next base: position 68,490 of record NZ_SAUZ01000014.1, read on the forward strand.
AGTCCAGCACCTTGGCGGCCAGCCGCGCGGCCTGCGGATGTTCGTCTTCCATCGTGGTGATGTCTTCGAGCACATCGGCGCCCGTCGCCCAGGCCCCGGTCTTGCCCCGCCCGCCGCCGGGCACGCCGAGCGTGTCGAACAGGATCTCGCCCAGCTGTTTCGGCGAACCGATGTTGAACGGCTGGCCGGCGATGGCGCGGATCTCATCCTCGAGCCCCGCCATGCGCTGCGCGAAGACGTTCGACATCCGCGCGAGGATGGAGGTATCGACCTTCACCCCCGCCATCTCCATCTCCGCCAGAATCGGAACAAGAGGCCGCTCCAGCGTTTCATAGACCGTCGTCACCCGTTCGCGGTGCAGCCGCGAGCGGAACTGGTCCCAGAGACGGAAGGTGATGTCGGCATCCTCGGCCGCATAGGCCACGGCCTTGTCGACCGGCACCTTGTCGAAGGTGACCTGTGCCTTGCCCGAGCCGATCAGCTCCTTGATCGGGATCGGCACGTGATGGAGGTATTCCTCGCTCAGCGCATCCATGCCGTGGCCATGGAGGCCCGAGAACATCGCGTAGCTCATCAGCATCGTGTCATCGAGCGGATGGATGCGGATGCCGTGGCGGGCGAAGATCTTCCAGTCGTATTTCATGTTCTGACCGATCTTGAGGATCGCTTCGTCCTCAAGCACCGGCTTCAGCGCCGCCAGCGCCACGTCAAGCGGCATCTGCCCCTCGGCCCGCACGGTGCCACCGAAAAGATCGTCCGATCCGGTGACATGGCCCACGGGAATGTAGGCCGCCTTGCCCGTCGCCGAACTGATCGAGATGCCGACGAGATCAGCGACCATTTCGTCAAGAGACGTGGTTTCCGTATCCACCGCGATCCAGCCCACCGCGCGGGCCGCGTCCAGCCATTGCGCCAGCACCTCGGCGTCGGTGATACGGGTATAGGCCGCGGTATCGAAGGGCAGCAGAGGGGGGGCCTCGGCGGAGGGGGCTTCACCCCCTGCCTTCTCGGCCCCGCCGGCTGCGCCGGCCTGCGCCGCCTGCACCGGCACGGATACCGGCACCGGCTGTTCCAGGCCGAACTTCTCGGACACCCGCTTCGTCAACGTGCGGAATTCCATCTGATGCAGGAACTCCATCAGCACCTTCGGATCGGGATCCCGCACCTCCAGATCATCCAGCGTGAAATCGAGCGGCGCCTGATCGTCCAGCGTGACGAGCCGTTTCGAGACCCGGATCTGGTCGGCGAAATTGATCAGCGTCTCGCGCCGCTTCGGCTGCTTGATCTCCCCCGCGCGCGCGAGCAGCGTCTCGACATCGCCATACTCGTTGATCAGGCTCGCCGCCGTCTTGATGCCGATCCCCGGCGCGCCGGGAATGTTGTCGACCGAATCCCCGGCCAGCGCCTGCACGTCGATCACCCGATCCGGTCCGACACCGAATTTCGCCTCGACCTCCTCGGGTCCGATGCGCAGGTTCTTCATCGCGTCGAGCATGTCGACCCCGCCGCCGACCAACTGCATCAGATCCTTGTCCGAGGAGATGATCGTCACGCGCCCGCCCGCCTCGCGCGCCTGCCGCGACAGGGTGGCGATGATGTCGTCGGCCTCGAAACCATCGATCTCCTTGCAGGCGAGGTTGAAGGCCCGCGTCGCCTCACGCGTCAGGGGGAACTGCGGGCGCAGATCCTCGGGCGGCGGCGGGCGGTTTTCCTTGTAGGCCGGATAGATCGCGTTGCGGAAGGTCTTCGAGGAATAGTCGAAGATCACCGCCGCATGGGTCGGCGCATCGCCGTTTTTCGCATCCTCGATATAGCGGAAGACCATGTTGCAAAAGCCGGCGACGGCGCCGACCGGCAGGCCGTCCGATTTCCGCGTCAGCGGCGGCAGCGCGTGATAGGCGCGGAAGATGAAGGCCGAACCGTCGATCAGGTGAAGATGGCAGCCTTTGCCGAAAGCCATGGGGATTCCTCCGTGTTGGCCCCGTTCTGCCACAACGGCGCGTCCGCCGGAACCCGCGAATGAACCCGCCCCCGGTCTTGCGAAACGGCAGGGGCACGGCCCGCCGAAAGACCGCGCCTCCCGGCGTCACTTCCCCGGGCGAACCCCTGCCCGTCGTTTTTCCATAAATATCCCGGGGGTGAGCGGAGAAACCGCGAGGGGGCTGGCCCCCTGCTCCCCCATCCGCCCGCGCCACGCCCGGTGTCGAGGAAAGGCGCGGGCCCCGTGGTCAGTGATCGTCCCGCGCGTGTTCGCGGTCGATGACGAACCTTTTGTCGCAATATCCGCATTCGACCCAGCCCCTGTCGCGCGGGATCGACAACCAGACGCGCGGATGGCCAAGCGGCCCTTCCCCTCCGTCGCAGGCGACCTTCCATGTGGTGACGATCTGTTCTTCGGGCGGGGTCGGCGCGGGGGCTTTCATCTGCATCTCCGGTTGGCTGGCATTACTGTAGCGAAAGAGCAAAGGGCTATTCCAGCACCAAAGGCCCGATCGGACGGCCGGCAAGGATGTGCATGTGGAAATGCGGCACCTCCTGCATGCCGTCGGGACCGGCGTTGGTGATGGCGCGGAAGCCCCGGCCGCCGTCCTTCACCTCGATCCCCAGATCGCGGCAGACCCGGGCGACGGCGCGGGTGAAGTCGATCACCTCCGCGTCCGAGGCCTCGGCGCAGAAATGATCGTAGCTGACATATGGCCCCTTGGGGATCACCAGCACATGCACCGGGGCCTTCGGGAACACGTCGCGGAAGGCCAGGCTGTGCGCCGTTTCCAGCACGGTTTCATTCGGGATCTCGCCGCGCAGGATGCGGGCAAAGACATTGTTCGGATCATAGGTGTAGGGCACGGCAACCTCCTCAGTCGGCGAACAGATAATCCAGCGAAAGGACCCGGCGCGCAACCTCGGTATCGACCCCGAGGAAACGGGCCAGCGCGGCGGTGTTCCGCGCGGCGTCGGCCTGCTGGCTCATCCGCGCGAACATCGGGAAATCGGCATCGACCATCCGGTCGCTTTCGAACTTCAGATCGTAGCGGATTGTCGTCAGCAGGGGCCGCACCACGTCGTCGGGCGTATTCTCCGCCGCCAGCCCGATCCGCCGCGCATGGCCGATCAGATAGGCGTCGTCGAAATCGCATTCGATTTCCAGCACCCGGGTCACGGCCCTGTCCCCGGTGAAATCGCGCAGCAGCTCGAAATCGGCCGGATCGACGCAGATCAGCAGCCGGTCGCTGTCGAAATAGTCGAACAGCATCCGCAAGAGAGCCCGGCGATGGCGGTTGCGCTTGGCGACCGTGCGCTCGATCCCGCCGAGGTCCGGCATCGCGCTGTCCTCGCTGAACAGATATTCGACCGCCGGGATCGCCGTCTCGCTGCGGATCTGCGCCACCAGCCGCTTGGCCACATGCCATTTCTTGCACACCAGCACCATCAGCGTCCGGTCGCGGCCAAGGCTCGATTCGGTTTCCCAGAAACGCGGCGCGAAGCGGCGGCCGATTCGCCCCCGGCCGGTCAGGAAGTGGAACAGCGCCCGCCCCTCGTTCGAGATGCGGAACCCGACACCGGTCCGCGCCCACAGATCGAACAGGCGTTCCTTCATCACCGTGGCATCGGGGCTGATCTTGCGCGCGAACAGGTAGTTCTGCGACAGCAGCAGGTCGTAGTGGTCGTTGTAGAAGGTCACCGGCAGGCCGTAATCGGTGAACATCAGGAAGGTCAGCGTGCGGGTGCGGATCTGCGCATCCGGCGTGACATGGCGCACGATGGTCTGGAAAAACGTCTCGTCGGGAATCCAGGTGGTGCGGAAGAAGCGCATCACATCGGGCCGGTCGTGACAGAAGGCCAGCACCCGTTCCATCGTTTCGCGGCGCAGGCACCACCATTGCGACCCGATCATCACCCGCAGGCCCGGCGGCACCGGCCGCGACAGGCCCAGCCTCTGCTGCCAGCCGAGGCTGCGGTAGAACCATTTCTTCTGGGTCCGCTCGTTGAAGAAATGGCGGTAGTGGAGGCGTTCTTCCTTGATCCCGGTCTTGATCCAGTCCGACTCGAAGAAATCGAAGCTTTCGATGTAATCGACATCCTCGGCATCAAGGAAGCGATGCGCGAATTCCGCCGTCTTGATCTGCATGCAGTCGCCCGACAGCATGTAGAAATGCGTGGCGAGGGGGAATGCCCCGGCGGCGGCCTTCACCGCCTCCAGCGTCGCATCGACCAGCGACCATTCCCCCCAGCCGCATTTCCGCCGCCTGCGCGCGAAGGTGACCGAGGGATTGCCCGCCAGCGCCCGTTCGATCCGCGCGAAATCCGCCGCCTTCGCCCGCGCATCGAAATGGATGGAAACGAAATCACCCGTCGATGTCAGGGTCTCTGCCTGCCGGATAACCGCCTCCGGATCCTTGTGCGTCAGCAGAATGAAGGCAATTTTCGACATAGACCGTCTGAATGCGATAGCGAATGACGCATTGATAGCCGCAAAAGCAATTGAAACAACAGGGTTTGTTTGCTTTTACAGGTTATCTGGTCCGGCCGCGGGTGGCGGCAGGCGGGTGAAAGGGCAACGGCGCATGCAATTCCCGGGCACATGGATGACCGAAAGCGGCAGCATGGCCTATCGCGTCGTGCCGAAATGCGCCTGCTCGACCATCGGTCAGATCATGTTCTATTCCGATCACGGCGCTTTCTACGACGGCGACATCCACGACGCCGCCGAGGGCCTGCTGAAATGGCCGATCGAGGCGCATCGCCCCGCGATCGAAACCGCCATCGCCAGCCGCTCCACCTGCGTCTTCACCTGCGTGCGCAATCCCTATGCGCGGATCCTGTCGGCGTTCTTCGACAAGATCGCCGGGATCCAGCGCACCGGCAAACGCTATCGCGGGCTGATGGTGCCGCAGATCATGCAGCGATACGGGGTCGATGTCGGCTCTCCCGACAATGGATTCGACTTCGACCAGATCCGGTCGTTCCGCCGCTTCCTGCTGTTCGCGCGCGACACCATCCGCTTCAAGCGGCCTATGGAGCCGGATATCCACTGGATGGCGGCCACCGAATTCGTCACCACGGTGATCCACAACGGCGGGCGCTACGACGCCATCTTCCGGACCGAGGATTTCAATGCCGGCATGGGCAGGGTCATCGAACAGGCAAAACCGCCCGTCCCGGTGAATGTGGCCGAGATGCCGCGCTTCAACGAATCCGCCGCGCATGGACCAAAGCGTCTGCACCGGGTGTCGGAGTATTTCGACGATCTGTCACGCCATCTGATGTGGGAAATCTACCACCGCGATTTCAAACTGTTCCGCTACGATTTCGACGATCCGGACAATGGCGCGCCGACAGGGGAGATCGACCTGGACGAGGTGCACGACCGGCTTTCGTGGTGAAAGCGGATGGGGCGGCAGGGGGCCAGCCCCCTCGCCCGTTCCGGGCTCACCCCCGGGATATTTTCGGAAAGATGAAGGGAAGGGTCCGCCCGGGGCGGTCGCGTGGCACCTCCCTGACCAGCGGGCAAGGAAAACGGGCGGTGTCGCACCGCCCGTTCCATGAGATCCCGCCGCTCAGCGGTTCGGGGTGATGACGAATTCGACCCGGCGGTTCTTGGCGCGGCCATCGGCGGTCAGGTTCGAGGCGATCGGCTGATCCTCGCCCCGGCCGACGGTGACGATGCGCGAGGACGGCACACCCGCCGCGATCAGCACCTGCGCCACCGAAGAGGCACGGCGCTGCGACAGCCGCTGGTTGTAGTCGGCCGCGCCGGTGTTGTCGGTATGGCCGACGATCTGCACCGTGGTGTTCGGATAGCGGTTCAGGCTGCCCGCCAGCGTGTTCAGGTCGCGCTGCAGATCGGCGCGGACCACGTCGCTGTCGACGGCGAACAGCACATCCTGCGGCATGGTCACGACAAGCTGCGAGCCGGTGTTGACGACCGTGGCGCCGCTGGTGGTCAGATCGCGCGACAGCTCCCGCGCCTGATTGTCGAGCGCCGAGCCGATCGCGCCGCCGGCCAGACCGCCGACGATGGCGCCCGCCGCCGCCTTGGTGATCCGCTCGTCACCGCCGCTGGTCGCGCCAAGGACGCCACCCAGCATCGCGCCCACGACAGCGCCGGAATTGCGCTTGGCGTTCGGATCGGCGGGATCATAACTCGTCCCGTCGGCGCAGGCGCTCAGAACCATCAGACCGGCGGTCGCAACAAGGAAGGGAATGCTTTTCTTCATGACTCTGCTCTCGTCAAAGGACCCGCGCTGCGGGATATCCGCACCTTTCTACCCGAAAAGCCCCGCGCATATCCATCCATACCATGGTGCGAGCAGAAAATTGCCCATCACTTCGCCGGGATATTCCCCTGTCCCTGCGTCACCGGACCGATCAGCAAGCGCCGTTCGACGCAGCCCGCTTCGTGGCGGGCCGCTTCGCGCGCCAGCATCGCGCGCTTGACGCCCAGACCCCAGTGATAACCGCCAAGGCCGCCCGACTTGCGCAGGGCGCGATGGCAGGGGATCAGGTAGCTGACCGGATTGCGGCCGATGGCCGTGCCGACCGCGCGCACCGCCGCCGGATGGCCGATTTCCGCGGCGATGCGGGAATAGGTCGTGACCTCGCCCGAGGGGATGGCCAGCAGCGCCTCCCACACCTTGATCTGGAAGGGCGCGCCGATCAGGGTCAGGGGCGCCTCGCCCTGCCCGGTGAAGACCGCCTCGACCCAGGGGCGGATCTCTTCCGGCGCCTCGGCGAAGGTCGCGCGGGGCCAGCGGGCGGCCATGTCGGCGAAGGCCGCGTCAAAGCCGGTTTCGGCGTCGAAGGCGATGCCGCACAGCCCGCGATCCGTAGCAAAGGCGATCGCGCCGCCGAAGGGCGTGTCGAACCGGCCCCAGCGGATCCGCAGCCCCGCCGCGCCGGCGGCGAATTCGCCGGGCGTCATCGCCTCCCACCGCAGGATCAGGTCGTGCAGCCGCGACGCACCGGACAACCCCGCCCCCGCCGCCACCTGTTCCAGCGGCAGCCGCGCCGCGAGCATCTCGCGCGCGAAGCCAAGCGCCAGATATTGCTGATAGCGCTTCGGCGACACCCCGACCCAGGCGGAAAACACCCGCTGGAAATGCGCCTCGCTGAAGCCGAGCCGCGCGGCCAGATCGGCAAGCGGCACCTGCGCCGGACGCCCCGCGCGCGCGGCCTCGGCCTGCGCGGCGTCGATCTCGGCCAGCGCCCGGGCAATCACCCGGTAATGATAGGCGTCTTCGGTCTGCATCATCGTCATCGCATCTCTCCTCGCGCCGATCCTAGCAGCACGGCCCCACGCCGCGCGACCCGAAAGCTGCGCTTTCCCGCGTGGCGTGCCTCCTCTTTCTCCTTCATTCTTCCCTAAATATCCCGGGGGAATCCTTGCGGCTGTGCCGCAAGGATGGGGGCAGCGCCCCCTGCCGCGCCATCCACACAAAACCCGCTCTACCCTCTTGCCGCAGGGACAAAGGGCGGGCATAGCTCGGGCATGGCCCGCCAGTTCGAATATGCCCAGATGCAAGACGCCTTCCGCCGGTTTCAGGCCGCGGAGCCCCATCCGAAGGGGGAGCTTGAACATACCAACGCCTTCACCCTGCTGGTCGCGGTGGCGCTGTCGGCGCAGGCCACGGATGCGGGCGTGAACAAGGCCACGCGGTCGCTGTTCCCCATAGCCGACACGCCGGCGAAGATGCTGGCCCTCGGCGAGGAGGGGCTGGTCGAATACGTCAAGACCATCGGCCTCTACCGGCAGAAGGCCAAGAACGTCATCAAGCTGAGCCGGATCCTCGTCGACAAGTTCGGCGGCACGGTGCCCAGTTCGCGCGCCGCGCTGACCTCGCTCCCCGGGGTCGGGCGCAAGACGGCGAATGTCGTGCTGAACATCTGGTTCCACTATCCGGCACAGGCGGTGGACACCCATATCTTCCGCGTCGGCAACCGCACCGGGCTGGCCGTCGGGCGCGACGTGGATGCCGTCGAGCGCGCCATCGAGGACAACGTTCCCGTCGAGTTCCAGCAGAACGCCCACCACTGGCTGATCCTGCACGGCCGCTACATCTGCACCGCGCGCAAGCCCCGCTGCGTCGATTGCCTGATCCGCGACCTGTGCCAATACGAGGAGAAAACCGCGTGAAGACATATCAGGTCGTCGGCATCGGCAATGCCATCGTCGACGTGATCGCCCAGTGCGACGACAGCTTCCTCGACCATATGGGAATCGAGAAGGGCATCATGCAGCTGATCGAGCGCGACCGCGCCGAGACGCTTTATGCCGCGATGAAGGACCGCACGCAGGCACCCGGCGGATCGGTGGGCAACACCATCGCGGGGCTCGGCAACCTCGGGCTGAAGGCCGCCTTCATCGGGCGGGTGCGCGACGATGCGCTCGGCCGGTTCTATGAGGCCGCCCTGCATGGCGAGGGCACGGATTTCCCGAATGTCCCGGTCGCGGGGGCGGATCTGCCCACCTCGCGCTCGATGATCTTCGTCACGCCGGATGGCGAGCGGTCGATGAACACCTATCTGGGCATTTCGGCCGAGGTCTCGACCGGCGATGTCGCGCCCGAGGTGGTGGAGGAAGCCGGGATCCTGTTCCTCGAAGGCTATCTCTTCGACAAGGATCAGGGCAAGGCGGCGTTTCTTGCCGCCGCGCAGGCCTGTCACCGGGGCGGCGGGCGCGCGGGGATCGCGCTGTCCGATCCGTTCTGCGTGAACCGCCACCGCGACGATTTCCGCCGCCTCGTGCGCGAGGACATGGATTACGTCATCGGCAACCAGCACGAATGGGAGGCGCTGTATCAGACCGACCTCGACACCGCGCTGGATCAGGCGGCGGCGGAATGCGGGCTGGTGGTCTGCACACGGTCAGGCGCCGATGTGATCCTGCGCGCCGGAGCGGAGCGGGTCGAGGTGCCGGTCCACCGCGTCACCCCCGTCGATGCGACGGGCGCGGGCGACCAGTTCGCGGCGGGCTTCCTGTATGGCTATGCGACCGGGCGGGATCTGGCGACGGCGGGGCGGATGGGCTGCGTCGCCGCGGCCGAGGTCATCAGCCATTTCGGCGCCCGGCCCGAGGCGGATCTGAAGCTGGCCTTCCGCGAAGCCGGGCTGCTGTAGCGCGGAACGGGGAGGGGATCAGGGGGCCAGCCCCCTCGGCGCAAGCGCCTCACCCCCGGGATATTTATGGAAGAATGAAGGGTAAAGAGCGTCCGGGACATCGATCCGGGCTTCAGACCTGTGCGAGGTCGCCGTCGGGCGCGCGGTCGCCGACCTCGATGCGGCGGCGGGCGAAGACCACCAGCCCCTCGATCGGGGCGCCGCGGTCCATCCGCACCGTGTCGCGGCCGAAGCGCGCGGTGAAGCCCGCCTGATCCAGAAGGCCGCGCAGATAGGTTTCCGAATGGGCGTAGCGGCGGCTGCCTTGCAGGATGAAATCGTCGCCCGGGCAGGCTTCGGTGGTGAAGGCGAAGGTGCCGCCCGGCGCCAGCGCCAGCGCCACCCAGCCGACGACCCGTTCGAGCGCGCCGACATAGGCGAAGACATCCGCCGCCGTGATCAGGTCCCATTGCCGGTCCGCGCCCGCAAGCCGCGCCAGATCGACCTTTTCCAGCCGGTCGTAGATCCCCTTCGCCCCCGCCTCGCGCAGCATTTCGGCGGAAATGTCCCAGCCTTCCAGATTCCCGGCGATGGCGCGCAGTTCCGCCCCCATCAGCCCCGTCCCGCAGCCCAGATCCAGCGCCCGCGCATAGCGCCCCGCCAGCCCCGCGCGCAGCAGTTGCGGCGCGCGATAGCCGAGCGCGCCCACCAGCTTTTCGTCGAAATGACCGGCATATTGGTCGAAGAGCGCCTCGACGAAGGCCGAGGGCATGGTTTCCGCCCAGCGCGGATCGGCGATGAGGTCGAGCCGCAGCCGCGCGCCCAGCACGTCCGAAGGATCGAGCGCCAGCGCCCGTTCATACGCCGCCGCCGCATCGGGCAGGCGGTGCGCCTCGCGGATCTCGCCCAGGCGGAACCAGCCCGCCGTCCAGCCCGGCGCGATGTCGAGCGCCTGAAGATACAGATCGGCCGCGGCGGCGGCATCGCCCGCGGTCAGCAGCGCCTCGGCATAGTCGGCGCGGCGGTCGGCGATCAGATCGCCCGACGAAAAGGACATGGGGGTCATGGGAGGCTCCTGAACGAAAGGGAAGGTTCAGAAAGCGCGGGGCTACGACAGGGGCTGACGCATGATGGACCGGAGGGAAACGATCCGAGTCAGATGGCGCAGCCGGCGGGTTCCGTCAAGGCTCCCGTTGCGGCGCGGCCCGTTCCCACGGAACCGTGAAGGCGCCCATGACCCGGCGCAGGGCGGCGTCGTTGTCTTCCCCGGCGATGCGGGCGGTCAGGCCGCGCTTCGGATCCTCGACCACCTCGGTCACGCGGGCGGCCAGCCCCGCCTGCCGGAAGGCCGCGTCCAGCACGCGGGTGATGGCGCGGCGGCGCAGGTCGGGCTTGAACACCTTGCCCACCGCCGTTTTCGGCAATGAGGGCAGGATTTCCACATGTTTCGGCACCGCCGCCCGTTCCGGGATGCGCCGCACCGCATGGGCGAGCAGCTCGCCCTCGGTCGCGGTGGCGCCATCGAGCAGTTCCACATAGGCGCAGGGCAATTCCCCCGCCACGGCATCCGGCTGGCCGATCGCGCCGACACCCGCCACGGCCGGATGACCGGCCAGCGCCTCTTCGATCTGCGCCGGGTCGATGTTGTGGCCGCCGCGGATGATCAGGTCCTTGATCCGCCCGGTGATCCACAGATAGCCGTCGGCGTCGATCCGCCCCAGATCGCCGGTGCGCAGGAAGGGCTCCTCCGCCGTGCCGGGGGAGGACACGCAGATCTCGCCCACTTCGTCCACGCCGCACAGCCCGCCGCCCTCGCGCGCGATCAGAACCTTGCTGTAGGGCATCGGCAGGCCGACCGAGCCGACCTTCTTCGGCCCGTCCACCGGATTGACGGAGACGAGGCAGGTCGCCTCGGTCAGCCCGTAGCCCTCGGCGATCTCGACCCCGGTGGCGGCGCGGAATCGATTGTAAAGCTCGACCGGCAGGGCCGTCGAGCCGGAAATCACCATGCGGAGCGAGGAGATATCGGCATCCACCGGCCGCGTCATCAGCGCGGCGATGGCCGTCGGCACCGAGATGAGAAAGGACACCCGCCAACGCGCGATCAGTTTCCAGAAGTGGTCGAAGACCCCCTCGCCGCGATAGCCCGCGGGCGTGGGCATCACCACATGCGCGCCGGAATGGATCGCCGACATCAGCACCGGGCAGGCGGCAAAGACATGGAACAGCGGCAGCGGGCACAGGAGCACGTCGGTTTCCCGAAACAGCAGATACCCGCCCAGCCAGCCGTTGTAGATCATGCCGGAATGGCGCAGGCGGGCGAGCTTCGGCACCCCGGTGGTGCCGCCGGTGTGGAAACAGGCGGCGATGCGGTCATGCGGCGGATCGCGGAAGGTCAGCTGACCGGCCGGCATCCGCGCGCATTCGGCGTGGAAATCCAGAATGCGGGCGGTGCGGGGCGGCACTTTCGGGCGCAGGAAGGGCACGATCCAGCGTTTCGGCCCGGTCAGGGACTGGCGCAGGTCGACCTCGATCACATGCGTCACGCCGGGCACCTCGGCCAGCGCGCGGGCGACCTTTTGCGCGATGTCGGTTTTCGGAAAGGCGCGCAGGGTGACCACGACCTTGGCCCCGCTGCCGCGCAGGATCGCCGCGATCTGGCCGGGTTCGAGCAGCGGATTGACCGGATTCACCACCCCCGCCGTCGCCCCCGCCAGCAACACCACGGCGGCCTCAAGACAATTCGGCAGGATGAAGGCGACGGTATCCCCCTCCTCCACGCCAAGCGCGCGAAAGAGGTTCGCCGCCTGCGTGACGCGGGCGTGCAGATCATCCCATGTCAGCGTCAGGGCGGACGCATCGGGCGTGGAAAACATCTGGAACGACAGCGCCGGACGCGCCCCATGCGCCGCCTTCACGCGCGACAGGGCGTCATACAGCGTCACCGCCCGGTCGCGCGCGGCCCAGGGCATTTCCCCCTCGATCCGGTCGCGGTCGGCGGCACTTGCGAATGTCATGCTCATTCTTCCTCCCCGTGCCCTCCCCGACACGGGCTGCCCGGAACGCTCCGGGCAGCAGCATCATGGCGGACCCGCTGCCGGGTCAGCCCTCAAATCAGGCCCAGGATCAGGCCTTGCCGCCCGGAATGCGCAGCACCTGGCCCGGATAGATCTTGTCCGGGTGGGTCAGCATCGGCTTGTTCGCCTCGAAGATCTCCGGATAGCGGCTGGCATCGCCGAGCGTCTTTTTCGCGATGGCCGACAGGGTGTCGCCCTTCACCACGGTATGGAAGACCGCATCCTTGGTGTCGTCGTCCTGCTCGGTCTCGACATGCGAGACGCCGCCGACATTGCCCACCGCGAGGATGATCTTTTCCTTCGTCGCGGCATCGACCGCCTTGCCGGAGACGACGACCTTGTCGCCGTCGACCTTGAGGTCGATCCCGTCGGTGTTCAGGCCGAGGCCCTTCAGCTCGGACTTGAGGACATCTTCCTTGGGAGCCTCGGCGGCTTCGGCCTTGCCTCCGAACAGCGACTTGCCCGCGTCCTTGACGAAATTCCACAAACCCATGTCTCAACTCCTGTGGTTACGGGCCAAAATCAGTGGCCCGGACGCAGGATGCAACAGGCGCAGGGCCGGGAACAGGGGGAAATCGCCGCCCCGGCGGGTTTCTGCATCGACGGGGTCGGAGGGCGCTGCCCCTCGGGCCTTTGGCCCTCACCCCGGGATACTTATGGAAGAATGAAGGGGAAAGTATCAGGCAGCGCCATCTGTGAACTGCAACCGCGCGAGTTCGGCGTAAAGCCCGCCCTGCGCCACCAGTTCCTCATGCGTGCCCTGCGCGACGATGCGGCCGTGGTCGAAGACCACGATCCGGTCGGCGCGCTTCACCGTGGCCAGCCGGTGCGCCACGATCACCGTGGTGCGCCCGGCCGAAAGGCGTTCGACCGCCGCCTGCACCGCGCGCTCCGATGCGGCATCGAGCGCCGATGTCGCCTCGTCGAGCAACAGGATCGGCGCGTCGCGCAGGATGGCGCGGGCAATGGCGATGCGCTGCTTTTGCCCGCCCGACAGCATCACCCCGCGTTCGCCGACGTAAGTGTCATATCCCTCGGGCAGAGCCGACAGGAAATCGTCGGCATGGGCGGCGCGGGCGGCGGCCTCGACCTCGGCATCCGTGGCATCGGGGCGGCCGAAGCGGATGTTTTCCCGCGCCGTCGCGGCAAAGATCACCGGATCCTGCGGCACCAGCGCGAGGACGCGGCGGAAATCCGACCGCGCGAGGCTGCGCAGGTCATGCCCGTCGATCGAAACCGTGCCGGTCTCCGGGTCCCAGAACCGCTGGATCAGTTGCACCACCGTCGTCTTGCCCGCCCCCGAGGGACCGACCAGCGCCACCGTTTCCCCGGGCTGGATGGTCAGGTCGACATGATCGAGCGCCGAGGTATCGGGCCGCGACGGGTAGTGGAAGCTGACATCCTGAAACCGGATCGCGCCCTTTGCGGGCAAGGGCAGCGGCAGGGGATGGGGCGGGTCGAGCACGGTGTCGCGCGTGCCCAGAAGCTCGACCAGACGCTCGGTCGCGCCGGCGGCGCGCTGCAATTCGCCCCAGATCTCGGACAGGGCGCCGACGGATCCGGCCACCATGATCGCGTAGATCACGAACTGCACCAGTTCCCCCACCGTCATCGTGCCTTCGCGCACGTCGCGCGCGCCGACCCACAGGACGCCCACCACCCCGGCGAAGGCGAGGAAGATCACGATCATCGTCATGATCGCCCGGGTGGTGATGCGCTTTTGCGCGGCGTCGAAGCTTTTCTCCGTCACCTCGGCAAAGCTGCGGCGGGTGATCGCCTCATGGGTGAAGGCCTGCACCGTCTGGGCCGACAGCAGCGCCTCGGACGCCGCGCCGGATGAATCGGCGATCCAGTCCTGATTTTCGCGGCTGAGCACGCGCAGCCTCCGGCCCATGACCACGATCGGCACGATCACCACCGGCACCAGAAGCAACACCAGCCCGGTCAGCTTCGCCGCGGTGAACAGCAGCATCACCATGCCGCCGATCAGGATCAGCAGGTTGCGCAGCGCCACCGATACCGAGGAACCGATCACCGACAGGATCAGCGTGGTGTCCGTGGTGATGCGGGAAATGATCTCGCCCGTCAGGATGCGTTCGTAGAAGGCGGGCGACATCGAAATCACCCGGTCGAACACCGCCTTGCGGATATCGGCCACGACCCTTTCGCCAAAGCGCGTCACCAGCCAGTAGCGCGCGCCCGTGCCGATCGCCAGCAGCGCCGCGATGACCAGCGCCGCCTCGAAATACTGGTCCAGAAGCCCGGCGCCCTGCTGGAACCCGTCGACGACGCGGCGCACCGCGATGGGCAGGATCAGGCTGATCGAGGCGGTCAACACCAGCGCCACCAACGCCGCGGCCGCCATCCCGCGATAGGGGCGGATAAAGGGAGCGAGGCCGCGCAGCGCGCCGATGCGTTTCGTTTGCGGACGATCCTCGATCGGGGCTTGGGGTCTGCGGGCCATCGGCGCTCCTGTCTTTTGGTCCCCCGTTTAGGCCCCGGCCCGTCGGACGGCAAGCGCGGATCGGTTTCAGCGCCGGCGGATTCCCGTTGCGCGCCCCCGCGGGCTGCGGCACCTTCATCCCGAAGGAGACCGAGATGATCCGAAACGCCACCCCCGAAGACGCCGAAGCCATCGCCGCGATCTACAACGACGCGGTGCGCAACTCGACCGCGATCTGGAACGATGTCGTCGTCGACATCGCCAACCGGATCGACTGGATCGCGGCGCGCCAGAACGCCGGGCTGCCGGTTCTGGTGCTGGAGGAGGCCGGCACGGTCACGGGATACGCAAGCTACGGCCCCTTCCGCGCCTTCGACGGCTACCGGGAAACGGTCGAGCATTCGGTCTATGTCCGGCAGGACCACCGCGGCGGCGGGCGCGGCCGCGCGCTGATGGAGGCGCTGATCGCGCGCGCCCGCGCCGACAACCGGCACATCATGGTCGCGGCGATCGAGGCAGGCAACGCCCCCTCCATCGCGCTCCACGAAAAGCTCGGCTTCGTGGCGGTCGGAACGATGCCCGAGGTCGGGCAAAAGTTCGGGCGCTGGCTGGACTTGGCGCTACTGCAACTGAAACTCGACGAGCGCGCGCGGCCCTGAAGGGCCACCGCTTCAAAATCCCGCGCGCCCCTCCCTTCGTGTTTCCATAAATATCCCGGGGGTGAGCGCGGAACGCGCGAGGGGGCTGGCCCCCTGCTACCCCTCCGCTCGCGCCGCCAGTTCCAGTTCTGAAATCACTCAGCCCTGCCGGGCAAGGGCGGCGATCAGACGGTTGCGGGCCTCGGGCAGGCGGCGGTCGTGCCCGGCAAGCAGGCGGTCAAGGAAATGCCCCGTCAGCCGCAGGCCCTGGGTGATCTCCTCCCAAGTGGCGCCGCCCTGCCCCAGCAGGCAGGCGGGCAGCGGCAGGAGCTTCGCGGCCCAGTCCCCGGCGCCCGCACGGCTGACCGCCCGGCCGCTGCGGGGGGAGACATAAATCAGATCCTCGCGTCCGCCGGTCACGGCGCAGCGGCTCAGGTCCAGTCCGAAACCGAGTTCCTCAAGCAGCGCCATTTCCCAGCGGAGGTAGTCGAGCGGCCAGCCCTCGATCCCCTCCGCGATCACCGCCAGAAGCGGCTCGGTCATCGCATGCAGGCGCGGATGCGGTTCGCGTTCGGGTAGCGTTACCGTCAGCATGGCGCAGACCGCGCCCAGACCCAGCAGCGCCAACCGGTCCGACAGCGCCCCCGCGCGCGAGCTCAGGGGTTCCACCGTGAAGCTGCCGAGGTGATCTTCGAGCCGCGCCTGCCATTTCACCGCGACGCGGCTGCCGGGCTGCAGGGTGGCGGCCATCCGGCGCGAGGCCCCGCCCCGCACCACACCCGCGTGGCGGCCATGCGCCGCCGTGAAGACCTCGACGATCACCGATGTCTCGCCATGCGGGCGGGCGGAAAGGATCGTGCCCTGATCTTGCCAGTCCATCGTTGCACCGCCGTTGCGGCGGGGGCTGTCTGCCCCCGCACCCCCGAGGATATTTAGGGAAGAATGAAAGGGAAAGTCAGTCCGAAAGGCCCTCTTCATCCAGCAGGGTGCGGCCTTCGCGGGATTCGACCTCGATCACCCAGAGGTCGGGATCGAAGCCGCGCTGCCTGCGGATCGAGGCGTCGATCTCGGCCTCCGGCCCCTGCCTGAGCGCCATCCACCTCTGCGCGCCGGTTTCAAGATCGAAGCTGCGTTCCCACAGCGCCGCCTGCCCGTCGAGCGTCGCGCATTTCACCATCACCGCGCCGGCGTTGGCATCGCCGCGATAGGTGACATAGGCCGGGATATTCGCCAGTTCGAGCCGCTTCAGATAGGCGCGCACCCAGAGGTCGGCGACCAGCCGGGGCTGCATCAGTCGCCGTCCTTGAAGTCGAGCCCCATTTCCGAATAGCGCTCGGCCTCGTCGAGCCAGTTCGGCCGCACCTTGACCACGAGGAACAGATGCACCGGATGACCGAGGAATTCCGCCATCTCGGCGCGGGCGGCGGTGGAGACGGCCTTGATCGTCTCCCCCCCCTTGCCGAGCAGGATGCCCTTGTGGCCCTCGCGCGCGACATAGACGATCTGGTCGATGCGGGTGGAGCCGTCCTTGCGGTCCTCCCACTTCTCGGTCTCGACGGTGAGCTGGTAGGGCAGTTCCTCATGGAGCCGCAGGGTCAGCTTTTCGCGGGTGATTTCCGCCGCGATCTGGCGCATCGGCAGGTCGGCGATCTGGTCCTCGGGGTAGAACCACGGGCCTTCGGGCAGTTCGCCCGCCAGCCATGCGCGCAGGTCGGCGACGCCATAGCCCTTTTCCGCCGAGATCATGAAGGTCTTGGCGAAGGGATAGGCGGCGTTCGCTTCCTCGGCCAGCGCCAGCAGGGTTTCCGCCTTCACCCGGTCGATCTTGTTGATGGCCAGCGCGACGGGATGGGCTTCGCCCCGCTCCTTCAGCGCGGCGATGATCGCCTTGGCGCCTTCGGTCAGGCCGCGATGCGCCTCGATCAGCAGGACGACGATATCGGCGTCGGCGGCCCCGCCCCAAGCGGCGGTGACCATGGCGCGGTCGAGCCGGCGGCGCGGGCGGAAGATGCCGGGCGTGTCGACGAAGACGATCTGCGCCTGCCCCTCCATCGCCACGCCGCGGATGCGGGCGCGCGTCGTCTGCACCTTGTGCGTGACGATCGAGACCTTGGCCCCCACCATCGCGTTCAGCAGCGTGGATTTGCCGGCATTCGGTTCGCCGATCAGCGCGACGAACCCCGCGCGGGTGGGCGTGCCCGCCGTTTCGGGGGGGGTCATGTCGCGTTCTCCAGTCTGGTCAAAAGGGATCGGGCGGCGGCCTGTTCGGCCTGCCGCTTGGCGCCTGCGGTGGCGCGTTCCGCCTCGCCCGAGGCGAGCCGCACCTCGATGGTGAAGATCGGCGCGTGATCCGGGCCGTCGCGCTTCACCGTTTCATAGCCGGGCGGTGGCAGGCCGCGCGCCTGCGCCCATTCCTGAAGCGCGGTCTTGGCGTCGCGGGCGTCTTCCTCGACCTGATCGATCCGCTCACCCCAGAGCCGCAGCACCAGCGCCTTTGCCACCTCGAAGCCGGCATCGACATAGACGGCGGCGATCACCGATTCCATCGCGTCGCCCAGCAGCGCCTCTTTCCGGCGGCCGCCGGACATCATCTCCGACCGGCCGAGCTTGAGCACGTCGCCCAGCCCGATCTGCCGCGCCACATCGGCGCAGGTTTCCTTGCGCACCAGCGCGTTGAACCGCGGCGCAAGCTGCCCTTCGGAGGCGGCGCGATCGGCGAAGAACAACGCCTCGGCCATGGTGAGGCCCAGCACCCGGTCGCCCAGAAACTCCAGCCGCTGGTTGTCGGGCCGGGTGGCCGAACCGATCGAACTGTGCGTCAGCGCCCGAAGCAGAAGCTCGGGCTTCGCGAAGCGATGCCCGAGCCGGTCCATGAACGCCGTGATATCCGCGCCGAGTTTCACGCCACCCCCATCAGTCAACCGCCTTGAAGAACCTGTCCGCGCGCCAGGTCCAGAAATAGAACAGCGACCGGCCCGCCGAAGAGAAGATCACCCGGTCCGCCCGGCCGACCAGATATTCCTTGGGCACGAAGCCAAGCCCGCCCGCCGATTGCGGGAAGCGGCTGTCCTCGGAATCGTCGCGGTTGTCGCCCATGAAGAAATACTGGCCCTCAGGCACGGTGAAGACCGGCGTGTTGTCGACGATCCAGTTGTCCGAGATGTTCAGGATGTCGTGGCTGCGCCCCGGTTCGCCCGGCGCATTGCCCGGCAGCGTCTCGGTCTGGCGGCCCTTCAGGCAGATGCCGCCGAAGCCCACCGGATCGTTGGCGCAGCGCGGCGTCAGCCCCTGCGGGCCCTGCGGCTCCTTGACCTCCTCGAAAGGCGGCCGGTCCTGCAGCTGCACGGGTTCGCCGTTGATGTTCAGCACGCCGTTGATCATCTGGATCCGGTCGCCCGGCAGACCGATCAGCCGCTTGATGAAATCGACGTTCTGGGTCGGATGGCGGAACACCACCACGTCGCCGCGCTCCGGTTCCGACGAGAACAGCCGCCCCTCGATCGGGCAGGGGCTGAAGGTCGGCGAGGAGAACGGGCAGGAATAGCGCGAATAGCCATAGGCCATCTTGTTGACGAACAGGAAATCGCCGACCAGCAGCGTATCCTTCATCGAACCGGAGGGGATCCAGAACGGCTGGAAGAACAGGGTGCGGAACACGCCCGCGATGAGCAGCGCCCAGACGATCGTCTTGATCGTCTCGGTTATGCCGCCTTCGTTTTTCTTCGCCTTCGCTTTCGCCATGATCGCGCCTCTGCCTGGGTCCTGCCTTCCTTGGCGCGCCCGCCCGCGCAAGTCAAGGAAGGGGAACGGCCTCGATCACCACAAAGGCCTGTGCCCAGGGGTGATCGTCGGTCAAGGTGACGTGAACGACGGCCCGGTGTCCTGCAGGCGTCATCGCGGCCAGCCGTTCCGCGGCCCAGCCGGTCAGATGCATGACGGGCTGGCCGGTGGGCAGATTCGTCACCCCCATGTCCTTCCACGAAATCCCCATGCGCAGCCCGGTGCCCAGCGCCTTGGAACACGCCTCCTTCGCGGCCCAGCGCTTGGCATAGGTGCCCGGCGTATCGGCGCGGCGTTCCGCCTTGGCGATTTCGGTGTCGGTGAAGACGCGCTGGCGGAAGCGGTCGCCGAAACGATCGAGCGTCGCCGCGATCCGGTCGATGTTGCACAGGTCCGATCCGATGCCGAGGATCATCACAGCCCCCGCGCCGCATCCATCAGGGCGCGCATCTGCACGATGGCATCCCCAAGCCCCAGAAACACCGATTCCGCGATCAGGAAATGGCCGATGTTGAGTTCGCGGATCTCTGGGATCTCGGCGATGGGGGAAACGGTCTCGAACGTCAGGCCGTGGCCGGCGTGAACCTCAAGCCCGAGGGACGCGGCATAGGCCGCGCCGGCGCGCAGGGCCTCAAGCTCAAGATCGCGTTCGGCGAAACGGCCGGCGTAATGCAGATCGCAGAAATGGCCGGTGTGCAGCTCCACCACCTGCGCGCCGATGGTGCGGGCGGCCTCGATCTGATGCGGGTCGTGGCCGATGAACATCGACACGCGGATGCCGGTTGCCGCCAGCGTGCCGACGTAATCCGTCAGCCGCGCCAGATCGGCGGTGATGTCGAGGCCGCCTTCGGTCGTCACCTCCTCGCGCTTTTCCGGCACGAGGCAGCAGGCGTTCGGCGCGGTGGCGAGCGCGATTGCCTGCATCTCGTCCGTCGGCGCCATCTCGAAATTCAGCGGGATGGCCAGTTCGGCCTTCAGCTCGGCGATATCCGCGTCGCGGATATGGCGGCGGTCTTCGCGCAGATGGGCGGTGATGCCGTCGGCGCCCGCCGCCTCGGCCAGCTTCGCCGCGCGCAAGGGTTCCGGATAGCGGGTGCCGCGCGCGTTGCGCAGCGTCGCCACGTGGTCGATGTTCACCCCAAGGCGGAGCGGTTTCGGCATCGGTCTCTCCTTGCGCACGTCTCAGTTCTGGCTTCCGGTCACCGGCGTCTGCGCGGCGATCCGCGCCCGGATCTTTTCCAGCCGCTTGCGCAGCTTCGCCTGTCGGCGGGTTTGATAGGCGCGAACGAGCGACAGGGCAATGCCGTAGCAGATCACCCCCGCGATCGTGCCAAGGATCACCCCGCCCGTCAGATAGGGCAGGAAGATCGTATCCCAGAAATTCCGCAACCCGTCCCATTTCGTGGTGTCCTGGGTAAAAAGGGCAAGGACATTGTGGCGCAGGTCGTCGAAGGCATGGGCGAAGGTCGCGGCGATATGTTCATTGCCCACCGGCCGCGCGGCAAGCCCCAGCAGCCTGCGCCCCAGTTCGACCGAGCCGACGGCGATGATCGGGATGGTCACAGGGTTGCCGAAAAAGCTGCCGATGATCGCCGCCAGGATATTGCCCCGCATCGCCCAGGCGATGACGATGCACAGCCCCAGATGCAGCCCGAACAGCGGCGTGAAGGAAATGAACACCCCGGCAAAGATCCCGCGCGCGATCCGCTCGGGCCGGTCGGGCAGGCGGTTGAGCCGGTAGCGCATGTATTGCAGCCCGCGCCCCCAGCCGCCGCGCGGCCAGACCGACTCGCGCAGCCTTGTCGTCCATGTCTGCCTGTCGCGGCGCTTGAAGACCATCTCACCCTTCCGCCCCGGGGCCCGGTTGCGGCCGGTCGTCCGGATATTGCCGCGGGTCCCGCGCCCGCAACCGGCTATCGGTCAGGGCTTGCGCGAGATATCCCGCCAGCGTTCGACCTGCGCCACATCGGATTCGACTTCAAGCGCCGTCAGCAACGTGTGCAGGTGTTCGACGTCCCTTAGCTCGACTTCCACGACAAGCGAGTAAAAGTCGGGCTTCCGGTCCACGAACCGCAGATCCGATATGTTTGCCTTCTGGTGCCCGATCAAGGTGCAGATCCGCCCCAGCACGCCCGCATCATTGGAAATCGTCAGCTTGAGCGAGGCGGTATAGACCGGCGGGTGTTCCCCGGGCTGCCAGTGGAGGTCGACCCAGCGTTCCGGCTGGCTCTCGAACTCCTCCAGCGCGGGGCAGTCGATGGCGTGGATCACCACGCCCTGCCCGCGATAGGTGATGCCGACGATCCGTTCACCGGGCAGCGGCTGGCAGCAATTGGCGCGGCGGAAGCTCTGGTCCGCCTCCAGCCCCAGAACGGCGCGGTGCGGCTCGATCACGTCGAGGTCGAGCCCCGGTTTCGCCAGTTCCGGATAGAGCGCCGCCACCACCTCGCGCGCCGTCGTTTCGGCGGAGCCGAGCCGGGCCAGCAGTTCCGTCTCATCCGCGATGCCCATGGTCTTGGCCGCGGTGCGCAGGGCCTTGTCCGTCACCTTGCGTCCGACATGTTCGAAGGCCACGCGGGCGAGTTCGGCGCCCAGCTTGATGAAGCGGCTCCGGTCCTCTTCCCGCAGGGACTTGCGGATCGCCGCCTTGGCGCGGCCGGTCTGCACGATGTCGAGCCATGTCGCCTGCGGGCGCTGCCCGGCGGCGGTGATGATCTCGACCGACTGGCCGTTCTTCAGCCTCGTCCACAGCGGCACGCGGATGCCGTCCACCTTGGCGCCGACGCAGTTGTTGCCGATGCGCGAATGGATCGCATAGGCATAGTCGATCGGCGTCGCGCCCTTGGGCAGCTTGATCACGTCGCCCTTGGGGGTGAAGCAGAAGACCTGATCCGAATACATCTCGAGCTTGACGTTCTCGAGGAATTCGTCGTGGTTCCCTTCGGCGAAACGCTCGGTCAGCGAGGTCAGCCATTTCGCCGGATCGACGGCAAAGGGATTCTCGGCCGGCTCGCCGTCCTTGTAGGACCAGTGCGCGGCGACGCCCGCCTCCGCGACCTCGTGCATCTGCCGGGTGCGGATCTGGATTTCCACCCGCTTGCCGTCGCGCCCCGTGACCGTGGTGTGGATTGAGCGGTAGCCGTTGGTCTTCGGCTGGCTGATGTAGTCCTTGAACCGGCCCGGCACCGCGCGCCAGCGCCCGTGGACAAGACCCACGACCGCATAGCATTCCTCGACCGTTTCGGTGATGATGCGAAAGCCGTAGATGTCCGACAGACGGGAAAAGGCGAGCTGCTTTTCCTCCATCTTGCGCCAGATCGAATAGGGGCGCTTGGCGCGGCCAAAGACATCGGCGTCGATATTGGCCTTTTCCAGCAGCACCCGGATGTCGGTGGTGATCTTCGAGATCACATCCCCCGATTCCTTCTGCAGGCTGACGAAGCGGCGGATGATCGAGCTGCGCGCATCCGGGTTCAGCACCTTGAAGGCGAGGTCTTCCAGCTCCTCGCGCATCCACTGCATGCCCATGCGGCCGGCGAGGGGGGCGAAGATCTCCATCGTCTCGCGCGCCTTCTGCACCTGCTTTTCCGGGCGCATCGAGCGGATCGTGCGCATGTTGTGCAGCCGGTCGGCCAGCTTGACCAGCAGGACCCGCAGGTCCTTGGACATCGCCATCAGCAGCTTGCGGAAATTCTCCGCCTGTTTCGAGGCGGTGGAGGACAGTTGCAGGTTGGTCAGCTTGGTGACGCCATCGACCAGCTCGGCGACATCATGGCCGAACAGCGTCTCGACCTCGGCATAGGTCGAGCGGGTATCCTCGATCGTGTCGTGCAAAAGCGCCGTGACGATGGTGGCATCGTCCAGGCGCTGTTCGGTGAGGATCGCGGCGACCGCGACCGGATGGGTGAAATAAAGCTCGCCCGATTGCCGGAACTGGCCTTCGTGCATCTTCATGCCGTAGGCATAGGCCCGGCGGATCAGATCTGCATCCGTATGCGGGTTGTAGTTGCGGACAAGAGCGATCAGGTCATCGACATCGATCATCGGAGAGGTCCGCCCGGAACCCGGATCAGTCGCGGCCCTGCGCGTCCATCAGCGCGCGAAGCATGCGTTCCTCGTCCATCTCGTCGCTGCGCGGACGATCCGGCGTCTCGCCCGACATGAGCAGCGACATCGCGTCGTCTTCCGGCTCGTCGACCTCGATCTGGGTCTGGTTCGCCTCGATCAGCCGTTCGCGCAGATCGTCGGCGGACTGGGTTTCCTCGGCGATTTCGCGCAGGGCGACGACGGGGTTCTTGTCGTTGTCGCGGTCCACGGTCACGGCGCTGCCGGCGGCGATCTCGCGCGCACGATGCGCAGCCAGCATCACCAGCTCGAACCGGTTCGGAACCTTGTCAACGCAATCTTCTACCGTAACGCGAGCCATCGGCATCTCCAGTCAGACAGGGGAGGTGAGCCGCCTATGTATGCCTTCCGCCGGGGCTTGACAAGCGCTCAATCTTCACCAAACGGCGCGGAAAGAGGCGTGAGAGCGGCTTTTTCGTCCTCGGGCAGGGCATCGAGCATCTCCTGCACGGTTTTGCCGATGACGGGGTGACGCCAGTGCGGGGCGATCTCGGCCAGGGGAATCAGCACGAAGGCGCGGTCCTGCAAGCGGGGATGGGGAACGATCGGCATGGCCGGCACCTCGCGCATCTGCCGCGCCAGCGGCAGGTCGCGCCACGAACGGTGGGTTTCCGCATCGGGCAGCAGCGTGTCGCCCGCCGCGATCAGGTCCAGATCGATCCTGCGCGCCTGCCAGCGTTCCGTCCGCACCCGGCCCAGCCCGTCCTCGACCCGGTGCAGCGCCGCCAGAACCGTCTCCGGCGTCAGGCCGGGCGCCGCCTTCAGCGCCGCGCAGGCATTGACGTAATCCGGCCCCGATCCGGCCGGAAACGCGGGTGAACGGTAGAAGCGACTCACGGCGGAGAGGGTGAAACCGTCGTCATCCAGCCGCGACAGGGCGGCGGTCAGCGTCTGCGCGGGTGCCCCAGCGTCAGATGAAAGGTTGGCGCCCAATGCTATCAAAAACATGTTACAGTCACGAAACATCTTGTCATTGCCTCGCGCACCCCCCTGTTGCATCGACGACTTTACCGTTATTGGATCGGATGGCGTCATAGGTCATTTCAGGCCTTCGTCAACCACTCACACACCAATCATCGAAGGCAGCTCCACCCGCTGCTGAAAGGAACAACTGATGTTTTACAAGGACGAACGTCTCGCCTTGTTCATAGATGGATCGAACCTCTATGCGGCGGCCAAGGCGCTCGGATTCGACATCGACTACAAACTGTTGAGACAGGAATTCGAACGCCGCGGCAAGCTCGTGAGGGCCTTTTATTATACGGCCCTTCTTGAGAACGATGAATATTCGCCGATCCGCCCCCTTGTCGACTGGCTGCATTACAACGGCTATTCGATGGTGACCAAGCCCGCCAAGGAATTCACCGACGCAAGCGGCCGGCGCAAGATCAAGGGCAACATGGACATCGATCTGGCGGTGAACGCGATGGAGCTTGCGCCCCGGCTCGACCATGCGGTGCTGTTCTCCGGCGATGGCGATTTCCGTCCGCTGGTGGAGGCGCTGCAACGCATGGGCGTGCGGGTTTCGGTCGTGTCCTCGATCCGCACGCAGCCGGCGATGATCGCCGATGAACTGCGTCGTCAGGCGGACAATTTCATCGAACTCGACGCCCTGCGCGACGTGATCGGCCGTCCGCCCCGCGAAAACCGCGAAGCGAACGAGACGTCCGTTCAGGCCTGAGATCCGGGGCTGAGATCCGGGCCCGGGCGGCCCGGCCACACATTGTCTTGCCCGGGCGGGGTCGTTACTGTGTCATCCGTGACGATCCCCGCCTGACAAGGACAAGACGCATGACTACCGACCCGGTCGCGCTGGCCGCCGAACTGATCCGCTGCCCCTCGGTCACGCCGAACGAAGGCGGCGCGCTGGTGCTGCTTGAGGCGCGGCTCGGCGCGGCGGGGTTCACCTGCATCCGGGTGGATCGGGGCGGCATCCCCAACCTCTTCGCCCGCTGGGGGGCGAAGGGCGCGCGGACCTTCGGTTTCAACGGCCACACCGATGTCGTCCCGGTCGGAGATACCGCCGCATGGAGCCATGATCCCTTCGGCGGTGAGGTGATCGACGGCATCCTCTGGGGCCGCGGCGCCACCGACATGAAAACCGGCGTCGCCGCCTTCGCCGCCGCGGCAATCGACTTCGTGACCGATACCCCGCCCGACGGCGCCATCGTCCTCACCATCACCGGCGACGAGGAAGGCGCAGGCCGCGACGGCACCCGCGCGATCCTCGACTGGATGCAGGCGGAGGAGGAAGAAATGTCCGTTTGCCTCGTGGGCGAACCCACCTGCCCCGAACGGCTCGGCGAGATGATGAAGATCGGCCGACGCGGATCCATGACCTTCTTCATCGAGGCTTCGGGCGTTCAGGGCCATTCCGCCTATCCGCACCGGGCAAAAAACCCGCTGCACGCGCTGGTGACGCTGCTGGCGCGGATGACGGCGGAACCGCTCGACCACGGCACCGACCATTTCGAGCCGTCGACCGTGCAGATCACCACCATCGACTGCGGCAATCCGGCGAACAACGTGATCCCGGCCAAGGCGCGCGCGACCGTCAACATCCGCTTCAACGACGCCCATACCAGCGCCATTCTGGAAAGCTGGGGCAAGGCGCTGGCCCGCGCCGTGACCGAGGAAACCGGCGTCGCCTTCGCCCTGACGACCGAGGTTTCGGGCGAAAGCTTCATCACGCCGCCCGGTCCTTTCACCGATCTCGTCGCCCGCGCGGTCGAGGCGGAAACCGGGGTGAAGCCGGAACTTTCCACCTCGGGCGGCACCTCGGACGCGCGGTTCATCAAGGCGCATTGCCCGGTGCTGGAATTCGGCCTTGTCGGCAAGACCATGCATCAGGTCGACGAACGGGTGGAGACGGACCAGATCATCCGGCTCAAGGCGGTCTATGCCCGCATCCTGCGTGACTGGTTCGCATGAAGATCGTGGTTTCCGACGATCTGGCCGCCGCCCATGCACTGCGCCGCGCCGTCTTCATCGACGAACAGGGCTATACCGAGGCCGAGGAATGGGACGACCTCGACGGCGCAGCCATCCTGCTGCTGGCGCTTGACGGCGATACGCCTGTCGGCACCGCGCGCCTGTTCACCGAGGGCGATGCGGGCAAGATCGGCCGGATCTGCGTGCTGAAACCGCATCGCGGCACCGGGCTTGGTGCCGCCTTGGTGACCGAGGGTTGCCGCCGCCTGCGCGACGCGGGCTGCCGGGTCGTGCGGCTGAGCGCGCAGACCCATGCCCTGCCCTTCTACCAAAGGCTTGGCTTCACCGCCCATGGCGCGGAATATCCCGACGGCGCCATTCCCCACCGCGACATGGAAAAGCCGCTCTAACCGCCCGGAGGGCAAAGCCATGAACCAGATCCCCACCAAGGAACAGATCCTCGCCTGGCTTGCCGACCATCCCGGCGAGGGGGCGAAGCGCGACATCGCCCGCGCCTTCGGCATCAAGGGCGCCGCGAAAATCGAGTTGAAGCGCATCCTGCGCGAGATGGCGGAAGAGGGCACCGTGGCACGCCGCCGCCGCAGCTTCCGCGACAGCGCCAAGCTGCCGCCCGTCTCGGTGCTGCGGCTGACCGGGCCGGACGGCGCCGGTGACCAATGGGCCGAGGCCCCGGAATGGGAAGGCGAGGGCGACCCGCCGACGATCCTGTTCCTGCCGCGCAAGGGCGATCCGGCGCTGGCCGAGGGGGACCGCATCCTTGCCCGCATGACCGAGGCGACCGGACAGGGCTACGATTACGAGGCCCGGCTGATCCGTGTCATCGGTCAGGCGGCGCAGAAGATCGTCGGCATCTTCCGCAAGACGGCCGAGGGCGGCCGCATCGCCCCCATCGACAAGGGCGACAGCAAGGAATGGCTGGTGCCCCCCGGCGCCACGCTGGACGCCCGCGACGGCGAACTGGTCGAGGCGGAACAATCCGGCCCCAAGGCCCGCCTTGGCCTGCCGCGCGCCCGCGTGATCCAGCGCATCGGCGACCCGACGGCGCCGCGCGCCGTCTCGCTCATCGCGATCCACCAGCATGGCATCCCCGACGATTTCCCGAATGCGGTGATGGCCGAGGCCGATGCCGCGAAGCCCGCGCCGCTTGACGGGCGCGAGGATCTGACCGGCCTGCCCTTCGTCACCATCGACCCGGCCGATGCGCGCGACCACGACGACGCCTGCCTCGTCCTGCCCGACGACGACCCGGCGAACGAGGGCGGCTTTCTCCTCTGGGTCGCCATCGCCGATGTGGCGCATTACGTCACCCCCGGATCGGCGCTGGACCGCGAGGCACGCAAGCGCGGCAATTCCACCTATTTCCCCGATCGCGTGGTGCCGATGTTGCCCGACCGGCTGTCGGGCGATCTGTGCTCGCTGCACGAAGGCGTCACCCGCCCGGTGATCGCCGTGCGGATGAAGGTCGATTCCGCCGGCAACAAGCGCGCCCACCGTTTCACCCGTGCGATGATCCGCTCGGCCGGATCGCTGGAATATGCGCAGGTGCAGGACGCCCATGAAGGCCGCCCGGATGCGCAATGCGAACCCCTGCGCGACACGGTGATCGAGCCGCTTTACGGCTGCTACGAAGCACTTAAACGGTCCCGCGCGGCGCGCCAGCCGCTGGATCTGGACCTGCCCGAGCGGCAGATCGTCATCGACGATGCCGGCAAGGTTTCCTCGGTCCGGTTCAAGGAACGGCTCGACGCCCACCGGCTGATCGAGGAATTCATGGTGCTGGCGAATGTCGCCGCGGCCGAGGAACTCGAACGCCTGCGCCGCCCGCTGCTCTATCGTGTGCACGAGGAACCGGCCGCCGACAAGATCGAGGCCTTACGCGAGGTGGCGCAGGCCTCGGGCTTCACCCTCGCCAAGGGGCAGGTGCTGAAGACCGCGCATCTGAACCGGCTGCTGGCGCAGGCGGAGGGGTCGGAATTCGACGAACTGGTCAACCTGTCCACCCTGCGGGCGATGACGCAGGCCTATTACGCGCCGCAGAACCTTGGCCATTTCGGGCTGGCGCTGCGCTCCTACGCGCATTTCACCAGCCCGATCCGGCGCTATTCCGACCTGATCGTGCATCGCGCGCTGATCACCGCGCATCACTGGGGCAAGGACGGGTTGTCCGCCTTCGACATCGAGGTGCTGGAGGAAACCGCCAAGCTGATCTCCGAGGCCGAGCGCCGGTCGATGGCGGCCGAGCGCGACACGACGGACCGCTACCTTGCCGCCTATCTGGCCGACCGGGTGGGCAGCACCTTCAGCGGCCGCATCTCGGGCGTGCAGAAATTCGGCATCTTCGTCAAACTCGACGAGACCGGCGCGGACGGGCTGGTGCCCGTGCGCTCGATCGGGCGTGAGTTCTATCACTACGACCCGGACGCCCAGCAGCTGATCGGCGCCGACAGCGGCCTGACCATCGGCATCGGGCAGCGCGTGCTGGTGAAACTGGCCGAGGCGATCCCGGTCACCGGCGGGCTGGAGCTTGAACTGCTGGAGATCGACGGCAATGCCCTGCCCGCCCCCGGCAAGGGCAAGGGCGGACGCAAGCCCTTTACCCCCGGCCGCCGTATGGCCGCCGTCAAGGCGCGCGAACGCGGGCTGGCGCGCAAGGTGAAGCGCAGCCGCAAGAAGCCCTGAGGGGACGCAAAGGGATAGGGCGCAGGGGGCCAGCCCCCTCGCCCGTTCCGGGCTCACCCCCGGGATATTTATGGAAACACGAAAGGCAGAAGTCGGCGGGCTTCGGGATGCGCGCCGGAAGTGCCGGGAAAGGGCGCGCGCCCGGCCACGCCGGACTTTACCTGACGCCCCCGCCGCATTAGGTGGGAAAGGACCAAGGAGGCCGTGATGAACCCTGCCCTGACCCTCTACCTCGCAGCCCCGCGCGGCTTTTGCGCGGGTGTCGACCGCGCCATCAAGATCGTCGAGATGGCGCTGGAGAAATGGGGCGCCCCGGTCTATGTCCGCCACGAGATCGTCCACAACAAATTCGTCGTGGACGGGCTGCGCGCCAAGGGCGCGGTTTTTGTCGAGGAGCTGGACGACTGCCCCGACGACCGCCCGGTGATCTTTTCCGCCCATGGCGTGCCGAAGGCCGTGCCGAACGAGGCCGCGCGGCGCAACATGATTCAGGTGGACGCCACCTGCCCGCTGGTGACCAAGGTCCATAACGAGGCCGCGCGCCATTATGCCAATGGTTTGCAGATGGTGATGATCGGCCATGCGGGGCATCCGGAAACGCTTGGCACCATGGGCCAGTTGCCCGAGGGCGAGGTGCTGCTGGTCGAAACCGTCGCGGATGTGGCGACGCTGACCCCGCGCGATCCGGAAAAGCTTGCCTTCATCACCCAGACCACCCTGTCGGTGGATGATACGGCGGGGATCGTCGCGGCTTTGCGCGAACGCTTCCCCGCGATCACCGGGCCGGGCAAGGAAGACATCTGCTACGCCACCACCAACCGCCAGACCGCCGTCAAGGCCATCGCACCGAAGATCGATGCGCTTCTGGTGATCGGCGCGCCGAATTCCTCGAACTCGCGCCGTCTGGTCGAGGTGGGGCGCGCCGCGGGCTGCGCCTATTCGCAGCTGGTGGGCCGCGCCGATGAGATCGACTGGCGCGCGATCGAGGGCATCCGCGCCGTCGGCGTCACCGCCGGGGCCTCGGCCCCCGAAGTGCTGATCAACGAGGTGATCGACGCCTTCCGCGCCCGCTACGACGTCACCGTGGAGATGGTCGAGACCGCCCGCGAAGACATTGAATTCAAGGTCCCGCGTATCCTGCGCGAAGCCGTGTGAGGGAAGATGATACTGTATTCCATGCCGTCCTCCGGCAACAGCTACAAGGTGCGGCTGGCCTTGGCGCTGCTCGGCCGGTCCTGCGAAACCGTCGATGTCGAATACCAGACCGAGGCGCTGGATCAGGCGAAGGCCACCGGCGCGCTGCCCTTTGGCAAGGCGCCGGTGCTGCGGCTCGATGACGGGCGGCTTCTGCCCGAGAGCAACGCGATCCTGTTCTGGCTGGGCGAGGGCACGGATTTCATCTCCGCCGATCCCTATGAGCGGGCGCAGATGCTGTCGTGGATGTTCTGGGAACAGAACCAGCATGAAGGCACCGTGGCCGTGCGCGCCGCGCTGCTGAACTATCCGCACCGCAGGGCGCAGGCGACGCCCGAGCGGCTGGCCGAGTTGCTGGACAGCGGCCACGCCAATCTGGCGGTCATGGAGCGGCGGCTCGTGGATCACGACTGGCTGGTGGGCGGGGCCGTCAGCCTCGCCGATATCTGCCTTTATGGCTACACCCATACGGCGGGCACGCGCGGCGGGTTCGAGATGGACCGCTTCCCGGGGATCAACCGCTGGATCGGCCGGATCGCGGCGCTGCCGGGGTATGTTGGTCTCGATGGCTGAGCTTTACGCCTGGACGGACGGCGCCTGTTCCGGCAACCCCGGCCCCGGCGGCTGGGGCGTGCTGATGCGCGCGATGGAGGGCGATACCGTCCTGAAGGAGCGCGAGCTGAACGGCGGCGAGGCCGATACCACCAACAACCGGATGGAGCTGCTGGCCGCGATCGGCGCGCTCGAGGCCCTGACCCGCGGGACCGAGATCACCATCACCACCGATTCCGCCTATGTGAAGAACGGCGTGACCGGCTGGATCCACGGCTGGAAGAAGAACGGCTGGAAGACGGCGGACAGGAAGCCGGTGAAGAACGTCGATCTGTGGCAGCGGCTCGACGCCGCGCAGGCACGCCACAAGGTGACGTGGAAATGGATCAAGGGCCACGCCGGCCATCCCGAGAACGAACGCGCGGATGAGCTCGCCCGCGCGGGCATGGCGCCTTACAAAAGATCGCCGGCGTGACCGGGCTGATCGCCACCTTGCCGATGATTCCGGTCGCCACGGCGCTGGATTACGGATCGGTGGTGATCTTCGCGCTGACGGGGGCGCTGGCGGCCTCGCGCAGCCAACTCGACCTTGCGGGATTCGTCTTCGTCGCGGCGCTGACGGCGGTGGGCGGCGGCACGGTGCGCGATGTGCTTCTGGGCCGGCTGCCGGTGTTCTGGGTGCAGCGGCCGGAATACATGGTGCTGATCGCCATCGCCGCCGTCGCCGTCTTCTTCACCGCGCATCTGCTGGAAAGCCGCTACCGGGTGCTGCTGTGGCTTGATGCCTGCGCGCTGTCGGTGGCTGTGCCCGCGGGCGTCGCGGTGACACTGGCCACGGGGCATCCCGCCATCGTCGTGCTGATCATGGGGGTCGTCACCGGCACCGTCGGCGGGCTGATGCGCGACGTCCTGTGCAACGAGGTTCCGCTGACCCTGAAACAGGGCGAGCTTTACCTGTCCTGCGCCTTCGCCGGCGGGGCCATGGCATTGCTGGCCGGATGGGCCGGGTTCGGGCTGCCGACCGCACTTCTGGCCTGCGCGGGGATGACCTTCGCCCTGCGCGCGGGCTCGATCCTCTGGGGGTGGAAGCTGCCGGTCTACCGGCCCCACCCGCCGCGCGACCTGTCTTGACGCGAGCGCGGGGATCCCGAAACGGTCTTTCCCCTTCATTCTTCCATAAATATCCCGGGGGTGAGGCGCTTGCGCCGAGGGGGCTGGCCCCCTTTCTTCCTGCTGGCTCGCCCGACGTTGGCTTGCGGCGTATTTCCCGCAAGGCTTTCCGAGGCGGATGGGGAGCGAGGGGGCCAGCCCCCTCGCGCGTTCCGCGCTCACCCCCGGGATATTTATGGAAGAATGAAGAGGAAAAGGCACATCCGGGGCTGAGCCGATCCTAGAAGAACAGGTGCAGCACCAGCGGCGCCACGAAGGCCGTCAGCACCGCGTTCAGCCCCATGCCCGTCGAGGCGAAGACCCCCGCCGTATCGTTCACCTGAAAGGCGCGCGCCGTGCCGAAGCCGTGCGAGACGACGCCGACCGCAAAACCGCGGGCGCGCCAGTCCTTGACCCGCAGCAGGTTCAGCAGCGGCGTCACGCAGATCGCGCCGATCGTGCCGGTGATGATGACCAGAACGGCGGTCAGCGCGGTATCGCCGCCCATGCCCTCGGCGATGCCGATGGCGACGGGGGTGGTCACCGATTTCGGCGCGATGGTCGCCAGCAGGACCTGATCGGCGCCCAGAAGCTTTGCCACGCCAAGCGCCACGACGATCGAGGTCACCGACCCCACCACCAGCGCCGCCATGATCGGGATCAGCGCCTTGCGGATCGACAGCAGGTTCGCCTGCAACGGGATCGCCAGACAGACCGTCACCGGCCCGAGCATGAAGTGGACGAATTGCGCGCCGTCGAAATAGGTCTCGTAGCTCGTGCCGGTGATATGCAGCAGCACGCCCAGCAGGACGATCGCGATCAGCACCGCGTTGACCAGCGGGTTGCGCCCCGCCTTCACGAACAGGATTTCCCCGATCCAATAGGCGAACAGCGTCGCGCACAGCCACAAAAGCGGCTGCTGCGACATGTAGGACCAGATCTGGAAGGCATCGGCGATAGGCTCACTCATCGGCTTCGCCTCCGGTCAGACGCGCGACCCAGACGAAGGTCAGCGCGCCAAGCCCGATCGCCGCGATGGTCGACAAGAACAGCGAGGCCGAGATCGCCAGCCAGTGCGCCTCGATCGTCGACAGGCTCGAAACGATGCCCACGCCCACCGGCACGAACATCAGCGCCAGATAGCGCAGCAGCCCCTGCGCGACGGGGGTGACGATCTCGCCGAGCTTGGGGATCATGCTCAGCGCGACGACCATGCCGACCATGCCAAGGACAGGCCCCGGCAGCGGCAGATGCAGCGCGCGGGAAATCACCTCTCCGACAAGCTGGAACAACAGGATGATGGCAAAGGCCGGAACAAGCATGGCAGCCCCCTTGGCTTTCGTTCTGGACCCTCCCGTGGCGCGCAACATAGGCCAGCGTTTCGGAAAGGCCAATTCCCTCCGTCAGATATCTTGAGGATGTGTCGGATCAAGGCTGCGGGGCCGGGGCGCTTGGTTGACTTCGCCGGGGCAAACCACGAAACTGGCCCATCATCCCAGGGGGTTCCCGCTTGCGCTTCACCCGGCTGCGTCTGAACGGCTTCAAGAGCTTCGTCGATCCGACGGACCTGATCATCCACGACGGGCTGACCGGCGTCGTGGGGCCGAACGGCTGCGGCAAGTCGAACCTGCTGGAAGCCCTGCGGTGGGTGATGGGCGAAAACCGCCCCACCGCGATGCGCGGCGAGGGGATGGAGGACGTGATCTTCGCCGGCGCCGCCACCCGCCCGGCACGCCCTTTCGCCGAGGTCTGCCTGTCGATCGACAACAGCGACCGGCTGGCCCCCGCGGGCTTCAACGAAAGCGACAGTCTGGAAATCGTGCGCCGCATCACCCGCGATGCCGGATCGGCCTACAAGGTCAACACCCGCGACGTGCGGGCGCGCGACGTGCAGATGCTGTTCGCCGATGCCTCGACCGGGGCGCATTCGCCCGCGCTGGTCCGGCAGGGGCAGATCGCCGAGCTGATCAACGCCCGGCCCAAGGCGCGGCGGCGGATCCTTGAGGAAGCGGCGGGCATTTCCGGCCTGTATCAGCGCCGCCACGAGGCGGAACTGAAGCTGAACGGCGCCGAACAGAACCTGCTGCGCGTCGATGACGTGCTGGAAAACCTCAACGGCCAGCTGGCGACGCTGGCCCGGCAGGCACGGCAGGCGGCGCGCTATCGCGAGATCGGCACCGATCTGCGCCGGGCCGAGGGGATGCTGCTGTATCTGCGCTGGCACGAGGCCGATCTGGCCCGGGCCGAGGCCGAGGCGCAGCTGCGCGACCACCTTGCCCTTGCCGCGCGCACCGAAACCGCCGCGCGCGAGGCGGCCGAGGCGCGGGCCGCGCTGGACGACCGCCTGCCCCCCCTGCGCGAGGAAGAGGCGATCGCCGGCGCGATCCTGCAACGGCTGATGCTGCAACGCGAAACGCTGGACGATCAGGAACGGCAGGCGGCCGAGGCGATCGGCGCGCTCAAGGCCCGGATCGCGCAGCTCGACCATGACGCGGAACGCGAGGCCGGGCTGAACCGCGACGCGGGCGAAACCATCGCCCGGCTGGAATGGGAAATGGCGCAGCTTGCCAAGGCGGCCGAGGGGCATGACGAAAAGCTGGCGCTGGCCGCCGAAGCCGCCGCCGAGGCCTCGGCCCTGTTGCAGGAACGCGAGGCGCAACTGGCGGAGATGACCGAGGAGGTCGCCCGCCTTGCCGCCCGCCACGGCGCGGTGGCGCGGCAATTGTCGGACAGCCGGATGGCGCTCGAACGGTCCGAGGCGGAGGCGGAGGCCGCGCAGGAGGCCGTCGAAGAGGCCGCCGAAACGCTCGCCGCCGCCGGGGAGGCGTTCGAGGCCGCGCAGTCCGCGCAGGAAGAGGCGCAGGAGACCGCCGAGACCGCCGAAGAGGCGCTTGCCGCCGCCGAGGAAACCCGCGCCGACATCCTCGCCCGTGAAAGCGCCGCCCGCGCCGCGCGCAGCGAGGCCGAGGGCGAGGCCGGTGCGCTGCGGTCCGAGGTCACGGCGCTCGCCCGCCTGATCTCGCGCGAGGCGGGGGGCGACGATGCGCTGCTGAACCATGTCAGCGCCGCGCCGGGCTATGAAGCCGCGCTTGGCGCCGCGCTTGCCGATGACCTGAACGCCCCCGAGGCGGGCGAAGGGGCGACGGGCTGGGGCCTGCTGCCCGATTACCCCGCGCCGCAACCGCTGCCCGAAGGCGCAGCCCCGCTGGCCCCCCATGTCACCGTGCCGCCGGTTCTGGCGCGCCGGATCGGCCAGATCGGCGTGGTGCCCGATGCGGCGACGGGCCTGCGCCTGCAACCGGCGCTCGCCCCCGGCCAGCGGCTGGTGACGGCGGCGGGCGATCTGTGGCGGTGGGACGGGTTCCGCACAGCCGCCGGGGATGCGCCAAGCGCCGCCGCGCTGCGGCTGACGCAGATCAACCGTCTGGCCGGGCTTCAGGCCGACCTTGAAACCGCGGAAACCGCCGCCGCCGCCGCGCGCGACGGGCATGAGGCGCTGACCCGCGCGCTCGCCGATGCGACCGGCGCGGAAACCCGCGCGCGTGAGGCCCGCCGCGCCGCGGACCAGCGCCTGACTGATACCGGACGGGCCCTGTCGAAGGCCGAGGCGGAGCGGGCCCTGTCCTCGGGCAGGCTCGAATCCGCGCGGCTCGCCGTCGCGCGCCATGCCGAAGCCGCCCGCGCCGCCCGCGCCGCGCTGGATGAGGCAGAGGCGCAGGCCGCCGACCTGCCCGACATCGAGGGCGCGCGTTCCGAGGTGGATGCCGTCAAGATGACGGTCGAGGCCGCGCGGCTGACCATGCTGACCCGCCGCGCCAGCCATGACGACGTGCGCCGCGAGGGCGAGGCCCGCACCCGCCGCCGGCAGGAGGTGGTGAAGGAACTCTCGGGCTGGCGGCAACGGCTGGAAACGGCCGAACGTCGCGGCGCGGAACTCGCCGCCCGGCGCGAAGAGGCGCTGGCGGAGCTGGAAGACGCCGCCGCTCTGCCCGAGGAAATCGCCGAGCGGCGCGGCGATCTGGCCGAGCAGATCGACACCGCCCAGACCCGACGCGACGCCGCCACCGCCGCCCTGCGCGATGCGGAAAACGCCCTGCGCGCCGCGCAGACCGCCGAACGCGATTCCGAACGCGCCGCGGGCGACGCGCGCGAGGCCCGCGCCCGCACCGAAGCCCGCGTCGAAGCCTCGCGCGAGGCGCTGACGCTGGCGGCGGAGCGGATCGCCGAGGTGCTGGAAACCACGCCCGAGGCTCTGCATGCGAGCCTTGATCTCGACGGCGACCTGCCCCCGGCCGAGGTGCTCGAATCCGATGTCGCCCGGCTGAAACGCCAGCGCGAGGCGCTTGGCGCCGTCAACCTGCGCGCCGAGGAAGACGCGCAGGCGGTGCAGACCGAATTCGACACGCTGTCGCAGGAAAAGGCCGACCTTGAGGAAGCGATCCGCAAGCTGCGCGCCGGCATCGCCGGGCTGAACCGCGAGGGGCGCGAACGGCTGCTGGCCGCCTATGAACAGGTCAACGGCAATTTCAGCACGCTCTACACCCATCTGTTCGGCGGGGGCGAGGCGCGGCTGGTGCTGGTCGAATCCGACGATCCGCTGGAAGCGGGCCTTGAAATCATGTGCCAGCCGCCGGGCAAGAAGCTGTCCACCCTGTCGCTCCTGTCCGGGGGCGAACAGACGCTGACGGCTCTCGCCCTGATCTTCGCGGTGTTTCTGGCCAATCCCGCGCCCATCTGCGTGCTGGACGAGGTGGACGCGCCGCTCGACGACGCGAACGTCACGCGGTTCTGCGACATGATGGACGAGATGACCCGGCGCACCGATACGCGCTTCCTCGTCATCACCCACCATGCGGTGACGATGAGCCGGATGGACCGCCTGTTCGGCGTGACGATGCAGGAACAGGGCGTCAGCCAGCTGGTTTCCGTCGATCTGAAGCGCGCCGAGCAAATGGTCGCTTGAAGCCCCGCCCGGGCCGCCCTACCGTCCGGGCAAACTGGTCACATCCCGGAGAGACATCATGAGCAAGATCGACGCACGCCTTCAGGAACTGGGAATCGAACTGCCCGCCGCGCCCGCGCCGGCGGCGAATTATGTGCCCTATGTGCTGTCGGGCGGCCAGCTTTTCGTCTCGGGTCAGGTTTCGGCGGGGCCGGACGGGCTGATCCTCGGCAAGCTGGGCGACGGTTTGACGGTCGAGGATGGCGCCGCCGCCGCGCGCCGCTGCGGGCTGTCGCTGATCGCGCAGGCGAAGGCCGCGCTTGGCGATCTGGACCGCGTGGCGCGGGTGGTGAAGCTGGTGGGCTTCGTCAATTCCACCGCCGGTTTCGGCGATCAGCCGAAGGTGGTGAACGGCTGTTCCGACCTGATGGTCGAGGTCTTCGGCGATGCCGGGCGGCATGCGCGCTCGGCGGTGTCGGCGGCCTCGCTGCCTTTCGGCGTCGCGGTGGAGATCGAGGCGATCTTCGAGGTGAAATGATGCTGGACCCGGATTTCCTGCGCCTGCCCTTTGCGCATCGCGGCTATCACGATGCGGAACGGCCGGAAAACAGCCTGTCGGCGGCGCGGGCGGCGATCGCGGCGGGCTACGGGATCGAATGCGACCTGCAACTGTCCTCGGATGGCGTGCCGGTGGTGTTCCACGACTACGACCTGCGCCGCCTGACCGGCCGCGCGGGCCGGGTGCAGATGCAGACCGCCGACGAACTGGCCGCCACGCGGCTTTCGGGCAGCGACGACACCATCCCGACGCTGACGGAATTTCTGGCCGAGGTCGCGGGCCGGGCGCCGCTCCTGGTCGAGATCAAGGACCAGGATGGCGGCATGGGGCCGACGGACGGGCGGCTCGAAGCCGCCGCCGCGCAGCTTTTGCGCGACTACGCGGGTCCCTTGGCGGTGATGTCCTTCAATCCCCATGCGATCGAGGCTTTTCGGCGCACCGCCCCCGGCATCGCGGTGGGGCTGACGACCTCGGCCTATGGACCCGACTGGACGCTGCTGCCGCCCGCGACGCGCGACCGCCTGCGGGCGATCCCGGACTATGACAGGCTGGGCTGCGATTTCATCTCGCACGAGGCGTCGGACCTGAACAATCCGCGCGTGGCGGAGCTGAAGGCCGCGGGCGCGCGCATCCTGTGCTGGACGATCCGTTCGCCCGAGGCCGAGGAAAAGGCGCGCAGGGTCGCCCACAACATCACCTTCGAGAACTATCCGGCCCCGATCCCCGCTTGACGCGGCGGCAACCGGCATCATCCTTGGGCGGAGAGGAACAGGGATGACCGACGCGATCGAGATCACGCTGGCCCCCGGGGTGCAGGCGATCCCCGAGGCCGACTGGAACGCCTGCGCCTGCCCCGAGGCGGCGCAGGGCGGGCGCCCGCTGGACCCGTTCACCACCCATGCCTTCCTGTCGGCGCTGGAAAGCTCGGGTTCCGTCGGGGACGGCACCGGCTGGCTGCCGCGCCCGATGGTCGCGCGACAGGGCGGGCGGGTGATCGCGGTGGCGGCGCTTTACCTGAAATCCCATTCGCAGGGCGAATATGTCTTCGATCACGGCTGGGCCGATGCCTATGAACGCGCGGGCGGCAGCTATTATCCCAAGCTGCAATGTTCCGTCCCGTTTTCGCCGGTCAACGGCCGGCGCCTGCTGACCCGCCCCGGATTCGAGGCCGAGGGCCGCGCCGCGCTGCTGCAGGGCATGGAAACGGTGGCGACGCAGGCGGACCTGTCCTCGGCCCACATCACCTTCTGCCCGCCGGAGGAGGTGACCGCCGCCACCGATCGCGGCTGGCTGCTACGCGAGGGCGAACAGTTCCACTGGTTCAATCGCGGCTATCGCAGCTTTGACGATTTCCTCGCCGCGCTCGCCTCGCGCAAGCGCAAGGCGATCCGCAAGGAACGCGAACGGGCGCAGGCCTTTGGCGGCACGATCCGGGCGCTGACCGGCGACGACATCCTGCCCGCGCATTGGGACGCGATGTGGGACTTCTATCAGGACACCGGCAGCCGCAAATGGGGGCGCCCCTACCTGACGCGCGCATTCTTTGACGCGCTGCACGGGATGCGGCGCGATGTGCTGCTGATTCTGGCGGAGCGCGACGGAGAGCCGGTGGCCGGGGCGCTGAACCTGATCGGGCGCGACACGCTGTTCGGCCGCTACTGGGGCTGCACCGAGGATCACGCCTTCCTGCATTTCGAGCTGTGCTACCATCAGGCCACCGAATGGGCCATTGCGCAGGGGCTGAGCCGGGTCGAGGCAGGCGCGCAGGGGGAACACAAGCTCGCGCGTGGCTACCTGCCCGTGGCGACCCATTCCGTCCACTGGATCGCGCATCCCGGCCTGCGCCGCGCGGTGGCGGCCTTTCTGGATGACGAACGCGCGGCGGTCAGCGCGGATATCTCGGCGCTCAGCGATCTGGGACCCTATCGGAAGGACGGGGACTGAACCGATTTCGGCTCATCCGGTTTGCGCCGTTTCGGAATCGGTGAGGGCGCAGGGGGCGCTGCCCCCTCGCGGCTTCACCGCTCACCCCCGGGATATTTATGGAAGAATGAAGGCAGGAGGCCATTCAGGCGGCGTGGGGCGCGTTTCGGGGCGAACAGGGAAAGCCTTAGCCGGGAGGGGGCGGGCCTCCTCCCGGCGGATTTCAGGGATGGGCCCCGGATTACACGACTTCGAGGATCGCCTCGCCGCCCGAGACTTCGCAGACGCCGGGGGTTTCTTCCTGATTCAGGACCTTGACCACGCCGTCCTCGACCACCATCGCATAGCGCAGCGAGCGGTTGATCAGCCCGGCCGGCGGGGCCGAGAAATTCATCCCGATCGCGGTGGTGAAGGCGCTTTCGGCATCGGCCAGCATGGTGATGCCCGCCGCCGTCGCGCCGGTCGATTCGCCCCAGGCCTTCAGCACGAAGGGGTCGTTGACGGAGATGCAGATCACCTCCTCGACGCCCTTTTCCTTCAGCGCGTCGATGACGCGGATGAAGCTCGGCACATGGGCGGTGGTGCAGACGCCGGTGAAGGCGCCCGGCACGGCGAAGATCACGATCTTGCGGCCCTTCATCTTTTCGCCGAGGCTGACCGTTTCCGGCCCGGCGTCGCCAAGCCGCAGAAGCGTCGCGCCCGGCAGAACCTCACCCTTTTCAATGCTCATCTTGTCCCTCTCGCGTTGCACAGGATCAGGGGGAGGATATAGGGTCACGCCGCAGGACGACCAGAGGGAATGTGATGGGACAGGAAGGTGCGGGGATCGTCGTCGTGGGCGGCGGGCAGGCGGCGGCCTCGATCGCGGCGAAGCTGCGCGGGCTGGGCTATGTCGGCGCGGTGACGGTGATCGGCGCGGAGCCGGTGCCCCCCTATCAGCGCCCCCCCCTGTCGAAAGGCTACCTGCTGGGAGAGATGCCGCTGGACCGGCTGACGCTGCGTGGCGACGACTGGTGGGCGGCGAACGGCGTCACCCTGCGGATGGGCACGCGCGTCACGGGCATCGACCGCGCCGCCAAGACCGTGCAGACGGAGGCCGGCGTGATCGGCTATGAACAGCTCGCGCTCTGCACCGGGGCCAGCCCGCGCCGCCTGCCCGCCACCATCGGCGGCGATCTGCCCGGCGTCTTCACCGTGCGCAATCTGGCCGATGTCGATGCGATGGCGCCCGAGTTCCGGCCCGGACGGCGGCTGGTGGTGATCGGCGGCGGCTATATCGGGCTGGAGGCGGCGGCGGTGGCGCGCAAGCTCGGCCTGACCGTCACGCTGGTCGAGGCGGCGGCGCGCATCCTTGGCCGTGTCGCCTGCGCCGAAACCGCCGATGCGATCCGCGCGCTGCACCGCGCCCACGGGGTGGAGATCATCGAGGGCACCGGGCTGAAGCGCCTGACGGGCGACAGCCACGTCACCGGGGCCGAGCTGACGGACGGGCGCCTCATCCCCGCCGATTTTGTCATCACCGGCATCGGCGTGACGCCGGATGCGGCGCTGGCGCAGGCCGCGGGGCTGACCGTGGCGAATGGCATCGCGGTGGATGAATATTGCCGCACCGCCGATCCGGCGATCTGGGCGGCGGGGGATTGCGCCTCCTTCCCCCATGCGGGCGAGAGGCTGCGGCTGGAAAGCGTCGGCAACGCCATCGACATGGGCGAGACGGTGGCGGCGAACATGCTGGGCGCGAACCGGCCCTATCTGCCGAAACCGTGGTTCTGGTCGGATCAGTTCGACGCGAAACTGCAGATCGCCGGGCTGAACACCGGCCATGACCGGGTGGTGACGCGGCACGCGGAGGGCGGCCTGTCCAACTGGTATTTCCGCGGGGACCGGCTGCTCGCCGTCGATGCGCTGAACGACCCGCGCGCCTTTATGGTCGGCAAGCGCCTGATCGAGGGGGCCAAACCCGTCACCCCCGCACAGATCGAAACCGCCCCCGATCTGAAGGTGCTGCTGAAATGAGGATCATCGGCGGAGACAGGCGCGGACTGAAACTGGCCGATGTCGGCGAAGGCGACGCCCCGGCGCATCTGCGGCCGACAACGGACCGGGTGCGGGAATCGATCTTCAACCTGCTCATCAACGGCACGCATGGCAATCCGCTGCCGGGGGCGCGGGTGCTCGACCTCTTCGCCGGGACGGGGGCATTGGGGCTCGAGGCGCTGTCGCGCGGCGCGGCGCGGGTGGCCTTCGTCGATGACGGGGCTGCGGCGCGCGCGCTCCTGCGCCGCAACATAGATCTGATGCGGGCGATGGGCGTGACCGATGTCTGGCGCCGGGACGCGACGAACATGGGGCCGTGCCGGGGGGCGGGATATGACCTGATCTTCCTCGACCCGCCCTACGGGATGGGTCTGGGCGAAAAGGCGGTGGCCTCCTGCCTCGCGAACGGCTGGTTCGCCCCCGGTGCCATGCTGGTGTGGGAGGAAAGCGCCCCGCCCACGGTGCCCGCGCCCCTTGAACAGATCGACCAGCGCCGCTACGGCGATACCCTCATCACCCTTGCAAGGATGCCGTCATGAAGCCTCAGGCCGTTCTGTTCGATTGCGATGGCGTCCTCGTGGACAGCGAGCCGGTGACCTTCGCCCTGATCCAAGAGGATTTCGCCGCCCACGGGCTGCACATGACCATCCCGGAACTGGAACCCCTGTTCATCGGCCATACGATCGAGGAAACCGGCCGTTACGCCCGTGCCCACGGCGCCGATCTGCCCGCCGGCTGGGCCGACGGCTTCTACGACCGGATGTGCGAACGTCTGGCGCAGGGCACCGCGCTGATGCCCGGCGTGCCGGAACTGCTCGACGCGCTCGACCGGGCAGGCGTCCCCTATGCCGTCGGCTCGAACGGCCGGATGCAGAAGATGCGCGCGACCCTTGGCCAGCATCCCGCGATCTGGGCAAAGCTCAAGGACCGGCTGTTTTCCGGGCAGGATCTGGGCTGCCCGAAACCCGCGCCGGACCTCTATCTGACGGCGGCGCGCGCGCTGAACGCCGATCCCGCGCATTGCGTCGTGATGGAGGATACGCCGACCGGCGCAAGGGCCGGCATCGCGGCGGGGATGCGCGTCCTCGGCTATGCGCCGCACGAGGTGAATCCGGATCTGCGCGCGGTAGGGGCGGAAATCGTCACCTCGATGTTCGAGGTGCCGAGGCTCCTGAACCTCTAGCCCGCCATCCGTCAGAGCGCATCGAAACCCGCCGCCCCCTGCCCTTCATCTTTCCAAAAATATCCCGGGGGTGAATTTGCGCGCATGCGCAAAGAGGGGGCTGGCCCCCTGCGCCCTGTCCACAACCGCACCGGATCAGGAAATCGCGCTCATTCCCAGGTCTTGTGGAACCTGTTCGCGGGCGAGAGGGTAAAGATCTCGCAGCCGTCCGCCGTCACGCCCACGCAATGCTCGTATTGCGCCGAGAGCGACTTGTCGCGGGTCACGGCGGTCCAGTCATCGGCCAGCACCTTGGTGTCGGGGCGGCCAAGGTTCACCATCGGCTCGATGGTGAAGATCATGCCTTCCTCCAGCACCGCGCCGGTGCCCGGGCGGCCGTAATGCAGCACGTTCGGCGGGGCATGGAACACGCGCCCGACGCCGTGGCCGCAGAAGTCGCGCACCACGCTCATCCGGTTCGATTCCACATATTGCTGGATCGCATGGCCGATGTCGCCGAAGGTATTGCCGGGCCGCACCTGCGCGATGCCCAGCATCAGCGATTCATAGGTCACCTCGATCAGCCGTTCCGCCTTGCGCGACAGGTTCCCCGCCACATACATGCGCGAGCTGTCCCCGAACCAGCCATCGAGGATCACGGTGATGTCGATGTTCAGGATGTCGCCGTCATGGATGATCTTCGGCCCCGGAATCCCGTGGCAGACCACATGGTTGATCGAGATGCACGACGCATGCTTGTAGCCCCGGTAGCCGATCGTCGCCGATGTGGCGCCAAGCTCGGTGATCCGGTTCCGGATGAAATCGTCAAGCTCGGCGGTGGTCACGCCGGGCTGCACCAGCGGCGCCACCTCGTCAAGGATCTGCGCCGTGATGCGGCAGGAGGCGCGGATCCCGTCGAAATCGCTGGTGGTGTTGTAGATGCGAATCCCGTCCTTGGTGACGCGGCCCCGACTCTCTTCCACTTGTCTTCTCCTGAAATTGTCGGTCCTCTAAATAGTCACAAAGCGGCGGTTTGACCAGTGCCGGGCTTTCCGCGACGGGGGCCGCGTCCTATACATTGCGTCAAAGGAGGCCCGCATGCCCAATCCGACAGCCGCGATCCTGATCATCGGCGATGAAATCCTGACCGGCCGCACCCGCGAGGGCAACGCCTGGCATCTGGCCGGCGAGCTGACCAAGGCCGGGATCGACCTCGTGCAGATCCGCGTGATCGGCGACGACCATGCCACCATCACCGCCGCCGTGCGCGAGCTTTCGGGCGCGGTCGACCACCTGTTCACCTCGGGCGGCATCGGGCCGACGCATGACGACATCACCGCCGATGCGGTGGCCGCGGCCTTCGGGCGCGCGATCGGCGTGCGCGAGGATGCGCGCGCCCTGCTCGCCGCGCATTACGCCCTGCGCGGGCAGGACCTGACCGAGGCCCGCCTGCGCATGGCCCGCATCCCGGATGGCGCGACGCTGATCGACAATCCGGCCTCGACCGCGCCGGGCTTCACCATCGGCAACTGCCATGTGATGGCCGGGGTGCCCGAAGTGTTCAAGGCGATGGTCGCCTCCGTCCTGCCGACGCTGCGCGGAGGGCGGCCCCTGCTGTCGCGCAGCCTGCTGATGGAGGCGCCGGAATCGACCGTGGCCGATGCCCTGCGGACGGTGGCCGAGGCGCATCCGGACGTGTCCTTCGGCTCCTATCCCTTCACGCGGGACGGCCGTTTCGGCACCAATCTGGTGGCCCGTTCGACCGATCCCGAGGCGCTGGACGCCGCCTGGGCCGCGCTGAAGGCGGCCTTCCCGGAGGGGCAATGAAAGACGCCGCCGCGCCCGATCTTTTCGCGGTGATCGACGCCACATGGCCCGCCGCCGATACCACGATGGCGGGCGGGTTCCGCATCCGCGAAGGCCGGGGCGGCGGATCGCGGGTGAGCTGCGCGAGCCTTGAAGCCCCCTTCGCCGAGGCCGACATCGACGCCGCCATCGCCGCCCATCGCGGCTGGGGCCAGACACCGCGCTTCATCATCCGCCCCGGAGAGGAGGCGCTGGACGCCACCCTCGCCGCGCGCGGCTACGAAGCCTACGACCCCGTCGTGATCTACGAAACCCCGGTCCGTGACCTGCCCG
The DNA here is from genome assembly GCF_004022215.1 of Paenirhodobacter populi. Lineage (GTDB taxonomy): Bacteria > Pseudomonadota > Alphaproteobacteria > Rhodobacterales > Rhodobacteraceae > Rhodobacter > Rhodobacter populi. The sequence continues at coordinate 112,937 of NZ_SAUZ01000014.1, forward strand.
CCAGCGGGGCGGAGATGATCGAGGTCCCGCCCCACTGGCCGCCGCTTGCCGTCCTGCGCGAGATCTGGGCCGCGGGCGACATCGGGCCGGCCCGGCTTGCGGTGATGGAACGCGCGGCAGGGCCGAAGGCCGCCGTGCTCGGACGGGCCGGGGACCGGGCGGCGGGGGTGGCCTTTGTCGCGCTCCACGCGGGCACGGCGATGCTGCATGCGCTGTTCGTGCCGCCCGCCTTCCGCCGCCGCGGACTGGCGCAGGAGATCATGAGGGAATCCCTGCGCTGGTCCGCCGCGCAGGGCGCCGAGCGTTTCACCCTTGTCGTGACCCGCGCCAACACCCCCGCGCGCGCGGTCTATGAACGCATGGGGATGCAGGCGACGATCGGCTATCATTACCGCCGCGAGGCGGCGAAATGACCCGCGCGGCGGTCCTGCTGCTGTGCCTGCTGCCGCTGCCCGCGCTGGCGGACGGGGTGGAGCTGACACTGCCCGATACCGCCTCGGTCACGGCGGAGCGGACCTCGCCCGCCACCGGCTATGCGGTGCTGACCGGGCGCTGGACCGGGGATGGCGGGCCCTCGACGCAGCTGGAAGGCGCGCGCAGCGACAAGGCCTGGCGGCTGCGGTCCGACCAGAGCACGACCTTGCAGATCCTCGCCCCCCTGCGCGCCGGGATCGAGGCGGCGGGCTATTCTCCGGTCTACGAATGCGACACCGATGCCTGCGGCGGCTTCGATTTCCGCTATGCGCTGGACCTGTTGCCGGAACCGCAGATGCATGTGGATCTGGGCGATTTCCGCTATTTCGCGGCGCGCAAGGGCAACGAATGGCTGGTGCTGACCGTCTCGCGCAGTTCTGAATCGGGCTTCGTGCAGCTGACCTCGCTGACACAGGGCGCGGCCCCGGCGCCCGCCGCCGTGACCCCCGCCACGCCGCCCCCCGCCGCCCCGGCGCAAAGCGATTTCGCCACGCGGCTGGAGGCGACGGGGGCGGTCGCGCTGGATGATCTGATCTTTGAAAGCGGCGCCACCACACTGGGCGATCAGGACTTCCCCTCGCTCCGCGCCGTGGCGGATTATCTGGCGACGCGGCCAAAGGCGCGGATCGCGCTGGTCGGCCATACCGACACCACCGGCACGCTCGACGCCAATATCGCCGTGTCGCAAAAACGCGCCGATGCGGTGCGCGACCGGCTGATCAACGCCTACGGCCTGCGCGCAGATCAGTTGCGCGCCGAGGGGGCGGGATGGCTGGCCCCGCGCGCCAGCAACCGCACCGCCGAGGGACAGGACCGCAACCGCCGGGTCGAGGCCTTGCTGCTGCCGGACGCCCCCTGAACCGGCGCGATCGTTTCCAAAAAACATTCTTTTAGCCACAGCCCGCCCGATTTCGGCCGGAATCCCCTGCGACTGGTCATGCGTTGAAATCAACCATGGATATTCCGCATGGACCGCCTGACTGAAATGGAAGCCTTTATCGCCGTCGTGGATCAGGGCGGTTTCACCGGAGCCGCGCGACGGATGGAGGTGTCGAAATCGGCGATCTCGAAATACGTCGCCGCGCTGGAACAACGGCTGGGGACGCGGCTGCTGGAACGCACGACGCGGCGCGTCGAACCGACCGAGATCGGCATCGCCTATTACCGCCGGGCGCGCCGGATCGTGCATGACGCGCAAGAGGCCGATGCCATGGCCGGAAGCACACGGATGCCGCCCACGGGGCGGCTGCGCGTCTCGGTCCCCGCCGAATTCGGGGTGACCCGTTTCGTCCCGGTTCTGGGCGGACTGCTGATGGACTATCCGGGACTGAGCATCCATACCGACCTGCGGCAGCGCAACGCGGCGCCGGTCGCCTCGGCGGAGCATGACCTGACGCTGAGCATCGACCCCGAGATGTCGCGCCCCGCCGGCAGCCGCCTGCTAGCCCGCAGCGCGCACCATCTTGTCGCCGCGCCGGAATATGTCGCCCGTCACGGCGCCCCCGCGCGGATCGAGGAACTGACGGAACATGTGCTGCTGCATCAGGCGCTGGATACGGCGCCCGAGACCAACCTGTGGCATCTGATCTCCGCCTCCGGCGAAAGCCGCACGGTGCGGTGCAACGGGCCCCTGACCGCCAATGACGATCTGGCGCTGCTGGAAGCCTGTCTGAACGGCTATGGAATCGCCTGCCTTCCCGGCTATCTAACCGGCGAACGGCTGCGCGACGGACAACTGGTCCCGATCATCCCGACCCTTGCGGGGCAGGCGCTGTCGATCAGCATCCTCTCCCCCGAATCGGAATTCACCCCGCCGAAGGTGACGACGCTGATCGACTATCTGTCCAGCGCATACGGGACGCAATCGGCGGACTGGCAATAGGGATCAGGGCCCGATCCTCGACCGCCAACCGCGGAGACCTGAAAGGGCGGATGTTCCAGCCCTTCATTCTTCCATAAATATCCCGGGGGTGAGCGGCAAGGCCGCGAGGGGGCAGCGCCCCCTGCCGCCCTGTCCGCCACTCGGGGGGGGATCATTTATGGCTTCGCGCATAATTCGCGCATTCGTCGATCTTGGTCATGCAATAGGCCTGCTGCTCGCCCATCAACCGGGTCAGGCCGCTTGGATAGGCCTCCACCACCCGGCCATCCACAAACCGGAACTGGGTCGAGCAACTGGTGCTGTTGTTCAGGCTGACATTCCCCGTCGCGGCGCCCAGCACGGGAATCGGAATACCCAGGCTCAGGTCCCGGCGGGGGATGCTGGTCTGGTAGAACCAGATCTCCTCATCCTCGCCGGTAATGGTGATGGCCGAGGGCATGCCGGCGCACATGCGGACATTGGAGCTGTCAAGCCCGACCACCGCGACAACATCCCTGTCCAGATGCAGATTGGTCGTATCCTGCGAACCGGCGCAGGCACCAAGAACCACCGCAAAGGATATCGCAGGGGGTATGCCCCGACCTAATCGAGACAGGATTGATCCAGCTATCACCATCCGAACGTCACTTGCTTCCGTCTTGAGGTTCGCAGGGAAAACTCATTCCGGGGTAGCCGGGGTTCCTCTTGCAGCGAAGGTTTTCTTCGCATGCGCAGAATGCAGCCGATCAATGCGCATATAATCCGGTCAGGTCTGCCTGATATTGCCTGCTTTTGTCAGAAAAATCCAACCCGCCGCAGGCAGCCCCAAGTCCCGCCGCGCTGCGGCATCCGCCCGTGCCCCGGCCTTACCGCGGCGCCATCGAGAAGATCGCGACCATCACGACCAGCACAATGGCAACCAGATAGATTCCATACTTCCGACGTGGTGACATGATGGCTCTCCTTTCCCTGAATGGGTCGGGGAGACAACACCCGAACACGCCATCGGGTTTCATCGGGTCACAAGTCCCGGCGACTATCCGCCGCGCCGGGCAGGTGGACGGCCCGGATACGCCCCGGAATCGTCTGCCCCGAACCATCACGGCGCAGGGGCCGGATTCCGCGCCGAAGCGGTCATGCGCCTGCCGGAAAAGACGAAAGCCGCGCAATCCGAAGATTGCGCGGCTTTCCGCGAAGTATTGGTGCCCAGAAGAGGACTCGAACCTCCACGCCTTGCGGCACACGGACCTGAACCGTGCGCGTCTACCAATTCCGCCATCTGGGCCGATGTCGTGGGGCGGGATTTATAAGGACCTCCCGGGAGTGTCAACGGGGGAAAACGGTTTTCTTTCACTCCGCGCATTTTCTTTGTGCAAGCCGTCGCCGGGGACGCCGTGCCGGGCGCATGGTCCGGGCACCGAAACCCCGCCGAAAACCGCGCGACCGACGGATGCGACGCCATTTCCCTTGTTCGCAGAGGGCCTTGACGCTAATCAATGAACGATCGCATCGACGACTTGGGAGATCGCACCATGTCCAGACTTGTCACGATCTATGGCGGCTCCGGCTTCGTTGGCCGCTATGTCGCGCAGCGGCTGGCGAAGGAAGGCTGGCGCATCCGGATCGCCTGCCGCCGCCCGAACGAGGCGCTGTTCATCTGCCCCTACGGCACCGTCGGGCAGATCGAGCCGGTCCTGTGCAACATCCGCAACGAGGCGAGCGTCCGCGCCGCCATGCGGGGCGCCGACGCGGTGGTGAACTGCGTGGGCATTCTGGCGAACCGGGGGCCGAACCGCTTCGATTCCGTCCATGTGGAGGGGGCGGGAATCGTCGCGCGCTGCGCCGCCGCGCTTGGGGTGCGGCGGCTCGTGCATATCTCGGCGCTTGGGGCCGACAGCGGCTCGAAAAGCGGCTATGCCCGCAGCAAGGCGGCGGGCGAGGCCGCGGTTCTGGCGGCTTTCCCCGAAGCGATGATCCTGCGCCCCGCGGTGATCTTCGGCCCCGAGGATCAGTTCTTCAACAAATTCGCCGGCATGAGCGTGATGAGCCCGATCCTCGCCATCGCCGGGGGCGAGACGAAATTCCAGCCGGTCTATGTCGACGATGTCGCCAAGGCGGCGGTGATGGGCGTCGACGGCGCGGCGAAGGGCATCTACGAACTCGGCGGCCCGGATGTGGAAACGCTGCGCGAACTGATGCAGCGCCTGCTCAGGGTGATCGACCGCAAGCGGCCCGTCGTGAACCTGCCCTGGTTCCTCGCCGCACCCGTCGCGGCCCTTGCCGATGCCGCGCAGGCGGTGACCTTCGGGCTGTTCACCAACCGGCTGCTGACCCGCGATCAGCTCCGCAATCTCTACACCGACAATGTGGTTTCGCCCGGCGCGGGGGATTTCGCGGCGCTCGGCATCACTCCCACCCCCATGTCCGCAATCATGGCGGATTACCTATGGCGTTTCCGTCCGAACGGACAATATGACGCGATCCAGGCATCCGCGAAAAACCTCCGCAAGGCATCCTGAACATGAATGATACCATCGTCGCGGGGATCCTCGGTCTGCTGGAAGGCCTGACCGAGTTCCTCCCCGTTTCCTCGACCGGCCACATCCTGCTGGCCGGTCATTTTCTTGGCTTCCATTCGACCGGCAAGGCTTTCGAGGTGGTGATCCAGCTCGGCGCCATCCTTGCGATCCTGTGGGTCTACGGGGCCAGGCTGATTCATGTCTTTGCCTCCGCGCCGCAAGATCCCGCCGCGCGCCGCTTCATCACCGCGGTTCTGGTGGCCTTCCTGCCCGCCGTGGTGATCGGGGTGCTGGCGCATGACTTCATCAAGACGGTGCTGTTCGAAACGCCGAAGCTGATCGCGATCATGCTGATCGTCGGCGGGGTCATCCTGCTGTTCGTCGACCACATGAAGCTGAAGGTGAAATACGACGACGCGATGGGCCTGCCGGTGGCGACGGCGCTGAAGATCGGGTTCATCCAGTGCCTTGCGATGATCCCCGGGGTGTCGCGCTCGGGTTCCACCATCGTCGGCGCCATGCTTTTGGGCGTTTCCAAACGCGCCGCCGCGGAATTCAGCTTTTTCCTGTCGATTCCGACGATGACCGGCGCTTTCGCCTATGATCTCTACAAAAACCGTGATGCGCTGAGTTCGGATGACCTCGGCCTGATCGTCGTGGGCTTCATCGCGGCCTTCATCGCGGCGGTTGCCGTGGTCCACTGGCTGCTCGGCTATGTCAGCCGTCACGGCTATGCACTGTTCGGCTGGTGGCGAATCATCGTCGGCACGGTCGCCTTGATCGCTCTTATGCTTGGCCACTGACCGATAGGTCAACAAAACTGCCCTTATTTCGGGGCATGTCGCGCCCGGCAGGCCCGGGCGAGACAAAAAATATGACATATAGGTCAGCTACACTGACTTTTAATCCCGAAACAACCAGTGTAGATCAGGTCGCACCCACAAGGCACATTGGGAGGCGCAGCCATGGCCAAGCAACGCATGCTCAAATTCGTCCATACGGAAAAAGAGACGCCCGAGAAGCGTGATCCGACCGTGCGCGCGCATGATTTCAACGAAATCTACCGCGAATACGCCGATCAGAAGGCGGCCGAACAGGCCAGTCGCTGCAGTCAGTGCGGCGTGCCCTTCTGTCACTCGCATTGTCCGCTTCACAACAACATCCCCGACTGGCTGCGCCTGACGGCCGAAGGCCGGCTGGAAGAAGCCTATGCGATCAGCCAGGCGACCAACACCTTCCCGGAAATCTGCGGCCGCATCTGCCCGCAGGACCGCCTGTGCGAAGGCAACTGCGTGATCGAGCAATCCGGTCACGGCACGGTCACCATCGGCGCGATCGAGAAATACATCACCGACACCGCATGGGACATGGGCTGGGTCAAGCCGATCCGGCCGATGGTCGAGCGGTCCGAAAGCGTCGGCATCATCGGCAGCGGCCCGGGCGGCCTTGCGGCGGCGGACATGCTGCGCCGCGCCGGCGTGCAGGTCACGGTCTACGAACGGTCGGACCGCGCGGGCGGGCTGATGACCTACGGCATCCCCGGCTTCAAGCTGGAAAAGGACATCGTCATGCAGCGCGTCAAGCAGCTGGAGGACGGCGGCGTCGCCTTCGTGCTGAACTGCGACGTGGGCAAGGACCTGTCCTTCGACGCGATCCGCGGCAAGCATGACGCGGTGCTGATCGCCACCGGGGTCTACAAGACGCGCGAACTGCGCGATCCGGGCGCCGATGCGGCGGGGATCGTGCGGTCGATCGACTTCCTCACCGCCTCGAACAAGAAGAGCTTCGGCGACGACGTGCCGGAATTCGAGGACGGCACCCTGAACGCCGAAGGCAAGCGCGTGCTTGTCATCGGCGGCGGCGACACGGCGATGGACTGCGTGCGCACGGCGATCCGGCAGGGCGCCACCTCGGTCAAATGCGTCTACCGCCGCGACCGGGCGAACATGCCCGGCTCGCAGCGCGAGGTGCACAACGCCGAGGAAGAAGGCGTCGAATTCGTCTGGCTGGCCGCGCCCCGGGCCTTTGCCGGCAATCCGGTGCAGAAGGTGACGATCCAGAAGATGAAGCTGGGCGCGCCGGATGCGACGGGCCGTCAGGTGCCCGAACCGATCGAGGGCGGCCTTTACGACGAAGAGGCCGATCTGGTCATCAAGGCGCTTGGCTTCGAGCCCGAGGACCTGCCCAAGCTCTGGGGCGTCGATACGCTGGAAACCACCCGCTGGGGCACGGTGAAGGCGGATTTCGGCACCCATGCCACCTCGCTGCCCGGCGTCTATGCGGTGGGCGACATCGTGCGGGGCGCCTCGCTCGTCGTCTGGGCGATCCGCGACGGGCGCGAGGCCGCGGCCGAGATGGTCAAGTATCTGGACGGGGCGGGCCGCGTCGCGGCGGAATGATGACAGATGCCTGTGCGGGCGGTATCCTGCACAGGTCTTCGCAGGCGGCTGAGCGCCGCCGAAAGGTCAGTCAGGTTGACCTGACAGGTTTCGGAGGATGAAGACGGTGCGCTGGTTCGTGGCCCAATTCGCAACGCTCGGGGTGCTGCTGATGCCCCTGCCCGCTGCCGCGGCCGGTCCCGTCTATCAACCGCCGCGGGGCTGCACGCTCGACATGACGGTGCAGCTGCACAACTGTCAGGTCGCCAACCATTTCCGCTGCGCGGATGATCCTGCGGGCGACCGCTGGGTGTCCTATGCGGATGGCGGCGGGGAATATTTCCTGTCCCATATCGACCGCGAAACCCGCTGGGTCGAAAGCATTTCCCGCACCGACGGCACGATCGACCGGCTGGACGAAAGCGGATCGGCGGATCACGCCTCCTTCTCCACGCTGCTGTCGACGGGGCGGGACGATTTCGACTTCGTCACCGTTTCCAGCCTTGGCGAAGTGCGCCGCTACATCGGCTTCGATGAACTGACCGGCACCACCGTCACCATCTCGGGCGTGACGCTGGAACGCACCCGGTTCGAGCTGCGCATCGAGGATGCGGCAGGCAACTTCATCGCCCGGCGCAAGGGCAACCAGTTCATCAACCGCGACATGCGGCTGTTCTTTTCCGATGCCGAAACCGTCGAGAATGCCTTCGGCGACCGGGCATCCAGCTATGAGGCGCCGGCCGCCTTCGCCTTTCCGGGCGACAAGGGCTTTGGCGCCACGAAACCCGAATTCGACTGCGACATGATGATGACCAATCTGCCGCCCGTCGACATCAAACCCACTCTCTGAGGAGGCACTGACATGACGCAATACGATGAGGCCTGGGTCGCCGCAGAGGAAGCCAAGCGCAAATGGATGGCCGAAAATGGGCTCTACCGCGAGGATGACGAACATTCCTCCTGCGGGGTGGGTCTGGTCGTCGCGCTCGACGGCAAGGCGAGCCGCAAGGTCGTCGGCGCGGGGATCGAGGCGCTGAAGGCGATCTGGCACCGTGGCGCCGTCGATGCCGACGGCAAGACCGGCGACGGCGCGGGCATCCATGTGCAGATCCCGGTGCCCTTCTTCTACGATCAGGTCCGCCGCACCGGCCATGAACCCGATCTGGACAAGCTGATCGCGGTCGGTCAGGTCTTCCTGCCGCGCACCGATTTCGGCGCGCAGGAACGCTGCCGCACGATCGTCGAAACCGAAGTGCTGCGCATGGGCCACTACATCTACGGCTGGCGCCACGTTCCGGTGCATACCGACGTTCTGGGCGAAAAGGCCAATGCGACGCGCCCGGAAATCGAACAGATCCTGATCCGCTGCGAAAAGGACATCGACCCCGAGGCCTTCGAGCGCGAGCTTTACGTCATCCGCCGCCGGATCGAGAAGGCGGCCATCGCCGCGCAGATCTCGGGGCTGTATATCTGTTCGCTGTCCTGCCGGTCGGTGATCTACAAGGGGATGATGCTGGCGGAACATGTGTCCGAGTTCTACCCGGACCTGAAGGACGAACGCTTCGAATCCGCCTTCGCGATCTACCACCAGCGCTATTCGACCAACACCTTCCCGCAATGGTGGCTGGCGCAGCCGTTCCGCATGCTCGCCCACAACGGCGAGATCAACACGCTCCGCGGCAACGTCAACTGGATGAAATCGCACGAAATCCGCATGGCGTCGAAGGCCTTCGGCGACATGGCCGAGGACATCAAGCCGATCATCCCCTCGGGCACGTCGGACACCGGCGCGCTCGACGCGGTGTTCGAGGTGATGGTGCGCGGCGGCCGCTCGGCGCCGATGACCAAGACAATGCTGGTGCCCGAGGCATGGTCCAAGGCCACCACCGACATGCCGAAGGCGTGGCAGGACATGTATGCCTATTGCAACTCGGTGATGGAGCCGTGGGACGGCCCCGCCGCCCTTGCCATGACCGACGGCCGCTGGGTCTGCGGCGGGCTCGACCGCAACGGCCTGCGCCCGATGCGCTACACGATCACGCTCGACGGTCTGCTGATCGCCGGGTCCGAGGCCGGCATGGTCCCGGTCGATGAAATGAACGTGCGCGAAAAGGGCGCGCTCGGGCCGGGGCAGATGATCGCCGTCGACATGCGCGAGGGCAAGCTCTACCACGACCGCGAGATCAAGGACCGTCTGGCCAACAGCCAGCCCTTCGGCGAATGGATCGAGAAGGTCGTGGACCTCAGCGCGATCATGCACGACATCCCGGAAAAGCAGCTTTTCTCCGGGGCGGAACTGCGCAAGCGCCAGATCGCGGCGGGCTATTCGGTCGAGGAACTGGAACAGATCCTTGCGCCGATGGCCGAGGACGGGAAAGAGGCCATCGCCTCGATGGGCGACGATACGCCCCCCGCGGTGCTGTCCAAGCAATACCGCCCGCTGAGCCACTTCTTCCGGCAGAACTTCAGCCAGGTCACCAACCCGCCGATCGACTCCCTGCGCGAAAGCCGGGTGATGTCGCTCAAGACGCGCTTCGGCAACCTGAAGAACGTGCTTGATGAAGACAGCAGCCAGACCGAGATCCTGATCCTCGAATCGCCCTTCATCGCCAATGCCGAATACGAGCAGATGATGAAGCAGTTCGGCGATTCCGTGACCGTGATCGACTGCACCTTCGCCACCGGCTCGGATCAGGAAACGCTGCATGTCGGGCTGGAGCGCGTCCGCGCCGAGGCCGAGGATGCCGTCCGTTCCGGCGCGCTGCATATCGTCCTGACGGACGAGGCGCAGGGGCCTGACCGCGTGGCGATGCCGATGATCCTTGCGACCTCGGCCGTGCATTCGTGGCTGACGCGCAAGGGGCTGCGGACCTTCTGCTCGATCAACGTGCGGTCGGCGGAATGCATCGACAGCCATTACTTCGCGGTGCTGATCGGCTCCGGCGCGACGACGGTGAACCCCTACCTCGCGCAGGATTCGATCGCCGACCGGATCGAGCGCGGGCTGCTGACGGGCTCGCTCGTCGACAACATGCGCCGCTACCGCGATGCGATCGACGCGGGCCTGCTGAAGATCATGGCGAAGATGGGGATCTCGATCATCTCCTCCTACCGCGGCGGGCTGAACTTCGAGGCCGTCGGCCTCAGCCGTGCCATGGTCGCCGAATATTTCCCCGGCATGCATTCGCGCATCTCGGGCATCGGCCTGCACGGCATCCAGCACAAGCTGGAAGAGGTCCATGCGAAGGGCTGGCTTGGCGGTCAGGACGTGCTGCCGATCGGTGGCTTCTACAAGGCGCGCCGCACCGGCGAAAAGCACGCCTGGGAAGCGCAGACCATGCACCTGTTGCAGGCCGCCTGCGACCGGGCGAATTACGACGTGTGGAAGCAGTATTCCGCGATGATGCGGGCCAATCCGCCCATCCATCTGCGCGACCTGCTGGACATCAAGCCGCTTGGCAAGCCGGTGCCGATCGAAGAGGTGGAATCCATCACCTCGATCCGCAAGCGGTTCATCACGCCCGGCATGTCGCTCGGCGCGCTGTCGCCCGAGGCGCACAAGACCCTGAACGTCGCCATGAACCGCATCGGCGCGAAATCCGACAGCGGCGAGGGCGGCGAGGATCCGGCGCATTTCGTGCCCGAACCGAACGGCGACAATCCGTCCGCCAAGATCAAGCAGGTGGCTTCGGGTCGGTTCGGCGTGACCGCCGAATACCTGAACCATTGCGAAGAGCTTGAAATCAAGGTGGCGCAGGGCGCGAAGCCCGGCGAGGGCGGCCAGCTTCCGGGCATGAAGGTGACGGAGCTGATCGCGCGGCTGCGGCACTCGACCAAGGGCGTCACGCTGATCTCGCCGCCGCCGCACCACGACATCTATTCGATCGAGGATCTGGCGCAGCTCATCTACGACCTCAAGCAGATCAACCCGCGCGCCAAGGTGACGGTGAAGCTGGTATCCTCCTCGGGCGTCGGCACGATCGCGGCCGGGGTGGCGAAGGCCAAGGCCGACACGATCCTGATCTCGGGCCACAACGGTGGCACCGGGGCAAGCCCCGCGACCTCGATCAAATATGCCGGCCTGCCGTGGGAAATGGGCCTGACCGAGGCGCATCAGGTCCTTGCCATGAACAAGCTGCGCGAACGGGTCACGCTGCGGACCGATGGCGGCCTGCGGACCGGGCGCGACGTGGTGATGGCGGCGATGATGGGGGCCGAGGAATACGGCATCGGCACCGCCGCGCTGATCGCGATGGGCTGCATCATGGTGCGCCAGTGCCAGTCGAACACCTGCCCGGTGGGCGTCTGCGTGCAGGACCCGCTCCTGCGCGCGAAGTTCCGCGGCACGGCGGACAAGGTGGTGAACCTCATCACCTTCTACGCGCAGGAGGTGCGGGAAATCCTCGCCTCGATCGGGGCGCGCTCGATGGACGAGATCATCGGCCGGGCCGACCTGCTGACGCAGGTCAGCCGCGGGTCCGCGCATCTGGATGACCTCGACCTGAACCCGCTGCTGATCACCGTCGATGGCTGGGACAAGATCGTCTACGACCGTTCCAAGCCGCGCAACTTCGTGCCCGACACGCTGGACGCCGAAATCATCAAGGACGGCCAGCGCTTCTTCGAGGATGGCGAAAAGATGCAGCTGTCCTACGCGGTGCGCAACACCCTGCGCACCATCGGCACCCGCGCGTCGAGCCATATCGTCAAGAACTTCGGCATGCGCAACGCGCTGCAGCCGGATCACCTGACGCTGAAGCTGACCGGCTCGGCGGGGCAGTCGCTTGGCGCCTTCGCGGCGCCGGGGCTGAAGATCGAGGTGTCGGGCGATGCCAACGACTATGTCGGCAAGGGCCTGTCGGGCGGCACCATCGTCGTCCGCCCGCCGATGTCGACGCCGCTTGTCGCCGCCGACAACACGATCATCGGCAATACGGTGCTGTATGGCGCGACGGACGGCTACCTGTTCGCGGCGGGCCGCGCGGGCGAACGCTTCGCGGTGCGGAACTCGGGCGCCAAGGTGGTGATCGAGGGCTGCGGCACCAACGGCTGCGAATACATGACCGGCGGCGTCGCGGTGATCCTTGGCCGGATCGGCGCGAACTTCGGCGCGGGCATGACCGGTGGCATGGCCTATGTCTATGATCCCGAAGGCGTGGCGGAAGATTACATCAACCCCGAAAGCCTGGTGATCTGCGGCCTCGGCCACCCGCATTGGGAAACGCAGCTCAGGGAACTGGTGGAACGCCATGCGCGGGAAACCGGGTCGCGCAAGGCCGAGGAGATCCTGCACAACTGGGAGGCCGAGCGGCTGAACTTCCTGCAGGTCTGCCCGCGGGAGATGCTGATCCACCTGCCCTTCCCGCTGACCGACGAACCGCAGGCCATGCCCGCCGAATAGGCGCGCATTCCACCGGAGCAAGGCGCGAGCGGACAGGGAAGAGGGGGCGCTGCCCCCTCGGCTTTCAGCCTCACCCCCGGGATATTTATGGAAACACGACAGGGAAAAGGTTCGCGCGGAGAATTGGACGTGCTTCGGGGTGGGTCGGCCAGACATCCGGGCGGGGCTTGCAGGTCCCGCCCGTCTTCATTTCCCGCCTGACCGCTTGACCTGACCCCCGCCCCCATGACTTATGACCGCATGGCAGCACGGCAGAAATCTTCGGCGAAAGGCACATCCTCGCGCACGGTGGCGACCGGGCGCGCGGCGGCGCGCGGTGCGCTGGCGCCGATGAGCTGGTTTCTGCGCAAGCTCGGCCGGTTCTGCCTGATCCTTGCGGCCGTGGTTCTGGCGCTGGTGGTGCTGTATCGCTTCATCAACCCGCCGACGACCTTCACCATGTGGTCCGAGGGCCGCCGCCTCGGCGCGCCGGTGGACCAGACCTGGACCGCGATTTCCGACATCGCCCCGGTGATGGCGCGCTCCGTCGTCGCGGCGGAGGATGCGAATTTCTGCCGCCACTGGGGCTTCGACATGGTGGCGATCCGGCAGGCGATGGAACGCGGGGGGGAGCGCGGCGCCTCGACCATCAGCCAGCAGGTGGTGAAGAACGTCTTCCTGTGGCAGGGGCGCAGTTGGCCGCGCAAGGCGATCGAGGCGGCGCTGACCCCGGCGGTCGAATTCATCTGGTCGAAGGAACGGATCCTCGAGGTCTATCTGAACATCGCGGAATTCGGCGAGGGTGTATTCGGGGTGAATGCCGCAGCCTTCCATTATTTCCGCACCACGCCCGATGCGCTGACCGCGCGGCAGGCGGCGCTTCTGGCCGCTGTCCTGCCCGATCCCAAGCGCCGGTCCCCCGCCAAGCCGTCGAATTTCGTCGACCGGCGTGCGCGGTCGATCCAGGATGGGGCGGCGACGATCCGCGCCGATGGCCGAGCCGCCTGTTTCGCGCCGAGGTAGCCCTCAGAACAGGAAATCCGAGGCCGTCAGCGCCCCCGTATTGACGCCCCACAGCGTCATCGTATTGCCCTGCGCATCGGTGATCAGCACATCCGCCCCCCGCTGCACCATGTGCGAGCCCCACAGATCGGCGGCATCGGTGATCCCCACCGCCGCGCCAAGCCAGATCCTGTCGCCCTCCGAGGCGCGGAAATCGGTGACGATCGTGGTGCCGGCCGACATTGCGAACGTATCCGCCCCCGTGCCGCCGGTCAGGTAATCCACCCCCGCGCCGCCATCCAGCCAATCGTTTCCCGCCTCGCCATAGAGCGTATCGTTCCCCGCCCCGCCCAGCAGCGTATCGTTGCCGGACCAGCCGAACAGCAGGTCGTTTCCGTCACCGCCATCGACGATGTCGTTGCCCGCGTCACCATAGAGAACGTCATCGCCCTGCTCCCCAAGCAGCGTGTCATTGCCGTCTCCGCCCCAGAGCGTGTCCTTCCCCAGCCAGCCGAACAGCGCGTCGTTGCCGTCGCCGCCGAACAGCAGGTCATCCCCCGCATCGCCGAACAGGAAATCGTCGCCCTGTTCCCCATACAGCGTGTCGTTGCCGTTCCCGCCCCAGAGCGTGTCCTTCCCCAGCCAGCCGAACAGCGCATCGTTGCCATCGCCGCCGAACAGCAGATCATCCCCCGCATCGCCAAAGAGAAGATCGTCGTCCTGTTCCCCGAACAGCGTGTCGTTGCCGTCCCCGCCCCAGAGCGTGTCCCGGCCCCACCAGCCGAACAGCGCATCGTTGCCATCGCCCCCGTAGAGCAGATCGTCCCCCACATCGCCATAAAGGAAGTCATCGTCCTGCTCCCCATACAGCGTGTCGTTGCCGTCTCCGCCCCAAAGCGTATCCCGGCCCCACCAGCCGAACAGCGCATCGTTGCCGTCTCCGCCGAGCAGCAGGTCATCCCCCGCATCGCCATAGAGGAAATCGTCGTCCTGCTCCCCGAGCAGCGTGTCGTTTCCGTCGCCGCCCCAGAGCGTGTCCTTCCCGAGCCAGCCGAACAGCGCGTCGTTGCCGTCTCCGCCGAGCAGCAGATCGTCGCCCGCGTCGCCAAACAGGAAATCGTCATCCTGTTCCCCGAACAGCGTGTCGTTGCCGTTGCCGCCCCAGAGCGTGTCCTTCCCCAGCCAGCCGAACAGCGCATCGTTGCCATCCTCGCCGAAGATCAGATCGTCACCCTCGTCCCCGAACAGGAAATCGTCATCCGGCCCGCCCCAGAGCGTATCGTTCCCCGCGCCGCCCCACAAAGTGTCCCGCCCGGTCCAGCCCAGAAGCAGATCGTTGCCGGATCCGCCATAGAGCAGATCGTCCCCCGTCCCGCCCTCCAGCGTGTCGTTCCCGGCATCGCCCCACAGCGTATCCTTTCCGTCGCCGCCCAGAAGCAGATCATTCCCCATACCACCCATCAGCAGATCGTTGCCCGCCAGCCCGGACAGGGTGTCGTTCCCGGCGGCACCGCGCAGATCGTCGTCCCCCGACGTGCCGTCGATGGCGCGCGCCGTGTTCTGATCCTCGGCGAAATCCTCGCCCGCGTCGTTCAGCAGCAGCAGCCTGTCGGGCGTGCCCAGATCGTATGCGTCGGGCCAGATGTCCTCGATCGTCAGTTTGCCTCCACCGGCACGGTATATGGCGACCTGCGTGCTGACCGAGGTCATGACATCGAAATAGCCCAGCACCAGCGCGTCGCCATCATAGCTGACCGAAAGCTGGCTCCGGTTGCGCAGGAAGAACAGCTCGCTCATGTCCAGCCGGTCCACGCCCGGCTGGAAATCCAGAATGACATGGCGCCGGGAGGAGGTGCGGATGACGAACAGATCGGCCCCGCTTCCCCCGGTCATGGTGGTTCCGCCGAAACCGGAGACGAGGATATCGTCCCCCGCGCCGCCGTTGATCGTATCCGCCCCGCGGCTGTTCGAGACCAGCAGATCGTCCTTCGCCGTGCCGGTCAGGCCCGAGCCCCCCTGCACCGTCACGCCAAGACCGGACAGCGGGATTTCAAGGACCGAGAAACCTTCCGCGCTTTGCGAGGCGACGAAGATCTGCAGGCTGTTGCCCACGACCGCCGCCTGCAGCGCCACGATGTTTTCCAGCCCGTTGGTGAAATCGTATGTCAGGCTTTGCAGATAGACGAGCCGCCCGGTCGGCAGCAGGGTGAACAGGCTCAGCCCGTCATCCGCCCCGCCGGTGACGATGAACACCCGGTCGCCCACCGTGGCGGTGGCGATGGCGGCGATCCCCTCGAACCGCGTGGTGCCGGTGTCGTAGATATGATCGGTCGCCGTCAGCGCGCCGGTCGAATCGATGCGCATCACGCTCAGCGAATTGCTGCCATAGCCGCCGACCAGAACCCACGTGCCCCCCCAGACGGAAACCACCTCCATCACCGAGGGCTGCCAGAGGCCGAGCCCGTCTTCCGACCCGATCTGGCCGGTCAGGCGCAGCGAGCCATTGGCGGCGATCCGGTAGCTGCTGACGGTATCGCCGTCACCAAGCGACGCCGCCGTCAGCAGATATTGCACTGAGCCGATCTGCACGGTGGTCAGCAGCGCGCTCCCCTCGGCCGGGGCTACCCCGGCGACCGAGGCGCCGGAGATCTGTGTCACCGCCGTGCCGCTGACGCTGAAACCGTTCAACTGCCCCGACAGCCGGTCGATCGTGTAGAATGTGCCGGCGGTGGCCTGAACGAAGCCGCTTTGCAGCCCCGCGGCCACCGTGGCGGGCAGGTCGATTTCCCAGACATAGCCGATCGCCCCGTTCGCGTTCAGCGCATAGGCAAGGAGATCGCCATTCTCGCGCGAGGCGAAGGCGAGGAACGACCGCCCGACATAGGTGATGACCTGCGGCCCGAAGATGTCGATGTTGCGGTAATATTCGGCCAGCGTGTTGCTGGACGCGGTGGTCCAGCCCGTCCCGCTTTCGGTCAGACGATAGGAGGACAACCCACCGTTGTGGCCGGTCATCACATAGAGCCATGTCCCCGCCGCATCGCTCATGACGGCGAAACCGCGCAAATCGCGATCAAGCGTGGTTTGCCCGGTCAGCACCCGCCTCACGAACTGCAACTGCATGGATCTTCTGCTCCACCTTTTTCAGGTGGTCAGGCTGGCGAAACGGCGGGGCCGATTCCCGGCAGGATTGTGGCGAAGATGTGCCCAATCCTTCGGAATGTGGCGATCCGGGCCCTAGCGGATCAGCCGCTCGAACAGGCCGGTCATGGTCAGGTCGTGGTCGAAATGCCCTTCGCGCAGGAATTCCAGCACCTGCGCGATGACCAGCGGATTGTTCATGATGAAGGTATGGCTCGTATGGATGGTGATGTGATCCGCCATCCCGTCGAGCCTTGTGCTGTCGACCGACACCTTGCCGTCGTTCGGCCCGTCGAAGGCCGAGGACAGGATCGGGTTGAAGGAGGTATCCCCGGCGATGATGCCGACCTCGAAATCCGCCTTCGGCAGGCGGTTCGGCAGGCTGGCGGCGCCGGTGCCCAGCTCCGCCCCCGCCGGGCCGTTGACCAGCTCGAACAGCCGCCAGCTGCCGAAACGGTCCACCACCTCGGATCCGTGATTGGGCGGCGCGAGCATAACCACCCGGCCCAGATTGGGCGGATGCCCCTGTTGCAGCCAGGCGCGGACAAGGATCCCGCCCATCGAATGGGTGACGAAATTCAGCCGGTCGGTGCCGCATTGCGCGGCGGCATGGCGGACATTGCCGATCAGCGCCTCGATCGGCCGGTCGGTCGAGGGATAGCTTTCCGCGACGACCCGGTAGCCTTCGCGTTCCAGCACCTGTTCCAGCACGAAGAAGGAATCGTCCGACCGCGCCAGCCCGTGCAGCAGCACCACGCACTCCGCCGCCCGCACCGGCATGGCGGAGAAGATCAGGCACAGGACAAAGGCGGCAAACGGGCGCAAGGGACCTCCGGGCAGGCGATTCCGTTTCAGCATGCCCAGAAGCGACAGGCAAGCATCCGGCAGCGACGATTGCCCATCAGGACGGCAACATGACCGCTTTTTTGTCCTCTTCGCAGCAAGGGGCGCAGGCAATGATTGAAAACGATTCGCCCACAGGTTACGCCAATGCCGGGGGGAGAGGTCCGCAAGGACCGACGGCCCCATGCTGCACCTGATCGGGAGTCCGTTGCGCATGTGCCGACGACCAGCCTCGACCCACGGCAACGGCCGCGCGCAATCCGCGCGTGGCATGGCGGCTGCTTCGACGCGCCGCATCTCCGGCCCTGTCAAGACATCGGCCACCCTTTCCAGAACGTGACACGGGGACATCGAATGGATCTGAACACTCCGGCCACCCGCGCGGCGCTGCTGCCGCGCCGTTCCCTCCTGCAAGGCATCGCCGCCGGCGGCGCCCTGCTGACCGCGCCCGGCCTGATCGGCCGCGCGCAGGCACAGGCGGGCGATGCGATCCGCCTTGGCGCGCCGTTCCACCGCACGGGGATCGGCGCCTCCTACGGGCGCTGGTACGAACGCACGGCCAATGCCGCGCTGAAGATCGTCAACGAACAGGGCGGGATCAATGGCCTGCCGGTGCAGATGATCGTCGAGGATGACGGCACCGACCCGAAACGCGGCGTCGAGGTGATCGAGAAATTCGCCACGGAACACAAGGTCGACGCGGTCTTCGGCCATCTGTTTTCCCATGTCGTCGCGGCCTGCGCGCCGCGCGCGGGGGAACTGAAGATGCCCTATTTCCTGTGCTCCGAGGGGCACGCGCTGGCCGCCGGGCAGTTCAACCGCTACGTCTTCCAGCCCTCGATCACCGATGTCAAAAGCCAGATCTCCTCGATGGGGCCGTGGATCGCGGACAATCTGGGCAAGAAGGTCGCGCTGATCTATCCCGACTACGCCTTCGGCTACGACCACCGCGACAACATGACGGCGGCGATTCAGGCGCAGGGCGGCACCATCACCGCCTCGATCGCCATTCCGCCCACGGAAACCTCGTTCACCCGCTACCTGCCGCGCATCCCCTTCGACACCGAGGTGATCTATCACGTCATGGTCGGCCCTGCCGTGCTGACCTTCGTCAAGGAACTGGGCGAACATCTCGGCTCCCGCCGGCCCGAGATCTTCGGCTTCATCGACAGCCTCGAAGCAGTGCCGCTGAACCAGCCGCAGCTCGCCTTCCTTGAAAACACCTATTTCTGGGAAGCGCAGCCGCGCTATGCCCAGCCCGACCAGACCGAGTTCGACAAGTTCTACCGCGCGGCGGTGGGCGTCGACGACAGCGGCGCGACGATCGGCAATCCGCAGGATGTCGCGACCTTCTCGCACATGTTCTCGGTGTGGGAGACGCTGTTCGCGATCAAGCGCGCGATGGAGATGGCGGATTACCGCGGACCCGCGCAGAAGATCGCGATGCTGGAGGCGATGGAATCCATCCCCGGTTTCGACGCCTCGAACGAATTCCCGCAGGGCGACAAGATCTTCAACGGCAAGACCCACCAGTCCTTCGGCCACCAGCATATCTCGAAATTCGAGGGCGGGCGGCTGAACGTGGTCCACAGCACGACGATCGAGGACACCTTCTACCCCGACGAGACCGATTACACCAAGATGTCGTTCTGACGGATGAACCTCGCCCCCTATCTTCTGCTCGCCACGCTCGAAGGGCTGGTGCAGGCCTCGGTCTTTGCGCTGACGGCGCTTGGCCTGTCGCTGGTCTTCGGCGTGATGCGGGTGGTGAATGTCGCGCATGGGGAATTCTTCACCCTCGGCGCGGTGGGGGCGTGGCTTTGCGCGATGCTGCTGCCCGGTCATCCGGCGATCAGCTTTGCCGCCGCGCTGGTGGCCGCGCCGCTGGCGGTGGGCGCGCTGGCATGGGCGGCGGACCGGCTGATCCTGAAGCGCATCGACTACGACCCCGAGGCGACGATCGTGTCCACCATCGGGCTGATGTATGTGATCCAGCAGGTCGTGCTGATGACCTTCGGCCCCGATGCAAGGGCCGTCGATGCGCCGTTCTGGTATACGATCCGCTTTCCGTGGTTCGGCTGGTCCGGCTACAAGGTCTTCATCATCGTCGTGGCGGTGGCTCTGGTGGGCGGGTTGTGGCTGGCGATGCGGCACACGCGCTTTGGCCTGATCATGCGCGCGACGCAATACGACCGGGAAACGGCGCAGAATTTCGGCATTCCGGTGGACCGGGTCTATGCCGCGGTCTTCGCCCTTGGCGCGATGTTCGCCGCCGTGGCCGGGGTTCTGGTCGTGCCGAACAGTCAGGCGCATTACCTGATGGGGCATGACCCGCTGCTGATGTCCTTCGTGGTGGTGATCGTCGGCGGGCTCGGCTCGCTGCCCGGCACGGTCGCGGCGGCGGTGCTGATCGGCATGGCGGATGGCTGGCTCTCGGTCTTCTTCTCGCCGACGCTGGCCAAGATCTTCTCGACGCTGCTGGTCGCTTTGGTGCTGGTCTTCCGCCCCGCGGGCCTGTTCGGAAAGGCCGTCCGCGCATGAGGAACCTGCGCCTTTTCGCCCTGACCATCGCCGTTCTGGCGGGCCTGTTCGGGGTGCAGTTCGTGATCTCGGGATATCCGGTGCTGGCGCTGACGCGGATCCTGATCCTTGCCGTCTTTGCCATGGGTTACAACGTGCTGATGGGCTACACGGGGCTGGTGAGCCTTGGCCATGCGCTGTTCTTTGCGGCGGGGCTTTATGGCGCGGGGCTCGCCGCCTATTACGGCGGGGTCGCGCTGCCCATCGCCTTTGCCGCCGGGATCGCGGCGGCGGCGGTGCTGTCGCTGGTCGTCGGGCTGCTGGCGCTGCGCACGCAGACGGTTTCGTTCATGATCGTCACGCTGATGTTCGCGCAGGCGGGCTATCTGGCGACGCTGCATTTCTCGGCGATCACCGGCGGCGATCAGGGGCTGAGCCTGCCCGCCCATGCCCGCAGCTTCAGCCTGCTGGGGCAGGAGATCGCGCTGACCTCGGCCACCGCGCGCTACAATATCGCGCTCGCCGTCTTTGCCGTGGTGCTGCTGGCGCTCTATGCGCTGACACAGGGGCCGCGCGGGCGGCTGTTCGCCGCGGTGCGCGAAAACCCGGAGCGGACCCGGATGCTGGGCTATGACGTGGGGCGGATCCGGCTGCTGGCCTTTACCGTCTCGGGCACGATATCGGGGGTGGCGGGGGCGCTTTACGGGCTGATGTTCGGCTTCATCGGCTCGTCCTTCGCGGAATTCCGCAGCTCGGTCGAGGTGCTGCTGTTCACCCTTGTCGGCGGGCCGGGCACGCTGTTCGGGCCGCTTGTCGGGACCACGGTGATGACGCTGCTGATCGACCGGCTGTCGGGGCTGACCTCGGCCTATCTGATCGCGGTGGGGGTGCTGCTGATCGTGCTGACGCTGTGGTTTCCCAAAGGCATCCTCGGCACGATCCGCGACAGGTGGGCGCCATGGCTGAGGTGACGCTGTTGCAGACCCGCGGCCTGACGCGCCGCTTCGGCGGGCTGACCGCCGTGGACAGGGTGGACTTTACCCTGATGCAGGGGGAAATCCGCGCGATCATCGGGCCGAACGGGGCGGGGAAATCGACCTTCGTCGGCCTCCTGTCCGGCCGCATCGCGCCCGATGCGGGGACCGTGCTGTTCGATGGGCAGGACATCACCCGCCTGCCCGCGCATCGCCGGGTGCGCCTTGGCATCGCCTACACATTCCAGATCACCAACATCTATCCGGCGATGACGGTGCGGGAAAACCTTGCCGTCGCCGCCCAGAGCCGCCTTGCGCACGAGGCCGAGATCGCCGCCGCCGCGCAGGAGGCCGCCATTGCCGTCGGGCTGGAAGACCGCCTGCCCGACCGGGCGGGCGCGCTGTCCTACGGGCATCAGCGGCTCCTGGAGGTGGCGATGGGCCTTGCGCTGCATCCCAAACTCCTGATCCTCGACGAACCGACGCAGGGCCTCTCGGATGACGAGATCGACAATTTCCTGACGGTGGTGCGGCGCGTCGCGCAAACCGCCACGGTGCTGCTGATCGAGCACAACATGGATGTGGTGATGGCGCTGGCGACCGCGATCACCGTGCTCGACCGCGGCCGGATCCTTGCCGAAGGCCCGCCCGAGGCCATCGCCCGCGACCCGGCCGTGCAGGACGCCTATCTGGGGAGCGCCACATGACCCTGCTGCGGATCGAGGCGCTCGACGTCTTTCACGGCGCGTCGCAGGTGCTGCGGGGGCTGGACCTTGCCGTCGCCGGGGGCGAGATCCTGTGCCTGATGGGGCGCAACGGCGCGGGCAAGACCAGCCTGATGCGGGCGATCATGGGCACGCTGCCGCGCCGCGCCGGGCGGGTGCTGCTGGACGGTACCGACATATCCGCCCTGCCCGCGCATCTGGTGCCGCGCTACGGCATCGCCCATGTGCCGCAGGGACGGCGGCTGTTCGCCGAACTGACCGTGGCCGAGAACCTCGAGATCGGCGAGATGGTCCGTCACGCCGGGCAGCGCGACTTCGCGCTGTCGCTGTTTCCGGTGCTGGGCGACAGGCTCGGCCAGCAGGCGGGCACGCTGTCGGGCGGGGAACAGACGATGCTCGCCATCGCGCGGGCGATCTGCGCGGGGCCGCGGGTGATGCTGCTCGACGAACCGACCGAGGGGCTGATGCCCTCGGCCATCGCGACGATCAGGAGCGCGCTGATCCGGCTGCGGGCCGAGGGGGTCGCGGTGCTTCTGGTCGAACAGCGGGCCGAGGCGGTGCTGGCCATGGCCGACCGCGTCGCCTTCATCGCGCAGGGCCGGATCCTCGCCGAAACTCCGGCCGAGGCGCTGCGCGCCGACCGCGCGCTGATCCGTCGTTACGTGGGACTGGGCTGAGTCACAGCTGCGGCAGCAGCACGCCCGGGCCGGAGCGCCCGGCCTCGCGGTTGCTTGCGGCGACGGCGTGCCAATAGGCCACCCCTTCGGGTTGCGCCGCCTGATCGTCGCCCTCCCCCGCCGGATCGCCCAGCCAATGGCGCGACAGGCGCCGGTGCAGCGCCTCGACCCCATCGCTGGGGCGCAGGTAGATCGCGGCATGGGTATCGTAGCCAAGGGCGCGGCGGCTCAGATCCGCGGACCCCGCGATCGCCATGTCATTGTCGAAGACGGAGACATTCGTGACGCCCCCTTCCGCCCGGCCGATGAAGATGCGCCGGCCAAAGGCATCGCGCAGCAGATGCAGGCATTGCGCCTCGGGCGTGCGTTTCGCGCCGGCGGGATGCGCGGGCAGTATCAGCACCAGTTGCAGATCCGGTGCGGATTTCGCCCGCAGCGCCAGATGCCGCGCCAGCGCCGGGCTGTCGAATTCCTGCGTCTCGATGTAGATCGTCCGGCTGGCGCGCCGGATCAGCATGTGATGGGCCGATTCCACCTCGTTCGCGATGGTCTGCGCGCCGAGGATGCGCCGCATCCCGCGCCCCGGCCGGGAAAAGGTGCGCAGCAGCCGCCGCGCCGGTCCGGGTTCCGCCGTCCCCGCCGTGACATCGACGAACGACGCCATCAGCGCCGAGGCCTCGGCCACCACCGGGCCGCGCGCGATGACCGCCAGATCGCGGCGCGGATCGCGCACCGCCGCCGCCGACAGGCCAAGCCGCGACAGGAACATCGTCTTGCCATCCACCACCGCGAAGTTCAGCCGGTGCGTCACCGGGACCTGCGCCAGACTGGCCAGCTCCCGATGTCCCTGCGCGGGATGCGCCAGCGCCGTCAGGTCCAGAACGCCACGCCGGCGGCCCGGCTTCGTCGCGGCCTCGATCTGCTTGCGCAACGCCTCGATCCGCGCCTCGGACAGGCTGGTCCGCTCGAACGTCAGGGACAGGTTCACCCCCCGCGTCAGGGCCTGCGCCAGCAGGTCGCCCCAGGTCGCCCCGGCCAGAAGTGCGCGCGTCGTCTGCACCGGAGCCGCGGCGTCGAAACCGTCGAAAACGGCCACGACCTCGCTGCGCGCGTCAAGAACGACCGTCTCGAACGCGGCCCAGGCCTCGGCCGTGGTCAGGTAATATTCGACACGGCCCCGGGCGTGCACCCCTGCCTTCTTCAAGCGTTCCATGACTGTCTGTGGCTGCTCCTCGCCGGTTGCGGTCCCGGCCCGCCGCCCGGCCCGGAATCTTCAGGTTTCCTACAGGCTGACGGCAGCCTCTTCATGCCTCATTTCCGCCTCGTTCAGAGGGCGGATGCGAAATTTCACGCGCTGGATGTAGAACCCCTCCGGGCTTTCGGTCTCCAGCTGACCGGCCAGTTGCTGGACGAAGGCGCCGACAAGCTGCAATCCAAGACCCGATCCCGTCATCTCATCGTGTTCTTCGCGTTCCGGGCCGGAGGCCGCGACGGTGTTCCGGATTTCCAAACAGGCCATGTCCTCTTCCAGACGATGCAACGTCACGCGCAACCCCGGGGTTCCGCCATCGGCCGAAGCATATTTGATGGCGTTCGTCATCACCTCGGTCAGCAGCAGCGACAGCGGCACCGCCTGATCGGGCGTCAGGCGGATCGGTTCCAGATCCGTGCCCAGCGTCAGCTGCCGGTCCGCCCCGGTCCCGGCGCGGATCAGCTGCCGCACGATGTCGGAGATCAGTTCCTTGGCGTCGATGTCGGTCAGCCCGCTGGTCATGTAAAGCCCGCGGTGAACGGTGGCGAGGCTGAGCACCCGTTCCTGCAACCCCCGCATCATCGCCTTGACCTCGGGCGTGCGGCCGCGCCGGATCTGCATGTTGATGATCGAGGCGATCAGCTGCAGGTTGTTCTTCACCCGGTGGTGGACCTCGCGCAGCAGGACCTCCTTGTGGTGGATCGTATCCTCAAGCTCGGCCTCGTCGCGCAGGATGGTATCGGTCATCCGTTGGTATTCCTGCGCAAGCTCGCGGATTTCAAGCGGCGCGCCCTCAAAATCCGCATCATCGACGATCCGGTTGCCGGATGCGAATTTCTTGAGCGCCTTGCCCAGACGTTGCACATGGCCGATCACCATCCGCTGCATGGAGACATAGACGATCAGCAGCGAGGCGAACCACATCAGCACCGGCACCAGCGTCGGCGGAAACGGACTGCCCAGCCCGATCCCGTCGCGCACATTCGCGGGCCAGCTGCCCAATGCGTAAAGCTGCCCGGGGATCAGGCTGACCAGCGAATAGACCCGCTGCTCGCCCAGCCGGGACATGGCGGAAAAGGTGCTCGCCTGCCGTTCGCTCAGCCTCATCAGCAGCGGGTTGACCGGGAGCTG
This sequence comes from Paenirhodobacter populi, assembly GCF_004022215.1. GTDB lineage: Bacteria > Pseudomonadota > Alphaproteobacteria > Rhodobacterales > Rhodobacteraceae > Rhodobacter > Rhodobacter populi. The sequence continues at coordinate 137,814 of NZ_SAUZ01000014.1, forward strand.
CCCGCTGGCGTTTTCCAGCCCGTTCGAGGCGGTCAGGATCTGCCCCTCGGAATCGACGGTCATGATGATCAGCGGCTTGTCGCTGTCATCCATGTAAAGCCGCGATCCGCCGTCAAGCGCCGCCAGCTCGCTGTGCGGCAGCGCGATGCTGATGATCCCGATCCGCGCGCCCGAGGCGTCGCGCACCGGATAGCCGATGTTCAGCACCGATGCACCCGACACGATGCCGCGTTCGACCACCGTGTAGGATATCTCGTCCGAGGCGGCCATCGCCTGAAACCGCGGGCTTTCGCGCACGTCGAAAATCCGCCCGTCCGAGGAACAGCGCATCATCCCGTCCAGCGGCACATAGGCGATCAGCGTCGCGCTTGGCGTCACCGTCGCGGCCTCGCGCATCAGATTGATGCAGGCCGCGTCGTCACCGATCACCGGCAGCACCAGCGTCGACAGCAGGCGCGCTTCGGCGGCGGCTTCCTGGATCCGGCGGTTGTTGTCGGAAACCGCCCGCAGGGTTTCGCCCATCAGCGCCGCCTCCGACCGCGCCTGCGCCGTGCGTTCCATGGATTGCGACTGGATCGAGGCCAGCACCAGCAGCGGAAACAGCGCAAAGGCCAGCAGCAGCACCAGCCGCACGCCGAGCCGGTCGAAAACCCGAAACGGGCCTTGCATGATCATGCTGCCGCGATCCCGGACTGCCCCATCACCGCAAGTGCCGTCGCATCGTCATCGAACAGGCCTTCGGCGCCGCCGTCCAGATGCATCAGTTCCGCCAGCCGCGCCCGCGCCCGGTTGGCCCGGCTTTTCACCGTGCCGACGGCGACACCCATCATCTGGGCGGCCTCTTCGTAGGCAAAGCCCGACGCGCCGACAAGGATCAGCACCTCGCGATGTTCGGGGGAAAGCTGGTCGAAGGCATGCAGGAAGTCCGTCATCGCCAGCCGACCGTCATGCGCCGGCTTGTCATAGAGCGTGGCGGCATGGACACCTTCGGGATCGGGCACCTCGCGCTTGCGCTTGCGCTGATCGGAATAAAAGGTGTTGCGCAGGATGGTGAACAGCCAGGCACGCAGGTTGGTGCCACGCTGAAAACGGTCGATATGCGTCCAGGCCTTGACGATCGTATCCTGCACGAGATCATCCGCCGCCGCCGGATTGCGGGTCAGCGACATCGCGAAGGCGCGCAGGGCGCCCAGATGCTCGGGCAGTTCGTCGCGCGGATCGCGGCCTGCCTCCACCTGATCCGGCTTGCGATCTTCGTCGCCGCGCGCGATCATGAATTCGATTCCTTCGCCTTGAGCTGCTGGAGCAGGATCTTGAACCTGTCCGGGATCTCTTCCTTCAGCGCATCCTCGTAGACGCGCTTCAGGTTCTCATTGATCTGCTCGCGAAGTCTCGCTTTTGACGTATTGCCCTGGGAGTCTTCGAACATCTGCCTGATCCTGTTCTTTCGTTTGGAACCAAACTCGGACAAGGGCGTTCGGTTCCAGTAAAAGTTGCAATCCGGACTGAAAAATAGCTGGAAAACCGAATGACCGAGGGAAAAATGACCAAAGAAATGGTGGATTCCGATAACGCTTCTTCCGTCGGCGCGAACCTGCCCTACCTGCGCCGCTATGCGCGGGCGCTGACGGGGAATCAGGAATCGGGCGACCGCTTCGCCCTCGCGACACTGGAAGCGATCCTTGCCGAAGACGCGGGCTTTGCCGGGGGAATGTCCCCCAAGGTGGCTTTGTTCCATGCCTTCCATCTGGTGTGGACCTCGGCGGGGGCGCCGCTCGGCAATCCGGATTCCAGCCTGTCGGCCCGCGCTCAGGCGCATATGCGCGCGCTGACCGCCAATTCGCGCGAGGCGCTGCTGCTCTACACGATCGAGGGTTTCACCTATGAGGAAATCGCCCAGATCATCGGCGGCACCCAGTCCGAGGCCGATGAACTGGTCGAGATCGCCCTGCGCGAGATGGAAAATTCCGTCGCCGGCAAGGTCATGGTGATCGAGGACGAGGCGATCATCGCGCTCGACATTTCCTCGATCGTGTCGGACATGGGCCACCACGTGACCGGCATCGCCCGCACCCGGGACGAGGCCGTGGCGCTTGCCGCGCGCGAAAAGCCGGACCTGATCCTTGCGGATATCCAGTTGGCCGACAACTCCTCGGGCATCGACGCGGTGAACGACATCCTCGAACAGTTCGAGGACCTGCCCGTCGTCTTCATCACCGCCTTCCCGGAGCGGCTGCTGACCGGCGAACAGCCGGAACCCGCCTTCCTGATCACCAAGCCCTATGCGGAAAATCAGGTCCAGTCGGCGGTCAGTCAGGCGATGTTCTTCGCCTCGACCGAAACGCTGGTCGCCTGAACCGCCGCACATGACGGTATCGGCCCGGTCCCGCAGGGGCCGGGCCTTTCACATTCAAAACAAAAGTTTTTCAATAAGTTACCTCCTCCGAGGGAACCTTTTGGGCCGCCCGGGGTTGAACCGCGGAGGCCCGGGAAACCGCGCCGATCGCTTTTAACCAGTAGGAGGAAACCATGATTCGCAACATCCTGCTCGCCGGTGCATCCGTCATCGGGCTGACCGCGGCCGCCTGGGCGGCAGACACGCCTGTTCAGGAAATCGACGTCGAGGTCGACCTGACGGCGATCCAGAACCCCGAAGCCGCGCAGATCTTCACCAACCTGTCCGACGATCTGAAAAACGCCATCGCGGCGCGCCTTGCGCCCGACCGGCTGGTCGACACCGGCGGATCCAAGATCGACATCAACATCGATGAGGTCGAGCTGTCCAGCACCTGGGCCAATCTCGCCGACCTGTCGCAGTCGAAGCTGAAGGGCCTCGTCAACATCAGTTCGGATACGGACGGCCTGAAGTTCGACAATTACACGCTGACCGTCGCCTATCCGGAAGCCACGGCCTTCATTCCCGAAGGCGCGAATCCCGATACGCTGACGCAGGACGCCGGCATCTATTACACGGCGCTGATCAACGCCTTCGCCGATCAGGTCGTGGCGAACCTGAAATAACCGGCGCAAGATCCTCCGCCCCGGGGCTTCGGTCCCGGGACCTCAGCGCAGCAGCAGCACCGGCACCCTGCAGGCGTGGATCATCGCCGCGGTAGTGGATCCGATCAGCAGCGACCGGATGCGCGAATGGCCGAACACCCCCATCACCAGCATGTCGAACGCCTCGTCCCGGACAAGATGGGCCAGCGTCACCTGCGGCTCTCCGGGCAGGACGCGCAGATCCGCCGCGATCCCGCCGGCGCGCAGGATCGACTGCGCATCCGACAGCCGCCGCCGGATTTCCGTCGAGCCGGTTCCCACATGCGCAAGCGTCACCGACAGCCCCGCGAACAGCGGCGAGCGCGCGATGTGATCTGCGATCTTCAACCCCACCGGGCTGCCGTCGAGCGCGACCAGCACCTTGCCCACCGGCCGGAACGCCTGCGATGCGACCAGCAGCGGGCGCGTCGCCGTCCGCGCGATCCGCTCCAGATTGGATCCCAGATGGCCGGTCGCGTAATCCGCCGCCTCGCCGCGCTTGCCGATCAGCAGCAGCCCGGCCCCCGCCTCGCGCGACGACAGCTCGGCCAGCAGGTCGCCGTGAACCAGATCGGCCGATATGTCGGTGATCCCCGCCGCGCGCAGCAGTTCCTCGGCGTCCTCGAGGATCGCGAAACCGCGGCTGTCCTCCAGTCGCGCGCGCTGCGCGTCAAGCGCGGCAAGCTCGGCCTGCAATGCGGATCTGGCCCCCAGTCCCAGCCCGCGCGTCGCGCGCCGCCGGCCGACCACATGCAGCACGTCCACCCCCGCCCCCAGCCGCGTCGCGGCCCAGCCGGCATGGGCGCAGACGCTCGCCGAATAGAACGAGCCGTCGACGAAGGCGATGATCCGTCCGGTCATTGCGGCCTCCCTGGCGATCCGGCGGCGCTCCGCGGATCTCTTTCCTATCGCTAACCCGTTCCCGTGCCCGGGAAAAGGCCGATCAGGAAAAGAGGACCGCGGAGGTTGCGCATTCCCGCCGCATCGGCGATGCTCTGCCGATCCAACCATGGCCTTGCATATGTTATCTTTTCTGCGCCGATACGGCGCGCGGCTCGAGACCACGAATATCATGCTGATCTCCGCCGGAGTGGCGTTCTATGCCATGCTGGCGGTGTTTCCCGGGCTGACGGCGACCATCGCGATCTGGAGCACTTTCGCCGATCCCGGCGTGATCCATTCCTACATGGAAGTCGCCCATACCTTCATCCCGCCCGAGGCCTTCGCGCTCCTGAACAATCAGGTGACGGAACTGCTGTCGGGGCCGCGCGGGGTGATCGGCCTGCCGGCGATCATCTCGGTTCTGGTGACGTTGTGGTCCGCCCGCGCGGGCGTCGGCGCGCTGATCGAGGGGATCAACCTGATCCACGGCACCAAGCCGCGCAACACGATCTTCGGCTTCTTCTTCGGCTATCTGCTGACCATCGCGCTGGTGGGGGTGATGCTGATCGCGCTGGCCACGATCGTCATCGTGCCGCTGGCGGTAACCTTCCTGCCGTTCGAGGCGCCCGCCGCCTGGCTAACCTCGGATCTGCCGTGGGTCGCCATGCTGATGCTGATGCTGACGGCGCTTGGCATCCTCTATCGCTACGGACCGAACGACCCGGCGGCGCGCGATCCGATGTTCAGCTTTGGCGCGATTCTGGCGGCGCTCGTGTGGGGGGCGGCCTCGCTCGGCCTGACGTTCTACCTGACGAATTTCGGCAATTACAACCGGATCTACGGCTCCATCGGGGCGGTGATCGCGCTGATGATGTGGCTCTACGTCAGCGCGATCTCGGTGCTGCTGGGCGCGGCGCTGAACGCCGAGATCGCCGCCACCCGGCAGGGTCAGAAGAACGCCTGAAGCCCGGTGATCGCCCGGCCAAGGATCAGCGCGTGCACGTCATGCGTGCCTTCGTAGGTGTTGACGGTTTCAAGGTTCACCATGTGCCGGATCACCTGAAAATCCTCGCTGATGCCGTTGCCACCGTGCATGTCCCGCGCCAGCCGCGCCGCCGTCAGCGCCTTGCCGCAGTTGTTGCGCTTGATGAGCGAGATCATCTCGGGCGCGGCATTGGCCTCGTCCATCAGCCGCCCGACGCGCAGCGCGGCCTGCGTGCCCAAGGCGATCTCCGTCAGCATGTCGGCCAGCTTGAGCTGATACAGCTGCGTCTGCGCAAGCGGCTTGCCGAATTGCCTGCGGTCGAGCCCGTATTGCCGCGCCGCCTGAAGGCAGAATTCGGCCGCCCCCATCACCCCCCAGGCAATGCCGTAGCGCGCCCGGTTGAGGCAACCGAAGGGACCCTTCAGCCCCTCGACATCTGGCAACAGCGCCTCTTCGCCCACCTCGACATCGCGAAGCACGATTTCCCCGGTGACCGAGGTGCGCAGGCTCAGCTTGCCGCCGATCTTCGGCGTGCTCAGGCCGGGCGTGTTCCGGTCAAGGACAAAGCCGCGGATCTTGCCGCCATGCGCCTCGGATTTCGCCCAGATGACGAAGACATCGGCGATCGGCGCGTTGGAAATCCATGTCTTCGCGCCGTTCAGCACATAGCCGCCGCCATCGAGCCGCCGCGCCGTGGTTTTCATCCCCGCGGGGTCCGACCCGGCATCGGGTTCGGTCAGGCCGAAACAGCCGATCCATTCACCGGAGGCGAGCTTGGGCAGATAGATGCGCCGCTGCGCCTCGGACCCGTAGGCGTAGATCGGATACATCACCAACGACGACTGCACCGACATCATCGACCGGAACCCGGAATCCACCCGCTCGATTTCCCGCGCGACAAGGCCGTAGGCAACGTAAGATGCGCCGATACCGCCGTATTCCTCGGGGATGGTGACGCCCAGCAGGCCCATCTCCCCCATCTCGCGGAAGATCGCGGGGTCGGTGCTGTCCTCGGCAAAGGCGCGGATCACCCGGGGTTGCAGCTTTTCCTGCGCATAGGCATGGGCGGCATCGCGCAGCATCCGTTCCTCACCGGTCAGCTGCTGCTCCAGCCGGAAGGGATCCTCCCGGTCGAACCGGGACAGGTCCGGCGCGTCTTTCGGTTTCAGGGCCATGCGCATTCCTCCTCTGCCAATGACCGGACCCGCCGCGGCGGATCAGTAATCCTTCTCGAAGAACAGGCCGATGCCGCTATCCCCCGCCGAGCCGACCGAGCCGCGCGCCGTGATGTTCGAGGTCACGTCGAGGTTCAGGTTCAGCGTGGTTTCCCCAGTGCCGTCGATCGCCACATCGGTATAGACGTTGTCGGACAGGTATTTCCCCGCCTTCACCGTGGCGTTGCCGGCGTCATCGGTGCCGACGTCGAGGTCATCCAGCCCGAAACTCTCGCGCAGCCGCGACATGATCCCCGCGCCGCCCTTGCCCGCCAGCGAGGCGACCGAGGATGCAAGCTGCGCCGCCTGAAGCGCGGACAGGTTGCTCAACCCCTTGTTGAACAGCAGCCGCGCCAGAACCTCTTCCTCCGGCAGTTCGGGGGAGGAGGTGATGGACAGCGTCGGTTCCGTCGCCTCGCCCTCCAGCGTCAGGGTGATCGACACGTCGTCCTGCGTGGTCGTCGCGGCGAACTGGATCCATGGCACCATCGCGCCTTGCAGGGCGACATTCCCCTCGGTCAGGTCGAACCGCTTCGCCAGAATGTCGAGCCGCCCGCGCACCAGCCCGAAATGCCCGATCGGGATGATGTTGTTCGTCGTGCCCGTCAGCCGGATCGAGCCGCCCAGTTCCGCATCCAGCCCGCGCCCGCGCACAAAGATCGCCCGCGGCGCATCGACCGTCACGTTCAGCCGGTAGCCCACGCCGCCGCCGCCCGAGGACTGCGTGTCGCCGCCCACCAGCCCCGCCCGCGTCCGGGTGACAAGCGATGTCCGCCCCTCGTGCACATGGGTGATGTCGGGGATTTCCGCGGTGCCGCCCATGCCGCCCGAGGGCACGCGGATTTCCGTCTCGTCCAGCGTCAGCCCCCCGGCGATCAGCGCCCCGCCGGTCAGCGGCCCGGAGACCGTCAGCGCACCCGAGATCCGGGTGTCATACAGCGACGGATCGCGCAGATGCGCGCCGTTCAGCACCACCCGCAGATCGGCGGGATAGGCGCCCGACAGGGTGATCGGCCCGTTGACGGTGATCGTGCCGCCGTCGCGCAGCGCGAGGCTGCCGCCCAGCTGCGCCCGACCCTGCGCCAGATCCGCGCCGATGTTGATGTTCTGCATCACGATGCCGACCGAGGGGATCACCATCCGCGCATTCTGCGTCGCCACCCGGCCCGACAGCGCATTCAGCCCCGGCGCGCCGTTCAGCCGCAGATCGAAGGTCAGCGGCCCCTCGATCGACTGCGGCGCGATGAAGGCATTGGCCAGCGCCGTTTCCGTGCGCCCCGCGATCGCCAGATTGGCGGTCGAGCCATCGGCCGCCACCGTGCCCGAAACCGTGGCCTGCGTGCCGCCCGGCCCCGCGCCGCGCAGATCGACGGCGTAATTGTTGCCGCTCTGGTTGACCGTGCCGTTGACCGTGACCGGACCCGACAGGTTCGGCGCGAACATCGCGGCATTGGCGAGCCGCGCGGAGACCGTCAGGTTCTGCCCCGTGCCGCCGTCCTGACCCTGCGCCGACACCTGCACCTGCGGGTTCTGCACCGACAGGTTGCGCAGGCGGAAGATGTCGCCCTGCTGCGCGGCCTCGACCGCCAGCGTCGAGGTTCCGGCCAGCAGCTGGTCCACCGTCGCATTGCCGATCGCCACATTCGCCGCGGTGCCGTTTGCGGCATAGACACGCTGGTCGCCCTGATCCTTCATGCTGGCGGTCAGGTTCGCGGTGCCGCGATAGCCGCCGCCCAGCACCGACATGTCGGAAATGGCGACCCGTGCGGTCAGATCGCTCGCCCCCGTCGCCAGCAGGCCCGAGGCCTCGGCGCTCAGGGTGCGGGCATTGGCGGTCAGCGACCGGATCGTCAGCCCCTTTTCGTCACGCAGGACCGAGCCGTCGATCCGCGCCGTTCCGGCAAGGATGTTGTCCACCTGCGCCTGACCGATCTTGATATCCTGCCCGGTCAGATGCGCCGCCATGTCGAAGGCCCCGGTCAGCAGCGTCGCCGTGCCGTCGATCCGCCCCGCCACCGCGCCCGACAGCGGCATCCCGGAAATCCTTGCGTAGTTCGACAGGTTGCGGGCGTTCAGGTCCAGCCCCGCCGTCAGGTCGATCCCCTCGGACAGGTTGTCAAAGCTCAGATCGCCCGCAAGCGTCAGGTCCTTGCCGGTCAGGTCGAGCCCGGTGAACCGCAAGGGGGCGCCCTTGCTCCAGCTGAACCCGGTCGCGCCGGAAACCGCCGTGCCCACCGCATCGGCAAGCGCCGGATCCGTCAGCGCGATCCCCTGCCCGGCGAAACGCACGTTGCCGTCGACGGCCGGGGCGTCGGGGTTCTGGCTGATCGTGCCCGATCCGCTCAGCACCACCTGACCCAGCCGCATTTCCGTCCGCGCGATGTCGTTCACCGTGCCGTCGAGCGTCCAGCGATCCGATTGCGCGCGGTCGTAGGTCAGCGCGACATTGCCGTCCTGCACCCAGGTCTGCTCGCCCGAGAGGGGCAGCAGCACCGGCTCGCCCGAGGCGAGGCCAAGCCGCGTCGTCAGGTCGAACTTCTCCGGCAGGCCCGAGGCCTGCAGATCCAGCGCGCCCTTCAGCGAAAAGGCCGCCGCATCGACGGAAAGATCGCTCAGGCTGATGGCGCCATCGGCGCTGCGCGCGCCGTTCGCCACAAAGGTCGCCGCATTGCCGAAGAAGGCGCGATATTCCTCGGGCAGCATCGGGGTGACGTCGCCCGCCAGATCGGCGGCGAATGTGTTGTCGGGGGCGGCGCCTTCAAGCTGCGCAGGCCGCGTGCCAAGCGTGACCTTGCCGCTCAGCCGCGGCTGGCCATCCGTGCTCAGCACGATATCCGAGGAGAAATCGTCCAGCTGCCCCGAGCCCGCCACCGCCAGCGTCAGCGCCGGATTGCCGGGCAGGCCGATCTTCTTCGACACGATCCCGCCCGCGCCTTCGTCCACCAGCAGGTCGAGCGTCAGCTGCCGCGTGTCATTGATGAAATCCCCGGTGAAGGAGAAATCGCCCTTGGTGCCGTCGATGCGGTTGACCTTGATATCGGCCTTGCCCTCGCCGCCCGCCAGCGACATGGACCCGTCGAGGCTGAAGGCCAGATCCTCGCCCAGAACGGGCGCGCCGATCGCCAGCCGGTCGGCCTTGATCGTGCCGATATTCACCGAAACCGGCAGTTCGGGCAGGGAAAAGGGCGTCGCCTCCGGGCTGGGCGCGGCGTCGGCCTCGTCCGCGACCGGCAGGCGGGCTAGGTCGATCTCGGCGGCCGACAGCTCGCGGATCTCGATCCGGCCGGTCAGGATGGCGGCGCGGCTCCAGGCCATGGCGCCGTTGCGGATCGTCAGCCAGACGCCCTGATCGTCGGCGATGGTCAGCTGGTCGAAGGTCGCACGCGACGACAGCGCGCCCCTGAACCCGTCGAGCCGGATGGTGCGCCCCTTCGAGGACAGGTTGTCCTCGATCAGCCCGGTCAGGTAGGACCGGTCACGGCTGGTTTCGTCCTCCTGCGCCTGCTGGGTCTGCGGCGGGGTGGTGGTGTCCTGCGCGGCCACCGGCAGCGGCAGCAGAAGCATCGCGATGAGAGCCAGTTTCCGCATCAGAAGGCCTGCCCGATTCCAAGATAGATCTGCGCGCCGTCGCCGGTCGAGCCGCTGACCGGCCCGGCAAGATCGAGCCGGATCGGCCCGATGGGCGTCGCGTAGCGCAGCCCGACCCCCGCGCCCGACTGCCATTCGCCCGAGTCGTTGAAATAGTCGTCGGTGCCGACATAGCCCGCGTCGTAGAAGGCGACGACGCCGATGCTTTCGGTCAGACCCGCCCGGAATTCGCCCGAGAAGGCCGCGAAGCGCCCGCCCCCGGTTTTCAGCGTGCCGTTTTCCAGCACCCGAACGCCAAGCGACTGGTAGGGCTGGCCGCGCACCGTGCCGCCGCCGCCCGAATAGAACAGGTAGTCGCGCGGGGTCTTTTCAAGGCTCGGCCCGAACACGCCGCCGATCTGCGCCCGCCCCGCCAGAACGAAGCGCCCCTCCGCGCCGAAGGCCTTGTAGGCGCGCAGGTCCGAGGTGAGCTGCATCCCCGATCCGGTGCTGTCGCCCAGCCCGTAGAAGGGCGTCGCGCCGACCCGGCCGTAATAGCCGCGCTTGGCGTCGAACACGTTGTCGCGGTTGTCCCACAGCAGGAACGACGGCCACGAGATCTGCCGGTAGATCGTGTCGCCGGAATCGTCCGTCACCTTCTGCCAGTCGTATTGGATGGCGACCTGCCCACTGAGCCGTTCGTTGAAGATATGCGCAAGGCCGACCCCCACCGAATAGGCGTCCTGCGTGTAATCCTCTTCATGCGTGCGGGCGACGGTCGAGGTGACGAAGGCCGAAGTGTCCGGCGAAAAGGTCGCCGGCCGGTCGAGCCGCACGCCGAGCGAATAATCCGTGCCCCCCGTGGTGCCGCCGATGCCCGAGATTTCGGCGTCCCACCGCAGCCTTTCGCCGCCGCCCAGAAGGTTGCGGTGCAGCCAGTAGGCCGACAGCGTCAGCCCCTCGGACGAGCCGTATTCGATCCCCGCGCCCATGCGGCGGCGGCGTTCCTCGACCACGGTCAGATCGCCGTCGAGCAGGTCGCCGTCGCGCAGCTTGTCCGCCTCGACCAAGGTGACCGAACTGAAGATGCCGGTGCGGCGCAGGCGGGCGCGGACTTCCTCGATCCGCTCGGGGGTGTAGCGCCGGCCGGTCGGATAGCCGGCGATTTCCAGCAGGCGTTCGGTGCGCAGGCGCTGATTGCCGCGCGCATGCAGGATGCCGAAATGCGCCTCCGGCCCGGGGTCGAGCACGATGTCCGACGAGACCGTTTCGGTGCGGTGATTGGCGGTGATCTGCTGCTGGCGGACGGCGGCCTTGGCGTGGCCATCCTCGCGCCAGGCATCGACCCCGGCCCTTGCCGCCGCGATGATCGTGCCCGATCCCGCCGTTTCGCCCTGCCGATAGCCCGAGGGCAGCTGCGTCCCCCCGGCAAGCGGCCCGATCGCGGCGCGGGCAAAGGTGAAACGCGGGCCGGGCAACACGCGGATGTCGATACGGCCGATGGCCTGCGGCGCGTCCATCGGCTCAATCCCCGCCGCCTCGCGCCCATCGAGCAGGATCGAGATCGACCCGGCGTAATAGCCGCGCGCGTAAAGCACGCCGATGATGCGTTCGTAATCCGCCCGGGCCGAGGCGAACAGGTCCTGCGCCCCGGTTTCCTCGTCGCTGCGCATCGCGTCGCGCGTCAGCGACGCGCCCTTGATCGCATCGGCGATGTCGTCCGACACGCCCGGCACTTCGAAACTATATGCAGGTTTCGCCTCCGCCGAGAGAGCGAATGTCAGGGCGAAGAGCCCGGCAGACAGAAATACGGCAGAACGAAACACCTGCGCCCCCATGTTCTTTTTCCAACAAGATGCAGCTTTGCCGCGGGATTGCCAGAGCCGCCGGCACAGGATCGCGCATTTTTCCGGCGAAGGGGGTAAAACCCGCGGCATGTATCGGGAAACGGAGGGCGCGGAGGGGGCCAGCCCCCTCTTGGCCTGCGGCCAATTCACCCCCGGGATATTTATGGAAAAACGACGACAGGAAGTCTTCCCTGATGAACGCGGACCCGTTCGTGCAGCACGCCCGGAACCACCGGAAACGGCCTCCCGTCCGAGGGCGGGAATTTCGGGAGCTGTCAGCCGCGCGGCAGGGGGTGGAAGATACGGTCCATATGCTCGTTAAGGTAGATCGACAGCCACGGGGTGAAGCGCGCGGGGTGGCGGCGGACCTCGGCCACCAGATCGTAAAGCCCGATCCAGCGGGTTTCGGACACTTCGGCGGGATCGGGGGTGATGGTCATGCCGCGGGGCGCGTCGGCGAGGAAAATGTCAACCACCTCGTGTTCGGTCAGCCCGTCGCCCACATCGGCGCGATATTCGACCTGCCCCGACTGCACGGGACAGAGCCCGGTGATCCCCAGTTCCTCGCGCAGGCGGCGGGTCGCGCAATCCCGGGGTGCCTCGTCCCAATGCGGGTGGGTGCAGCAGGTGTTCGCCCAAAGACCGGCGGAATGGTATTTCCCCGCCGCCCGGCGTTGCAGCAGCACCTTGTCGCCGTCCATCACGAAGACCGAAACCGCCTTGTGCCGCAGCCCGCGCCGATGGACGGACAGCTTTTCCACCGGCGTCAGAACGCCATCGACCCAAGCGGGGATCAGATCCTCGGTCATTCTCCGGTCCGCCCTGAAAGCACCACCGCCGCAGGATGCCCGCGGCGGCGGGATCCGTCACCCGGTCAGCATGTCGCAGGACGCCGCCCGCGACCGCCGGACCGCGATCACGAAACGCTGGTCGGCTGTTGCTGCTGCGCCTGCGCGCGGCGGGCCAGTTCGTTGCGATACAGGCCGACGAAGTCGATCGGCTCGATGTTGAACGACGGGAAGCCGCCGTCGCGGGTCACGTCGGACACGATCCGGCGCACGAAGGGGAACAGCTGGCGCGGGCATTCGATCAGCAGGAAGGGGTGAAGCTGTTCTTCGGGAATCCCCTCGATATGGAAGACCCCGCCATATTCGACCTCGAGGATATACAGCGTGGCCTTGTCCGCCTTGTTCGAGGCGGTGACCTTCAGCTTGATGATCACGTCATACTGGTTTTCGACGGGACGCTTGCGCGCATCGAGGTTGACGGCCAGCGCCATTTCCGGCTGCACGTCGGTCGCCTGCACGCCCTTGATCGCGACGGCGTTTTCAAACGACATGTCGCGCACGTATTGCGCCAGGATCTGCATCCTGACCTGGGTCATGCCCGGTGCGGGGGCGCCATTCGGAACTTGTTCGGTCATCGGTCTCTCCTGAATACTTGGGCGGGGGTGTAGCACCGCGACCGCGATGCCTCAATCGTTCAGTGCCGGGCATTCAGTGTCGGGTCCAGCCCGAAGGCCCGCGGGGCGGCAGGCTGTCGGGCTCGATCTCATGAAAGTCGCCGTCGATGACACCCGGCCCCTCGGCCCGCGAATCAAAGCCGTTGCCGCGGGCGGCGCGGTAGCCGAAGCCCTGCACCTGCACCCTTTTGCCGATCATCCGGCGCACCAGCGCCCGCACCGGCGGCAAAAGCAGCAAGATCCCGCAGGCGTCGGTGAAAAACCCCGGCAGGATCAACAGCATCCCGGCCAGAACCGTCATCGCGCCATTCGCCAGCGGCCCGGTCGGATCGCGCAATTCCTCGGTCGCCTGGCGCAATTCGTTCACGGCGCGCAGGCCCTGCGCCCGAATCAGCAGCCATCCGGCCACCGCCGTCAGCACGACCCAGCCAAGCGTCGCCCACAGGCCAATCCGCGAACCGATCACCACAAACAGGGCGATCTCGATGAGAGGGAGGGCAAGAATGCCCGGAACGAACCACATATCAGCCTTTCCGGGCGCTGGTGGACTTGATTGCGCCCTTCGCATACATAGGTGGAGAGAAAGCTCGAAATTACCAGAGATTCAGTCAGGAACCGCGCAAAAGTCATGTCAAGTGCCGTAATCCAGCTCATCGTCCTTGCCGCGATCGCGATCTTCCTGATTCTGCGTCTGAAGAACATTCTGGGCACCCGCGACGGATTTGAAAAGCCGATCACCATGGACCGGCCCGATCCGGTGCGCCCCGTCGCCGACGACATCATCGAACACGGGCCGGACCGCGACATCGTGGATCACGTGCCCGAAGGCTCGGATTCCGCGCTGGCACTGGCCGCGATGAAGCGCGAGGAACCCGATTTCAGCGTCGGCGATTTCCTGCAAGGCGCGCGCTCGGCCTATGAAATGATCCTGATGGCCTTTGAAACCGGCGATCTGGAAAAGATCCGGCCGTTCCTGTCCCCCGATGTCTACGCGGCCTTTGAAGGCGCCGTGGAGGCGCGCAAGGCCCGCGGACTGGCGGTGCATGCGGAATTCCTTGGCCTGCGGGAGCTGGTGTTGCAGAACGCCACCTTCGATCCGGCGACGAAAGAGGCCGAGCTGACCATCCGTTTCGGCGGGGAACTGCTGTCCTCGGCCAAGGATGCGGAGGGCAATGTGGTCGAAGGCGATGCCCGCACGCCGCGCAAGCAACGCGACATCTGGACCTTCGCGCGCAAGATGGGCAGCGCCGATCCGAACTGGCAGCTCGTCGCCACTGGCGGCTGAGCCGTGCGACGGCTTGGCTTTCATGAAATCCCGTTTTGGGACGAAGACGACCACGCCGCCGCATGGGCGGCGTTTGCCGTTGATGCGCCGCGGCTGACGGCGAAGGGGGCGAAGATGGCCTTCGAGATCGGTTTCGAGCCGGTCGAGGTCACCGAGCCCGGCGCCGCCCGCTTCACCGGCTATTACGAACCGGAGCTGGCGGCGTCGCCGGTCCGCTCGGCGGCCTTTCCCGCCCCGCTCTATGCCATGCCCGAGGGCCTGCCCACGCCATGGCACACGCGGGCGGAGATCGTTGCGGGCGACCTGCTGGCCGGGCGGGAAATCGCCTTTGTCGAAAGCGCGATCGAGGCGTTTCTGGCGCAGGTCCAAGGCTCGGTCCGGCTGCGGATGCCCGATGGCGCGGTGCTGCGGCTGGGATATGCGGGCAAGAACGGCCATCCCTACGCCTCGATCGGGCGCGAACTGGTGCGGCGCGGCGTGGGTCCGGCCGAACGGATGACGCCCGATGCGATCCGCGACTGGTGCGCCGCCAACCCGGATCAGGTCGCGGACCTGCTGAACACCAACCCCTCTTTCGTCTTCTTCCGCATCCTCGACCTGCCGCCCGAAACGGGGCCGATCGGGTCGATGGGCCTGCCGGTCACGCCGGGGCGCAGTCTGGCGGTGGACCCCGAGGTGATCCCGCTGGGTGCGCCCGTCTGGATCGACTGCCCGGGCTTCGGCGCGCGGCTGATGGTGGCGCAGGATACCGGATCGGCGATCCGGGGGGCGGGACGGGGCGATATCTTCATCGGCTCGGGGAGCGAGGCCGGGCGGATCGCCGGCGCGATCAACACGCCGGGCCGGATGATCTGGCTCAGGAGGCGGGGATGAAACGCCGCCGCGGCCTGTCCGAGGAGGATCGCGAACTCTGGTCGCGGGTCGCCGCCTCGACCCATGCGATGCATCCGAAACAACCCGATGCGCCTGCGCCCGCGAAGGGCAACCTCATGCCGCCGCCCAAGGCGCCGAACCCCGCATTGCGCCCCTTTCGCCCCGGCGAGAACGCCCCTACGCCCAAGACGACGCATGACCTCGTCCCGCCGATCGGCGAGGATCTGGCCCGCCAGCCGGTGGCGATGGACAGAAAGGCGCACCGGGCCATGACCCGCGGCAAGCTGGAACCCGAGGCACGGCTGGACCTGCACGGCATGACACTGGCCGAGGCGCACCCGCGCCTGATCCGTTTTGTCCTGTCGTCGCAGGACCGGGGGCACCGGCTGATCCTGATCATCACCGGCAAGGGCAAGCGCGCGCAGGACGACGGGCCGATCCCGGTGCGCACCGGCATCCTGCGCCATCAGGTGCCGCAATGGCTGCGTCTGCCGCCGCTCGCCTCGGTCGTGCTGCAGGTGACCGAGGCGCATCTGAAGCACGGCGGCTCGGGCGCCTATTACATCTATCTGCGCCGGCTGCGCTGATCAGTTGATCGCATCGCCGATCGCCTCCAACGGCTGCAGGACGATCTGCGTCGCATTGCGCACGGTCAGCGCGGCGCGGGCGAAGGGATCGTGGTGGCGCGACTGATCGCGTTCCAGCGTCTTCGCCAACCCCTGCGAGCCGCGCAGAAGCCGGATCAGCGCCGGCGAATTGCCGATGTTGAAATGCCCGCCCCGCGTGTCATAGGCCGCCGTGTCGATCATCATCACCCGCAGGTCGGCCACCGGGTTGATGTCATGCAGGTTGCCAAGCCGCGTATCCTCGCCCGCGACCCGCGCCGAAAGGCCCAGCGCCCGGTCCCGCTGCGAGGTGAAGACGATGAAAGGCTGCGGCAGCGCGCCGATGTCGCGCGCCTGCGAACGGAACACCCCCACATCGATATCGGGCGAGATCAGAACCACCCCCGCGATCCGGCCAAGCGTCGCGCGGTCGCCCTGCAACGCCAGTTGCCGCAGCGCCTCCATCGTCAGGAAGCCACCCATCGAATGGCCGACGAGGATGATCCGCTTCGCCCCGGCGGCGCGGACCTCATGCAGCAGATCGGTCAGCCCGTCGCGGGAAAACAGCACGGAATCGTGATCGTAGGCATAGCCCATCACCTGCGCGCGCGACGGCCATGCGTAATGGACCAGCGCGCCTTCCAGATCGAAATCCGCCGCAAGCTGGGTGAAGCGGAACAGCCCCTCGGCGAAATTGGTGTTGTAGCCGTGGACGAAGACCACCGCCTCGCCGCCCGAGCGGGCAAGCTGCCGGCGCAGGTCGGCGCGGAAGGCGGCATCGGTGCGGAACTGTTCCGAGCGCGCCACAAGGAAGTCGCGGCGCGGGTCGATGCTGCGCCGCGGATTGGGAATCTCCAGCGTGCCGGGCTGATGGTCGGGCGGCACCGCCACGTCGAAGCGCGCCAGCCGCAGCGCCTCGGACCGCTTCCAGTCGAAGCTGGCCGGATCGCCCGCCGCCGGCGCGCGGGTGGAGCCCACGAACACCGGCAGGGTGCGCGCCTCGGGCAAAGGCCCATAGGCCAACTCCCCACGCGGCGAACAGCCGGCCAGGACGACCGCGATCACAAGGACGAAACTGCGCAATGCCGGGGCCTCCCTGGGACAGCGAGCCGCGCGCCCCGCGATCAGAGCACGTAACGGCTCAGATCCGCAGAGGCGGCGAGATCCCCCAGATGCTTATCGACGAAAGCCGCATCTATCGTGACAGTCTGGCCCGGACGGTCGGGGGCGGTGAAGGACAGTTCCTCGAACACCCGTTCCATCACCGTGTAAAGCCTGCGCGCCCCGATATCCTCGACCGAGCGGTTCACCTCGGCCGCGATGCGGGCCAGCGCGGCGATGCCGTCCGGGGTGAAGGTCACGGTGACCTCTTCCGTCGCCATCAGCGCGACATACTGACGGGTCAGCGCATTGTCCGTTTCCGTCAGGATGCGGGTGAAGTCGTTCTCGGTCAGCGGTTGCAGCTCGACCCGGATCGGCAGGCGGCCCTGAAGTTCGGGCAGCAGGTCCGAGGGCTTGGCGATGTGGAACGCGCCCGAGGCGATGAACAGGATGTGATCGGTCTTCACCGCGCCGTATTTCGTGGAAACCGTCGTGCCCTCGATCAAGGGCAGCAGGTCGCGCTGCACCCCTTCGCGGCTGACATCGCCGCCGCGCACATCGGCGCGGGCGCAGACCTTGTCGATCTCGTCGATGAAGACGATGCCGGATTGCTGCACGGCTTCCAGCGCCGCGGCCTTCACCGCCTCGTCGTCCAGAAGCTTGTCGGCCTCTTCGGAAATCAGCAGATCGTAGCTTTCGGCCACGGTCATCTTGCGCCGCACCCGGCGCGCGCCGCCGAAGGCCTTGAACAGGTCCTGAATGCCCTGCATCTGCATTTCCATGCCCGGCGGGGCAAAGACCCCGGCCTGCGGGCCGGATGTGTCGGCGACCTCAAGCTCGATCACCTTGCCGTCCAGCTCGCCGGATTTCAGCTTGGCGCGGAACAGCTCGCGCGTGCTTTCGCGCGCGTCAGGGCCAGCGATCGCCGCAAGCACCCGTTCCTCGGCGGCCGCATGGGCGCGGGCCTTGACCTCCTCGCGCATCCGGGCGCGGGTCTCGATCACCGCGGCATCGGCGAGGTCGCGGATGATCTGCTCGACATCGCGGCCGACATAGCCCACCTCGGTGAACTTCGTCGCCTCGACCTTGAGGAAGGGCGCCTTCGCCAGCTTTGCCAGACGGCGCGAGATTTCGGTCTTGCCCACCCCGGTCGGCCCGATCATCAGGATGTTCTTGGGATAGACCTCCTCGCGCATCTCGGGCGCAAGCTGCTGGCGCCGCCAGCGGTTGCGCAGGGCCACGGCGACGGCACGCTTGGCATCCGCCTGCCCGATGATGAAACGGTCGAGTTCGGAAACGATTTCGCGGGGGGTCAGATTGGTCATTTGGCGATGCTTTCGACGGTGACGTTGCCGTTGGTGTAGACGCAGATCTCGGCGGCGATGGACATCGCCTTTCGGGCGATCGCCTCGGCGTCCAGATCGCTGTCGATCAGCGCGCGGGCGGCGGCGAGCGCATAGTTTCCGCCCGATCCGATCGCCGCGATGTCATGTTCGGGTTCCAGCACGTCGCCCGCGCCGGTCAGGACGAACAGCGCATCGCCATCCGTCACGATCAGCATGGCTTCCAGATTGCGCAGGTATTTGTCGGTGCGCCAGTCCTTGGCCAGTTCGACGCAGGCGCGGGCCAGTTGCCCCGGCGCGGCCTCGAGCTTCTTTTCCAGCCGTTCGAGCAGGGTGAACGCATCCGCCGTGGACCCGGCAAAGCCCACCACCACGTCGCGCCCGCCGGGGGCAAGGCGGCGCACCTTGCGCGCCGTGCCCTTGATGACCGTCTGGCCCAGGCTCACCTGCCCGTCGCCCGCAACCACCACGCGCCCGCCCTTGCGCACGCCGATGATCGTCGTGCCATGCCAACCGGGAAATCTGTCTTCCGCCATTCGAACCTCCGTTTGCGGCAGATATGAGCGTCCGTCGCCGCGGGTGCAACCCTGCCCCCCTTGCCTGATCCCCGCGCAGGCGCATAACCTCCGGCCATGACGACACGTGAAACCCTGACGATCTATCTGGACCCGGCGACGCTCCGCCGGGCGGAGCGGGGCGAGCACAATTTCTTCGCCCGCCTGCGCGGCGCGGTCGAGGGGCGGGGCTGGCGGGTGATCTTCGCCGAAAACACGCTTGCCAACCGGCTCGCCGCGCCGGGGCGGCCGGGATATGCCCTTTGGCACATGGAAGAGCCCACCCATGACCGCGCGCTGACCTGCCGGCGGCGCTATCTGGGCGCCTTCTGGAACATCGAGGCGGTGGCCGCCCGCTGGGACTGGCCGATCGTGGCCGAGCCCTTCGACCCGGATACGGTCCCCGATACGGCCGGGTCCTTCGTCGCCGGCTGGCGCAGGCGGCTCTGGCCCGAGGGGATCGAGACGCGCGACGACGGCCATATCTTCATGCCGCTGCAGGGCCGGCTGCTGGACCATCGCGGCTTTCAGTCGATGAGCCCGCTCGGCATGATCCGCCAGACGCTTGCGCACAGCGGGCGGCCGGTCATCGCCACGCTCCATCCGAACGAGGATTATTCCGCCGATGAAATCGCGGCACTGGAAACCCTCGCGGCGGCGCATTCCCGGCTGACGGTGCGGCGGGACGGGTCGATGGAGGCGCTGGCCACCTGCAACCGGGTGGTGACGCAGAACAGCGCGCTGGCGCTGCACGGATATTTCCTGCGCAAGCCCGCCGTGCTTTTCGCCCGGATCGACTTTCACCACATCGCCGGCAGCGTGCCCCGCGACGGGCTCGACGCCGCCTTCGCGCCCCGCCCCGCGCCGGCGTTCGACCGATACCTGTATTGGTTCCTGCAAATGCGCTCGATCAACGCCGGGCGGCCGGAATGCGAAGACCAGATCCTTGCCACCCTGCGCGGACATGACTGGCCACTCTGAAGCACGCGCGTGCCGTAACGATCTTCCTGCCGTCGTTTTTCCATAAATATCCCGGGGGTGAATTGGCCGAAGGCCAAGAGGGGGCTGGCCCCCT
>NZ_SAUZ01000015.1 GCF_004022215.1 Paenirhodobacter populi
GGTCGTCGTGATCTTGGCGGCAGTGATGGTCTCTGTCGTCGGCATGGCAATGATCTCCATAGAGAAAGTGGGCGTCTCGACTCTTCCAGAGCCAGAGGCGCAAGTCTCCTCCTCATGGGATCTTGACATGAATCGGTGGATCAGGCGGACGTCATGACCGAGCGCCTGCAACTCTCGCGCCCAGTGTGCGACGTGGCACAGGCCTCCATGGCAACAATGCATGGCGGAACCGCAGACATGAAGGCCAGAAGGCGCGTGCGCGGCAGCCGCTTCCTGGTGATCGCGCGACCTTTTGCATTGGCGGCATGGACCTGGAAAACGCTCTTGGCCAGATCAACCCCGACTATGGTAATATCTTCCATGGACACCCTTCCTCTGTGGCGATTTCGACATCACCACCTTGGCACATAGCGATGCCGTCGGCCGGTGGTGTCCACTCCATCAGAACTGGATGGCATTCGTCGGGAAAACAGTCCCTGAACTGTTTTCCGATTCTTCTCATCGCTGAATACCAGCGATCGCCCGTTGCCCCGGTTCTGGGGCTGTGCCGCGCCATGTCCCTGTCCAGCCAGATCAGCAGAGATCCGCGCCGCTTCAGCGCATCATTGTAGGACTTCCAGTTCGTCGTCCGGTAGCTGGCAGGCTCGGGCTTAGTCATGCCGGAAGACTAACCACATGGATTCGCCGTGAGAATCCTGCTTGATGGCGACTTCTGCGACAATGCCAACGCCATCCCAACGGACAAAAAGTCGCACCATGCGGTTGCGCTAACATCACAGGCAAGTTACTTATGCCCGCAAGAGCAGTCGGCGAAATGCCAACAACCCGGACCGATCCTCGCGCGAAAATGGGGATGCGTTTTCGATGCCGCGTTCTTTGTCACGGCAACCCATATCCGGCCCTGGCGCCACGCGGCCTGCGCCGCAAACACAACGACACAAGGAATATCCATTATGGTGATCTTTATTGCCGCTTTGTTTGTCCTGACCGGGGCGATCCTCGGAGCGGGTGGCATCTGGCTGATCGTTCTGGGTGGAAGCCCCTATTACGCGGCCGTGGCTGTCGGTTTTCTGGCAACGGGCTGGCTGTTGTACCGGCGGCGCGCCTGCGCACTGGTCGTCTACGCGATCACCCTGTCCGCGACGCTTGTCTGGGCGATATGGGAAGTCGGCTTCGACTGGTGGCAGCTTGCGCCGCGCGGCGGGCTTCCGGTGCTGCTGGGCCTTGCGCTTCTGCTTCCGGCCGTGCGCCGGCGGCTGACCGGCGACAGCCTTGTCGGCCCGGCGAACGGGGTTCCGTTCCTGGCGCTGGCCGGTGCCGTGGCGGCGACGATCGTCGTCGCGGGCTATTCTATGCTGCAGGTGCCCTCGACCATCCGGGGACAGCTTACGCGCGACGTGGCCTTCCAGATGCGCGACGGACAGGCCAATACCGGCAACGAGGCGGGGGCCGGGGAATGGCATCAATATGGCCGCACCGGATTCGGCCAGCGGTGGTCGCCGCTCGACCAGATCACGCCCGCGAATGTGAAGGATCTGCAAACGGCGTGGGAATACCGCACCGGCGACGTGAAGCGGCCCGACGATATCGGTGAAACGACCTATCAGGTCACCCCGATCAAGATCGGCGACAGCCTATATGTCTGCACGCCGCACAACATCGCGATCTCGATCGACGCGCGCACCGGCGGGGAAAACTGGCGTTTCGACGCGAATTCCGGCCTGAACCCGGACCGCCAGCACCAGACCTGCCGCGGCGTGACCTGGTGGGAGGCGCCCGCCGCCGCGCCAGCGGGTGCGACGCCCGAACAGGTGGCGCTGCATGCCCGCGCGCTGGCCGAATGTCCCCGCAGGGTCTACCTGCCCACGGCGGATGCGCGGCTCATCGCGCTCAATGCCGATACGGGCGCGGTCTGCGGCTTCTTCGCCGACAATGGCACGCTGCACCTTGAGCAGGGGATGGAGTTCAATCCGGCGGGTTACTACTATTCGACCTCGCCGCCCGTCGCGACGCAGGGCAAGCTGATCATCGGCGGCGCCGTCAACGACAACTTCTCGACCGAAGAGCAATCGGGCGTGATCCGCGCCTTCGACGTGGACAGCGGCGCGCTGATCTGGAACTGGGACAGCGCCAATCCCGACAGCACCACCCCGATCGACATCGCGGGCGGCGAGACCTATACGACCAATTCGCCCAACAGCTGGTCGGTCTTCAGCTATGACGAAACGCTTGGCCTGATCTACATCCCGATGGGCAACCGCGTTCCGGACCAGCTCGGCATGGGACGCACCCCGGCGGTGGAGGAACATTCGTCCTCGATCGTCGCGCTGGACATCGAAATCGGCCGCAAGCGTTGGGTGCGCCAGACGGTGCATCATGACCTGTGGGACATGGACGTGCCCGCGCAGCCGGTGCTGATCGACCTGACCCGCGACGGCGTGGTGGTGCCCGCGCTCGTCGGGCCGACGAAACAGGGTGACCTGTGGGTACTCGACCGACGCACCGGCCTGCCGCTTTCCCCGCGCGAGGAACTGCCCGCGCCGGGCGGCGCGATCCCCGAGGATTTCTCCTCCCCCACGCAACCGATCAGCAAGCTGACCTTCCGGCCCGACATGCTGCGGGATGAGAACATGTGGGGCATCACGGTTTTCGATCAACTCTGGTGCCGCATCCGGTTCGAGCAACTGAACTACGACGGGCAATATACGCCGCCTTCGCTGAGCGGCACGCTGGTCTATCCGGGCAATTTCGGGGTGTTCAACTGGGGTTCCGTCGCGGTCGACCCGGAACGGCAGATCATGTTCGGCATGCCGACCTACCTGCCGTTCATCTCGCAACTGGTGCCCCGCGCGCAGATCCCCGAACGCGCCCCCGGCGAAACGGCGAGTGAACTGGGCATCAACCGCAACGAAGGCGCGCCCTATGGTGTCAAGATGGGGCCGTTCCTCAGCCCGCTTGGCGTGCCCTGCCTCGCGCCGCCATGGGGCTTCGTCGCGGGGGCCGATCTGCGCAGCGAAAGCGTGGTGTATCGCCAGAAGAACGGCACCACCCGGGACATGACGCCGCTTCCGCTGAAGGTGAAGCTCGGGGTTCCGGGCATCGGCGGGCCGATCGTCACGCGCGGCGGGGTCGCCTTCCTTGCGGCTGCGGTCGATGATTATCTGCGTGCCTATGACGTGACGACCGGCGATCAACTGTGGGAAGCCCGCCTGCCCGCAGGCGGCCAGTCCACCCCGATGACATATGAGGTGGACGGCGCGCAGTATGTGGTGATCGTCGCGGGCGGGCATGGCTCCGTCGGGACGAGACCGGGCGATTACATCATCGCCTACAAGCTGCCCTGAATCCGCAAGTGGTGGCCCGCCGGGGTCGCCACTGCCTTCAAGGCGGGTGCGGCGGCCTGCCTCCTGCAATGTCCATTGGTGGCATGCCTGTCGATCACGGAGGCAACTCGGTTTCTCTGACAAGCGTAGCGAGGGAGGTGAGTGTCAGCACGCGGAGTGCTGGCCCCAGCCATCGGGGAGAGCCTGCCGAGTTACCGGCAGGGACTGGGTGGCTGCACGTCGGTATGGGATTTCGCGATCGCTCCTGACGATCTGGCGGCGCGCTTACAGCGGACGAATTTGCTGATTCAAGAGCGGGCGATACAATGAATATCTCCGGCAATTCCGATCACGACAGGGGTTCCCTCTTCCAGCCGGGGGCCACGCATGACGTCGACCTGCACATTGGTTCCGGCGCAATTGATCCAATAGGTGGAGTCATGCCCCTTGAACTCTACCGTCGAAACCCGCCCCGTTGCCGCTTCGCCCGCTTGTGGCAGCCATAGCTGCAGATGTTCCGGACGGATCGACAGGGTAGCTGGACCATCCGGTGCAGCGATCTGCAATGTGCCGAGCGGCGTGTCGCAGACCCCGCCCATGACCATCCCCGTGAGCAGGTTTGCACGCCCCAGAAAGGTTGCAACGAAAGTATCGGCCGGACAATCGTAAACCTGCTGCGGCGTCCCGGTCTGAAGCAGGCGCCCCTCGCGCATTACCGCGACACGATCGGCGAAGCTCAGAGCCTCTTCCTGATCATGGGTCACGAAGACGATACCCATTCCCGCCGCCTTCAGCAGGTGCCGGATCTCGCGCCGGGTTGCCCCGCGCAAGGCGGCATCAAGGTTGGAAAAAGGCTCGTCCAGCAGAATGAGCCGCGGGCCCGCCGCAAAGCTGCGCGCCAGCGCCACGCGCTGCTGCTGGCCCCCCGACAGTTCGTCAGGATAACGGCCTCCGAACCCCGTCATTCCCACCATGTCCAGATAGCGGTCCGTGGCATCGGGGCCGCCCTCGCGAACGCCGAACAGGATGTTCTGCGCCACGGTCATGTGGGGAAACAGCGCATAGTCCTGAAACACCATGCCGATGCCGCGCAGCTCGGGTGGCAGCCCGCTGATGTCGCGCCCTGCAAGAAGAACCTGCCCGGCATCCTGCGCCTCGAACCCGGCGATCATCCGCAGCGTCGTGGTCTTGCCACAGCCCGAAGGACCGATGAGGGCAAGGATCTCGCCCTGCGCAAGGTCGAAGGACACTCCGTCGACCGCTGCCGGGCCTTGCGCGGCGTAACGCCGGGTCAGATTGCGAACGGAAAGCAGGGAATGGGTCATGGAAACCTCATCTGGCCGTGGCCCCTTCATATTTCAGGATGAGACAGACGAAAAACGCCGCGAACAGGATGATGGCCAGGGCGAAGGGGGCTGCCTCGGCCATCATCCCTTCGCTGGTGCGGCCAAAGACATTCATCGCCAGCGTGCGCCAGCCGGTCGGGGCCAGAAGATGCGCGATCGGCAGTTCCTTGACGACCATGATGAAGACCAGCAGGCCCGAGGCCACCGCCGGCCGGCGCAGCCGTGGCCACACGACCTTGGCGAAGGCCCGCGCGGGGGAAATGCCCAGAGAACGGGCTGTCTCTTCCTGTCGGGATCCTATCTGCATCAGCGCCAGCCGAAGCGGCACAAGGGCCAGCGCCAGGAAATGGATCGCATAGGCAAGAATGAGCAGCGCAAGGCTCTGATACAGGAACGGGGCCGTTCGCAGGGCGAAGAACACCAGAGCCAGCGCGAAGGCCAGCCCGGGGGTCGCATAGCCCAGATACGCCAGCCGGTCGATCATGGTTGCCAGCGGCCCCGGATGACGCAAGGTCAGCAGCGCCACCGGCAGGGCGAGCGCAACGGCGAGAACCGCCGCCGGAACCGCCGTCGCCAGCGAACCGAGGGCGGTGCGGCCAAGATGGAGAAGGTTCATATCCGGCAGCCCAAGCCGCATCCAATGACCCAGCACCATGAGCGGCAGGCCCAGAGAGGCCAGCGCCACCAGCGCGACAAAGCCCCCCGCCGCGTGGCGCCAGCGCCCCAGCGGCACCGGCCGTGACCGCCGCGCCGTGCCGGTGCCGGTCCTGGCAAAACGGCGATTGCGTGACAGGACATGCTGCGCCAGCAGCGCGGCCCCGGTCAGTGCCATCAGCATCAGCGACAGCCAGGCGGCATAGACCCGGTCGAACGCCCCGGCATACTGGGTGAAGATCGCGGAACTGAACACATCGTAGCGCATCAGCGAGACCGCGCCGAAATCGCCGATCACATAGAGACCCACCACGATCCAGGCTCCCAGCAACGCCGGCCAGAGCTGGGGCAACAGGATCTGCCGGAAGATCGCGGCGCGTGTACGGCCGAGGCTCTGTGCCGTTTCCTCGAGCGCCGGATCCATGCCGAGAAAGGCCGTCCGAAGGTTCAGGAACAGGTAGGGAAAGGTGTAAAGCGCCAGCGCCAGTCCCGCGCCCCAGAGCCCGTGCAGAGACGGCAGCGAAAGGCCGAACCAGTGTCGCGCGAAGCCGTAGTAGCCCGACAGACCCAGCAGCGCATAGGCCATTACATAGCCCGGAACCGCCAGCGGCAGCGCCATCAGGAACGTGACGAGGCCCTTGTGACGCAGATCGCTGCGCGTCACCAGCCAGGCCATCGGGAGCGCAACCAGCGTGGCAAGGCCCAGCACCACGACCACCAGCTTCAGCGTATTGCCCAGCAATGTCAGGTTGCGCGGCCGGATCAGGATCGCGGCCAGTTGCGCGGGATCTGCCTCCAGCGCGTGCAGGATCAGATAGACGACAGGCAGACAGGCGGCCAGCCCCACCGCGAGGGCCGGCAGGATCAGCACCAGCGGGGCGCGGGATCGCCGCGCCCCCTGTCGGGAAATCGAAGCGCTCACCTGCGCCTCAAAGCAGCCCGACTTCGCGCAGCAGCGCAAGCGTGCCCTCCAGATCTCCGATCCGGTTCACATCGACCTTCGGGCTGATCGTGTTGATCGTGTCGAGGCTTTCCAGCGTCACGGCCGGAATGATGCCGCTGCGCACCGGATATTCGTTGCCTTGCAGCGAGATATATTGCTGGGCGGCGGGCGAGAGCAGGAAGTCGATGAACTTCTGCGCATCCGCCTTGCTGTCGCTGGCCCCGATGATGCCCGCACCCGCGACAAGCACCAGATTGCCGATGTCACCCGCATCGAAATGGGTCTGGTCGACCGGGTAATCGGCGTCCGCGGCCGTGTAGCGGCCAAGGTAGTAGTTGTTCACCAGACCGTAATCGACCTCGCCATTGGCGATCGCCTCGATCTGGGTGCCATTGTTGCGATAGACCTTGGCCTCGTTGGCGATCATGCCCTCCAGCCAGGCTTTCGCGGCCGCATCGCCCTCGGTCAACCGGAAGGCGGTGACAAACGCCTGGAACGAACCATTCGTCGGAGCCCAGGCCACGCGGCCCTTGTATTTCGGGTCGGTCAGGTCCTTGACGCTGGCGGGCAGATCACCTTCCTGCACACGTTCGGTCGAATAGACCAGCGTCCGTGTGCGCCCGGAGGTCGCCACCCACTTGTTCGCATCGCTGCGGAACGCCTCAAGAACCGAGGCGTTCACTTCCGCCGGCAGATCGGCAAAGACCGGAACCAGCGCGCCAAGAGCGCCCGCGTCCTGCGCCCAGAACACATCGGCGGGTGTGTTCGCCCCTTCCTCCAGCAGGAGCGTGGCCAGCTCCGCGGTGCCGCCATAACGGACCTCGGCCTTGAGCCCGGTTTCCGTTTCGAATTGCGCGATCAGCGGCGCGACCAGCGCCTCGCCACGACCGGAATAAATCGTGATGGTATCCGCCGCCGCCGATACCATGCCGACTGCAAGGCCGAACCCGGCCAGAACGAAGGTCTTCATATGCGTTTCCTTTCCGCATTGGCCCGGTCACCGGACGGACAGCGTCCGACCGGCGCGCCGCGCCGCGAGGCGACGGCGGAGCCATGGATTTCCAGTTGGGACACCGTGCGGCTCGACGGACACACCCCGTCTGGCTGAAACCGGCCAGGCCCCAGACCGGCCGGTCATGTCGTCCCGGTCCCGGCGTGGGAAGAAGTCCGGCACCGGATGCTTCCCTGATAGTTGACAAAATCGCTCGGCAGAATTGGCCTAAGACCATTGCCCGGTCGCATCGGACCAAAGTCCTACAGATCGCCCCGCTTCAGCTCTCCCCGCAGGATCATCGCCGCTTCCGTCCGGTTTCGCGCATGCAGCTTTTGCAGGATATGCGTCATGTGATGTTTGACGGTCTTTTCCTGCATGTCATGCCTGCGCGCGATTTCCTTGTTGGACAGGCCCGCCGCGACGAGTTCCAGCACCTGTTCCTCGCGCGGGGTGAGCTGCGCCAGAAGGCGCCCGCGTTCGCTATCCGCCGGATCGTGAGACGGCGCTTCGGCGTCCATCCGTATTTCCGACAGGATGCGGGCGGCAAGCTTCGGCGCGACATAGCTTTCGCCATGCGCGATGTCGCGCACCGCTTCGACCAGCGCCCGGCTGCCCAATCCCTTCAGGATATAGCCGCGCGCTCCGGCCCGGAGCGCGCGCATGACATCCTCATTGTCCTCGGATGCCGTCAGCACCGCCACCGGCAACTCGGGTTGGGCGCGCCGTATTCCGTCCAGCGCGGTCAGCCCGCCACCCGGCATCGACAGGTCCAGCAGGACCACGTCGGGCGTCAGTCTCGCGGCGAGGTCCATCGCCTCCTCCGCCGAGGCCGCCTCACCGCAGACTTCGAGATCGCCCGCCTCCGCCAGCGTCAGGGCAAGCCCCCGGCGAAAGATCGGGTGATCGTCGGCAATCAATATCCGGATCATGGCATGTCCTCCTCCGTTCGGCCCGGCAGGCGCATGGTGACGGTGGTTCCCATACCTTTCCGGCTGCGCAGGTCAAACTGTCCTTTCAGTCCCGCGACCCTCTCGCGCAGTCCGAGCAGGCCCAGACCATCCGTCTCCGCTTCCACGTCGAAGCCCGAGCCCTCGTCGCGGGCGACGACCTCAATACCGTCCCCCATGCGTCGCAACGCAAGGTCCACCCTTGTCCCCGGCGCGTGTTTCGCCGCGTTGTTCAGGATCTCCTGCACGAAACGATAAAGGCAGATCTTGGCGTCGAGCGACATCTCGGGCAGGTCCACGGCCAGCGTCAGATCGACCTTGGCGCCGGTTCGTGCCTCATGCGCGGAAACGAGACGCCTGGCCACTGTTGCCACCGACCAGCCTTCCAATTCCGGCATCGCCAGCCCGCCACAGATGTTTCGGATTTCCTGCATCGCCTCGGCCAGCGCCTGCCGGATCTGTTCCTGCGGGACCGGGCCGGGGCTGTCCAGCCGCAGCGCCGCGAAAGCAAGAAGCTGCACCGGCCCGTCATGCAGTTCGGCCGAGATGCGGCGCAGATAGCGTTCGTTCACATCGGCGATCCGTCGGTTGGCCTGCTCCAGACGCCGGGCCAGTGTCCGGTTCCGCTCCAGCAGCGCCGACAGCTGACCGATCTGGACATCCAGTGCCTGCCTCTGCCGACGGATGACCCGGCTGCCGCGCGCGAAGACCACATAGAGGACCGAGAACATCCCAAGGGATATCGCCCCCACCACCAGCCAGCTGCGCAACCGCGCGCGGAAGAAGTGATCCAGCAACGGGTCCGCGCTGGTGTAGAATTCCGCCACGGCGATCACCTCGCCCGTCACGGCCGACCGGACGGGGCTGTAGACTTCCATCAGGGGATGCTCCCCGAAATCATCTTCTGCATGCGACGAACGTGAAACCGAGGCATGCACACGGCCCGCCAACGCCTCGGACAGGGCGAAATGGACGGGGAATACCCGCCCCACCAGCGCCGGATTGTCGCTGTAGACGATGCGCCCACCCCTGTCCCAGAGCTTGAAGGCCGATATCTCGTCTTGCAGCGCCCCTTGCCGCAGGATGTGCTCCAACCTCTCCCGCGCGCCATCCTCCAGTTCGCCATTCTCGGCCAGGTCCTGAGTGATCGGCGCAATGACCGCATCGACATAGAGCGCCGTCACGCCCCCGGCGTTTTCGGTCACGCCCTCCTCGATCTCCGCGGTGACCCATAGGCCCATCAGAAGCATTCCGACCACCAGAACGACACCCGCAGTCAACACGAACTGGGCAATCAGGTTGGTCGGCCGGTCCAGTATCTGGAGGGATATGGTTTGCTCGTTCAGGGGCATCGCCGATCCGGCATTTCAGAGGGATTGAGCCGATATTTGCACGAACCGACAGCACAAGGGAAATAAAGGAGCGCTTCAACTACATTCCGGGCTCCAGAGGGGATATTCGGCTTGCGCGATACTTTCGCACCGATCGGCCGGGGCGCGCAGCGGGGAGACAGAGGGCGATGTGACGCGGGCGCACCCCATGAGCATCCCGGCCAGAACGATGCACAGATGATCGCCGTCGACCTCGAACGCCAGTTCATCTCCGACGACGAGCCCGGCCGATCCCCTGCCTCTTGCCATTGCGCCGATCCTTCACGAGGTGCTGCAGGTTCAGGATGGCGGCGAAACCGCTGGCCTCGGAGGCCACGTGTTTTCCGAGGCGGTCATCAGCCGGTCGATCGCGGCGGAATCCCCGCCCGCGACACGGGCGATGCTGCGTCCGAGCATGGTCGACAGATCGGCAATGACCCCGGATGCCCGGTCGATGTCCTGATCCTTCAAGGCTTGAGTGACCTCGCCGGTGCAGAGCGAGGCGAGTTCGTCAAAGAACGCCATCACGCTTCCCCCCTCTGCATTCGTATCCGGGGCAATCCGAAGTCCATCCTGTCCTGGATTGCGAGCATGTCGTTGGGGTTTCGCGCCGACGCTCCCGCTGGCATGTTGCCCGTGATTGTTGATGGCTGCGCCATCCTTGGCGTGATCGTCTTTGGTGGCTATGCTCACCTTGAACGCCGGGTTATGATTGCGGCGTGGCCGTCTCGCATGGAAGGTCCAGTTGTCCGGGCCGTTCAGATTTTCGCAGTCAACGTTGATCTGGCGCTTTTCAAGGGAGCTCCATCCAGATTGGAGCATGTCATGCCTGCCGAGTTGGAGGCGGGCATGAATGTTCCCATTGCGGTTGGCTGTGACAGTGCGCCGCCCTTGTCAGCTTTGAAACTTCACCGTCTGCTTGGTGCGCTCATCGACGTTCAGCGAGAATACATCCGGCCGCGCGTAATGCCCGACAACATCGAAATCATAGCGCGCACGCACAATGTCGGTCAGGTCGATCCCGGCGGTCAGCAGGCCGGTTTCGTTCCTCAGCGGGCCTGCAAGAATATCCCCGAGCGGCCCGACGATCACGCTGTTGCCCTGGATAAGCGGGCGCGCGGGGTCCCAATGCGGAACGTCGACACCCAAGGCCGCGGGGGAAGGCTGGACCTGACAGGCGCTGATGACGAACATCCGGCCTTCATGCGCGATATGGCGCATCGAGGCCTGCCAGATATCGCGTTCATCCACCGTCGGCGCGCACCAGATCTGGACCCCCTTTGCGTACATCGCGGTGCGGAGCAGCGGCATGTGGTTTTCCCAGCAGATCGCGGCACCGATCCGGCCGGCAGGGGTCTCCACCACGGGCAGGGTCGAACCATCGCCTTGCCCCCAGATCAGCCGCTCGGTGCCGGTCGGCATCAGCTTGCGATGTTTGCCGACAAGCCCTTCTGCGGGAGAAAAGAAGAGCGCCGTGCAAAACAGACTGCTACCGGCGCGCTCGATCACGCCCACGACCAGATGGGCGCCCGTCCGCTGGGAAAGCTGGGCCAGTTCCCCGGTTTCGGCGCCCGGAACGTCTACGGCATTGTCGTAATAGCGCTCGAATGCCATACGCCCCTCCGGCTGGCGGTATCCCAGATAGGTGCCGAATATCTCGCCCTTCGGATAGCCGCCAAGCAGGGCCTCGGGCATGACCACAAGGCTCGCCCCGGCCTCGCGGATCTGCGTCTCGAACGAAAGGATGTGTTCGAGTGTCGCGGCTTTCCCCTCGGGGGAGGAGCCGATCTGCAGGGCGGCAACGATGGATTTCGACATGGGGGCTCCGAGATGTTGGGAAGGCAGTATCGCCCGATCCTTTCACCTCTGAAACCAGCAATCAATCGTGCTTCGGCGCGATGATGCATTGTTCATCCGTGCGGGATTCCTGTATTTGGTTCAGTGGGTTAGGATTGTGAAATGAGAAAGGCGGTTCCTCCGGCGCATATGGCGGTCCTGTGACGCGGCGATGGCATCAGGTGGGTGACCTACCGCATTCGTTTCCATCCGTGGGTTGCCGACGACCTTGACTGGATTGCCGGGTGGATCTCTGACCACGCCGGTTCGTCCGGCGCGGCAGCGAAGCTCGACGAAATCGAGCAGGTGATTGGCAGCCTTGCGGTGACCCCACACAAGAGGAACAGGCGCGACGAGATTGCACAGGGGCTTCGGGCGATCCCGGCAGGACGGCAGGGTATCATTGTATTCGCGATTGATGATGATGATATTCGGGACGCTCTCATCTATGCTGTAGGTTACGGTGGGTGGATTGAATTCGGCAGAGCAAGGCGCGTAGTTGAGTGACCGTTGCGTGCGAGGCCTCAGTCGGCTATTTCTGGACAGGGTAGGATGATCGCCTTTGATATTGCGAAACAGTTTGTAGATCTTGCCCCCGCAACCATTGAGACCGACAATCCCGCCAACCTATTGGCAGGTTTTGTCTTTTTTGCGGTCTGCCCGCTGTCCCGCCGCTCGATCCAGTTCAGGATCGCGCCGAGTTCCCCATAAAGCACCGCGTCGATCTCGCCCCGGTTCGGGCCTGGTGTGAGCACGATCTTCTCGATCAGCACCCGCATCGTGGCCGCGGCCTCCTGCCGCTCCTCGGGCTGATTCAGCGCCTCGATCAGCCGGGCGATCTTCCTAGCATAGACGGTCGCCGCGCTCGGCAGCATGTCGGGCATGTCCCTCGGGGCATCGGCGAGCAAGGCGGTCAGTTCGTGTTTGCGGGCTTCCAGCCCGGTCATCTTCTCCTTCATCGACGGATGATACATGCCGTCGGCGATGGCCTCGACGATCTGGGCGATCTGCCTGTCGATCTTGGCCAGCTCGTTCTGCCAACCGGCAGTGCTAGCGCGATGCTCCCGGTTCAGCCGGTTGAGCTCCTCGGCATAGCTGCGGACCGCCGCCTCGGCCGCTTCCGGCGTCATCAACCGGTCTTTCAACCCGGCCAGAACCCGGTTCTCCAACTCCTCCCGAGGAATGGTCCGGCTGTTGTCGCATGTGCCTTTGGTCGCGTGGGTCGAGCAGGCGAAGCGGTCGGAGCCGCGAATGGCGTAGGGACCGCCGCAGCAGCCGCAGAACACGAGGCCCGACAGCAGGGTCTTCGGCCGGTGGGTGCCGTTGAGGCGGTTCTGCCGGTGATGGCGGCGCACGCCTTCTCCGACATTGGCATACTTCTCCGAAGTCGCGGCCTGCCGCGTCTTCACCGCCTGCCAGAGGTCGTCGTCGAGGATGCGCAGATGCGGCACCTCGGTGATGATCCATTCGGCTTCCGGGTTGATCCGCGAGACGCGCTTGCCGGTGGACGGGTCTTTCAGATAGCGGAGCCGGTTCCAGACCAGCCGACCGATATAGAGCTCGTTGTTCAGGATGCCGGTGCCGCGCTTCGCATGACCGTGGATCGTGGTGTCGTTCCACGCCCGCCCCTCGGGACCGGGCACCTTCTCGTCGTTCAGCGCCTTCGCGATGGCGCGCGGACTGATCCCGGCGGCGTAGTCGCGGCAGATACGGCGCACCACCTCCGCCTCGGTTGCGTCGATCTCGCGGTCGCCGCGGACGAGTTCGCCCCGATCGCCGATCCGGTTCACCACCTTGTAGCCGAAGCACAGCCCCCCGCCGGATTTGCCCTCCTCGACACGCCCGCGCAGCCCGCGATGGGTCTTGGCCGCGAGGTCCTTCAGGAACAGGGCGTTCATCGTTCCCTTGAGGCCGACATGAAGCTCGGAAATCTCTCCCTCGGCCAGCGTGACGATGGGCACGCCCGCGAACTTCAGGTGTTTGAACAGTGTGGCGACGTCCGCCTGGTCGCGACTGATGCGATCCAGAGCCTCGGCCAGCACGATGTCGAACCGGCCTGCCTGCGCATCCTGCAGCAGCGTCTGGATGCCCGGTCGCAGGATCACGCTCGATCCCGAGATCGCTGCGTCCTTATAGGTGCCGACCACCTGCCAGTCCTCGCGCTTCGCCTGCTCGCGGCAGATGCGGAACTGGTCTTCGATCGAGGCGGAACGCTGCTTCTCGTCGGAGTAGCGGGCATAGAGCGCGACACGCGTCATGGTCGGGTTCCCTGATGAGAATGAGCGGCGGATAGGCTGCGGGGCCGGATATGGCCGGCGGTGCGTAACGCGCTCCGGTCCCGGTCAGACAACCATCCTCGCCGCCGGATCGTCAAGTCCGGTGGGCGGGAGACCGCCGGCGCGCCTCGGCCCGCAACTGGCGTTCGAACTGCTCGCGGGCCATCTGCCGGCCGATCAGCCGGGCCAGCGCAAGGACCGCGTCATCGGCATGCGCCAGGCGAAGCTCGCAAGAGGCTTCGTCATCCCCT
This sequence comes from Paenirhodobacter populi, assembly GCF_004022215.1. Lineage (GTDB taxonomy): Bacteria > Pseudomonadota > Alphaproteobacteria > Rhodobacterales > Rhodobacteraceae > Rhodobacter > Rhodobacter populi. The sequence goes on from NZ_SAUZ01000015.1 coordinate 13,941, forward strand.
GCGGGATGGATATCGATCCTGAGCCTGTTCCGATGTGGCTGCGCCATTGCCGCGCTCCCGTCCGATCCGTGACCGGATCAGAAAGCAGCGCAACCAACCTCGTGGGAAGTCTCAGACTGCCAGCGTGCGGTGAATGGGATACCATGGCGTAGAAAAGGGATGGTTTGCCGCGAGCCCCTTTCTATTCGCTCTTACGAAATATCGCCTCCAGAAGGCCACCTTGTCGAATCGGTTCCGAGCTTGCGAAGGTCTATTAAGAGGCTGTTGCAGTGGCGTTGCGACACCCCCCGGCTGCAGGGCTTCCATATGCGGCTATGGGTTGTGCTGCGGCAGGTCGTGGCGAGCGAGTCCGGATTAACCTGATGGGTTAATTTTTTCATCCTGACAGGTTGCAGTGTCCGGAGTCGAATGCTATATGTAGATGCATCCTGATGGAGGACCACAAATGGCAACCACTGAACTCGGAAAGGAACTGCGTCGCATCAGAATCACCGAAGAAGAACGGCTCATGGATATGGCCGATCGTCTTGGGAAATCCTCGGCTTTCATTTCCGCCCTGGAGCGCGGTTCCAAGAACCCACCTGCTGGCTTCGAGGATACCGTCATCAAGGCATACAACCTGCTTGGTGTCGCTGCGGAAGCGATAAGGAAAGCTGCGGACCGCTCCCGGAAGGCGTTCGTAATTGAAGCAAACAGCCCTCTCGCACGCGACACCGCGAGCCTGATGGCCAGAAGGATGGACACCCTTTCGGATGATGAACTCAAGAGCATCTTCGCAATTCTCACCAAGAAGGACGCCAAATGACGGGGATAGATTTTGTTGTCCCGGCAAGAAGCTGGGACAGCGTTGAGGGGGTCGCAAACGGCCTCCGACGACGGATGGGACTGGAGCATGAGCCTCACCTGCCGGTGATCGAGATCATCGAACTGGTTCTGGATCAACGCCTCGGACTCCTGAATCTGGAGGTCGGTGATCACGACGAAATGGGTGGTGCTGAGGGCCTGACCTGCCCGCACGGGAAGTTCATCATGCTGCGGCAGGATGTCTATGACGGGGCTTGGCGCGGCGAGAACCGGCACAGGTTCACCACAGCGCATGAGCTTGGTCATTGGGCGATGCACACGAACATCTCGATGCAGCGCACGCGCAAGGGCGACGGAACTCCGGCCTACCGACTCGCCGAACCTCAGGCAAACCAGTTTGCCGGCGCGATCCTGATGCCGAAGGTATTCATCGACCCGCACTACGACGATGAAGACGACTTGATGGAGCGTTTCGGGGTATCCCGTGATGCAGCCGCAAACCGGCTTCGTTACCTTCGAAAGAAGGTGGCGGCTTAACGAAAGAAGGCTCAGGTTGGCGCCCGAGCCCTCTCCGAAAATCTGCATCGTGCATGAGGGGCTCGACGATGCCGGGCCGATCAGGCGACGAAGATCAGTCTCCTTGAACAGGGCTGAGTATATAATTCGTCTCACCTGATTTGGCAAGATACGCCCCGCCGAAGGAAACGGAACCGTGGAAAAGCATTCTTTGCCCCCGGCTCCCCCCGGTTATCGGTACATCTTCCGCCCCTGGCGGAAGTGCCCGACGACTGGCCGCCCCCTGTTCGCTCGCGCGTTCGGGAAGCGTGCCTGGCCTCTCCTCGTCCCCGAGTGAGGTCATTTCCTGAGAAGGGGATGGGCGGCCGCGTGCCGCCCATAACCAGAATCATCATGCCATAACAAGGAGTTTCCAAATGGCTAAGGGCACTTTCAAAATCGGTCGTAACGCCGGTACTGGCCGATTCACCACCGTGAAGACCGCGACCCAGAAGAAGACCACTCATGTGGTCGAAACCATCAAGAAGTAACGTCATGAAGCTGGCCCTGTCCTGGGCCAGCTTCTCCCTTGTGCTATCGGGCAATGTGCTCGAGCCACACCCGACGCCTTATGCCGCCTGCCGTTGACCTGCCCTGACCGTCTTGGCGAGACTGTGGAGCATGGCGCGCGTCTCCTCCCAGCCGATGCAGCCATCGGTGATGCTCTGCCCATAGATCAGCGATCTGCCGGGCACCGCGTCCTGACGCCCGGCGACGAGGTTGCTCTCGATCATCACTCCGCGGATGCGCGTCTCGCCCGCGCCGATCTGCGCCGCGATATCCGCGATCACCGCAGGCTGGCGGGCCGGGTCCTTGCCGCTGTTGGCATGGCTGGCGTCGATCACGATGCCGGGGTCCACGCCCGCCTTCGCCGCCGCGGCCGAGACCGCCGCGATATCCGCCGCCGCGTAGTTCGGCCCGGCGCTGCCGCCGCGCAGCACCAGATGGCAATCGCGGTTGCCGGTGGTGGTGGCGATGCCCGCCCGCCCGTCCGGGCCGATCGCCGGGAAGGCATGCGGCACGGCGGCTGCGCGGATCGCGTCGAGCGCGATCTGCACCCCGCCGTCGGTGCCGTTCTTGAACCCGACCGGGCAGGGCAGGCCCGAGGCGATCTGGCGGTGGATCTGGCTCTCGGTGGTGCGGGCTCCGATCGCGCCCCAGGCGATCAGGTCGGCGAAATACTGCGGCATGATCGGGTCGAGGAACTCGGTCGCCGCCGGCAGGCCCAGCCGGTTGATGTCGCGCAGCAGGCGGCGGGCGAGCGGCAGCCCGTCCTCGATCCGGTCGCTGCCGTCGAGATGCGGGTCGGTGGCGAGTCCCTTCCAGCCCACCGTGGTACGCGGCTTCTCGACATAGACGCGCATGACGATCTCCAGCCGGTCGGCCAGCGCCCGGCGCTCGGCCGCAAGGCGCGTGGCATAGTCGAGCGCCGCTTCGGGATCGTGGATCGAACAGGGGCCGACCACGACCAGCAGGCGGCGGTCGCGCCCGGTCAGGATGTCGCGGATCGCGGCGCGCGATCCGGTGACGAGATCCCGAACCGCATCGTCGATCGGGATATCCCGTGCAAGGTCGGCGGGTGAGGGCATGGGGCGCAGATCGGCGATGCGCGGAGTGTCGATCTCGGATGGCATGGGTCTTTCTCTTTGCAAGAGGCCGACCGGGGGACTTGAAACAGAAAAGCCGCCGGTCGAACCAGCGGCTTCGGGGATCAGGTGTGGCGCATGCCTGGCTACACAGCAATCCGCGTCCGCTGGAGACAGCGGAACCAATAAAACGATGCGGTGTAGGTGATGCGATGCGACATGCGCCCCTGCATAAGGGCGACAGACGCGGCTGTCACCTGATTTCTGCGGCGATGCGGACGCCCGCCGCTCCCTCGCTCGCTTCAAGGCTGCCTGAGGCCCGCTTCCTCGACCGCCTGTTCGAGGATCCGCCGATATCCGACCTTCGTCATCCATCTGGCCCGTTCGAGATGGCTTTCCCAGCAGCGCCGGGTCCGTTCGGGCTCGGCGGCCGGATCGCGATGCAGCACGATCTGCGCCACCTCGGTCCAGTCGGCATTCTCGGCGGCAGCGTCGAGCAGGCGCAGGTAGGTTACGAAATGCGCCTCGTCGTAGAGGGTGATGTCGGGGCCGGTCGGGGCCTCGTCGTCGACATCGGGATCGAGTTCGGGCCGGATACGCATCGGTTCGTTTCCCTTCGGAGGAATGGTATCCGCGGTGCGCCCCCGCAAACCATCCTTGCCACCCTGGCGATCGGGAAGCGACTGTATCTCAAGTCAAGCCCGTCACCACGTGATCTGCGCGCCAGGTCTGGTTGGCTTTGATCATCGCGTTGAGGATGACGATGATCTTCCGCATGATTGCAACGATCGCCACCTTGGGCTTTTTGCCGGCGGCCAGCAATCGCTTGTAGATGGATTTGAGGCGGGGATTGTTGCGTGTCGCAGCCCCCATGGTGGCCATGTAGAGAACACGGCGAACGCCGGATCTGCCACCGCCGATCGCTCGATAGCCCTGCTGCTTTCCGCTGTCGCGATTGATCGGGGCCACCCCGACCAGTGCTGCGGCCTGCTTGTCGGTCATGGTTCCGAGCTCGGGCAGATCGGCGATCAGTGTGCGAGCTGTCGTTGCCGCGAAGCCCGGAATGCTTTCGATGATCTCGCGGCGCCGGCGCCAGTCCTCATCCTGCTGGATCATGGCGTCGATCTCGACCTCGACCGCCGCGAGTTGTTTGTCCAGAAACGCCAGCGTTTGCCGGATCATCTGGCTGATCTGGTGCTCGCGCGACTGTTGCTGGCGGTTCAGCTCCTGATTTCGCATGTGGATGATTTGCCGACGTCGAGCACACAAGGCTCTGAAAACATCAGATTTCTGGTTCCCGATCCGGCTCGGCTCCGGCTTCATCATAGCGCCGTAAAGGGCAATGAGACGGGCATCCTGCTGATCTGTCTTGGCGCTGTGACCCGTCGCTTTGGCGAAGTCCCTGATCCACCGCGGATTGATCCGGGCAACAGAATATTCCGCGCTCTGAAGGGCGTTGAACAGCGGTGCTTCCAAGCCGCCGGTTGCCTCCATGACGGTGACTTCGACGTTGGCCGACTTCAGCCAGCGGACCAGTTTGCGGAAACCCGCAGCGTTGTTGTCGAAGCGTTCCTTTACGGCCGCTGGATGCAGAAAGACGTCGAACCAGGCCTTGGACACATCGATGCCAAGGATCTGGCTCTCTGAGAGGATCGGGGTTGCTGCGATGTTCAATATGCCGCTCCTGTAATAGCTGCCCCGACTTGTCAGATGCGATCTCGAAGATCCGGCGACTGTTCGGGCTGAAGGTAAAACAGGTGGGGAGCCACGCTCCCCGACGGCGTCATAGCACCAAGTTAGAAACGGTCTCCCACCTGAGCACCGACATCATTTCGCGGATCGATGTCGAATGCCACGGAGAACATACAAGTTCGAAACCGTGACTAGACGGCCCCATGGCCTTTAGCTCAGAAAGCCTGTTGTATACGCCACAGGCTCCCCGACCATAGGTCAAGGAGTATGGTGCCATCACGGCCGGCACCAACCGCTAGTCAGGGGTTTCGACGCCCCGGAGCAGTGCGTCTGCCCCGCAGGCAATCTAGCCACCGGCAATCGGAATGTCCCGCCGAATCTGCGACATGGAAACTGCCGGGATTCCCCGCCCCGATGCGAGGGCGGCCGGCAAGAGGGGGCCAGGGGCGATCCGTCTGCCCCGCTGCCGCTTCGGGAATGCGGCATTTCTGGCTGTGGGGATGAGGCTCTCAGCCCGCAAGCCATGTGCAACAGGAATTGCGCGTCCTGATCGAAACCCGCCTCTTCATGGTCGAGAGGATCGCATAGCTGCGCGATGGACCGGATCGGTCGCCAGCGCCTATGACCGCTGCTCTCTGCCGGATGCGGCCGCCGGATCGGGAAGGGCTCAAATCCGTGACGCGGATCGGAACTGCCGCCATTGCCCGGCACCAGCAGGTAGCAGGTTCATGCGCGACGCGGGAAATGCCGGGGGCATCACGCTGGCGGAGACCGACAGCTGCCATGACGGAAACCCGCACTTTCTGCGGTCTTATCCAGGTCCAGGTTCCAGTCCGGCCAAAGGAGACCTCGGCTCAGGGCTGGCCGGAATGCACCTCGGCAGAGGCGGGACAGCCCGCGGGGGCAAGGTGTCGTCTCCTGCCTCTGGTTCTGCCAGCTGCCGTGCTCCGGGTGATGCCGGGCTGGTCAGGATGATCGTCTCGTTCCTTCCATGCCAATCATCTGTCCGGCGGGTGCATCGCCGGTCCGGGTTGCCGAGGGCTGATCGCAGGGACCGGGTTCTACGTCTGGCGCAACCGGAGGGGGCCGGAAACCGTCAGCCGTCGGGCTGGCCGGTTCCGATCGCCAGCGCCGCGATCCTTCCTCATTGCCTGACACGGAACCACACCCGTCGCAGCCCCGAACAACTGGCTGGTCTGACCGAAGACCGCCTGCGGCTCGATCCGCCGAACGCAACGTCCCGCCGGTCCTTTTTCCCCGCCCGGGCAAAGCCGGGCTCCTCGCGACCGCTTTGCTGCAAAAAGAACCGGCCTCGGGCCGTCGGGCGCTGCGCTGCGCCCGTTCCGGGTGCGAGGCAGATCGTCTCCGGTCCTTCGACCGCCATCGGGGCCGCGACGGGCGCGGTCCGGTCGAGCAAAAAGGATCACGACGATGGCAACCTTCACCAACACCAGCACCGCTTCCTCCGGTTCCGCCCATCCCCGCCAGCTGCGCGGCGATGCCCCGGCCACCCCGCTCTCCACGCCCCGCAACACCGTCCTGAACGGCGACTGCACCCGCCTGCTGACCGGCATGGAGCCGAACTCGGTCGATTTCATCCTGACCGATCCGCCCTACATCACCCGCTATCGCGGCCGCGACGGCCGCACCGTCGCCAACGACGACAACGCCCGCTGGCTGAAGCCCGCCTTCGCCGAGGCGCGCCGTGTCCTCAAGCCCGGCGGCTTCGCGGTCTCCTTCTACGGCTGGAACAAGGTGGACCTGTTCTTCGAGGCCTGGAAGGCGGCCGGGTTCCGCATCGTCGGCCATCTGGTCTTCCGCAAGCGCTACGCCTCCTCGGCGACCTTCCTGCGCTACGAGCACGAACAGGCCTACCTGCTGGCCAAGGGCAATGTCGCCCGCCCCGAGGATCCGATCCCGGACGTGATCGACTTCCCCTATACCGGCAACCGGCTGCATCCGACGCAAAAGCCGGTCGAGGCGCTGATGCCGCTGATCCGGGCCTTCTCGCAGCCGGGCGATCTGGTCCTCGACCCGTTCTGCGGCTCGGGCTCGACCTTGGCGGCGGCGCAATCCCTCGGTCGCGACTGGCTGGGCTGTGAGCTGAGCGCCGAACATCACGCCACGGCCAGCAAGCGCCTCGCTTCCCGTCGGCAACGCGGGGCGGCGGCATAAGCCGCCCCCTTCCCCACACCGGCAGCCCGCCGACAAGGCGGGCGCCTTCCCCTCCAGCTTCACCGGAAAGGACATCAAGATGCGCTGGATCATCACCACCGATCATTGGGGCAACTGCCTCGGCCTTGGCGAAGCCGCCGACGGCGCTCCCGCCCGCGGCACTCCAGACCAGGGCGACGCCCTGCCGATGGAGTTCCGCCTCTACGACGCCAGCGGCGCGCTGCTCTTCGAAGGCCGCTGCGGCGACATCGACGCCGACTGGTGGCACGGCTACGAGCCGCTGCACTACCTCTGGAACCCGTTCCGCTGCCGCAGGCTGTCTTACCGTCGCGCAGGAACCCAAGCACCGTGGCGCTGGCTCAGGCCCTGATCACCTGAGCATCGACTTGCCGCCGGTCCTTGCGGATCGGCGGTTGCGGTATGGATTCTGCGGCGAAATCCGCACCGCGCGCTGGCAGAATCGCCGAAACAACTATAGGAAGATTAAGTTCCAAAATGATTGCCTTAAGCGATCACGGTATCACCTTCCCGAGTATTCAGAAGCCGCCCCAGGGCGTCCACGCTTTCCATCGGACCATGGCATCGCATGGCCCGTAAGATGGAGACAACGCCATGCTCAGCATAGACTGGCGTGCGTCGGCGGCTTACGATCACACGAAGATCATCCCCGCCGCCGGCTTCGCCTGGGATTATCTGCGTCGCAACGACGACTATCATCGGGATTTCCGCGCCATCGTCCGGAAAAAGGAGCCGAGCATGGATCGGCTGGACGCTTTCACCCGCCGATGGGGTGTACGATTTCCCGCGCGATCCGAACATCCCGCCGGGTCGTGATCCGCCGTTCTGGTCCCCCGATCTCTTCCCCGAAGCCCTGCTGCTCGCCCTGTCGCAATGGGGTGGGGGTGAGGCCGCAGCGCCCGTCACCCTGACGCAGCTTATCGGGCTCGAACTGCGCCGCGTTGGCACCGAATGGCATGGGCTCTGGTCACCTGGCGGTCCCCGCCACCAGTTCTGGCTGACCGAGGCCCCGCCCGGCGCGGCGGCCGACTTCGTCGTCATCCTGCCGCTGGACGCATTGTTCGAGCTGCGCGCCCATGCGGCCCGGCGCATCTGGCGCGCGCTCAACGGCCGCAACCCCGACCCTGTCTTCCACGACATGCCGCCCCGGCTGCGGGAGTTCCACACCCTGTCGGTGCGGGCGCTCGATGCCCGCCAGCACGGCGAGAGCTATCGCACCATCGCCGAGGTGCTGTTGGGATTCCGCGGCGACAAGACCGACTGGGAGAACGATCCGTGCCGCAATCGCGTGCGCCGGCTGGTTGCCCATGCCGATCAAATGATGCGCGGCGGCTATCGCGCGCTCCTGCATTACCCGATCAGGCTTCATGCTCAGCGGCGATAGTCCGCCGTGGTGGAAGGCGCTCATCGTCCGCAGCGCTGGATGCTGCAGGGCGAAGCGAGACTTATAGCCGCCTGATGCGGCTGCGCAGATGTAACGGAATTGATGCCTTGGGCTGAGATTCGGCCTTCGCGGTGTATGCGAGAGATTTGCGGTAGCTCTTGATAAGCGGACATTAGCCTCCTGTTTTGCAAGCGGGAAAGCGCACACCTCGCTAGAGGCCGAGACCAAACGGTAAGACAATCGACACGACCGCTATGCTGCTCACCTCTGGTGACATCAAGTTTTCCAAAGGTTTTTCGCTTCGGATAAAGCGAAAAAGATCTTGGATCGTTCACGACAACGACAACGACAACGACAACGACAACGACAACGACAACGACAACGCCCGCGGGGAACCAGATCATAACTCGTTTGAATTCAGGAGCGGGTCACGGCGACCTCAGTATCGCTCTGCTCGTCATCTCCCTCGTCGTCATTGTCATTACCGTATATGGCCTCATAGTTTCCTCTAAGCTGTGCAACAAGGTCCTCTGTGATCCATTGATGTCCATAACGAGAAACATTCCGATAATGACGGCTCTTAAATGAATCTAACGCAGACTCGAATTGGACCATGACGAGAACTGCATCGCTAACCTGCGGCAACTCATCGTCATCCAGAATTTCAAGGTATTTTGCATCTGGTTGTCTCTCCAATACCGTCAGCAGGTTTTGAAGGACGCGGTTCACGATCTTCACTTTTCCCGCGCTCATTGATGCGTCTGGCTTTTTCTTGGACAGCTCTTTCACTTCACGAAGCAATGAGGCAAAGACGTCGTGGCTCGCCTTGTATTCATCCACCTTTTCGTGCGTCGTAATGTGCGGGAAATCATATTCGTCTTCGAAAGCCATTATTTGCGTCCAATCTTTGTTGGTGGTCCGGAAATTACCTCACTGGCGCGACCGTTCAGTACATACTTCCAGCGACCGCCGTCCATTTTCACGTTGTCAGACCGATACCTTTCTGCTTCCTCCATGTATTGAGCGATAACCATCGTGACATCGCTAGTTGACGGGGCATCGTCAGCATCGAAGATGTCAAACTCGTCGAAGGGTTTGTATTTTGCGCCAAGCACCTCATTTCCCATTGCGAGAACTTTATTAACTAATTTCAGCTTGAATGGGTTTACCGCATCATTGGGGCTTTTCTTTGCCAATGTTCCAATTTCGGAATGCAGCCCTTGTAGCTGCCCAACCAGCTTTTCCAGCCGCTCAATATCTTCATTCGATTCCATGATTTTCTCCTAAGGACACGCGCGGCGAAACTCGATGTACTTCTTGTTCACAATATCTATCGGATCACGCTGCTTGCTTTCGAAAACCTCAACCATTTGCTCCAGGTCTGCGTCCGTCAAAGTAATAACAGCTTTCCTTTGGCCTGCCCAAAGGTTCACGGTTCGCGTCATTTCCGCCTTTTTGAGGGGGTTCCGCGTGACAATAACTCCAAATTTTCCAAGTTCATCTGTCAGGTATCGGTTTATCTGGTCAACATGTATGCGCTCGACGGCCTTGACATTTTTCATCTCGAAAGTGATCTGGCGAGAGCAGTAGTCGTTCATGAGCTCCTGCAATAGAGGTGTTGAGCGGGTATTGTAGAATATCAAATCTCGGATGGAAACGCCGTCGTCTGTTCGCGCTTGCTCCTGAGCGAAGTCAAGTTTTGGATACAGAAGTGATGGTAGCAGTCGCCCCACTAGATTTTCATACTTGACATCTGCGCCGTCGGTTTTTCCCGTTGGTAGCTTCTTGATCTGAGAGAAAACTCGCTTTGCGGATGTAATCGGAATTTGCGAAAATAGAGGGTCATTTTCACAATCTTCGAAACTACGTTCCTTCGCTGCAATGTAGCGTTCGACAGCCCCATAGTTCTGTCTATTGTAGCTCAGTACCTTGACGCGTGTCAGGTCTTCGGGGTTGTGGGAAATTTCATCCTGCGGGCAGTGCTTTTCAAAGTAGTCGTCGTAGTTGATCCACGGCACGAAACGCATCCACCTTTTGGGAGCTAGAATAATTGGTTCGCCGCTTTCCGGGTTTATGGGCAAGTTGACGCCATTTTCCTTTACAAACCTATTCCGGCGATAGTCGTAGACATGTTGCAGAGTGCAGGGCTGAGTTGGGATACCGATTTTTTCGCACTGATCAATTGTGAAATCGATGAGGAAGGACTTTAGGAAGTTGCAACTGATGTCCGAGATTCTATCTTTCGATATTCCCTCGACAAAAAATTGAATCTCCTCAAAGTGACGAAATCCGTTATGCTGATAGTGAGGAATGGTTCTAAATAGACCTATAATATCTTTTGCTTTGTCCGGCCCAATTCTCTTGCCTTTCCTAGTTAGTGAAGTGCCGAGGCCGATCTCGTCGCATTCAGAAGCGATGATCAGTGTTTCAACCGCCTCGGTCTCCCTTCCTTGTGATGCCAAGAATCCTAAGTGATTGAAGGCATTAATTAGGCTCGTGTGTAGTGATTGGTCCTGCTGAGACGGTGATCGCCATAGCATGAACGGATCAAGATAAAGCGGAATGTCCTCATCCAAGAACGGAATGGCAAAGTCGAGATCGACCTGCGCGGCGTGTATTCCATGATAATCGGTAAGCCGAGGACGTATGAGCAACTAAACCGCCGAATGCTGTGGGTTGACGCTAAATTGATACCAAATGTTGCGCTGGTTTGGCAATCGAGAGATTGGAGACGATCTGTCGTCTTTCGAGCTGCGGTTCTGGAACGCCGCATCGCCGCTACTGCGACCATCGATTGCCGAACCCTTCCGTTTAGCCGAAGTGTGATGGTTTGCCTCTCGCGTTGACCGCGGGGGGCCGCCCTGCGCGAGTTCATAGAACAAAGGTTTGGCCTTTTCAGTTCACCCCGTGATCAGGCTGACCACGTTTCCGTTCTGCTTCAGGGGGGCCGCCAGTGACCCCCCTCAACTGCGGCCCTCTACGGGCCGCCGAATGCCCTCCATGGTTCGCCATAGCCCGCTATCGCACCCCGATAGCCGCCTCTCCGACGAACCAGAGGGAATACCCCCATGTCCGATCCGCTGGCGGGTTTGCCGCCCAGATTCCTGCGTACCCAAGAGGCCGCGCGCTTTCTCGGGATCTCGCTCCGCACCCTCGAGAAACACCGCACCTATGGCACGGGGCCGTTCTACCGCAAGATCGGCGGTCGCGTGGTCTATGCCGTCGAGGATCTGAAGGACTGGACCGCCATCGGCGTCCGCAAATCGCCGAGCGAGCAGGGGGCAGGGACGGTGTTTCCCGCGCGCCGCCTGACCGCCGTCGAGCGGAGGAACTTCTGATGCCGCGCGACGAGGGCCTTCCGGGTGCAGGCAGCGAGCGCGGTCACCTTCTGCCTTTCGTGGTGACGACGAGCGCAGCCTCCCCGCTCGACCAGCGCGATTTGATGGAGCGGCCGTTCTTCTCGCTGGCGAAGACGCCACGGGTGCGGCCGATCCTATACCGCACCGCCGATGTCGAGGTGCGGGTCTTCGCCATGCCTGAACACGGGATGGCAACGATCTGGGACGCCGATGTGCTGATCTGGGCCGCGAGCCAGATTGTCGAGGCGGCCAATCTGGACCTGCCGACCTCGCGGTTCTTCCGCTTCACGCCCTATCAGCTGTTGCGCGGTATCGGACGCGCCACCGGCGCGCGGGAATACAGGTTGCTGAAGGCGGCGCTCGCCCGTCTGCAATCGACCGTCGTCGCCACCACGATCCGCAACGGCCCGCATTGGCGGCGCAGGCAGTTCTCCTGGATCAACGAATGGGAGGAAATGACCACGCGCGCGGGCCGCGTCGAGGGCATGGAGTTCGTCCTGCCCGAATGGTTCTACAACAGCGTCATCGACCGCTCGCTCGTGCTCACCATCGACCCGGCCTATTTCCGGCTGACCGGCGGCATCGAGCGCTGGCTCTATCGCGTTGCGCGCAAGCACGCCGGACACCAGCCCGAGGGCTGGGCCTTCGAGGTCGCCCACCTCCACCGAAAATCCGGCAGCCTGGCGCGGCCGTCCGACTTCGCACTCGATCTGCGCCGCATCGCGGAGCGTCAATCGCTGCCTGGCTATCGGCTTCGGACGCTGTGGGCGGAAGGGCGGGAATTACTGCATTTCCGGTCTGAGAACTTATCCACAGTGCCTGTGGATAACCATGTGAAACCCCTCGTGACATCAGGCGCAAATGGTATCGGGATATCAGGCGCAAATGGCCCGTCACACTATATAGAAGAATCTAAAAGAGAATCTAAAGACAGAAGTAGGGCGCGCGCGAGCGCGAGCCATGGTGCCGGTGCCGGTGCCGCGCGGCGCGTTGCGCCATGATGCGGGTCTTGGATCTCTTCAGCGCTGCGGCCGGCGGCTGGTCCCTCGGTCTGCACCGCTCGGGCTTCGTCACCGTCGCCGCCTGCGAGATCGTCGAATGGCGGCGCATCCTTTATGCAGAGAACAATCCCCATGTCAGACTCTACGAGGACGTCCGGTCCCTCACGGCAGCTCGACTTGTTTCCGACCTTGGCGTCCTTCCCGACATCATCGTCGGCAGCCCGCCCTGCCAGGACATCAGCAGCGCCAACGCGAAGGGCAGGGGTATCGAAGGCGAGCGGTCGGGCCTCTACTTTGAGGCCATCCGCCTGGTCGGAGATTGCCGCCCTCGCTGGTTCGCTTTTGAAAATAGCTCTAACCTCCGAACTCGCGGGGCTGACCGGCTGCTCGGCGAGTTGGACGCGCTCAGCTACGCCTGCTGGCCGTGCGTGGTGGGTGCTGCGGATGTCGGGGCCAACCATGTCCGCAAGCGGTCGTGGCTCATCGGCTACGATCCCGAACAGCTTGCCCACACCCGTCTCGCAATCCCAGCAGGGCGGTATTCGTCTGGAGGGCGGTTCGGGTGCACGCCGGGCGATGAAGGAATCGGGTCTTTACGATCTGTTCCGCAATCGCCCGCTACCGACGCCCATGGCTTCGGACGGGACGAAGGACGGCGCGGGCGGTGGAGCGGGATCGACATATCCGCTGCGGATGATCCTCGCCACGCCGAGGAAATCGGACGCGGATCGGGGCGGACGCGGCGATGTGCTCAGCCAGTTGCAGGGCCACAACAGCCGTCATGCAGGGTTGCCCCCCGAAATTCTGCCGACGCCGACGAAGCGCGACAGCCGGATGGACGGCTGGAGTCCGGCCTACGACCGGCGGAAATCGCCGACGATGGACGCGGTGATGGACGGTGCGATGACGGACCGGGCGCCGGACAAATGGGCGGGCGCGCGGGCGCTGGCGACGATGTTGCGGAACCATGGGCTGACTGGAACGGCGGCCTTGCCCATCACTTATGGCTGGATGATGGGATTTCCGCCTGGGTGGCTGGCACACGCATTGCGCTCGGCAGTCGCAAAGGGACTGCTGCGGCCAGTCTGATCGTCGAAGCCTTCGGCGACGCCGTTCTCCCGCAGATTCCCGAAGCCATCGGTCGCGCCATCCTGCGCACCGAGGCCGCGCTCGACGCGGTGCTCGGGCGCGATCCCCATCACATCACCGGAGACAAACCATGACCCGGGAGGGCGCTTCCGCCGCACAAGGGGGCGATCCTCCGGACGCGGCACCGTTCATGACTCTGGTCGAGCCGACCTTCCACCGCAGGAAGATCGAGCACTGGATCCGGTTCGGTCGCAAGAGCTACGAGCGGATCATCGACCGCCGCCGCAGCGTGGTCGGTTTCGCGCCGGACAGCACCTTCGCCATCGTCCGATGGGCGGCGAGCGATTACGGCACCGTGGTCTCGCGCATCGACATCCTGCTGGCGGTCCGGCGCGGCGAGCCGTTCCAGACGCTGCCTTTCGTGCGGCCCGGCGGCGACATCCTGCTGCGCCTCGACGGCTGGCCGAAGGTGCAGCGGGCGCTGGTCGCCATCGACGCGGTTGAAACGCTCGGCATCGACCCGGCCGACGCTTCGCCGGATTACTGGCGGCACGCCCACAACCGCCTGACCGTCGGTCTGGAGCCGAACCCCTACACATCCGAACGCCACGCCGCCTGGATGAACCGCCGGAGGGTGAGCCCCGGCCCGCGGAGCGGGGAGGACGCCCCGGTGAGGCGTCCCGAGGGGCTCGCACCATGACGCCCGCCGGATATTTCTGGACGACCTACCTCAGCGCTTTGACAATCAGTGGCCTTTCGCTGCTCGACATCGCGCCGCGGCTGATCTGGAACGCCAGCGCCAGTGTGCCGGTCGGACTCTATACCCTGCGCCCGGAGCCGCAGCTGATCACTGGCGATCTGGTCGCCGTCGATCCGCCGGAACCGCTCGCCGCCTTCATGGTCGAACGCGGTTATGTCGCGTCCGGTGTGCCGCTGCTGAAGCATATCGCCGCCATGTCCGGGCAGCGGGTTTGCCGTACCGGCGGCATCATCACGGTCGATGGCAGGGAGACCGGCGAGGCGCTGGACCGCGACCGCATGGGCCGCGATCTTCCGGTCTGGCAGGGCTGCCGCATCGTTGCCGAGGGCGAGATTTTCCTCATGAATATGCAGGTTCGGGACAGCCTCGATGGCCGGTATTTCGGCCCCATCCCAGCGAGTTCCATCATCGGCCGGGCATTGCCGCTTTGGACCGATCCCGACAGCGACGGTCGCTACGAATGGCGCGCGCCGATGCAATGACCGCTTCCCCATCGGCGGGAGCGGTGCCCGCCGATGGCCGTTTCAACACCACCGCCACGGAGACTGTCATGCCCCAGATCGGTCAATTCTCGCGCGAGGAAACCGGCTTCATCGGAAACCTCGGGACGCTCTTTTTGCAGCAGGACATCATCATCGTCGCGGAGCCGTCCGGCGCGGAGAACGCACCGGATTATCGCGTTCACATCTTCGACGGCATGAGCAACGAAACAGGCCCGGAGATCGGCGCGGCTTGGAAACGCACCGGCGAAAAGGCTGGTGAATACCTTTCCGTGCTGATCGACGATCCGGCGCTGCCGCAGCCGATCCGCGCCAATCTGTTCCAGAACGGTGCCGATGCGACCTCCTGGTCGCTGCACTGGAACCGCCCGCCCCGCCGCAACGGAAAGTCCGAATGATGCAGTCCGGGCGCGTGTTCATTGCTGCGATCATGACCACAGAGCTCCTGATTGCGAGCGTACTTTCCGCGCAGGTTTTGGCCGTCGATAGCCAGGCTGTCCACGGTCTGTATGCGGTTCCCATTGCCGAGGCGTCGCAGCGCTTCGGCATCCCCGAGCACTGGATTCGCGCCGTGCTGCGCGTCGAGAGCGCGGGCGACGTGCGTGCGGTCTCGGTGGCCGGCGCGATGGGGCTGATGCAGGTCATGCCCGAGACCTGGGCGTCGCTGCGCATCCGCCATGGTCTGGGCACCGATCCCTACGACCCGCGCGACAACATTCTCGCGGGCGCGGCCTATCTGCGCGAGATGATCGACCGTTACGGCAATGTCGCGGGGATGCTCGCCGCCTACAATGCCGGTCCCGGCCGCTATGACGAATATCTTGCGACCGGCCGCATGTTGCCTGCGGAAACGCGGTCCTATGTGGCCACGCTGGCGCCGATCCTCAGTGGCGCGGGCGCATCCGGTATGGCGCTATCTGCGTCGGCATCACCGTTTGACTGGCGCGAAGCGCCGCTCTTCGTCATGCACACGGATGGCGCAGCAACCACCGCCGAACCACCGGCAGACGCGCAGACCGGCGGGCTGTTCGTGGCGATGTCGCAGCAGGCTCGGCCATGAGGATCGCCTATGCCGATCCGCCCTATATCGGCTGCGCGCACCTTTACCGCGACCATCCCGACTACGCCGGGGAGGTCGATCATGCACGCCTGATCGAACGGCTGGAACGCGACTACGACGGCTGGGTTTTGCACGCCGCCGCCACACCCGCCTCGTTCGCGGTGCTCGCCCCGCTGGTCGAACGGACTGGCGCGCGGTGGATGGCCTGGGTGAAGGGCTTTGCGGCCTTCAAGCGCAACGTCCCGGTCGCTTACGCCTGGGAGCCTGTCATCGTGAAGCCTGCCCGAAAGCCCGTCGTCAGCAAGCGGCTGGTGATGCGTGACTGGATCCAGGAAAGCATCACGCTGCGCCGCGGCCTCACCGGCGCGAAGCCCGAAGCCGTCTGCCACTGGGCGTTCGAGATGGTCGCCGCGCGTCCGGACGACACGCTCGACGACCTGTTTCCCGGCACCGGCGCGGTGACGCAGGCGTGGCGCACATGGCGGCTGAAGTTCGCATTGCCGGAAGATGAACCACGCTCGGCGGTGCGATACGCAGCGCGATCTTCGCGGACCGGTAGCACGAGGGATGCGCGATGACCGCGGCGATTAATCAGCCCGGCGGCAGGTTTTGCGATCCGCGACCGGCAGCCTTCGGGCGCCCCGTTAGCACTAGTGCTAACGGCCTGGTGGATGGGGTGCAGTTGCGTTTTCACCGCGGAACAGGCGCGGAGATGACGCGCTTCCTGATCCCCGAAATGCCTGATGAGACAGCTTTTCGGGCAGAGAGGAAGTGGGTTCCAGGACAGGCAAGGAAAGCGAAAAAGGCGGGAAAAGTGGAGGGCAAGATTGAAGAAACCGGCACCATGTCGGGCCGGTTTCCGAAATTGTCGTTGTCTGCACACTGGTTGGGCGGCCGTTTCCGGCACCACGGTTTTGGGAGGCGGAGTGCCGCGATTCCGCGAAACACCCTGGATTTACAGGATTTCGGCCGGCACCATGGCCGCCGGTTGCCCGATTTTCCGCGATTTCTGCCGGAGGCGCGTCCATGAGCACCGACGACGAAAACCGCTTCCGGCCGAAGCCGGGCCGCATCCGTTCGGACGCGCCGCGCGGGGGCAAGACCAGGAGCTTTCTCAGCCAGGCAAAGAAGATCGCCCGGCAGCAGCGCAGTGGCGCGTCCGGTGTCGCCTTCGGGGCGGCGGCGTTCATGCCAGCTGTTCCGGCCGGTTCCCGTGCCGTTCTGTCCAGCGGCAAGGGTGTGAAGCGGGGACGCGGCGCGGTCTTCGTGCGCTCCCGCAATCTCGGCGCCGGAGGCTGGCAGCACCGGCAGCCGGGCGCGCGCCGCGTCATCGTCAAACAGCGCTATGTCGTGAATGCCGGGAAAAGCCGCAAGGCGCATACCCATCTCAACTATATCCAGCGCGACGGCACCTCGCGCGACGGCGAGCGCGGCCAGCTTTACTCCGCCACCGAGGATCGCGCCGACGGCAACGCCTTCCTCGAGCGCGGCGAGGACGACCGCCACCAGTTCCGGTTCATCGTCTCGCCCGAGGACGGCGCGGAACTGTCCGACCTCACGGCCTATACCCGTGATCTGATGAGCCGGGTGGAAGGCGACCTCGGCACCCGCCTCGATTGGGTCGCGGTCAACCACTACAATACCGGCCATCCTCATGTGCATGTCATCGTGCGGGGCAGGGACGATCAGGGGCAGGATCTGGTCATCAACGGCGACTACATCGTCCATGGCATCCGCGAGCGCGCCAGCGAACTGGCGACGCTCGAGCTCGGTCCGGTGACCGAGATCGAGCAGACCCGCAAGCTCACCGCGGAAATCGATCAGGACCGTTTCACCCGTATCGACCGGGCCATGGCCGAGGAAGCCGATGCGCGTATCCTCGATCTTCGCCACGAGCCGGGGAATCTGAGGCGGCAGTTCGAGCGCAGCCTTCGCCTTCGCCGGCTTTCCAGGCTGGGGCGGATGGGCCTCGCCACCGAACACGCAGCCGGCGTCTGGGAATTGAACGAGCGCCTGGAACCGACCCTGCGCGAGCTGGGCGAGCGCGGCGACATCATCCGCACCATGCAAAGATCGCTCGCCGCCGATGGGCTGGAGCGCGATCCCATGACCTTCCGCATCCATGAGGGCGCACCCGCGGCACCCGTTACCGGCCGCGTCCTCGACAAATATCTCGCCAACGAGCTGGGCGACAACCTCACCGTCGTCGTGGACGGGATCGACGGCCGGACGCACCACATCGCCAACATCGACCCCATGCAGCTGGAGGATGTCCGGATCGGCGGCATTGTGGAAGTTGGCCGCGCCGAGGTGACGGCCCGGCCGTCCGACCGCACCATCGCAGCCATCGCCGAGGGCGGCGTCTATCGCCCGAGCCGCCATCTGGAGCAGGCGAAGTTCGAGGGCCGTGTACCCGGCGGCGACTACGAGGGCTATGTCGATGCGCATGTTCGGCGGCTTGAGTCGCTGCGTCGTGCCGGGATCGCGGAGCGGATCGACGCCGACCAGTGGCGCATCCCCGAGGATTTCGAGAGCCGGGCCGCCAGCTATGATGCTGGCCGCACCCGGCAGGCCAGCGTTCGCGTGCTGTCGGCCTTCGATCTGGAAAAGCAGATCGGTGCAGACGGAGTGACCTGGCTCGACCGTCGGATGATACAGGGCGAAGCCGCCGATCTCGCTTCTTCCGGCTTCGGCCAGCAGGTGCGCGACGCGATGGATCGGCGCCGCGAACATCACATCGAACAGGGTGATGCTACCCGCCAGCGCGATGGCCGCATCTTCTACCGGCGCAACCTTCTCGCGTCGCTGCGCGAGCGCGAGGTCGCCCGCGTCGGCGCGGAGATGGCCGAGAGCAAGGGGCTGCCTTTCCGGGCTGCTGCGGATGGCGAAACCGTCAAGGGCAAGTTCACCGGCACCGTCCAGCTCTCCAGCGGCAAGTTCGCCGTCGTCGAACAGAGCCACGAGTTCACGTTGGTCCCGTGGAGGCCGGTCATCGACCGCCAGCTTGGCCGCCAGGTCTCGGGCATCGTGCAGGGCGGATCGGTGTCGTGGCAGTGGGAGCGGCAACGGGGGCTGGGGTTGTAGGGTGGTTCGATTGCCCGGTCCGACCTGCCGCCCCCACAGATCGAAGTGTCGCACGAAACGGATTGTATGCTGGATTTTCAGCATTTTCCCGGGCCACATTTCGTCCACTGAAGGAAACGGCTGCCTATTCGCAAAGCAGAACATACCAAGTGCTTGCTGATCACTGTTTTTTCGCTGGGCGCGGTCTGACATAGATTTCCAGCTTGTGTCCGACGATCTCGAAGCCGTGCTCTTCGGCGATCCTTTGCTGGAGCAGCTCGATCTCGTCACAACGGAACTCGATCACCTCGTCCGTCTCGACATTGACGAGATGATCATGGTGCTCTGATCCGCCAGCCTCGTAGCGCGCTCGGCCATCGGCGAAGCTGTGGCGCTCGATCAAACCATGTTCTGTCAGCATGTTCATAGTCCGGTAGACCGTCGCGATATTGATGCCGGGCTCGACCTCGGTGACCCGACGGTGGAGTTCCTCGGCATCGGGATGGTCAGGTGACTCGGAGAGAACCCTCAGGATGGTGCGCCTCGGGCCGGTGAGGCGCATGCCCTTTTCCTTGCAGAGGTCCGCGAGTTTGTCTTCCAGATCTTTGGTCATACGTTCGGGGTCTTGCATTGATGCCGCAGGCCAGGGCCGTGCGGAAATTTCCTGTTCCGGCACAGGATAGCAGGGGGGGGCGCGGAGGGGTCATCACCAGATCGAGCCGCCCGGCATACCGGG
Organism: Paenirhodobacter populi; assembly: GCF_004022215.1. Taxonomy (GTDB): domain Bacteria; phylum Pseudomonadota; class Alphaproteobacteria; order Rhodobacterales; family Rhodobacteraceae; genus Rhodobacter; species Rhodobacter populi. The sequence goes on from NZ_SAUZ01000015.1 coordinate 33,723, forward strand.
TCGAGCCAAGGCAGGGAAGGATCAGCGCATCCCTGCCGGAAGCAATCTGGCTTCCGTCAGGCGATACCGCCTCCCGCGAACGCACCATCCCGCAGTGCCAGCACCACCGGACCCTGCCGCGTCGCGACGAGCGTATGCTCGAACTGGACGACTGGCTTCGGCGGCATGGCGTAAAGCGTCCAGCCATCGCCGCCCTGAACCGTCTGCCAGGCGCCAAGCGACAGGAAGGGCTCGATGGTGAAGACCATGCCCTCGCGCATGACACGTTTGTCGGCCGGATTGTTCCATGTCGCCAGGGCTTCGGGGTATTCGTGGAGCGACCGGCGGACGCCGTGGCTGGCGAGATCGCGGATCAGGCTGTAGCCGTTCTTGCGGGCGAAAGTGCCGATGGCGCGACCGATATCGGAAAACCGCTGCCCGGTGCGGACCTGGCGGATTCCTTCCCATGCCGCCCGCTCGCCGTCTTCGCAAAGCCGATGAACATCCGGCATCACCGGCGGCACGATGAAGGAAGCCCCGGTATCCGAATAATAGCCATCGCGTTCGGCGGACACGTCGATGTTGACCAGATCGCCACGCTGGATGCGGCGCAATCCGGGGATGCCAGCTGCGCGTCCGGATCCGTTGTCGAGGCATGGGTCGCATTCGAGCGTTTCTCGCCCCTGAAGTCGACTTCGGCATTGCGGGGATTGAGCTGACCTACCGTTAGGCTCCTGCCTGTTCGTCGTGCAGGTCGCGCTCCTTTCGGGATGCAGCATGCATCCCGGCGTGGAACCGCTGCTTCCCGTAAGGGCAAAACAGTCGATATTTTCGTGGCGGAGACGAATGTCCTGCGCGTCTATGGCGATTAGAGTGGCTTTCGCTCCATTGGCCAAACATTCGGCGACGCATTTCGTATGCCCATATCCCGAGACGAAAACGCCTCAGGTATTTTGCCATATGTGTCTCCGTTCCAGCTTCTGTGTGAAGACACATTCTGATGTCTGGAACATTAGACTGCCCGCGCCGGGACGGTCACAGGTTGATAAGTTTTCCAGATGATGGCAGCTCTCCCGCGTTTCGTAACCCGTGCCTATGATCAGTGCAGGTTCAGCACTGGCGTATCCTTTCTGCCGACGGAATAGCTCACGTCCCACGCTCCGTCGGGGCCTGCGATTGCTACCTCTATGTTGTCCTGCGACAGATGGACGGCAACGATGCCCCGGTCCCAGTGCAGATGCATCTTCAACAGTGCCGCAAGATCAGCCCTCCCCGACAGCAGGCCGAGCGTAAAGATCGCTATGGTGTTCTTGATGCCGGCCTCGTTGTCCGGAAGACGCGGAAACAATCCGGCTTCGGCAGCTCCGATTTCTTCCGCCAGCCCCCTGATCTGATCTCGTATCAGCGTAACCTGTGCAGTCTCGGGTGCGTTGTAACGGGCAGTTATCCTCGCTGCGGACCGGAACATTCCCCGCACAATTTCCGTCGGAATCAGGACGGAAAATGCGCCGTGCTCGCAGGAAGTTCGGACGAGCGTGCCCTGTTCTGGCAACCCTTCCATCATTCTTTCGCGCCTGACATCCGAGTGGCCTCTTGCTCATATCAATACGGTATCATACCATACCAATCAATAGATAGTGACGCTGATGAGGAAGGAGATGCCCCTTGCTGCGGTTTGGACTGATCGTCGGCTCGACCCGGCCAAGGCGCTTTGCGCAGATCCCTGCGGAATGGCTGCTGACAGGTGCTGTTGACCGGGCCGATTTCCGGCTCGATGTGCTGGACCTGCGGGAGATTGACCTGCCGTTTCTGGACGAATCGTTCCCGCCCGCAATGCTCGACGGCGCCTATGCGAACCCGAAGGCAAATGCGTGGCGGCAGCGTCTCGCACAGTGTGATGGGTTCATCGCGACGGTCGCGGAATATAATCACGGTCCCACCGCTGTGCTGAAGAACGCCTTCGACAGCGCTTTCACCGAATGGCAGCGCAAGCCGATCGCCTTTGCGGGCTACGGGACCACCGGCGCGGCCCGCGCGATCGGGCAGCTTCGCGGCATCACCGTCGAGCTCCAGATGGTGCCCTTGCGCCATGAAGTGACCATCGGGCTGGAGCCTTTCATCGCCGTTCAGAACAAAGAGAAGGCGCTCAGCGACTACGATCACCTGAACAGGGCGCGGACCGCCTTGTTCGACAATCTCGTCTGGTGGGCATCGGCGTTGAAAACAGCCCGGAACAAGCTGCGGGTTGTGGCATGACGCGGGAATATCCTTTGACGACGCGCGGCGTGGCCCGGTTGCAGACGCTGACCGACACCGCCGCCAACCTGTTTCTCGATCAGGGATACGAGGCGGTGTCGCTGGACACGCTGATCGCGAGGGCGGGCGGATCGCGTCGCAACATCTACCAGCATTTCGGCGGGAAGGAGGGACTGTTTGTCGGGGTCGTCACCCGGCTCTGCGAGGAACAGGGCTGGCCGCTGCGCAACCTCGACATCGGCGACGGGGACATTGGCCCGGCGATGACCGCGTTCGGCGAGAAGCTGCTGGACATCATCCTGCAACCGCGCACGTTGGCGCTGCACCGGCTGATGGTTGCCGAGGGACAGCGGTTCCCTGCGCTGTCGCAGGCGATCCTGCGCTCGGGGCACGAGGCAGGGGTGGAAATCCTTGCCGAATGGCTGCGCCTGCGGCGCGACAAATTGCGGGCCGACCTTTCACCAGAGGTTCTGGCCGAGCAATTCGTGACCCTCCTCGTCACCGGTCCGCAGCTTCGCGCGCTGGTCGGGCACGAGAGTCTGCCACTTTCACCCTCCGAGATCGCCCGTCTGGTGCGGGAAACGGTTTCGACATTTCTCCATGGAGCCCTGCGGGGCGGAAAGACTCCTGATGCGTAACCTTCCCTGGACATCCATCCTTGCCTGGCTGCTTGCGGCCTTCTTCGTCGTGGGCGGGATCGGCAATATCTTCGTTTCGACGGAGATCGCCGCCGATTACCGGCGTTGGGGCTATCCCGACTGGTTCCACTATCTCACTGGCGCGCTGGAGCTGGCGGCCGCGGCACTGATCGCATACCGGCCGACGCGCCTTTGGGGGGCGGGTCTTGCCACTGCGGTCATGGTTGCGGCGGCGCTGACCGTGCTCTGGCATGGCGAGTTCGCCCATGCCATCCCGCCGCTCGTCGTGCTGGCCGTGGCGCTGACGGTCGGGTTCCTGACACGCAGGGACAGGCAGGCCGCATGATGCGCGGGGTTGCGGGATCAGTCCTGTGTGCCGGTCCGGGCGAACCGCGCCCGCGCGTGTTCGACCTCGCCACTGTGCCGGTTGGCCCAGAGCACCAGCCCCATCACCGGCTCCAGCAGCGTCCGGCCCAGCGGGGTCAGCTCGTAATCAACGCGGGGCGGGATGGTCGGGAACTGGGTACGGGTGATCAGCCCGTCCTTTTCCAGACTGCGCAGCGTGAGCGTCAGCATCCGCTGCGAGATTTCGATCTTGCGCCGCAATTCGCTGAACCGCAGCGGACCGTTCGACAGATGCCCGATGATCAGCAGGCTCCACTTGTCGCCCACGCGGCTGAGAAGCTCGCGCGCGAAACCGTCGCAATCCGGCGGGCAGGGGGCCGGAGGCCGGACGGGCGTTTCGATGTGACCCGGTGACATTGATGTGCCTTCTTGCAACCACGTTTCAAGTTCCGAATATAGCTCAGGTTACAAACGGGAACCATAGCTTCGGTCGCACACCGAGGCCCTTCGGGAAAGCGAGCCGCGACATGGCAACGAATACGCAAGGACTTGCCGTCGAGATCTGGTCGGATGTGGTCTGCCCCTGGTGCTGGATCGGTGCGACACGTTTCGCCCGGGCGCTGTCGGGTTTTGAACACCGCGACCGGGTGGCGGTGACGCATCACGCCTACCGGCTGATGCCCGGCATGGCGCCGCGACCGGTAGAAGAGATCGTGGCGGCGAAGATGGGGCTCCCCGCGTCGCAGGCTGGCGCTGTCTTCCGCCAGGTCGAGGAGGCGGCTGCCGGGGAGGGGCTGGAGTATCACCTTGCCGGCACGCTGACGGGCGATACGCTCGATGCCCACCGCCTGATCAAGCTGGCGGCGCAGGAGGGACGCGCGAACGCCATGCTGCTGCGCCTCTATCGGGCCTATCTCTCCGAAAAGGTCTCGGTCTTCGATCACGCCAGCCTGCTGGCGCTCGCGGCGGAGACCGGAATCGACCGCGACCGGGCGCAGGCGGTGCTGAAGGGAGATGCCTTCGGCGCGGAGGTGGAGCGCGACCAGCTGACGTTGCAGCGGCTCGGCGGCAATGGCGTGCCGTTCTTCCTGATCGGCGGCAAATACGCGGTCTCCGGGGCGCAGTCGCCCGAGGTCTTCGCGCAGGCGCTGGAGAAAGCCTGGGCCGACATGCCGGCCCGTCCCGAGGTTCTGGCCGATGGCGCGGTCTGCGGGCCGGACGGCTGCGCGATCTGACCCATGCCTTCTGCACAGGAAACACCATGACCACCACACCCCGCCTTTTCGTGACCGGCGCCGGCGGTAATCTCGGCCGCGGCGTCGTCGAATCACTGCTCGAAGCCAAGGCCGAGGGCGCAGAAGCCGATGTCGTCGCCGGCAGCCGCGATCCCGGCAAGCTCTCCGATCTCGCCGCGCGCGGCGTGGAGCTGCGCCGCGCCGATTTCGACGACCCAGAGGAACTGGCCGAGGTCCTTGGCGGCATCGACCGGGTGCTGATCATCTCGGCCCCCGATACCCCGCAGGATCCGCCGCTGCGCCTGCGCCAGCATCTGGCGGCGGTCGAGGCGGCGGCGAAGGCGGGCGTCGGGCATATCAGCTATACCTCGATGCAGAAGCCCGAACCCGGCTCGGCCGTGCCCTTCGCGCCCGACCACCACGGCACCGAGCAGGCCATCGCGCAGACCGGCATTCCCTTCACCATCCTGCGGCCGAACTGGTATGCCGACAGTGTCTTCATGTGGCTGCCGCAGGTGCTGGCCACCGCCCGGTGGGTCAGCGCGGCGGGTGACGGGCGGGTCGCCCATGTCTGGCGCGACGATCTGGCCCGCGCCGCTGCCGCCGCGCTGCTGGCAGGCGGAACGGAAAGCCGCAGGCTCGACATCTCCGGCCCCGAGGCGCTGACGGCGGCGGAGATCGTCGCCATCGTGAACGAGGTCTTCGGCGCCTCGGTCACTCTGGTGGCGGTCAGCGATGCGGATCTGGCGGCGGGTCTTGCCGGCGCCGGTTTGCCCGCGCCGCTGGTCGAACTGCTGGTGGCGATCGACGTGAACACGCGCAACGGCGGGGTCGCGACCGTCACCGACGCTTTCGAGTGGCTTACCGGCCGAAGGCCGCGCAGCCTGCGCGACTACCTGCTTGTCCATCGTGACGCCCTGCGTGCCGCCGCCCGTGCTATCGCGCAATAGCGCCCTTCACCCCTCAAGGAAACGGAGCCTTCCCCATGACATTGCCTGCAGATGCAGAGCTTTTCTCGCCCTATGACCTCGGTTCACTCCGGTTGAAGAACCGCCTCGTCATGGCCCCGATGACCCGCTCGCGCGCGGTTGAGGATAATCTGGCCAACCCGCTGGCTGCGACCTATTACGCGCAGCGTGCCGGCGCGGGCCTGATCATCTCCGAGGCCACGCAGGTCAGCCCGCAGGGCGTGGGCTATATCCGCACCCCCGGCATCCATTTGCCCGAACAGGTTGCTGCCTGGCGCGAGGTGACCAAGGCAGTCCATAAGGCCGGCGGCGCGATCTTCGCCCAGCTCTGGCATGTCGGCCGCGTCTCGCATCCCGAATTCCACGGTGGTGCGCTGCCGGTCGCGCCCTCAGCCATCGCGGGCGAGGGGGAGGTCTATATCTCGACCGGCCGGGTGCCACTGGGTGTGCCACGCGCGCTGGAGACCGATGAGATCCCCGGCATCATCGAGGATTTTCGCAAGGCCGCTCTCAACGCCTGCGAGGCCGGGTTCGACGGAGTCGAGATCCACGGCAGTTCCGGCTATCTGCTGGACCAGTTCCTGCGCGACGGCTCGAATATCCGCACGGATCAATATGGCGGCAGCATCGAGAACCGCGCCCGTTTCCCTCTGGAAATCGCCGCCGCCGTGGCCGGGGCCATCGGCGCGGACCGTGTGGGCTATCGCGTCGGGCCGAACCTGAACATTCACGGTATGAAGGATTCCGATCCGAAAGCGACCTTCACCTACCTGGCCGGCGAACTGGACAAATTGGGACTCGTCTATCTTCACGTCGCCGAACCCATCGCCGGCCCCACGGCTTTGCCGCCCGAGGTGGAACGCATCGCCCCGCACCTGCGCAAGGTGTTCACCCGGGGCCTGATCTTGAACGGCGGTTATGACGTCGATCTGGGCGAGGCTGCGGTTTCATCCGGCACGGCTGATCTGGTCGCCTATGGCGTGCCTTTCCTCGCAAACCCCGACCTGCCGGAGCGATTCCGGCAGGGTGCGGCGCTGAACGCGCCCGATTTCACAAGCTTCTATGCGACCGAAAACGGCGATGCGGTCGGATATATCGACTATCCCACGCTTTGAGACAGCGAAGCGCGTTCCGGCAAAGCCGGAGCGTGCCCGACCCGCCGCCCGCTTGTCTGCACTCTGCCGATACTCCCATGGTTCCCGGCTGGCGGGGGAATGCGCGATCTGCGCCAGCCCCTGTCGCCCGCATCTGCACCTGAAGCAGAATGCTGCATACGAGGCCTCCGATCCGCCGAAGTCGCGCCGGGATCCCGTGGTCAGGTCCGGCCGCTCAGAAGGCTGGCGATCAAGCCCGCGATGTCGCCCTCGATCTCGCCGCCTTCCTCTTCCGCCATAACCTTGACGCCGACCACATCCCTCAGCACCCCGACGCCCAGCAGGACTGCCGCGACAAGCGCAGCGTTCCTTTCAGATATTCCTGCCCTTTTGCGAACAAGCAACGGTATGAAATCTTCGGCGATCAAATCGTGCAGAACCCGAGAGGCATCGGCACCGCCCTGTTACACAAATCGGGTGAGGGCCGGCGTTCCCCCTTCCCCGGACAGACTCGTCCCTTGGCTTGCGTGACGGGTGTGCCGAGCGCGTCGAAACTGTTGAGCACCGCGAAACGGACCTGGAACTCCACAGCCTGACGGTGAAGTCGCACGCAGACAGGCTTTGGCCCAGCAGTTTGACACAGTGCATCTTGATCTCGGCACGGCTTCGGCGGTGATACCCGCTCCAACGTCGCCAGATGGTTCGCCCAAACCCTGTAGTCTAGCTCAATGCGATGCCGACAGCACCTTGATCGTCGGGCTGGCTGAATAGCGGCATCGCTGTAGTCAGGCTATCGGCCGCGCTTGCCGGCAGGCACAGACTCCCAGGTCATTGTGGGGTCAAACCACATGATCAGCGACCCCTCGGCGCTTGAGCGCAGCATAGTAGGCAGGCCGTTCCGGATCCTGTAGGCGGGGAGTGTGGACCTACTCACGTCGCGCAGCTACCAAGCTGGATTCACAAGCTGAATCCTGGACGGGATCTGCGCAACAAAGCCGCTTTCTGACGCAACACCAGGTCAGATACCAGCCTTGCCAGAAAGGGGCCGGACGTAAATCTCCAGCCGATGCCCCACGATCTCGAAACCATGCTCCCTGGCGATCTTCTGCTGCAGGATTTCAATCTCGTCGCAGCGGAACTCCACCACCTCGTCCGTCTCGACATTCACGAAATGATCGTGATGCTCCGACCCGCCGGCCTCGTAGCGTGCCCGGCCATCGGCGAAGCTGTGGCGCTCGATCAGGCCATGTTCGGCGAGGGTGTTCATCGTCCGATACACCGTCGCGATGTTGATGCCGGGCTCGACCGCCATGACCCGCCGGTGAAGCTCCTCGGCATCGGGGTGGTCGGGGGACGCGGAGAGAACCCGCAGGATGGTGCGCCTGGGGCCCGTCAGGCGCATGCCCTTTTCCTTGCAGAGTTCGGCGAGTTTCTCTTCCAGATCTTTGGTCATGTGGCCGGATTTCTTGTGTTGGGTTAGCCGGTCAACGCCTTGCGCGGACTTTCTTTTCAGTTTCAGAATAGCAGCGGCGTGCGCAAGGGTCATCACAGGATCGTCGGGAAAGTCTGCACCAGGCCGCCAATGGCGCGCTATCGTAAATCCGGACGGAGCTCCTCCATCGAAAGCATGTCTCCGCTGGCACCGATCCGATAGATCATCGGAACCCCGGTCGCGATCTCCCTGCCGACGATCGCGTCACGGTCCAGCGTCTCGAGTTTCATGATCAGCCCGCGCAAGGAGTTGCCATGCGCGGCGATCAGGACGGTCTTTCCTTGCTGGAGGAGCGGCGCAGCATGGCTGTCGTACCAGGGCAGGACGCGATTGGCGGTGTCCTCCAGGCTCTCCCCCCCCGGCGGAACGACGTCGAAAGAGCGGCGCCAGATGTGGACCTGCGCGTCACCCCACCGTTTGCGGGCATCGTCCTTGTCGAGTCCGGAAAGCTCACCATAGTCACGCTCGTTGAGCCTTGAGCTGCGGGTGATCGTAAGATCGGCGATGCCCATTTCCAGGAGCACGTGATCAAGCGTGTGATAGGCACGCTGCAGCGCCGAGGTGAACCAGAAATCGGGGATTATATCGCGCTGGCGCAGGGCCTTCCCGGCCTGTCGCGCCTCCTCGATCCCACGCGCCGTCAGGTCGGGATCGCGTATGCCGGTGAAGAGGTTTTGCGCATTCCAGGTGCTTTGGCCATGGCGCAACAGGATCAGGGCTCCGGTCATCATGATGCCTTTGGTGAAGAACGATTCTCAGCCTCAGCCTGGCAAGCCTCTCTGATGATACTGCAAATCACTCGCAATATGCTTGACCAAGACAACCTTTTCGCCGAGAAGTCAATTGCGATCCAGTCGCAACAAGATTCGCGCTCCGGGAGATTTCGATGCTCGACGCCAACATGAAAACCCAGCTTCGGGCCTATCTGGAGCGGCTGAAGCGCCCGGTCGAAATCACGACCTTCGCCGACGACAGCTCCGGATCGCGCGAGATGCTGGCCCTTGTGGAGGATATCCGCAGCCTTTCGGACAAGATAACCGTCACGGCGGGTCAGGGGGGCGAGCGTGTGCCTTCCTTCGCCCTGACCACGCCGGGGCAGGATATCCACCTCACCTTCGCGGGCGTGCCGATGGGTCACGAATTCACCTCACTGGTGCTGGCATTGTTGCAGGTGGGCGGCCACCCGCCCAAAGCCGAGCAGGCGCTGCTCGACCAGATCAGGGCGCTGAAGGGCACCTTCCGGTTCGAGACCTGGTTCTCGCTGTCGTGCCAGAACTGCCCCGATGTGGTGCAGGCGCTGAACCTCATGGCGGTGCTGAATCCCGGCATCGAACATGTCGCCATCGACGGCGCGCTGTTCCGGTCCGAGGTCGAGGCGCGGCAGGTGATGTCGGTGCCGACGATCTTCCTCAACGGCGCGCCGTTCGGCGCGGGCCGGATGGGCGCGGAGGAAATCCTGGCAAAGATCGACAGCGGCGCGGCCAGTCGCACGGCGGATGCGATCAATGCGCAGGCGCCGTTCGACGTTCTGGTCGTGGGTGGCGGGCCGGCGGGTGCCGCGGCGGCTGTCTATGCCGCGCGCAAGGGCATCCGCACCGGCGTCGTGGCCGAGCGGTTCGGCGGCCAGGTTCTGGACACCATGGCGATCGAGAACCTGATCTCGGTGCCGCATACCGAAGGCCCGAAGCTCGCCCGCGCGCTGGAAACCCATGTGCGCGACTATGACGTGCAGATCATGAACGGCCAGACGGCGGCGAAGCTCGAAGAAACCGCCGGGGGCTTTTGCGTCACGCTGACCTCCGGCGCGAGCCTGACCTCGACCAGCCTGATCCTGGCGACCGGCGCGCGCTGGCGGCGCATGGGCGTGCCGGGGGAGGAGGACTATCTGAACAAGGGCGTGGCCTTCTGCCCGCATTGCGACGGCCCCCTGTTCAAGGGCAAGCGTATCGCGGTCATAGGCGGCGGCAATTCCGGCGTCGAGGCGGCGATCGACCTCGCCGGCATCGTCACCCATGTGACTCTGATCGAATACGACAAAAGTCTGCGCGCAGACGAGGTGCTGCAACGGAAGCTGCGCTCGCTGTCCAACGTGACCATCCTCACGCAGGCCCGCACCACAGAAGTCAAAGGGGACGGCACCCGCGTCACCGGTCTGTCCTGGGAGGACCGGGCCGGCGGCGAGCTGCGCGAATTGCCGCTGGAAGGGATTTTCGTCCAGATTGGCCTTGTCCCCAATACCGAATGGCTGAAGGGCACGCTTACGCTGTCGCCGCGCGGCGAGATCGTGGTGGATACCCATGGCGCGACCTCTTTGCCCGGGGTCTTTGCCGCTGGAGATTGCACCACTGCGCCCTACAAGCAGATCGTCATCGCCATGGGTGAGGGCGCGAAGGCCTCGCTCGCCGCCTTCGACCACCTGATCCGCCTGCCGGTGGGCGAGAAAGCGGCCTGAGGCCGGGAAAAGGAGTGGTCGATGTTTCCGGATCGAATCCTGCCGATCGACGATCCCCGCTTGCGGCGGCCATCCGAACCGGTCGCGGAGATCGATACCGATACGCGGGCGCTGGCCGCACATATGTTTCGCGTCATGGATGCCGCGCACGGGGCAGGGCTGGCGGCCGTCCAGCTCGGCATTCTCCTCCGGCTGATCGTCGTGGATGTGGAGGACGGACGTGGCGCCCGCCACCGGCTGGCTCTCGCCAACCCCGAGATCGCAGAGGCGGGTTCCGGACAGATCGCCGGGCTGGAAGGCTGTCTTTCGATGCCGGGCATCAGCCAGCAGGTCGCGCGGTCCAAAACGGTCACGGTGCGTTACACCGGGCTTGACGGGCATCGGGTCAGTCTCGTCGCGGACGGGATGCTTGCGGTCTGTCTCCAGCACGAGATCGACCACACGAACGGCATCGTCTTCATCGACCGGATGTCGCGCCTGAGACGGGATCAGGCCCGACGGCAATACGCGCGGAACCTGCGGCTTGCCTCCCGCCGGGACCGCTCATCCGAAAGCGCAATGCAATGACCATCGGCAACGAGGACGATCTGGCGAAACTGCGCGTGATCGGGCGTATCGTCGCCATGACCCTGCAGAAGATGGGCGCGGTGCTGGAACCCGGCATGACCACGGCTGAACTCGACGCCATCGGGCGCGATTGCCTGGAGCGCGAAGGGGCGCGTTCCGCGCCGCAACTGGACTACAAGTTCCCGGGCGCGACCTGCATCAGCGTGAACGAGGAGGCCGCGCATGGCATCCCCGGCCCGCGCCGGATCCAGCGCGGCGATCTGGTAAATATCGACGTCTCGGCGGAACGCGACGGTTTCTACTCGGATACCGGGGCATCCTTCATCGTGCCGCCGGTGATGCCGAACATCCGCCAGCTCTGCGAGGATGGCGAACGCGCGACCTGGGAGGGGATCCGACAGGTCCGGACCGGCCAGCGGTTTTCGGAGATAGGCCGTGCCATCGGCAGTTTCGCCCGCAAGAAGGGCTACAGCCTGATCCGCGATCTGGCCAGCCATGGTGTCGGCAGATCGCTCCACGAATATCCCGATGCGCTGGCGACCTGGAACAATCCCGCTGACAAGCGGATCATGCGCGAGGGCATGGTTTTCACCATCGAGCCGTTCCTGTCTCTGGGCGCGTGGCAGACCGTGCAGGGCGGCGATGGCTGGACGCTCTACGCCATGCCGCCTGCGCCGGTCGTCCAGTTCGAGCACACACTCGTCGCGACGCGGCAGGGGCCTGTCATCCTCACCCTGCGTGATAATGCATTCCAGGGCGGCCTCCTGCAATGAATGAGGATGAACTCCTGGCCGCGCTGAAATCCTGCCGAATCGCCCACCATATTCCGGGCCGTTTGCGTGTGAAGCTCGGGACACATGCCTCGACGGCACTTCCGGGCAAGGCGGAGGCGATTTGGCTTCTGAACCGGCTCCGCAGGCTCGATGGGGTGAAAGCGGTATCGCTGAATGCCCTGGCCCGATCCTGTACCGTCGAATATTTGCCCTCGCTCATTTCGCCCGCAGCCTGGGAAGATTTACTGGCGGGAATTGAATCGCAATCCGCGTCCGCACTTCTTGAGCGGTTTGCCCTGGGCGAAGGAGAACAAGGGTAAAGATGAAAAGGAACAAAGGAAAATGAACCCGATCGTGACATTGGCCGCCGGTATCGTCCTGGGGGCGCTCGGCGTCCGCTATGGATGGAAAGCGGGGCCCCTGCCTGCCCTGCGCAATCGCAAGGATGCGGGGACCGCCCTGATCCGGGACGGGCTGGACCGCGCGGGAAGCCAGCTGCGCGGCGCGGCGATCACCGGACTTTCGGCGGTGGAAAAGCAATCAGGCCAGTTGCGCCAGAAACTGGAGGGAGAGGCCGCGGCACCCGAACCCGAGGCTCCGAAAAAGGTCAGCCGCACGAAGCGCAGCCCCCGCAAACCGACGACCGGCGCGCCCGCGGGCGGGAAGACGGAAGCGTGAAAAAGCGGCGCAAACGGGACAGGCGAATGCGCGCGGCGCGGACGGCCTTCATCCGGGGAATGGTCGCGACCGGCGTGCTGGCCGTGACTGATGCCGGGGGCAGATCGCTGTCGCGCGCGGAAGTGCGGCGGGCGCTGAAGGCCGGGATCGCGGTGGCCGGCGGCACGATGGTCGCCGAGGCACTGGAGCGGGACGAGCCGGTCAGGGCGATGCTGGCGCTCGCCGGCGGAATCGCGGCCGCCATGGCGGTGGACGGGTTGCTGCAGGCGACGGATCGGGAACAGGAGCAAGAGAGCGATGGCAAAGAAGAAATCGGTTAAGAACAAGAAGAAGAACGGCAAGATCCGCTATGTCGAAGTGGCGCCGCAGAAAGGCGGGGTGCTGGGCGGGCTGAAGTCGATCCTGCCGGAGACCGCTTCGGGGCAGTTGCTCGCGGGCGTGCTGATCGGCGGCGCGATCACCTGGGCGCTGAGCGACGAGAAGCTGCGAGAGAAGATCATCCGGCAGGGGGTGCAGACCTTCGGCAACCTGGCCGGTGCGCTGGCCGAGTTGAAGGAGCAGATCGCCGACATCCAGGCGGAAGTCACGGCCGGACAGTCCGGGGACGCATGACGCAGGCCAGTTTGCTGATGCAGGCGGAGCTGGTGCACAGCCTGCCTGCCCGTGCGCGGTTCCGCTGCCGGTTTCACGGGGTGCCCGACTGGTCCGGTCTGGTCGCCGCCGCGGAGAGGATTCCGGGCGTTGAAAGCGCGCGGGCCAGTGCCCGGGCGCGCTCGCTCGTCCTTGCTTTCGAGCCCTCGCTGACGGACCCGGTCCGGCTCAAGGGCGCGCTTCTGACGCTCGCACCGCAATCGGGGCCGGATGTGCGGTTAGCAGACACCGATACCGGCGGTGCCCGCGATGCGCTGATCGCCAGTGCGATGGTGCTGTTCGGGATCGGCTGGCTGCCGCGCGCGGCGCAGCTTGCGATCTCGGTCGCGGCCGCCCGCACGCTGTTTCGGGAAGCGGGCGAGGATCTGGCCCGGGAAGGGATCACGTCCCGGGTGCTGGAAGGGCTGGCGGTTGCGATTTCGCTGGCGAGGGGGGACTTCGCGGTCGCGAACACCACCGGCTTCCTGCTGTCTCTCGGCGAATATCTGAGCGAGACGACGGCCCGGCGTTCTGACCTGCTGTTGCGCGATCTGTTGCGGCCCGTGCACCCCGTGGTCTGGGTGATGCGCGACGGGCAGGAGATCGAGATACCCGCCGATGAGGTCGTGATCGGCGACATTGTGGTCGTGGCCGCGGGATCGGTCCTGCCGGTCGACGGGCGAGTTCTGTCCGGCCTAGCCAGTGTGAACGAGGCCGCGCTGACCGGCGAGGCGACGCTGGTCGAAAAGACCCGGGGGTCGCGCGTTCTCTCGGGCTCTCTGGTTCAGGACGGGCGGATCGCGATCTATGCCGAAACCGTCGGAGCCGGGACGGTGACCGCGCGGATCGCGGATTATGTCGAACGCTCGCTGGCCGCGAAGGGGCAGATGCAACTGGATTCCGCCCGGCTCGCCGATCAGTTGGTGCCCACGATCCTGCGGGTGGCGACCGGATCCTTCCTGATCTCGGGCGACTGGCGGCGTCCGGCCTCGGTGCTGCAGGCGGATTACTCCTGCGCGCTGAAGCTCGCGACCCCGATTGCCTTCCGGTATGCGATGTATGGGGCGGGGCAATCCGGGATCCTGATCAAGGGCGCGGATGCGCTGGAACGTCTGGCCGAGGCCGATACCTTCGTGTTCGACAAGACCGGGACGCTGACCACCGGCGTTCTGGAGGTGACCGATGCCATCGCCTTCGACGATGATTTCAGCCCCGAGGACCTGATCTGCCTCGCAGCCTCGGTCGAGGAGCACTACGCCTTTCACCCGCTGGCCATGGCCGTCGTCGAGGCCGCGCGTGCCACCGGGCGAAACAAGCATTTCGACCATCAGGAAGTCGAGTTCATCGTGGCACATGGCGTGGCGAGCATGATGGAGGGCAAGCGCATCGTCGTCGGGTCGCGCCACTTCGTGGAGGATGACGAGGGGATCGATTGCAGCGCGCAGCGCGGCATGATCGACCGGCTGTTCGACGACGGCAAAACCGTTCTCTTCGTGGGCTTTGGCGGGCGTCTTCTTGGTATCATCGGGCTCGAGGACACGCTGCGGGCATCGGCCGGTGCGACCATCGCCCGGCTGCGGGAGCTGGGGGCAAGACGGATCCTGATGCTGACCGGGGATCGCGACGACCGCGCGGCGGAGATCGCGGCGATGCTCGGGCTTGATGGCTATCACGCCGATCTCCTGCCCGAGGAGAAGGCCCGCATCATCGGACAACTCGCGGAGTCCGGCGCGCGGATCGCCTTTGTGGGCGACGGCATCAACGACGCGCCGGCGCTGGCCCGCGCCCATGTCGGGATCGCGATGAACCGGGGCGCCGATATCGCCCGGCTGACCGCCGACATCGTGCTGCTGGAGGATGATGTGACCGGGCTGGCCGACGCGCTGATGATCGCGCATGAGGTGATGGAAATCATCCGCCTCAGCTTCCGGCTGACCATCGGGCTGAACACCAGCATTCTGGCCGGGGCGGCGACGGGGCTCTTGTCGCCGCTGGCAACCTCTGTCCTGCACAATGGCAGTACCATCGCCATCCTGCTCAATGTCCTGCGGCGCAGGATCGGGCCGCGTCATCCTGCCGCCCCGGCGCTCACGGGCTGACGGGGTCAGAGCGTCAGGGCCGGTATGATCTGCTTCTTGCGGCTGACGATACCGGGGAGGGTGAGGGTGTCGCCTGTCGGGCGCGTACCGAAACTGGCCTCGGCGATCCGGGCCACCAGATCGTTGGGGACCAGCAGGGTCGCCTCCTGTTTCAGGATGTCGATGATGAAGAGCAGAAGCTGGTCCGCCCCGCCTTGCGCGGCCGCCCCGGGCATGGCGGCCATCAGCGCGGCCTTGCGCCGCAACAGAAGTTCCGGCGTGGTCGTTTCCAGCACCGAGACCCGCAGCATCCTGCCGCCGACAGGGTAGGCCTTGGAATCCATGCCCAGCAGGGTCGGCTCGTCGAAAGCCGCGATATCGGATTTGGCCGCGAACATCTCGGCCGCATAGCCGGGAATCGCGATGTCGAGTTCCGCGGCCAGCGCCTCCGCCACCGCCACCGCCTGGTCATGAGGCGTGGTTGTCGGGGACCGGAACGCCAGCGTATCCGACAGGATGCAGGACAGCATCACCCCCTTCAGATCGCGGGGCATCCGTCCTATGTCACTGCCGATCAGGTCATGCAGGATGGTGGCGCTGCACGCCACCGGCCGGATGGCGATCTCGATGGGCGCCCTGGTCGTCAGCCCGCCTGCGAGAAGATGGTGATCGACGATTCCAATGATCTCCGCTTCCCGGATGGACGGCGGCAACTCGGTGGGATTGTTCGTGTCCACGATGAAGCAGCGGTCCCCGGACGCAACATCGGTCAGGACTTCCGGCGGTTCGAGATGCCAGCGGCGCAGAACGAATGCCGTCTCGGTGTTGGGCGGGCCGAGCGCGAACGCCTGTGCCGGCGCTCGCCGGACCTCGCTCAGATACCATTCCGCGATCAGCGCCGATCCGATGGCGTCGGTGTCCGGTGCCTTGTGGCCGAAGACCCTGATCATGGCGGTTTCCTTGTGCTGGCAGGTCATGACTGGCGAAAGAGGTATATTCTGGGGGGGGGGCAGGTCGGGAGTTTTCAATGAAGAGTCCGGGACGTCGCGGACCGCACAAGAGTGTGGAGCAAGGCGCCATGCGGGACCGAGCCCGCAATACGGCACTGACCGATGCGGTTCGGAAGGATGAAGCGAATCTCTCCCCCTTCGGCCTTCTTGTCCTGCTGCATGAACTCGACCAGCACCTGCGGAGAGGGCAGGTCCGCCCCGATATCCGAAAGTGTGGATTTCATCCCCATGCGCGCGAGATGAGAGCGCAGCCGCTGCATGTCCTCCTGCGGGCACATGTCGAGATGGCGGGCAAGCTCGAAGGCCAGCATGCAGCCGATGGCGACACTTTCGCCATGGAGAAGCCGGTCGGAATAACCTGTCGCCCTTTCCAGTGCGTGCGCGAAGGTGTGACCGAGATTGAGAAGCGCCCGGTCCCCGCTCTCCGTTTCGTCCCGTGCAACGACTTCGGCCTTCATCTCCACCGACCTTCGGATCGCGTGGTGCCTGGCAGAAGCGTCGCCAGTCACAAGGTCCGGGCCGTTCTTCTCAAGCCACGCGAAGAACCCCGCATCGCCGAGGAGGGCGCATTTCAGGATCTCGCCATAACCGGCGCGCAGATCCCGGCGGGGCAGGTGGTCAAGGACGCCGGTATCGGCCAGCACGAGCTCCGGCTGATGGAAGCTGCCGATCAGATTCTTGCCCTGCACGGTATTGATCCCCGTCTTGCCGCCGACCGAACTGTCGACTTGGGCGAGCAGGGTTGTCGGGATCTGCACAAAGCGGGTGCCGCGGCGCAGGATCGCGGCCGCGAACCCGGTCAGATCGCCGATGACGCCGCCGCCGAGCGCGATGATCAGATCGCCGCGTTCCACTTGCTGCCCGAGCAGCCACTCCGTGGTTCTGATAAGGGGCTGCCAGGATTTGGTTGCCTCGCCCGGAGGCAGGATCATTGCGCAGTGGGAAATCCCTTCGGTGACCAGGGAATGCGTGAGACGGCGCAGACAGAGCTTTGCCACGGTCTCGTCGGTGACGATGGCCACGCGGGGGCGGGACAGCAGCGGCATGATTTCGCGACCCGCCTGATCTATCAGCCCGGTGCCAATGAGGACCGGGTAGCCGTGGGTGCCGAGCTGAACCTGAACACGCTCGCGAAGACTATTCCCGATCATGGCGTAAGGCCTCCGATCAGGGCGGCAATCTCGTCCGAGGCGCGGGCGATGCGGTCGCCGAGTTCGGGACCGGGAGTGCCGGGACCGGCCCAGTCGGCCGGTGTGGCGAGTACGACCGTGGGCGCGACCAGTGCCCGCAAGCAGCCAAAGAGGCTGCGCACCGGCCCGTCGAGGGCGAGCGAAGCACGCGTGGTACCTCCACTGGCTGCGAGGAGGACCGGCTTGCTGCGAATCGCATCGGGTTCGATCGGATCCACGAACATTTTGAAGAGGCCGGAATAGCTGCCGTTGTGCAGCGGGGTGACCATGATCATCGCGTCGGCCTGCTGAAGGCATTGCAGCGCATTCCTCAGGCCGGTGTCACTCTCGCCGGTCAGAGTGGCGAGCAGGATGGATGTCGCAAGCGTGCGCAACTCGATCAGATGGGGCTGGGGCGACGAAGCGGATCCCTGCAACCTGTCCGCAAAGCAACCGGCGAGGGCGCTGCTTTGCGACGGGGTTCTGGTCCCTGCGGATATGATTGCGATGGTTGTCATGATGCTCTTCCGGCAGAGCCGGAAGCGCGGAGACACACCGCCAGTCGGGCTCATCGTCTTTCATGGAGAATGATGCGGACCGGCAGCAGGCCGCCGGTCCACGCTGTCGTCAGATCTTGCCCACGAGATCGAGTGACGGGGCGAGGGTCTGTTCTCCCTCCTGCCATTTCGCCGGGCAGACCTCGCCGGGGTGGTTGCGGACATATTGCGCGGCCTTGATCTTGCGCAGCAGGTCGGAGGCGTCGCGCCCGACGCCCTCGGCGGTGATCTCCACCGCCTGGATCACCCCGTCCGGGTCGATGATGAAGGTCGCGCGGTCGGCCAGGCCCTGTTCCTCGCGCATGGCGTCGAAGTTGCGGGTGATGATCCCCACCGGATCGCCGATCATCGTGTAGCGGATCTTGCCGATGGTATCGGAGGCGTCGTGCCAGGCCTTGTGGGTAAAATGCGTGTCGGTCGAGACCGAGAAGACCTCGACGCCGAGCTTTTGCAGTTCGTCGTAATGGTCGGCCACGTCGCCCAGTTCGGTCGGGCAGACGAAGGTGAAATCCGCCGGATAGAAGAAGAACACCGCCCATTTGCCGAGAACATCGGCTTCGGTGATCTCGATGAACTTGCCCTCTTTGAAGGCCGATGCCCTGAAGGCGCGAATTTTCGTGTTGATGAGTGCCATGTCATTTCCATTGGGCATGAGGGAGTTGCGCGGGAGCGGCGCCCCCGCAGTATGCAGTTCTGTTTGACCTTCTGATCGGGAGGCGCAGCGTCAGGCGCCGCCGCGCTCCCAGACCCGGGTGACGCCGATCTTCTCGGCGGGGTGGATCAGCCCGTCGCGCTGCATCCGGCGCAGGAGATGCAGGAGGCCGGTGCGGCTCATGCCGAGCCGGGTCTGCAATTCCATCTGGGTGCGCGGGCGGGCGAGCTGGTCGAGAACGAGCTGGCGTCGGGCGGTGGCTCCGGCATTGCGTCGGCCAAGAATTTCCGGGGTCTTCTTATACATTTTGTTCCGCCCGACGCTCACTCGCCGCCTCGACTGGGGGTAGAGGCGGGTCTCTCGCGCCCTCAGGCGCTCAGTTGATCCATCTTCTTGCCGGCATCCGGGCCGGAGCGCAGCGACCAGATATCGTCGATATGGACAAGAACCGCGAACTTCGGGGTCTTCATGCCGTTCTCGCCCGCGAAGGCCACGGCATTGTCGAAGGGGGCGCCTTCGGTGAACAGTTCGGGCGTGCCGAGGAAACGGTAGCCGTCGAGCTTCTCGCGATCAATGACCGCCACGGCGATTTTCGAGCCCTTCTGCATGTTGGCGAGTGTCTGGCCGCCGGTGTTTTCATTGAAGATCAGCGTGCTGTCGTCATAGACCCGCAGGCTGCGCTTCGGGCCGAGATTGGGGATACCGCCATCGGTGACGGTGGCCTGGATCGGCGTCTGCGTGGCGAGCATGTCTTTCATCGCGGGTGTCAGGGTCTTCATGGTCTGTCTTTCCTGTCGGGTGGAGGAGCCGCCGCATGTTCCGCCGGGCAGCAAGGCGGTTTGGGGATGGGATCAGTTCGTGAGGCCGCAATGCCCGCAACTGCGCGGATCGCCTGCGCGATCCATATGAGCGGCGGCATGGCTGACGGCGGCGACCGCCTCGCGCAGGCAAATGACATAGTGGCCTATTGCGGGTTCCGGAGCGGTCTGACCTGCCAGGTGTTCAGCCAATTCGGAGAGCGTGTATTTCAGATGCTGGATGCAGGCGATCCGTAATTCTATAGGGGTTGCCGGCTGCCGCGCGGCACCGATGAGCCGGTCGAAGGCGAGGATCAGCAGGCGGCGGCATTCCGGCTCGTTGCCATCCTGGCGGGCGAGCTGCGCCAGGTTATGGCAGGCGATGTTCATGATGGCCGGCAGGGGAACAGCCGTGTCCTCGGGGTTCAGTGTGGCAAAGAGCCGTTCGGCCTCCTCAAGGCCCCGCGTATAGAGCTTGCGGGCCGGTTCCACGGCACCATCCCTGAACGCCTGATTGGCCGCCGAGGTCAGTTCCAGCCAGCGATGGTCGCGCAGGATCGGGGTCGCGGATGCGATGGAAAGGTTTTCGGGCATGGTGCGGGCGTTCATATGGGGACTCCGGTGGCTCTGGGTGCGGGCATGACGAGACGGTTGCGTGGCCTGCACGCATTCTCGTCGGACGGAAAGGAACAGGTTCCGATCAGGGTCCCATAGGGGAGCAGGCCTGATCCGGCGGTCGTGGGTTCGTTATCTCAACTGGCACGCAGACTCTCCTGACCCTGGGCGGCATTCCGTGACGGGCCGCCGTTCAGGAGGGTGGCGATGACGGCAAGCGCATGGGAGATTGCGAGGATGGAGGAGATCGCCCCGTCTGCAACGCCAGCCGCCTGTGCAGCGCCGAGCCGGGGCTCAAGATCGACCCGACCGGCCCAGGCGGCAGTGGCGGCGAGGGCGAAAAGCGCGACCTCCGGTGCATCCTGATCCTGTGCTATGTCAGGAGAGCATCCGGCACCGGTCGCGCCCGGGCTGGCTCCCTGCGCCAGCAGCGCCGCGACCGTCACCCGTTGCGCAAGATCGCGGGTCTGATGGGTGATCCGACCTTCTGCATCCCGTTGGACAGCCTGGACCAGATCGGGGTGTCCGGTGGCGATGGCCGCCGCGATGGCAGCGCCCCATTTCTGATCCTCGCTCAGGGATCCCGGGTTCTGATCGAGGGCGAGGAGGAGCCGCGAACCCGCGATCTCCGCCCATGCGGGCAAGGTCGCGCAAAGCGCGGCCAGAGGGCGAAGCGGGGGCTTGCCGGTAGACCGGGTGATCAGCGACTGGCGCGCGATCTGACGCAGATGCTGGCGACGGTTCATGCGGTTGCTCCTGTGTTCGGCGGCGCCATCGGTTCAAGGCGGATCACCACGTCGATATTGGCGATCCGGTAGCCCTGCGGCGGCTCGGGCAGCCGGGCGAAGGCGATCTCTTCCGGTTCGATGTCGATCACCCGGTTGTCGGCCTCGACATGGAAATGGTGATGATCCCCGGTGCCGATGTCGAACTGGGCCGGGCCTCCGGCGGTGGCGAGGCGGCGGATCAGCCCATGCGCCGCAAACTCGCTCAGGGTGTTGTAGACCGTCGCCAGCGACAGGCGCTGCCCGGCTGCCATCGCGGCCGCGAAGATCTCGTCGGCCGTGAAGTGGTGATAGCTCCGACCGAACAGGATATCCGCGATGGCGCGGCGCGGGCGGGTGCTGCGCAGCCCCGCCGCCTCCAGCAGGTCGGCGCCCGTCGGGTCCGGGCGGGATGGATCGGTCTGAATGATGGCTTCCTGGAGCATGGGAGCTGGCTTGTCGCTTTGGTTTCGGGGTCAGGATCTGTGTTCGGAGGCATCATCGCGGCGAATGCGGCACAGCACATCTACGCCGGAGATCGTATAGCCAGGCGGCGGCGGCGGCAGATCGCCCAGGCGGATCAGATCGGGCGGGATGTCGAGCAGGCGGTCCTCGTCCTCGACATAGAAATGGTGATGATCCTCGCCTTGCAACTCATACCAGGCGGTGTTGCCGTAGATCGGCACCCGCCGCATGAGGCCGGAGGCGCAGAAATGCTTGAGGCTGCCATAGACGCGGCTCAAAGAACCGGGCGCACCCCGCCTGCGCACCTCGTCATACAGGCCCTCGGCCGAAACATGAGCCGGGGGCTGGCCGAACAGGATGTCGATCATCGCCAGACGCTGCCGGGTCGCGCGCAGCCCGGCCTCGGAGAGGATGCGGCGCGCTTCGTCGGGGGCAAGCCCGCTGTCGTGGCTCAGCGTCATGATCGACCTCATATATTGCGAGTGAGTCGCAACAAAGATGCGCGGACTGTCCGGGGGCGTCAAGTTAATATTGCGACTGATTTGCAGTTGCAATTTCTAGAGCGCGCACTATTCATATTGCGACTCACTCGCAGCTAAGTCTTGGGCTCGACTGCGATGGATCTTGACCCGAAAACAGGAAAGGACTTCCGATGTCTTCGACACTGTCGCGTCTGCTTGGCGCTGTTACAGCCACGGCTTTGATGGCCGGCACCGCCATGGCGGATGATGACCGCATGAAGGTCGTGACGACCTTTACAGTTCTGGCCGATATGGCAAGCCGGGTGGCAGGAGATGCCGCAGATGTGGTGTCGATCACCGTTCCGGGCGCCGAAATCCACGGCTACGAACCGACGCCGCAGGACATCGTGCGCGCCCAGGATGCCGACCTGATCCTTTGGAACGGCATGAACCTGGAACTGTGGTTCGAGCAGTTTCTGCGCAATCTGGGCGACGTGCCTTCGGTCACACTGACCGACGGGATCGACCCGATCTCGATCTCGGGTGGCGAATATGACGGCAAGCCGAACCCGCACGCCTGGATGGGCCTCGACAATGCGCTGATCTATATCGACAACATCCTCGCCGCCTTCGCGGCCCAGGACCCGGAGAACGCGGCGACCTATGTGGCCAACGCCACCGCCTACAAGGCCGAGTTGCGCGCGACGCT
Source organism: Paenirhodobacter populi (assembly GCF_004022215.1). Lineage (GTDB taxonomy): Bacteria > Pseudomonadota > Alphaproteobacteria > Rhodobacterales > Rhodobacteraceae > Rhodobacter > Rhodobacter populi. Next base: position 56,107 of record NZ_SAUZ01000015.1, read on the forward strand.
GGAGCCGCTGCGCCGCCAGATCGCCGAAGTGCCCGAGGCGCAGCGCTGGCTCGTGACCTGCGAAGGCGCCTTCAGCTATATCGCCCGCGATTTCGGCATGCAGGAGCTCTATCTCTGGCCGATGAACTCCGACCAGATGGGCACGCCGCAGCAGGTGCGCGCGGTGATCGACGGGGTGCGCGAGCACAACATCCCGGTCGTGTTCTGCGAAAGCACGGTGAACACCGCCCCGGCCCAGCAGGTCGCCCGCGAGACCGGCGTCCGCTACGGCGGAGAGCTTTATGTCGACAGCCTGTCGGAGCCCGATGGCCCGGTCCCGACTTATCTCGACCTGCTGCGCGTGACCTCCGAGACCATCGCCAATGGCCTGTCGGTCGAGTGATCTGACCGCGTGAACCATCAAGCCTGTCGCGCCGCCCGGCGCGGCAGGTTCGGTCGTTCAGGCACTGGCATCTCCGGGCGACCGTCCCTCTCCGGCAGAAAGACGACAGATGATGCATGACAATTCGATCCATGCCGATGACGGAGCGGGGATCATCGCGCGCGACGTGACGGTGACCTACCGGAACGGCCATACGGCACTGCGCAACGCGAGTTTCCAGATCCCGAAAGGCACGGTGACGGCGCTGGTCGGCGTGAACGGCGCGGGGAAATCCACGCTCTTCAAGGCGGTCATGGGTTTCGTGCCGGTGGCGAAGGGCGAGATCCGGCTTCTGGGCATGACGGTGAAAGAGGCGCTGAAGAAGAACCTGGTCGCCTATGTGCCGCAAAGCGAGGAGGTCGACTGGTCTTTCCCGGTGCTGGTCGAGGATGTCGTGATGATGGGGCGCTACGGCCATATGGGCTTTCTGCGCATCCCGTCGAAAGCCGATCATGCGGCGGTCAGCGCTGCTCTGGCCCGCGTCAACATGCAGGACTACCGCCATCGCCAGATCGGCGAGCTGTCCGGCGGGCAGAAGAAACGCGTTTTCCTGGCCCGTGCCCTCGCCCAGGACGGGCAGGTGATCCTGCTGGACGAGCCCTTCACCGGCGTCGATGTGAAGACCGAGGAGCAGATCATCGCCCTGCTGCGCGAGCTGCGCGACGAGGGCCGGGTGATGCTGGTCTCGACCCACAACCTCGGTTCGGTGCCTGAATTCTGCGACCGCGTGGTGCTGGTGAAGGGGACGGTGCTCGGCTACGGCCCGACCGAGACCACCTTTACCCGCGACAATCTCGAGGCGGCCTTCGGCGGCGTGCTGCGGCATTTCACCCTCGGCGGCGACGCGCTGCATGACGATGCCGACGCGCGCCATGTCACCATTCTGACCGACGACGAACGCCCGCTGGTGCAATACGCGGGCCGCACGCATACGCGGGAGGGGGCGAAATGACGGTGCTTCTCGAACCTTTCGCATACAACTACATGACCAATGCCATGTGGGTCTCGGCGCTGGTCGGCGGGGTCTGCGCATTCCTCTCCGCCTATCTGATGCTCAAGGGCTGGTCGTTGATCGGTGACGCCCTGTCCCACTCCGTGGTCCCCGGCGTCGCAGGGGCCTACATGTTGGGCCTGCCCTTCGCGCTCGGGGCCTTCCTCTCGGGCGGGCTGGCGGCGGCGGCGATGCTGTTCCTGTCGGACCGGTCGGGCCTCAAGGTCGATGTGGTGATCGGCCTGATCTTCACCTCCTTCTTCGGCCTGGGGCTGTTCATGGTCTCGGTCAATCCGATGTCGGTCTCGGTCCAGACCATCACCATGGGCAATATCCTGGCGATTTCGCGCGAGGACACGATCCAGCTCGCCATCATCGGCTTCGTCTCGCTCGGCGTGCTGCTGCTGAAGTGGAAGGACCTGATGGTGGTGTTCTTCGACGAGAGCCACGCGCGGTCCATCGGCCTGCATCCGGGGGCGCTGAAGGCGGTGTTCTTCATTCTGCTTTCGGCCTGCGTGGTGGCCGCGATGCAGACGGTCGGGGCCTTCCTCGTCATCGCCATGGTGGTGACGCCCGGGGCGACGGCCTATCTGCTTTGCGACCGTTTCCCGCGGCTGATCGCGCTGTCCGTCGCCATCGGCACGGTCACGAGCTTCGTCGGCGCCTATGCCAGCTACTTCCTCGACGGGGCGACCGGCGGCATCATCGTCTGCCTGCAGACGCTGATCTTCCTCGCGGCCTTCGTCTGGGCGCCGAAGCACGGACTTCTGGCGGCAAAAGCCAAGGCGCGTGCCGCCCTGCGTGAAGACGCGCTGAACGGGGAGGCTTTCCAATGATCGACACGCTTCTCCTGCCGTTCCAGTTCGGCTTCATGCAGAACGCCTTCTGGATCGCCGCCATCGTCGCGGTGCCCACCGCGCTCCTATCCTGCTTTCTCGTTCTCAAGGGCTGGGCGCTGATGGGCGATGCGGTCAGCCATGCAGTCCTGCCGGGGATCGTGCTGGCCTATATCTTCGGCTTCCCGTTGATCCTCGGGGCCTTTGCAGCCGGCCTCTTCACCTCGGTCGCCACCGGCTATCTGGCCGAGAACAGCCGGGTGAAGCAGGATACGGTGATGGGCGTGGTCTTCTCCGGCATGTTCGGCCTCGGGATCGTGCTCTACACCTCGATCACCTCGGACGCGCATCTCGACCATATCCTGTTCGGCAACATGCTGGGCGTGGGGCCGGAAGACCTCTGGACGGCTGGCGGGATCGGCCTGGTGGTCTCTGCCCTGCTGCTGTTGAAGTGGAAGGATCTGATGCTGCATGCTTTCGATCCGGCGCAGGCGCGGGTCTCGGGTCTGCCGGTTGGGCTCTTGCATTACGGGCTTCTGACGATCCTCTCGCTGACCATCGTCGCCACCATGTCGGCGACCGGCCTGATCCTGGCCGTTGGGCTGCTGATCGCACCGGGTGCGATTGCCTTCCTCGTCACCCGCAGCTTCGGCAAGATGCTGGTGGTGTCGGTCGTGGTCTGCCTCGTCTCGATGCTGGGCGGGGTCTATGCCAGCTTCTTCCTCGACTCTGCGCCCGCGCCCACGGTGGTGCTGATCCTGACCGCGATCTTTATCGTCGCCTTCATCCGCAAGACCCACCTACAGCGCAGGGTCACGGCCGCGATCTGAACATTCCAAAGAGCGGAGCCAGCAGGTCACAAGCCCCCGCCATTGCGCTGCCGGTCTGGCGGGGAAACCCGCCAGCGGCCCCCTCTGGCGCGAGCAGTCGCGCCCACCGTCAAAGGAAACTTCCATGCGTGGCACCTCGCTCGCCGCAACCGCATTCGCGCTTGGCCTGACCGCCTCCGCAGCCTCGGCGGAAATCGCGTCACCTTGGGAGGGAGAGCTTGGGCTGGAGTTCGGCATCGACTCGACCTTCCGCTCCGACGATCCCGACGCCGAGCTGACCGATGTGTTCGGGACCGCCGAACTGGCTCTGCGTCTGCGCCTGACAAAAGGCGCCGCGCTGAACTTTGGCGCGACCGCGGAATCCGTCCTCGACCCGCGCCCCGGCAAGGATCGCACCTTCGGCGACATCGGCCTCTATATCGACACGCTGAATGTCGAGGTTGAAGCCGGTCCGGTGACCCTGACCGCAGGGAAATTCGCGGCCGGCTTCGGAACCGCCTGGGACACCATGCCCGGTATCTGGGGGTCCGATCTGGCCGAGGATTATGAACTGGCCGAGCAACTGGGCTTCGGCCTAGCCTGGGATCTGGGCGAGACCCCGGTGGGCGCGCTGACCTTCGGGGTGAATCTGTTTACAGCCGATACCAGCGCCCTGTCGGACTCCGCCTTCACGAAACGCGGCCGGCTGACGCGCGCCGATGGCGGGGCCGGCAATACCGGCAAGCTGAACAATGTCTCTCTGACCCTCGACGGCGCGGATATTGCGGCGGCCCCCGGCCTGTCCTGGCATCTGGGTTACCGCGAACTGAAACCCGGACTGGGCGACAGCGCGACCGAACGCGGCATGGTCTTTGGCCTGGCGCAGGCGCTCGACCTTGGCAACGGCACCGAGTTGACGGTCGTCGGTGAGGTGGCGCGGCTGCGAAATGTCGGTGGCGGCGATGACCGGGCCGATTATGCGACGCTGGGGATCGGCTTCGCGCGCGGTCCCTGGCACGGCGAGATTGCTGCCTCCACCCGCAAGACCCGCCTCGGTGCCGGCGGTTCCGAGCGCGACAGTCTGGTCCAGATCTCCGGCGGCTACACCTGGGAGAACGGCATCGACCTCAGCCTCGGCTATGCCAGGCTCTCCGAAGCGGGCGCGAAATCCGACACCATCGGCCCGCGCCTGACCCGCAGCTTCAGCTTCTGATCTTTGGCCTCGGGGATCGTCCCCGGGGCCGGTTCCAGCCTCACCGGGACACCATGGACTTTTTCGACTGGACCATCCTCGTCAAGCTGTCGGCCGTTTTCGTTCTGGTCGTTGCAAACGGCTTCTTCGTCGCCTCGGAGTTCTCGCTGGTGGCGCTGCGCCGCTCGCGGATCGACCAGATGCGCAACGAGGGGCACCCGCTGGGGCAGGAACTCACCCGGGCCAGCGACAATCTCGACGCCTATCTCGCCGCGACCCAGATCGGTATCACCCTGTCCTCGCTCGGTCTCGGCTGGATCGGCGAACCGGCCGTCGCCGCGGTCCTTGGTCCGTTGTTCTCTGGTCTGCCCGCGCCCCTCAACTGGCTGGGCACCCATACGGCCGCCTTCATCATCGCCTTCAGCCTGGTCACCTTCCTGCATGTGGTCTTTGGCGAGCTGCTGCCCAAGAGCCTCGCGATCCAGAGGTCGGAACAGGTGGCGCTGCGCATCACCCGGCCGCTGGCGATCTTTCTCCTGATCTTCCGCCCGCTGCTCTATGTGCTGAACGGCTTTGCCAACTGGGTCCTGCGCAAGATCGGCCTCGATCCGGCAACAGGGGAAGGTCACCTCTATTCCATGGAGGAACTGCGGCTACTGATCTCCGCCTCGAACGAGGCCGGGCTGATCCACAAGGCACAAGGCAATCTGGTGGATCGTGCCCTGACGATGGGAGACCGCAAGGCGCTGGCCTATATGACGCCTGCGGTCGATCTTGAATGGGTGGAGCTGGATCGCCCTCTTGCCACGATCCGGGCGCAGATGCTGGCAAGCCCCTACAGCCGCTTTCCGGTGCGGATCGGAGACGGCTTCGGCATCATCACCGCCAAGACCATCCTCGGCCTCGATCCCGCACTGCCCTCCCTTCCGCCGGAGGCAATCACGGAGGCAGTTTTCGTCCCGGAACATGCGCGGGTGCTCCAAGTCATGGAGGAGTTCCGCCGCAAGCATCTGGAATGCGTTCTGATCCTCGACGAACACGGAGATCTGGAGGGGATGCTGACGACGCACGACCTGTTCGACGCGCTGGCCGGGGATAGCCGCTCTCAGCCTCAAACGGTGAAGATGAAACCACGAAAACCGGGGGCAACTGCGATACCGGCGGGGATCGGGGAGGGTCGGATATTCGACGCCGGACTTCCCCTGGACGAATTCGCCCGGATGATTAACCACCCGTTTCTCGGGGTGCAGGAATACCGCTGGTACAACACGCTTGCGGGCTTCGTTCTAGAGCAAATGAAACAGATACCCCAAGTGGGCCAGTGCTTCGTCCACGATGGCTTGCTTTTCGAGGTTGCGGAAATGCAGGAGCGCAGGATTACGAGGGTCCTGGTGCAGGACCAGACCAGACAACGAAGCTGATCAACTCTCTGGGATGAGCAGGACAGTGAACGACGTTTTTCGGACCGTTCTCGATTTGTCGATCACTTTGGCTATCAATTCACCCTGAGGTGACCGGAGGACCGAAAGCAAGGGGCACAAAGTGAGGACTGCCTGTGAAGGAGGTGACGAGTATCGTGAGCGACGAACAACCGTCGAAAGGGCGGATGACTGCCCGCAGCAGCGTCGCCCGCGTCGGCCGCCGGATATCGCTGCTGACCCTGACGCAGGTTCTGGCGGTGGCCGAGCATCTGAACTTCCGCCACGCCGCCGAGGCGCTGGGCATGAGCCAGTCCAGTCTCAGCACGCGGATCCGCAATCTGGAGGAGGAGATCGGCGTCCTCGTCTTCGAGCGCCGCCATCGCGGCGTGCGCCTGACCGAGGCGGGGAGGGCTTTCGTGGCCGAGATCGCATCCGGTCTCGGCCAGATCGACCATGCGGTCACCGTGGCGAAGACCTTCGCGGAGGGCAGGTCCGGCAGGCTGCGGATCGGGCTGCACGGCGTTCCGGCCACCGGCTTCGTGGGCACGCTGCTCGGCAATTACGGGCGGAACCGGCTCGGGATCGAACTCGTGGTGACCGAGGGCCAGATCGAGGATGCGGTCCCGGCGGTGATCGGGGATCATGTCGATATCGCCCTGGTGGTCGGCGAGCCGCGCGCCCCGCAATGCCACAGCCGGCTGCTCTGGTCCGAGCCGCTGGTGCTGACGCTCGGGCAGAATCATCGGCTTGCCGCCAGGGATGAGATCCACTGGCGCAATCTGGACGGCGAGACCTTCCTGATCCGGCATGGCGGGGCAGGGCCGCTGGTGCGCGACCATGCCGTGCGGCGGATGGGCGAGCACGGGATCACGCTGCATTTCCGGCGGGTCGACGTGGAGCGCGATACGCTGATGCAGATGGTGTCGCGTGGCGAGGGCGTGACCTTCTCGGGCACCAGCCTGAAGGCCGTCGCATCCGAGGGCCTGATCTGGCGCCCGATCGCGGACGACGACGAGCCGGTGCGGCTCCACGCGCTCTGGTCGCCGCAGAACCGCAGCAAGACCCTGAGGGATCTCCTCGCGATGGCGGGCAAAACCCGTGCGGGCTATCGCTCGGCGCCTCGCTGACAATCACGTCGCCCAGGCCCGCAGGCAGAGATGAAGCGGCCGACAGGCCGATGCGCAGCAAAGAGGCAGGATGAATCAGCACCGACCGAACAATCAGTTCCGGCCCGAAGAGCGTCGGCCGGCCCACCTGTCTCCGTGGCATACCGGCAGTATCGTCAATCGGGTCTACGAGAGTTCCGGACCGGCGGGGAAGCTCCGCGGCACGGCGCAGGATCTGGTCGCCCGATATCTTTACCACGCGCGTGAGGCCGGGATGCGCGGCGACGCGGTCGCGATGCAGGCCTGCCTGCAATATGCGGAACATTACCGCCGTATCATGGACCGGATCATGGACGAGGCCAGCGTCGGCCGGTTCGATCGCGGGCGCTGACCATGGGTGTCTTCGCCCGCGGGAGCACATTCAGATCGAATCGACGCGCCGCCGCAACCCGGCCTTTTCACCGCCGATAGCTACCCGGCAGCCCTCCCGGGCCGGATTCCCTGTTGCCGATCAGCGGATCGGTCACTCTCTGATCGGCTCCGTATCATCTGCAGATCGGAGGCGGGATGCGCGGAGGCCGGATTCTCTGGGGACAGATCGCGGTGGTCTTCACCATCGTCATGGTGATGACCTGGGCGGCGACGCAGTGGACAGCCTGGCGGCTCGGCTTCCAGGCTCAGCTCGGCAATCCATGGTTCGAACTGGCGGGCTGGCCGGTCTATCATCCCCCCGCCTTCTTCTGGTGGTGGTTTTCCTTCGACGCCTATGCGCCCGCGGTCTTCATCGAGGGCGGCATCATCGCGGTCTCGGGCGGTTTCATCGCCATCGCGGCCGCCATCCTCATGTCGATCATCCGGGCGCGCGAGGCGCGAAACGTCGCGACCTACGGTTCGGCGCGATGGGCCGAAGATCGCGAAATCCGCGCCGCCGACCTGCTCGGCCCCGATGGGGTCGTGCTCGGCCGATACGACCGGGACTATCTGCGCCACGATGGGCCGGAGCATGTCCTGTGCTTCGCCCCCACGCGGTCGGGTAAGGGCGTTGGCCTTGTGGTGCCAACGCTGCTGACCTGGCCGGGAAGCTGCATCGTCCATGACATCAAGGGCGAGAATTGGACCCTGACGGCCGGCTTCCGCGCGAAACATGGTCGCGTTCTGCTGTTCGATCCAACCAATGTGAAATCCTCCGCCTACAACCCGCTTCTGGAGGTGCGGCGGGGCGAATGGGAGGTCCGCGACGTGCAGAACATCGCGGACATATTGGTCGATCCAGAAGGCAGTCTCGACAAGCGCAACCATTGGGAGAAGACTTCTCATTCGCTGCTTGTCGGCGCGATCCTGCATGTCCTCTATGCGGAGAAGGACAAGACGCTGGCGGGCGTCGCCAGTTTCCTGTCCGATCCTCGTCGCCCGGTCGAAGCCACTTTGCGCGCGATGATGGACACGCCGCATCTCGGCGAGGCCGGCGTTCATCCCGTCATCGCGTCCTCGGCCCGCGAACTGTTGAACAAGTCCGAGAACGAACGGTCGGGCGTATTGAGCACGGCGATGTCGTTTCTCGGCCTCTACCGCGATCCTGTCGTGGCGCGCGTCACCGCACGTTGCGACTGGCGCATTGCCGATCTGGTCGGCAGCCGCCAGCCGGTCAGCCTCTACCTTGTCGTGCCGCCGTCCGACATCAACCGCACGAAACCGCTGATCCGGCTGATCCTCAACCAGATCGGCCGGCGGCTGACCGAGGAACTGAACACGTCCGGCAAGCGCCACCGCCTGCTGCTGATGCTGGACGAGTTTCCGGCGCTCGGCCGTCTGGATTTCTTCGAATCCGCGCTCGCCTTCATGGCCGGCTACGGTCTCAAGAGCTTCCTGATCGCGCAGTCGCTGAACCAGATCGAACGTGCCTATGGCCCGAACAATTCGATCCTCGACAACTGCCATGTCCGCGTCGCCTTCGCCACCAACGACGAGCGCACGGCCAAGCGCGTGTCGGACTCCCTTGGCACCGCGACCGAGATGCGCGATTCCACCAACTATGCCGGCCATCGGCTCGCGCCCTGGCTCGGGCACCTCATGGTGTCGCGGCAGGAGACCGCCCGCCCGCTGCTGACGCCGGGCGAGATCATGCAGCTTCCGCCCGCCGACGAGATCGTCATGGTGGCGGGCACGCCGCCGATCCGGGCGAAGAAGGCGCGCTATTTCGAGGACGCGCGCTTGCAGGAACGCATCCTGCCGCCGCCCGAACTGGTCTCCGCTCCGGCGGCTGCACCAGCATCCGACGACTGGTCGAGCCGCGTCCTCTCGATGAGAGGCGGCACAGCCGCCGTCGCCGGGAACGATACCGAAGGCGACCCGGCCAATGCCGGTATCCGCCGCGAGCCGGAATTGCCCGAACACGAGGAAATCGTCGCGCCGCCACCGTCGCCCGCGCAGGAGTTCGAGTTTCTCGACGACGAGCCGGACGTGGATGCCGCCAAGGCCCGCGCCCTGCGCCAGCGCATGCGGATCGTGGCGCGGCAGGTCGCCCTGAACCCCGACGACGGCATCGAGCTTTGAGGAACCGCCCATGACCACGCGCAGCCGCATGAACGTCTATTTCGACCCGGATCTTCTCGATCGGGTGAAATCCCTGTCGCTGCGCAGGCGCGTGTCGCAGTCCGCCATCGTCGAGGCGGCCGTCGCCTCCTTCCTGTCGGGGGATTCCTCCGAACAGATGGAAGCCGCGCTTACCCGCCGGATCGACAGGCTCGGCCGCCAGATCGACGGGCTCGACGAGGATCTGGCGGTGCTGGGCGAGACCCTGGCGCTGTTCATCCATTTCTGGCTGACCGTGACGCCGCCGCTGCCGGACAGCGCGCAGCCCTCGGCCCGCGCCAAGGGGGCGGAACGGCTGGAAGGCTTCATGCAGACGCTCGGCCGCAGGCTGGCGACCGGCGACAGGTTCCTGAAGGAAGTGTCCCGGGACGTCCTTCGGCCCGAGGAAGCCGGCGTCGCCCCGGCTCCGCCCGACGCGGGTTGAGCATCCGGGCTCCGGTTTTCGGGTTCAGATCTCCGACGACAGCAGACCCTCGCGTTGCGGGGCGCGGATGAACTGCTCCACCAGCTCGGGCCGCCATTCGACATATTCGACATGAATGCTGTCTCTGTGCCGCGCATACAGCATCCTGCCGGTCGGGACGTCGACGATATCCTGGGTGATCTCGGCCCCGGCCTCCAGCAGGGCCTCTTTCACGCGGCCAAGATCGCCGACGATCACCGGCCCCTGCGTGTCGCGGATCGGGGTGAGCGCCTCCTCCGTGCCCGCGACGATCAGCATGTCCCCGATGGCGATCAGCTCCAGCTCCCCGAAGCGGAACCGCAGATGGGCGTCCCCCTTGTGCAGGGGCCGCAGCGTCTCGAGGGCCGATCCGGCGTCATGGGTGAACACCCTCGCATAGGTCTTCAGGATCATCGCTCTTCCTTTCTTAGTGACCGATACAAAAGTCGCGATTGACCCGGGGCTGTCAACTGATATTTAGTGATCGCTATGAAACAAGCCTCGCGCATCACGGGCCGGCCACGCGGCTTCGACAGGGAAAAGGCGGTCGAGACCGCGATGACCCTGTTCCGCAGACATGGATATGAAGGCGTGTCGCTGGCGATGCTGACCGATGCGATCGGCATCGCGCCGCCCAGCCTCTATGCGGCGTTCGGCAGCAAGGCCGGGCTCTATGCCGAGGCGCTCGATCTCTATGCCGGGCGTGCGCGGCATGTCGCCCTGCCCAAAGAGCAGGGCCTTTCCCTGGACCAGGCCCTGCTGCGGTTCTTCGCTTCCGCCATCGAGCATGTCCGCGATGCGCGGCAAAGCGGCTGCATGATCTCCACCGGCATGCTGGAATGCCATCCCGATCACGCCGGGCTTGCCGCCGACCTGTCCCGCCGCCGCGAGGCCATGCAGGCGTGCATCGAGCAGGATCTGGCCTTCTGGCTGCCGCCCGACGACGCGGCGCAGCTTGCCCCCTTCGTCTGCGCGATCCTGCAAGGGATTTCGGTTCAGGCACGGGACGGAGCTTCCGTCGACCAGCTGCGCGGGATCGCATCCCGAGCGGTTCGGTCGTTGGCGACATAAGATCGATAGGAGCGTTGGACTCGGCCGGGCGAGTCGCCGTTCGACGACGGAATCCGGCGACGACCGGACAGACGACCCGTCCCATTCACCGCCGATTGCCGCCGATTACCGCACGCGGGCAAACAGCTGTTGAAGGCGAGGGTTTCGTGGCTCTCTTAGTCGTCCCCATCCGGGGATCGTCATGCTCCTCCCCGGTGGAACGGGGACGATATGACCTTCACCGACCACAGGCAGGAAGCGATCGGACGCGGTGCGCGGATGCTGCGCACCGCGCTCGGGCCTGCCATTTCCGCGTATTTGCAGGATCCGGGCGTCATCGAGGTGATGCTGAACCCGGATGGGCGGATCTGGATCGACCGGCTCTCCGACGGCCTGGCCGACACGGGCGAGATCATGGCCCCTGCCGATGGCGAGCGCATTGTCCGGCTGGTCGCGCATCATGTCGGCGCCGAGGCCCATGCCCGCAATCCACGCGTCTCGGCCGAACTGCCCGAGACCGGCGAGCGGTTTGAGGGGCTGCTGCCGCCGGTAGTCGCTGCCCCGGCCTTCGCGATCCGCAAGCCGGCCGTCGCGGTCTTCACGCTCGACGACTATGTTGCCGCCGGGATCATGTCCCGGGTGCAGGCCGAGGTGCTGCGGCTGGGCGTCGTCACCCGCGCCAATATCCTCGTCGCAGGCGGCACCTCGACCGGCAAGACCACCCTGACCAACGCGCTGCTGGCCGAGGTAGCGAAGACGCAGGACCGCGTCATCCTCATTGAAGACACAAGAGAACTGCAATGCGCGGCGCCTAACCTGGTTGCCCTGCGCACGAAGGACGGCGTCGCCACGCTTTCCGATCTGGTGCGCTCGTCGCTGCGCCTGCGCCCCGACCGTATCCCGGTCGGCGAGGTGCGCGGCGCCGAGGCGCTGGACCTGTTAAAGGCCTGGGGCACCGGCCATCCCGGCGGCATCGGCACCATCCATGCCGGGTCGGGCATCGGTGCCCTGCGCCGCCTCGAACAACTGATCCAGGAAGCCGTGGTCACTGTGCCACGCGCCCTGATCGCCGAGACCATCGATCTGGTCGCCGTCCTCGCCGGACGCGGCAGCAACCGCCGCCTTGTCGAACTCTCCCGCATCGAGGGCCTGGGTCCGGACGGCGATTACAAGGTCACCTTCGCAGACTTTCCACCCGCAACCTCCAGTCCAGAACAGGGAGATCCCGCATGATCCGTCACGCCTTCACCATCCGCCGCCACATCGCCAGCGCCGCGACCTTCGGATATGTCAGCCTCCTGCTGGCGCCCGCCGCCCATGCTTCCGGCTCCTCCATGCCCTGGGAGGCGCCGCTGCAGTCGATCCTGCAATCCATCGAGGGGCCGGTCGCCAAGATCGTGGCGGTGATCATCATCATCGCGACCGGCCTGACGCTGGCCTTCGGCGACACCTCCGGCGGTTTCCGCCGCCTGATCCAGATCGTCTTCGGTCTCAGCATCGCCTTCGCCGCCTCATCCTTCTTCCTGTCGTTCTTCTCCTTCGGCGGCGGGGCGCTCGTCTGATGTCAGCCTTCGAGCAACCCGACACGGTGCCGGGCTTTTCCGTTCCGGTCCACCGGGCGCTGACCGAGCAGATCCTGCTCGGCGGCGCACCGCGCTCCATCGCCATCATGAACGGGACGCTGGCCGGGGCCGTGGGCCTCGGCCTGCGTCTCTGGCTGGTCGGCCTCCTGATCTGGGCGGTCGGGCACGTCCTCGCCGTCTGGGCCGCGCGGCGCGACCCGCTCTTCGTCGAGGTCGGGCGCAGGCATCTGCGCCTGCCCGGACATCTGTCGGTGTGAGGGCGCGGCCATGATGAACCTCGCCGAGTACCGCCGCACCGCCGCCCGCCTCGCCGATTACCTGCCATGGGCGGCGCTGGTCGCGCCCGGCATCGTCCTGAACAAGGACGGCAGCTTCCAGCGGACGGCGAAGTTCCGCGGGCCGGATCTGGACTCGGCCGTCGCCGCCGAACTGGTCGCGGTGGCCCATCGCATCAACAGCGCCATCCGCCGCCTCGGTTCGGGCTGGGCGATCTTCGTCGAGGCGCAGCGCAACCCGTCCTCGGCCTATCCCGACAGCATGTTCCCCGACGCGGCCTCGGCCCTGCTCGACGCCGAACGGAGGGCCGGGTTCGCAGAAGACGGGAGCCATTTCGTGTCGGGGTATTTCCTGACCTTCCTTTGGCTGCCGCCTGCCGAGGATGCGGCAAAGGCCGAGGCCTGGCTCTACGAGGGCCGCGCGCAATCCGGCGTCGATCCGCAGGAACTGCTGCGCGCCTTCGTGGACCGCACCGACCGCGTGCTGGCGCTGCTCGACGGCTTCATGCCGGAATGCCGCTGGCTCGATGACGCGGGAACGCTCACCTACCTGCATTCGACCATCTCGACCAACCGGCATCGCGTGCGCGTGCCCGAAGTGCCGATGCATCTCGACGCGCTGCTGGCCGATCAGCCGCTGGCAGGCGGGCTGGAGCCGCGCCTTGGCGACCAGCACCTCCGCGTGCTGACCATCGTCGGTTTCCCCACCGCGACCACGCCCGGGATCCTTGACGATCTGAACCGGCTGGCCTTTCCCTATCGCTGGTCGACCCGCTCCATCCTGATGGACAAGATGGAGGCGACCCGGCTGCTGACGAAGATCAGGCGGCAATGGTTCGCCAAGCGCAAGAGCATCGCCGCCATCCTGAAGGAGGTGATGACCAACGAGCAGTCCGCGCTGGTCGACACCGATGCGGCGAACAAGGCGCTCGACGCCGACATCGCGCTGCAGGAACTCGGCGCGGATGTGGCGGGCATGGCTTACGTCACCGCCACGGTCACGGTCTGGGATGCCGATCCACGGCTTGCCGACGAGAGGCTGCGGTTGGTCGAGAAGATCGTGCAGGGCAGGGACTTCACAGTCCTGCCGGAGAGCGTCAACGCGGTCGATGCATGGCTCGGCAGCCTGCCCGGGCACGCCTATGCCAATGTGCGCCAGCCGCCGATCAGCATCCTCAACCTCGCCCATATGATCCCGCTCTCCGCCGTCTGGGCCGGGCCGGAACGGGACGAGCATTTCAACGAGCCGCCCTTGCTCTACGGCAAGACCGAGGGCTCGACCCCGTTCCGGCTGTCGCTGCATGTCGGCGATGTCGGCCATACGCTGGTCGTCGGTCCGACCGGCGCGGGCAAATCCGTGCTGCTGGCGCTGATGGCGCTGCAGTTCCGCCGCTATGCGGGGTCGCAGATCTTCGCCTTCGATTTCGGCGGCTCGATCCGGGCCTCGGCGCTGGCCATGGGAGGCGACTGGCATGATCTCGGCGGCGAGACGACCGCCGCCGCCGTCTTCAGCCCCGACAGCCCCGTGGATCGCGATCTGGCGGTCTCGCTCGCGCTGGACATCGCCGGCGTCGCGCTCCAGCCGCTCGCCCGCATCCACGACACCTATGAACGCGCATGGGCGGCCGACTGGATCGCCGCCATCCTGATGCGCGAGGGCGTGACAGTCTCGCCGGAGGTGAAGGAACATATCTGGACCGCGCTGACCTCGCTCGCCTCCGCGCCGCTCCGCGAGCGCACCCTCACCGGCCTGATGATCCTGCTGCAATCCGGCGACCTGAAGCAGGCGATCAGGCCCTATACCCTCGGCGGCCCCTACGGGCGGCTGCTCGATGCGGAACGGGAGACGCTCGGATCGGCCCCGGTTCTCGCCTTCGAGATCGAGGGGCTGGTCGGCACCGGCGCGGCGCCCGCGGTCCTGTCCTACCTCTTCCACCGGATCGGCGACCGGCTCGACGGGCGGCCGACTCTGCTGATCATCGACGAGGGCTGGCTGGCGCTGGATGACGAGGGCTTTGCGGGCCAGCTGCGCGAATGGCTGAAGACGCTGCGAAAGAAGAACGCCTCCGTCATCTTCGCCACGCAATCGCTCTCGGATATCGACAGATCCGCCATCGCGCCGGCGATCATCGAGTCCTGCCCGACGCGGCTTCTCCTGCCCAACGAGCGCGCCATCGAGCCGCAGATCACCGCGATCTATCGCCGCTTCGGGCTGAACGACCGCCAGATCGAGATCCTCGCCCGCGCCACGCCGAAGCGTGACTATTACTGCCAGTCGCGGCGTGGGAACCGCCTGTTCGAGCTTGGCCTCAGCGAGGTAGGCCTCGCCCTCTGCGCCGCTTCCTCCAAAACTGATCAGGCTGCCATCGAGCGCATCTGGCTCGCACATGGCCCGGACGGGTTTCTGGCGACCTGGCTGCGCCATTGCGGCGTCGACTGGGCCGCCGAACTGATCCCGAACCTCACCAATCTCGTGCCGGAAACCGCAGAGCCCGGACGGGGCGATGACGACGGGAAAGGCGGTGATCCGGCCGATCTGCCGAAGGTGGCGCCCGCTGCCGCCCCGGCCCCGGACGAAGATTTCGCCGCCTACGACACACTCAGCGAACAGGAGATCGAACCATGACTTCCGCCTTCACGAAGACCCGCCCCATCGTCGCATTGCTGCTCGCCGGGGCATGCGTGGTACCACCCATCGTCGCCACGGTTCTCGTCCCGACACCCGCCCAGGCCTGGCGCATCGTCTACGACCCCTCGAACTACGCGCAGAACGTGCTGACCGCCGCCCGGACGCTCGAGCAGATCAACAACCAGATCCGCTCGCTGCAGAACGAGGCGCAGATGCTGATCAATCAGGCGCAGAACCTGGCAAGCCTGCCTTATTCCGCGCTCCAGACCCTGCAGGCCAATGTGGCACAGACCCAGGCGCTGTTGGCTCAAGCCCAGAACCTCGCCTTCGAGGTCGGCCAGATCGATCAGGCCTTCCAGAGCGAATATGGCGCGGTTTCCCTCTCAGTATCCGAGGCGCAGATCGTGGCCGATGCCCGCTCCCGCTGGGAAAATACCGTAAGTGGGTTGCAGGATGCGCTGAAGGTGCAGGCCGGTGTCGTCGGCAATATCGACAGCAACCGTGCCGAGATGGCGGCCCTGGTCGGGGAAAGTCAGGGCGCGGAAGGCGCGTTGCAGGCCACCCAGGCCGGGAACCAGTTGCTCGCCCTGCAATCGCAGCAGCTTTCCGACCTGATCGCGGTGATCTCCGCCAATGGCAGGGCCGAGGCGCTGAGCGAGGCCGAACGCGCCACGGCGGCCGAGCAGGGCCGGGTCCAGCGCGAGCGCTTCCTCACCCCGGGCACGGGCTACCAGCCCGGCAATGCCCGCATGTTCAACGGCAACTGACGCAGCGGGCGCGCTCCGCGCCGTCGGGAAAGGAGAACGTCATGGAAGGCAAGACCGGCGCCCGGATCGTGGCGATCATGCTGGCGGCAGTGGCGCTGACCGCTGCCCTCGTGTCGCTGAACCGGGAGGAAAAACCGGCGCCGGTCGCCATCGTGCCGGAGGCTCAGGCCCCGGCTGATCCGCTGCGCCAAGATCTGCGCCGCTGCCAGCAGTTGGGCAATGCGGCGCTGGAGGATGACAGCTGCCGCGCCGCATGGGCGCGGAGCCGCGACCGCTTTCTGGGCCGGGAACCTGCGGGTGCCGCAATGCCCGCCGCTCCCGAAGCGCCGAGCCGCTCATCAGAAGGACGCTGAGATATGGGCGGCACCGGCGTCATCGACAGCTTTCTCGGCATCTTCACCTCCTACATCGACTCCGGCTTTGGCCTGCTCGGCGGCGAGGTCGCCTTCATCGCCTCGACCCTGATCGTGATCGATGTGACGCTGGCTGCGCTCTTCTGGTCCTGGGGTGCGGATGACGACATCCTCGCCCGGCTGGTGAAGAAGACCCTCTTTGTCGGCGTCTTCGCTTACCTGATCGGCAACTGGAACAGCCTCGCGCAGATCGTCTTCGACAGTTTCGCGGGCCTTGGGCTGATGGCTTCCGGTACCGGCTTCTCGACCGCCGATCTCCTGCGTCCCGGCCGCGTGGCGCAGACCGGCCTCGATGCCGGACGGCCGCTGCTGGAATCGATCTCCGATCTGATGGGCTTCGTCTCCTTCTTCGAGAACTTCATCCAGATCGCCTGCCTGCTCTTCGCCTGGGTGCTGGTGCTGCTCGCCTTCTTCATCCTCGCCGTGCAGCTCTTCGTCACCCTGATCGAGTTCAAGCTCACCACTCTGGCGGGCTTCGTCCTCATCCCCTTCGGCCTTTTCGGCAAGACCGCATTCATGGCCGAGCGGGTGCTGGGCAATGTGGTGTCGTCGGGGATCAAGGTGCTGGTCCTCGCCGTCATCATCGGCATCGGTTCGACCCTCTTCGGGCAGTTCACTGCGGGCTTCGGTGGTGTAGCCCCCACCGTCGACGATGCCATGGCGATTGTTCTCGCGGCACTTTCGCTCCTCGGTCTCGGCATCTTCGGCCCCGGCATCGCCTCGGGCCTTGTCTCCGGCGGGCCGCAGCTTGGCGCGGGCGCTGCCGTCGGAACCGGCCTTGCCGGAGCCGCCACGCTGATCGCGACCGGCGGCGGCGCCATGATGGCGGCAAAGGGCGGTGCGGCGGCCGTTCGTGGTGGCGCCGCCACGGCAGGCGCGGCCTCTGCCGCCTATAGGCTGAACTCGGCAGGCCAGTCCGGCGCGGCCGGTATGGCTGCCGGCGCGGCCGGGATCGGCAAGGCCGCTGGCGGTGCCGCTCTCTCTCCGCTGCGCCGCGCGGCCGCCAGCATTACGGCCAGCCATGCTTCCGGCGTGAAGGCCGGGTTCACCGGCACTGGTGGTACCACCACTCAAGGCACGGTCGGTGCTGGCACCAGCGGTGCAGGGCCGTCCGGCGGTGGGACCTCCGTCCCCGGGTGGGCGCAGCGCCTGTCGCATGGTTCCGCCATCACCCGCTCCGCCGGCATGGCCGCCCATACCATCCGCGCCGGGGACAGCCGGGGCGGCGGAGCTTCCGTTTCTCTTTCCGAAAGCGATCACAGATGAGCATCTTCAGACGGGCTGCCCCCCATTACGGCAAGACACCCGCCCCCGAGACCCCGTATCAGAAGGCGGCCCAGGTCTGGGACGAGCGTATCGGCTCCGCCCGGGTGCAGGCGAAGAACTGGCGGCTGATGGCCTTCGGCGCGCTGATCCTCTCGGCCGGATTCGCCGCGGCGCTGGTCTGGCAATCGGCGCGCGGCACCGTGGTGCCATGGGTGGTGCAGGTCGATGATCTCGGCCAGGCGCAAACCGTCGCCCCGGCCGTGGCCGATTATCGCCCCTCCGATCCGCAGATCGCCTGGCATCTCGGCCGCTTCATCGAACAGGTCCGCGCCATTCCGGCCGATCCGATCATCGTTCGTCAGAACTGGCTCAGGGCTTATGACTGGACCACGGATCGCGGGGCGTCGGCGCTGAACGATCATGCCCGTGAGAACGATCCCTTCGCGAAGGTCGGACGCCAGCAGATTGCGGTAGAGGTCTCCTCGGTCATCCGCGCCTCGCCGGACAGCTTCCGGGTGGCCTGGACCGAGAGGCATTACGAGAGCGGGCAACTGGGCGCCACCGAGCGCTGGACCGCGATCCTGACCATCGTGATCCGCACGCCGCGCGATGCCGAACGGCTGCGCGCCAATCCGCTGGGGATCTACGTCAACGCCATCAGCTGGTCGCGGGAGATGAGCCAATGACCACCGCCCCTCTTGCAGAGAACCGTCGTTTCCCCCAACGCCCAGTCTCTCTTTCCCTCACGGCCCTGCTGATCGGCACTGCGCTGATCTCTGGCTGCGCAAGGAAGGCAGTGCCGGAGTTCGGCTATGATGCCGATGTTCCGGCGCTGCCGGCGGTGCAGGCCGGTGCGGCAGAGACCACGCCAAAGCCCCTGCATACCCCGCCGGGCTGGACCGTCGCGCGTGGCGGGGCTGCCGCAGCCGATGCGACCACCCGGGTCGGCAATGCCAATGCCGCCGCACGGGTCGAGCCGCGCCGCGACGGCTATTACAACGCCATCCAGATCTACCCCTTCTCGGAAGGGGCGCTCTATCAGGTCTATGCCGCACCGGGTCAGATCACCGATATCGCGCTGGAACCGGGCGAGAGTCTGACGGGGGCCGGTCCCATTGCCGCAGGTGACACCGCGCGCTGGATCATCGGCGATAGCGAAAGCGGCAGCGGCGCTGCGGCCCGGGTCCATATCCTCGTGAAGCCGACCCGTCCCGATATCGCGACCAATCTCGTGGTCACCACCGACCGGCGCAGCTATCTGATCGAACTCAGGGCGCAGGAAGCGCTCTACATGCCCGCCGTTGCCTGGTCCTATCCGGCCCAGCCGGGAAGCAGGCGGCAGGCGACGCCCGCCGCGCCGGTGATCCCCGCGGAATCCGCCCGCAACCACCGCTACGGCTTGCAGATCGAGGGCGCCAGCCCGCCCTGGCGGCCGGTCTCTGTCTTCGACGATGGCCGCCGGGTCTATGTCGTCTTTCCGCGCGGCATCGTGCAGGGCGAGATGCCGCCGATCTTCGTCCTCGGCCCCGACGGCGAGCCGCAGATCGTCAATACCCGGGTGCATCGCAATATCCTGATCGTCGACCGGCTCTTCGGCGCGGCCGAACTCCGCCTCGGCAGCGGCAGACGCCAGCAGGTGGTGCGGATCCTGCGCGTCGAGCCGAAAGAGACCGCAGCCGGGACAGCGGCAGGAACCCTGCCGGAGGCCCCGGCCAGCGGGAAGGTTCCGTCATGAGCGGCGGCAAACCGGCATCCGACACCGCCTCGCCGATGCGGCTGCGCGCCGAGCCAGCCCGTATCACCCGTCTTTCCCGGCGCATGCTGGCGGGCACCGCCGCCATTGCGCTGGTCATGATCGGGGGCGCGCTGATCTATGCGCTGCAGACCCGTCAGGCCGGGGAAGGCGGCGAGGAACTCTATTCCATCGACAACCGCGCCACCGCCGATGGTCTGGCGGCCCTGCCGCGCGACTATGCCGGCCCGATCCTCGGCCCGCCGCTGCCCGGCGATCTGGGCGGGCCAATCCTCGATGCGCAAAACCGCGGCCAGCCTGTCGTCCCGCCCATGATCGCGGCACCGGCTGCGGCCGATCCCGACGAGGAACGGCGCCGCGCCGAGGAAGAGGCCGCGCGGCTGAGCCGGGTGTTTTTCCCCGCCACATCCGGCACCGGCGCTGCGGCGGACGCTGCCTCTCCGGGCTTTGCCGGGCTCGACCTCTTGGGGGCAACAGGGTCGCAGGATCCGCAGACCGCGTTCCTGAACGGGCCGGTGGACCGGCAGCCCGTGGCGGTCGACCGCATCGCTGCGCCATCATCGCCCTGGATCCTGCAGGCCGGATCGGTAATTCCGGCGGCGCTGATCACCGGCATCCGTTCCGATCTGCCGGGCCAGATCACCGCCCAGGTCACCGAGCCCGTCTATGACAGCCCGACCGGATCCCTGCTGCTGATCCCGCAGGGCACCCGGATCATCGGCGAATACGATTCCGGCGTCGGCACCGGCCAGCGCCGGGTGCTGCTGGTCTGGAACCGGCTGATCTTCCCCGATGGCTCCTCGCTGGTGCTGGAGCGTCTGCCCGGCGCCGATGCCGCCGGCTATGCCGGGCTGGAGGATGCCGTCGATTATCACTGGGGCGAGGTCTTCAAGGCCGCCGGCCTCGCGACCCTGCTGGCGATCGGCACTGAACTCGCCAGTGACGACGAGGACCGGCTTGTCCGCGCCATCCGCGACGGTGCGCAGGACACTGTCAATCAGGTCGGCCAGCAGATTGTGCAGCGCCAGATGCAGGTCGCGCCCACGTTGACCATTCGACCGGGGTTCCCCGTCAGGGTGATCGTTACGAGAGATCTGGTGTTCCAGAGAGAAGGAGGCTGAACATGGTAAAGCTGAAGCTCAGGCCGCTGCCCGACGACAAACCTGTGAAGCTGACGGTGGAACTGCCCGCCAGCCTGCACAGGGACATGATCCTCTACGGCGAACTGCTCGGCCGGGCGGGAGGGCAGGGGGCCGTCGAACCCGTCCGCCTGATCGTGCCTATCCTCGAGCGATTCATTGCAACGGATCGAGGGTTCGCAAAGGCGCGGAAAGGCGACGGGAAGTGAGCGCGTTGTCCTGATGAGTGCGGGTGGAGCATCAGGCGAGTTCGTCCGAAAAATGTATGCATATTTCGGACGCGAGGATTGCCGACTGTCCGAAATTATGCTACATATTTCGGACATGATAGAGTCAGCATCAGATCTGAAGAGCGCCGTTCTAGCGCGAATTGGGGCAGGGGCCTCCAGCGCCGTCTGGACGCCTCGGGATTTCCTCGACCTCGGGGCGCGGGATGCGGTGGACAAGACGCTGCAACGCCTGACCGGCACAGGAACCCTGCGGCGGATCGATCGCGGACTCTATGACAGGCCATCCTTCAACACGCTGACGCAGAAGGCCAATCCCCCCGATCCGCGCAGCGTGATCGATGCCATCTCCCGGCGTGATCAGATCCGTGTGCTGGTCGATGGCATGACAGCCGCCAATGATCTTGGTTTCACCAATGCGGTGCCAGCGAAAGTGGTCGTGCACGCTGATACGCGGCTGAAATCGGTCTCGCTGGGTCAGTTGGAGATCGTCTTCAAACCGACTGCGGCGAGCAAGCTCTATTGGGCAGGCCGCCCGGCCATGCGTGTCGTTCAGGCGCTTCACTGGCTGCGCGATACTTTGGGGAAGGGTGATGGTGACGAGCTACTCGCCCGGCGTTTGGACATGATCCTTCATGACCCGAAGGACGGCCCGGCACTGCGGCAGGATCTGTCAGAGGGTCTGGCGTCGCTCCCCGCATGGATGCAGAACCTGCTGCGACCAATGCTCAAAGAACAGGCCGCCTCATGATGAATCCCGCATACGATCAGATTCTTGCGGCCGACGCACAAACGAAGGCGGGCGTCTTCACGACGACGGCGCAGCGTCTCGGAACCACGCCGCAGAATGTCGAGAAGGACTTCTGGGTCTGCTGGACGCTGGACGCGCTGTTCAACGGTCTGAAAGACAGGCCACGCCTGCTGTTCAAGGGTGGCACGTCGCTGTCCAAAGGCTTTGGCCTGATCAGGCGCTTCTCGGAGGACATCGACGTCACCGTGTTTCGGGACGATCTTGGAGAAGCGGCATCAATCGAAGAGTTGCAGGCGCTCAGCGGCAAGAAGCGCGGTGCGGCGCTGGATGCAATCAAGGCTGCGTGTGAGGTTTATATCAACGGGCCATGCCTGGCGGGTCTGTCCGAGATCGTTGATGAGGTCGCGAAGAGGAACAGGCTGAGCTCCGGGCAGTTCCGGGTCGAAGCTGATCCACATGACAGTCAGGCACTCTACCTGCGCTATCCATCGGCAACCCCAGAGGACGCCTACATCGCAAAGGCCGTCAAGATCGAATCCGGGGCGAAATCCGCCCTCGATCCCAATTCGACGCGCATCATCCGACCCTACCTTGAAGCCGATGTCCCTGGCATCGACCTCGGTGTTACCGACGTCACAACGGTCGATGCGGAGAGGACGTTTTGGGACAAGATCGTCATTTTGCACGGGCTCCGGCGCTGGTTCGACAACCGGGGTGAACTCAGAGGGGACGGACAACGGGTTTCACGGCACTATTACGATGTGTGCCAGCTTATGGCGTCAGATGCCGGGAAGAGCGCGCTGAAAGACCGTAGGTTGGCCGAAGATTGTGTCGCGCATGCCAGAATGTTCTTCAACCGCCCGGCCTTCGACCTGGCGATCGCCGCGCCGCCGACATTCTCCATTCATCCCGAGGGGAAGATGCTCGATGATCTCCGGCGCGACTACCGTGCCATGGCGGGCATGATCTTTGGCGAGGCGTCTGCCTTTGAAGCGATCATGGATGGTATTTCCGAACTCGAAGTGGCGCTGAACTCTGCAGATGAGGAACCGGAGGTTGGAGGCAAAAGGGGAGATGCCTGAGAAAACACAGGGAATCCGTGAGAGGGGTGGCACAGGACTGATGGTGTCAGATCGCCGCCCGGATCGAATGTCGGTCTCGTAGGTTGCGCGCCCCCGCAACCAATTCCAACATAAATCACTCGAAATCCAAGTCTGATAAAACGCTTAGGCCGCCTCCAGGCGGCCTTTTGGCGTTTGAGGCAGGCGCAATATCGGTCGTTCCGGCCGCGCCGAAGCTGTGTGCGATCAATGGCTGTGCGTTTTGATGGGATAGTGCAGCAGCAGCCGATAACCGCCCTGCATCATCCTGATGCCGTGGGCGACGAGGCGGCGGGCCTTGTTCTTGCGCGGATCAACTTCCCAATCCTCTTTCGTGCCGCTGAATCCGAGCAGCACTTCCGCGATGGTGCGATGGCTCGCGCCGTGCAGTCGCGCGTCCAGGGCGCGTAACGACAAGATGTGCCATTGGCGGAGCTGGGCGGGCATGACCCGAAACTCCGGCCCCGGCCGGCGGCCTTCGACAGAGCGCCAGAACCGCCGGGCAGCATGGGATCGCAGTTCGTAGAAGGCATCCAAAGGCAAGAACGTGCCGTAGAAGGCCGAAGCGTCGGGAGCGGCGCAGGGCAGCCACAATTGATGCGCAATGCCATCGGCCTGCCAGATGCCGTGGCAGCCATCAGCCGCGCGGCGCAGGTCGAGGCCCCCGAGATGGGCCAGCTTGATTGTCGGCCCGCTTGCGTCGGTTATATGCGCCACGGGCAACAGTATGAAGGCGTTTGGATGCACGCGCGGCGACCAGAGTGGCGTTTGTAGATCAGCCACCGTGTCCGGATCGCTTGGGAAACAGCAACCCCCAGCGGCGCACGAACGATTCCAGTTGGTTCGCGTCCTGCCTGCGGGCCAGCGCCAGCGTCTGGCAGTCGTGGCGATATTCGTCGTTGCGGCGAAGATATTCCCAAGCGAAACCGGAGGCGGCAAGCTGCCATATGTAGCCGTAAGGGGCATGGTGCCACCATTCAATATGCAGCATGGCGTCGCTTCCTCCATGCCGAGCCTTGATTGGATGAGCGACGCGAGGGGGGCGGCACTCCCCATAGGCGGCTAACCATCCGTGCTGAATGCCATCGCCGCCGCATCGCTTACCGGCCTATGCCTCGTCCGTCTGTATCGCAGGACGGCCTTTCCCGTAATGTGAGCAGGCAGATGGCGGCGGTAAGTATGGCGAGCACCGCCAGCACGAGAAGGATCGCGCGGAGCGCATCCGTGTAGGCGACATTCGCCAGTGCCATGATCGTTCCGTCCAGTGCCGGGCCTCCGTTCGTCGCGGTGCCATGCGCGCCGCTGCTAATTGTTGATGCGATTGCGGAGGCGTTCGTCGGGAGCGATATGGCGCTATCGGCTGCGGCGACGATTAGTCCATGCGCCGTAAGTCCGACCAGCGCAGCGCCGATCGCGGCTATGGCGATGGCTTCGCCCGCAACGCGCATGGTGGTGAAGATACCGGCCGCCATGCCGGCGCGCTCCTTCGGCACGACGCTGACGGAGAGCGCGTCCATCAATCCCCATGGCAGGCCGTTGCCGATGCCGATCAGCAGCATTGGCAGGATCATGGGGCCAAGCCCGGCTTCTGGCGAAAGCCGCATGAGCAGGAGCACACCGGCGGCGGCGATCAGGAAGCCGATGCCGGAGAGAATACCGGGCGAGACGAACTTTGCCAGCCGGCCTGCGATCAACGGCACCACGAGCATCGGCGCGGTGAGCGGCAGGATGGCGAGGCCGGCGGCGAAGGCGTCCCGGCCCTGAATGGCCATGAACCAGATCGGCAGATAGACGATCAGGGCGACGAAGCTGAAACCTGTGGCGACCGGCAGGAGCTGGACGCCGATGAAGCGCGGATAGCGAAAGAGCGACAGGTCGAGCATCGGATGCGCGCGCTTCAACTCGACGGCAACGAAGGCCGCAAGCAGCACGATTGCGCCGCCGAGCAGGCCGAGAACCGTGGCGCTCGCCCATCCCTCCTGCGGGCCGAGCACGATGGCGAAGGTGAGGCCGACCAGAGCGGCCGTGAACAGGATCGTTCCCGGCCAGTCGATCCCTCGCGCATCCGGGTCGAACGATTCCCTTATCCGGGGCGTTCCTAGCACGAGGATCAGGATCGAAATGACGGCGATGGAGAAATAGAGCACGCGCCAGCCCCAAAGCTCGATGACGAAGCCGGAGGCCATGGGGCCGAAGGCGAGGCCAACGCCGAAAGCCGTGCCGAGGAAGGAGAAGGCGCGCGGCCGTTCCGCGCCCTCGAATTCCTGTGCCAGCAGCGATGTGGCCGATGTCAGCACCAGCGCGCCGCCGACGCCTTCGAGCGCGCGCAGGAGATTGAGCACCAGCAGGCTCGGGGTGAGGCCGATCAGGACAGAGGTTACAGCGAAGATCACGAGGCCGGTGACGAAGCAGCGCTTGCGCCCGATCTGATCGCCGAGCGCGCCCGCCGCCATGACGCAGCCGCCGAAGGCGATGGCGTAGGCGTTCACGATCCATCCGAGGCTAGTCTGATCGCCGCCAAGATCGCGTGCGACCGAGGGGATGGAAATGGCCGGGCCGGTGAAGACCAATGGGATGATGACGGCCGAGATGCAGATCGCGAAGAGAACCTTGTAACGGTTATCGGCGGGGGTCGGGATTGATGCTGCGTCCATGTCGAACTCCGTTTCGCCGCACCGGAGCGCCCGGCGAGACGGAGGGAGCGGAAGCGCGGACGGTTTTCCGCGATGGTAATTTGGAGATAGTAAGACTATAATAGTAAGAATATTCAGATTACTTCTGCATTGGATGCAGCAATGGACGGAACGGATTTTGACCAGATCGCGGCCTTTCTCGCCACGGTGGAACACGCAGGATTCACCGCCGCCGGGACCGCACTGAGCCGGGATGGCTCGCTCGTCTCGCGGCGGGTGACGGCGCTGGAGAAGCGACTTGGCGTGCGGCTTCTGGAGCGGACCACGCGCCGGGTCGCCCTGACCGAAGCCGGCGAAGCCTATTACCAGCGGATGCGGAAAGCCGTTCAGGCGATGGGCGAGATCGACACGGACGCCGTTGACGCGGCTGGCTCGGTGCGGGGAACGCTGCGTCTGTCTCTTCCGGCGACCTTCGGGCGGATGTGGATCGCGCCGATCCTGCCGGTATTTCTGCGGCAGCATCCTGGCCTTGCCGTCGAGGCGCGCTACGAGGATCGCTATGTCGATCTCGTTGCGGAGAGCTTCGACGTTGCAGTGCGGATCGGTGAACTCGCCGATAGCCGCCTGATCGCCCGTAAACTTGCCCCTGCCAGTCGCCTGTTGTGCGCTTCGCCAGATTATCTGGCCGAGCGCGGCATGCCTGCGCATCCTTCCGACCTTGCCAACCACGACTGCATCGGGTTTTCGCGGCTCGCGTCGCATCCGATCTGGCATCTCGGTGATGATGGCAAGACTGTCGCGATCCGCATCTCCGGTCCGCTCGTCACCGACGATGCAACCAGCTTGCTCCAAGCTGCCGTAGCCGGTGTAGGTATCGCGATGGTATCCGACTGGCTCGCGGGACCGGAACTCAAGAGCGGTCGGCTGGTGCCGGTACTGCCCGGCCATCCGGTCGCCACGCCTGAAGGCATCTACCTCGTCCACCCATCTGCAAAGCTCGTCCCGGCAAAGACGCGCGTTTTCATAGACGGGCTGGTTGAGGCGTTTGTTTCCCCGCCGTGGCTGGCCCATACCGCGCATCTCGATCACAACCCGTCATAGATCGCCCGCGTGATGTCGGCGGGAAATCGTCCACCCGGAGATTGCCCTTCAAGCCCGGCGTTGGTGAACGCCACGAGGCTGAGCCTGTTGGCGGGATCGACGGACCACGAATGTCCATAGGCCCCGCCCATACGCCATGTGCCGGGCGTCTCCGCGAAGCCGGCCGCAGCGGGATCGCGCAGAATAGTGAAGCCGAGACCGAAACCGCGTCCCGGCCATGGAGCGAGGTCCATGCCCGCCGCGTGATCGGTAGCCATTTCGCTGACCAGTTCGGCAGGCAGAAGCGGCTCGCCACCCCGCCGAAGTGTTTCGAGGATGCGCAACGTATCGCCGGCCGTCCCGATCATTCCTGCACCACCGGAGGGGAAAGCATTCGTATCGAAGGCGCGGGCTGGCGACAGGCGCAGTCCCTCGACCTCTTCCCAAAGGGGCACGATCTCGGCATCCGCCATCCGACGCGGGCCGGACGCTTCGTTGACGTAAGGAACGGCCAGATGAACGGGATCGGCGACCGCGAATCCGGTGTCATTGATCCCGAGCGGCGTCGTTACCAGCTTGCGCACCGCCTCGGGGAGCGGAACGCCCGTCACGCGTGCGATCAGCCCACCCACGACATCCGTTGCGAGCGAGTAGTTCCATGCCGTTCCCGGTTGAAAAAGAAGTGGCACCGAAGCGATGCGGCGGATGTTTTCCTCAAGCGAGATGTCCGACAGGTCCATGCCATCGGACACGCCGGCACGGTGATAGGGGCCATCCGCCGGTTCGAGGAAGCCGTAGCCGAGCCCGGACGTGTGGCTTAGCAGATGGCGCAGGGTGATCCGGGCCGCCGAGCCGTCCGCGAGCTTCGGTCGGAAATCCGCAAGCCATGTATCGACGGGTTCGTCGAGCGCCAACCGCCCTTGCGCGACCAACACCATCGCGGCGGTGGACACGTAGAGCTTGGAGACGGACGCCAGCCGGAACAGCGTATCCTCGCGCATCTTCGCGATCGGCAAAGCCGGCGGCGCGGCGATAGACAAGTTTCCCATCCAGGGAGAGAAGGACAACGGCCCCGACAAGGCGTTGCTCGGCAATGGTCGTGTCGATGGCGGCGTCGATGCGATCCGGCAGACCGTCAATGGTGATCGCCGTCGAGGGCTCTGCGGTGACTATGGATGTATTCATGGCCTCACCTGTTTTGCAGATCATTGGCCTGGCTGGCGGCCGATCCGGGTTTCGATGATGGGAACCCGTGCGAGCGGGCGGCCCAGGCGACGGCGAACGTCGCGACGAGCAGCGCCAGTACGCTCCACGGAAAGGCAGACACGCCGAGGGTTTCGAGCAGGATGCCGCCGACGATCCCGCCTCCGGCAATCGCCATGTTCCAGGCCGTGACGATCATGGATTGCGCCACATCGGCCGCTTCGCTCGCCGTTTTGGCCGAAGCGGTCTGGAAGAGTGTCGCCGCACCGCCGAAGGCCAGCCCCCAAACGGCGACCGCGACGTAGATCACTGCCGGCACCTCACCCCAAATCCCGAGAAGCAGCGCGGACAGGCCGAACAGCACGGAACTGACAAGGACCAGCTCGCGCAGCCAGCGGTCGATCAGTACGCCGACGATCCAGATGCCGAGAAGCGCCGTCACGCCGAAGACCAGCAGCACCACGTCGATGCGCTCCGCGATGCCGGCCGGTACGAGGAAGGGAGCGATGTAGGTGTAGAGGATGTTGTGGGCGAGAACGAAGGCGAGTGTGACGAACAGCACCGGCCGGATGCCCGGCAGGGTGAAGACTGTCCGGAGCGCGAAGCCCTTTCCGCGCGCCTGACCGGGGAAGTCCGGCATCTTGGCGAGCACCCAAAAGACGAGGATGACGGTCAGCATGCTCATGAGGCCGAAAGTCACGCGCCAGCCGAAGGCCGCGCCGAGGAAGGTGCCCGCCGGAATGCCGAGCGAAAGGGCGAGCGGCGTTCCGACCATGGCGACGGCGATGGCGCGGCCTTTCAGATGCTCCGGCACCATGCGGGCGGCGTATCCCGCGACCAACGCCCAAAGCAGCCCGGCGAACACGCCGGCGAAGAAGCGGGCGACCAGCGTGATCGCATAGTTGTCGGAGACGGCCGTCACCGTGTTGACGATGGCGAAGCCGCCGATGGCGATCAGCAGCAGCGGCCGACGCCGCCACCCTTGCGTGGCGGTTGTCAGCGGAATCGCCGCGACGAGCGAGCCGACCGCGTAGATGGTGACGAGCTGGCCGACCAGCGCCTCCGAGACCACAAGACTCTCCGCCATCTGTGGCAGCAGCCCCGCCGGCAGGGCTTCGGTCAGAATGGTGATGAAAGCCGCCATCGCGAGCGCCAGCAGCGCAGCTAGAGGAAGCCGGTCGCCTACGGCCGAAGGCGCATCGCCCTGTTCAATGGGAGTGGTGTCGCTGGTCGTCGTCGTGGTCATTGGTCCGCCTGAGCCTTGTCTGAAAAGCCGCTGGCGGATGAGGCGATCTGAGAAGGCCGGCGCAATCCGCCGATGACGGCATTGTCCAAAAGCTAGACGTGTTTCCGTTTATGGAGAACTGAGCTACAGTTCCAAATACTCCTGACGAAACTGTCAGCAATGGAATTGTGCTTATGGATAGTCTCGGATCGCTCAACGCTTTCGTCCAAGCGGCAGATACGCGCAGCTTCACCGCTGCCGGGCAAAAGCTCGGTGTTTCCTCGTCGGCAATCAGCAAGGCGGTGGCGCGGCTGGAAGAACGGCTAGCCGTGCGCCTTTTTCACCGCTCGACGCGCACCGTCACGCTGACGCCGGAAGGTGCGTTGTTCCTCGAACGCTGCCGGCGCATCTTTTGCGAGATCGAGGCGGCTGAGCTGGAGCTGTCGCAGACCAGGGGCGCACCGCGCGGCAAGCTGCGGGTGAGCCTGCCGCTGGTCGGAATGCTGATGATGCCGACGCTCGCGGCCTTCATGCGGGCGTGGCCCGACATCGAACTCGATCTGGATTTCAGCGACCGGCTGGTGGACGTGATCGAAGAAGGCTTCGACGCCGTGGTGCGCACGGGCGAGATCAGAGACTCCCGACTGATGATGCGCACGCTCGGCACCTTCCCCTACAAGCTGGTTGGCTCGCCGGCCTATTTCGGGGAACACGGCACTCCACAGACGCCCGCCGATCTGTCAGCCCATCGCGGCCTGCGTCATCTCTATCCGAGCACCGGAAAGATTGAAGACTGGCCGTTGCACGGCAAAGGCAATCCCGCGACCGCCGATATTCCGACCGCAGCCGTCGCCAGCGCCATCGAGCCGCTGATCTATCTGGCCGAACAGGGACTGGGTCTCACCTGCCTGCCGGACTTCGCCATCCGCGATCAACTCGGAAAGGGGTCGCTGGTAAGCGTGCTCGACGATGCGGTCCGGCACTCCGTCACGTTCCGCATCCTCTGGCCGTCCAGCCGGCACCTGTCCCCGAAGCTCCGCGCCTTCGTGGACTTCATGGGGGAGAACTTCATCCCGGCTTCGCCCGGGTAGCTAAAGCCGCTATCCCCTCCGCCGCCCCAATTGCCACGACACCGAACCGCCCTACACGACGCCCTCGACTTCGCGGACGAGTTGGCGGTCGATCATAAACCTCCATGGATAAGTCTATCCGTTCCGTTGTCTTTGCGCGGCGTTGCCGCGCGATGGCGGGCGACGCTGCGATATGTGGGGTCTCCGCGCCGCCCGCCATCGGTCACGCGCGATCCTGCGGCGGTTGAGTTCTGTCATGCGCGCGTGCCGGACGTTCTGCCTCGAACGCCTGTTTCCCCTTTCCGGTCCACAGTTCGCGCGCTCGTTCGCCGTCCTCGCTGTTGAGCTTGTCGGCCATCCAAAGCAGCGCCCCGTAGATCGTGGCGCGATCATCGCCAGTCAGTTCCACCACGCCCGCCTTGGCGACGAGGCCCCCGAGTTCAATCAGATGCCGCGTTCGCTTGCGGCGCTCGACCTGCCATGTGCGCATGTCATGCCGCGCCCGTGCCGCCTGATGCCGGTTGCGCGCCGCCCGGTTGCGTTTGAGCACCACCGCCGTCGCGGTCAGGCGCTGGTGCAGATCGCCGCGACCGGCCCTGAAAGAACGCCGCACCGCGTTTCGCCCATGCCTCCCTCTTTCCGGCATCGTTGGTTTCCGCCAGCACGATCAGCGCACCGGCCAGCTCCTCGGCGGTGAGCGCATCGGCCCCGGTGGCGATCACCAGTTCGCCGAGCTGCTGCACCTTCCGCGTTTTCAGTTCCCGCGCCTTGTCTTCCATCGCCTTCAGTTCCGCGTCGTAATCGCGTGGTTTCCGCATTCCAGTGTCCTTTCCCGTTCGCAAGTGGTTGATGCGGTAAGGATAGTTGCGCAGACGGCGGAACGCAGTATTGTTGCCGGGACGGTCTGGCACGGCCCGGTCCATCCCGAGATTTTTTCGAGGGAGGGCGCGCTTATACGTCGTTCCGACGTGCGCTTCGCCGTGCTGCTGATGTCGCCATGGCGATCTATCATCTTCACGTCAAGGTCATCGGCCGCAAGGCGGGATCGAGCGCGGTGGCCTCTGCCGCCTACCGCTCGGCCTCGCGGATGCGCGACGAGCGCACCGACCGCATGCAGGACTTTTCCGCCAAACGCGGCGTTGTCCATTCCGAGGTGATGCTGCCGGAGAACGCGCCGGAGCACTGGTCCGACCGCGAACGGCTCTGGAACGATGTCGAGGCTTTCGAGGTCCGCAAGGACGCGCAACTTGCACGCGAGGTGGAGTTCGCCATTCCGCGCGAGATGACGCAGGCGCAGGGCATCGAGCTTGCCCGCGACTTCGTCCAGGCCGAGTTTGTCGATCAGGGCATGATCGCCGACCTCAATGTGCATTGGGATTTCGCCGAGGACGGCAGCCCCAAACCCCATGCCCATGTTATGCTGACCATGCGCAGCGTGAACGAGAACGGTTTCGGCCAGAAGGTGCGGGAATGGAACCGCACGGAGATGGTGGAGCGGTGGCGCGAACGCTGGGCCGATCATGTCAACGAGCGGCTCACTGAGCTCGACATAGACGCGCGGATCGACCATCGCAGCCTTGAGGCGCAGGGCATTGGGCTTGAGCCGCAATGCCAGATCGGCGCACCCGCGCAGCGGATCGAGGGCGAAGGCATGGAAGCCGCAGACCGCGCCGACATGCACCGCGAGATCGCCCGCAACAACGGCGCACGGATCATCGCCGATCCATCGGTAGCGCTGGACGCGATCACGCAGCAGCAATCAACCTTCACGCGCCGCGACATGGCGATGTTCGCGCACCGGCACAGCGACGGCATCGAGCAGTATAACGAGGTCATGGGCGCGATGCGCAGCTCGCCCGATCTGGTCGAGCTTGGACAAGACGGACGCGGCGAGGATCGGTTCACCACCCGTGACATGATCGAGACTGAACAGCGCCTCCATCGCGCCGCTGACCTCATGGCCGAGAAGGAACGCCATGAGGTCAGTGACAGGGACCGCGAAGCCGCATTGACGCGCGCCGAACAGCGCGGGCTTGTTCTGTCCGGCGAGCAGGCTGATGCGCTGGCGCATGTCACGGATGGGCGCGATCTTGGCATTGTCGTCGGCTATGCCGGGACGGGAAAGAGCGCCATGCTCGGCGTGGCGCGCGAGGCATGGGAGGCGGCAGGCTACGAGGTGCGCGGTGTTGCCCTGTCCGGCATCGCCGCCGAGAATCTGGAAGGCGGATCGGGTATCGCCTCCGGCACCATCGCCAGCATGGAACATGGCTGGAAGAATGGCCGCGACATTCTCACCAGCCGCGATGTGCTTGTCATCGACGAGGCGGGCATGGTCGGCACGCGGCAGATGGAGCGCGTGCTGTCCCATGCCGCCGAAGCCGGTGCAAAAGTAGTGCTGGTCGGCGATCCGCAGCAGTTGCAATCCATCGAGGCGGGCGCGGCGTTCCGTTCGATCCATGATCGTCATGGCGGCGTCGAAATCCACGAGGTTCGCCGTCAGCGCGAGGACTGGCAGCGGGACGCAACCCGAGATCTGGCGACCGGCAGAACCGTCGATGCGATTCATGCCTATGACGCGCACGACATGGTGCATGAAGCGCAGACCCGCGAACAGGCCCGTGACGATCTGATAGACTGCTGGGACCGTGACCGGCAGGCGTCACCGGACGCGAGCCGCATCATCCTGACCCATACCAATGCCGAGGTGCGGGAACTCAACGAAGCCGCCCGCGACCGGATGCGGGCGGCTGGCGATCTTGGCGAGGACGTGCCCGTGACGGTCGAGCGCGGCGAACGCAGCTTCGCCGCTGGGGATCGCGTCATGTTCCTGCAAAACGAGCGCAGCCTTGGCGTCAAGAACGGCACGCTCGGGACTATCGAGCAGGTCAGCACGCAGAGCATGACCGTGCGCACCGATGACGGGCGCGGCGTCAGCTTCGATTTGAAGGACTACGACAAGCTCGACCACGGCTATGCGGCGACCATCCACAAGGCGCAGGGCATGACCGTGGACCGCACGCATGTTCTGACAACACCCGGCATGGACGCTCACGGCAGCTATGTCGCCCTGTCGCGACACCGCGACGGCATGGACCTGCATTATGGCCGCGACGATTTTGCCAGTCAGGATCGTCTTGCCCGCACCCTGTCGCGGGATCGGGCCAAAGACATGGCGACGGACTACGATCAGCAGATCAATCCGGAGCAGGACTATGCCGAACGGCGCGGCATCACCTTCCGCGCCCGGGTTGCCCAGATCATGCGCAGACTGATGCCGGAACGGCTGCGTGATGCGGTCGATGGAATGCTTGACGGGTTGCGCCATCCCGGCGACGGCGTGCCTGGCGCTGATGTTGTGAAGCAGCCGGAAAGGGATAGCGCCGGGAAACAGGGGGCGGAGAGGCAGGCCGGAGAAGACCCGGAGGCAGCGTTGCGGCGCGCCCGTGGCCGGGCCTTTGTCCGCCATGCCCGCGCCGTGGACGCGATCTTCAAGGCGCAGGATCAGGGCACCAGCGCCAGCCCGGAACAGGTTAGGGAACTGCATGACGCCCGCGCCGGATTTGATGAACTCCGGCCTCACGGCTCACACGATGCCGAGGCAGTCTATAAGACGAATCCCGAATTTGCGGCCGATGTCGCATCCGGCGATCCTGATCGCGCCGCGCCCGCCAGACGCGCCCTGCAACTGGAAACCGAGATACGCCAGAACCCCAATCTGCGCGCAGACCGTTTTGTGGAACGCTTTCAGGAACTCCGGCAGGCCAGCGAAAGCAGGTATGCGGCGGGCGACTATTCCGGCCACAGGGCCGCACGCGCGGAGATGGGCAATATGGCGATGAGCCTCGAACGCGATGCGCAGATGGACTCTCTGCTCCAGAGCCGCAAGCGGGAGCTTGGCATCAGCATCGACACGGGCCACAGCCTCGGCCGGGACCTCGCCATCAGTCACGGTCTCGGCAGGGGGAGGGGTATCGGATTGTAAAGTGAAGTATCGGAACTGATGTGTCGCATCGGAAGGTACGGCCCTGAGCTGCCGTTTGACAGGGCGCTGTGCCGCCCTGCGGCATTCCCCAGACCGGCCATTCGTGCCGCACGCAGCAATTTCGACTGGTCAGTGCCAGCGACGCGGGACGAAGTGAGTTTTCGCTGCGGCTGCGCCAAAGTTTGCTGTGACGAAGCCCGCTAAGTAAAAAGCGGTCGTTTCCGCCCGGTGACAAAACGTATGGATATCGGTTGTTCTTGCCGTCGGATGGTTGAGGACCTGTCATGCGACCGTATCCAACAGGTACCCTAGATTCACTGTTGGGATATTAAGTTAGCATGTCTGTGTAGTAAATCTTGAGTGTAAACCGGGCTAAATGTCGATATATAGAAGTTATGCATACCGACTTCTCTGCCTTATCGCCCTCTGAGTTCGAGGCGCTTTCAGCCGACCTGATCGGTCGTGCTCTTGGCATCCGCTTCGAGCAATTCGGCGAAGGAGCCGATGGTGGGATAGATGGACGCCACGCGCCGGAGGCGCAAGGCCTGACGATCCTACAAGCTAAGAGATACGAGAGATCTGCTATCTCAGCTTTGAAGCGTGAAATGTCGAAGGAGCGGGCGAAGATCGATCAGTTGGCGCCCGATCGCTACATCCTGTCGACGTCTGTAGCGATGACGCCACAACGAAAGCAGGACCTCGTAGAGATTTGCGGCCCCGCCATCCGATCTCCGGGAAACATCTTCGGGCGCGAGGATCTTGAGGCGCTGCTACGCGCTCATCCTGACATCGAAGAAGCTCATCCCAAGTTATGGACCCCCGCGAGCGGGCGTACGCTGAAGCGGATGCTGAATGAAACGCTGGATGAGCGCGAAGGCCGCTTGACGCCACCTTCGGTCCTTCAAGCGTTGCTTCCAAAGCCAGGGATCGGCAGCAAGGTGGAGTCGGAGGCGGAAGCGCAAAGGGATACTCTGTTCCTCGTCGGAGCACGCCCCGACCACGATCAGTTCATTCTATGGCTCGGTCCAAAGCTCGAAGCGCACGGGTATCGCGTTTTTTCCGAGATCCAGACCCTCGAGCCTGGAGACAGGTGGCACAAGGAGATTGGAGTGGCGCTGGAACACCGCGCTGCAAAGGTGCTGGTGGTGTCGGGCGCGGCCACCCGGGCAAATGAAGACGCGATGGACCTGATCGACAGGGCGAAAGTGCTTGCTGCAAGTCTTGGCGACACTCGCCTGATAATCCCATTACGGATCGAGGATGGGGCCAAGATTGATGGCCTCCGCGATGCGACGCCTGCTGATTTCGCGCGGGGTTGGGCAGAAGGGCTTTCGAAGCTTCTCGAGACATTGCGCCGCCAAGGCGTGATGCGTCGATCTGAGGACATCGTGGTCGCAGCTCAATGGGACAGCTTCCGCAAGCGCGGTGCTGTTCCGCTGGTCCGCGAGCCAGAGTCCTTGGTCTCGAATTGGATTCAGATATTGGAAATGCCCGATGAACTCCACTTCTACGAGGCGACGGGAGCAGTCCAAACCGGCGTCCTCAAGAGACGGGTGCAAGGGCTGTCGTTTCCTGCCGTAGGGCATGAGCGAGGCGTGATTACTTTCGCAGCGCCGCCTGATATTGAGGAAAGCCTCGGAGGTGTGGCGAAGTTGCGCCTGCGTACATCTGTGCCGGTTGTGGATGCAGTGGATAAGGGTATGCCCGAGATCGGTGTCGCAGGACGCGATTTGTCGAACATGCTCACGGGCCTGCTGCGCGATGGATGGGAGCGGCACTGCAGGAAGATCGGCATGGTCGCTTACGCGTATTCCAACGGCGATGGTTTCCATGTGTCCCCCAGCCAGGTTGGAATTGGTGAACGGGTACCCTGGGGCCGGCAAGGCGAGCGCCGGTCGTCGATGCTGCGCAACATCGCCCGAAAGCATGTCTGGTCGTATGGGGTTACAGCGATTCCTCGGAACTGGCCTTTCTGGCACTTCCGCCTGAAGGCGCGCGTCCTTTTCGCGGAGGACAACGATACAGAGCAGGGCGGACGCATAGACGACCCGAAGAAGATGCATCGCCTTCGCAGATCGGGCTGCAAGGGTTGGCGCAACAAGCAATGGCATGGGCGGCTTCTGGCATTCCTTCAGATCATGTCCGGTGAGTCCGCCTACATTCGGGTTTCGCTGGCTCCGGGTCAGGACATGCTTCTTTCATCTGAGCCCCTTCTCTTTATGTCACCGGTCAGCACCGCACTTCCAGACGTGGGCGACCCGGATGCCGAAGAGCAGGACGAAAGCACGCTCGGTCGGCCAGGGGCTGACGACGAAGATGCTGTGCCCGAAGGAGACGGTACATGAGGTTTTCCGAGGCACACTTGATCGTGGATCACTTCGACGAGCCAGAACTCGACTTCTGCCATGACCAGAGAAGTCACCACCCAAAGGATGGCCTTTATCTATATGGACCTCATGACGGCCCAAGGAAGCCTCGAGAGATTCGAATTGGGGTTGTCGGAACGTCGGACGGGGTCGGTCACTTCCGCTCATGGAGCCGACGGCTGCTTTCGGGGATACCGGTGCCGCCTCCGGGGCCGACGGAGAAGAAGGACCGCCTTCATCTCGCGGATTTCGCCGGACTTGAAGAGACGTTCGGCGTTACGTTCGATCCAGATCGGCTCAGGGCCCTGACGGTCGAGTTCGACGCTATCGAGCGCGCGACGAGGGTGCAGAACATGCACGAGGCCGTCGATGCGGTCGCCCGTATCTACACTGAGCGCGTCCACAAATTCAGGCGGAACGAAGAGGGATCGATCGACGTATGGATATTCGTCGTGCCCGAGATAGTCTACGAGCGCTGCCGTCCGGAATCGAGGCGGACCGGTCTGACCCTCGTCGCCGGAAAAACGCCCAAGAAGCAGCGCGCAAGGTCACCCCAGTCATTCCTTTTCATGGACGAACGGTTCGACCCGCGCATCGAGGACGTGTTTGACGACATTCCCGACTTCCGTAGGCACATTAAGGCGACCTTGCTCTCGATCGCGCCATCTCAGATCCTGCGCGAGTCGACCCTCGAACCGACAGCGTTCACCAACAATGCGGGCTATCCCAAGCGAACCACCCAAGACCCGGCGACAGTGGCGTGGAACATCGCGACGGGGCTTTACTACAAGACTCAGGACCGACCGCCCTGGAGGCTGTCGAACGTGCGCGAAGGGGTATGCTACATCGGGATGGTCTACAAAAACCTCCCGAACAACCGCGACAATCACGTCTGCTGCGCTGCGCAGATGTTTTTGAGTGAAGGCGATGGCGTGGTGTTCCGCGGCGCGAATGGCCCTTGGAAGACCGGCGAGTACGAGTACCATCTAAACGCTGACGCCGCTGAAGAGCTTCTTAGGACTGTGATCGAAGCGTACCGGGAGTTGCGCTCCGAACCTCCCAAGGAGCTCTTCATCCATGGGCAGGCGTCGTTCAACGACGAGGAGTGGAATGCCTTCTGTCGCGCGGCACCGAAGGGGACGAATGTCGTTGGCGTACGGATCAGGCCAACGGGTGGTGACGCAAAGCTCTTCCGTGCAGGCGACTACCCCGTGATCAGGGGAACGGCCCTAAATTTGGACGAGAAGAATGCCTACCTTTGGACGAGCGGTTACGTCCCGCAGTTGGATACGTATATTGGGCCTGAAACACCCAACCCGCTTTTGGTGACGATCTTGCGCTCAAAGCATCGACAGCCAGAGATGCGGACGGTTCTTTCGGACATCATGGGACTGACAAAGATCAACTACAACTCGTGCAACTTCAATGACGGGCTTCCCGTAACGGTTCGCTTCGCGAAGATGGTCGGCGACATTCTTGTGATGGGCTCGGCGCGGGAGGGCGGCCCGCAACCATTCAAATACTATATTTAGCGGGGCTGCTCTCGGGCATGTGTTCAGATAGCTGAGGCAACGACGGCCCATAACGGACGGTCGATGCGGGAGGATGCCGCACGGCGGCATTCTCGCAGCGGCCTGTTAGTCAGCTCTGCAGAAAATACTGAACTGATGCGGTGGATGCCACCATCACTGCGGAGCGGTAGTTGGCGTTTCAGCCTGTTGATACAGTGCTGCTGAGCCCGGACTACCTAGCACGGGTGGCGGCGATAGCTGCACGGCGAGGCACGCCAAGTATGCGCAAGATACCCCATGGCGGCGGTGTAGTACCTGCCGCCGCCGCTGCGAGGCTGGCGTTACAGCGGGAAAATCAGCCAGAGCGCTGCTACCTCACCCCCTTGCCATTAATCGCGGTTGTGGCGCCTCGCTCCCGGCTATGGCGCGCCGTCGCACAGGATTGAGAGGCCAGCGGCAACCGGCACATCCGCTCTCAGGGCAGTGGCGGGCAACACCGAAAGACGCGCGTGCAGCGCGGCGTGCGTGGTTTGCGGAAGCTGCACAATGCGGTCCCTTATGGAAGCCACCGTGCGTTGTTCTGCGTTGTTCCGAATCGAATTGACCCGGCGCCTCGCTGCCTGTAGAAGTTATGGTACAACGGAGAACAACACCATGACCGATCGCAAGTTCACTGCTTCGAAGACCAGATCCAACCGCCCGGGATGGAGCGTCACCTTCCGGCACCCTGTTCGCCGTGACAGCCGCAATGAATGGGGCCTCAAGGTAAGAAAAGGCCTTGGAACCTCTGATGATGCGGAAGCGGACCGGCTGGTCGGGCAACTGAATAAACTACTGCAGGACGAGTCCTGGTGGTCTGGCGATCGGCGCAAGGATGCAGCACTCGAGTTCGACGACATCGTGGTCTCCGCATTCTTCGACGGAATCGAAGCGGAAGTGCATGATGCGGAAGCGAGCCGCTCGGCTGTGATCGCACTCCCCACCCGCGACGACGGCTACAGCACGGTGCTGTTTCTCGGAACAACGGGCGCCGGCAAGACGACTTTGCTGCGCCATATCATCGGTTCTGACCCGGAGACTGATCGTTTTCCGTCGACCTCGACAGCCAAGACGACCACTGCCGATATCGAGATCGTCGTTGCACCCGGCGACTTCTCCGCTGCCGTGACGTTCATGCCCGAGCATGAGGTACGCGCGCACATTGATGAGTGTATCGAGGAGGCTTGCCTCGAAGCGATCCAAGGCAAGTCGGACGCGAAGATTGCTGCGGCCCTTCTTGAGCACCGGGAGCAGCGGTTCCGCCTTTCGTACATTCTCGGCGGATGGAATACCGCTCACGAGAGCGACGACGACGATTTCTCTTTCGAAGACGAGGCAAAGCCGGACACCGCGATCAGCGAAGACGAGGAAGTCACGGCAGAAGAGATCGAAACCCAGCGCGTTCGCCTGCTCGGCTTTGTCAATGCCATCAAGGATCTTGCGAAAGAGACGGGTACCTTCTGCGAGGCGCAGATCGGTCGGCTCAGCGATGAGAAGTCGGCCGACGGCAAGGCTGCATGGCTTGAGCTGTTCGGCGTCGAGGCGTTCAAGAACCCTCGGTTCTCGACGCTCGCTCTGGACCTGATGGACGAGGTCGCCGAGCGGTTTGACCGCATTGAGGTTGGGAACACCGAGCGATCCACAACTGACTGGCCGACCATCTGGACCTATGTCAGCGATGACCGTGATGACTTCCTTGCTGCTGTTCGCTGGTTCTCGAGCAACCATCACAAGCAGTTCGGTCGGCTGCTCACCCCCCTTGTCGACGGCATTCGCGTTCAGGGACCGCTGTACCCTGATCTCGATGATCAGGACGAAGAGTTGAAACTGGTGCTTCTGGACGGTCAGGGCCTTGGCCACACCGCAAGCAGTGTCTCCTCGGTTTCTACTCGCGTGACCAACAAGTTCTCTCGCGTCGACATGATCCTCCTTGTCGATAATGCGCAGCAGCCGATGCAGGCCGCCCCGCTTGCTCTCCTTCGCGCGATTGGCAGCTCAGGCTTCGCCGACAAGCTGGCGATCGCCTTCACCCACTTCGATCAGGTCAAGGGTGCGAACCTTGGTTCTTTCGACCAGAAGCGCGACCATGTCCTAGGCTCAGTCGGCAATGCCATCTCGAGCCTCCGAGACATTGTGGGCGCAGGCGTAGCGGGTGCCGTCGAACGGCAGGTCGATGTGCATTCCGTTTTTCTTGGTGGCCTGGACAAGCCGACTGCAAAGCTGCCCGGTGGCTTCAAGCGCCAACTGGAAAAACTGGTCGAGATGATGCGCTCGGCTGGCACACAGAGCGAAGAGACGGACTGCAGCCCGATCTACGAGCTCAAGGGCCTAGAAATTGCCATGCATGATGCAATCGATGCATTCAGAGATCCTTGGCGGGCTCGTCTGGGAATTTCCTACCACGATGGTATCTCCAAGGAGCACTGGACGAGGATCAAAGCCCTGAGCCGCCGCCTCGCTTCGCGTTGGGCGGACGAGTACGACAACCTGACACCAGTGGCCGACCTTCTTGCTCGGCTGCAGGAGGAGGCTTCAAAGTGGCTGGACCGACCTGCCGACTGGACACGGCCTCCGCACACCGATGAAGAACGCGAATTGGCCCTCGACCGGATCCGCAGGACAGTATTCGCGCGTTTGTACGATCTGACGAAAACACGGCTGACAGATGACCAAGTAGCCAACTGGCGAGAGGCCTTCGATCACAGCGGACCAGGGTCAGCAATGCGCAGGGCCCACACGATTGAGGCCATTCATGATGTGGCCGCGCCCCGGATCAGTGCAGCGATGACTTCTGATGCACGTCTGTTCCTGAGCCGCCTGCATGAAATCCTGCGTGAAGCGATCAAGGATGCCGGGGGGCAGATCACGCAAGCTTAACGTGCGCCTCCCCCAAATTCGCGATCAGACGTGGCCGGTAATGAGCGCTGATCAGGCCGGAATAACCTGCATCAGGCACCGGATATCATCAGGCGCTGGATATCTGAATATGACCTAATTCTAAGCATAAGCTATGCTATCCGAGCCACGGCTGCCTCTCTCTCGCCCCCATTTTCAAAGACTTGCATTTCGACACATTCGTGGGCTTTTACGATCCGCAGAATGATAGGAAATTCAATCGCATGTGGAGCATACGTTTTCTCATCGGCCGTAAGATTCCTCGCCCAAGCATCAAGAGGGATAGATTGGCCTACTAAATCCTGACGGACTAAGGCTCTGGCATGCGCCACAGCATTTGCGTTGGCTTCTGGCCTAGACGCGAACGCAATAGCGCAGCCAACTTGATTTGTGTGGCCGAAGTCACCCAAGGCGAAGTTTAACCAGTGGATTGCAGGGCGCCCGTCGAGCTCCAAGCCCGCTAAGATAAAGAACAATCCGGGATCAGCCACTCCAAGCGCAACCGCCTTTTCACGGCACTGCGAATAAATGCGCGCACCGATTACCCTCAATCGCTGGGCAATCTCAGCAGGGCCGCAACCTTCAATCCCACTTTCGATTAGCGCTTGCCAGGCCCCATCCGCATCGGGGCCATAACCAGCCTTCGCTCCTACCACACGATTATTGATCGCAACTGTCTTATCCGCATGCCCCGCACTGCCGTTGTCCACTGCATTGTGTCGCAACGTATCTGCAGCCAGCGC
Organism: Paenirhodobacter populi; assembly: GCF_004022215.1. GTDB lineage: Bacteria > Pseudomonadota > Alphaproteobacteria > Rhodobacterales > Rhodobacteraceae > Rhodobacter > Rhodobacter populi. Next base: position 97,617 of record NZ_SAUZ01000015.1, read on the forward strand.
CGCGCCCTCTTGGAGGGTTATACCCATAATGATTGTCATGATCTGGAACCGGTGCTTGCCATCCATTCCAACGGCACAAGCTTTTCGCTACCGCGCCATTCGTCGACCAAGTGGATGTTATCAATCCCGTTCCAGACCTCTTGGGCGGCGTGGTCAAGCAAGACCACCTGGAGTCGACCCTCTGCGAGAATCGTCTCCGCGCTGACTGCCGCGAAGACCTTTCTAACCGCTTCGATGTCCTCATCTCGCCACTCGCCCTCGTCAACCTCCTCCGAATGAACTCCCTTGGGGAAGTAGACCTGGCTTGGCTGGTCGTAGATCAGAAACCCAGGCACGGGGTGTGCTGGAGTTTTCAGAAAGAATCTCTGAAGGGCCAGGGAAACAGACACGTGGTAGGCAAGCCAGTTGGCACCACTGCCGATTTCCCAGAGGTAGTCATCGCGTGTTCCCTGAACAACCTTAATGGTAAGATCGGGAACTACGATCTTGATAGGCGCGTCGGGCCACTCGGCGTCTAGCTTCGGGATGATCTGACCGGCAATATTTTCGATCGTCGCGAGTGACGACTGCATAACTTGGCGAATTAGCTGCTCAGAGATTATTGCTCTTAAGGGACTAATCTTGCCCTTCAGGGCCTCTACTTCCCCTCTGAGTTCCGAGTCTTCGCCTGACCTCCCGTACAGCTTCAGCGCCTGCTCGAGCCGACCGAGATAGCGTTCAACTTGGTCGGCGCGGTAGATTTCCGCTCTGGCTGCCTCAGAACGGCGCTCCAGATCAGCAATCTGGGCTCGTAGGGCACCAAGCCGCGCCAAGCTTTCTTCCGCTTGGGCGCGCAGTCTGTGCCGCTCCTTATCCATCTTGTCGCTGACCGTGGTTCGGGAACGGATTTCAAGTTCGAGTCCGTCGAGTGCCTCGCAGAGCTTGTCCAAGTGATCCTTGCCTTCCGGCGCGATTGCTTCCAATGGGGCGCGACCTTCCTGACCCAGCTGCCTCAGCCAGTCCGAGATCGCCAGCCTGTCGCGTTGAATATGCAGGGCGGACCCATAGCTCTTGCTGCTTTCCAGCAGGCGGCTGATTTCCATTAGCCGCTGTCGGAGCCGAGACAGCGTGGCTGACTCGTCGCTCTCAAGTGACCGCAGCCCTTCAAGCTCTGCTATCGTGGCCTCGATCGTCGTCATGGTTGGGCGCGCTGCCCGGTAGTTGCTTTGCGAGAGCGTTCGGAGTGCGCCCAACATCTCCAGCCACTCCGAGGGTGGCGGTGTATCGCTTTGGATCAGCCCAAATTCCCGGCCCTGTTGCAGCCAGACTTCAGCCTCGCTCATCCAAACTCGAACCGCGGAATTCACGTCACTGAGCGCGGCCTCTCTCTGACGAAGAAGGCGCTCCAGCCGCTCCAATTCCCATCTTGCCGCTAACGTCTCCTGAGTAATGGCATTGAGAACATACGGAAAAATTGCCTTTAGTTTTTCCCTGTGCTCTGTGGTGTCAGCTTTGAAGAACAGGACGTCGGGGTTCGCGATGATGTTCTGTGGCTGGAACGTGAATGCCATAAGATCGCGAAAGCTCGTCCGGTCACCTGAATAGCCCTCGGAGTTCGGGTCCATGCCCAAATTTGACAGACCGGATAACCGATTCAAAAGCGCGCGAACCTGATCCGTATTTGAGTTCTTGGCCTCAATACGGTGTGGGATTTTGACGGTCTCTCCTTCTGCAAAGTACATATCTCCAGTCTGTTTCTGGTCGCCCGGCTCTCGGCGAGCGAGCAGCTTTTCACCTTCGACTGTGCTAATAACAACACCGAACCACTCACAGCTTTCGCGTATTGTACCTACCGGGATGGCGCATTTATTTGAGCACAAGCAGTAATCAATGATTGGAATGACTGCTGATTTTCCTGTCTTCGAGGCACCGCTAATTACATTGACCTTTCCGGGAGCAAACTCAATCACTCGAGGATCAAAGTCACCCCGCGGCCAGAGAACAAGCTTGAGAATTTGAAACTGCATTACGCGACCACCTTCAGCGCATGAAAGACTTCAGAAGTTTTCAAGGCTGAAAACCAAATGCCAAGCCTTTCTGCCCCTTTTACCTGTACTTTGACTCGCTCGCTCAGCGAGGGATCGGCAACTTCGAGCGCTAGCAATCTTGCAGTTTCGTATTCGATTGCCAATATCCCGCTCCGTTCGCCAAACGCCAATGAGTTAAGGCTAAGCTCTTTAAGTGCAAGACATCGCTCATGGATCGCAAACAATTCCTCGCGCCTCTCTGATAGCTTTTCGCAAAACTTGCCAAGGCCTGAACGTGCTTGTGTTCCAACGACTATGTCAAGCGTTGGGCGATGAAGGCAGAGCGGGAGTACTAGGAATGCGAGGAGCATGTCGGAAGGTTCAGCTGTGAGCTGCGCTTGGAAGGATCGCCCGTACTTCCAGATGAGCATCGCCCCAAGGGCGGGGTTTTGCACTCGCTCAACTTCACTAAGGTAATCATGGCCGCGTTCCGGCGTCATGTGGCCTCGTCATCCAGCAATTTGTCGAAGTCAGGGTGCCAGCCGATTTCGCGCCGATCAGCAAGAGCGTTGAGGCTTCCCGACATGAAGTGTTCCGGTACAATTCTGGCTTCCAGCGCCATCGGCGAAGATTGAGAGCATCTTGAATACAGTAGGCGTCCCTGTTCCTTCTCGCTGAGGCTCTTGTTTACCAGCCCGACTTCGGTTTTCAGGTTCTGGTGGCGCCTGAGAAGGGCACTGTCGTACTCATTCATGCTACCCTCGAAAACTATTCCTTCCTCGGCCCAACGAGTGCGATCCCCTGTGGTGCGAAGAAAGTCACTGGCGGCTCGTGTCTTCTCATCGATGTTCGAATCTACGAGATCAAGCTGTCTGATGAAGCAGGGCGATTCAGAGACCGTAGACTTGATAACCTCGTCTGTGGGTGCATCGGCCAGAGAATGCAGAAATCGCTCAGAGTCGTGCGCAGAAATAAACGCGTGAAACCGTTTCCTGAACGCTGAAGCACTGATCACAGGAGGCGCGCCGCTTCTCATTGTCTCGTCGATTAACTTCAGGGCATCGCCTATGCCATATCGAACTGCCGCCTCCTGCATTTCCCTGCGCACTGTTGCATCGAGATGCGCGAAGATTGGTGCAATTGGATCGCTATCGCTATTGACAAGAATGAAGTTGCGTATGAGGTGTCGCCGCAGGGCTAGGTCTGTACCAAGTACCTTAAGAAGGAATGGTTCGCACTCTGGCGCCGATGCCAGCTTGCTCCGCTTCTTGGCGATTTCCGCGATCGCCGCATCTATTTCATTATCAGTCCTAAGGTCACTTAGTTTCCCTGAAAATCCATGGATTTTCTGAGGAACAACATACATCTGGATGCTCGTGGTTTCAGGGCTGAGGAGCCCAGCATTCGAATTGTCGATCCAGTTTGCTATCGTTTTCCAGAAGTCTACAGACCAGTTGGAAGTAGGGTTGCCGGTGAGGGCACTCTTGCACTGCTCCGCGAGCACTACTTTGTCGCCCACGTGCACCGAAACGTCGTCAACGTGTTCAAGGCCGACATAGGCGCCACTGGGACAAGTCAGCAAATGGAAGAACAGCCGCACTGGCTGCAGGGCGTATCCGAGATACTGTCCTGGAGCGCTTCCTTTGGCCTTCTTAAGAGTTACCGCGTCGCTCAAATTTCGGTCGCTCGCTTCAAAAGTACTCTAGATTATGGTGGATTAAATGCCAGTCTTACATAAGGCGACGGGTGTGTGAACTGTTTTGTCAAGGTGTCCCTCGCTTGTTCCCGTTGAAGCGGACGTCGGCTTTCCGCCCGCTCAGCGCACCGACGCGACCACTGCACTACAATCTGACTAGGCGACCGCTTTTCCGGTTTCGCTGTGGCTGGCATGCCGCACCGCGGTAAGATCGCTCTCCGCCCGATCTGCTCTTTGCCCGCGTGAGCCGCCTTGCGGTACCGCAGATGGTTGGAAGGTCTTATAGCTACGGTGTTTGCAGCCTGGCGCTTGCCCTTGCCGACCGCGAGTGCGCCTTGGGCATCTGGAGCGACTCAGGCCGCAACCTCACTGGCACCCACCGCATCGACCTCGTATAGGGCTGGGGTCTCCGACTGTAGAACCGTCCCATTTACCGCCGTTTCTACGCCATAGCCCTCCTGTGCTTAAATATCTCTTGAACAACGATAAATCGCTGCTCCGTCTGGTCCCTGCAATCGTCAGAAACAACCAGCAGGAGGGAGTAAGACCATGAGCCAACCAGACCGCATCATCCGCCTTGATACTGTCCGCGACCGCACCGGCCTGTCCCGGTCCACCATCTACCGCAAGATCGCCGAAGGCACCTTCCCGCGGCAACTGAAGATTAGCGCCAACGGCGCGGGGTGGCGGGAATCCGACATCGACCGATGGGTTGCCGATCCCGTCAGATGGCGACCGGAGGCAGAGGCCGGTCATGGGCGATGACGGACAGCGCCCGGGCGGAGAGAGACCGGCGAACGACAATCACCCGCTCAACGGACAGGGTGCCGGGAACGCAGCCGATGCCGCCGAACGGCTGGACGCGGTGGTGCTGACCATCGCCCGGCTGATCGGCAGGCGCATGGCGCGCGAAGACTTCGAGAAAGCGATGCGCGCCGCCAACGACAATGCACCACCGGGCCGCGACGGGGGCGGGCAGGATGCAGATGATGTGGAATGAAGCCAACGCGCGAGTTTGTGGGTCGAGATATTGACATCACATGAGATGTCAATATATGGTGTGAGCATGAGACTGGTCTTGGACACCAATGTCATCGTGGCCGCGTTCCGCAGTCGCAACGGCGCAAGCAACCTGCTGCTGCGGGCGGTTGACCGGGGTGTGCTGACGCCGCTTTGTTCGACGGCGCTGTTTCTGGAATATGAGGCGGTGCTGAGCCGGGAAGAAATCCGGGCGGCAACGGGTCATAGTCTGGAGGACGTTGCGGGGGTGATGAGCGCGCTCGCTGCCGTGTCCGAGGGCGTCGATATTTCGTTTCGGACGCGGCCCATGCTGTCCGATGTCGCGGATGAGATGGTGCTGGAAGCCGCGCTGAACGGGCAGGCCGAGGCCATCGTGACGCATAATGTCAGGGACTTCCGCCCGGCACTTACGCTGGGCGTCACCATCGCAACACCGGGAGAGATCGTCAGGAGGTTGAACACATGACGCAGACCCAACGCTACAAATATCCGCTGCAACTGCCGCAGTCGCTCAAGGAGACGGCGGCGCGGCTGGCGCAGGAGGATGGCGTGTCGCTTAATCAATGGATCGTTTCAGCGGTTGCGCAGAAGATCGGAGCGGTAGAGACCGCCGCCGATTTCCTCAAGGCGCGCGCAGGCACGGCGAAGCGCGGCGACCTGACGGCATTTCTGGATCGCGCGCCCGATGTGCCGCCGATGCCGAAGGACAAGATTTGAACCGCATCGCGAAGTGCTTGCCGACTTTGGGACAAGATAACGAGGACTGAGTCGAACGGAGATTACCGCCATGACCCGCGCCGCTCTTTACGCCCGCTATTCCGACGACAAGCAGAACGAGGCGTCCATTGAGGACCAGTTCCGGCTCTGCCGCGAACATGCGGGGCGGGAGCGGTGGCAGATCGTGGGCTCGTACGAGGATGCGGCGATTTCCGGGGCCAGCACGATCCTGCGTCCCGGCATCCAGCGGCTGATGAGCGATGCTCAACAGGGCGAGTTCAACATCCTGCTGGCCGAGGCGCTGGACCGCATCAGCCGCGATCAGGCGGACGTGGCGACCCTGTTCAAGCACCTGAAATTCGCGGGCGTGACCATCGTGACGCTGGCCGAGGGCGAAGTCACCGAACTTCATGTCGGGCTGAAAGGCACGATGAACGCGCTGTTCCTGAAAGACCTTGCCATGAAGACCCATCGCGGTCTGCGGGGCAGGGTGGAGAAGGGCAAGGCGGGCGGCGGGCTTTGCTATGGCTACAAGGTGCTCAAGAAGCTGGACGGGAACGGTGAGCCGATCCGGGGCGACAGGGAAATCGTCTCTGAGGAAGCAGAAACCATCCGGCGTATTTTCCGCGAGTTCGCATCCGGCAAAAGCCCCAAGGCTATCGCTGTCGATCTGAACAAGGAGGGCATTCCCGGCCCGCTGGGCCGTGCATGGGGCGACACCAGCATCCGGGGCCACCGCAGTCGTGGCACAGGCATCGTCAACAACGAGCTTTACGCGGGTGTTCTGGTCTGGAACCGGCTGCGCTTCGTGAAAGACCCGTCCACCGGCAAGCGCGTCTCCCGCCTGAACCCGGAAACCTCGTGGATCAGGACGGAAGTGCCGCATCTGCGGATCGTGGACGATGCACTCTGGAACGCGGTGCGCGAGCGCCAGAAGCAGATCGCCGAAATCTTCGGCCCGAACCCGGCCAATACGCGGGAGGGCCGCATGAAGCGGCTGCATCTGGCGAACCGGCCGGTTTCCCTCCTTTCCGGCCTGATGACCTGCGGCTGCTGCGGCGGGAAGATCGGCATCATCCTGTCGGACCGGCTGGGCTGCCTGAACCACCACCGGCGCGGCACCTGCGACAACAACCGCACCATCCTGCGCGAGAAGCTGGAAGCGCGGGTGCTGGCCGGGTTGCAGGAGCGGCTGGTCTCGGCCGAAGCGGTGAAGGAAGCGGTTCGCGCCTATGTCGAGGAAACCAACCGGCTGAACCAGCAGCGTCGGGCGCAGCATGACATTGACCGCCGTGCGCTGGCGAAGATCGAACGCGCCATCGCCGGGATCATCACCGCCATTGAGGACGGCATGTATCAGCCATCCATGAAGGCCCGGATGGACGAGCTGGAACGCCAGAAGGCAGAGATCGCTATCCGCATGGCCGAGGCCCCCGCCGACATGCCGGACGTGCATCCGAACGTGGCCGCGAACTACAGCCGCAATGTCGCGCGCTTCGCCGAGGCCCTGAACGATCCCGATGGTGGAAGGCAAGCCGCCGAGGCGCTGCGCTCGCTGATCGGGGAGGTGATCGTCACGCCCGGCGAAAAGCGGGGCGAGGTCCATGCCGAGCTACGCGGCGAGTTGATGGGCATTCTCGGTATTGCCGCCGCCCAGCCGGAACAGGGGCGAATGCCAGTTATGTTCCCGGTGGCCGCAGGCCCCCGCAACCAATACTAATTCTACACTTTGCATAACCTCCTGTTCGCAGGAGGTTTTTTGTTGTCCGGACAGCTGATCCATCTTCAGGCTCACGGCCAGGATCCCGGCCAGATCGCCGTGCAGCGTCAGCTCGAGGCTGTTGCGCCTGCCCTTCGTCGGAACCGGCGTCGCGACGATCTTCCCGATCAGGCCCCGGATCGCCTCGCGGGCCTCGCCCTCGTGGTCGGGTTCGGTCAGGCCGCGCACTAGAGCGCGAATGCGGTCCTGCCAGGTATCGGCCATCTTTGGATGGATCCGCGTCGTCGCCGTCGGGGCAGGGGCGGCGGCCAGGTCCTGTTCCAGTTGCTTCTGCCGTGCGGCCAGCTGCTCCATCTTCGCCTTGATCCGTTCTGGCGGGGTGCCCGCCAGAAGCGCGTTCACCAGAATGTCCTGTTCCCTGATGACCTTGGCCAGATCTCTCTCCTTGACCGCCCGATCATCGACATGGGCGGCCGCGAGGCGGTTGCGCTCGGCGATGTATTCGGCGGCGAAGACCTTGACGAGTTCGGGATCCATCAACCGCTCGGACAGGATCGTCAGGATCCGGCCTTCCAGCTCCTGCCGGGTGATGCCGGTGCGGTTGCCGCAGACCGAGGTGCCCTTGTTGCGGGAGTTCGAGCAGCCGAACCGGTCCTTGCCGATCGTCGAGAAGCCGCCCCCGCAGCAGCCGCATTTGACGAGGCGTGGTTAGAGGCCGGGGCAAGGGGCCCTAATCCCTTGCCTTGGCTCGCCCAATATGCCGCCCGGAGGTCGTCCGGTGCGTTATGGCGAAATGGCTCGCCGGGCGTTCTGAGGACTAATCAGAAATCTGATTTGTGAAAGGGGCACGTACAAGTCAGGGTTCCGCCGTAATTTGAGAATGCGGGCAGAACTTAGCCATCAGCCTAAATCCAGCTTGTTTCTGCCTCCTTCGGTCTGGATTCGCTTGTAGGGCTCGCGTCGCCTTGGTTTCGGCAGTCGTCACGAACACTGTTTCAGGTAACTCTGCTGCGCAGTGTTCATCATGCCGTCCAGAAAGGACATCCCCAGTGGGCTGCCGGATATGTCCGGCATCTGGCCGTGGGGCCGCGTTCGCGCAGTACCTTTGTCAGCTGGTCGGGATGATGTGCCGGAGCATGGATCCGAACACCAATGAGAAGGCCATGGCGTCTTGCTGGTTCAGGTTGCCAATCGTCGGGACCGTCGGCACCGGCCGGGCGGAGAGCCGCGCCACCTCTGCCGGATCCGCATGCTGGTCGGCCTCCGTGGCGGCGCCGATCTTCTCGATATCGGCGACCGAGCGGGTTGCCACCCCGCACTCGATCTCCCGGAGTGCGCCGCATTGTTCCGGCGAGAATCGCATCTGCCGGTGGCAGCGTGGCGAACTGGGCCGCCGCTGGCATGGCGAGGGGGCAGAAGGCGACGACGCGACCTCGCCTTCCGCTGTCGCTCCGTGCAGTTGAAAGACCTGTCTCGCCAGGTCCACGCCGATGATCGAGACTTCCTCCATAGCCTGTTCCTCCTGATCCTGTCTGGACCACTGTGGCACATAGGTGCCGTCAGGAGGGGCTGCTCAACCCATCATCAGAGCCACTCAGACCTTTTACTCTTTCCCAAAAACCAACTCTCTCAAGGACGCGGTCTGTTTGGCTCTTGGCGCCACCAGATCATGGGTTGCCACGATCAGTCGTTTTTCGGCCTTCGGCTCTGCTATGTTATATGTCTGGTGGATCTGTTCCTGCGGCAGATCGCCGTGATGCGGATAAAGCAGCATGACCCGGTCACAGTCATAAAGCTGCGCATAGGCCATGAGTTGATATACATCCGACTGGCTGATCCCCTGTTTGGGATCATCTATCCGGGGCACCATGCGCTTCCATTTAGTGTCGATGATCAGCGGGATCCGTTTTCCGTTGTGAACGATCAGATCGGGGCGGGTTCGGAAACGGCCTTTCTTGTCATCGGATGTGTGATGGCCCTCGTAAAGGCAGGAGAGATACCCGCCCTGAGCCGTAAGCCCGTGCCCACTTTCCACGAGCGCGAGGCGCAGGACCTGCTCGATGTATTTCTCGAAAAGGGTGTTCATCGGGAACAGGAGCGTGTGGCCGGAAACGTTGCCGAGGCTAGTCTGCTGATACCGGCCCGAGAGGAATAATCGGGCAAACGCAAGCAGATCGCGCCAGCGGCCGTTTGTGCGGTCAAGCGTGATCCGCTCCCATGCGATCGCCCGCGCCGGCAGATCGGCGATGCCATCGTAGACGAGCGCGAGTTCACGCAGCGCCCGGCGATTGTCGGGCGAGAGGGCGATGCCCGACAGTCGGGAAACGGTCGCACGCATGACATGGTTCAGCGCGATGTCGGGCGAAAGCACGTCATGGCGGCAGGCCAGCCGATGCGGGGTCGCCGCCAGGGTGGAGAACTGCCGCGTGACGTTCAGCCGCCCGCGCAGGGCTGGAAGGTCGTCCTCATGGTTGACGTAAAGGCGCGGCAATCCCTGTCGCACGGCTTCGGCGAGCTTGTGACAGAACAGGCCGATCAGGACTTCGAGCACCGTTTCGCTCTGCCAGCCGAGCCCGGTCATCGTTCCGGTCTCGACAGGCAGGTCATGGGTCACGGCCAGCATGTCGATGAGGCGCCTGCGCAAGGTCCCCTTTTCGACGCCCTTTCCCGCCTCATCGCCGGCGCCTTCGATCTTGGGCAGGATCTCGAGCTGAAATCCGGGCGTGGCGATCACGCCCACGATACCGCGCGCCCGCAGGCCCTTGCGGCCGTGTTCCAGCACGCCTTCGGCGCCCCCGCCCGAAAAGCCCGATGCCTTCGCCAGCGCGGCGATCCGGTCGGCATGAACCTCCGGGATCTCGTCCGCCCCGTCGCCATAGGGAATGTATCCCCATTCGCAGATGCTGCGCGAAAGGGTCATGGCTGGAGGTTCTGGTAACTGAATGCGCCTTCCTTCATCTTCCAGCGGTAGCGCGGGGCCATCTCATCCCCAGCGAGGCCCGTGGGGGCTGTCAGTCGCCTGCGGACGAGAAAGGCCCCATCGATGTCTCCTTCCTGCGGTGTCAGATCGCCCAGAACGGCGGCCACTTTCGACCAGTCCTCGTAGAAATACTCCGCCAAAAGCGGAATGATCTTGTGGCGCATGACATCATCGACATCCTCTTTCGTCTCGCAGCGGATGAAATAGGCATGCCCGATCTGATGGTCCCGGTCGAACAGGTATTCGATGCGGTCGTTGAGCGTGGTCAGAAGCTTTCGCAGGTCGATGCCGTCGACATTCGAGGACAGGACATTCGGGTCCGGCATCAGCTCCCTGAAGGTGAAGCGGCGGCGTAGCGCGGTATCCAGAAGCGCGATCGAGCGGTCTGCCGTGTTCATGGTGCCGATGATGTGCAGGTTTTGCGGCACGCCGAAACGTTCTCTCGAATAGGGCAGCTTGATATGCAGTTCGTTGTCACATCCAAGGCGCTTGTCCTCCTCCAGCAGGGTGATCAGCTCTCCGAACACCTTGGAAACATTGGCGCGGTTGATTTCGTCGATGATGAGCACGAAGGGGTCGGGTGCGGCGGGTTCTTCCGGGGTGCGGCTGTTCATGTAGCGTTCAAGCACCGGAACGTTCAGATCCTCGGGCACGAGGGGATACAGCGTGAGCTGCGAGAATTTTTTACGGTAGAACTCGGTGGCAGGCACGCCTTCCGCATCACTCCACAGCCAGCGCACCGCACGGCGGTGGCCATAGTCGCCCTCCGGCCGGGGATGGAATTCATATTCACCGGTGACCTCGCCCACCGCGCGCACCAGAAGATTGCCCCGGGTGACGATCAGGATATCCCCGGGCTTCAGGCGGTTGCGGAAGATGTCGGTCATGCGCACGCTGGGAGAACCGGGTTTGACCCCGGCCCAGTCGTCAAGCCTTTGCATGGCAGAGGCGATCTCGGCCGGCTCGGCAAAGCGCGGGTCCGACCAGTCGAGATCGGCGAAACCGAAGATGGTGCACCCCTCGGCAAGCGCCTGTGCGAACAGCGGGGCATCCTGCGGCAGGGCGCTGTTGCCGATCGACATCTTGTAGACCTGTCGCCCGTCAAGGTGCAGCGCACTGGCCGAGCGACCGCGATCCCTTTCCGCGCTCGACGCGATCCGCCGGAAGATTCCGGGAACCGGTTTCAGCCGGAACCCCGCCGATGTCGCGGGTTCGTCCCCGTCGCCATTCGTTACTGGCCGCAGTCCTTCCACGAAATCCTCGTAGGACATCGACTGGTGGAAGGTTACGAACTCGATCCGCCCTTCCTCTGACAACCGCCGGTAGACCTTCATCAGTTCGCCGTGATCTTCCGGGACCGGCTCGCCACACAGCAGCCGCACGGCTTCGGCGGCAGTGGCGTATGTCTTGCCCGTGCCGGGAGGGCCGAAAAGGATCAGGTTGGTCGGTTTGGTGTTCGACATGGACAGTTCTCCAGCGGGGACCTCAGGCATCGAGGCCGTCGGGATCAGGGAAAAGGTGTATTCGGTCGAGGCCCCCTGCACGGGCCCGGTGCGCCGCGGTTCGGAAACCGCCGCAAGGGTGCGGAACTTCGATCCTTCCAGCGCCTGACAGACATTCGCCCAATTGCGCACAAGGCCGCTCATGCCATGCAGATCTCCGACGCGGATGGTAACAGCGGGCCTGCCCGCTTCGCGTGCGGGCGCGATGAAATAGTTGAGCGCGACGAGGCGCGCGCGCTCTGCTCCGCGCATCAGATGGGCATGGCTCTCGGGCAGCGGCAGGGGCTGGTCGCTTTCGTCGGTGATGACATACCCCGCATTGTGCAGCAGCGCCGCAGCGGTCTGCGGCTGGCTCCACCCCCCGCTGAAAGCGCTTGCCGGTTTGTGCAGCAGCTTGCCGACGATGGGTTTCGAGGGGAACCGCCGGTCCGGGCGCGGCCTGGTTGAGCGCACCCAGTAGCCCGTCGGTTCCTCGAAGCCTGCGAAGTCATCGGCATGGGCGCCGGACGCGCGATATTCCTCAAAGTCGTCCATCGCCGCTTCGACCGCGTCGCGAGAGAAAGGGTTTTCCTCCCCTTCGGCTTCGGGGCGCAAAAGGCGATACCCCAAAGCCTCCAGTCGGGCGAAGGCCTGCGGCTCGCCGAAACCGCCGAAGAACTGCTTCGTCCCGGGGGTCCGGCCGCCGGGCAGATGCCCCATCGCGGCAGCGACCACTGCCTTGGCGGGGTAGTTGCGTTCTCCGCGATCCTCGCCCGCCACCCAGACCTGAGGCTTGACGAAGCCACCCCGAGCCAGAAATGCCGCAAGGCCAAGCCGGTCGCAGTCGTCCATCGCCGCCTCGATCTCGGCTCGGGTCAGACGCGCCACCTGTGCCTGCTGCGTGGCTCGGTCGGGGGTGGCGTTCTGTTCGGTCAGGAACGCATGGTAATGCTTCAGCGCCTGCTGGAGGCTGGCAAGACCCGTGCGCAGGTCGCCGTCAATGGGCACCGGGGAAGGGTTGGGGCGTCCCGCGCGCGCATCCTCGGCCGTGTAGTCAAACCGGTTCAGGAGGTTGTCCAGGTTGTCCTGCGCAAGCCGCTCGTCCAGATCGCCCAGATACTGTTCCGCGCGCCTGGCGCTGCTCACCCGCGAGGAGGCCGTCGCATCCGCTTGCCCCTCATCCATCAACCATTTCCGGAATTCTTCCTGCTTCATTCACAACGCCTCCCAAACCATTCGTCACGCGGGCAGCCTGCCGCAAGCACCTGAAACTGCGCGTCATCGATGCCGCTACCATCCCCGAACAACCTGTCGAAGCCGTATGGAGCGCCAATCCGGGTCAGGCGTGAGCGACCGTCGGGATGCGTTTCCAGGTCCCGGACGGGGCGCAGTGCCATCTTGGCGATCATGTTGCCCGACGAGGTCATCAAGATTTCTCTGCTTCTCACCATCCCGGATAGACCTCCCACATCTGTTCGGCGAAGGTCAGGCCTCCGTCTCTGGCGGCGGCAAGGTCGGTGGCGATGCGGTCGATCAGATCGGCGCATTCCACCTGCCGCCGCCAGTCATGCGACATGACTTCATCGGGAAAGATCAGCCCGAGCAGATTGCCCGCGATGGCGCCGGTGCTGTCGCTGTCGCCGGAATGGGTGACGGCTATGCGCAGCCCATGTTCAAAGCTTTCCGCCACGCGGGCGGCGTAAAGGGCGATCGCAAGCGCCTCTTCCGCCACCCAACCTCCACCGAGGCTTTCGACCGTTTCGGGCCGTCCGTCCGGCGGGGCCGTCCGCGCGGCATGGATCGCCCGCATCGTGGCGTCGTCAAGCTCAAACGCCTCCATCGACGGCAGCAGGTTTTCCAGGCTCCAGTCCTCGGTCATCAGCGCCAGAAGGCAGGCAAAGGCCCGCGCGGCGTCGCGGCCGGTCTGGTGGCCGTGGGTCAGGTGGGATGTCTCGTCGGCCAGGCCATGCACGGCCCCGTCCCGGGTTCCCATCAGTCCGACCGGCGCCACCCGCATGATCGTGCCACAGCCCTTGCTGTCGTTCCGCGCCAGATCGCCGAACTGGCGGCTGGCAAGCAGGGCCGACAGGCAGGTGTTGCCCGGCGCCCGGCGGTGGCGCAGGCGCGGGTCGGTGACCAGTCCCGTCTCAAGATCCACACCCCGAATCTGCCCATGCTTCCCCTGCGTATCCAGCCAGCGCATCAGCGCATGGTGAACGACAGAGGGCGGGTGGCAGATGCCTTTCATCTCGTCGCGCACCACCGCGCGGATCAGTCCTTCGGCGGTGAACAGCGTCATCTGCGTGTCGTCGGTGATCGCCGCAGGCACCCCGTGATGCGGCAAGATGCGGTCCACTCCGTTCGGAAAATGCGTGCGGATGCACGGCAGGGACCAGAACTCGATCTCGGCGCCCAGAGCATCGCCGATGGCGCCGCCGAACAGGCTGGCTCGGATCAGACGGCGGATGCGGTGGTTTTCTTTCAGCAGATCCACCAGCCACTGGCGCTGATGGGGGAGCGGCCCGGCACCCTTGCGCGCCTCGGCAATCACCCGAAGCGAGGTGTCAAGGCTCTCGCCCCTCTCGCATTGCAGCAGCGCCGCCACCGTCGCCGTGCGTTCCAGCCCGGCCTTGCAATGGATGACGACGCGCCCGCCAGACTCCAGCAATTGATGCACCTGCGGGGCGGCCCGCCGCCAGGCATCGTGCCAGCCCGGCTGCGGTGCCTTCGTGTCGGGGATCGGCAGGTGCAGCCAACGAATCTTCGCCTCCTCCAGCGCCGCCGCCATGTCGCCCACGCGAAGCCGCGCCATTTCGTCGGCCTCGGTCAGCGATATGACGATACCCGTGCCCCAGGCGCGCAGCGCCGCCACATCCGCGGCAAGATCGCGGTCCCATCCGGGGCCGCTGAGCGACGGCCCCTTGCGACCGGGGCACAGCGTCATGCCGACATGGCCCTGCGCCAACGGGAAGCTGTCGATCTTCAGGGGGTGCGTGGCGGAACTGTAAAAATCTTTCATAATCTCTTCTCCCTACGGAATGCCGAGTTCTTGCGATGGTTATAGCCGGCTCCCATAATGCCCGCTTAAGGCGCCGGGATTTTCCGCATCGAAGGACGTGCGCGTGAGACAGAAGTATTTCGCTTTTTATTGGACCCTGCCGGTCCCCTGGGTCGGATTCACCTCATTGCCCGCCGATGTGGATGCGGCGGCCGAGGTCAGCCGCACGATCCGCTATCAACGTGACAGGGTGCGTCGACATGTCCGCGATGTCGGCGGCACGCTTCTGCCGCAGGACGAGGTGGTGCGGCTGGAATTGCGCCCTGATCGTGGCAGCGCCGAAGTCGCCGAGGATTTTGCCAGACTACTGCACCGGGCAGAGGACGAGCGGGCCATGGTCGCCATCATGGACTTCGCCGGTGACACGAACTGGCGCCGCCACGGTGCGCTTGTCCGGCATTATGAACACCCCTGCTGCGACCGGATCACGCTTTGCCAGGACGAGGTGCATCCTGACGGGATCAACCCCTATGCGCATTTCCAGAAGTGGCGCGAGCAGACAGAGGCGAACACCGCCGGAAAATCCGACCATCGGGTCCGCATCCTTGCGGCGCTCGGACAGGCGGAGGGAGAATCCGTCGCATCTCAGGTCAGGTTCCTGAATGCTTCCGGGCTGAGAACCCATAGCGGCAAGATGTGGACGTCGGACAACCTGCGTAAGTTTTTGAGGGTCGAGCCCGCTTCGCGATGACCGGCAGGCGTGGCGCTATGGCGGGTCCGTCAACGACTGTTTTCAATTTGGAGCAAGGCGGCTTTTCCATTCCGGACAGCAGCGACCGGCAGCTTGCGGTCGCATGTTGGAAGCTGGCCGCCATGCGCCTTCGCCAAGGCCAGCGGACAGGTATCGGCAAGCTGTGTCGATGTCAGGATCTTCGCCGGACCGACATGTTCGGATCCGACAAGACTGAGATCGTGCGCCCAGAACCTGTGGAACCTGCGCTCGGGCAGGATTCGCCCTGGAACGGCGTTGTTGCAGAAGTCCTCGGCGAGCAGGGTTCACATAGGCGCATCCATCGTCTATCGCATAACGAAGTGGAAACCCTATAACGATGCGCTGCGGCGACGAGGGTCGGCGAGCGCATCGCGTCACGAGACCCAGGCTGTCAAACTGCCGAGATCCACATCCACATCGCATTGATGAACCGCGTCAATGCGCTCGGCACCGCCGAGATCGAACGAGTGGCATGAGACGGCCGGGGAAAAGGGGGCTGCTCGCTCGGCTCCAGACTTATTGAATTTCACAGCCAGCACAAGACGGTTGCGGCGAGCATGATCGCGGAGAAGAACGTTTCCAGACAGCGGTCGTATCGCGTGGCGACGTATGAGGAGGATGAGAAAACAGTCCAGTGGACTGTTTTCCCGACGATTGGCCAGTCCTTGAGGCGGCCGAACATGATCTCAATGCGGTTGCGCCGTTTGTAGCGCCGCTTGTCGTATTTGACGGCCTTCTTGCGGGACTTCCGTCCGGGGATGCAGACTTTTATCCCATTGTCTTTCAACGCATCTCTGAACCAATCGGGTCATAGCCTCTATCGGCCAGCAGCCACCCCACCTTCGGCAGACTGCCCAGTAGAGCCGCTGCGCCTGTGTCGTCGCTGATCTGCCCGGCGGACATGAAGAACCCGATCGGCCGCCCCTTCGCATCGGCAACGGCGTGCAATTTGGTGTTCATGCCACCTTTGGTGCGCCCGATCTGACGTTCGCGCCCCCCTTTTCCACGCACAGGCTCGACGCCGTGCGGTGCGCCTTGAGGTGGGTCGCATCGATCATGATGGTCTTGTGAGCGGCGTGCTCGGCGGCCAGGCCGACCATGATCCGGGCGAAGACACCGTTGTCGCTCCAGCGCTTCCAACGGTTGTAGAGGGTCTTGGCGGGTCCGTATTCCTTCGGCGCATCACACCACCTCAAGCCATTGCGATTGATGAAGATTATGCCGCTGAGAACGCGACGATCATCGACGCGGGGCTTGCCATGGCTTTGGGGGAAGAACGGCTTCAGCCGCTCCATCTGGGCGTCGGTCAGCCAGTGAAGATTGCTCATCAATCAGGTCTCCTTGCGGTGCCTGAATCACGCAAGAAGCCTGAAATCAATGGGTCTGGAGCCTAGTGAAAGCCGGTCAGCGTCACGATCATCTCGTTGACGGCCGAGAGCTGGCTGGCGAGCGTCTGACCGTCAGCCGTTCGGGGCAATGAGCGGGAGACATTTTGCAAACGACCATCGGCCTTGTCGCGCGCGCGCCGCGCCTGCCAGCGGGCGATGTAGTCCTGCCCATCACGGGCGGTAAAACGGACCTCGGCCCAGCCTTGTGCCGCACCGCGCCGCAGGATGGCGCGGGAATCGCGAGCCTTGATCGTGTCGCCCGAAGGGTCTGGGACCTCATCCGTTGCCGCCCCGCCCGCAAGGCGCGGTGCATCGCCGTAAAGTGCCAGGCACATCGCATCGAGGATTGAGAGGACTTGCCGGCTCCCGTCTCGCCCGTGATGGCAAAAAGACCTGCGCCGGCCAGCGGTTCGGCGGTGAAATCCACGGCGAAGGGCTGGGCGAGGCTCGCGATATTCTGGCCGGAAATGGATAGGATGCGCATTTCAGAACTCCGGGATCAGACTTCGGACATTGCGTCGCGGAAGGCGGCCAGATGGGCGCTGCCCGGTTCCTGACCATGTGCCTGCCGGAAGGCGACTATGAACAGATCCTCGGGCGAGGTCTCGGACAGGTTCGGGGGTGGTGCGTCAGGGATTGCGGCAACCTCCGGTCGGATGATCGAGAGGCCCGCCAAGCGCAGCGGCAAAGCGTCGAGCAGCGCCTCGGCCTCGGCCTGGATCTGCGTCACCGGGCGGTCGGCGAGGATCGAGAGATAGACGAAAGATTGCGCATTGCGCGGCATGTCGGGCGAGAGGTTCAGGGCTGCTAGAGCCGCGGCGACATCAGCCAGCGGGGCAGCGCCTCTCTCGGGCAGGCGGTGCATGGCGACAGGGCGCGGCAGG
This sequence comes from Paenirhodobacter populi, assembly GCF_004022215.1. Classification (GTDB taxonomy): domain Bacteria; phylum Pseudomonadota; class Alphaproteobacteria; order Rhodobacterales; family Rhodobacteraceae; genus Rhodobacter; species Rhodobacter populi. Next base: position 115,279 of record NZ_SAUZ01000015.1, read on the forward strand.
GAGATATGGCGCGGCACCAGTCCCTCATCCAAGTCCAGGAGCGTCACGCCGTGATCATAGGTGATTTCGGCGGCGGAAAGGGGAAAGGGTGATCCAGAATAGCGCACCCGCCCGCCGTCGAGCGATTGCGGGCGGTGTAAATGCCCGAGCGCGACATAGGACAGAGTCGGCGGAAAGATGTCGGGCGGCACCGCATGTTCGCCGCCGATCAGGATGCGCCGCTCCGCCCCCTCGGATTCAAGGCCGCCGGCACAGGTCAGGTGGCCCATTGCGAGGAGCGGCAGGTCCTTGGCGCGGGCAGTCGCGGCCTTGGCCATGCCCAGATGCAGGGCACGGGCGGCGGCCGTGACGGCGGGCTCAGTTCCACCCACAGCACCCAGTTGCAGGCCGGGCAGATCAGCCGCGCGCAAGAAGGGCACGGCAAGAACATAAGCCCGGATCGTATCGCTGCTGTCGCGCAGCGCGATCAGATGGCGGTCCATATCGACGCCATCAGGCCCCTGTCGCAATGTGCCGATCACATGCACACCAAGAGCTGCCAGCACCGCTTCGGGCGCTTCAAGCCTCTGGGCCGGATCGTGATTGCCCGCCGTCATCACAATCTGCAATCGGGGATTGGCACGGAGAAAATCGGCGATGGCCGCGTAAAGCAGGCGCTGTGCCTCGCCCGATGGGTTGATGCCGTCGAAGACATCCCCGGCGACGAGAAGGGCGTCGATCCGCCCGGACAGGATCAGATCGCGTAAACCTTCCAGAAAGGTCCGATGCTCATGTTCGCGTGACCACCCGTTCAAGGTCTGACCGATATGCCAGTCGGCGGTGTGCAGGATGCGCATGGGTAGGTCTCGATCTGGTTGACAAGCCGAATGGTGTGCAGATATAAAATATACTGGCATTATGCGGATATCCATATACTTTATATTCTATCTATAGTGACGGGGGCAGAGATGCTGAAATGGGGTGTCGAGAGGCGGTTGGAGTTCATCGAATTCCGCCTGTTCTGGGAGGGCGGTGTCAACCGATCCGACCTGATCGACACATTTGGCGTCTCGGTGCCGCAGGCTTCCAAGGATCTGACGCATTATCAGGAACGCGCCCCAAGAAATGCGGTCTATGACAAAAGCGCGCGTCGCTATGTGGCCGGGCCGGAGTTCAGGCCTGTGTTTCTGGACCCCGATCCCGATGCCTATCTTATGCGCCTGCGGACGCTGGCTGAGGGTTTGGTCGAGGCTGGGGTCAACTGGCTTTCGGCGCCGCCTGAGATGGATATCGCACTGACGCCGCGCCGCAAGGTCGATGCCGGGGTTCTGCGCGCCGTTCTGGCGGCAATCCGCGAGGATCAATCGCTGGATGTCCGCTATCAATCCATGAGCCGCGATCGTCCGGACCCGACCTGGCGCAGGATCACCCCACATGCCTTTGGGTATGACGGGCTTCGCTGGCATGCCCGCGCATGGTGTCATGAGACCGAAAGGTTCAAGGATTTCCTTCTGCCGCGTATTCTGGAAATCGGTGCGACTTCCGCACCCGGTGCCGATGGAGTGCAAGATCGCCTATGGCATGAGACATTCGACATCATCCTCGTGCCGCATCCCGAACTGTCGATGGGGCAGCAGGCTGTGGTTGCGAAAGATTACGATATGGACGATGGGCGATCCGTGCTGACGGTCCGCTATGCGATGCTGTTTTATGTGATGCGCCGCCTTGGGCTGCTGGAGGATGCAAAAGGCCGCGATCCTCGCATACAGCATATAGTGGCAGCGAATGCGCCTGAACTCGCCGCCGCACTCGCGCGGGCGCAGCATGAGTTTGATGGTGCCGGTGGTGAGGGTGGCATCTGATTATGGCACCGTCGCAGAAATATCGCATGTCGTTCAGCGTCGGTGGACTGATGCTGAACGAAAGCCTTGTGATTGCGCAAAGCTATCGCGCGGGCGAGCCTTGGGCAGCCGCGCGTGATCGCCTGTTGCAGGAGGGCGTTTCTTCGTTGCCGAAGCTTGCGCCACAGACTCGTGTCCTGCGCGAGGTCTACGACCGTATCAGGCAGCTGACGGAGGTCGAGTGTTGCTGGATGGTTGAAGAATTGGATCGCACTGGACGGCGGGTTCTTTCTGGGCGAGCGCATGCAAGATTACCGCATGATACGCAGTTTCTATGTGACCTACGTCAAGGTTTCCTGGCTACGGACACTTTTACTCTTCTTTATGGTGGTTTGATGCTCGGGGCCTTTCTATGAAGATTGTTCAGTCAATTCTCGCGCGCAATGGGCTGCAACATCCTGATGGTCGCCCACTTTACGCCTATGGCGTTACCGATGCCGAGCGAGATCGCCTAGGCTCTTTCTTGCGCATGCGGATCGGTATGGGCGGACTTACACCTTCGACCGCGCAAGGGTTTGTGCTTTGGGCGGCTGAGTATATCCGGACAGGCTTTCGCGGCGGTCAACTGACCTGGGATTTTGTCTTCGAGGGCATGGCACTTGATTATGATCGTCCTACCGCAATCGAGCTGACGAGCCATGGCCTTGATACCTGGGGCCGTAACCTACGGCAGAGTGACCACGGGCACCGGGAATTTCTTTATACCTTACTTGCTGAGGGAGGATTGCCGGATCTCGCACTCGCAAATGCTCCTCGATATCGCAGGGCGCTGCTGGGACTTGTGTCCGCCATCGAGGGCGAGGGGGTTCTTGGGGAGTCGATTGCCGATGCCGCGGCTCTGAGGCTGGTCGAGGACCTGCCCCAGGTTTTGCGCACGGGAGAACAGGCCCGTCTTATGGCCGAACTTGCCCTGGCGATTGTCGCAGCCAGAAATCTCTTGCCTGGCGATCTGGTCGTCGAAGCCGCCGAGCCTTGGCTTGATGCCAATCACCCGGACTGGCGCCAGGCTCTTCCCCTGCGCCTGTCGCAAGAGGCTTTCGAGGCTCTGGTCCGTCCGGTTCTTCTCAGCGAACGCAAGCGCGAGAAGCCAATGCCTGTTCTGGTGCGCAGGCAATTGCGCAAGCAGGCCGGTGGTCCCTGGCTGGGCGTGGCCGAAATCCCCGAGCGAGCGTTCTTGCCACATGCAAATCTGGTGGGCGTTGATCGCGACCTTCGCTTGCGGCTGACGAATGATACGGGTGCGGGCTTCCTTGGTATCCCGGTTGAAGATGGCTGGGAACTGGTTCGCAATGCCGGGCGTGGGGCGCTGCTGATGCCTGCTGCGCCTGACGAGCCGGTTTTCCTGAATGCCCATGCCGATGGACGGTTTCTGGCCCGGATTGTGATTGATGCCGGGCAGCCAGCGCCGGATGAAGCGCCATCGCTCTGGAGGGCGATTGATTCCGATACGGATTTTCCCGAGGTATTGGTGCCGCTGTCGGGGCGGGGACAGGCACGGGCAGGGCGGGTTTTCGTGCTGGCGTCTGACGATCTGGTCCCCGAAGGTGACGATGACCTGTGCGTCAGCATGGATGCGAAGGCGCCCGGCGGTACGCTGTGGTCAGTATCCGGCCGCGGTGTCACCCATTTCGGACCGCACGAGTTGCGCATTGCGACTGGCGCAGATGCGGATGCTCCTGAGGCGAGACTTGCCGTGCTTGGTCGCCCGTTTTCGGGCTTCTTGATCGATGGGAGTGTAGCGGCCTTTCTTGGGGCGCCGATGCTCTTGGGCGTTGAGGGCGAGGGCCCGATGCGTCCGCTTGGCAACCATGCGCGCACGAAAGCCGTGCCCGGCCTGTTGGGAGGCCGCGTCGCAGAATGGCACGATGCGGGCATGGTTCTTGCAAGGTGCCAATATATTGTCTTGCCCGAAACGATGCAGATCTCTTTGCACGAGATCTCTGATGGGCAGGTCCGTCTTCAAGCCTCCGGCTTGCCTCAGGGTCTTCATCTGCATCTTGGGGTCGGAGAGCATCGGGAAGCTGCGGTGATCGGTGCGGACGGGAGCGCGGTGCTGCTGCTCGCTGCGGAAGGGCAACCCGGCACTTTGGATATCCGGCTGTCAGATCCGCGCAGCGGGGAAACCCTGGCGATGACGGGCCTTTGGCCCTCTCGCGTGGCCCGGCTCATTGATGCACAGGGCGCGCGCGTGTCGGGAAATCGCCCGCTGTCCCGTCGGGGTATGGCCGGATGGCGTGGTGTTTTGCCCGCAAACGGCGGTGCTGTGCAACTGCGTATGGCTCTTGGTGGGGCGCCTGTGGCCTTTCCCGCTGGTGGGGCGGTGCCGCTGATCCAATTTGGCAATGTGATTGATCAGGCCCTTGCGCTGCAAGGTGCCGACGGCAGAGTGAATCTGCGTCTCATCGGTGGCGGGCAAGAGACGCCTCGATTGGAAATCGGCCGATATGATTGGAGTGCCGAGCCTGCAGGGCCTTTCTGGCATCTTGGGGCAGGTGTCACGCGTCTGACTGCGGTCTGTCTGGATGATCCTGCCCGGATCATGTCGGTTGAGGTGCAAAGTCGCACGGATCCGGCGGTCTGGCTCGGTGAAGATGAGGGGCTTTGGTTTGTTCAGGGTTACTCGGAAAGCCGGGGTGTCATGCGGCCCATGGCCTGGTCGGCGCAGCCCGGGGAATGGTCTTCGCGTGAGCAGCGTTTGCAGAGTTACGCGCAGGAGTGGCAGCGTTTGCTGTCGGAACCCGATGATTTGGGGTGGGACAGGATATGGAGCCTGATCCTCGCGGTCAGAGACGCCGGTGACGCCTCGGCTCTCGATCAGGTGCAGGCCCTTGCGCGCGTCCCTGCCGCTGCCGTGGCACTTTTGCTACGTGTGGGGCGCGCAGATCGTGCTGCGGCCCTGCTGATAGAGACCGAAAGCCCCTTCTGGTGGCCTTTGGTGCCTTGCGCCGCCTGGGCCGAGGCATTGGTCTCGGTGCGCAATGGGCTGTGCTATCGGTTGCGGATTGCGGGTATCGGTGAAGATGATATCGGCCCGCTGGTTGCGGAACGGCTGGCGAAGGCGGCTGGTGAAATCATCGCTTTGCGGCCCGAGTTGGCTGTCCATCTCGGACAGGCTTTTGCCTGGGCCGGTGGAAAGCCACTGGCTGTGACTTCGACTGGAACCCCGGTTCCGTTGGCCGTGCCGAGAGCCGGCGTGAGCCTTGCCGGTTCTGCCCAAGAGGCGCTGCGCCGCTTCTCCGGATTACCCGATGGCGTGTCGGGCTTGTCAGCACGGGAGTTGAAGGTTTCCTTGCCTGGGACGGACGACGTCCGCCCACTTCTGCACGCCCCGCTGGTTGCGGCCGAGGTCGCAACCGGACAGCGACCAGACCTCAGCCCTCAAGAGCATCTGCAGCTCATCGCCCTGCGCGCGTCTGATCCCATCTGGTTCGATACCGCTCTGCCTGCCGCCCTGACCCTCGCATTGGAAATGTCCCGATGACCCATCCCTATTCAAATCTTCTGCCTGCACTCGATCATCTTGCGCAGCGTTCGGCACGGGGCATGGTTGCGCGTTCGCGGCTGGCGTCAACCGGGCTCAATGCTCTGCTTTTGCGGGTGCTGTCTGCGCCTTCGGGGTCTCCTGCTGCATTGATTGCCGATCCGGTGATTGAAGCCGCGAAATCCTGGCAGCTTGCGCGAGAAACCATGGGCGATCTGGCTGGCGGGCTGTTGAGCGAGGATCTTGTCGCGGCTCTTGATCGGGCTGAGGGCAAGGCGATGGCAAGGGGCAGTCAACCCCGGCAGCATCAGCTGGAGGCATGGCGCGCCAGTCTTGAGGACAATAGCTCGGTTCTTGTGACGGCGGGCACCGGCGCGGGCAAGACCGAGTGTTTCCTGATTCCGATCCTGCAGGACATCCTGGCCAATCCAAGACCCGGTGGCGGTGTGCGGGCAATCCTGCTCTATCCGTTGAACGCCCTGATCGAGAGCCAGCGCGAGCGTCTCGCGGCCTGGGCAGCGGGTCTGGGCGGAAAGGTCCGCTTCGCACTTTTGAATGGTGATACCCCCGAGACCGAGCGGGATGCTGCGATCAAATCGGACAAGATCGAGTTGCGGTCGCGCGCGAAGATCCGAGAATGCCCGCCTGAAATTCTGGTGACCAATATCACCATGCTCGAATATCTGCTGCTGCGGACGAAAGACAAGCCGTTGCTTGAGACGAGCCAGGGCGCCCTGCGCTGGATCGTCCTGGACGAGGCTCACAGCTATATCGGCAGCCAGGCGGCAGAAATGGCGCTTCTGCTGCGTCGGGTGAGGGCGGGGTTCGGTGTCGCCCCGGAAGATGTGCGGCTGATGGCGACCTCGGCCACGATTGGCGGCAAAACGGATGCACCGGCAAAGCTGCGCGCTTTTGCTGCGGCGCTCGCGGGGCAGAATGAAAGCCGGGTCGTGGTTGTGCAGGGAAAGGAGGATGTGCCTGTTCTGCCTGCGCCGGGACCGGATGTTGCATTGGACACGGATGCGCTGGCATCCATGACGCCCGAAGAGGCTGCAACCGTTCTCGCACCGCATCCCAGAATCCAAAGGTTATGGACTGGGATGTCTCGGAATGGATTGCCCCTTTCGCAGGTGGCTGAGATTTTGTCGGGCAATCCGAAGGAACGAGCAAAGGCCTCGCACATGCTTGATCTTCTGGGAACTGCGACCCATCAGGGGCGGCCCTTGTTGCCATGGCGCGGCCATATCTTCCATCGTTCCCAAGGCGGGATCTGGGCTTGCCCCGATGCTTCTTGCAAGTTCCGTCAGCCCGAGCTGATCGGCGATGAAGCCGGTTGGCCCTTCGGTGCGGTCTGGTTCTCTGCACGGTCACGTTGCGATTGCGGTGCCCCGGTCTATGAGGTTGTTTCATGCTCGGATTGTGGACAGGCGTTTTTGCAAGGTCTGTTCCATGGAGGCGCGGAACCCCGATTGGAGCCGCCCGAGCCGGGTGAGGGGGATGACTACGCGCTCGATGCCGAACCCGAAGAGGGTGAAGGAAGCGAAGCGGATCGCGGTTTCGCCTGGCTGTCTGAGGGGGAGGGAATCTGGCTCACCGATGATGCGCGCATCTATGACAATGCGGTGCCTGATGGTGTTCGGGCCCGCAGGATGCAATTGATCCACGATTCAGTTGATCGAAACTGTTGTGACAGCGCTGGCTTTGCCCGATTGATGGGGCTGCATTTCGGCCCCGCTTTCCTGATGGGCAACGCGCTTGGCGGGCTGATTGAAGACATCGTGCCGCCAGAGCAAATGTCTGGCTTGCCTGACGGTGGGCGGCGGGCACTGACCTTCACCGACAGCCGTCAGGGTGTCGCGCGCCTTGCCGCCAAACTGCAACAGGATGCCGAGCGCAGTCTGACCCGCGCCTTCCTGTGGCACAGGGTGCAGGAAGGCGAGACTGCCGATCCTGCTCTTGTCGCAAAACTCCAGGGCGAGATGGCAAAGCTTCGGGCCGTGGGGTTCGATGACATGGCCGACGACAAAGAGCGCGAACTGGCGAAGCTGACGGGGGCGTCTTCCGCGCCGGTCGCTTGGCGCGATCTGGTTCAGCGTTTTGCCGGGCATGTCGATCTTGCGGAATTTGCCGGTGACATCTGGCGCAACCGCCGCATCGGGAAGGAAATGGCCGATGATCCGGTGAAACTTGCCGAAGCCTTTCTGTTTCGTGAGCTGTTCCGCCGCCCGCGCATCCAGAACAACCCCGAAACGATGGGGCTTTTGCGTCTGACATTCCCGAAGATGGCGGAGCAGGCGCGCCTTTCAGGAGCGCCGTCGCCATTGGCACAAGCCGGGATTGACGCCGAGGGTTGGGCGGCCCTTGCGCATCTGGCTGTCGATATGGTGTTCCGCCAGGCGCTGGCGGTCCAGATCCCGCTTGATATGGTGCCGCTTGTTGCGCCTCGATTTGGACGGCTCAATACAATTCATGCCGCGAGAACGCCCCCAGATCAGATGCCGGAACGCGCTCGCCGTTGGCCGGGTCCAAGGACCGAACGCCACAAACTGGTGCAACTGATCTATGCGCTGACGGGCGGCAGCCCTGACTCGGATCTCGATCAGGATCGGGCCGGTGAGGTTCTGGACGCTCTTTGGGCAATGATTTGTGCCACTGCAGCCCGCGACATGGGACAAGGTGCGTGGCGTCTGGATTTCTCGCGCGCAGCCGTCGAGCGGCTGGATCGTGCCTGGCTTTGCCCGGTGACCCGCAGGCCCTATGGCTGGTCGGCGGGCGGGCGCAGCCCGAACGATCCCCAGCAGGCCATGGCAGAGATTACCATGCCGCGCCTGCCTGTTGCCAATGCCGGCGGCCTGACACCCGATCAACGGGCAGAGGTGGCACATTGGGCCGAGACGGCCCCCGAGGTTACTGCTTTGCGCGACCGCGGTCTCTGGACCGATCTGCACGACCGGCTTGCGGCCTTTCCGCCCTATATCCGGGCGCAGGAGCATTCCGCACAGATCACGCGGGCAACTCTTCAGCGATATGAAGAAAAATTCCGCGAGGGGCGCATCAATCTGCTGAACTGTTCGACCACGATGGAAATGGGGGTCGATATCGCCGATGTGCGGCTGGTGGTGAATTCCAATGTGCCGCCCGCACTTTCAAACTATCGGCAGCGTGCGGGGCGTGCGGGTCGACGCGGTGAACCCTGGGCCTTTACCCTGACCTTCTGCCGTGATCTGCCGCTCGACCGCCGGGTTTTCGACAAACCTTCCGATTTTCTGGACCGTCTCATCGTTGCGCCAAAAGTCTGGTTCGACAGCCCGTCGCTTGTGCAACGCCACGTCAATGCCGCTCTGTTGACGGCATGGCTGTCCGAGAACGGTGGCCAGGATGTCAGGGGAAGCATCGGTGCTTTCCTCGGGGCTGGCCAGACAGCGGATGCCGCAGTTCTGCCTGAGGCCATGGCCGATGCCTTTCTGATTTCACTTGACGGTGCATGGGGGGCGTCGCAGGCGAGCCGGATTGCGCCTTTGGTCCTGGGAACCTGTCTGGAGATGCGGCCGGCGCATTCTCTCGTCGTGCAATGTCATGAGGCGTTTGAGCGTCTGGTTCTGCGTTGGCGCACAGAGCATCGCATTTTGCTTGAGGGCGCGGAGACGGCACCTGACAAGGATGCGCGCATGGCAATGGAACTCAGGGCGCGGCGTCTCGCCGGGGAATTCCTGCTGGGAGAATTGGCGCGGCGCGGTTTTACGCCAGCCTATGGGTTTCCGACCGATGTGGTGACCTTTGCCAATCTGTCCCAGAGCCCCGCTGATGCTGATGGAGGGACCAGCCATCTCCGCCGTGGCACGGCATCGCGCCCACTTGACCAGGCGATCCGGGAATATGCACCGGGCGCGGAGTTGGTGATTGACGGTCTCGTTCACCAGTCGGAAGGTATCTTGCCGGCCTGGGAAGCGGGCACGGATGCCTCGAGGCTCGAGGATCTGCGCACGCTGTGGTCTTGTGGTGCTTGTCACTCATTTGATCTCGAAGCAGGCGAACCTGTTGCTTGCCCGCGCTGCGGTCACACCGGCCTGAGTTATCGCAAGGTGCTGCGACCTGCCGGGTTCCTCGGAGCCAAACCTGCCCATGTCGGCTATGAGAACCTTGCGCATATCGAATCCGATCCACTGCGCCTTTCGGCTCATGGTGGCGACTGGATTGCGCTTGGCGAGGGAGTTGGGCGGATGCGCGCGGATCCGGCGGGGCTGGTCGCGCCCTCCGTGGCGGGGCCATTGGGGGGCGGTTTTGCAATCTGCCTCGATTGTGGTCGCGCCGAGGCGGAGCCGAGACCTCAGTCGGGCATCCCCAACGTCACGTCGAAGACCATGCGCCATCACCGGCCGCTGATGTTGGGCCGCCGTCTGAAACCGACCCAAGACGGCTATTGTCCTTCGGCCAATACGCCCGGACGTATTCAGCACAATGTCCATCTTGCCCAGGTCATGAGAACCGATGTCTGGGAATGGCAGCTGCCGGTAGGCGCTGCTGCCGGGGCGGCCCTAGCCTTGGCTGCCGCTCTGCGTGAGGCTCTGGCCGAGGGCCTGGGTGTCGAGCCTGATGAAATCGGCCTCGCAACGGACCGTTCGAGCGGACCGGCGCAGGACGCGCGCCTGTCACTGTTTCTCCATGACCGGGCCGCTGGCGGGGCCGGGCTTGTTGCGCGCATGGCGGAGCCGTCGATGCTGGAAACCTGTCTTGGCCGTGCTCTGATTTTGCTGGATTGCCCGGATGGCTGCAGCAAGGGATGCCCTTCGTGCATCCTGCGCCCCGATCTCAACCGGCGTGATATCGTTCTTGACCGGCCCGCCGCGCGCGATCTGGCGCAGGCGCTGCGCATGCGACTGGCCTTGGACGCGAGCGAGCAGGTATTCGGCCCCCGGACGAGGCTGGCGGGCCGGAATGCGGCAGATCTCGTTGCCGAACGGTTGCAATCAGGTCGGTTGCGTTCTCTCGACATCTGGCTTCATGGCGATCCGGAGACGTGGGATTTCGGCGCCTGGCGAATGCGCCGACTTCTTGAGAGGGTGTTGGAGGCTGGGGTTCGCTCCCGCATTCACCTACCGACCACAGCGTTGACGGCGGCAGGGTTCGATCTTTCTTGCAAGCTGGCAATCTTTGCCTTGTCATCGGTGGCCGACCTCCATCGCGCGGACCAGCCGCCGATGGCGAGCGATGCGCCGGTTATTCTTGGTTTGGATTGCGGTGCCGGAAGGGAGGCGCTTGCGGTTATGGAGCCGATGGAGGCACTTCCGGGCGCAGAGTGGGGGAGCGGGGCCACGGCGCCAGTGATGGCCGGACCCGCACCGGAGCTTAAAATCGGTGCGAAGCTGTCCGTGCAGAAGCTCATCGAGCTTGGCGTTGGCAATGCACATCTTTTGAATGTCGGCACCGATATCGATGGACCAGCTTCTGGCTTCGGCCGCCGGTTCTGGTCCTGGATGTCAGCGAAAGCGCCACTCGAGATCGCGGCGATGCGGTCTGTCGGGGTGCAAAGCCTTGCCTACACCGACCGATATCTGCTTTCGCCCTACACGCTCCGGCTTTTGTCCGAGGTGTTGAAGTCCGCTCCGGGTGCGGTAGAGGCCCGCAAGGAGATCACATTGGCTTTCGCCGACAGGCCGCGAGAGGAACCGCGCTTCCTTCACGACACATTCCCCTCCGATTCCACGCGGCGGGAGGTGATGTGTCAGCTGGCACCGGGGGCCGAGGTCAATCTGCTCGCAAAGGCGAAAATGCCACATAGCAGAAGCTTGATGATCACGTTGAAAGACGGACGCAAGCTGACGATACACCTCGATCAGGGCTTCGGTGGGTGGAGGGTCGATGGGGCGCATCGGCATGATTTTGGGGCATCGCAAGCGGCGCAGGCCAAGGCGATTTCCATTGCGGTCTTCGGTGTCGGCGGGGATGGCATGGCCGGAGCACCGATTGCCATAAGCAGGACGTAATCTGTGTAAATTTAGCGGATGTGCATGAGACATGCACTGTCTGGCAGGGTTTGGAAGGGCGTTGTTGCAAAAGTGACGTGCCACTGAAGCTTCCACCAGCGGCGATTAGAGCCTCGTCCGTTACTGTCACGCCCTGAGGCGCGGGATGAGCAACCGGTTTGGCGGTTGCGGCGAGAAGCCCGGCGAAGGCCGCCGGGGTTTGATAGCCACGCGAGGAGTGGGGCCTCGTCGTATTGAAATCCTCCACCCATTCGACGATGGCACTGCGGGCATGGGCGAGGCCGGAGAACAGGCTCTCGTTCAAGAGCTCATCGCGCATCCGCCCTATCGAAGCTCTCGACAGAGCCATTCTGCATCGGCGTGCCGGGCGCGATATCGTGCCGCTCGACACGATGATCCTTCGACCAGGTCAGGGCTGCTTGCGCGGCGGTATGGTGACGATGCCACGTTCATAGGCGCCTCGCGACCTCTTTGGCGTGATTGTGGTTCCACAAGCCAAGAGCATGCCGCCTCCCAAGCCAGGCCTGCCTTGTGTTCGTCCGGGTCGCCCTCGCGTAACGGTTCAGGATCGAAAGGACGGGATCGCGTTGGAATTCATCCCCGTCGAGCAGTGCAGCACGACCGTCAGGGCAGGTAGTCAGCCCAATGGCGAAGGGCATGATTGTTCAGGGTTCCGAGCAACAGCAACATGCTACGGCACAGCGACCGACCGGGTTGGCTGGCTCGGCCGACCCGCCCCCAAGGACAGGCGAGGCCGGCCCGTCGGGCTCGCCACATCCTGCGTGGCTATTCCTCCGAAACTGCCGCTCTACCGGCGCCGCGGCAAAATCCTGATCGGGATCGTCGCTCTACAGGATGGAACGAGCCTTCAACGGCTGGTCTTGTTCAACCCCGTATCCGTGTCCGACATCTGCCTGCTGTCATTTGGCTTGATGGTGTCGTAGTGATGGCCAAACGATTCAGGACGGACAATGCGACTTCATTTTGCGGCTCTTCTCGCTCTCATGATCGCCAGCGGATGCGCGGCCGGCTCCGGTGCCGTGGTCAGAGGCGCCGGGCCAGACGATCTCCTGAAGCTTCGCGAAGGCCCTGGGCTCAACCACAAGATCATAATCGGCCTGCCCGATGGGACGCGGCTCACCCGTCAGAACTGCGTGACGAATAACGATAAGGTCTGGTGCAAGGTCTTCCTCACTGACAAGCCCGGTATCTCAGGTTACGTTTCGGCGGATTATCTGGCGCATCGCTGACAGCCTCGGCTCCTTGCGCCGGGCTGCGATGTTTCTGCCGTCCGCCGACGCGGGTCGTCCTTTACCAGCCGATCTGCCCCTTGCGCCGCGCAAGAGCCTCGACCGCCAGCACATGCGACGCGTTGACACGAAGCGGCAGGCGGGCCGCGCATTCCACCTCCGCCCGGGTCAAACCTATATCGTCCAGTATCTTGTCGTCCAGGCAGAGCAGGTTCAGGAACGCATCCCGCCTGATCCTGTCCTGGCGATAGGCTTCAAACATACCCCGCAGCCGTGACATCAGCAGTCGCGCGGCCGGCTGGCCCGGTGCGGGCGGGTTCATGACGTTCGTTTCCCTGGTCATCGCAATCTCCCTTTGCTGACACCAGGGTGGCATGTCGAAATTCATCAATACAGCGCATAGCTTTCATGGTATCGTTCAGGAAAATTGAACGCGATGGCGCCATGCAACCACAGCAGAACACGCTTCTTGAGACCGATCTTCTGAAGACGTTCGTCACCATCTCCGAGACCGGGAATTTCACCGTCGCGGCCAAACGGGTGTTCAGGACCCCCTCGGCCGTCAGCATGCAGATCAAGCGGCTTGAGGATCTGCTGGGGCGGGCCTTATTCGTCAGGCATCCGCGGCATGTGACCCTGACCTCGGACGGCGAGGCGTTCCTTGTGCACGCCAAAGACATTCTGCGCATCAATGACGAGGCCTTGTCCCGCTTTCGGGTGCCCCGGCTGGAAGGGCGGATCCGGTTCGGCGTGTCAGACGATTTCGGGGTGCGCTATCTGCCGGAAATCCTGTCGCGATTTGCCTCCACCCATCCCCTTGTGGAGGTCGAAGTCCTGCTCTCGACGAGCCTGATCCTGACCCGGAAATTCGAGGCCGGAGAGATCGACATGATCCTTACCGTCTCGGCGCAATCCGATCCGGCGCTGGGCCAATTGGTCCATTCAGAGCCGCTCGTCTGGGTCGGAGCCCGTGACGGCATCGCCTTTTCCAGGACGCCGACCCCGCTCGCAATGTCCACACATGGCTGCCCTTGGCGTGCCGCGGCGCTTGCCGCGCTTGACAGGAGCGGTCGCCCTTACCGGATCGCTTACACGTCCGAGACTGGCGCCGGCCAGTTGGCTGCCGTCATGGCGGATCTGGCGATCGCGCCGCTGCCCATCAGCCTGCTGGGCGAACAGCATCGCAGACTGACGGAAAAGGATGGGTTCGGCGAGATCGGATCCTATCAGCTGAGGCTTCAGAAGATCCCTGATATCGGATCGGCGGGGCAGGCTTTCGGGGATCATGTGTGCGAGAGTTTTGGCCAGGCTGAATGACAGCCAGAGGCCCGAGGCGCCGTGCTGCGCCCCGGTCTCGCGGGTTGTTCTGCGGGAGATTTCACCGAGAATCCGGTTACTCCGCCGCTTTCCGGTTGGGTCACTTTCAGCAAGCATGAAGTGACGGCAATGACAGGGATACGGCAGTCCACGCAAGCACAGCTTTTCTACAAGGTCTCGCGCGAGACCATGATATCGCCTGATCACCGTAAGCGTTGCATCTGGCCCCTTCATAGCAGCTGAACCCCGCCTTGAAGGCATGGTATGCTCCTCTCACCCCATGAGGACGATATGCCGGACACCAATAATCCGCCGCCTCAGGCCTTCGGCTTCTCCATCCCTGTCACTCCGGCCGGGCGGCGCGTCTGGCCTCCGAGATTCAAACGGTTCGTGCTGGAGAAAATGGATGCAGGAGAACTCACCTTGAATCAGATCACGCAGACATGCGGGGGTGTCGAGATCCTATGTCTATCAGTGGCATATGCAGGCCCAAGGCAAGCCCGTGACCACAACGGAATGGCGCGAAGGCCCAGTTCGCCGAAGTTATGGTTCCAGAAGATCAGGAAGATGGCGCGTCTTTTGCTCTCCCGGTGTGCCTCCGGGCATCAGGGCCGCCTGTCGGCACCGCGATATATTCCGGCACAGGCGGGCAGAGCCGACAGGGTGGACCCCGATGCTTCACCCCATAATGGGTAGGGACGACACGCGATAGCCGAAGCCGATCTTGCGTTCGAGGATGGGGTCTTCGAGCTCGGCGATGAAATGACCGGACGAGCGGATTCCACCGATCGCGGGCATCGTGCCGCACAGCATCGCGGTGCCATCGCCGAAAACCTGCTCCGCTTCGAACTTCGCCAGAGTATCGCGCGGATCGAGCAGCGAGGCGACGCTGCCCTCCTGATAGAGAGCGCGTCCCGTCGGCGTATCGATCCAACTGCGCAGGACCAGTTCGTCCCAGTGATCTGCGACCTCGTCGAGCGGCCATAGCTGCGCCGCCACCGGCTTCGCGCACATCTGCTTGGAAACCGAGACGCCATAGGCTTCCACCTCGCGGTCGGTATGATCGGACCCCACGCCGATGAACAGCGCGCCGTCATGGCGGATCAGCAGCGGCTCGACCTCGCCCGAGGAGGCATCGCCCAGTTCCTCGATCTCTGCAGTGGTTGTCAGCCGCACCGCCGAGGCCCGGTAAAAGGTCGGAGTGGATTTCGGACGTGCCACGCCAAGAGCTTCCAGTTCCTGGATGTGATGCTCCATCTTTTCCTTGTCGCGCCCCGCCCAGCCGGCGATCACGAGCTTGCGGATGTCGATTTCGGTCGCGGTCGTGCCGGACGCGCTGATGATGTCGAATTTCATGCGTTTTCCTTCGTCACATGGCCCAGAGCGGCCTCGACGGCCGCTCCGATGGCCAGCAGGCGCCGGTCGGCGCCGGTTTCGCCCATCAGCATGAGGCCGACAGGCAGTGCCTCCGCCGCGACGGGCAACGACAGGGCGCAGCGGTCGAGGAAGTTGGCAACGGTCGGATTGCGCAAGGCCAGCAGGTTGACCTTGCCGTAAAGCGCCTCGTCCGCATCAAGCGCAGCTGTGGCGGGGGCGACGATCGGCGTGGTCGGCATCAGCACGGCGTCGAGCCCGAGGGTCGCGGCGTCGCATTGCGCGATCATCCGGAGCCGCTGAGCGAGAAGCGCCTCATAGGCGCCGGGCACCATGGCCTCGGCCTTGCGGATGCGCACCGAGACGCGGGGGTCATATTCTGCCTCGCGCACGGCCAGAAGGTCGCGGTGCAGCGCCAGCGCCTCGGCGGCGGTGATGCCACCTTGCGCGTTCATGGCGGGGATCTGCTCGATCGCGGGCAGTGTGAGGGGCACGATCTCGACACCTGCGGCGTGCAATCTGGCCACGGCTGCGTCGAATGCCTTCTGGACGGCGGATTCGACATCCGCAGTGACGTAATTCTGCAAAAGGCCGAACCGGAGCCCCTTCAGCGGCACTGGAACGAGCGTCGCATCCTCCCCCGAGATCACCGCGTCAACCAGCGCTACACCGGCCACATCAGCGGCGATGGAACCGATGGAATCGAGCGTTTCCGACAACGGGTAGGTGCCTGCCATCGGAACACGTCGCGCTGTCGGTTTGAACCCGGTCAGCCCGCAGAAGGCTGCCGGAATGCGACATGATCCGCCGGTATCGGTGCCCAGCCCGATCACCGCCATCCCATCGCCCACGCTGACGGCAGCGCCCGAGGACGAGCCGCCCGGCACACGGCTACGATTGGCCGGATTGCCGGGCGTACCGTAATGCGGGTTCATCCCGAGGCCCGAATAGGCAAATTCCGTCATGTTCGTATGACCGAGGACAACCGCGCCGGCCGCGCGCAGACGCGCGACTGCGGCGGCGTCCTGTGTCGCCGGGACCGCATCCGCGAGAACCCGCGATCCGGAATGGGTCACCATCCCTGCCACGTCGAACAGGCATTTGATCGAAACGGGAATCCCGTCAATCGGTGACATCGTGCGCCCTGCCACACGCCGGGCATCGGAGGCCTGCGCCTCGGCCAACGCCTGTTCGTCGAGCGTGCGGGTAAAGGCGCGCGCGCCCTCGCCCTTAGGATCATGGATGCGCGAGAGGCACTGGCGGACCAGGGCCTCCGAGGTCGTTTCCCCCCGCGCCAGCGCATCCGCAATGGTTGCGATACGCAGGATCATTTCTTCGCCGCCGTTTCGTCGTAATAGTGCAGCTCCATCAGGACACAGCCGCCGACCGATTTGAACGGACCATGCGGCGTATGGGGCGGGCGGCAGGCATAGGTGTGCTGGCCGAAGCTCTCGCCGCCATTGCCGTTCTCATCATTGCCCACCGTCAGGTCGCCCGAGACGAGGTAGACCTCTTCCCAGTAATCGTGCTCGAACGGCTTTGTGGTGAATATGCCGGGCTCAAACCGCAGCAGTCGGGTGCGGAAGCCTTCCTTCCGGTCCTCGTCCAGATAGCCGGACAGGATCTTCTGCTGGATCTGCGCGGGGTAACCGGCGGGCGACGCCCAGCCCTCGCTGCCCATGTCGATCGGGTAGAATTCGTCGTGTTTCTTGTCGAAGTCGATCTTGAATGTCATGATTTTCCCTTATGTTCAGAGCTTGGCGATTTCGCTTTTCAGCGCGTAGCCATCCAGCATCCGGTCGACCATGCCGGTAGAATTTGCCCAGTCGAAGGTGCGGAAGGAGTGGTTCTTGGTGACGAAGGTCGCACCCGCGTAAAACATCTCGTATTGCGCGTGGCGCGAGCCGAACTCGGAACCGATGGCATCCCAGGCGAGCTTGAAGAACTTCACCCGGCCCTCGGAATCGGTAACGGGGCTCATCTGGGTCTTTTCGATGTATTTGGCGATTTCAGGGTTGGCGAAATCCTCGACAGAGGAGGGCAGCATAATCAAACCGCCCCCCGCCAGATCCCGCATCGTATTGATAACCTGAGCATAAAGCTGCTGGGTCAGGACCTGAGCGGAATAGAGCAGATGCGCATCCGGGATGTAGTATTCGCCGTGCATGTGGCCCTTGGCCTCCATGCCGCACACAAAAGCCTCGACCATGCCGGCCTGCGCCGCGAGTTGGCCGAGCGTCTGGACCACCGGCGGAAAGGCGATGGTGCCGTTGGTTTCGGCAGTCTTTTTCGCCAGCCCCATCAGGAAGCGCATCTTCACCATCAGACGGACCTGCGCCTGATAGTTCTGATAGACATGCGCGGGGGTCGCGTGGAACTGTTTCGCGCACATCCTGGTGTCCTGATTGACGAACACCCGGTCCCACGGAACCTTCACATCATCGAAATAGAGCACGGCGTCGTTTTCGTCGAACCGCGAGGCGAGCGGGTTGTCGAACAGGTTCGGCGTCTGCTTTTCGTAGGATTTGCGCGACAGGATCTTCAGCCCCTTCGCGTTCATCGGAATGGCGAAGGAAATCGCATAGGGTTCCTCGCCCTCGCGCAGCGGCTGGATACAGGTCACGAAGACCTCATGGGCCAGAACCCCACCCGTCGCCAGCATCTTGCCGCCACGGATCGTCAGCCCTTCGGCATCCTGATCGACGACGCCCGCGGCGATGAAGGGATCCTTCTGTTCGTTCGCGGGTTTGGAACGGTCCGCCTGCGGGTTGATGATCACGTAGGTCAGATACAGGCTGTTGTCGCGCGCGTAGCGGTAGTAGTCGGCCAACGCTCTGGCCCGCGCCGGATCGTATGCCTCAAAGACCTCGCGCCCCATGTTCATCCCGGCAATGCAGGAGGCGACATGGTCGGGAGCACGGCCCATGAAACCGCCGTGAAGTTCGGTCCAGGCTTCGAGTGCCTTGCGCCGCTCGACGAGTTCGGCATAGCTTTTCGGAAGTTGCCAGATCCGGTTGGCGCGGTCACCGTCTTCGGTCTCATAGGTCATCAGCGCGGCGTTTTCGGGGGCCGACTGAAAATCGTACAGCATGGCGACCGAGGCGGCGGCGTTGCGGAAATACGGCGAGGTCGTCACATCCGTGACCTTCTCGCCGTAGATGAAGATCTCGCGCCCGTCCTGAAGCGACCGGATGTATTGCGCGCCCGTTTTCAGCATTTCATTCGTCCTGTAAGAAGATCGGGCCGGTCGCGCCGGCCCCGTGCATCAGTTGAGCGAGGCGTAACGCCCCTGCGAGAAAACCAGCGGGTGGCGATCGGTCGCCACATGGACCGAGGTCACCTCGGCGATGAACAGGCGGTGATCGCCCGCGTCGTGGATGGCATGGGGGCGGCATTCGAAAACCGCCCGCGCCCCGTCGATCAGCGGTGCGCCGGTTTCGCCCCGCGCGGTTTCGAGGCCCGCGAACTTGTCGTCGGAGGGACGCGCAAACCGGTTCGACAATCCGCTCTGATCGGCCGAGAGGATATGGATCGCATAGCCACCGGCACGTTCCCAGGCGGGCAGCGAGCGCGCCGATCTGCCGATCGAGAACAGCACGAGCGCGGGGTCCAGCGACAGGGAGTTGAACGAGCTCATCGTCATGCCGATCCGCTCGCCCGCCACCTCCGCGGTGACGATCACGACCCCCGTCGGAAACAGGCCGAGCGCATTTCTGAAGTCGCGGGCGTTGTCGGCCTGAGGTGCGAAATGATGTTCATAGCGGCTCATCGGGGAACCTTTCCCTGTCATCATGAGGATGGTCCCAACCTCGGCGATACATGGTCCGCTTGTCAAATTAATTAACTTACAAAGGTATTATAGTTATATTTTTGAATATTATTTTTGCACAAGATAGAGGTACAAAACATGAATTTCGTGCGAATCCGGGCGCAAAATTTCAGTGTCCCTTGTGGTTTTCACTTCGATACATGAGCGATCATCAGGCGCATTCATAGAATAATTCATTTAATATACAGAATGTTAGTTGTTCTTCGCGCCGATTCTACCGGCGGCTCCCGGGACGGAGTTTTCTGGGGGCGTATTTTTTGAGCGTGTTTTTTGCCTGCTTTCCGCCTTTGGCTGCATCTGGTGCATATCAGACTAAAAATGCCTTTCAGTGAAAGATTTCTTTTGTAAATATAATCCGCCTCCGCTCATGTTGCGTCTTGGCAATGCCGGCCGAGACCGGCACGTCCGGGGCGATCAGAAACAAGCCCCCCGAAACCATCAGTGGAGAGACCCATGCTGAAATCCATGATGACTGCGGCCATTCTGGGGGTAGCGGCGATGACCGCTGTTCCGGTCGCGGTCCAGGCCGAGGACCTGACCGGAAAGACCGTAAAATTCGGCGCAATCGTTCCGGCCTCGGGGCCGTTTGCCGAATGGGGCCGCGCGAATACGGTCGCTTTGAAAATGCTCGAAAAGCAGGTGAATGAAGCGGGCGGCATCAATGGCGCGAAGATGGAGATCGTCATCTACGACGACGGTGCCAAGCCCGCACAGGCGGTCTCGATGCTGCGCAAGCTGGCCGATGACGATCAGGTTCTGGCCGTCGCGGGCCCCGCGACCTCTTCGGCCGTCGAGGTGGCCTTCCCGGTTGCCAATCAACTCGGCATCGTCTCGGTGTCGCAAAACTCGTCGAAACCCGGCGTCGCTGCCGCGAACCGCCCCTGGGGGTTCCGCAATACCGTCGACGAGGCCAAGCTCGCCAGGCTCGTCGTGCCGTTCTTCGCCAAGACCTTCGACGTGAAGAAGGCCGCGATCATCTATGACGCCAAGGATGCAACAGCCTCGGCTGCGGGGGCTAAGATCTTCCCGCAGATCCTTGCCGACAACGGTATAGAAAACCTCGACGCGGATACGCCGATCTCCTTCAACACCGGGGATCTGGATGTTTCGGCGCAGGTGACGAAGCTGCGCTCGCTGCAACCCGATGCGGTGGTCCTGTCCGCCGACTACAGCCAGGCGATCACCGTGCTGCGCGAGATGAAGCGCCAGGGCATGAAGACCCCCGTCGTCGGTTCGACGCAACTGATGTCGAGCGCGATCCTCGCCGCCTATCCCGAACTGCCGATCGTCGCGCCGACGACCTTCTTCGCCGGGCTGGATGTTCCGGCGGTCAAGACGTTCACCGACGGTGTTACGCCGCTGATGCGCGCTGAAAAGAACCTGCCCGGCACGATCGAGCCGTCGCTCTTCGACGCCAATATCTACGAAATCGTCAGCCTGTTCGCTCAGGCCGCCAAGGAAGCCGGCGTGACCGCCGCCCCGGCCGATCTGGCCGCCGACCGGACCAGAATCCGCGATTACATGGCATCGGAGAGCGATTTCGTCGGCCTCGGCGGCAAGGTGCGCTTTGCGGCCGATGGCGATGCGGTCAAGTCGTTCTTCATCGTTCAGGCGAAGGACGGCAAATGGACCTCGCTCGAAACCGCATGTTCGAGCCCCGAGGCCGACGCCTGCGCGCAATGACTAACCCGAACTGGCCTGCAGCCCCCGTGCTGCAGGTTTTTCGCCGCCCTCGTGCGGCAGATCTTGCAAGGCGAAACGACAGGAAACCCGATGGGCGTGAGCATCTTCATACAGCAGGTTCTGAACGGGCTGACGCTCGGCGCGGTCTACACCCTCATTGCACTGGCGTTTTCGCTGGTGATGGGAATTCTCGGCATTCTGAACCTCGCGATTTCCGAGATCTTCATGATCGGCGCCTTCATCGGGTTCTCGCTCATCATGTCGGGGGTTCCGGTGTGGCTGGCGCTCCCGGGGGCGATGGCCGTTGCGGCTGTCATCAGCATGGTCATCGCGCGCATCGGTTATGAGCCGCTGCGCAATGCCAGCCACATCACCCCGATGCTCAGCACGCTCGGCTTTTCGATGATCT
The DNA here is from genome assembly GCF_004022215.1 of Paenirhodobacter populi. Lineage (GTDB taxonomy): Bacteria > Pseudomonadota > Alphaproteobacteria > Rhodobacterales > Rhodobacteraceae > Rhodobacter > Rhodobacter populi. The sequence continues at coordinate 136,486 of NZ_SAUZ01000015.1, forward strand.
TGCAGAATTTCGCCACGAACACCTGGGGTTCGGACCCGATGCAGTTGACTCTCGAGGGCTGGCTCGACACGCGGTTCCATTTCGGTCTGGTGTCGCTCAGCGTCGTGCAGATCGTGGTTTTCGCGGTTACGCTGGGGCTGTGCGTGCTGACCGCGCTGCTGATCCAACGCACCGACATCGGCCGCGGGCTGCGCGCGGTCGCCGAAAACCGCGACGTCTCGCGCATCCTCGGGGTCCGGCCGCGGCGGATGATCCTCGTGGCCTTTGCTCTCTCGGGGCTGTTGGCCGGGGCGGCCGGTGTTCTGGTCGGGCTCCATTATTCGGTCATCACCCCCTATATCGGCGTCGATATCGGGCTAAAGGCGATCGCGGTGATGATCGTCGGGGGCGCCACCAATATCTGGGGGGCGCTTCTGGCCGGACCGATCATCGGCATTCTCGAGGTGCTGACGGTCGCCTACGGCGGCGCGGCGATGCGCGATTTCATCGTCTACGGGATGATGATCGCCATCCTTCTCGTCCGGCCGCAGGGCCTGCTGGGCGGGTCTTCGAAAACCTCCGGAGGGCGCGTGTGATGATGTCGTCTTATCAAGCGGGTCTCGTCGCCGACGGGTCCATTCTTCTGCTCGGGGCGCTGTCGGTCTATGTGATCCTGTCGACCGGGCAGCTCTCGCTTGGCAATGCCGGGTTCATGGCGATCGGGGCGTATCTGTCGTCCTGGCTGACGGTTTCGGCGGGAATGCCGCTGACACCCGCCATTGTCGTCTCGGCTGCCGTATCGGCGGTGTTCGGACTGATCATCGGCTTTCCGGCCCTTCGGCTGAAAGGGCTCTACCTCGCCATGGCGACGCTCGGCTTTGGCGAGATGGTGCGGACCTTCTTTCTCAATTTCGAGCCGACGGGCGGCGCCGGCGGGTTCAGCGGCATGGAGCACGTGCCGCTGTGGTATATCCTCGGCTGGACGGCTTTCGTGCTGGCCTGCGTGATGATCTGCGAGCGCACGCGCTGGTGGCTGGAAATCCGCGCCGTCAACGATGACGAACTGGCCGCGGGGCTGGTGGGCATGAACACCACGGTGACCAAGCTCATGGCCTTCATGACCGGGGCGGCGATCGCGGCCGTGGCCGGGGCGCTGCTGGCGCATCAGAACCTGTATATCGAGCCCGGAAACTTCGGTTTCGACCGCTCGACCGAATTCGTTCTGGCGATGATCCTCGGCGGGTCTAGCCTCGCAGCGGGGTCGATCGTCGGGGCGGCGCTGCTGATCATGCTGCCCGAACTGCTGCGCGATTTCGTTGACTGGCGCATCGCTATCTTTGGCGCGCTGCTGGTCGCGGTGCTGCTTGTGCGGCGTCAGGGGATCCTGGACCGCAATGTCTTCGGGCTCGCGAAATTTTGGCGGAGGGCGAACTGATGGCCAATGTCCTTGAATTCCATGACGTCGATCAATCCTTCGGCGGGATCAAGGCGCTGACGGATGTCAGCTTCGATATCCCGCAGGCCTGCATCACCGGCATCATCGGGCCAAACGGCGCGGGCAAGACCACGATCTTCAACGTCATCACCGGTGCATATCGGCCGGACCGGGGCTCGGTCCGGCTGAACGGACAGGAGATTCTGGGCCTCGCGCCCTACCGGATCGCGCGTGCCGGAATCTCGCGTACATTCCAGAACATCCGCCTCTTCGCCTCGATGACGGTGTGGGAACACATGCTGCTGTCGCAGGCCCCGCGCACGCCGATGCTGTCGCGCATCCTGCCCTCCCGGGCCGTGGCCGAGCGCGGCGAGCGGATGATGGAGCTGTTCGGCATCAGCGCCGTGCGCGACCGGATCGCGGTGTCGCTGCCCTACGGTGTGCAGCGCAAGGTCGAGATGGCCCGCGCCTATGCGATGGAGCCAAAGCTGCTACTGCTCGACGAACCTGTCGCGGGCATGAACCATGACGAGGCAGAAGACCTGCGCCAGACCCTTCAGGGGCTGCGCGACAAGGGGTTGTCGATCCTCATTATCGAGCATGACATGCGCTTCATGATGAACCTGTGCGACGAGATGCATGTGATGAACTACGGTCGCAAGATCGCGGGGGGACGTCCCGCCGAAATCCAGCGCGATCCCGCCGTCATCGCGGCCTATCTGGGAGAAGACGCATGATCCTCTCGGTCCATGATCTGAAGGTGAACTATGGGGCGATCCCGGGGATCCGCAAGATCGACTTCGACGTGAACGAAGGCGAGATCGTTGCGCTGATCGGCGCGAACGGTGCGGGCAAGAGCACCACAATGCGGGCAATTACCGGGCTGCTGCCGTTTCAGGGCAGGGTGGTCTACCGGGGCAGGGATCTGGCGCCCATGCACGCCGAGCGCAATCTGGCGAATGGCCTCGCGTTGGTTCCCGAAGGGCGCGGCATCCTGACCCGCATGACGGTGGAGGAGAACCTGCGGATGGGGGGCTATCTGCGCCGTGACAAGGCACAGCTCGAAACGGAGATCGTTGCCACCTATGAACGCTTTGCAATCCTGGGCGAGCGGCGGTCTGGTATCGCGGGGTTTCTGTCGGGCGGCGAACAGCAGATCCTTGCCATCGCGCGGGCCCTGCTGGCGCGTCCGAAGCTGCTGTTGCTGGACGAACCCTCGCTCGGTCTCGCGCCGATGATGACGGCGCAGATCTTCGATTTCATCTCGGAATTCCGCAAGCAGGGGCTGACGGTCCTGCTGGCCGAGCAGAAGTCGAAACATTCGCTGGCCATTGCCGATCGCGCCTTCCTGTTTTCGATGGGCGAGGTTGTGGCAAGCGGCGCGGCACGTGATCTGGCCGAGGGTAGCCTGATCCGCAACACGATGATGGCGCTGGTCTGACCTGCGGCAAGTCGTGATCCCGGCACAGAAAAGCTTTTTTGAATTGCTATTTCCGTGCCGGAGTTTAGTTGTGGTCTTATCCGGGCAGCGCGCGGAACGACGCTGTCGTGCGCCCGGCGAGCAGGCCTGAAGGAAGATCGATGCCACCTCGCGCACCCGCACCGATGACGGTGACCCGCCCCGAGCTACTGATTGACGGATCGGACGCCGTGTTCCGCAAGCTGATCCACGCCTCCTTCGGCTTTCTGGCCCGGCACGAGGCGGTGCGGGCGAGCTTCGGTCAGCGGATCGGGCTGAGCGGCGTCGAATACACCGTTCTCGTCGCCATCGGCCATCTGACGGCTGGGGGTGGCACCGTGATCATCAGCCAGTTGGCGGCGCATCTGCATCTGTCGGGCGCCTTCGTCACGACGACAACCTCGCGTCTGGCCAAGAAGGGGCTGATCACCAAGGACGTCGATCCCGAGGACCGCCGCAAGATCTGCCTGAACCTGACGGAGCAGGCGTGGTCCACGCTTGCAGATCTCGCGCCGATCCAGCAGCAGGTGAACGATATCGAGTTCGCGCCTCTGTCGGCGGGCGAGCTACCCAGGATCGTGGCCTTGTTCGAAAACCTTATCGACAGCAGCGAAAAGGCATTGAAGCTTCAAGAGTTCCTCAAGGAACACTGAGGGGGGCATCGGGTCTCGTCATCACAGATAATCCCGTTGCTGGTGCGGCGACGTACCTTGAGGTTTCGTGATAGCCTGCTCTTATACGGTATGACCCCGCTATCGCGAAAGCTGCAGAGTCCGACGCTGAATGCGACTTGTCAGGGGTGGCTGCCATCCTTTTGCGGCGCTTGTCGCATTTGACGGGCTTGGCCTGTATCTACGAACACTTCGTCCTGTTGGTTGTTGGTTGCTTGACGATCTAAGATTTGGAAAATGTATGGTCGCTCCGCTGTTGTAAGGTTTTTGTGCGTGGCCGACCGGCTTGCGTGAATGTATCCGGCCTCTGATCAGTCAGCTGCTTTTGGCGACAAGGCCTTGATGAGATCCGCATCTCGGGTTCCATATTAAATCGCGCCTGTATGATGCGCACACCATGTCCCATCGCGGCCAGTCGCCGCGCCAGCCATTGGGATCCCGGGCAGGCCTCCATGCCCACCGGAGCTTTCGACGCGGCATCGAAGAAGGCCAATAGTTTATCGCGCGAGAATTTCGTATGCTGAACACGGCTTCTACTGCGTTCGGGAAGGCAACGTGGAACACCTTCTTGCCGATATCTATGCCGAAGGTCGCAGTCTCGGGGACAGGTTTGGTTCACATCCTTTCTCTTCGTTTGCGGGGGGTTTCCCCCAACGATACGCGGGGGCGCGGGGCGGGCCATCTCATTAATGCCATTGTGCAGCATGGCTGATGTTCCGCAATCCTACGCGGCCAACTGTATTGCTCCAGTGAAGATCTGCTCATGCTACAAGGGAGAACGTAGCAATGAGTGTGACCATGGACGACAGCATCAAGCGCTGGACGGCGAGCGCAAGACGGCGCTGGTGATCGAGATCATTCGGGGCAAGACCACGGTGGCCGAGGCCAGCCGGTCCTTCGACCTGTCGCCCTCTGAAATCGAGGGCTGGATCGATGACGCGAAGCGGGGGATGGAGAATTCCCTGCGGGCGAACCCGCTCGACATTCGGGGGCAATACGAGAAGCAGCTGAAGGACCTGCAGGAGGCCTATGGCGAGGCCATGCTGGAGCTGCGTGCGCGAGAAAATACCGGGCCCTGCTGGAATGAGCCATTGGAGCGCCATCGGTCCGAGCCCAATGGCGAATGCGGACGACAAATGATCCAGAGCATCCAGCAGGGCCTTCTCGCTGAGGGCATCAAGGTGCCACTGAACAGGCCCTGCGTCTGGTTTGGGGTGCCCCGCCGGACCGTCTATGACCGGCCAGCCAAGGCGGCTCCGAAGGTCGATCCGCGCTTCGCCGAGCCGATCAAGGCGATCGAGCAGGAACCGTCCTTCGGCTACAGGACCGTGGCCTGGCTTCCGGGGTTCAACAAGAACACGGTTCAGCGGGTCTTTCAACTCAAGGGCTGGCAGGTTCGAAAGCGACCGGTGGGGATGCGCCCTCGCATCGAGGCGATCCCGTCCGTGGCCACGGCCCCGAACGCTGGTCGACCGACGTGTGCCGGGTCTGGGCGGGGCGGGATGGCTCGCACTGGCGCTGGTCATGGATTGCCACACCCG